>NZ_JBIATY010000004.1:0-694316 GCF_042892235.1 Streptomyces sp. NPDC001816
CACGCTGTTGAGTTCTCAAGGAACGGTCGCTTCCTTTGTACTCACCCTCTCGGGCTTTCCTCCGGGCTTCCCTTCGGTGTTTCCGACTCTATCAGATCTTTTCTCGATCCGATTTCCTCGGCGCTTTCCAGGTTTCCGCTCTCGCGGTTTCCTTTCCGGCGGTTCCGACTTTATCAGAAGCTTTTGGCCCGTCTAACCGGCCGCTCATTTCTGAGTAGTAAGTCGGGGTGCTTCTCAGGGTCACATTCGCGACGCCTCGGGAAGCAGATAGATTCTGAACGATCAGCCCTGAACTTGTCCAGCTCTAGGCAACTCATTGAATCTACCTCCCCACGCCACCCGTGTCAACGGGTCTTGCGGGCGAAGAGGAGACTAGCAGCTCACAGGCCCCGGACGCACATCAGGCGGCCGTTGGGAGGGTCGTGCTGCGTTCGGTCGCGTCGAGGTCACCCGTCTCACCGGCACGTACCGCGCGACCGCCGAGGACGTAGACGTACGCCAGGAAGGCTGCCTCGGCCGCGACCCCGATGCCGATGCGGGCCCAGGTGGGGAGGCCGGACGGGGTGACGAAGCCTTCGATGGCGCCGGAGACGAACAGGACCAGGGCCAGGCCTATCGCCATGCCCACGGCGGCCCTGCCCTCCTCGGCGAGAGCGGTACGGCGGCTTCGGGGGCCCGGGTCGATGACGGTCCAGCCCAGGCGGAGGCCGGTGCCCGCGGCGACGAAGACCGCGGTCAGTTCGAGCAGGCCGTGCGGGAGGATCAGGCCGAGGAAAGTATCGAGGCGGCCGGCGGAGGACATCAGGCCGATGCCGACGCCCAGGTTGAGCATGTTCTCGAAGAGGATCCAGAGCACGGGCAGACCCAGAAAGACGCCCAGGACCAGGCACATCGCGGCGGCCCGGGCGTTGTTCGTCCACACCTGGGCGGCGAAGGAGGCGGCGGGGTGGCTCGAGTAGTAGGTCTCGTACTCGCCGCCGGGGCGGGTCAGCTCGCGCAGCTGGCTGGGGGCCGCGATGGTGGACTGCACCTCCGGGTGGGTGCCTATCCACCAGCCCAGGAGGATCGCGATGGCGGTGGAGATGAGCGCGGTGGGCACCCACCAGTGGCGCGCGCGGTAGACCGCGGCGGGGAATCCCTGACCCAGGAAGCGCGTGACGTCGCGCCATGAGGCGCGGCGAGTTCCGGTGACGGCGCTGCGCGCGCGTGCCACGAGCTGGCTGAGCCGTCCCGTCAGCTGTGGATCGGGAGCGCTGGACTGGATGAGGGACAGGTGGGTGGCGGTGCGCTGGTAGAGGGCGACGAGTTCGTCGGCCTCGGCGCCGTTGAGGCGGCGCTGGCGGCGGAGCAGGGCGTCGAGGCGGTCCCATTCGGCTCGGTGTGCGGAGACGAAGACGTCCAGGTCCATCGGGTCTGCCTGCTCCTTGGCTGGTCGTCCACTGCTCTTGGTGGGGGGCTCGTGATGCTGTCAGCTTGTCCTGCGGCGCGATGCGCCCTCAGCTTGGCAGACTTGCGCTTCACGGGGCAGGCCAGGGGAAGGACGGCGGGCATGAGTGAGCTGGTGACCGGCGAGGCGGTGGCGCTGGAACTGCGCCCGGCCAAGCTGCCGAGCAGGGCGTTGGCGGTGTTGCTCGACCTGGTCGTGGCGGTGCTCGTGTACATGGGCGTGACCTTCGCGCTGGTGGCCGCGACTTCGTCGTTGGACGAGGCGGCCCAGCTCGCGGTGTCGATCGCGGCCTTCATGTTGGTGCTGGTCGGCGGTCCGATCGCGGTGGAGACGCTCAGTCATGGGCGCTCGCTCGGGAAGCTGGCGTTCGGGCTGCGGGTGGTGCGGGACGACGGTGGGCCCATCCGGTTCCGGCACGCGCTGGTGCGGGGCTCGATCGGTGTGGTCGAGATCCTGATGACGTTCGGGATCGTGGCCTGCATCGCCTCTCTGGTGTCGGCGCGGGGCCGGCGGCTCGGGGACGTCTTCGCGGGCACCCTGGTCGTACGCGAGCGGATTCCCGTGGGACGGGCCGGCCTCGTGCCTCCGCCTCCGCCGGGGCTCGCGGGGCGGTTCGCCGAGCTGGACCTGTCGGCCGTACCGGATGGGCTGTGGCTCGCCGTCCGGCAGTACCTGACGCGGATGCAGCAGCTCGATCCTCAGGTTTCCTGGGACATGGGTCAGCGGCTCGCTGCCGATCTCGCGGCTCGTACGGGGGCTCCGGCGCCGCAGGGCGTGCACCCGGCCGCCTTCCTGGCGGCTGTGGTCCATGAGCGGCAGGCTCGCGAGGCGCGGCAGGCCTTCGGGGGTCCTGGGCCCGTGGTGGCCGGCGGTGCGCCCGCCGGCTTCGGGCCCGGCGTGCCCGGTGGTGCTGTGCCCGGTGGCTATCCGCCGCCGGTGCCTCAGGCGCCCGTGGCGAACGGGTATCGGCAGCAGGCGCCGGTCTGGCCGCAGAATCCTGGTCAGCCCGGCCCGGCCCAGGCACCGGGATGGCCGCAGCCTCAGGCTCCGGTCGTGCCGCCCGCGTCGGCGCAGCGGGACGAGTCGCCGTCCGATCGACCGGCCAAGGGTTCCGGTTCCACCGGGTTCGCTCCGCCGGCGTAGCAGGCGGCGTCCGCCGGCAAGCGCCGCCGGTTCGGGCGGCGTCGGCTCAGTCGAATCTCGACGGCGGTGACTGGAGGTCTTCCAGCTCGATTCCGGGCGCGGACAGGACCACGTCCCCGGCGATGTGCACGGTGTGCTGTTCGCCCGTGTCCAGGGCTGTGACCTGGTATTCGTCCACGGTCAGGGGGCCGCTGTCAGTGGCGTGTGCTTCGCTGTTCACCAAGGCCCAGGACTGGTCCACGGTGCGTGGGGCGAGGACCGGGTCCGTGAAGGCCACGAGGCGTACGCGGGTGGCGGCGGACGAGGGGGTGAGGCGCAGCAGACGGGCGGTGGCGACGAGGAACGCGGGGGACGTGCCGGTGAAGGCGTGGGCGCGCACATTGCCTTCGGTGGCATGAGTTCCGGTGGGGTCGGTGCGGACCCAGGTGACGCCGTCGAGGGCAGCGCCGCGTACCTGCCAGCCTCCCGCGTGGAGTTCGAGGCGGATGGGGCGGCCGAGGTCGTCCAGGGCGAGGTCGACCGAGCCGCTGTGGTCTCCCGCGGGGGTGGTCAGCTGGGAGACGTAGCGCCAGCCGGACGGGCCGGGGGCGCACTGGAAGTGTTCTTCCGCGAGGAGGGTGTGATCGTGCGGATCGTGGAGCGAATAGCGGCCGCGGGGCATGGGGGTCCTGGGGCTTGACGGGCGGGTCCGGCCTGAGGCCAAAGGGGCAGGCCCCCGGCACGGGGGTGCGGGGGCCTGCCTCGGAGGAACTGGCTGCGGACCTACGACTCAGTAGCGGTAGTGGTCCGACTTGTAGGGGCCGTCGACCTCCACGCCGATGTACGCGGCCTGCTCGGGGCGCAGCTTGGTGAGCTTGACGCCGAGCGCGTCCAGGTGGAGGCGGGCGACCTTCTCGTCGAGGTGCTTGGGCAGCGTGTAGACGCCGGTCGGGTACTCGTCGGGCTTGGTGAACAGCTCGATCTGGGCCAGGGTCTGGTCCGCGAAGGAGTTGGACATCACGAACGACGGGTGACCGGTGGCGTTGCCCAGGTTCAGCAGGCGGCCCTCGGACAGCACGATGATCACCTTGCCGTCGGGGAAGGTCCAGGTGTGGACCTGCGGCTTGACCTCGTCCTTGACGATGCCGGGGACCTTGGCGAGGCCGGCCATGTCGATCTCGTTGTCGAAGTGGCCGATGTTGCCGACGATGGCCTGGTGCTTCATCTTGGCCATGTCCGAGGCCATGATGATGTCCTTGTTGCCGGTCGTGGTGATGAAGATGTCGGCCTTGTCGATGACCTCGTCGAGGGTCGTGACCTGGTAGCCGTCCATCGCCGCCTGCAGGGCGCAGATCGGGTCGATCTCGGTGACGATCACCCGGGCGCCCTGGCCGCGCAGGGACTCCGCGCAGCCCTTGCCGACGTCGCCGTAGCCGCAGACGACGGCGGTCTTGCCGCCGATCAGGACGTCGGTGGCGCGGTTGATGCCGTCGACCAGGGAGTGGCGGCAGCCGTACTTGTTGTCGAACTTCGACTTGGTGACGGCGTCGTTGACGTTGATCGCCGGGAAGAGGAGGACGCCGTCGCGCTGCATCTCGTACAGGCGGTGGACGCCGGTGGTGGTCTCCTCGGTGACGCCGCGGATCTCGGAGGCCAGCTGGGTCCACTTCTGCGAACCGTCCGTGATGGTGCGGTGCAGGAGTTCGAGGATGACGCGGTGTTCGTCGGACTCGGCGGTGTCGACGGACGGGACCTTGCCGTCCTTCTCGTACTCGACGCCCTTGTGGACGAGGAGGGTGGCGTCACCGCCGTCGTCCAGGATCATGTTCGGGCCGCCGGTGGGGCTGTCCGGCCAGGTCAGCGCCTGCTCGGTGCACCACCAGTACTCCTCCAGCGTCTCGCCCTTCCAGGCGAAGACCGGGATGCCCTGCGGGTTGTCGGGCGTGCCGTTCGGGCCGACGGCGATGGCGGCGGCCGCGTGGTCCTGGGTGGAGAAGATGTTGCAGGACGCCCAGCGGACCTGCGCGCCCAGGGCGACGAGGGTCTCGATGAGCACGGCGGTCTGCACGGTCATGTGCAGGGAGCCGGTGACACGGGCGCCGGCGAGGGGCTGCGCCTCGGCGTACTCCTTGCGGATCGCCATGAGGCCCGGCATCTCGTGCTCGGCGAGGGTGATCTCCTTGCGGCCGAACTCGGCCAGGGAGAGGTCGGCGACCTTGAAGTCCTGTCGGTTGTCGACAGTCGTCATTGCGAGCTGCTCCTCGGGGTTGGGGCGAGGTGGGTAGGGCTGGTCTGCGCGGCGGCGGACACAGGGGTGCCCGAGTAGGGGCACAGGCATGCCCACGTACGCGCAGCGCAGTCCGTCGGAGGCCCTCTCTCCCTCGGTCGGTCCGCAGGGGGACCGCCCGACCGCCATCAGCAGCGACGTCTGGCTCCGTCCCAAGCTACACCGGAGGTCCGGGTCGTCCCCAGTCCGCATGCGAACAGTTCAGGCCGTTCTGGGGGCGTATCCGGAGGTCAGAGCCGGGTTTCACGGCCGAGGAAGAGTTACCGCGCGGCGAGTGCGCTTGCGGTACCGCCCCTCAGTGACCGACCGGGTGCGGGGTCGGGCCGCCCGGGGTCGCCTTCGGGTCCGGGCCCTTGGCGGCCTCGGCCTCGCTGTAGATGTCCGGCTCCAGGTAGATGACCCGGGCGATGGGGACGGCGGCGCGGATGCGGTCCTCAGCTGCGTTGATGGCGGTCGCGATCTCGGCGGCCGTGTCGTCGTGCTGGACGGCGATCTTGGCGGCGATCAGCAGCTCCTCGGGGCCGAGGTGGAGCGTGCGCATGTGGATGACGCCGGTGACGGTGTCGCCGTCGACGATCGCGGCCTCGATCTTCTTGACCTCGTCGATGCCCGCGGCCTCGCCGAGCAGCAGCGACTTCGTCTCGGCGGCCAGGACCAGGGCGATCAGGACGAGCAGGACGCCGATGCAGACGGTGCCGATGCCGTCCCAGACGCCGTCGCCGGTCAGCAGGGCGAGGCCGACGCCGCCGAGGGCGAGGACCAGACCGATGAGCGCGCCGAAGTCCTCGAGCAGGACCACCGGCAGCTCGGGCGCCTTGGCGCGGCGGATGAACTGCGACCAGGAGAGCTTGCCCCGCAGCTCGTTCGACTCCTTGATGGCCGTACGGAACGAGAAGCCCTCGGCGATGATCGCGAACACGAGGACGCCCACCGGCCAGTACCAGCGCTCGATCTCGTGCGGGTGCAGGATCTTCTCGTAGCCCTCGTAGATGGCGAACATGCCGCCCACGGAGAACAGGACGATCGAGACGAGGAAAGCGTAGATGTACCGCTCGCGGCCGTAGCCGAAGGGGTGCTCTGGGGTCGCCTCTCGCTGGGCCTTCTTGCCGCCGATCAGGAGCAGGAACTGGTTCCCCGAGTCGGCGAGCGAGTGGACGCCCTCGGCGAGCATCGACGAGGAGCCACTGAACGCGAACGCCACGAACTTCGATGCCGCGATCGCGAGGTTGGCGCCGAGTGCCGCCACGATCGCCCTGGTACCGCCTGACGCGCTCATGTGTCCGCGTTGTCCCTTCGCCCTCGTCCGTCCACGCCGTCCGGGCGTGCGCCCGGCTTTGCCCGTGCTTTGCCGGTGGGCCATTCTTGCAGCCCGCGCGGGCGGCGACGCCTCAGGTATCCACAGCTCCGGTCATACGATCACAGTGGCGCGGAAGACCGTGCCCGCGCCGGACACCTCGGCCTTCTCGCCGGCGGGGACGAAGACCGACTGGCCGGGGGCGAGTTCGTGTTCGCCCGCCCGGACGGAACCGGCCGTGCACAGCAGGATCTGCGGGGTGTGCAGGGTGAGGTCGTGGGTGGTGCCGCCCTCGGGGAGCACGTACCGGGAGAGCCGGAACTCGTCGATCGGCGTCTCGTAGACCTCCTCGCCGTCCGGGGAGGCCTCGGGACGCAGCACGCCCGGGTCGCCGGCCTCGAAGCGGACGACGCGCAGCAGTTCGGGGACGTCGACGTGCTTGGGGGTCAGGCCGCAGCGCAGGACGTTGTCGGAGGTGGCCATGATCTCGACGCCGAGGCCGTTGAGGTAGGCGTGCGGGATTCCGGCGCCTAGGAACAGTGCCTCGCCGGGCTGCAGGCGGACGTGGTTGAGCAGCATCGCCGCGATGACGCCGGGGTCGCCCGGGTAGTGGTGGGCAAGGTCGGCGTAGGGCGCGTAGTCGCCGCCGAGACGGGTGCAGGCGGCGGTGGCCTCGGCGACCGTGTGGGCCATCTCCTCCGGGTCGGCGCTGAGGACCGCCGTGAGGACCTCGCGCAGGGCCGCGTCCTCCGGGTGGGCGTGCAGCAGGTCGACGTACGGTTTGAGGGAGTCGACGCCGAGACCGGCGAGCAGGTCGGCCGTCTGGACCGGGTCACGGAAGCCGCACAGGCCGTCGAACTCGGTGAGCGCGCAGATCATTTCCGGCTTGTGGTTGGCGTCCCTGTAGTTGCGGTGCGGGGCGTCGACGGGGACGCCGCGCCGCTCCTCGTCGGCGTAGCCCTCCTTGGCCTGTGCCAGGTCGGGGTGCACCTGGAGGGAGAGGGGGGCTCCGGCGGCGAGGATCTTGAGCAGGAAGGGCAGGTGGGGACCGAACTTGGCGACAGCCTCCGCTCCCAGTTCCTTTTCCGGGTCGGCGTCGATGACCTCGACGAGCGTCCCGCGCGCGGTGCGCGAGGGAGCCCCCGGGTGCGCTCCCATCCACATCTCCGCCTGCGGTTCGCCGGTCGGCTCCACGCCGAGCAGGTGCGGGATGGCGGTGGGGGAACCCCAGGCGTAGGGGCGGACGGTGTTGTCGAGGCGGTCCATGTGGTTTCTCTGTCTCCGTTACGTACGCTGCTCGGCCGGCGCCGTCGCCGCTCGCGCACCGGTGGTGGGTGCGGGCCGGACGACCTGGAGCAAGGTCAGGCCCTGGAAGCGAGCGCCAGGTAAACGGCGGCGAAATCCGTGATGGCGATCAGTTCCGCGAGGGTCTCCAGATCGCCGCCCTCCTCCGGTTCCAGCTCACTGATCGGCGTGTCGTGGCTGAGGGCCAGGTCACGGGCGCCAGGAGCGGCGGTGAGGCCGCCGATGGGGCGGTCGCGGAGCAGCACCACGCGCGCGTGCAGCGCGGGCGTCTCCTCCACGCGGTCGCGGAAGAAGTCCTCGGGGTCGGCGCTGGCCGCGAGGGGACCGGCCAGCAGGGCGCTGTGCGCGGCGAGTGCCTCGGGCAGCTCGGCGACCAGGGCGGGGCGGCCGGCCAGCTCGGCGAGGGCGGCGGAGAAGCGGCGGCCCGCGGGCCCGGCCGAGCTGCCCTCCGTCCAGACGACGGGCAGCGCGTCGGCCAGCTCGGCGGCCAGGGTCTTGGCCGGGTTGCTGTAGGTCGCGATGGCCGGGCCGCAGCGTTCGGCGATGTGGTCCAGGCGGTCGGCGACCTTCTCCAGGGCGTCCGGCCCTGCGGTGAGCAGGCCGATGCGGTCGAGGAGGGCCAGCAGCGGGGTGAGCAGCGCCCAGAAGACGCCCGAGGAGGACGCGGCGAGGGGTTCTTCCTGGTCGTACGGCGACGTCGCCATCGGTACGAACAGGCCGTGCGCGCCGGCCATCGCCTCGGCGAGCGGGGTGCCGGAGGGGGCCACGGCGACGACCGAGGAGCCGCGGCGGTAGGCCTGCTCGACGAGCATGGAGAGGCTGGGTTCGGTGCCGTCCGGGGTCGCGATCAGCAGCAGGTCCACGGAGCCGGCCCAGCCCGGGAGGTCCCAGCGCAGGGCGCCCGCAGCCGGAGCGACGCCGGTCGGGGCCAATCGGGTGACGGGGCTGCCGGGGCCGGCGAGGCTGCTGATGAAGTCGGCCGTGTGGGTGGCGGCTGCTCCCGGGCCCGCGATCAGGACGGCGCGGGGCCGGCCGTCGGGCTTGAGGTCGCCGACGCCGGCCTCGATGGCGTGCCGGGCCGCGGTGCGGACGCGGGCGCCGGCCTCCGCCGCGCCCCGGAGGAGGCCTCGGTGGTCGGCCTCGGCGAGGCCCTCCGGGGCGTCGAGCAGCGATTCGTCGAGCATGGGCGGCAGCCTCCGATCGCCGGGGGTCCTGTGCGGGGGTCGAGCGCGGGGGTGGGCGCCTCGCCGTCGCGGGGCGGTGGGCCTCTTACGCGGGGCGGCGGGCCTCGTCGACGAGCAGGACCGGGATGCCGTCGCGGACGGGGTACGCCAGGCCGCAGTCCTGACCGGTGCAGATCAGCTCGGTGTCCTGCTCCTTGAGGGGGGCGTGGCACGCCGGGCAGGCGAGGATCTCCAGAAGGCCGGCTTCGAGCGGCATGGGGTTTCCCTTCGGGGGTGACGGCTTTGCTGATGTGCGGTCAGCGTACCGCTGGTGGGTGGGTTGAGCTGGGCTTGCGTGCCGCCCAGGGGGCTCTGCCCCCTGGGCTCCCGGTTTTTTCCCGCCCGCCCACCTGTCTCGGTCGGCCGAGAAGCACGGCGGAGCGGGTTTCGTGGGTCAGGCCCTGATGATCGCCAGCGCCTCGTCCCGGATCTTGGTCATCGTCGCCTCGTCCTTCGCCTCCGCGTTCAGCCGGAGGAGGGGTTCCGTGTTGGACGGGCGGACGTTGAACCACCAGTCGGCGGCGGAGACCGTGAGGCCGTCAAGGTCGTCGAGGGTGATGCCGGGGCGGCCCTCGTAGGCGGCGCGGATCGCGCCAAGGCGGGCGGTCTGGTCGGCGACCGTGGAGTTGATCTCGCCGGAGCCCGCGTAACGGTCGTACTGGGCGACGAGGGCGGACAGGGGGCCGTCCTGGCCGCCGAGGGCCGCGAGGACGTGCAGGGCCGCCAGCATGCCCGTGTCGGCGTTCCAGAAGTCCTTGAAGTAGTAGTGGGCGGAGTGCTCGCCGCCGAAGATCGCGCCGGAGCGGGCCATCTCGGCCTTGATGAAGGAGTGACCGACGCGGGTGCGGGCCGGGGTGCCGCCGTTCTCCTTCACGACCTCCGGGACCGTGCGGGAGGTGATCAGGTTGTGGATGACCGTGCCCTTGCCGCCGTTGCGGGCCAGCTCGCGGGCGGCGACCAGCGCGGTGATCGCCGACGGGGAGACCGGGGCGCCGTTCTCGTCCACGACGAAGCAGCGGTCGGCGTCGCCGTCGAAGGCGATGCCCAGGTCGGCGCCTTCCTCCGGGACCCGCTTCTGCAGGTCCACGATGTTGGCCGGGTCGAGCGGGTTGGCCTCGTGGTTCGGGAAGGTGCCGTCCAGTTCGAAGTACATCGGGACGAGGGTCAGGGGCAGGCCGGCGAAGACCGTGGGGACCGTGTGGCCGCCCATGCCGTTGCCGGCGTCGACCACGACCTTCAGGGGGCGGATGGAGGTCAGGTCGACGAGGGAGCGGAGGTGCGCCGCGTAATCCTCCAACGTCTCGCGCGTGGTGAGGGTTCCCGGCTCGGCGACCGGCGCGGGGGCGCCCGACTCCAGCCAGCGCTCGGCCAGTTCACGGATCTGCGCGAGGCCCGTGTCCTGGCCGACGGGGGCGGCGCCCGCGCGGCACATCTTGATCCCGTTGTACTGCGCCGGGTTGTGGGAGGCCGTGAACATCGCGCCCGGGAGATTCAGCGCGCCGGAGGCGTAGTACAGCTGGTCCGTGGAGCACAGGCCGATCTCCGTGACGTCCACGCCGCGGTCCGCCGCGCCGCGCGCGAAGGCGCGGGACAGGGCGGGGGACGAGGGGCGCATGTCGTGGCCGACGACGATCGCCGCCGCACCCGTCACCTCGGCGAAGGCGGCGCCGAAGAGGCCGGCCAGCGACTCGTCCCACTGGTCCGGGACCACTCCGCGTACGTCGTACGCCTTCACGATCTGCGACAGATCAGCAGCCACGGCCAACCCTCCTGAAAGTCCTATGGGTGCCCACAAACTACCCGTCGGGGGCAAGGGGTGGGTGTGCGGACACCAAGTGGACCCTGTGGCGCCTCCGAGCCGTAACGCGGGGCGGGGTGTGGCGTGGGAGGCGCCTGAGGGCCGACTGCCGTTGGGCGGGGCTCAGTTGTCCGGGGAACGCAGGACGCGCAGGTGGCCGCGGCGGGCGACCTCCATGGGGTCCGCGGTACGCCCTCCGCCGCCCGCCTGGGCCGCGCGCTCCTGAGGGCGGGCCGCCTCGCGCACGGCGTTGGCGAGCGCTTCGAGATCGTCGCCGCTGGGCCGGGCGGGAGCGGAGCCGTCGAGGAGGCGGACGACCTCCCAGCCGCGGGGGGCGGTGAGGCGCTCGGAGTGCTCGGCGCACAGGTCGTAGCAGTGTGGTTCGGCGTAGGTGGCGAGCGGGCCGAGGACCGCGGTCGAGTCGGCGTAGACGTACGTCAGCGTCGCGACGGCGGGTCGGCCGCAGGCGGTTCGCGAACAGCGACGTACAGGGCTCACGACGTTGGACGGTACCGCACTCTTGAGCGGGCCGCGACGACTCTCCACCAGGTCACTCCACCGTGTCGTGCTGTGAGACGCCCCACACACCCCTCCGAACACGCCCTTCTGACCTGCGGGGACGGGCCTGTTGGAGGTGCTGGTCGGGAATCCGTCCGGTCATGAGTCGGTACAAACAACGTCAATTGCCTTGAGTTCGGCGGTCTTGGAGGGTTACGGAAACGAGCCAGACCTTGGCTGGAATGGTCATCCTGCGACACGGGGGTGTCGGTGGCCGGTTGCGGTGCGGTCGGGGGCAGGTTGCCGCGTGGGCGCCGGGCGGGGGGAGCGTACGGGGACTACGCTTCACCAGTGATGGACAACCGTGTACCGCCCCGCGCCACCGGCCCCGGACCCCGTCGACGTGATCGACACGGGCGGGGCATGAGGGGGCCCGTCGCGCCGCCCCAGGTGCCGCTGGCGGCCAGCCGTGCCGAGGTGTTCGCCGACCTGGTGCAGGACTCCGTGGAGCGTCTTGAGCGGCGGTGGCCGCAGCTGGCCGAGATCGACTTCCTGGTGCTCGAAGTGCCTCGGCTGGAGGGGCGGAGCACCGAGGTGTGGAGCGACGAGGCTGTGCCGTTGGGCGGGATCATTCCCGCGCGGGACGGTCGGCGGGCTCGGGTCGTGGTGTACCGGCGGCCGGTGGAGATCCGGACCAAGGGGCGGGACGAGCGGGCCGCGCTGGTGCACGAGGTGGTTGTGGAGCAGGTGGCCGAGCTGTTGGGGCTGACCCCCGAGACTGTCGATCCTCGGTACGGGGAGGACTAGCCGGGTTTTCCGGTTGCCCGGTGCAGCGGCCGGCCGGGGCTGGTTTCGCCCCGGCCCCGCTCCTGGCCGACTACTTCTGCAGTACCGACAAGTCTTCGTCCGCCTCCGGTACCGCCACCAGACCGCGGTCACTTGGGAGGGTTTGGATGGTGAAGCCCGGGATGCCGGACTCTGTGGCCGAGAGGGTTCGGGCGGCGTAGACGGGGGCGTCGGAGGTGGATTCCACCGTGAGGGCGTACGTGCCCTTCAGCCCTGAGGGGACCGGGGCCGAAATGTCCTGGGTGGTGCCGGACTTGATCGTGTAGGTCTTCGTCGCCTGGGTGCCGCCCTCGCTGCCCGCCGAGGCGGTGACCTTGACCGTGACCGTCGCGGTGGGGGCGGTCAGGGAGAGGGTCGAGGACTTGCCGCTGTTGTCGGCCGACGTCGCGCGCGTGCCGACGGGGGCCGTGGCCGGGATGAACGCCGTCTCCTGCTTGGTTCCCTTGCCGCGGATCACGCGCAGTGCCGCCACGACCGGGACCGACCGGTCCGTGGGTGTCAGGACCAGGGAGCCCGCCTCGCCGCGGGTGACGTCGCCGAGATCGGCCGCGGTGGTCATGCCGGACTTGACGTGCAGGGTCTCGTTTCCGGCCGGGGTGATCAGGCCGTCGGGGGAGGCCAGGCGGACCTTCAGGTCCGCGTCGGCGTCGCCGGGTGTGAAGGCGATCAGGCGGACGTCGGTGGCGTCCTTCGGGATGCCGGGCAGGACCAGGCTGCCGGCCGGGTCGGCGGCCGCGGCCAGCCAGTCGCCGCCCACCTTGTCGTCCAGGGCCTGCACGGCCGCGCCGACCCGGCCGCTGCGCACGTTGACGTGCACCGTCAGGTCGGTCTGCTGCTCGTCGGTGAGGGTGGACAGAAGGATGGGCTTGTTCGAGTGCGGGGGGATCGTGAAGCCGTCCGGCACCGTGGACTTGATCGCGCCGTCCTTGCCGTACAGCTCGATGTCGACGACGGCGGCGGAGTCGTCCGGGTTGGTGAGGTGCACGTAGTCGGTGCGGTCGGTGGACGTGCTGGCGCCCGGGAACCAGAACTCGCTGTCCGGGGCGGTGCAGTTGACGCCCTGGAGGCCACGACCGGTGCCCGCGGCGACCTCGGTGGTCTCCTGGACGGTCCAGCCCGGCGCGAACTTCCCGTCGGCGGTGCCGACCAGCGCGGGCGCGTCGGCGCCGGAGGTGTCACCGGTGACCGGGGTGCCGGGTTCCTTCGGGGTGAGGACCGGCTTCTCGGCCTTCTTCTTGGTGCCCTTGCCGGTCTTGGTGTCACTCGTGCCGTCCGCCGACTGCTCGGCGGCCGCCTGGAGTTCGGCCTTGCCGCCGCTCGCCGCGCCCTTGGTGACGGGCGTGAACGACGTGTACGACGTGTCGGCGATGTCGGAGAGGCTGGGCGCGGGGCACACCAGGCCGGCACGCTCCACGGGCAGTTCGGCGGCCGCCTTGGCGGGGCTCGCACCGGACGCGGACGGTGTGTCGAGCGCGGCGAAGGCGGTGACGGCGGCCAGTGCGGTCGTGCCGGCGATCAGGGACAGGGTCGTGCGGTTCACTGCTGGCTCCCGTCGGGGCGCTCGCTGCCGGTGCCGTAGGGGTGCTGGGCCTGGTCGTAGCCCTGCTGGTACGCCGTCGGGTCGTACGGCTGCTGCCCGTCCGTACCGCCGTAGGCGTAGGGGTCGTACTGGCCGTTCTGGTAGGGGTCGGGCTGGTACGTCTGCTGGTCGTAGCCGCCTGCCGGGTACTGGCCCGCTCCCTGGTACTGGTCGGTGCCGTAGCCGGTGTACTCGGTGCCTTGGTAGGACGCGGCGTCCCAGTCGGCGTACTGCTGCTGGTGCGGGACGGCGGCCGGGACCTCCTCCGGGACGGGAGGCACACCGGGCTGTTCCTGGTCGGCCGCTTCCTCGGCCTGGGCGCGCAGGCGGCGGGCGCGGCGGCCCTCGCCCGCGGTGGCCTGGGCGGGCAGCGGCTGCTCCTCGGGGAGGTCGTCGTCGATGTCACGGCGGCGGCCGGGCAGGGCGAGGACGACGAGGACGACGGCGAGCGCGCCCTGGGTCCACAGCCAGGCGGTGTGGGTGACCGGGGCGTCGTAGGTGACGTCGAGTCTGCCGCCGGTGGAGGGCAGCTGGAAGCCCTGGGCCCAGCCGTCGACCGTGGTGCGGGTGAGCGGCCTGCCGTCCAGGGTGGCCGTCCAGCCGTCGGACGCGGCGTCGGCCAGGCGCAGGACGCGACTGTCCGAGCCCGAGGGAACGGTGGTGTGGATCTCCACCGGCCCGGCGGCAACGGACTGGGCGGCGCCGGAGCCGCCCGCGGACACGATGGTGGCGCGGGAGACCTGCTGGTCGACCCGCCACAGGGCGCTGCCGTTCTGCTGGCTGAGCCTGCTCAGGCCGTGCGTGGCGTCCAGGACGCGGGTGATCTCGCGGGGTGCGCCCTTGTGGACGAGGACGTAGCGGACCGCGAAGCCGCCGAGCTGGCCGGCCTGGTCGGCGCCGGAGCCGGCGACGAGGTTGGCGACGACCTTGTCGAGCCCCGCGTTCTCGCCGTCGGCGGCGGCGAGTTCGGCGTCTCCCAGGCGGGCGCCGGAGCCGCGGACGAGGGTGTAGCGCACGCGCGCGGTGGAGTCGCTGTCGAGGATCAGGGTGCGGGCCTGGTCGGCGGTGGTGGCGTCCTCGGCGACGAACGCGGGGACCTGCACCGGGTCGCGGCGCTCCAGCGGGCCGTCGGCGCCGCGGATCATCCAGCCGGCGGCGACGAGCAGCGGGCCCGCGGCCGAGGCGAAGGCGATGAGGGCGGCGACCGGCTGGCGCCAGCCGAAGCTCTGCTCGGCCACGCGCGCGCGTGCTCCGTCGGCGCCGAGCGCGGCGGCGGCCAGCAGGGCGATGCCGTAGACGAGGGTGGCGGGTCCGGCCCAGGTGGAGTGGTTGGACAAGGCGGCGAAGACGAGGCCGGCCAGGGCGACCGCCCAGGCGGTCCGGATGCCCAACTGGCGTTCGGAGCGCAGGAGTGCGGCCAGGGCGGCGAGGACGATGCCGATGAGCATCAGGCCGTGGACGGTGCCGGGGCCGCCCGGGCTCGCGCCGAGCAGGTCGAGCGCGGTGGCGGACGAGGAGCCGTACTCCAGGCCCGCTTCCTTGAAGAAGCCGGTCGGGAGCAGGGTGAGCGACCAGGGGGCGAGGACCAGCAGCGGGGTGCCGAGCTGGGCGACGAAGCGCAGGCCGTGGGCGACGAGGTCGCCGCGGCGCAGGACCAGCACGGCGAGGCCGAGGATCAGGGCGATGGGCCAGACGATCGGCGTGAACGCGGTGGTGACGGTCAGCAGCAGCGCGTACGCCCAGGTGGCGCGCCAACTGCCGCGCGCGCCGGAGGCATGGGCGAGGCCGCTCGCGGCGATGCCCGCGCGCGCGATGAGCGGCAGCAGCACGGCGAGGACGGCGGTGCCGATGCGGCCGCCGGCCAGGGCGCCGGTGGTGGCGGGCAGGAAGGCGTAGGCGATGGCCGCCCAGGCGCGCAGCAGGCGGGAGGTGACGAGGGGCCGGGAGGCGAAGTAGGCGGTGCAGCCGGCCAGCGGCACCGAGCAGACCAGCAGGACGGTGACCGCGAGTCCGGTGGAGCCGAACAGGACCGACGCGAGCGCCGCCACGACGGCGAGGTAGGGCGGTGCGGACGGGGTGCCGCCGGCGCCGACCGGGTGCCAGCTGTCCGCGAAGCGGGACCAGAGGTCGCCGGCGTCGGCCGGGGCAGGCAGCAGGGCGCCGCCCGCGAGCGCGCCGCCACCCAGCAGGGCGCGGCAGGCGGCGAGGGAGACGAGGAGCAGGGCCAGGAAGAGCACCGGGCCGGGCTTGCGGGCGATCCGCTTGAGCCGGGCGAACTGCTCGATCTCCAGGAAGTCGGCGTCGTCGCCGCCGGGACCCGACTCCACGGCGCCACCGTGCCGGCCGGCCGAGGTGGTGTCGGTGTCGGAGCCGCCGGAGAAGTTGCCGGCGATCTGTTCCACGGTGGCGCGGACGGTGGCGCCGGGCGGCGGGAAGAGCTGGCGCAGTTCGCCCTTGTCGATCTGCGAGCGCCCGCGGCGGCGCCGTCCGGCGAGGATCCGCTCGGGCCGCAGCAGGGTGCCGAGCAGGCCGCGGATCTCGTCGACGGCCTGTCCCGGGACCTTGCCGACGAGATAGGCGACGGTCCGCAGGACGGTGCCGAGGAGGAGCCGCAGCAGCACCCAGGGCAGCGCGGCGGCACGGGTGTTGACGAGGAGGGTGTAGACGGCGCCGGCCTTGTCGACCTTGTGCGGGGAGGCGGCGGTGCGGCCCACGCAGTCGACGGTACGGCGCTCGCGGGAGGCCGCCTCGGCGTGCCGTACGACCGCATCCGGGGCGATGAGGACGCGGTGGCCGGCCCGGTGGGCGCGCCAGCACAGGTCGACGTCGTCGCGCATCAGGGGCAGCCGGCGGTCGAATCCGCCGAGCTGCTCGAAGACGTCGCGGCGGATGAGCATGCCGGCGGTGGATACGGACAGCACGGTGCGGACGTGGTCGTGCTGGCCCTGATCCTGTTCGCGGCGGTCCAGGCCGGTCCAGCGGCGGCCGGAGTTGGCGATGGAGACGCCGACCTCCAGCAGTTGCCTGCGGTCGTACCAGCCGCGCAGCTTGGGGCCGACGACCGCCACGTCGTCACGGCCCAGTTCGACTTCGTTCTCGACGACGCGGAGCAGCTGGGCGAGGGCGTCGGGTTCGGGTGCGCAGTCGTCGTGCAGCAGCCACAGCCACTGGACGGGCTCGCCGTGCGGCAGTTCGGGCATGTCGTAGGCGTCGTCGCGCCAGGAGCGGGTGACCGGGTCCCAGCCGCTGGGGCGCTTGAGGTACGGCAGCTCGTCCGGGGTGAGGACGGGGACGGTGCGGCACGCCTCCTCGACGGCCTGGCCGAAGCCGGTGCGCCGGGCGAGGTGCAGCACGCGGTCGTCGCCGAGGGCCTCGGTGACCAGCTGGGCGGAGTCGTCCGCGCTGCCGGTGTCGGCCGCCACCGCGTACTGGACGGGGCGCTCCTGGCCGAGCAGCCCGGCGAGCGCGTCGGGCAGCCAGCGGGCGCCGTCGTGGGAGACGAGGACCGCGGTCACCACATGACGCGGAAACTCGGGCGGGCGGGCCGGGTCAAATGCTGCAGTGGCTGCCTGCTCTTGGGCTGCCGTATGACTGTGCACGGACATCGAGGTACGGGCCCCGGTTCGATGGACTGCGGTGGACGCCTGTGCCCACGGGGGGCAGCGGGGAGTCTCGGACGAGCGACCACACTATCGGCTGGCCATGACGACGGCCCGCCGCCTGTGGATAACCCACCGGCAACGGGCCGTTCGCGTAGTTTGTGTGTGTTCGTGCCTTCAGACGGCGGCCTTCTTCAGGCGGCGGCGCTCACGCTCGGACAGACCGCCCCAGATGCCGAAGCGCTCGTCGTTGGCGAGGGCGTACTCGAGGCATTCGGAGCGCACCTCGCAGGCGAGGCAGACCTTCTTCGCCTCTCTGGTGGAGCCGCCCTTCTCGGGGAAGAAGGACTCGGGGTCGGTCTGGGCGCAGAGCGCGCGCTCCTGCCAGCCGAGTTCCTCGTCCGCGTCGTCGACCAGCAGTTGCTGCACCAGCTCGGTCATGTGCGCCCCTCGTCTGTCTTTCGCGTCCCCGTGTGTAGCCGCTACCGATTTCGGCTGAACGACACGAGTGAAATTACAAGTGTGCTGCTCCGGGCGAGTCAAGCCGAGATCTGCTATTGAGCCCGTTATTCACTCTGCGGAACCAAGGCCGTGCGGAAAGTGTTCAAATCGGCATAAACCTTGCCACGCGAGTGAGGCCCAGAGGGGCGGCGGACCCCGTACGGACCTCTGTACGAAGAAGGACGCCCCCGCGTTCGATCGCGTTCCGCGAGGCTTGAGCGCTCGGTTGTGCGCCATGTGTCCTGGGGGCCAGGTGAACAAACCTTTCACCTGACAGATGAACCGGATGAGGTGAACCATGTCCCACATTCCGGGCGCCGAGTTGACAGTGCGGGTGTGAACCGCTGTCCTAGGGGGCATGCTCGCGAACTTGGCACTCGCCTCGACCCGCACCGCCGGGTCCTTCGGTGCTGCCCAGGTCCGCTGTAGCTGTTGTTGCTGTCCCAGCTGTTGAGCCAGACGCGCTCCGGCTGTCGCCGAGTCCTGTGACCCGGCCGTTTTCTCCTTCGCAGAACCCCCAGTTCAGGGCACCCACTCTTCCGCTCTTCCGCCGAGGAATCACAGCATCCCTATGAACAGCGACAGCGACCTCCAGATCGCCGGCGACATCCTCGAAGTCCCGCACCTGCTCCAGCCGCCGCGCGAGCACCCGGCCACCGTCGCCGAGTTCGTGGGCCTCGCCCGCGAGATCGCCGCCGACCGCTCCCAGTGGGCGCACCTCGTCCGCTACGACGCCACCACCCGCTGGTACCACCGGCTGCGCACGGGCCCCGGCTACGAGGTGTGGCTGCTGTCCTGGGTGCCCGGGCAGGGCAGCGGGCTGCACGACCACGGCCGCTCCTCCGGTGTCCTCACCGTTCTGGAGGGCACGCTGACCGAGCGGACCGAGCGGACCACGCGCGCGCTGACGCCCGGCGCGCAGCGGGTGTTCGCGCCCGGGTACGTGCACGAGGTGGTGAACGACGCGCTGGAGCCGGCGGTGAGCCTGCATGTCTACTACCCGGGCCTGACCGAGATGCCGATGCGCACGGCCCAGCACTGCAAGGCGCGCACCGAGCCGCGCCCGGTGACGGCCTGAGCGGTCGACGCCTGGCCGGTTGACCACCTCACGCGTTGTCGTACCCGCCTGCCAGACTTGTCCCACCCGCCGCCCGACCACCACCCCTCAACGAGTCAGCCTGGCGGCTGACACACTGTTTCAATGCGCATTGTGGTTCTGGCAGGCGGCATCGGTGGTGCCCGGTTCCTGCGCGGTCTGAAGCAGGCCGCGCCGAACGCGGACATCACGGTGATCGGCAACACCGGTGACGACATCCACCTCTTCGGGCTGAAGGTCTGCCCCGACCTCGACACGGTGATGTACACGCTGGGCGGCGGCATCAACGAGGAGCAGGGCTGGGGGCGGGCCGACGAGACCTTCCACCTCAAGGAGGAACTGGCGGCCTACGGCGTCGGCCCGGACTGGTTCGGGCTCGGCGACCGGGATTTCGCCACGCACATCGTGCGGACCCAGATGCTGGGCGCCGGCTATCCGCTGAGCGCGGTCACCGAGGCGCTGTGCGACCGCTGGAAGCCGGGCGTGCGGCTGATCCCGATGACCGACGACCGCGTGGAGACGCACGTGGCGGTCGAGACGGACGGCGAGCGCAAGGCGATCCACTTCCAGGAGTACTGGGTACGGCTGCGCGCCTCGGTCCCGGCCGAGGCGGTCGTGCCGGTCGGCGCCGAGCAGGCCAAGCCCGCGCCCGGTGTCCTGGAGGCCGTCGCCGAGGCGGACGTCATCCTCTTCCCGCCGTCCAACCCGGTCGTGTCCATCGGCACGATCCTCGCCGTGCCCGGCATCCGGGAGGCGATCGCGAACGCGGGCGTGCCGGTGGTGGGCCTCTCCCCCATCGTCGGTGACGCACCCGTGCGCGGGATGGCCGACAAGGTGCTCGCCGCGGTCGGCGTGGAGTCCACGGCGGCGGCGGTCGCCGAGCACTACGGCTCCGGGCTGCTGGACGGCTGGCTGGTCGACACCGTCGACGCGGGCGCGGTCGAGCGGGTCGAGGCGGACGGGATCCGCTGCAGGGCCGTACCGCTGATGATGACCGACCTGGACGCGACCGCGCAGATGGCGCGGGAGGCGCTGGCGCTCGCCGAGGAGGTGCGGGGAGCGTGAGCGAGGAGCGTGCGGAGTACCGGGTCTGGGCCCTGCCCGGCATCCCCGAGGTGCAGCAGGGCGACGATCTCGCCAAGCTGATCGCCGCGACCGAGCCCGGCCTGGTCGACGGAGACGTGCTGCTCGTGACGTCCAAGATCGTGTCCAAGGCCGAGGGGCGGATCGTCGAGGCGGCCGACCGGGAGGCCGCGATCGACGCCGAGACCGTGCGGGTGGTGGCCCGGCGCGGCACGCTGCGCATCGTCGAGAACCGGCAGGGCCTGGTCATGGCCGCCGCCGGGGTCGACGCCTCCAACACCCCTGCCGGGACCGTGCTGTTGCTGCCCGAGGACCCGGACGCCTCCGCGCGCGCGATCCGCGACGGGCTGCGCGACACCCTCGGCGTCAACGTCGGGGTGGTCGTCACCGACACCTTCGGGCGGCCCTGGCGCTCGGGGCTCACGGACGTCGCGATCGGCGCCGCCGGGGTGCGTGTGCTGGACGATCTGCGCGGGGGCACGGACGCGTACGGCAATCCGCTCAGCGCCACCGTCGTCGCCACCGCGGACGAACTGGCCGCCGCCGGTGACCTGGTCAAGGGCAAGGCGGCGGGACGACCGGTCGCCGTGGTGCGCGGGCTGGCCCACGCCGTGGCCGACGAGCACGGCGAGGGGGCGCGGGCGCTGGTGCGTACCGCGCAGGACGACATGTTCCGGCTCGGCACGTCCGAGGCCGTGCGGGAAGCGGTGGCCCAGCGCCGCACCGTGCGGGCCTTCACCGACGCCCCCGTGGACCCGGGTGCGGTCCGGCGTGCGGTGGCCGCGGCGGTGACCGCGCCCGCGCCGCACCACACCACACCCTGGCGGTTCGTGCTGCTGGAGTCGGAGGAATCGCGGGTACGGCTGCTCGACGCGATGCGCGACGCGTGGATCGCGGATCTGCGCCGGGACGGCAAGAGCGAGGAGTCCATCGCCAAGCGGGTCCGGCGTGGGGACGTACTGCGGCACGCGCCGTATCTGGCCGTGCCCTGCCTCGTCATGGACGGCTCGCACACCTACGGGGACCCGCGGCGGGACGGCGCCGAGCGGGAGATGTTCGTGGTCGCGGCCGGCGCGGGCGTGCAGAACTTCCTGGTGGCGCTGGCCGGGGAGCGGCTGGGGTCGGCGTGGGTGTCCTCGACGATGTTCTGCCGGGACGTGGTGCGCGAGGTGCTGGGGCTGCCTGCCGACTGGGATCCGATGGGGGCGGTGGCGATCGGGAATCCGGCCGAGGAGCCGAGGCCGCGGCCCGAGCGGGACGCGGGGGCGTTCATCGAGGTGCGTTGAGGAGCCCGTAGGACCGCGCGCTCTCGCCTAGTCTCGTAGGGCGGCGGCCTCGGCGGCGCCGACACCCGCAGGACTCTCAGGACTCTCAGGACACCTAGGACTCGGACTCGTAGGACTCATTCGTGGCAGGACGATTCGCTCCGCGGCCCACGCGCACGACCGTGCGCGGTGGAGAGGTCGCCGTGCCCGCCGGGGTGCCCCGGCAGGGTGCGGGGGCCGCTGCGCGGGTGCGGAGCTGGGTGCCGGACGGGCCGCTCGATCTCGGGCTGGTGCTGGGGCCGCTGCGCCGCGGGCCGGCCGATCCGACGTTCCGGGCAACGCGGGACGGGTCCGTGTGGCGGGCCTGCCGGACGCCCGCCGGGCCCGGGACGCTGCGGGTGTACGTCCACGGCGGTGAGGTGCGCGCGCAGGCGTGGGGGCCGGGTGCCGAGTGGCTGCTGGAGCAGGTGCCGGAGCTGCTCGGTGCCGCCGATGATCCGGACGCGTTCGTGCCGCGGCACCGGGTCGTGGCGCTGGCGCGGCATCGGCGGCCGGGGCTGCGGCTGACGCGGACCGGGCTGGTGCTGGAGTCGTTGATTCCGTCGGTGCTGGAGCAGAAGGTCACGACCGATGAGGCGTATCGGGCGTGGCGGTTGCTGGTGCGGAGGTTCGGGGAGCGGGCGCCCGGGCCCGCGGGGGTGAGCGAGCGGCCGATGTGGGTCATGCCGGCGCCTCGGACCTGGGCGCTGATTCCCTCCTGGGAGTGGCATCGGGCCGGGGTCGACGACAAGCGGGCCTCGACGATTCTGCGGGCCGTGCGGGTTGCTGCGCGGCTGGAGCAGGCGGTGGGGATGTCGGCGGGTGAGGCTCAGGCGCGGTTGGAGGTTGTGCCGGGGATCGGGCCTTGGACGTCGGCGGAGGTTGTGCAGCGCAGTCATGGGGCGGCGGATGCGGTGACGGTCGGGGACCTGCATCTGCCGGGGATCGTGGGGTGGGCGTTGGCCGGGGATCGGGATGCCGACGACGCGGAGATGCTGCGCTTGCTTGAGCCGTATGCCGGGCAGCGGCACCGGGCGGCTCGGTTGATCCTGCTGAGCGGGCAGGTGCCTGCGCGACGGGCGCCGAAGATGCCTCGGGTGGACATCGGTTTGCTGTAAGGCGCCCTGCGCTACAGCCGGCCGGGGGTGGGTCCGCTCACCGGCGCTGGCCGGGTGCCGCTGCGCCCACCCTCCCCCAAGCTCTCGGCTTCGCTCGAGCAGGGGGGACCCCCATCGCCCCAGCGGCACGACTGCCCGCAGCTACGCAGGTTTTTAGGGGCGCGGGGAACTGCGCGATCAGCCCCCACCGGCCCGCAGGCGAACGACGGTCCGAAGGGGGCCCGCAGGCTACTGATCCGAAGAAAAGCGGAGCGCCCCCGCTGGGATGTGGGCGTCGCACCACACGCGTACTCCCTCGCGGAGTTCGTTGTCGGGGCCGACCACCGCGCCGTCGCCGATGACCGTGCCGGTGAGGACGGAGCGTTCGCCGACTCGGGCCCGGGTGCCGATGAGGGAGTCGGTGATGACGGCGCCGGGTTCGATGACGGCGCCGGGGAGGATCGTCGAGCCGAAGACCCGCGCGCCCTGCGCCACGAACGCGCCCTCGCCGACCACCGTGCCGCCCGTCAGCTTCGCGTCCGGGGCGACCGTGGCCGTGGGCAGGATCAGACGGTCGCCGCAGCGGCCGGGGACGGCGGGGGAAGGGGCCCGGCCGAGGACGAGGTCCGCCGAGCCGCGGACGAAGGCGGCGGGGGTGCCGAGGTCGAGCCAGTACGTGGAGTCGACCATGCCCTGGAGGTGGGCCCCGGCGGAGAGGAGGTCCGGGAAGGTCTCGCGTTCCACCGACACCGGGCGGCCCGCCGGGATCGTGTCGATGACCGAGCGGCGGAAGACGTACGCCCCCGCGTTGATCTGGTCGGTGACGATCTCCTCCGGTGTCTGCGGCTTCTCCAGGAAGGCGAGGACGCGGCCGGTGTCGTCGGTGGGGACCAGGCCGTAGGCGCGCGGGTCCGTCACCTTGGTGAGGTGCAGGGAGACGTCCGCGCCCGTCGACGCGTGGGTGTGCACGAGCCGCCTGATGTCCAGGCCCGTCAGGATGTCGCCGTTGAAGATGAGCACCGGGTCGTCGGGGCCGGAGTGCAGACGTGGGGCCACGTTGCGGATGGCGCCGCCCGTGCCGAGGGGCTCCTCCTCGGTGACGTACTCGATGTGCAGCCCGAGGGAGGTGCCGTCGCCGAAGTAGGGCTCGAAGACCTCGGCGAGATAGCTCGTAGCGAGCACGATGTGCTCCACGCCCGCCGCTCTCGCCCGCGCCAGCTGGTGCGTGAGGAACGGTACCCCGGCCGCCGGGACCATGGGCTTCGGCGTGTGCACCGTGAGCGGACGCAGCCGGGTGCCTTTGCCGCCGACCAGGAGGATCGCTTCTGTCACCTGTCGTCTCTGCTTCCTGCCGGGACCGGCCGAACTACTCGTTTCGGCCGGCCAGTGTATGCAGACGTGCGACGGTGCCCTCGTTGGCCGCGCGGTGTCCCGCGAGATCGGCGTCCGGTTTCCCCCGACCGACCCCCGCCGTCCGCGAGCCTCCCCCACCCGTCCCGATGGCCGGAGATCACGTTCAGTCGTACGTTCTTCCCCTTTGGGTAGAGATTGCCACCGCCCGACGTCAGATATGTCTTTCCGCTGGGATTGGCCCCGAAGAGCCCGAGCTTCGTAGTAGCGGTGGATACCGCGGATGACGGAGGGGGTCCGGGAGCAGGTGACGGGCCGGCCCCGGCGTACTCTTGCGCGGGTGAATGCCACCGATCGCACCCCTGCCGACCTGCTGCGTTCCGCGCTCGCCGCGGATCCCGGCCGCCCGCTGGTGACCTTCTACGACGACGCCACGGGCGAACGCGTCGAACTGTCCGTCGCCACCTTCGCCAACTGGGTGGCCAAGACCGCGAATCTCCTTCAGGGCGACCTGTCCGCCGGACCCGGCGACCGGGTCGCCCTGCTGCTGCCCGCGCACTGGCAGACGGCCGTGTGGCTGCTCGCCTGTGCGTCGGTGGGGGCGGTGGCGGATGTGGCCGGGGACCCGGCCGCCGCCGACGTCGTCGTCAGCGGGCCGGACTCCCTGGACGCGGCGCGGGCGTGCCGCGGGGAGCGGGTCGCTCTCGCGCTGCGGCCGCTGGGCGGGCGGTTCCCGCAGGCGCCGGACGGCTTCGCCGACTATGCCGTGGAGGTGCCGAGCCAGGGGGATCGGTTCGTGCCGTTCGCGCCCGTGGATCCCGAGGAGGCGGCGCTGATCGTCGCGGGGGCCGAGTTCAGTGGCGGCGAGGTGGTCGAGCGGGCCCTGGCGGATGCGGCTTCGCTGGAGCTGACGGGGCCCGGGTCCCGGGTGTTGTCCGGGTTGTCGTACGACACGTGGGAGGGGTTGAGCGCGGGGCTGTACGCGCCGTTGGCTTCCGGTGGGTCCGTGGTGCTGTGCAGGAATGTCGACCGGCTGGATGAGGAAGCTCTCGCCAAGCGGGTCGAGAGCGAGAGGGTGACCGTGTTGCGCCGCTGAGAGGGGCGGGGGCGGTCATCGGGCCGGCCCTCACCCAGATGGAGTAGCAAAGGGCGGCTCCCGCCCCGCTCCCCCGCCATCGTCGTAAGAGCAGAGGCATGACGCTCGCACGCCATGAGGGGACCCGCACCGTGAACGACAGCGTTCGTCGGGGGCTCGGGGCCTCGGCCGCCGGGGACGGGCTCCTGCGGCGGCGCCGGCGGCGGTGGGTCTCAGGGGCGGCGCTGGCGGTGGGCGTGGTCGTCGTGGCGGCGGCCGGGGCGGGGTGGGCCGTGTACGCCAAGCTCAGCGCCAACATCACCCCGGATGACGCGGCCGCGGCGGAACTCGCCCGGTACGAGCGGGAGCGGCCCACCGCGCTGGTGCGGGGCGCGCAGAACATCCTGCTGATCGGGTCGGACACCCGGGCCGGGGACGGGAACGGGCAGTACGGGCGGGACCTGGGCAGCGAGCGGTCCGACACCACGATCCTGCTGCATCTGGCCTCCGACCGGCGCAGCGCCACCGCCGTCTCGCTGCCCCGGGACCTGATGGTGGACATCCCCGGCTGCCGGCGGGCGGACGGCAGCCGCAGCGATCCGGTGTTCGCGATGTTCAACGACGCCTTCCAGGTGGGCGGTTCGGCGTGCACCATCCGTACCGTCGAGAAGCTGACGGACATTCGGGTCGACCATCACATGGTGGTCGACTTCAGCGGGTTCAAGGAGATGGTCGACGCCGTCGACGGGGTCCAGGTGTGCCTGAAGGAGCCCATCGACGACAAGGCGGCCAAGCTGAAGCTCCCCGCGGGCCGGGTGACCCTCGACGGGGAGCAGGCGCTCGGGTACGTGCGGGCCCGCAAGTCGATCGGCGACGGCAGCGACACCGAACGGATGGAGCGGCAGCAGCGGTTCCTGGGCGCGCTCGTCAACAAGGTGCAGAGCAACGACGTCCTGCTGAACCCCGTGAAGCTGTATCCGGTGCTGGACGCGGCCACTTCCTCGCTCACCACGGATCCGGAACTGGCAAGTCTGCGCGGTTTGTACCAGTTGGTCCGCGGGCTGCGGGACATCCCCGCGGAACATGTGCAGTTCCTGACGGTTCCGCGCGAGTCGTACGTCTACGACGCCAATCGTGACCAACTCGTGGAGCCGGAGGCCGAGAGGCTGTTCGCGCGGCTGCGGGCGGACGAGCCGGTGGCGGTGACGCGGTCGGATTCTCAGGAAGTTCTCACGCAGACCCCCGGGGCGAGTCCGGGGAACGACCCCTCCGCCGCTCCGACGTTCCGTGGGAACACAGCGGCCGAGCACACCTGCGAGTGAGGCGCGCACCAAGACGACGAACTTCAGTTCAGAAATATGAGGGGGATTGCCCAGTTGTAGGAAGGTGGAATTTGTCACCGGCGTCGCTTGACGCTGAACTGGGCGGATAGTGTGAGCGATCCGGTGCACCCGGCCACGAGGTCCGTCCTGGGGTCGCGCACTGATTCACCGAGACCCGAGCGCCTTTGAGGGGGAAGGCGCCGCGTGGCCCCGACGGAGGATTCGAACAACCGTGGACGCGCAAGGCCGTGGGCGGGCGGAGAACATCGACCCCGCAGACCAGTGGGTACTCAATCCGAACACCGGCGAATACGAACTGCGACTGAGCGCTTCCGCACCGCAGTCGTCGGTTCCCGGTCCGCGGAGACCGAACTCCCCTGATTCCGGCGGTGCCCGGCGCGGCCGCGGCGACGCGGCGGGGGGTCAGACGCGCGAGATGCGGGAGGTGCGCGGCGCCGAGGTGCCGGGTCCCCGGTCGGGCCGGCGCCGGGGCGCCGAGCCCGAGCCGCCGCCGACGCGGCGCGGCCGGCGGCCGGTGAAGAAGAAGTCGAAGGCCAAGAAGGTGCTGGCGTGGACCGCCGGCGGCACGGCGTTCGTCCTGGTCGCCGTCGGCACGGCCGGCTACCTCTACCTGAAGCACCTGGAAGGCAACGTCACCACCACGGACGTCGGCGACGCGGCCAAGAACAGCTTCAGCAAGGACGACGCCTTCAACATCCTGATCATCGGCACCGACAAGCGGACCGGCAAGGGCAACGAGGGCTACGGCGACTCCGGCAGTGTCGGGCACGCGGACACCAACATCCTGCTGCACGTCGCCAAGGACCGGACGAACGCGACCGCGCTGAGCATTCCGCGCGACCTGATCGTGGACGTGCCGGACTGCGAGACCACGCAGGCCGACGACACCAAGAAGGTCATTCCCGGTACCGACGGGGTGCGCTTCAACACCAGCCTGGGCCAGGAGGGCCGGGACCCGGGCTGCACGATGCGCACGGTGAAGGCGGTCACCGGCATCGAGCCCGACCACTTCATGATGGTCGACTTCAACGCCGTGAAGACGCTGACCACTGCGGTCGGCGGCGTCGACGTGTGCCTCAAGCACGCCGTGAAGGACAAGCAGTCCCATCTGGACCTGCCCGCCGGCCCGTCCAAGATCGCGGGCGAGCAGGCGCTGGCGTTCGTCCGCACCCGGCACAGCTGGGGCAACCAGGGCGACCTGGACCGCATCAAGGTGCAGCAGCAGTTCATGGGCTCGCTGATGCGCAAGATGTCCTCCAGCGACACCCTCACCAGCCCGACCAAGCTGGTGAAGCTGGCGGAGGCGGCCACCAAGGCGCTGACCGTCGACAAGGGCATCGGCAAGGTGAGCACGCTCAAGGACGTGGCGCTGGAGCTGAAGAAGGTGCCGCCGAAGAACATCTCGTTCATGACGGTGCCGGTGGTCGACAACCCGGCCGAGAAGGTCCACGCGACGGTCGTCGTCGACAGGACGAGGGCGCCCGAGGTCTTCGACGCCATCAGGAACGACGTCTCCTTCACCGAGGTGAAGAAGAAGCAGAAGGCGGCCAAGGACGCGGCGGCCGCCCGCCTCAAGGGCAGCAAGTCCCAGCCCTCCGAGGTGCGGGTGCGGGTCCTCAACGGCGGCGCCGAGGCCGGCAGCGCGCAGGAGACCCTGCAGTGGCTGCAGACCCAGGAAGGCGTGCTCAAGTCGGAGAACGCGGGCAACGCGCCCGCGGAACTGGGCAGGACCACGCTCGAGTACGCGCCCGACCAGGCGCCCCAGGCGCGTGAACTGGCAGCCCTGATGGGGCTGTCCGGAAGCGCGCTGAAGCCGGGCAAGAGCGTGACCAACTCCCAGGGGCTGCCCGCGATGACGCTCACCCTGGGCAAGGACTTCAAGGGTGCGGGCGTCCGCCTCACCGCTCCGACGAAGGCTCCGTCGGTCGACAAGTCCACGGCGGACAAGGTTCAGTGCGCCTCGTAGGTAACCCATCGGGTCCGTCGTGCGTCTAACTCGGCGCGGGACGGACCCGTTTCATGGCGCAGGGTGGGGAGGGCAGGGAGTTGTCGCAGAGCGATGTGCGCGGGGAGCCTCCTGCGGTCGAGGACACGATGGCGCTCACGCCGCAGGCCGCCAAGGCGCCCGAGAGGTCCGGACGGCACGGCGGCGGGCGTCGCGGCGGCGGCCCGAAGACCGGGCGGCGGGGGCCAAAGCGGCGCGCGCTGCGCTGGTTGGCGACCGTGCTGGCGGTGGTGATACTCGGCACGGCCGGCGCCGGATACCTGTACTACGAGCACCTGAACGGCAACATCCAGAAGGGCCGCCGCAGCAACGGCGACGACTCCAAGGCACAGCGGACCCGGCCGAACGCGGCCGGCCAGACCCCGCTGAACATCCTGCTGATCGGCTCCGACAGCCGTAACTCCGACGAGAACGTGAAGCTCGGCGGCGCCAAGTACGACCGCGGCAGCCCACCGCTCGCCGACGTGCAGATGCTCATCCACCTCTCCGCGGACCGCAAGAGCGCCGCCATGGTGAGCATTCCCCGGGACACCCGGGTCGACATCCCCAAGTGCACGGACCCCGACACCGGCAAGGTCTACCCGGCCACCAACGCCATCATCAACACCACCCTGGCCCGGGGCGGGGCCGGCTGCACGCTGGCCACCTGGGAGAACCTCACCGGTGTCTACATCGATCACTGGATGACGATCGACTTCGCGGGCGTGGTGAAGATGGCCGACGCCATCGGCGGCGTCGAGGTGTGCGTACGGCAGAACGTGTGGGACCACTCGACGCCCGCCCAACGCGGCGGCTCCGGGCTGAAGATGAAGGCCGGGCGGAAGAAGGTCGAGGGCGTGCAGGCCCTGCAGTGGCTGCGCACGCGGCACGCCTGGGGCAGTGACGTGATGCGGGCCCGCGCCCAGCACATGTACCTCAACTCGATGATCCGCACGCTGCAGCACCAGAACGTGTTCACCGACACCGGCCGGCTGATGGACCTGGCCGAGGCGGCCACCAAGTCCCTGAAGGTGTCCGAGGAGATCGGCACCGTCAAGAAGCTCTACGACCTGGGCATGGAGCTGAAGTCGGTGCCGTCGGACCGCATCACGTCGGTGACGATGCCCAACGTCGAGGACGCGCAGAACAGCGAGCACGTCGTACCGGAGAAGGCCGGCGCCGACAAGCTGTGGCAGATGCTCCGCGACGACGTGCCCTTCGACAAGAACGGCAAGCCGTCGGGGGCGAAGAAGGCGGCGAGCAAGTCGCAGCCGACGAAGACCCCTTCGGTCGACGCGGCCCGGCTCGGGGTGCTGGTGCAGAACGCCACGCAGTCCTCCACCGAGGCCGCGGTCGGCGGCCGGGCCGGGACGATCAGCCAGGCGCTCGTGCGGAAGGGGTACGGCAGGGCCACGGCCGACACTTCGGCGACGCTGTCCGCGGACCGGACCGTCGTGCGCTATCCGAGCGCCGATCTGGAGGGGGACGCACAGGCCGTCGCCAAGGCGCTGGGCATCCCGATGAGCCAGGTGAAGCAGTCGACCGACGTGTCGGGGGTCACCCTCGTCGTGGGCGCTGACTGGCGCACGGGCGACGCCTACCCCAAGAAGTCCGCCCCGAAGGCCGGCGACCTGCCCGGCAACTCCGACGCCATCAACGGCTCGGACACCTCCCAGTGCATGGACGTGTACAAGCCCTACCAGTGGTGAACGACACACGAGGGCCCCTCCGCGACGTGCGGAGGGGCCCTCTTCGTTCCTGTGCTCAGCGGGGTTCTCAGCGGGGTTCGAGCACCGCCGGCCGCCGCGAGGCGATCACTCGCTTCGCCAGGGACCTGGGGCTGGTCAGAAAGCCCCAGCCCCACGACATGTGCATGGTCGCGAGGGCCACCGGAATCTGCAGCCGGGCCTTGACCGGCAGCCCCTTGCCCGCCGGGACCGAACCCGCCACGATCGCCGCCAGATAGCCGCCGGGGATCACCAGACCCCACGGCGTCAGAGCGGCGCCCACCACGAGACCCGCCGCTATGGCGCACACCGCGGTCGGCGGGGCGAGGTAGCGCAGGTTGATGGAGCCCTCGTGGTAGCGGGCGACGACATGGCGCCAGCGGCCGTAGTCCTTGTACTGCTTGGCGAGCGCCTTCACGCTCGGCCGCGGCCGGTACGACACCTTCAGCTCCGGCGAGAACCAGATCAGGCCGCCCGCCTCGCGGATGCGGAAGTTCAGCTCCCAGTCCTGGGCGCGGATGAACTCCTCGTTGTAGCCGCCCTGTTGCTCCAGCGCCTCGCGGCGGAAGACACCGAGGTAGACCGTCTCGGCGGGGGCCGCCTGGCCACCGGTGTGGAAGGCCGCGTTGCCGACACCGACCTTCGAGGTCATGGCGGCGGCGACCGCGTGCTCCCAGTCGTTCTCGCCCTCGGCGTGCATGATGCCGCCGACGTTCTGCGCGCCGGTCTCCTCCAGGAGCCGCACGGCGGTCGCGATGTAGTTCGGCGAGAGCATGCCGTGGCCGTCGACGCGGACCACGATCGGGTGCCGGGAGGCCTTGATCGCCGCGTTCAGCGCGGCGGGGGTGCGGCCGGTGGGGTTCGGGACGGTGTGCACACGGGGGTCTTCCGCGACCAGCTCGGCGGCGATCTCGTCCGTGCGGTCCGTGGACGGACCGAGGGCGATCACGACCTCCATCTCGCCGGCGTACTCCTGCGCGAGGATCGCTTGGACGGCCCCGCGCAGATGCCGCTCCTCGTTGAGGACGGGCATGATCACAGAAACGGCGGGGTGTCGCACGTCGGGCTTGGCGTTCATAGGGGGCTCACGTTACCGCGAACGGGGGACACCGGTGCGCGCCGCCGGGCGCGTGCGGGCGGGCTGGAGATCGTATCGGCCTACGGTGCTCACAAATCCCGCATACGGCCGCAGTCCGGAGGTGTCCGTTGCCCAGCCCGCCCAGGTCCCCCGCCCGGCCGCAGCGCCGACCGCAACCGCCCCGCCGGGTGCCACGGCAGCCTGGGCGGGTCGTGCGGCCCCCGCGCCCCAGGCGGCCGCGCTGGGCCATGCGGGCGGTGACCACGCTGTCCGTGGTCGTGCTCGCCTCCGCCGGGATCGGTCACGCCGTCGTCACCAGCCTGGACGCCGGCATCACCCGGGTCGACGCCTTCAAGGACATGAAGAACCGGCCCCGCGCGGGGCACGGCATGAACGTCCTGCTGGTCGGCACCGACGGCCGCGACAAGGTCAGCGAGTCGCAGCGGCGCGCGTACCGGCTGGGCGGGCAGCCCTGCCACTGCACCGACACGATGATGATCGTGCACATCTCGGAGGACCGGGAACGGGCGAGCGTGGTGAGCCTGCCGCGCGACTCCTACGCCGAGGTGCCCGAGCGCGTCGACCCGGGCACCGGCCGGCGGCACGCCCCGCACCCCGTCAAGCTGAACGCGGCCTACGCCGAGGGCGGCCCCCAGCTGACCATCGCCACGGTCGAGAACATGACCCATCTGAAGATCGACCACTATCTGGAGATCGACTTCGCCAGCTTCATGAAGACCGTGGACGTACTCGGCGGCGTCCGGATCTGCACGACGACGCGCCTGAAGGACGCGTACACCGGACTCGACCTCGCGCCCGGCACGTACACCCTGGGCGGCGGGCAGGCGCTGCAGTACGTACGCGCCCGGCACGTGGACGGGGCGAGCGACCTGGGCCGGATGAACCGGCAGCAGCGGTTCCTGGCCGCGCTGATCGAGCGGGCCACCTCCTCCGGGGTGCTGCTGAACCCGATGCGGTTCCGGGACGTGACCCGGGCGGTGCTCGGCTCGGTGCGGGCCGACTCGGGCTTCGGCACCGACGAGCTGCTCGACCTCGGCCGGGCGATGCGGAACTTCTCCCCGTCCTCCTCCGAGTTCTCCACGGTGCCCATCGGGCAGATGAACTTCCCGGTGAAGGGCCTCGGCTCGACCCTGAAGTGGGACCCGGCGGCGTCCGGCAAGCTCTTCCAGGCCCTGCGCGACGACAAGCCGCTCACCGTGGACCACCCGCACCGCGGGCCTCGGCCCGCGCCCGTCGAGGTCGAGCCGCGGGAGGTCCGGGTCCAGGTGGAGAACGGCACCGGTACGGCCGGGCTCGCCAAGCGGATCGACGCGGGGCTCGCGGCGGCCGGCTTCGTCACCACCCACCAGCCGACCACCGCGGCCGTGCACGACGTCAGGCGCACGGTGATCTCCTACGACCCCCGCTGGGACCGCTCCGCCCGCACCCTGGCCGCGGCCCTGCCCGGCAGCGCACTGCGCGCGGTACCGGGCATGGGCAAGACGCTGAAGGTGACCGGCGGCTCCGACTTCAAGGCCGTGCACCAGGTGAAGGTCGAGGACCCGGCCAAGCCGGAGCAGAGCGCGCTGCGCGGCAACGAGGTGGTCTGCCCGGCTTCTGAGAAGGCTTAGCCCTCTGAAGAGGCTCAGTCCTCTGAAGAGGCTTCAGTCCTCGAAGCCCTCCGCCGCGCGCTTCTCGCGCAGCTCGCGGATCGCGCGTCGGCGGGCCAGGCGGTGGGTGCGGCGGATCTGGGCCTCCTGGTTGCGGCGGCGGTCGCGGTCGGTCTCCGCGATCACCGGGGGCACCCGGCGCGGCTTGCCGTCGGCGTCCACGGCCGCGAAGACCAGATAGGCCGAGCCGACCTGGGTCGGCGGGGTCGACTCGTTCCAGCGCTCGGCCAGGACCCGCACGCCGACCTCCATCGAGGTCCGGCCGGTCCAGTTGACCTGGGCCTTCACATGGACCAGGTCGCCCACGCGGACCGGCTCAAGGAAGGCCATCTCGTCCATCGACGCGGTGACGGCGGGACCGCCGGAGTGCCGGCCGGCCACCGCGCCCGCCGCGTCGTCGACCAGTTTCATGATCACCCCGCCGTGCACCGTCCCCAGGAGGTTGGTGTCGTTGTGGGTCATGATGTGGCTGAGGGTGGTGCGGGAAGCGGATATGGGCTTGCCCGGGATGTCCGGATCCGCGTCCGAGGCCTGGTCTGTCATGGCCCCCACCTTATGCCGAAGCGACATTCACGGAATTTGTGACGGCTTCGCAACAGCGCCGCTCTGATTTTCCGACACCCCTTGTAAGGCACACACCCGCGCCCTGCACACTGGGGCGCATGAATGACTGGCCCCAGGGATGGTCCGACGACAATCGCGGCCCGCGCTACGGACGCGGCAGCGGCGGCGCGCAGCCGGAAGGCGCCCGTGTGATGCGCCAGGTGCAGCGCGGCCCGGCGGGACCGCCCGGGCAGCGCGGGTACGGCGGCGGTGTCCCGCAGCAGCCGTCGTACGTCGACGGCCAGGGATACGACGACGGCGCCGGCTACGACGACTACGACAGCGGCTACAACACCGGCCAGGTCTACGGCGGCGGCCGCGGCGGCGGCTTCGTGCCCAACGACAACGACGTGGACCCGGACGTCGGGCAGTACCGGCCGCGGCCGAACTGGCGCCGTCGCATCAAGTGGACCGCGATCACCGTCGCCGGTGTGCTGATTGTCACGTCGGTGGCGACGTACTTCTGGGCCGACTCCAAGCTGCGCCGCGAGGTCGACCTGTCGACGGTCATCGACCGGCCGGAGACCGGCTCGGGCACGAACTACCTGATCGTCGGCTCGGACAGCCGCGAGGGCATGTCCAAGGCGGACGAGAAGAAGCTGCACACCGGTGGCGCCCAGGGCAAGCGCACCGACTCGATGATGATCCTGCACGTCGGCGACAACGGCGACACACTGATCTCGCTGCCGCGTGACTCGGACGTGGAGGTCCCCTCGTACAAGGGGTCGACGTCCGGGAAGATCTACCCGGCCAAGGGCCGGCACGAGAAGCTGAACGCGGCCTACGCCGAGGACGGCCCGACCCTCCTCGTGCGCACGATCGAGTACAACACCGGCCTGCACATCGACCACTACGTGGAGATCGGCTTCCAGGGCTTCGCGAACATCGTGGACGCGGTCGGCGGTGTCGACATCGACATCGACAAGGGCTTCAAGGACAAGTGGTCCGGCGCCGACTTCAAGGCGGGCAAGCAGACCCTCAACGGCCAGCAGGCCCTCGCCTTCGTCCGCACCCGGCACGCCTTCGCCACCAGCGACCTGCAGCGCACCAAGAACCAGCAGAAGTTCCTGGCCGCGCTGGCCCACCAGGTCGCCACCCCCTCGACGGTCCTGAACCCCTTCAAGCTCTACCCGACCATGGGCGCGGGCCTGGACTCCCTGATCGTCGACAAGGACATGGGCCTGTGGGACCTGGCGTCCATGTTCTGGGCGATGAAGGGCGTCAGCGGCGGTGACGGCACCTCGATGAACATGCCGATCTCCGGGTCCACCGGCGGCAACCTCGTCTGGGACAAGGCGAAGGTGAAGACGCTGGTGAGCCAGTTGAAGAACGACGAGAAGGTCACCGTCACCGGCAACTAGGCCATCGCGGAGGCCAGCAGCGAGACATGGGGAAGGGCGAGGTGCCCTTCCCCGTCCGCGTATGCGGCGCTCAGGCGCTCGTACTCCCGCCGGATCCGGGCGACCGTCTCCGCGTCCTGCGAGGTCACGACCAGCCCGACGGTGGCGACCCCGCCGGCCGCGCCGCCCCACCACTCCTCGACTCCGGCCCGGTGATCCCAGGCCAGCTCCGCCGCCTCGGCACCGCCGAACCCGGCCTGCGTGAGCAGCTCCGCCAGGCCCTGAGGCGTGCGCGTGAAGTCCTCGTCCGGGTCCAGGCGCGGCAGGTACGACGGCGGTACGGCACCGCCGGCCGCGCAGGCCTGCCCGAGCAGCTCCTGCCCGGCCCCGCGCCGGGCGCCCCACAGCGTCAGGGCGATCCTTCCGCCGGGCCGCAGCACCCGCCGCAGCTCGGCGAGCGCGGTCCGCGGCCGGCCCACATGGTTGAGCACGAAGTTGCCGACCACGGCGTCGAACTCCCCGTCCGGGAAGGGCAGTTCGGGAAGGGCCGCGACCTCCGCGGCCACCCCGCGCCGCCGCGCCTCGGCGACCATGCCGGCGTCGGCGTCCACGGCCCGCACCAGCGCGCCCCGCTCCTCCGCCGCCAGGGCGGCCGTGCCGGTCCCGGTCCCGACGTCGAGGACCCGCGTCCCCGCGCCGACCCGGGCCGCGTCCAGCAGCGCGGGCACCGGGTACGCGCACAGCCGGCCGAAGCTCCCGGCGTACGCCTCGGTCCGCCCCGCCCACATCACCCGCTCGGCGGCGTCGAAGGCCGCCGTCGCATCCGTCTCGGTCATGGCCCCAGCGTGCCGCACAAAGGATCAAGGGCACCCACGGGGGTGCCCTTGAACGCCCTCATGGGCAACAGCGGGTCACATCCGTGCGCCCGCCATCGCGCGGCACATCTCCGCGCAGCGGCGACACGCCTCGGCACAGCGCATCATCTGCTTGTCGTCGGGCATGGACATACACGCCTCGGCGCACATGTCACAGGCCCTGGCGCACATCGCGCACATCTCGGCCGACATCGGCGAGCGGCGCATCATCATGTCGGCGCACATGCGGGTCATCTCGGAGCAGTCCATGAGCGCGCGCATGATCTGCATCTGGGCCTGGCCGCCCATCTGCATGCAGGAGCTCATGGTCTCCTCGCAGACGTTGTGGCACGACATGCAGGCCTCGACGCAGTCCTGCATCTCCTTGGTCATGGCAGGCATGGTTCCGGGCTGGGTCATGGCTCCTCCTGGGGAGGGAGAGGGGTCCCGGGCGGGCCCCGTGTGCTTCCGTCCTACGCCCGAGTGCCCCGCTCTGCCATTTGACGCCTGTCCCGCTTCGCACCCGTTCGGCCCACAGGGCGACTTCAGACGCTGGGGGTCGTGCCGCCGTCGATGACGTACTCGGCGCCGAGGATGGCCGCCGCGCGGTCGGAGACCAGGAAGGCGATCAGGTCGGCGACCTCCTCGGGGCGGTTGGGGCGACCGAGCGGGATGCCGCCGAGGGAGTCCATGAGCCGGTCCAGAGCCACCTCACGGGTGACGCCCGCCTCCTCGGCGATCCGGGTCACCAACTGGTCCGCCGCGCTGGTCCGGATGAAGCCGGGCGAGACCGCGGTGACCCGTATGCCGTGCCGGGCAACCTCGTTGGCCAGGCCCTTGCTGTAGGTGGTCAGCGCGGCCTTGGCGGCGGCGTAGGCGAGAGTGCCGTTCCACAGCGGCATCCGGCGCTGGATGGAGGTGACGTGCACGATCACGCCCCGGCCGGCCTCGATCATGCCGGGCAGCAGGCCGCGGTCCAGGCGTACGGCGGCCAGCAGGTTGACGGTCAGCTCGCGGGCCCAGTCGTCCTCGCCGAGGACCACGAAGCCGCCGGCCGGGGCCTCGGATCCGCCCAGGGCGTGGACGAGGATGTCGACGCCGCCCAGGCGGGCGTTCACCTCGGAGACGACCTCGGCGGCGCCCTCGACGGTGGAGAGGTCCGCCGCGATGAACGTCTTCTCCTCGACCTCGTCCGGGCGGCGGCGGGCGGTGACGAGCACGCTCGCGCCGGCCCGGCGCAGGCGTTCGGCGACGGCGGCTCCGGTGCCCTTGGTGCCGCCGGTGACGAGCGCGCGCCGGCCGTCGAGGGATTCGCTGGTGGGCATGGTGACGGTGCCTTCCGTGACCGGGATCGGACCGGGAACGCCCCCCGCTGTCCACGCTACGCCGATACGCCGGTAGCCCCCGTCCGAGGGCGGACGGGGGCTACCGGGAAGCGAGGAGAGCGTGCCTTACGGCAGGTTGCGGGCCATGACGATCCGCTGGACCTGGTTCGTTCCCTCGTAGATCTGGGTGATCTTGGCGTCACGCATCATGCGCTCCACCGGGTAGTCGCGGGTGTAGCCGTAGCCGCCGAGCAGCTGGACGGCGTCCGTGGTGACCTCCATGGCCACGTCCGAGGCGAAGCACTTGGCGGCCGCGCCCTGGAAGGTGAGGTCCTTGTCGCCGCGCTCGGAGGCGGCCGCGGCCTGGTAGGTGAGGGCGCGGGCGGCGGCGACCTTCATGGCCATGTCGGCGAGCATGAACTGGATGCCCTGGAAGTCGGCGATCGGCTTGCCGAACTGCTTGCGCTCCTGGACGTAGCCCTTGGCGTAGTCGAGGGCGCCCTGGGCGACACCGAGGGCCTGGGCCGCGATGGTGATGCGGGTGTGGTCCAGGGTCTTCATGGCGGTGGCGAAGCCGGTGCCCTCCTCGCCGATGATGCGGTCGGCGGGGATGCGGACGTTGTCGAGGTAGACCTCGCGGGTCGGGGAGCCCTTGATGCCGAGCTTCTTCTCCGGGGCGCCGAAGGAGACGCCCTCGTCCGACTTCTCGACGACGAAGGCGGAAATGCCCTTGGTGCGCTTGGTCGGGTCGGTCACGGCCATGACCGTGTAGTACTCGGAGACGCCCGCGTTGGTGATCCAGCGCTTCACGCCGTTGAGGACGTAGTGGTCGCCGTCGCGGACGGCCTTGGTCGTCATGCCGCCGGCGTCCGAGCCCGCCTCCGGCTCGGAGAGGCAGTACGAGAACATCGCGTCGCCCTTGGCGAGCGGGGTGAGGTACTTCTTCTTCAGGTCCTGGGAGCCGGACAGGATCACCGGGAGCGAGCCCAGTTTGTTCACGGCCGGGATGAGGGAGGAGGACACGCAGGCGCGGGCCACCTCCTCGATCACGATGACCGTGGCGAGCGCGTCGGCGCCGGCGCCGCCGAACTCCTCGGGTACGTGCACGGCGTGCAGGTCGTTTGCGACCAGGGCGTCGAGGGCCTCTTGCGGGAAGCGGGCCTCCTCGTCGACCGCGGCGGCGAACGGCGCGATCTTCGCCTCGACCAGCGAACGGACGGCGTCGCGGAGCATGTCGTGCTCCTCGGACGGGCGGTACAGGTCGAAGTCAGCCGATCCGGCCACGGTCTCTCACGCTCCAAAGACGCAGTGATACTGACGCTAATTACCGTTAAGTAACTCAAATTTTAGAGGGCCGCCCGAAGGACGCCTACGTGAGATGGGCGACAGCGGGGAAATTGCCCGGTGGACGCCCCGACTATGCTCGGGGCCGCATCACCGACGTACCCGATCTGGAGCACATCCATGAGCCTGAAGATCACCGTGATCGGCACCGGCTATCTGGGCGCCACGCATGCCGCGGCCATGGCCGAACTCGGTTTCGAGGTGCTGGGGCTCGATGTCGTGCCCGAGAAGATCGCGATGCTGGAGCGCGGCGAGACCCCGATGTACGAGCCGGGGCTGGAGGAGCTGCTGCGCCGGCACGTCGCGGGCTTCGAGGGGTCCACCGGGCGGCTGCGCTTCACCCAGGACTGGGCCGAGGTCGGGGCCTTCGGTGACGTGCACTTCGTCTGTGTGAACACTCCTCAGCGGCACGGGGAGTACGCGGCGGACATGTCGTACGTCGACGCCGCCTTCGCCTCCCTCGCCCCGCATCTGCACGGGCCCGCCCTGGTGGTCGGCAAGTCGACCGTGCCGGTGGGCACGGCCGAGCGGCTGGCCGCCTATCTTGCCGAGCACGCGCCCGCCGGTGCGGACGCCGAGCTGGCCTGGAACCCGGAGTTCCTGCGCGAGGGCTTCGCCGTGCAGGACACGCTGCACCCGGACCGGATCGTGGTGGGCGTGCGCGGCGAGCGCGCCGAGAAGCTGCTGCGGGAGGTGTACGCGACGCCGGTCGGTGAGGGCACGCCGTTCGTGGTGACCGACTTCCCGACCGCCGAGCTGGTGAAGACCTCGGCGAACTCCTTCCTCGCCACCAAGATCTCCTTCATCAACGCGATGGCGGAGGTCTGCGAGGCCGCGGGCGGTGACGTGGTGAAGCTGGCGGAGGCCATCGGCCACGACGACCGGATCGGGAAGAAGTTCCTGCGCGCCGGCATCGGGTTCGGCGGTGGCTGTCTGCCGAAGGACATCCGGGCGTTCATGGCGCGCGCCGGTGAGCTGGGCGCGGACCAGGCGCTGACCTTCCTGCGCGAGATCGACTCCATCAACATGCGCCAGCGCGGCCAGATGGTGGAGCTGGCCCGGGAGGCGCTGGGCGGCGGTCCCTTCCTGGGCAAGCGGGTCGCGGTGCTCGGCGCCACCTTCAAGCCGGACTCGGACGACGTCCGTGACTCGCCCGCGCTGAACGTGGCCGGGCAGATCCATCTGCAGGGCGGCCAGGTGACCGTGTACGACCCGAAGGGCATGGAGAACGCCCGCCGGGTCTTCCCCACCCTGGGTTATGCCGACTCGGCGCTCGACGCGGTCCGGGGTGCCGACGTCGTGCTGCACCTGACGGAGTGGCGGGAGTTCCGCGAGCTGGACCCGGCGGCGCTGGGCAGCGTCGCGGCGGCCCGGCTGATCCTGGACGGGCGCAACGCCCTGGACGCGGAGCTGTGGCGGCGGGCCGGGTGGACGTACCGGGCGATGGGCCGCCCGACCGCGTAACCCTGCAAAAACATCCCCCAAAAACATCCCCGCAGAGGCATCCACGAGGACGCCGGTTCGGCCGAGGCTCAGTCGGCCGAACCGGCGTCTTCCCGCATTCTGCACCACCGGACACATACATGGCCGATGAACTCCCTGTGGTTCACGCCTCCTTCGCGCGGTAGCGGCGCATCTTGGCGCGCGCCCCGCACACCTGCATCGAGCACCAGCGGCCCCGTCCGGCGGGGCTGCGGTCGTAGTACGCCCAGTGGCAGGTCTCGGCCTCGCACGCCTTGAGTCGGGTCCAGGTGCCCGCGACCAGTGCCTCGGCCACGGCGGCGGCGACGCGGGAGAGCAGCGGGCCGGTGTCGGCCGGGGCGAGGCTGGCGGAGCCGTCGTGGTCGTCCACGGCGACGTACAGGGGCGCGTGTGCCAGCAGCTCGCCGAGCGGGGTGACCTCGCGGTGCGGCGGATGGCCGGCGTGGGCGAGCAGTGTGGCCCGCAGCGACTCGCGCAGCGCGCGGGCCTGCGGCAGCTCGTCCTCGGTGAGTCCGAGGCGCGCCCGTCCGTCCACCGTGTCGAGCGAGTCGGCGCCCGACTCGATGTCCAGCGTGTTCACCAGGGACTCGACCAGGGTCAGGCCTCCGGGCGCGGGCGGTCTCTCACTCATGACTGCAAGTTACCTCCCGAATGCGGTTGCGGCGTTACTGCCGATGCGCGAGCATCAGGTAACGCGTTACTGGTTAAACGCTTTTAAAGGTAACTCCGACTTCGAGGAGGAAGTCATGGCACTCGCCAAGCTGGGTGTGGTCGTCCTGGACTGTCCCGACCCCCGTGCGCTGGCCGGCTTCTACGCCGGGGTGCTGGGCGGCACGGTGGAGGGCGAGGGCGACTGGGTCGATCTGAACGTGCCCGGCGGTCAGTCGCTGGCCTTCCAGCGCGCGCCCGGGTTCGTGTCGCCGAAGTGGCCCGCGGCCGACGCCTCCCAGCAGCTCCATCTGGACCTGGTGGTGGAGGACCTGGACGCGGCCGAGAAGGGCGTGCTGGAGCTGGGCGCGAAGCCGCTGGCCGAGCAGGGCGGCAGCAGCTTCCGGGTCTACGCGGACCCGGCCGGACATCCCTTCTGCCTCTGCGCCTGCTGAGCGGGCCGGGCCCTAGCCGTCCAGCTCCGCGATCCGAACGTTGGACGGCTCCCGGCGGTGCTGTGCGGCGCGGGCCGTGAAGTCCGCGCTGCGGAGCACCCGCTGGACGTTTCCCCAGGTCAGCAGGGACAGCTCGGACTCGGACCAGCCGCGGCGGAACAGCTCGGCGATCAGGTGGGGATAGCGGGAGGCGTCGGCCAGGTCGTGGGGGTGGGCGGCGCCGGAGTCGTAGGCGCCGGACAGGCCGACGCACTCGGGGCCGGCGACCGCGCGGACGTGGTCGAGGTGGTCGGCGACGTCCCGTACGGTCGGGCCGGTCTGCTCGGCGGTCAGCGGCACCATGCACAGGCCACCCGCGGCGCCCAGCTCGGCGAGCAGGTCGTCGGGCAGGTTGGCCGGGTGCGGGCGCAGGGCGCGGGCGGCGGAGCGGGTGCACAGCACCGGGGTCTTGGAGAGCGCGGTGGCCCGGCCGACGGTGGCGTCGGAGGCGCCGGAGAGGTCGGCCAGGACGCCGAGGCGGTTCATCTCGCGGATGACCTCCTCGCCGAACCGGGTGAGCCCCGCGTCGCTCGCCCAGGCGGTGCCGGTCAGGGTGAGGACGCGCAGGCCGAGGGCGTGCAGGACGCGCAGGATGCCCAGGGAGTCGTCGAGCGCGGGCGCCCCGGCCGGGCCCAGCACGACGGCGGCCCGGCCGCAGTTGCGGGCGTCGATGATCTGCCCGGCGGTGTGCACCAGGCGCAGTCCCTCCGGATGGGAGTCGATCACCGAGTGGACGAGGTCCAGCTGTTCCAGGGTGGCGCCCAAGGCGCGGTCCCCGGCCAGGCCCTCGGGCAGGTGCAGCGACCAGAACAGGACGCCCACATGGCCCTCGCGCATCCGCGGTACGTCGGTGTCGACGGCCAGCTCGCCCAGCTCCAGGTCGTACCAGGGCAGATGGCGCAGGGCCCAGGGCAGTCCGCTGTAGCCGTCGGCGACGGGGTGGTCGGCGAGCAGGGAGTGCGCCCGCCGCAGCGTCTCGTCGGCCGGGGCGTACGCCTCCTCGCGGAACGGGTCGTCCGGCAGGCCGTAGTCCCCGCCGACCTCGGTCGTGGTGGGCCTGTCGTCCTGGAGGTCGGCCATGGCGGGCTCCGTACGTCGTCGAGAGCTACGTCGGTCGTGAGCTACGTCTGATGCGGCTGGCGTACCGCCACGGTCGCACGGGGCGCGGCGATCCTTCCTGGTGAGTGGGGCGTTCGGGGGTACGGCCGATCACGCGTCGCCGGCCGCCCGGATCACCTCGTCGAGGGTCTCCCGATGGGGATCCCCCCGCTCGAGCGAAGCCGAGAAAGGGGGAGTACGAGGTCGGCGATCATGCGGTCGATGCGGTCGCGTTCGGCGGTGGGTTCGGCGGCCGGCCGCGGCGTGGCGATCGCGGAGGGCCCGCCGTCCCGGTCGCGCATGCTGGGCAGCAGATACCGGATCTTCGCCCTGTGCAGCCCGGCCGCGTACAGCTCCTGGATCCGGACGACCCGGTCCGCCTCCTCGGCTTCGCTCGAGCCGGGCGGACCCTCATCCGCGCGGCGGCCGGCGGCACCCCGACCGCGCTCCAGGCGGAGGGGCCGCCCTTGGAGCTGATACGGACCGGCACATGATCGTCATACATCGGTGCAACCTTCCGGTACGACCGAGAGGGTCACTCAGCCGTCCAGCGACTCGATGGTCGCGTTGGACGGGCCGCGCGTGGCCTGGACGTCACGGGCCACGTCCTCCGCCGCGCCCAGCACCCGCACCGCGTTCTGCCAGGTCAGCTTGGCCAGGTCGGCCCGGGACCAGCCGCGGTCGAGCAGTTCGGCGATCAGGTTCGGATAGCCGGAGACGTCGCTGAGGCCGTCCGGGGTGAAGGCGGTGCCGTCGTAGTCGCCGCCGATGCCGAGGTGGTCGATGCCCGCCACCTCGCGCATGTGGTCGAGGTGGTCCGCGACCGTGGACACCGTGGCGACCGGGCGCGGGTGCCGCTCCTCGAAGGCGCGGTGGATCTTCATCGCCTCGGGGGTGGTGTCGAGGTGGTGGAAGCCGTTCGCGCGCATGTTCTCGTCGGCCGCGACCGTCCAGTCGACCGCCGCCTGGAGCACGAACTTCGGCACGAAGGTCACCATCGCCATTCCGCCGTTGCCGGGCAGCCGCTCCAGGACGTCGTCCGGGATGTTGCGCGGGTGGTCGCAGACGGCGCGGGCGGAGGAGTGCGAGAAGATCACCGGCGCGGTCGAGGCGTCCAGCGCGTCCCGCATGGTCGTGGCCGCCACATGGGAGAGGTCCACGAGCATGCCGAGCCGGTTCATCTCGCGGACGACCTCGCGGCCGAAGGCGGACAGGCCGCCCACGTTAGGTGCGTCGGTCGCCGAGTCCGCCCAGGCCACGTTGTCGTTGTGGGTGAGCGTCAGGTAGCGCACGCCGAGCGCGTACAGGCCGCGGAGCGTGCCCAGGGAGTTCCCGATGGAGTGGCCGCCCTCGGCGCCCATCAGGGAGGCGATACGGCCGTCCGCGCGGGCCGCCTCCATGTCGGCCGCCGTCAGGGCCGGGGCCAGCTGCGCGGGGTAGCGGGCCAGCATCTGCCGGACGCCGTCGATCTGCTCCAGCGTCGCCGGGACCGCGTCCGGCTGGTCGGAGGGGACGTACACCGACCAGTACTGGGCGCCGACCCCGCCCTCGCGCAGCCGCGGCAGGTCGGTGTGCAGTCTCGCGCTCTGGGAGGCGGCGAGGTCGAGGGCGTCGAGGTCGTAGCGGACCTGCTTGCGCAGCGCGTACGGCAGGTCGTTGTGCCCGTCGACGACGGGGAACTCGCGCAGCAGTGCGCGGGCGTCGTCCAGCGAGGTCACGGGCGTCACTTCCCGAAGCCGAAGCCGCCCGCGGCGCCCTCGACCTTGGTGCGCAGCCGCTTGCCCTTCTCGGTGGCCTGGTCGTTCAGGTCCTGCTGGAAGTCGCGCATCTTCTGCAGCAGGTCCTCGTCGTGCGCGGCGAGGATGCGGGCCGCGAGCAGACCGGCGTTGCGGGCGCCGGCGACGGAGACGGTGGCGACCGGGACGCCGGCCGGCATCTGCACGATGGACAGCAGGGAGTCCATGCCGTCGAGGTACTTCAGCGGCACGGGCACGCCGATGACCGGCAGCGGGGTGACCGAGGCGAGCATGCCCGGCAGGTGGGCGGCGCCGCCGGCACCGGCGATGATCACCTTCAGGCCGCGGTCGGCGGCCTGCTCGCCGTACGTGATCATCTCGCGCGGCATGCGGTGCGCGGAGACGACGTCGACCTCGTACGCGATCTCGAACTCGTCCAGGGCCTTGGCAGCGGCCTCCATGACGGGCCAGTCGGAGTCCGACCCCATGACGATGCCAACAACGGGGCTCATTCGGTGATCGTGCCTCTCAGATAGCCGGCTGCGTGACGGGCGCGCTCCAGCACGTCGTCCAGGTCGTCGCCGTAGGTGTTGACGTGTCCGACCTTGCGGCCGGGCTTCACGTCCTTGCCGTACATGTGGATCTTGAGCTTGGGGTCGCGGGCCATGCAGTGCAAGTACGCGGAGTACATGTCCGGGTAGTCGCCGCCGAGGACGTTGGCCATGACCGTCCACCTGGCGCGCGGGCGCGGGTCGCCCAGCGGCAGGTCGAGCACGGCACGCACGTGGTTGGCGAACTGGGAGGTGATCGCGCCGTCCTGGGTCCAGTGGCCCGAGTTGTGCGGACGCATCGCCAGTTCGTTGACGAGTATGCGGCCGTCGCTGGTCTGGAACAGCTCGACGGCGAGGTGACCGACGACGCCGAGTTCCTTGGCGATGCGCAGCGCCATCTCCTCGGCCTGGAGGGCCAGCTCCTCGTCCAGGTCGGGCGCGGGCGCGATCACGGTGTCGCAGACGCCGTCGACCTGCTGCGACTCGACCACCGGGTAGGCGACGGCCTGGCCGTGCGGAGAGCGCACGACGTTGGCGGCCAGCTCGCGGACGAAGTCGACCTTCTCCTCGGCGAGGACCGGGACGCCCGCCTTGAACGGTGCGGCGGCCTCCTCGACGGAGTCGACGACCCACACGCCCTTGCCGTCGTAGCCGCCGCGGACGGTCTTGAGGACGACCGGGAAGCCGTCCCCTTCCGCCGCGAAGGCCGCGACGTCCTGCGGGTCGCTCACGATCCGGTGCCGTGGGCACGGCACGCCGATCGCGTCGAGCTTCGCCCGCATCACGCCCTTGTCCTGGGCGTGCACGAGCGCGTCGAGGCCCGGGCGGATGACGATGCCGTCCGCCTCCAGAGCCTTCAGATGCTCGGTGGGTACATGTTCGTGATCGAAGGTGATCACATCGCAACCGCGCGCGAACTCACGCAGCGTGTCCAGGTCGCGATAGTCGCCGATGACGACATCACTGACGACCTGCGCCGCAGAATCCTGAGGGGTGTCACTGAGAAGCTTGAACCTGATGCCCAACGGGATGCCCGCTTCGTGCGTCATACGCGCGAGCTGCCCCCCGCCGACCATGCCGACTACCGGGAACGTCACGCCCCTAGGGTATCGGCCACGCCGACCGGGTCGGATTTCGTCCCTCGCACCGCCTCTTACCCTGGGCTTTCCCGGCTCTTTCCGACCCGTTCCCAAGCTGTGGCCCGGTCCGGGGGCGGCGGACAGGTCGCCTGGATAGCATGACTGGGTTGACGAAACCTACCGACGGGAGCTGCACAGCCATGGAACCTCGTTCCTCGGGGGTGCAACGGCTCGTACGCGAGGTGGCCAAGTTCGGCGCTGTCGGAGGTGCCGGCGTCCTTGTCAATCTCGGCGTGTTCAACCTGGTCCGGCACTTCTCCGGCCTGCCGGTGGTGCGCGCCAGCATCATCGCGACCGTCGTCGCGATCGCCTTCAACTACGTCGGCTTCCGTTACTGGACGTACCGGGACCGCGACAAGAGCGGCCGCACCAAGGAACTCACGCTGTTCCTGATGTTCAGCGCGATCGGCCTGGTGATCGAGAACGGCGTGCTCTTCCTCGCGACGTACGGCTTCGGCTGGGACAGCCCGCTGCAGAGCAACGTCTTCAAGTTCCTCGGCATCGGCGTCGCCACCCTGTTCCGGTTCTGGTCGTACCGCACCTGGGTGTTCCGCACGATGCCCGCCCGGGAGACCGTGGCGCGTGCGGAATCGATCCTGGAGCAGGAGTCGAGAAAGCCCGCACCCCAGCAGCGCGTCCCGTAGGGCCCGCCAGGACCTAGCGGACCGTCGGCTGGTCCTCGTCCGCCGACTTGCGGGCCGGGGGCGTGCGGGACAGGAACAGGCCGAAGACCGGCGGCTGGGACTGGAGCAGCTCCAGGCGTCCGCCGTCGGCCTCCGCGAGGTCGCGGGCGACGGCCAGCCCGATCCCCGTCGAGTTGCGCCCGCTGATCGTGCGCTCGAAGATCCGGGCGCCCAGGTCGCCGGGGACGCCCGGTCCCTCGTCGGTGACCTCGACCACGGCCTGGTTGCCGGTGACCCGGGTACGCAGGGCGACCGTTCCGCCACCGTGCATCAGCGAGTTCTCGATCAGCGCGGCCAGCACCTGCGCGACCGCGCCGGGCGTGCCGACGGCCCGCAGATGCCGCTTTCCGGAGCTGACGATGGCCCGGCCCACGCTGCGGTAGGCGGGCCGCCACTCGGCGAGCTGCTGCTGGATGACCTCGTCCAGGTCGAAGGAGACGGCGGAGCCGGTGCGCGGGTCGCGCGCGTTGGTCAGCAGCCGCTCCACCACGTCCGTCAGCCGCTCCACCTGCCCCAGCGCGATCGTCGCCTCCTCCTTCACCGTGTCCGGGTCGTCGGTGAGGGTGATCTCCTCGAGCCGCATGGACAGCGCGGTCAGGGGCGTGCGCAGCTGGTGGGAGGCGTCGGCGGCGAGGCGCCGCTCCGCGGTCAGCATCCGGCCGATGCGCTCGGCCGAGGAGTCGAGCACGTCGGCGACCCGGTCCAGCTCGGGGACGCCGTAGCGCTTGTGCCGCGGGCGCGGATCGCCCGAGCCGAGGCGTTCGGCGGTCTCGGCGAGGTCGGTCAGCGGGGAGGCGAGCCGGTTGGCCTGGCGCACGGCGAGCAGGACGGCGGCGACCACCGCCAGCAGCGCCACCAGGCCGATGATCAGCAGGGTCCGGCCGACCTCGCGGGTCACCGCGGAGCGGGGCTCCTCGACGGTGACGATCTCGCCCTCCTCGCCCCTTTGCGTGGAGCGGATGACCTCACCCTGGGGCTTGGTGCCGATCTCGATCGCCGGCCGGCCCGGGACCCGGATCTCGGCGTACTGCTCCTTGCTGACCGGGTTGCGCAGGACGTCGGCGTTGACGTTCTCCGCCGCGAGGATGCGGCTGTCCACGATGCTGGCCAGCCGCACCGCCTCGGACTCCACCCGCTCCTGGGCGCTGTTGCTGATCGTCCGCGTCTCGACGATGACGAGGGACACGCCGAAGACCGCGATCACCACCAGCACGACGGCAAGGGTGGACTGGATGAGACGGCGACGCACGGGGGCCCTCCGGGGGGGTTGGCTTTACGACACCAGTGTGGCAACCCCCTCAGGGACGCGGGACCCTGTCGATATGGCGGCTCCGCCGCGCGGGCGCGACCAGCCCACGACGACCGGCAGCCGCTCACCCGCAGGAGCCCCACGGCGCGACCGCGAAGTCGGCCAAGCCCCAGCGGCAGCGTTCAGCTCTTTTCGAAGCGGAAGCCCACGCCGCGCACCGTCGCGATGTACCGGGGGTTCGCCGCGTCGTCGCCCAGCTTCTTGCGCAGCCACGAGATGTGCATGTCCAACGTCTTGGTGGACGACCACCACGTCGTGTCCCAGACCTCGCGCATCAACTGGTCCCGCGTGACGACCCGGCCGGCGTCTCGCACGAGAACCCGCAGCAGGTCGAACTCCTTCGCCGTCAGCTGGAGTTCCTCGTCGCCCATCCACGCGCGGTGCGACTCGACGTCGATCCGCACGCCGTGCGTGGCCGGCGGCTGCTGCGGCTCCGCGGCGCCGCGGCGCAGCAGGGCCCGTACCCGGGCGAGCAGTTCGGCGAGCCGGAAGGGCTTGGTCACGTAGTCGTCGGCGCCCGCGTCCAGACCGACGACGGTGTCCACCTCGTCGGCCCGCGCGGTCAGGATGAGGATCGGCACGGTGTGGCCGTCGGCGCGCAGCCGGCGGGCGACCTCCAGGCCGTCCATGCCGGGCAGGCCGAGGTCCAGTACGACCAGGTCGACGCCGCCCTGCATTCCGGCGTCGAGCGCGGTGGGGCCGTCCTCGCGCACCTCGACCTCGTAACCTTCCCGGCGCAGGGCGCGGGCCAGCGGCTCCGAGATGGACGCGTCGTCCTCGGCGAGCAGTACACGGGTCATGAGGTGATGGTAGACCGCCCGCGCGCAGTGCTGGGGTGTGATCGGTTCCGGGAGTTCTTACCTTGCCGGGCCCCTGGTACGAACCATTGCCCGAGAGGTGCGATCGTAGATAACGCCTTCGAAACAGGTTGCACGGTTCCCTCGACACCTGTGATCCGCGTCTCAAGTCCTTCCATATCCGGCACTGTCCTGCCGTATGGTGACCCCTGAACGCCTGTAGCACACCGGGGACCTTTGGCGGGAATGACGCTGAAGGTCTCTTTTGTGTGCGGGCTGATGAAGATCAGCCCTGAAAGGAATGACCTCTGGCCGGGCTCCGGACGCAGTGACGCGTCCAGGGCGTGGATCCCGGTGGTCGCCGTCCGCCGCTCCGTGATCCGGAGCGGACTCCCCCTGGGCGTGGGGGTGGACGACCGACCCCGCCGGTGCCGGCCGCACCCCCACCGGGCGCGCAACGCTCCAGCTGCCGCGTCCCGACCAGCAAGGAACAACCATGGCGTCCAGCCTGACGAAGGACTCGGTCCACCCGGGCACCCCCGGGTCCGAGAAGACCTTCTTCGGCCACCCCCGCGGACTGGCCACTCTCTTCATGACCGAGATGTGGGAGCGATTCTCCTACTACGGCATGAGGGCCCTGCTCCCGCTGTACCTGCTGGCCCCGAACGGCCTGCACCTGAGCCCGGGCACGACGACCGCGATCTACTCGGTGTACGTGTCGCTCGTGTACCTGCTGGCCCTGCCCGGCGGCTGGGTCGCCGACCGCTTCCTCGGCCCCCGCAAGACGGTCGCGGTCGCGGGCCTGATCATCATGCTCGGCCACCTGTGCCTGGCGCTGCCGGCCAGCGTCAGCTTCTTCGTCGGCCTCGGCCTCGTCGCCATCGGCTCGGGTCTGCTGAAGGCCAACATCTCCACAATGGTCGGCCACCTGTACAGGGGCGCCGACGACCCGCGCCGTGACGGTGGCTTCACCATCTTCTACATCGGCATCAACGCGGGCGCGTTCGCCGCGCCGCTGGTCATCGGCACCGTCGGTGAGAACGTCAACTGGCACTTCGGCTTCGCGCTGGCCGCGCTCGGCATGGCGCTGGGTCTGGCCCAGTACCTGCTCGGCGGCCGCCACCTGAGCGAGAAGAGCAATGTCGTCCCGACGCCGATGTCCGCCGAGGAGAAGGCCGTCACGCTGCGCAAGGGCCTGCTCTGGCTCGCGATCGCCGTCGTCTTCTACGCCGTCGTGGGCTTCACCGGTCACTTCACCCTGAACTGGGCGCTGATTCCGCTCACGCTCATCGGTCTGATCGTGCCGATCGTGGTCATCTCCCGCATCCTCCGGGACAAGGACATCGACCGGGCCGAGCGTTCGAAGGTGTCGGCCTACATCTGGTTCTTCGTGGCCGCCGCCGTCTTCTGGATGATCTACGACCAGGGTGGTTCGACCCTCTCGCTCTTCGCCGAGGGCAAGGCCGAGAACACCATCTTCGGCTGGGAGTTCCCGGTCTCCTGGTACCAGTCGGTCAACCCGGTCATGATCATGGCCCTGGCGCCCGTCTTCGCCTGGCTGTGGCTGTGGCTGAACCGGCGCGGCAAGGAGCCGAGCACGATCGTGAAGTTCGCCTCCGGCCTGGTGCTGATCGGTGCGTCGTTCTTCCTCTTCCTCGCCCCGCTGTCGATCGCCGAGGGAGGTCACAAGGCCGCGGCGATGTGGCTGGTCGCGATCTACTTCGTCCAGACGATCGGTGAGCTGACGCTGTCTCCGGTGGGTCTGTCCGTCACGACGAAGATGGCGCCGAAGAAGTACGCCTCGCAGATGATGGGCGTCTGGTTCCTCGCGGTCACCGCGGGCGACTCGCTCACCGCGCTGCTGTCCAACCCGGCCATCGGCGGGGTGAACCTCGACAAGACGGGCTTCGTCACCCTGGAGGCCGTGCTCGCCGTGGTCGCCGGTGTCGCGGTGTGGATGTACCGCAAGAAGGTCAACAAGCTCATGGGTGACGTCCACTGACGTAGCCCAGGCTCTGAGGAGGGCCACCGCATCCCTGACGGTGCGGTGGCCCTCTTCCGTTGTCCGGGAACTACCGCGTCCTGCGCTTCGGCATGAACGTGAACACCGCGGCGCCCAGCAGGATCGCCGTGCCCGCCACCAGGCCGAGGGCCTTGAGGGCGCCGTGGTCACCGGAGCCGGTCTCGGCGAGGCCGCCCGCACCGTTGCTGCCGGCGCCGCCGGTGGACGACGAACCTCCGGAGGTCGACGTGCCGCCCGAGGCGCCGCCCGGCTGCTGGGCGGTGTCCAGGGTGAGGGAGACCAGTGACTTCTCCGGCGTGCAGGTCGTCGTCGTACCCAGAGCCTTGATGGTGAGGACGCCCGGCGCCAGCGTCGAGGTGCCGCTCGCGCCCGGCTTGTAGGTGCCGGTGAGATCCGGGATCTCGATCGGGTCGCCGGACTTGATGGGCTGCGCGTTCGTCGGCCCCTCCACATGCACGGTGCCCTTGTCCGCGCCGCCCAGCACCACCTCCATCGACGGCTTCACGGAGTCCTTCGGGATGTCGGCGGGGCTGTTCATCACCGACTTCTTGAACTGCACCGTGAGGTCGTAGTCACCGCCGTTCTTCCTGGCGTTGATCTGCACCGGCGAGGTCGCGTTCTTGTCGCCGATCGGTGTCTTGCAGGCGTAGGGGACCTGGACCTCCTTGCCCTTGAAGTCGGTGCCGCCAGTCGGGGTCGCGCTCTTCGTCGGCGTGGCCGACTGCGTCGGCGACGAGCTGGACGTGCCTCCGCTCCCCGGCGTCACCTGGATCGTCGCCGCCTTCTGCACGGTCTCCTTCGGCGCGCACTTGGTGTCCGTCGACATCGCGTTGACCGTGTACGCGTCCGGAGTCAGCGTCACCTCGCCGGCCGTCGTCAGCTTCAGGGTGCCCTTCATGTCGGACAGCACCATGTCGCCGCCCTTGGGGATCGCCGGGTTCTCCCGCGGGCCCTGCATGGCGATGTCGGCGGCCTGCGCCCCGGCCGCCTTGAGCACGCCGGACGGCTGCACCGAGTTGGCGGGCAGGTCGATGATGTCCGGGTTCTTGGAGGCGGCCTGGACGAACTTCCACACGATGTCGACCGTGTCGCCCACCTTGGCCGTGGCCGGAGCGGTGATCTCGACCTTCGTGGTGCCGTCGACCGGGTCGATGCCCGCGGGCGGCACGCAGTGGGTGGCGAACGACACCTCGGCCGCCTGCGCGGGCGTGACCGCCACGCCCAGCAGCACGCCCGCCGAGCAGAGCACCAGTGCGGCGCCGGCGGCGCCCGTCCTGCGGGCCGGTGTGACTCTCCTTCGCATGCTCACGTGGGTCCCTTCGTGGTGGGAGTCGTAGGACTCGTCGGGCTGTCGTCGTGCGGTGCGGAGAGCCGGCCGGCCGGGCCGCCCGGAGCGGAGTCCGGGGTGAACCACGGCAGGGTCGGAGTCGGTTCGGGCTCAGGCCCGGGCCCGGGGGTGCGGGAGCGGGGCAGTCGCAGCGCCGGCCGGGTGAGCTTCCGGTGGCGGACGCCGCCCGGCCGGCGCGGCCGTACCCGGTCCACGACGGCCATCCCGATGCGGAAGAGCGCGGCCGGGACGACCAGGCAGAGCAGGATCCAGAACAGCGTCACGCCCCAGGGGCGGCCCACGCCCCACGGCTGCTCGGCCAGGACCTTGCCGTCGTACCGGAGGGAGACGGTGTAGTCGCCGTGCGCCCCGGCCGACAGTTCGACGGGCAGCTTGATCTGTGCCTTCTTCCCGGGTGCGAGGGTGCCCCGCCACTGCTGCTCGTCCCACTGGGGCGCGAAGACGCCGTGCGCGGTGCCGATGCGGAAGACCGGGTTCTTGATCTCGGTGGAGCCGATGTTGCCCGCGGTGAAGACGAGGGTGCGGCTCGGCGGCGCCCCGAACCAGGTGAGCACGCCGCTGGAGCCCGTCAGCCGGGTGTCGGAGAGGATCGACAGCCGGCCGCCGGAGGGTTCGGCGGGCAGCGGGGCGACGGGATGCCCGGCGACCTGGAGCACGGCGTCCGCCTCGGCCTTCGCACCGGTCACCGTGGCGACGTGCACCACGCAGGGGCACGGCACGGGCGGCTCGGCGACCGGCAGCTTCCTGGCGAAGGACCCGCCGGCGTCGGTGGTCACGGCCCGGCCGTCGCCGTTGGCGCAGGAGTTGGTGCCGCCGATCACGCCCCGGGACGGGGTGGACCGGCCGCAGATCAGCATCATCAGCAGCGTGTGCGGCCGCCAGCCGCTCCCGCTGACGGTGACCGAACCGCCCGTGCCCGCCTGGGAGGTGGACAGCTTCACGACGGGCCCGTCCGCCGCGGCCACGGGGACGGAGAGCGGCAGCAGGAGCAGCGCGAGCACCACCGCCAGCACGGGGATCCGGGCCTTGCCGCTCACGTCACCGCTCCCGTCAACTCGACGTCCGTATCCGCGTGTTCGTCGTCCTCGGCGGTACTCCTACGACGCCTGCCGCGCCGTACGGCCACGAGTGCGGCCGCCGCCCCCAGCGCCCCGAGGACCCCGGTCACCGCACCCCAGGGCACGAACCGGGCCGAGGTGTGCGTGGTGTCGTGGGCGCCGCCCGCCGACGTGACGGTCAGCCGTACGTCGACGTCGTCCAGCGCGGGCCGGTCGGGCCACGGCTCGCTGAGGGTGCGGCGGGAGGCCGGGGGCAGCTGGACCGGCAGGGTGCGCGCGGGGCGGTCCAGGACCGGGCCTAAAAGGCCGTCCGCGTGGACCGCGAGTTTCGGTACGAGGGTGGTCGTACCGCGGTTGACCAGCTCGTACGTGATCCGGTCGCCGTGCACCGCCACATGTTCGACGGTCAGCGCGGACAGGGCCGGGCCCCCCACGCGCAGCCGGAGCGCGACGGCCGCCGTACGGCCGTCCGCGTCCCGGGCGGTGATGGTGCCGGAGCGGTCGCCGGGTGCGGCGCCGGTCGGCACGGTCACCGTGAACGGCACCTCGGCGCGGGTGCGCGCCGGGACGCGCAGCCCGGTCCGGGCGAACGCGATCCGCACGCCGGTGCCGCGCAGTTGGACGGTGAGCGGCTTTTGGCCGCGGTTGGTCACGGACACCGTGTCCTGCAGGACCGTTCCGGGGGCGCCCTCGGCATAGAAGGAGGGGCGTCCGGCACCGGCGGGCGCGAGGGACCAGGCTTGCGCGTGCGGTGCGGAGACCGGCAGCAGGAACAGGGCGAGGCCGAGGACACGGGCGGCGGCGGACGGCATGGGCGGCTCCAGCGGTCGGAGGCTGCGGTTGTGCGGCGTACGGCTGGTTCAGCGGCGCGTGGCCGGGTTCCGCCGGGTCAGCCACAACGCGCCCGCCGCGCCCGCGAGGAGAACCGTTCCGCCGAAGGTGCCGAGGGCGACGGCGGAGTCCTCGGGGCCGGTCTGCGGAAGGTGCCCGCCGGAGCCGCCCGACGACGAAGACGAGGACGAGGAGGACGACGACGATCCGCCGGCCGCCGTCACGTCCAGCGTCAGGGACGGCTTGGGGCTGTTGGTGGGGGTGCAGGTGGTCGTCGTACCGAGCGCCTTGATGGTGAGCGTGCCCGCCGTGAAGGTGACCTTGCCGGTCTTCTCCGGTGTGTAGGTGCCGCTCAAGTCACTGATCTTGATGGGGGTGTTGGCGGGTATCGCGGCCGCGTTGGCCGGTCCGGTGACGGGGATGGTGCCGCTGCCGGCGCCGCCGAGGTTGATGGTGGCGCTCGGCTTCATCGCACCCTTGCCCAGCTCGACCGGGCTGGAGGAGACGCCCTTCTGCCAGGACATGGTGATCTTGTAGCCGTTGCCGCTCTTGACGCCCTTGATGTCGATGGGCGAGACGGCGCTCTTGTCGCCGATCGGCGTCTTGCAGTGGTAGTTGACGTCCACGACGTCGGCGTGGGCCGCCGGCGCGGCCAGCAGCACCGCCGAGCCGGCCAGGGCCGCGGCGGACACGAGCGCGGCGGTTCGTTGCGGGTACGACACGGTCGGTCCACCCCATTCATTCCTGACGGCATATCAGATTCGGCCGTCAAGGTACGCCGGGGGCCTTGAGGAGGGAAGACGCAGCACACGCCGGAGTTGTGTCGATCCGGCGTGTGCGAAAGGGGGTTCGAGTGGAGACGGAGGCTCAGGTGACCGGGTCCGGCCGGCCGCCCGAACACTCAGGCAGGGGCTCCTAGTTCTGCCCAAACGGTTTTGCCGGAGCGGCCCGGGGTGCGGACGACGCCCCAGTCCAGGCAGAGCCGCTGCACGATGAACATGCCGTGGCCGCCGGGGCGTCCGGCGCGGTGCGGGGTGCGGGGGGCCGGCTGGCCGGCGCCGCGGTCGGTCACCTCCACCCGGATCACCTTGTCGTCGCGGGCGAGGAGCAGTTCCTCCGGGCCCTCGGCGTGCAGGCAGGCGTTGGTGACCAGTTCGGACACGACGAGCAGCACGTCCTCGGCGGCGGCCCGCCGGTCGGCGGAGGCGGCGGGCAGCCAGCCCCACACGTAGAGCGCCTGGCGGGCGAAGTCGCGGGCGAGTGGGACGACCCCGCTCTCACCGTCCAGGTGCAGCCTGCGGACCTGCCGCCCCGGGGTCTCCCGCGGGGTCTCCCGCACGCCTTCGGACGACACGGACGGCGCGGCTGCCCCCGTGGACGCGCCGTCCTGCGGCGCACCCCCCTCGGACGCCCCGGAAGCGCCGCTCGGCTCCGGGCCGCGGTCGCCCGGCGAGTAAGGCCGGGTGGTGCTCATCAGCGCTTCACCTCACCGATTCACCAGTACACGATTCAAAAGCACACGACTCAATAGCTCATACGTCACGCCGGGGCCGTTTCGCCGGTTCCCCGGGCGGTCCGCCCCCCCCGACGGCCGACGCGTTCAGCATTCTCCTGCCCGGCGGATCCGGGAGAACACCCCCGCCCTGGGCATGACGCGCGCCACGCCGGGCCACGGCCCCACCAGGGGACGGCCGGAGTACGGGTCTCAGTCGGCCTCGCCGGCCAGCGCCGCCTCCAGGGAGTCATGGACGGTGAAGACCGCCCCCGCTCCCGTGATCTCGAACACCCGGGCGACCGCCGGGAGCATCCCGGCCAGGTGTACTCCGCCACCGGCGGCCTCCGACTTCAGCCGGGCTCCGAGCAATACGTTCAAGCCGGTGGAGTCACAGAACTCCAGCCGTGAGCAGTCCACCACGAGGCGTGAGAACCCTTTGCCCAGGAGGTCGTCGATCGGCTCGCGCAGAAGATCGGCGGTGTGGTGATCGAGCTCACCCGCCGGTGTCACTACGGCGCTGGAGCCCACTTCGCGCACCTCCACCAGAAGCCGGCCCGACTGTGCGCTGCCGACCATCCCGTGGTCCATGCCGTCTCTCTCCCGAGGTCGTGGCTGCTACTGACGCCCTCGAACACTACGCCTTCCTCACACTCTCCGACACCCGAACAACCTCACATAGTAGGACAGATCACCACAGAACGTACTTGCGATCGACTTGCCGAAGCAGGTAGGGCTAGTAGGGACACACATCCCTACACGCCGGCTTCGGAGGCGCCGCACACCGCAGTGCACGTATTGGCTTCGGCAGCCATATGCCGAGAACGACGGAGGACACCCATGTCACCCCGGCTCGACGAATCGCCTACCCGTAACGCGACGTCGACACCCCCACGGGAACAACTGGATCACCCCCTCGATCCCGTCGACACCCACGACCCCCTCGCGGGGCTCCCGGATATCCCGCCCTTCGACGAGGTCGACCCCGTCGACGCGCGGGCCCTGTCCAAGAACCTCTTCGAGCGGCTGGCGTCGCTGGAGGAAGGCACGCACGAGTACGCGTACGTCCGCAACACGCTCGTCGAACTGAACCTCGCGCTCGTCAAGTTCGCGGCCTCCCGCTTCCGCTCCCGCAGCGAACCGATGGAGGACATCGTCCAGGTCGGCACCATCGGCCTGATCAAGGCGATCGACCGCTTCGAACTCACTCGCGGCGTGGAGTTCCCCACCTTCGCGATGCCGACCATCATCGGCGAGATCAAGCGCTTCTTCCGCGACACCTCGTGGTCCGTGCGCGTACCGCGCCGACTGCAGGAGCTGCGCCTGGACCTGGCCAAGGCCGGGGACGAACTGGCCCAGAAGCTGGACCGCGCCCCCACGGTCGGGGAACTCGCCGAGCGGCTCGGCCTGTCCAACGACGAGGTCGTCGAGGGCATGGCCGCCTCGAACGCCTACACCGCCTCCTCCCTGGACGCCCAGCCCGAGGAGGACGACTCCGAGGGCGCGCTCGCGGACCGCATCGGATACGAGGACCACGGACTCGCAGGCATCGAGTACGTCGAGTCGTTGAAGCCCCTGATCGCCGAACTCCCGCCCCGGGACCGGAAGATCCTCTCCCTTCGCTTCGTCGCGGGCATGACCCAGTCGGAGATCGGCGAGGAACTGGGCATCTCCCAGATGCACGTCTCCCGCCTGCTGTCGCGGACCCTGGTGCGGCTGCGCAGGGGGCTGACCCTGGAGGAGTGACCCTCCGTCACCCGTGGGAAGCGGCTCGGCCGACGGCGCCGGGCCGCTTCGCCGTGTTCGAGCACCCGAACCGTTATGTGGTTACCCGGGGTAACGTCTTTTCCGAACGGCACCCCTCCACCACGATGGGCCCCTCAACTGGCTGAAACTGGCTGGTACGTCAAAGGCTTCGGGGGACGGAGTGTGCGGGATGGCTCAGGGCGGCGACCGGGCCGAAGCGGGTGCGGAACACGCGGCTGCACCGGACGCGCGGCTGACGGAACTGCTGCGCGCCCCCACCCCGACGGCCTACCCGGCACTGCAGGAGTTGCGCCGCCGGCACCACCCGGCGGTGCTCGCCTACGCCCGGCTGTGCACCGCGAGCGAGTCCGCCGCACGCCGGCTGGCGGCGGAGGCCATCGCCACGGCGGCCCGTGAGACGGCCCGCGGCCGGGAACCGAGCGTCCCGCTGCGCCACCAACTCCTGCTCCTCACCGCGCAACTGGCCGCCGGCTGGGCGGCCGACGAACGCTCCGCGGGGGTGGACCCGGCCCTGCTCCTGGTCCTGAACTCCAGCGGCCTGCCCGACGGCCCGACCCCTCCCCTCCTCCCCGCGTTCCAGACGCTCCCGTCCCGCACCCAGGGCCTGATCTGGTACGGCGTCCTCGAAGCGGAGCCCGTGGAGCGCACCGCGGCCTTCCTCGGTCTGAGCCGCGCGGACGTGGCCCACTGCACCCGGCCAGCCCTCAAGTCCCTGGCCGAGGCGTGCCTGAGACACCGTCTGGCCGCCTCCGACGACCCGCGCTGCGCCGACTTCCGCCGGCTGATCGAGGAGGCGGTACGGCAGGACGGGCCTCGCCGCAGCCCCGACCTGGACGCCCACCGGGCCCACTGCCCTTACTGCTCGGCCGCGTTCGAGGACCTGACCGCACTGCGGGACGCCCCTAGGCAGACCCTGGCGGAGGGCCTGCTGCCGTGGAACGGAACGGCGTACATCCGCCCCGACGAGCCCCTTCTCGCCCCCGAGCCGCCTGCCGCCCAGGGGAGTTGGCCGCCCCGGCGCCGCTACCTGCTGGCCTCGACGGCCCTGGGCGTGGCCCTGCTCCCGCTGCTGGTGTTCCTGCTGTCCGCACCGGACGACTCCGGCCGGCAGCCGGTGGCCGCGACACCCACACCCCCACCGGTGACGGTGACGGCGACGGTCTCGCTGACCCCGTCCCCCTCTCCCACCCCGACCCGCACCACCAAGTCCCCGTCCGCGTCCCCGTCCCCGAAGCGGTCCTCGCACCGGCCGACCCCGTCGCCGCGCCCCAGCCGCACCCCGCGTCCGTCCCCCACGCCCTCGTTCTCGCCCCCGGGCAGCACCTACGCCCAGGTGGTGAACCGCGACACGGGCCGCTGCCTCGACATCCGCGACGGCGATCTCTCCCAGGGCAACGACGTCATCACGGCCCGCTGCTCCGACTCCCCCACCCAGCGCTGGCGCCTGGACACCTACCTGGGGGTCCTCCGCTCGGCCGCCGACTCCGACTTCTGCCTGGACAGCCGCGGCTCGACCGACCGCGGCGTGGGCATCTGGGGCTGCGACTCGGTCTACGGCTCCAACGGCCAGAACCTCCGCTTCACCGTCGACCCCGACGGCACGATCCGCCCGGCGATCGCCATCGAGACGGCGGTGACGCCGGAGGACTGGGGCGGGGTGGGGCTGGATCCGCTGTACGGGGGTCCGGAGCAGCGGTGGCGGGCGGGGGCCGCCTGAACACGACCCCCGCCCGCACCCTCACACGACCCGCTCGCCCCTGCGCCAGACCCCGCTGACCAGCGGCACACCAGGCCGGTACGCCAGGTGGACGTGGCTCGGGGCGTCCAGGAGCGTCAGGTCCGCGTACGCGCCCGGGGTGAGCCGGCCGATGTCCGTGCGGCGCAGGGCCGCGGCACCGCCCGCGGTGGCCGACCAGACCGCCTCGTCGGGGGTCATCCGCATGTCCCGGACGGCCAGGGCGATGCAGAAGGGCACGGACGAGGTGAAGGACGATCCCGGGTTGCAGTCCGTGGAGAGGGCGACCGTCACGCCCGCGTCCAGGAGGCGGCGGGCGTTCGGCCACTCGGCGCGGGTGGAGAACTCGGCGCCGGGCAGCAGCGTGGCGACCGTGTTGCCGCTCGCGAGGGCGTCGACGTCCGCGTCCGTGAGGTGGGTGCAGTGGTCGGCGCTCGCCGCGTCCAGTTCGACGGCCAGCTGGACGCCGGGGCCGTAGGAGAGCTGGTTCGCGTGGACGCGGGGGTGCAGCCCCTTGGCCTTGCCCGCGGTCAGGATCGTGCGGGCCTGGTCGCCGTCGAAGGCGCCCTTCTCGCAGAAGACGTCGATCCAGCGGGCGTGGGGCGCGCAGGCGTCCAGCATCTCGCCGGTGACGAGGGCGACGTAGGCCGCCGGGTCGTCGGCGTAGTCCGGGGAGACGATGTGGGCGCCGAGGTACGTCACCTCGTCGGTGTGCCGGGCCGCGATGGCGAGGGCGCGGGACTCGTCCTCGACCGTGAGGCCGTAGCCCGACTTCGTCTCGAAGGTGGTGGTGCCCTGGCGGAGCGCCTCGTCCAGGTAGCGGGTGAGGTTCGCCTCCAGTTCCGCGTCGGTCGCGGCGCGGGTGGCCGCGACCGTGGTGCGGATGCCGCCCGCGGTGTAGGAGCGGCCGGACATGCGGGCGTTGAACTCCTGTGTGCGGTCGCCGGCGAAGACCAGGTGGGAGTGGGAGTCCACGAAGCCAGGCAGCACCGCCCGGCCGCCCGCGTCGACCCGGTTGTCAGTGGCGGGTGCTTTGCTGGATTCACCGGTCCACGCGACGCGGTCGCCGTCGATGACGACGGCCGCGTCCTGGATCAGACCGAGGGGGGAGCCGTCACCGAGGGAGGGGTCGTTGGTGACCAGCGTGGCGATGTTGGTGATGACGGTGCTGCTGCTCATGGTGTCCTCAGGGGTGGCCGGTCGGGGTTCGGCGGGTTCGGCGGTGGTCAGCCGCGCAGGGCGTCGATCGCTTCCGCGAGTGCCGACGGCACGTCGGGCACGAGCGCGTGCACACCGTCCCGTACGACATGGCGGCCGCCCACGATCGTGTGCCGTACGTCAGCCGCGCTCGCCGCGAATACGGCCGTCTCGGCGCCCAGCCTGGGCAGCGGCCCGGCCGTCCTGACCGAGTCCAGGGCGATCGTCGTCAGGTCGGCGAGCGCACCGGGTTCGATGGTGCCGGCGTCCGTCCAGCCGAGGGCCGCGTGGCCGTCGGCGGTGGCGGCCCGCAGCAGCGCCGAGGCGGTCCAGTGGCCCCGGGTGCGGGAGCGCAGCCGCTCGTTCAGCTCCATCGCACGTGCCTCTTCGAGCAGGTCGATGACGGCGTGGCTGTCGGAGCCGAGGGAGAGCGGGGAGCCCGCCCGCTGCAGGGCGACGGCGGGGCCGATGCCGTCCGCGAGGTCGCGCTCGGTCGTCGGGCACATGCAGGTGCCGGTGCCGGAGTCGCCGAGCAGCGCGATGTCCTCGTCGGTGAGGTGCGTGTTGTGCACACCGGTGGTGCGCGGCCCGAGGACGCCGTGGTCGGCGAGCAGCCGGGTGGGGGTGCAGCCGTGCGCGGCCCGGCAGGCGTCGTTCTCCGCCGTCTGCTCGGACAGGTGCACGTGCAGCGGGGCCCGCCGCTCCCCGGCCCACCGCGCCACGGTCGCCAACTGGTCCGCGGGCACGGCCCGTACGGAGTGAATCGCAGCGCCGATCCGCGCGTGGTCCCGCTCCTTGAGAACTGCACAGCGTTCGGCCCAGGCCTCAGCGTCTCCGTCGGAGAAGCGCAGCTGGTGCGCGTCGGGTTGCGCGCCGAAGCCGGAGGAGAGGTAGGCGGTGTCCAGCAGGGTGATGCGGATGCCGGCCTCGGCGGCTGCCGCGATCAGCGCCTCGCCCATGGCGTTGGGGTCGGCGTAGGGCCTGCCGCCGGGGGCGTGGTGCACGTAGTGGAACTCGCCGACACAGGTGACGCCGGCCAGGGCCATCTCGGCGTACACCGCGCGGGCGAGGGCGTGGTAGGTGTCCGGGGTCAGGTGGTCGGCGACGGAGTACATCACCTCGCGCCAGGTCCAGAAGGTGCCGGAGCCGACCTGGACCGTGCCGCGCAGCGCCCGGTGGAAGGCGTGCGAGTGGGCGTTGGCCAGGCCGGGGAGGGTCAGTCCGCGCAGGATCTCGGCGCCGGGCGGCGGGGTGGCGACGCCCGTGCGGACGGCGGTGATACGGCCGCCCTCCGTGTCCATGTCCAGGGCCACGCCCGGCTCGACGGCGGTGTCGAGCCAGGCGTGCTCCAGCCAGTACGTCCGTGTGGTCACGTGCAGGCCAGCCCTTCCAGTACGTCGGCGAGCGCGCTCACCCCGGCCACGCAGTCGTCCTCGGCCGCGAACTCGGCCGGGGAGTGCGAGACGCCGGTGGGGTTGCGTACGAACAGCATGGCGGTCGGAATGCGCCCGGAGAGGATTCCGGCGTCGTGTCCGGCACCGGTCCCGAGGACGGGCACCTTCAGGCGGTCGCTCGCCGTCCCCAGGATCCGACCCAGCTCATCACGGAGCGCATGATCGAACTCGACCACCGGGGTGAAGGACTCCCGGACGACGTCGAGGTCGATGCCGTGGGCGTCCGCGTACTCCCGGGCGGCCTTCTCGATGCCGCCGACGACCGTGTCCAGGGTCTGCTGGTCGGCGGCGCGGGAGTCGAGCCAGCCGCGCACCAGGGAGGGGATGGCGTTGACGCCGTTCGGCTCGACGGAGATCTTGCCGAAGGTGGCGACGGCACCGGCGAGTTCGGCCTCCCGGCGGGCGGCCAGCACGGTCTCGGCGTACGACAGCATCGGGTCGTGCCGGTCGACCAGCCGGGTGGTGCCGGCGTGGTTGGCCTCGCCGCGGAAGTCGAAGCGCCAGCGGCCGTGCGGCCAGATGGCACTGGCGATGCCGACCCGGTCGCCGGACAGGTCCAGCGCGCGGCCCTGCTCGACGTGCAGCTCGACGAAGGCGCCGATGCGGGCCAGCCGCTCCGGGTCGGCCCCGATGCCGTCGGGGTCGTACCCGGCGGCCTCCATGGCCTTGGGGAGGCTGATCCCGTCGCCGTCGGTGAGCCGATGGGCCTGCTCGACGGTCAGCTCCCCCGCGGTGAGCCGGGAGCCGACACAGGCCAGCCCGAACCGGGCACCCTCCTCGTCACCGAAGTTGACGATGGCGAGGGGCTTGGCGAACCGCACGTTCCTGCCGCGTAGCTCGTCCAGGGCGGCGAAGGAGGAGACGACCCCGAGAGGCCCGTCGAAGGCGCCGCCGTCCGGCACCGAGTCCAGATGCGACCCGGTGACGACGGCGTCCCCGGCGGCCGGGTCCCCGAGCCAGGCCCACTGGTTCCCGTTCCGGTCGACCTCGTAGGCCAGCCCGCGCGCCTCGGCCTGCTCCTGGAACCAGGCCCGGCATTCGGCGTCGGCACCGGTCCAGGAGTAGCGCCGGTAGCCGCCGGAGGCGGAGCTGCGGCCGATCGGCAGCAGCTCCGCCCACATGCTGTGGAAGGTCACGCCTGGTCACCCTCGCGCATAGGCACCCGGACCCCGCGCTCCTGCGCGACCGACTCCGCGATGTCGTAGCCGGCGTCCACGTGCCGGATGACACCCATGCCGGGGTCGTTGGTGAGGACGCGCCGGATCTTCTCGCCGGCCAGCTTCGTGCCGTCGGCCACCGTGACCTGGCCGGCGTGGATGGAGCGGCCCATGCCCACGCCGCCGCCGTGGTGGATGGACACCCACGACGCACCGGAGGCCACGTTGACCATGGCGTTCAGCAGCGGCCAGTCGGCGATCGCGTCGGAGCCGTCGAGCATGGCCTCGGTCTCGCGGTACGGGGAGGCGACGGAGCCGCAGTCGAGGTGGTCGCGGCCGATGGCCAGCGGAGCCGCCAGCTCGCCGGAGGCGACCATGTCGTTGAAGCGCTCGCCGGCCTTGTCGCGCTCGCCGTAGCCGAGCCAGCAGATACGGGCGGGCAGGCCCTGGAAGTGGACGCGCTCGCCGGCCATCTTGATCCAGCGGTGCAGGGACTCGTTCTCCGGGAAGAGCTCCAGGATCGCCTTGTCGGTCTTGGCGATGTCCGAGGCCTCGCCGGACAGGGCGGCCCAGCGGAAGGGGCCCTTGCCCTCGCAGAACAGGGGCCGGATGTAGGCGGGGACGAAGCCGGGGAAGGCGAAGGCGCGGTCGTAGCCGGCCAGCTGGGCCTCGCCGCGGATGGAGTTGCCGTAGTCGAAGACCTCGGCGCCGGCGTCCATGAAGCCGACCATCGCCTCGACGTGCTTCGCCATCGCCTCACGGGCTCGCGTGGTGAAGCCGGCCGGGTCCTTGGCGGCGGCGTCGGCCATGTCCTCGAAGTCCACGCCGACCGGCAGGTAGGACAGCGGGTCGTGGGCGGAGGTCTGGTCGGTGACGATGTCGATCGGGGCGTTCATCGCGAGCAGCTGCGGGACCAGCTCGGCGGCGTTGCCGAGGACGCCGATGGAGAGCGGCTTGCGCTGGTCACGGGCCTCGGTGGCCAGCTGGAGCGCGTGGTCGAGGTTGTCGGCCCTGACGTCCAGGTAGCGGTGCTCGATGCGGCGCTCGATGGCGCGCGGGTCGCAGTCGATGCAGATGGCGACGCCGTCGTTCATGGTCACGGCGAGCGGCTGGGCGCCGCCCATGCCGCCGAGGCCGGCGGTGAGGGTGATGGTCCCGGCGAGGGTGCCGTTGAACTTCTTCGCGGCGACGGCGGCGAAGGTCTCGTAGGTGCCCTGGAGGATGCCCTGGGTGCCGATGTAGATCCAGGAACCGGCGGTCATCTGGCCGTACATGGTCAGGCCGAGGGCCTCCAGACGGCGGAACTCCTCCCAGTTGGCCCAGTCGCCGACCAGGTTGGAGTTGGCGATGAGGACGCGCGGGGCCCACTCGTGGGTCTGCATGACGCCGACCGGGCGGCCGGACTGGACCAGCATGGTCTCGTCCTGCTTGAGGGTGCGCAGCGTGCGCACCATCGCGTCGAAGGAGCGCCAGTCACGGGCGGCCTTGCCGGTGCCGCCGTAGACGACGAGCTTGTCGGGGTGCTCGGCGACCTCGGGGTCGAGGTTGTTCTGCAGCATCCGCAGAGCGGCTTCCTGCTGCCATCCCAGGGCACTCAGTTCCGTGCCGCGCGGTGCTCGTACGGGGCGGGGTCCCGACATCGTCTGCCTCCTCCTGTTGCTATCTCTATTCACATCCTGACTTCCTGAATAGAACTAGTCAATACATCGGCGGCACCCCGTCAGCGCGTCGCGGGTGTTTGGCTGGAATCACCCGAACACTGGGGCAGGGCGACAGGAGGACAGGTCGTGGACCAGGACACCGACAGCGAGGCCCGGGAGCGGGCCGCCCGGCGGGACGAGGCGGTGCGCGGCGCGGTGGAGCAGGGGCTGCTGGGGCCGGACGCGGCCGTGGTGGCGCTGCTGGACGTCACCGGCATCCGGGAGTCGGCGGCGGCCCTGCGGGCGGCGTTCGACGCGGTCACGGCGCCGGGGACGCCGGTGCTGCACGCCTTCGCGGTGAAGGCGACCCCGCTGGTGCCGGTGCTGCGCCTGCTGCACGAGGAAGGCATCGGCGCGGAGGTGGCGAGCCCGGGCGAGCTGGCGCTGGCACGGGCGGCGGGGGTGCCGCCGGACCGGACGGTGCTCGACTCGCCCGCCAAGACCCCGGCCGAGCTGCGCGAGGCGCTCGCGCTGGGCGTCGCCGTCAACGCGGACAACCCGCAGGAGCTGGACCGGCTCGACGCCCTCGTCGGGTCGACCCCCGGCCGGTCGCCGCTCGGCATCCGGGTCAACCCGCAGATCGGCGGCGGCACCATCGGGGCGACCTCGACGGCGACGGAGACCTCCAAGTTCGGGGTGGCGCTGCGCGACGAGGGGGCCCGGGAGTGGGTCGTGCGGGCGTACGCGGACCGGCCGTGGCTGACCAGGCTGCACGCGCACACCGGTTCGCAGGGCATCCCGCTGTCGCTGCTGGCGCGGGGCGTGGCGGAGACGTACGCGCTCGCGGAGGAGATCAACGCGCGGATCGGGCGACGGCAGATCGACACGCTCGACATCGGCGGCGGGCTGCCGGTCGACTTCACGGCGGAGGCGACGGCGCCGACGTACGCGCAGTACGCGCGGCTGCTGGCCGAGGAGGTGCCGGGGCTGTTCGACGGGCGGTACGGACTGGTGACCGAGTTCGGGCGGTCGCTGCTGGCCAGGCACGGCACGGTGGTGGCGCGGGTGGAGTACACCAAACGCTCCGGCGGGCGGCGGATCGCGGTGACGCACGCGGGCGTGCAGGTGGCCACGCGGACCGTGTACGCGCCCGGGGCGTGGCCGCTGCGGATCGCCGCGTACGACGCCAAGGGGCGGCCCCGGTCGGGCCCCGAGGTGGTGCAGGACGTGGCCGGCCCGGCCTGCTTCTCGGGCGACCTGCTCGCCGAGGGCCGCACGCTGCCCCTGCTGGAGCAGGGCGACTACGCGGCGGCGCTGGACACGGGCGCGTACTACTTCGCCCACCACTACGCCTACAACTCCCTCGCCCGCCCGGGGATCTACGGCTTCACGCCCGACGGCACGGGAGGTGTGGCCTTCGCGACCGTGCGGGAGCCGCAGACCGTGGCGGAGGTCGTGGCCGAGTCCGGCGGGGCGCATGCGTCCGCACTCACCACCCTGCGCGCGTCCGGGAGCCGTTGACGCACCCCGGGCGCATCTCGAACAACTGGGTCAACTGCCCGGAAGCAGCCGTCAGTTGACCCACATTAGTACGCCGGACGCATGTTCCACCGGAAAATGCCAAAGCACTCACCTCTCGCACACACGGTGCGTAGTGTCCCTGTCACTCAACCGGAGTCACAGGCGGGAGGAAAGCCAGGGTGCCCGGAATCGACGAGTGCTTGCTGGAAGCGATGCGGTTGCCCGGTGCCCGGGGAGCCTCCCTGGTGGACTGGACGAGCGGACTGGCCCTGGGCACCGTCGGGGACGCCCCCGGCGGTGACCACGAGACCACCGCGGCCGAGGCCGCCGAACTGGCCCGGCTGGCCGCCGAGCACGGCGCCTTCGCGGCCGGGGACGGCGACGACGTCGGCCCGCCCGTCGAGGACGTGATCGTCAGCAACCACGACAGCTACCACCTGCTGCGGTTCGTGGACACGTCCTTCGACAGCAGCGTCTTCCTGCACCTGTGGCTGGGCCGGGCGGAGGGCAATCTCGCCCTCGCCCGGATCCGGCTCGGCGAGATGGCCGCCCGGTTGGTGCTGGGATGACGATGGTCGAAACGCCTCCGCCGCTGCCGGTGCGGGACAAGGCCGCGGCCCGGGACCGCACGGCGGGCGCACTGTCCCCGATGCTCCGGCGGCTCGCCGAGGAGCAGGCCACCGGCATCCTCGTCCGCGAGCACGGCGCCCTGCACCTCGCCGAGGGCCGGGTGGTGCACGCCGAGAGCCCCCATGCCCCAGGTCTCGACGTGCTCCTCACGGCCCACGGCACCCTGGCCACGACCGCCTGGCAGCGGGCTGCCGCGCAGGCCGACGGCCCGGCGGACGCGGCCCGGCTGCTGCTGGACGCCGGGCTGCTGCCGGAGGGCGCGCTGGAGCTGTGCCACCTGGACGCGCTGTACGACGCCGGGTACTTCGCCCTGTCGCCGAGCAGCGCCCCGGGCCGCTTCCGGTACGCCCGCGCGCCCCGCCTCGGCCCGCTGCCCTCGGTTCCGGTCATCGCGCTGGAGCGCGAGACGCTGCGCCGCCGGCTGCTGCTGCACCGCCTGTGGCCGGACCCGGCGGCCGACAACGCGCCGCTGATCCGCGCCGACCCGGCCGCGCCGGCGCCGGTCACCCCCCGCCGGCAGGCGGTCCTGGACCGGGTGGACGGCGTCCGCACGGCCCCGGAGATCGCCCGCGACCTGGGCAGACAGGCGTTCCACACGCTGGTGGACGTACGCCGCCTCGCGGCGGCCGGACTCCTCAGGCCGATACCCGTGGCCCCCGCCCCGCCGCCGGTCCCCCCGGCTCCCCCGCTCACGGTCACCGACCCCGACATCGCGCTGCTGAAGAGGCTCAGGGATGCGCTGGAGGCGCTTTGAACGGCACCAACCCGCCGAGAGGAGAGAGCTGATGGTGTCCGCACAGGACCTCGACTCCGTCCTGGACGAGCTGCGTCGGCTGCGGACCCGCGTGCCGCAGCTCACCGGCGCCCTCGCGGCCGGCGTCGACGGTCTCGCCGTCGCCCACGACACCCCCGGTGTCGACCCGGAGGCGCTGGCGGCACTCACCGCGGCCGCGCTCGGCATCGCCGTACGGATGGCCGACGCCACCGGGAACGCCGGCTTCCGGGAACTGCTGGTGCGCGGCGAGAACGGCTACGTCGCCACCTACGCGGCCGGCCGCACCGCCGTGCTGACGCTGCTCGCCCAGGACCGGGTCAACGTCGGCCGGCTGCATCTGGAGGGCCGCCGCTCGGCCGCCCTCGTCGGGGAACTGCTCGACGCCGCCGAAGCCGCCGCAACAGCCACCCGGCCGGCCACCAAGGCCGCACCCGCACCACGGACCAGAACACCGCGCGCGCCACGCACCACGACCGAGGCGCGCACCGCAACCGACAGCTGAGAGGACCACCATGGCCAACTCCGAAACCGCACTGAAAGAGGCGCTGACCTCCATCGAGGGCGCCACCGGCGTCGCGCTCGTCGACTACACCAGCGGCATGGCGCTGGGCGCGATGGGCGGCAGCAAGGGCTTCGACATGAACGTGGCCGCCGCCGGCAACACGGACGTGATCCGCGCCAAGATGCGCACGATGGAGCACCTGGGCCTCAAGGGCGACATCGAGGACATCCTGATCACGCTGTCGGACCAGTACCACCTGATCCGCCTGCTCAAGGGCCGCGGCGGCAACGGCCTGTTCCTCTACCTGGTCCTGGACTCCGCCCGGGCCAACCTGGCGATGGCCCGCCACCAGCTGAAGAAGATCGAGGCGGACCTGGAGGTCTAGGGGCCCGTCAGACGAGCGCCGCGGCGCGGCGGCGGGTTCCGCCCGGAGCCGCGTCGCCGGCCGCGAGGCCCGTGCCGCGCAGGCCCTTGACGGCCGTGCCCGCCGGGCTCCCGCCCCGCCGGTCGAGCCAGTCGACCCGCACCCACAGCAGGGTGTCCTCGGCCCGCTCGCGCCGCCCGAGCCAGGCGGCCTTCAGCCGCAGCCCGGTGCCGGCCCCGGCGAGCAGCATGCCCCCGGCCGCGGGCACGGCGAAGGAGCTGCCGAACGCGACGGCGAAGGCGAGCAGCAGCCACCAGCGGTGTCCCCGGCGCCAGGTGCGCACGGTCACCGCCCGGTCCTGAAGGACGTCGAACTTGCCCGCACGGGCGGCCCCGCGGGCGAGGGCGGCGTACCGCCTGCGCCGGACCAGCGCCACGACGGCGGCGGTGATCAGGAACAGCGCGGCCCCCGCGAGCACGCCGATCCGGCGCCCGGTCACCCCGGGCAGCAGGACCCCGATCCCCGCGGCGAACACCCCGAACCACCACAGCGGTGCGGCCCCGGCCCGTACGACGACGGCCACCCGGGCCAGCCCCTGTCCTCCACGCGCCACGATCCGCCTCCTCGTCGTTCCGGCACAGTGCTGTCGGCCGGGCACGGTAACGAGCGAAGGTGAGACGAGTCTGAGAGCGCGCCTGACCGTTCAGCCTCTTCGGCCTCTTCGATCTATTCGGCCTCTTCGGCCTCTTCGGCCTCTTCCGCCTATTCGACGAACAGTCCGCGGGCCGCCGCGTGCGTGTCGAACTCCTCCAGCCGGGCCTGGGCCTCCGGCAGGTCGTCGCAGATCGCCTCCAGCAGCACCCGCCCGAGCAGCATGGGCCCGCACGCCGTGTCGAAGGCGAGCCCGGTGCCGACGGCGGCGGGCAGCAGCAGGTCGGAGTACTTGGCGACGGGTGCGAAGGCGGAGTCGGCGACCGTGACGACGGTCAGGCCTGCCTCCTTGGCGTAGGCGAGGGTGTCGACGACCTCGCGCGGATGCCGGGGCAGCGCGAAGCACAGCAGGGCGGAGGCGCCCGCACGGACGGCCGCGTCGATGCGGTCGTGGATCATCGTGCCGCCCTCGTTGAGCAGCCGGACGTCCGGGTGGACCTTGGCGGCGAAGTACGCGAAGCCGTACGCCTGGGAGGCGGCGGCGCGCAGCCCGAGCACCGGCAGCGGGCGGGAGGCGGCCAGGACCCGGCCGGCCCGCTGCACCGGGCGGGGGTCGGCGAGCAGTTCCGCGAGGTGCTTGAGATTCTCGATCTCCGCTTCGACGGCCTGCTGGTACTCGTTGAAGGAGCCCGCCTCCGCGGCCGGCTCGGCGGGCACGACCTCGCGCAGGTGCTTGCGCAGCGCGGGATAGCCGTCGAAGCCGAGGGCGACCGCGAACCGGGTCACCGACGGCTGGCTGACCCCGGCCAGCTCGGCCAGCTCCACGCTGGACAGGAAGGGCACGTCGGCGGCCCGGCGCACCATGCTGTGCGCGATGCGGCGCTGGGTGGGCGTGAGCCGGCGCCCCTCGAAGAGCACCTGCAGCCGGGCGGCCGGGCTGTCCGCCACAGCGGACATGGCCTCGGAAGCCACCTCGGTCGTCGCCTCGGACGTCACACCGGTACTCCTGTCCACGCTCATGCCGTGCTCCCCCTCCAGACCGACGCTGCGAGCGTACGACAGCAAGGCTGGACCCCCCTCGGCTATTCACACACCAAGAACTCTGCATGAGGTTATGCAGCCGGGCAAGGGGCGGTATCGCCGTGGCGATGATCCGACGACGAAACAGCCAAGTGTCGTTAAACCGACACTCAGGGTGACGGCACGGCTGCTTACGGTGAACGTGCGCTACTGGCAAGACTCCTGAGGAAGCGTCATGACCTCCAACCGCAGGGCCTTCCTGACGGCCGCCGCCGTCACCGCCCTGACCGCCGCCCCGGCGACGGCCGCCCCCCGTCCCCGTCCCCACCCTCCGAGCACCGCGCACACCGCGCACACCGCCCTCGACGAACTCCTCGCGGGCAACCGCCGCCACGCCGCCGGCCACCCCCGCCACCCGCACGACAGCCCCGGCCGGCGCCACCTGCTGGCCGCCGCACAGCACCCGTTCGCGGTGATCGTCGGCTGCATCGACTCCCGGGTGCCGCCGGAGCTGGTCTTCGACCTCGGACTCGGCGACGTGCTGTGCATAAGGACCGCCGGCCAGGTGCTGGACGAGGCCGTGCTCGGCTCGATCCAGTACGGCGTCCAGGAGCTGGCCGTCCCGCTGGTGCTGGTGCTCGGGCACGAGCGCTGCGGGGCCGTCGCCGCCACGCTGGACCATCTGCGCACGGGGGCGCCGGTGCCGGGCCACCTGGAACTGCTGGTGGACGAGATCGCCCCCGCCGCCCGCCGCACCCGGGCGCTGACCGGCGACTGGGCCGAGCACACCATGCGCGCCCACACGGTCTGGGTCCGGGACGCGATCCGCGCCGACCCGGCCTTCACCTCGGCCCACGTCGTGGCCGCCCGCTCCGACCTCGACACGGGGCTCGTGTCCCTGCTGCCCTGAACCCACCCCCCGAAGAAGCCATGAACCTGAACCGAGCCCGGTCCGTCCTGCCCTCCCCCGCCGACCTCCGCTCCATGACCCGGTCCCCGCGCCGCGACCTGCTGTGCGGGCTGACCGTTTCCGTCGTCGCCCTGCCCCTGGCCCTCGGCTTCGGCGTCACCTCCGGACTCGGTGCCGCCGCCGGGCTGACCACGGCGGTCGTCGCCGGTGCGCTGGCCGCGCTGTGCGGCGGCAGCGCCCGCCAGGTCAGCGGCCCGACCGGCGCGATGACCGTCGTCCTCGTGCCGATCGTGCACCGCTACGGCGCCGACGGCGTCCTCACTGTCGGCCTGATGGCGGGCGTCCTGCTGTTGCTCCTCGCCTTCGCCCGGGCGGGCGCGGCGATGGCGTACGTCCCCGCGCCGGTGACCGCCGGTTTCACCCTCGGCATCGCCTGTGTGATCGCCCTCCAGCAGGTGCCGGCCGCGCTCGGCGTGCCCACCCCGCACGGCGAGCAGGTCGCCGTGGTCGCCGCCCGGGCGGCGCGGGAGTTCGGGCGCGTCCCGCACTGGCCGGCGCTGCTGCTCGCGGCCGGCGCGGCGGCGCTCGTGCTGGCCGGCGCCCGCTGGAGGCCGGCCGTGCCCTTCTCCCTCGTCGCGGTGGCCGCGACCACCGGCGCGGCCGAGGCGCTGCACCTGTCCGTCACCCGCATCGGAACCCTCCCCGCGTCCCTGCCGGCGCCCTCCCTCTCCTTCCTGGACCTCTCCCGTCTCCCCTCCCTGCTCGCCCCGGCCGCCGCGGTGGCCGCGCTGGCCGCACTGGAGTCCCTGCTGTCGGCGTCGGTCGCCGACGGGATGCGGCCCGGCGAACGGCACGACCCGTCCAAGGAACTGTTCGGGCAGGGCATCGCCAACCTCGCCGCCCCGCTGTTCGGCGGGGTCCCGGCCACCGGCGCCATCGCCCGCACGGCGGTCAACGTCCGCACCGGCGCCGCCTCCCGGCTGGCCGCGCTCGCGCACGCGGTGATCCTCGCCGGGATCGCGGCGGTCGCCGCCCCGCTGGTGGGCCGCATCCCGCTGGCCGCGCTGGCCGGGGTGCTGCTGGCGACGGCCGTGCGCATGGTGGAGCGGGACGCGGTACGGGCGATGGCCCGGGCCACCCGCGGCGACGCGCTGGTGCTGGTCCTCACCGCCGGTGCCACGCTCGCCCTGGACCTGGTGCGGGCGATGCTGATCGGCCTCGGCGTCTCGGTGCTGCTGGCGCTGCGCGCGGCGATGCGCGGCACCCGGCTCACCCCGGCCGCCGCCGACGAACTGCCGGGCGAGGCGGGCACGGTGACCTACCGGTTCGACGGCCCGCTGCTGTTCGCCGCCGCCCACCGCTTCCGGTGCGGGCTCGCCGACCTGCACGACGGGGTCTCGGCGGTCGACCTGCGGCTGTCCGGTCTCACGGCGGTGGACGCGACCGGCGCGCTGGCGCTGAAGGAGGCGGTCGCCGAGCTGCGCGGGCGGGGCGTGGACGTCCGGATCAGCGGGGTGGACCTGGACCACCTCAGGGTCCTGGAGTCCTGCGGGGTGCTCACGGCCGCGAACGCCAGCGGCATCGGTGAGCGCCAACTGTTCGCCGGTAACTCGATCGTGTGATGGTCGGCTCGCTGGCTTGCGGTGCCGGAGGGGCAACGGCGTAGCGTGAGCGTGCGATCTGGGACGCCGGGTGCGGTCCAGCGTGCGGGGCCCCTGCTCCACCAGCGAGATGGTTCAGGGCTTCCCCGTCGCCTCTGGCCGTGCTCATATGGCCAGGTCGTGAGGGACTCCGCCCTTCCGGGGCCGGACCACGGACGGGATCCGTGTCGCCGCCCGGTTGCGAAAGCGGACGACCAGTGCGCCCAAGACCGTTCGGGGCGTGCCAGTGCTCGGGTTCACTCCCGCTCACTGTCCAGGAACGGTTGTCCCCAGTGCGGTGAACGCGACCGCTCCCCGGCGGTGAACCGCATGAGCGCACTGGACTCGCGTGAGCCCGGTGACATCGGTACTCCCAAGACGACTGAGAGGACCGACGTCACCGGGCTCAGGCCTGCCGGGTCGGCAGCACCATGATCTGGCGCAGGTTGACGTGCCGGGGGCGGCTGGTGGCGTAGGCGACGACGTCCGCGACCTCCGCCGCCGCAAGGCTCCCGATCGCCTGGAGCATGCCGTCCAGCTGCCCGGACAGCTCCGCGTTGCCGACGTGCGCCTTCAGCTCGGTCTGCGTGAGCCCCGGCTCGATGTTGGTGACCCGTACGTCGCGCGGCCCCAACTCGGTGCGCAGGGACTGCGAGAGGTAGGTGACGGCGGCCTTCGTGGCGCCGTACACCGCGTAGTTGGGGAAGGTGACGTGGGCGCCGATGGACGACACGTTCACCAGGTCGGCGGTGCGGCCCTCGGCGGCCGCTGCGACCAGGTCGGCGGTGAAGGCGCGGATGACCCGCAGCACGCCTGTCACGTTGGTGTCGAGCATGCGCTGCCACTCGTCGAGCCGGCCGTCGTCGACGGGGTTCGGCAGCATCACCCCGGCGTTGTTGACGACGAGGTCGACGGGCCCGTAGGTCTCGTGGACCAGGTCCCGGGCGGCCTCGACGGACGCGTCGTCGGTGACGTCCGCGGCCACCACCAGCGCCTCGCCGCCCTCGGCCCGGATCTTCCCGGCGACGGTCTCCAGCCGGTCCGCGCGCCGGGCGAGCAGCGCCACCCGGGCGCCCTGCGCGGCCAGTTGCCGGGCGACGGCCTCGCCGATGCCGCTGGCGGCTCCGGTGACGACGGCGGTACGGCCGGACAGGTTCTCGTACGACATGGGTGTTCTCCCCGGTCGGGTGCCGGGGCGTCTCCCCGGCGGCTGGCACCACGCTCGCCGGGTCCGGCGGCCGTACCCAGGGATGCGCTTTTCCTGGGTCTGCCAGTACCAGGTTGGGAGACCGCCGCTCCCCTACGATCGACCCCATGGACGGGGACCTCGGAGACTTCCTGCGCTCGCGCCGCGCCCGCATCCAGCCCGAGGAGGTGGGGCTGCCCGTGCACGGGCGGCGCCGCGTACCGGGCCTGCGCCGCGAGGAGGTGGCGCAGCTCGCGGGCGTGAGCGTGGACTACTACATCCGCCTGGAGCAGGGCCGGGGCCCGAGCGTTTCGGACGCCGTGCTGGACGCGATCGCGCGGGTGCTGCGCATGGACGAGACCGAGCACGCGTACCTGCGTACGGTGGCCCGGCCGCGCGGGCGCCGCGAGCGCCGTCCGGCCGCGCCCCGGGTACGGCCGGGCGTACAGCTGCTGTTGGACAGCATGGAGCGGACGCCCGCGTTCGTGCTGGGCCGCCGCATGGACGTGCTCGCCTGGAACGCGCTCGGCGACGCGGTGGGCGGCTTCAGCCGCATGGCACCGGACGAACGCAACATGCCGCGCCAGGTCTTCCTCGGCCCCGCCGCCCGGGACCTCTACCCCGAGTGGGCCGCGGTGGCCGCCCAGACCGTGGCCAACCTGCGCATCGGCGCGAGCCGGTACGCCGACGACGCCGCGCTGTGCGCCCTGGTCGGCGAACTCTCCCTCAAGAGCGAGGACTTCCGCCGGCTGTGGGCCGACCACGAGGTCAAGGAGTGCGCGTACGGCGTGAAGCGCGTCCGGCACCCCGTGGTGGGCCTGCTCACCCTCCCGTACGAGACGCTGACCGTCCCGGCGGACCCGGAGCAGACGATCGTGGTGTACACCCCTGAGCCGGGGTCGGAGACGGCGGAGCGCCTGGCACTGCTGGGCAGTTGGGAATCGGACCACGCCCGCTGAGGAAAATGCTGAAGAAAATAATGCGGGGACCGCCGCACCCCCGTTACCGGGGGGCGGGACGACGGCGGTCCCCGCGAGGGACGCGGGCCGGGTCAGGGCCGGGCTTGCGCGTCCTAGGCGTCCATGGAGGTCCGGGAGCCGCTCCGGAGGTCCTTGGCGCCGTTCGGCGCCGGCCGGGGCGGGGAGCCGCTCCCGCCCTGCCGACACCCACTAATCTGCCTGACCCGTGTTAAGCGGGTGCTGCGCGCACGTGACACGCTCGTACCACTTCCGAAACCGCTCGATCGGGAACGGTCACCGCAAGTTCGCCGCGGCCACGGGCAGTACACCGCAGGTTTGCTACTTGTTCCCGCCCTTGGCCAGGAAGGCCAGCAGGTCCTGCCGGCTGACCACTCCGGTCGGCTTGCCCTCGACCAGGACGATCGCCGCGTCCGCCGAACCCAGCACCGACATCAGGTCGCCGACCGGCTCGCCGGAGCCGACCTGGGGCAGCGGGGAGGACATGTGCTTCTCCAGCGGGTCGTCGAGCGAGGCCCGCTTGTTGAACAGGGCGTCCAGCAGCTCCCGTTCCACGACCGACCCGACGACCTCGGCGGCCATCACGTCCGGGTGGCCGGCGCCCGGCTTGACGACCGGCATCTGCGAGACGCCGTACTCGCGCAGCACCTCGATGGCCTGGCCGACGGTCTCCTCCGGGTGCATGTGCACCAGGGACGGGATGGAGCCGGCCTCCTTGTCGCTGAGGACGTCGGCGACGCGGGCGCTGGGGCCCTCGTCCTCCAGGAAGCCGTAGTCGGCCATCCACTCGTCGTTGAAGATCTTGCTGAGGTAGCCGCGCCCGCTGTCGGGGAGCAGCACGACGACGACGTCGTCCGGGCCCAGTCGCTCGGCGACCTCCAGCGCGGCCACGACGGCCATGCCGCAGGAGCCGCCCACCAGCAGGCCCTCCTCCTTGGCGAGGCGCCGGGTCATCTGGAAGGAGTCCTTGTCGGACACGGCGACGATCTCGTCGGCCACGGTCCGGTCGTAGGCGGTGGGCCAGAAGTCCTCGCCCACGCCCTCGACCAGGTACGGCCGGCCGGAGCCGCCGGAGTAGACCGAGCCCTCGGGGTCGGCGCCGATGACCTTGACCTTGCCGTCGCTGACGTCCTTCAGGTAGCGGCCGGTGCCGGAGATGGTGCCGCCGGTGCCCACGCCCGCCACGAAGTGGGTGATCTTCCCCTCGGTCTGCTCCCACAGCTCGGGGCCGGTCGAGTGATAGTGCGAGAGCGGGTTGTTGGGGTTGGAGTACTGGTCGGGCTTCCAGGCGCCCGGCGTCTCGCGGACCAGCCGGTCGGAGACGTTGTAGTACGAGTCCGGGTGCTCAGGAGCGACGGCGGTCGGGCAGACCACGACCTCCGCGCCGTACGCCCGCAGCACGTTGATCTTGTCGGTGCTCACCTTGTCGGGGCACACGAAGATGCACTTGTAGCCCTTCTGCTGGGCCACGATGGCGAGCCCGACGCCGGTGTTCCCACTGGTCGGCTCCACGATGGTGCCGCCCGGCTTGAGCTCGCCGCTCTGCTCGGCGGCCTCGATCATGCGCAGGGCGATGCGGTCCTTCACGGAGCCGCCCGGGTTGAAGTACTCCACCTTGGCCAGGACGGTGGCCTGGATGCCCTTGGTCACGCTGTTGAGCTTCACCAGCGGGGTGTTGCCGACGAGGCTGATCATCGAGTCGTGGAATTGCACCGTTGTCTCCGGTTGCTTGCAAAAAAACAGTGGTCGTCTGTGGTCCCGCCAGCCTAAGGCCCCTGGGTGACGTGGGGCGGGCGTTCACTCCCCGTTGAGATTGACGCACGGGCTGTACGGGGCAAGGAGTGGATGTACGGCTACGAGGAGGTGGCGGCGACGCATGACGAGCATGTCGAGGGCGAGAGTGGCCCGGCGTATCGCGGCCGGAGCGGCGTACGGCGGTGGCGGGGTCGGGCTGGTCGGGGCAGCCGCCGTCGGCCTGTTACTGGCGGAGGTGCGGCTGGCCCGGCGCCACGTGGGCAACGGCAGCGGCGGACGGGTGCCGGTGGCCGAAGGCGTGTACGGCACCTCGTACGACCTCCCCGGTGAACCGCCGCTCAGGCTGTGCATGCTCGGCGACTCGACGGCGGCCGGACAGGGGGTGCACCGGGCGGGACAGACACCTGGAGCGCTGCTGGCGTCGGGATTGTCCGCGGTGGCCGAGCGCGCGGTGGAGCTGCGGAACGTGGCCTTGCCGGGGGCGCAGTCGGACGACCTGGACCGCCAGGTGGCGCTGGTGCTCTCGTCCCCCTATCCACTCCCCGACATCTGCGTGATCATGATCGGCGCGAACGACGTCACGCACCGGATGCCGCCGACGCGTTCGGTACGGCACCTGTCGGCGGCGGTACGACGGCTGCGCACGGCCGGCGCGGAGGTGGTGGTCGGCACGTGTCCCGACCTCGGCACCATCGAGCCGGTGCAGCAGCCGCTGCGGTGGCTGGCCCGGCGGGCCTCGCGGCAGCTGGCGGCGGCGCAGACGATCGGGGTGGTGGAGCAGGGCGGGCGGACCGTGTCGCTCGGTGATCTGCTCGGGCCCGAGTTCGAGGCGAATCCGCGGGAGCTGTTCGGGCCGGACAACTACCACCCCTCGGCGGAGGGGTACGCGACGGCGGCGATGGCGATACTGCCCACGGTGTGTGCGGCGCTGGGGCTGTGGCCGGCGGAGGAGGAGCGGCCCGACGTGTTCCGTCGCGAGGGCTTCCTGCCGGTTGCACGGGCTGCGGCCGAGGCGGCGTCGGAGGCGGGCACGGAGGTCACGGCGGCGATGCCAACCGGTCCGCGGGGGCCTTGGGCACTGCTCAAGCGCAGGCGGCGCCGCCGCGTACCCGAGGCCGAGCCTGCAACTCCGTCCTCGTGACCGTCTGGGGGCTCCGCCCCCAGACCCCCGTTTCCTACCTCGCTTTTCTGCCCACCGAGACGGGTGGTGGGTGGGCATAGGCCGGGGGTCCAGGGGGCGGGAGCGCCCAGGGAGGCCAGCCACCGCCAAGCAAGCGCTTAGTAAATTGCGGCCAGTGTCACACCACGACACCGGTGACCTGGGCCATACGTACGGGTAACTTCCCAACCGGCCCGCCAAACATCCGAACGCCCACTGGAGCCGTGATGCCCGAAGCCGTCATCGTCTCGACCGCCCGCTCCCCCATCGGCCGCGCCGGCAAGGGTTCCCTCAAGGACCTGCGCCCCGACGACCTGACCGCCACCATCATCCAGGCGGCGCTCGCCAAGATCCCCGAGCTGGACCCGCGGGACATCGACGACCTGATGCTCGGCTGCGGCCTCCCCGGCGGCGAGCAGGGCCACAACCTCGGCCGCATCGTCGCCGTACAGATGGGCATGGACCACCTGCCGGGCTGCACGATCACCCGTTACTGCTCCTCCTCGCTGCAGACCTCCCGCATGGCCCTGCACGCCATCAAGGCCGGCGAGGGCGACGTCTTCATCTCGGCCGGTGTCGAGACGGTGTCCCGCTTCTTCAAGGGCAGCTCCGACGGCCTCCCGGACACGCACAACCCCTTCTTCGCCGAGGCCGAGGCCCGTACCGCCGCCGTCGCCGAGCAGGAGGGCACCACGTGGCACGACCCGCGTGAGGACGGTCTGGTCCCGGACGCGTACATCTCGATGGGCCAGACCGCCGAGAACCTGGCCCGCTGGAAGGGCGTCACCCGCCAGGAGATGGACGAGTTCGGCGTCCGCTCGCAGAACCTCGCCGAGGAAGCCATCAAGAACGGCTTCTGGGAGCGCGAGATCACCCCGGTGACCCTCCCCGACGGCACGGTCGTCAGCAAGGACGACGGCCCGCGCCCCGGCGTCACCCTGGAGGGCGTGTCGGGCCTCAAGCCGGTCTTCCGCCCGGACGGCCTGGTCACGGCCGGCAACTGCTGCCCGCTGAACGACGGCGCGGCCGCGCTGGTCATCATGAGCGACACCAAGGCCCGCGAGCTGGGCCTGACCCCGCTCGCCCGCATCGTGTCGACCGGCGTCTCCGGCCTCTCCCCCGAGATCATGGGCCTCGGCCCGGTCGAGGCGAGCAAGCAGGCCCTGCAGCGCGCCGGCCTGACCGTCGACGACATCGACCTGTTCGAGATCAACGAGGCCTTCGCCGCCCAGGTGATCCCCTCCTACCGTGACCTCGGTATCGACCTCGACAAGCTGAACGTCAACGGCGGCGCCATCGCCGTCGGCCACCCCTTCGGCATGACCGGCGCCCGCATCACCGGCACGCTCATCAACTCGCTGCAGTGGCACGACAAGCAGTTCGGCCTGGAGACGATGTGCGTCGGCGGCGGCCAGGGCATGGCCATGGTCATCGAGCGCCTCAGCTGACCTGATCCACCCTCGGTAGCCGAGCGGGTACGGAAGGTCAGGAAACGACCCAGAACCCGGAAAACACCCGGGTTCTGGGTCTTTTTGTGATCCAATCTCCCCCAGGATGTGACCTATCTCCCTCGCTGGGGGTATCACTGCAGGTCAGCGCAGGTCAGCGCGGTGACGGGCGAAACCTCAAGCCCAAAGTCCTGTCCGTTTCGTGACGTTACGCACTGACAGCTGCTTAGTCCGCCCTTCAAGCTGATGTAGGAAGTCGGGGGTCGACTTTGAACCTGGGAGTACGTCAGTGAGCGCCATGCCGATCGCCCTGCTGCTCACCACGGTCGCCACGGGCGCCGTGGGCGTCGCCGTCCTGCGCACCGTCCTGAAGCTGCGCCGCCAGCTCACGGAGCTGCAGGCCCAGCTCGCCGAGAACCAGGCCGCAGCCCTGGGCGCGCTGCTCCCCGCGGCCCGCACGGCCACCGACACGGACGAGATACGCGCGGCCGTGGCCGAGGCGCTCGCCGAGGAGCGTGAGCGCGAGCTGGCCGAGGCCCGTGCGTTCTGGGCCGCCCAGGAGGCCCGCGACGCCTCCGACGCTCCCTCCCTGCTGGGCCTGCCCGAGAGCGACCTGTTCCTGCCCCGGCAGGCCGACTTCGCGGGTCTGGAGCCGCTGGAGCCGGTGTCCGAGCCGTCCACCGAGGCCGACGAGTTCTCCCCCAAGGACTTCGTCCAGGGAGGCACCCCCACGGACTCCCCCGAACTGGCCGCGGCCCGCCGCCGCCACCCCTCGCACCCCGACTTCGTCCCGGTGCAGTCGCCTGCCGTGAACGACCACGAGCGTACGGTGACCACGCTGGAGCAGCTGGCCGCCGACCAGGTCGAGCTGTCCGACGTCCGCCCGGGCCCCCTCGGCACCCTCGACGTCTACGTCTTCGCCGACGGCACGACCCTGTGCATGACCCCCGGCCACCGTGAGACGGCCGAGCGCCTGGCGGCGGCTCTCCGCGAGGGCGAGACCCCGTACCTCCTCGGCGGCTCGGGCATCTCGGGCGCCTACACCCTGACCTTCGCCTGCGGCAAGGACACGGTCTACATCCTGGCCGACCGCGTCATCGCGTCGTTCTGACGTCAGACCCCGGCTCTTTTGCGGGCCTCCTCCACCAGCTCCACGGCCTCGGCGACCTGGTCCGCGTTCTCCAGCAGCACCGCCAAGTCGTGCCCGGCCACCATGATTTGGTCGGCGGCCGCGAACATCCCGGCGTCCGGCATCTCCCGGGGCTCCGTACCGGGCTCCTCCAGCAGCTGTGCCCGCCGGGAAAGTTCCCTGGCCACGGCCAAGGCCTCGGCCGCGGCGCCGCGTTGGAGCCGGCTCTGCGGGGCCGCCCGCAACCGGTCGGCGAAGTGATCCACTGCTCGGGTCAAGGGCGTCGTATCAACCACGCGCCGAGCGTAACGCGCCGCACTGTTGCCAATACGCGAACGCTCAGGCACGGTGACGTGAAGGACCGGCTTACATCCCCTTTGCGTTCGGAGGCGCCGATGTCCCAGCTCTTCTCCGAGGAGACCCACCGCAATCTGCTCGCCCGCATCCCCCACTGCACCGGTCGTGAGGTTTCCGACTGGCTGCGCACCGTCGAAGAAGGCCCCGCCCTGTTCCGCTTCGAGGAGAAGGTCAGCTGGCTCCGGCACGAGTATGACCTCGCGTACGGCCACGCGAAGGCGATCGTCCACGAGTACGACCTGAGGAGGGCAGCCCGCAAGCTGCTCTGAGACCCGTAAGCCCCCCCGAGACGCCGAGAGGGCCCCGGGGCGAACCCGGGACCCTCTCTCGTACGACCGGCGTGTCGGCTAGTCGTTGTTGCTGAAGATCGCCACCAGCCGCAGCATCTCCACGTAGATCCACACCAGGGTCATGGTGAGGCCGAACGCGGCGAACCAGGACTCGCTGCGCGGGGCGCCGTAGGCGATGCCGTCCTCGATCTGCTTGAAGTCGAGGGTCAGGAAGAACGCGCCGAGCACGATGGCGATGATGCCGACGATCGCGCCGAGCGGGCCCATGCTGCGCAGGCCGCCGTTCTCGGCGACGCCGAACGCGACCAGCAGCAGGTTGACCGCCATGACGAGGACGAAGGCGATGGCGATGGCCATGCCGATACGGGCGTAGCGGGCCGTGACGCGGATCCAGCCGGCCTTGTAGATCAGCAGGGTCGCGGCCGAGACCGCCATGGTGCCGAGCACAGCCTGGAAGGGTGCGCCGCTCCAGCGGCTGTTGTACATCTCGCTGATGACGCCGAGGAAGACGCCCTCGAAGGCGGCGTAGCCCAGGATGAGCGCGGGCGACGGGGTGCGCTTGAAGCTCTGCACCAGTCCCAGGACCATCGCGACGATGCCGGCGCCGAAGGCGAGACCGTAGCTGGTCGCCGAAACCGGCAGCAGCACCCAGGCGAGGACGGCGCCCACGACGACCGTGCCCAGCGTGAGGGCCGAATGCGTGACGACGTCGTCCATCGTCATCCGGCCGGTGGTGGCCGGGGCCTGCGGCGGGGCGCCGTACTGCACGCTCTGCTGGCCGTACGGGTTCTGGGCGTAGGGGTTCTGCGCGTACGGGTTGCCCTGTGCGTACCCGGCCTGCGCTGCGGTGTTGAAGCCGGCGTAGCCGTTGTCGCGGCTGAACCCCCGTCGCGAGAAGACCGGGTTGCTGCTCCTCATTTCACTCCTCCATGGCCACCGTGCGCGGCCTTGGCCTCAAGGGTAATGGATTGGCAAAGGATCGACCGTAATACCTGCGGAGGATCTTTCCCCTGCCGTGCTGCGCAACACGCTAACCGGAAGGCTCATTCCCGGCCATGGGCGGCTCAGTCAAGGGGGAAGCCGGTATAGGCCTCGGCCAGATCGGTCTCGGCCGCGCGGGAGGAGGCGATGCGTTCCAGCCGGGCCAGCTGGAGGCGGGCGTCGAAGTCGGTGGCGTCCGGGGCGCGATGGAGCAGGGTCGTCATGTCGTAGGAGAACCGTTCGGCCTGCCAGACGCGGCGCAGACAGGTCGCCGAGTAGGCGTCGAGGAGGCCGGGGGAGCCGGTCTCCCTCTCGTGGACGAGTGCCCGGACGAGGGTCATGACGTCCCCGACGGCCAGGTTCAGCCCCTTCGCGCCCGTGGGCGGCACGATGTGGGCGGCGTCGCCGGCGAGGAAGAGCCGGCCGTGGCGCATCGGCTCGTGCACGAAGGAGCGCATGGGGGTGACGGACTTCTGGGTGATGGGCCCGCGTTCCAGCGTCCAGCCGTCGTCGGTCGCGAAGCGCCGCTCCAGTTCGGTCCAGATCGCGTCGTCGCTCCACTCCTCGGGCTTGGTGTCCGCGGGCACCTGGAGGTAGAGGCGGGAGACGGACGGCGAGCGCATGGAGAGCAGGGCGAAGCCTCGGTCGTGGCGGGCGTAGACCAGTTCGTCGTGCGAGGGGGCGACATCGGCGAGGATGCCCAGCCAGGCGTAGGGGTACGACCGTTCGAACACCTGGGAGACGGCGGCCGGGAAGGCCTTTCTGGCCACGCCCCAGAAGCCGTCGCAGCCGACGACGTAGTCGCATTCCAGCACGTCCTCGCACCCCTGGTGCCAGAAGGGGATCCGCGGCCGGTCGCCCTCCGCGCCCTCGACGGCGAGCGCCTCCGCCTCGAACAGCAGCGGGCCGCCCTCCTTCAGTTGGAGGGCTATGAGGTCCTTGCAGACCTCCGTCTGGGCGTAGACCATCACGGACCGCCCGCCGGTGAGTCCGGGGAAGTCGACGCGATGGCGGCGCCGGTCGAAGCGCAGTTCGATGCCGTCGTGCCTGAGCCCCTCGCGGTCCATCCGCCGCCCGGCTCCGGCCTCGCGCAGCACGTCCACCGTGCCCTGCTCCAGGATCCCGGCGCGCTGCCGGTGCTCCACGTAGGCGCGGTCGCGGCTCTCCAGGACGACCGAGTCGATGCCGGCGCGGTGCAGCAGCCGCGCGAGCAGCAGTCCGGCCGGACCGGCTCCGATGATCCCGACGGTGGTACGCATCGGCCGTTCCCTTCCCTCTGACACACAGTCCTCTGACACACGGTCTGTTCGTCTGGTGAAATTTCTTTCACTGAGTAGCGAGCGTGAGTCTCCGACTGTGGGCACACCGCTGTCAACGGTTGTGCTGTCATGTGAGAGGTGGGTGCGAAGACGGAAAGTGCCCGGAGCCGGACTTGAACCGGCACGCCCGCGAAGGGGCAGCGAGGTTTAAGCTCGCCGTGTCTGCATTCCACCATCCGGGCAGGCCATGGGCTCCGCTTCGAGGTTCCGAGCCTATCGGTGCGCATCCCTCGAACAGCGGAGGGGACAGCCCGATGTTGTCTTATTTTATTGACGTCTGAGGGTGCATCAGCCCACGGAACGCGCCATCCGCACTTGCCAATAGCGTGACGTGGCGTGGGCGCGCGCGTACACGGAATGACGGAATTTCACCTACCGAACGAGGGCGGTCGTCCGGTTCTGCACCCCGCGGGTGTCAGGGGCGACCGTCCTCCCCAGGTATGACTCGGGCCCGCTCCGTCCGACCGGAGTCGCCCCTCGGAACCGGATCAGCGACTGACTACACGGGCGCCGGCGGCCGAGACGATGGATCGGTCCCCACGAACCGACGTCGTCCCGACAGGAGCACCTTCCCGTGACCACCACACCCACCGCCGGCCGGACCACGGCCGTGGCCGCACGCGCCACGGAGCTGTCGAAGATCTATGGGCAGGGCGAGACCCGGGTGGTCGCCCTGGACCGGGTCTCCGTCGACTTCCGGCAGGCCGAGTTCACCGCGATCATGGGCCCGTCCGGCTCCGGCAAGTCCACGCTGATGCACTGCGTGGCGGGCCTGGACACCTTCTCCTCGGGCTCCGTGCGGATCGGCGACACCGAGCTGGGCTCCCTGAAGGACAAGCAGCTCACCAAGTTGCGCCGGGACAAGATCGGCTTCATCTTCCAGGCCTTCAACCTGCTGCCCACGCTGACCGCGCTGGAGAACATCACCCTCCCGATGGACATCGCGGGCCGTAAGGCCGACAAGGCGTGGCTGGACCAGGTCATCCAGATGGTCGGCCTCTCCGGCCGGCTCAGCCACCGGCCCTCGCAGCTGTCCGGCGGCCAGCAGCAGCGTGTCGCCGTCGCCCGTGCGCTCGCCTCCAAGCCCGAGATCATCTTCGGTGACGAGCCGACCGGAAACCTCGACTCGCGCTCCGGCGCGGAGGTGCTGGGCTTCCTGCGCAACTCCGTGCGCGAACTGGGCCAGACGGTGGTCATGGTGACCCACGACCCGGTCGCCGCGGCCTACGCGGACCGCGTGGTCTTCCTGGCCGACGGGCGCATCGTCGACGAGATCCACGGCCCCACGGCCGACTCCGTGCTCGACCTGATGCGCAGTCTTCCTGGGGGCGGTAACACCAGCGGCTCCGCCGCGCGGCCCCAGACCCCCGAGTTCGACGCGAAGGGCCGTACCAGCTGATGCTCCGCACCGCCCTGCGCAACGTACTCGCGCACAAGGCCCGGCTCCTGATGACCGTGCTCGCCGTCATGCTCGGCGTGGCGTTCGTGTCCGGGACGCTGGTCTTCACCAACACCATCTCCGAGGCGTACCAGAAGAGCTCCGCCAAGGGCTTCGACCAGGTCGACGTCGCCGTCACGGCCGAGTACCAGGACTCTAAGGGCGACCAGGTCGGCAAGACCCCCGAGCTGACCCAGGCGCTGCTCGACAAGGCCGGCAAGGTCCCGGGCGCCGCCTCCGCCACCGGTGTCGTCACCGGCTTCACCGCGATCGCCGACAAGGACGGCAAGCTGCTCGGCGGCGGCTGGCAGTCCGAGGGCGGCAACTACTGGGGCACCAAGGACGCCCGCTACCCGCTGGTCAGCGGCCACGCGCCCAGCGGCAAGGGCGAGGTCCTGATCGACTCCAGGACCGCCGAGCGCGCCGGCTACAAGGTCGGCGACACCGTGCGCATCTCGGTCGACGGCCCGGTGCTCACCCCGCGCATCAGCGGCATCTTCACCACCGACGACGGCAACGTGGCCGCGGGCGGCAGCCTCGCCCTCTTCGACACGCCGACCGCCCAGGCGCTGTTCGGCAAGAAGGGCGCGTACGACGAGATCGACGTGAAGGCGGCGGCGGGAACCAGCCAGACCGCGCTGCGGGCCGCGCTGGACCAGGCGCTGCCGTCGAAGCTGGTGGAGACCACCACCGGCAAGCAGCTCGCCGACGACCAGGCGCAGCAGATCTCCTCCTCGATGAGCGGCCTGAAGCAGGCGCTGCTGGTCTTCGCCGGTATCGCCCTGTTCGTCGGCACGTTCATCATCGCCAACACCTTCACCATGCTGGTCGCCCAGCGCACCCGGGAACTGGCCCTGCTGCGGGCGGTCGGCGCCTCTCGCCGGCAGATCACCCGGTCGGTGCTGATCGAGGCGTTCGCGGTCGGCACGGTCGCCGGTGTGACCGGTCTGGTCGCCGGCGTCGGCATCGGCGCGGGGCTGCGGAGCCTGCTGGGCTCCTTCGGCGCGGGTGTGCCGGACGGGCCGCTGGTGATCACGCCGGGCACCGTGGTGGCCGCCCTGGCGGTCGGCATCGTCATCACCGTGCTCGCCGCCTGGCTGCCGGGCCGCCGGGCCGCGAAGATCCCGCCGGTGGCGGCGATGAGCAGCGTGCACGCCAAGGCGACCACCAGGTCGCTGGTGCTGCGCAACACGCTCGGCGCGCTGTTCTCGGCGGCCGGTGTCGCGGTGGTCCTCGCGGCCACCACGATGGACGCCGACGCCGCCGAGGGTCCGATGGGTCTCGGCGCGGTCCTGCTCATCATCGGCGTGTTCATCCTGACCCCCCTCCTGTCCCGCCCGCTGATCGCGGCCGCCGCCCCGGTGCTGCGCGTGTTCGGCGTCTCGGGCAAGCTGGCCCGCCAGAACTCGGTGCGCAACCCGCGCCGTACGGCGGCCACGGCGTCCGCGCTGATGATCGGCCTGACCCTGATCACCGGTATGACGGTGATGGCGGGCAGCCTGCAGACGTCGATCGACAAGATGGCCAGCTCGGCGATCCGTGCCGACTACGTCGTCTCGATGGCCAACCGCGGCCCGCTCTCCCCCGACGTGGCGAAGAAGATCGCCGCCGACTCCGACGTCACCGCCAGCAGCCCGCTGCGCAACGCCGTGTCCCGCGTCGACGGCCAGACCGAGTTCCTGACCGGCGTCAACGGCCCGGCCATCGCCGAGCTGACGGACCTCAAGGTGGCCGACGGCGCCTTCAAGGTCGGCGGCACGCAGGTGGTCGTGGACCAGGGCCGGGCCAAGGACTACGGCTGGAAGGCCGGTTCGCGGTTCACGGTGCACTACGAGGACGGCAAGGCGCAGAAGCTGACCGTCGCCGGGGTCTACGAGGGCAACGACATGCTCAACGGAATCATGATCGACAACCGTGTCCTCACCCCGCACCTGAGTGACGCCTCGGACATGCAGGTCATGGTCAAGACGGCGGACGGCACCTCCGATTCGGTCAAGGACCGGCTGGAGAAGGCGCTCGGCTCCAACCCGGCGATCAAGGTCCAGGACAAGCAGGACATCTCCAACGACATCGCGAAGATGTTCACGACGATGCTGAACATGCTCTACGGCCTGCTCGGCATGGCGGTGATCGTCGCGGTCCTCGGTGTCATCAACACCCTGGCCATGTCGGTCTTCGAGCGCTCGCAGGAGATCGGCATGCTCCGCGCGATCGGCCTGGACCGGGCCGCCGTCAAGCGGATGGTCCGCCTGGAGTCCCTGGTGATCTCCCTGTTCGGCGGCGTACTGGGCATCGGTCTGGGCGTGTTCTTCGGCTGGGCGGCCGGTGAGCTGCTGGGCACGAAGATGGCGACGTACGAACTGGTCCTGCCCTGGGGCCGGATGACGGTCTTCCTGCTGCTGGCGGCGGTGGTCGGCATCCTGGCCGCGCTGTGGCCGGCCCGGCGCGCGGCCCGGCTGAACATGCTGACGGCGATCAAGGCCGAGTAGCCGTACGACGGACCAAGGGCCCCGCTCCGGGACGGAGCGGGGCCCTTGGGCATGCCCGGTCAGGAGTTCCAGGTGCGGGTGCGCAGTGGCAGGCCGGACCCGCCGGGCTCCGGGGTGCGGACCGCCAGGACCTGGTTGACGCCGATGCGGTTGCGTTCGAAGGCGAGCGCGCAGGCGGCCATGTACAGCAGCCAGACGCGGGCGCGGCCGGGGCTGGTGAGGCGGACCGCGCGGTCCCAGTCGGCCTCCAGGTTGGCGACCCACCGGCGCAGGGTGCGGGCGTAGTGCTCGCGGAGCGACTCCACGTCCCGGACCTCGAAGCCGGCGCGCTCCAGCTGGGTGACGGTGGTGCCGACCGGGGCGAGTTCGCCGTCGGGGAAGACGTAGGCGTCGATGAACCGGTCGGTCTCGTACGCGGATTCGTCGTGCTGCGGGCGACGGGCGATCTGGTGGTTGAGCAGCCGTCCGCCGGGCTTCAGCAGGGCGGACAGACTGCGCGCGTACGCCAGGTAGCGTTCGGCGCCGACGTGTTCGGCCATGCCGATGGAGGAGATGGCGTCATAGGGGCCGTCCACGACGTCCCGGTAGTCCTGGACCCTGATCTCCACCCGGTCGGTCAGGCCCTCGTCCGCGACGCGCTTACGGGCGTACGCGGCCTGTTCCTGAGACAGCGTGACCCCGACGACGCTCACGCCGTGCTCACGGGCCGCATGGATGGCCATCGAGCCCCAGCCGCAGCCGACGTCCAGCAGCCGCTGGCCCTCCTTCAGGCCGAGCTTGGCGCAGACGAGTTCGAGCTTGTCGCGCTGGGCGGACTCCAGGGTGCCGCCGTCCTCCCAGTACGCGCACGAGTAGACCATCGACGGTCCGAGGACGATCTCGTAGAAGTCGTTGCCGACGTCGTAGTGGTGGCTGATGGCCTCCTTGTCGCTGCGCCGCGTGTGCAGATGACGGCGTCGGCGGACCTCCTCGCGCGGCGGGGCGGGCGGGATCGGCGGCCCGACGAGCTTGAGCAGCTCGCGACCGGCGGCCCGTACCTCGGGGTCGCGCAGTGCCTGGGCGAGGCTGCGGGAGTCCTCCCCGCGTTCCCACACCAGTGCGGCCATGGCGTCGAGTGCGGCGTACAGGTCGCCCTCGATGCCCAGGTCTCCGGCGACCCAGGCGCGGGCGAGGCCCAGCTCGCCCGGTTTGAACAACATGTGGCGCAGGGCGCGGCGGTTGCGGACGACGAGCGTCGGCGCGTCCGGCGGTCCCGCCTGCGATCCGTCCCAGGCTCGTAGCCGCACCGGGAGCGGGGCTCCCAGCATCTGCTCGGCAAGACTCCTCAGCCGCGACGCGGCTTCGGCCATGGCGCACCTCCGGTGAAAGGAATCGGCTGCCCGCTGGATCGTCTCCATCCGGCTGGCAGAGAAACGACCCGGCACGCCGACGTCATTCCCCTCCGCACGCTCCTGCCGACACGATGGCCGAACCGTCACACTCCCGCGTTAGCGCTGGGGACCGTGTTCGGTCAAGTCCCGAGATCCAGGGCCATGCCCCTCTTGGACCAGAAGGTCCTAATAGAGGCAGAACATCCCGTTCGCGCCTTCCTCACTACTTCTGGATGTGAACTCCCATGACCCCTCTCGCCAGGTTCCGGCGCCTTGCCCTGCTCGCCGCTTCGACCACCGTGATCACCGGCGGCGTGCTGCTGCCCACGAGTGCCTTCGCCGCTCCGGCGACGCCCCCGGCCGCCGCCACGGCGGCCGTCGCCGACGCCGCCACGCGGTGGACGCAGAGCACCGACGACCCGAGCGGTGTCACAGCCGAGTTGCCCGGGGACGCCCAGGTGCAGAAGGACACCGTGAACGGCTTCCAGGCCCGCACCTACCAGGTGGGCACCGACTACGGAGTCATCGGCTTCGTGGTCTACGACGCGCCGCGCGGCGGTGGCCAGTGGGACCTGAAGGGCAGCCTCAAGAACGCGCTGGACAACTACAACAAGGACTCCCGGTCCGCCGACGACCGGCTCACCAGTCACGAGGTCCGGGAAAGCACCACGGACGGCGGCCAGCCCGTGCTCGACGCGGACCTCTCCACCGGTGACGGCACGGCCGGTCATACCCGCTTCGTCGATCTCGGCGACCACCTGGTCCAGATCGAGGTTCTGGGCACCAAGGACGCGCAGAAGACCATGGACGCGGACTACCGGCAGTCCCTCAGCAGCCTCCAGCTGCCGAGCGGCACCACCACCCGGTCCTCGTGACCCGACGCCCGCTACAGGCGGCTGAGCATGAGCGTGAGGGCGTGCACCGCCTCCTCACGGTTGCGCCCCTGGCCGCCCGAGCGGGCGACGGTCGCCTGCATCAGGACCTGCCCTTTGCGGCCGGTGAGCTGCGTGTAGTACTCGTCCAGCTTCAGGCCCGTCTCGTCGACGACCTGATGGCCCTCCTCGCCCCCCACCTCGTCGAAGCCCTTCAGGCCCGGAACGTCGACCGCGCGCACGTCCACCCACTTCTGCTTGCTCGCGGAGTCGTACTCCGTCCTGCATCGCCGTGCGTCCGTGCGGAACCGGGCAATGTCCGCCGCGGCGGACGCGGTGTCCCGATGAACGATGACCGTCGACGTGTTGACCACCCTCCGGTCCGGGCTCTGGGCGTTGCGCTCCAGAGCGGCCAGCATGTTCACCGGTGTCTGCACCGCGAGGTAGCAGCTGGCGTCGGCGAACGACTCCGTGACGTCGCCGGTTTCGTAGGGGGTGCTGCGCACATAGCCGGAGCCCCAGTCCGCGGGCTTCAGGGCCACGCGCCTGGCGAGGTTCCGGGCCTGTGCGGCGGTCTCGACACGTTCGTGTCCCGGCTCGCCGCCGCCGAGCAGGATCACGAGCCCCACCACGATCGCCGCCACGGCGGCGGCAGCGCCGATGAGCGCGGGCGGCCTGAGCCACCAGGGGCGCCGGGGAGGCGGCTGACCGGAGCCGGGGACCCCGAACAGGGGGCCGGGTGGCGGGCCGAGCGGCGGTTGCGTGCTCACGTGGCTCCTGTACCACCCGCGCCCGCAATGCCGGGGCGGCGCGTGCAGAGATCACCCCACTGACGGCCCGATCGACTCCCTGGGACGGTACGGCGCACACGACGAAGGGGCCGCCCGCACCACGGATGGCGGGCGGCCCCTTCGGGCTGTCGGACGACCGGAGGTCAGGAGGCCTTGGCCTTCTCGCCGGTCTTGGCGGCGGCGACCGGCGCCGGCTTGGCAGCCTCGTAGAACTCCTCGCGCGGGTTCTCCATGGCGCCGAGGGAGACGACCTCGCGCTTGAGGAACATGGCGAGGGTCCAGTCGGCGAAGACGCGGATCTTGCGGTTCCAGGTCGGCATCGCCAGACCGTGGTAGCCACGGTGCATGTACCAGGCGAGGCGTCCCTTGAGCTTGATCTTCATCTTGCCCATGACGATCATCGCCACGCCCTTGTGCAGGCCGAGACCGGCCACCGCACCCTTGTTGGCGTGCTCGTACTCCTTCTGCGGGAAGCCCCGCATACCGGAGATCACGTTGTCGCCGAGGACGCGCGCCTGACGCAGCGCGTGCTGGGCGTTCGGCGGGCACCAGGCGTTCTCGTTGCCCGCCTTGCGGCCGACCAGGTCGGGCACCTGGGCGTTGTCGCCCGCGGCCCAGATGTAGTCGGTGCCGGCGACCTGGAGGGTCGGCTCGCAGTCGACGTGACCGCGGGGGCCGAGGGGCAGGCCGAAGCGGGCCAGGGCCGGGTTCGGCTTGACGCCGGCGGTCCAGACGATGGTGTTGGAGTCGACCTCGAGGCCGTTCTTCAGCACCACGTGGCCGTCGACGCAGGAGTCCATGGAGGTGGAGAGGTAGATCTCCACGCCCCGGCTCTCCAGGTGCTCCCTGCCGTACTGGCCGAGCTTGGGACCGACCTCGGGAAGGATCTTGTCGGCGGCGTCGACGAGGACGAAGCGCATGTCCTCGCGGGAGACGTTCTTGTAGTACTTGGCCGCGTCCCGGGCCATGTCCTCGACCTCGCCGATGGTCTCCGCACCCGCGAAGCCACCACCGATGAAGACGAAGGTGAGCGCCTTGCGGCGGATCTCCTCGTCGGTCGTGGAGTCGGCCTTGTCCAGCTGCTCGAGGACGTGGTTGCGCAGGCCGATGGACTCCTCGATGCCCTTCATGCCGATGCCCTGCTCGGCGAGGCCGGGGATCGGGAAGGTGCGGGAGACCGCGCCCATCGCGATGACGAGGTAGTCGAAGGGCAGCTCGTACGCCTCGCCCACCAGCGGGGCGATCGTGGCGACCTTGCGGTCCTGGTCGATGGTCGTGACCCGGCCGGTGAGGACCTCCGCCTTCGGCAGCACGCGTCGCAGCGGGACGACGACGTGCCGAGGGGAGATGCTGCCGGCGGCGGCTTCGGGGAGGAAGGGCTGGTAGGTCATGTACGACCGGGGGTCGACGACCGTGACGGTCGCCTCGCCGTAGCGCATCTTCTTGAGGATGCGCCGAGCTGCGTACAGGCCTACGTACCCACCGCCTACTACGAGGATCCTGGGACGCTCCGTGGTGCTCATGCCATCGAGTATCCACCCGCCCCAGGAGGGGTGCTCGTGCGCCCCTTCACAAGCTCCGACAGGCCCTGTGCTAAACTCCGCGACCCGCGTGACGCAGGTCATGGCGCCGAGGGGGAACCCCCGGGCGGTCTGACCCGTTGTCAAGGCCGCGTGAGCTGCCTCTCTGTACGACCGGGGTGGTTGTGAGCACCTCGCAACACCCCTGGAGCACCCCCTTCCGAGCCCCTGTTGCATCCACCGTCTGAACATGTTCAAACGGCCTGGGCATCCACGGAAGGGCCAACCGGCCCCTTTTTACGGTTCCACGAGGCGGAATTCCTTGTGAAGAACTTCACGAACTTTTCCGACCGACCGTCACCGAGGGGCCCGTGAGGGCCCCTCAGTCCCGCTCAGACGTTATCCGACCTGCTCAGTCGGCAGCTACCAACGAGTAACAAAAGAGAGCTACGCCACCGACCACGCGATGCCGTCGAGGATGTCGTGCTCGCTGACGACGACCTCCTCGGCCCCGGTCCGCTCCATGATCGCGAGCAGCACGAGGGCGCCCGCGCCGATGACGTCGACCCGGCCCGGGTGCATGGACGGGATCGCGGCGCGCTCGGCGTGCGTGGAGCGCAGCAGCCACTCGGTGATCTCGCGGACACGGTCGCGGGAGATACGGGAGTGGTGGATGCGCGCGGAGTCGTACTCGGGCAGGTCCTGGGCGATCGCGGACACGGTGGTCACCGAGCCGGCCAGGCCGACCAGGGTGTGCGCCTCGCGCAGCGGGACCGACTCCTCGGCCAGGTCCAGGGCGGCCTCGATGTCGGCCCGCATCGCGGCGATCTGCTCCGCGGTGGGCGGGTCGCTCACCTTGCCGTCCTGCACCAGATGCCGCTCGGTCATCCGCACGCAGCCGACGTCGACGGACCGCGCGGCCCGTACGTGGTCCTCGCCCACGACGAACTCGGTGGAGCCGCCGCCGATGTCCACCACCAGGTAGGGCTTGGCGAGGTCCTCGCGGCCCCTCAGTTCCTTCGTGGCGCCGGTGAAGGAGAACTCGGCCTCCTGGTCACCGCTGATGACCTCGGGCTCGACACCGAGGATGTCGACGACACCGCGCACGAAGTCGTCCCGGTTCTCCGCGTCCCGGGAGGCGGAGGTGGCGACGAACCGCACCTTGGTGGCGCCGAGTTCACGGATGACGTCCGCGTACTCGCGGCAGGCCGCGAAGGTGCGCTCCAGCGCCTCGGGCGCCAGCCGGCCGGTGCGGTCCACGTCCTGGCCGAGCCGCACGATCGTCATGCGCCGGTCCAGCTCCAGCAGCTCGCCGGTGGCCGGATTGACGTCGGCGACGAGCAGCCGGATCGAGTTCGTACCGCAGTCGACGGCGGCGACACGGGTGAACCTCTCGGCGACCAGGGGCCGGTAGGCGAAGAAGCCGCGGCGGTCCTCGGTGAGGTCGAGGATCACCCCGTCCTCGCCCGGGTGCTCGTCCGCGGGATCGGGCGCCACGAGCGGCTGCACGCACGGCCCCTTGCGCCACCACTCCGGGAGCATGGCGATCGCCTCGTCGCCGAGCGGGTTCACGCCCGGGCCGGCGGCCAGCGAGTGGGCCACGAGAACGTGCAGGCACTTCACCCGGTCCGGCATGCCGCCCGCGCTCGGGAAGCCCGCCAGGACCTCGATCTCGTCCCGGCGCCGGATGTAGTCCTCGTGCGCGGCCCGGTACGCGGCGGCCAGCTCGGGGTCGTTCTGCAGCCGCTCCGTCATCTCCTTCATGACGCCGTCCGCCTCCAGCGTGCCGATCGCCGAGGCGGCGCGCGGGCACGTCAGGTAGTACGTCGTCGGGAAGGGCGTGCCGTCCGGCAGCCGCGGGGCGGTCTCCACGACGTCCGGCTGCCCGCACGGGCACCGGTGCGCGATCGCCCTCAGCCCGCGCGGCGGACGCCCGAGCTGCTGCTTGAAGGCCTCGACGTCCGCGTCGGTCGGCTCGGTACGCGGAGTGGGCGGCGGAGGCGTTTCCATGACTGTGTTCAGCTGTCTTTCTGTCGGTTCACTGGTCGGAGGCGTCGGACTTGTCGACCCCGTCCCAGACGTTCGCGTACCAGGGCCGGTGGGCGGCCCTGAGGTCGGCGCGGGACTGCTTGGCCGTGCCCGGGTCGATCACGACGTACCCGGTCTCGCCGGGCATCACATAGTGCAGCCTGCGCCGGATCTGCTGCTCGGCATAGGCGTCGTCCTGCCAGCGCGCCTTGAGGTCGCGCAGCTGTTCCACGCGCCTCCGGGCCTGTTCCTGCTGCCGCTGCTGGTCGGCGATCTCGGCGCGCTGGGAAACGTACTGCCGCATCGGATAGGCGAGCGCGACGATCAGCGAGCACAGCACGAGCGCCAGCAGCGCCGCGCGGCCGGTGAGGCGGGAGCGGCGGGCCTGCCGCTTGGTCTGGGAGCGGTAGACGCGGGCCGCCGTCTGCTCGCCGAGCAGCTTGAGCCTGGTCGCGGTGGAGAACCGGTCCCGGTCCTTCACGGCCATGTCCCCGCCTCCCCTTCACACGCGCGTACGTCCCCGCACACGGTACGGGACCGAGTACGGGGACGTACGTACGACTGGCTGAGGATCGGCCCGAGAGGGGTCAGCCCTTGAAACGGGGGAAGGCCGAGCGGCCGGCGTACACCGCGGCGTCGTCGAGGATCTCCTCGATGCGCAGCAGCTGGTTGTACTTGGCGACGCGCTCGGAGCGGGCCGGGGCGCCGGTCTTGATCTGGCCGCAGTTGGTGGCGACGGCCAGGTCGGCGATGGTGACGTCCTCGGTCTCGCCGGAGCGGTGGGACATCATGCACTTGAAGCCGTTGCGCTGGGCCAGCTCGACGGCGTCCAGGGTCTCGGTCAGCGAACCGATCTGGTTCACCTTCACGAGCAGGGCGTTGGCGGTGCCCTCCTCGATGCCGCGGGCCAGGCGCTCCGGGTTGGTGACGAACAGGTCGTCGCCGACCAGCTGGACCTTGTCGCCGAGCTTGTCGGTGATGACCTTCCAGCCGGCCCAGTCGTCCTCGAACAGCGGGTCCTCGATGGAGACGAGCGGGTAGGCCGCCACGAGCTCCTCGTAGTACTCGGTCATCTCGGCGGCCGAGCGGGACTTGCCCTCGAACTCGTACTTGCCGTCCTTGTAGAACTCGGACGCGGCGACGTCGAGCGCGAGCGCGATCTGCTCACCGGGGACGTAGCCGGCCTGCTTGATGGCCTCGAGGATGAGGTCGAGGGCCTCGCGGTTGGAGCCGAGGTTCGGGGCGAAGCCGCCCTCGTCGCCGAGGCCGGTGGACAGGCCCTTGCCCTTCAGGACCTTCTTCAGGGTGTGGTAGACCTCGGTGCCCCAGCGCAGGGCCTCGGAGAAGGACTCCGCGCCGATCGGGGCGATCATGAACTCCTGGATGTCCACGTTGGAGTCGGCGTGCGAGCCGCCGTTCAGGATGTTCATCATCGGCACCGGCAGCAGGTGCGCGTTCGGGCCGCCCAGGTAGCGGAAGAGCGGGAGGTCGCTGGCCTCGGAGGCGGCGTGGGCGACGGCGAGGGAGACGCCGAGGATGGCGTTGGCGCCGAGGGAGCCCTTGTTGTCGGTGGCGTCCAGGTCGAACATGGCCTGGTCGATCAGGCGCTGCTCGGTGGCGTCGTAGCCGACCAGCTCCGGGCCGATCTGCTCGATGACGGCGAGGACGGCCTTCTCGACACCCTTGCCCTGGTAGCGGTTCGGGTCACCGTCGCGCAGCTCGATGGCCTCGAAGGCGCCGGTGGAGGCGCCGGACGGGACGGCGGCACGACCCGTGCTGCCGTCGTCGAGGCCGACCTCGACCTCGACCGTGGGGTTGCCTCGGGAGTCCAGGATTTCCCGGGCTACGACGACGTCGATGGACGGCACGAGCATCTCCTTCGTGGATGTGACGCTGGTTGTGCGGGGCTTGTGTGCCTTGCGCCTAGAGCCTAACCGTCCTGGGGGCGTCGGCCACCGACCGACCGTCCCGTGGACACGCAGACGGTACCTTTTGTTCTCGCTCGAAACAAAGGGTCTTCCGAATGAGGCCCGACTGAAGAGTGGGGAAACAGGGCGGGGAACAAACAACCCCGTCCCGGCGCGTACGGGGGAACACGCGCCGGGACGGGGAGCCCGTGGGGACGGGGGGAAGACCCTCACGAGGCCTTCAGAGTGGGGGCAGGCCTTGTGAGAGCGCTGTGGTTCCGGTGGGAGCCAGGTGTCACTTCAGGTGCAGCTGCTGGCCCGGGTAGATGAGGTCGGCGTCCTCGACGATGCCCTTGTTCAGCTCGAACAGCTTCTGCCAGCCGCCCTTGACCTTGTGCTTCTCGGCGATCGTGCCGAGGGTGTCACCCTTGACCACCTTGTACTCGCCGTCGCCCTTCTTGACCTTCTTGCCGGTCGGGGTGGTGACGGTCTGGCGCTCGGCGGACCGGGAGGCGGCCTGCTGCTCGGTGGCGCGGGTGGTGGTCGTGGTGGTCTTCGAGGAGGTGCTGCTCGACGGGGCCGCCGCGGTGCCGCTGTACGGGGTGCTCGACAGGCCCGTGCCGCAGACCGGCCAGGCGCCCTTGCCCTGGGAGGCGAGGACCTTCTCGGCGACGGTGATCTGCTGCTGCTTGGTGGCCAGGTCGGCGTGGGCGGCGTAGGCGGTGCCGCCGTAGGCGGCCCAGGTGGAGGCGGAGAACTGCAGGCCGCCGTAGTAGCCGTTGCCGGTGTTGATCGACCAGTTGCCGCCGGACTCGCACTGGGCGACCTTGTCCCACTCGGAGGCGGTGGCGGCGGAGGCGTTGCCGACCGCCATCAGCGGGGCGGCGATGGCGGCGCCGGTGACACCGGCGAGCGCGATGACACGGGTGGCCTTGAACGGACGACGGTGCGTGCCCTTGCCGGAGAACAGCATGGATCGATCCCCTCACCGACGCCTGCGAGGTGAGCTGTCGGGTTCGGGCCGGTTGAGTTGCCCGGCCGCGGCCCTTACGGGACGCGGCTTCACCCCAAGCCGGTACCGACATCAACTGCCGGTCCCGGCACTTACCTTGGGTCCCCCGCTCCTGCCTACGGCGCATGACGCGACGACTGTTCCCGGGCGGCCGCTGGCAGGACTCGGCGTTGCGGATGCCGGGGCTCGTGGTGACGAGCGGCCTTGACCGTAAACAGGCGATCGGCGGAATTTCAAAGACGATCAGGGCTTCTGAGACTCATCCCACACTTTCGCCAAAACGGACATTAGGGAGCGAAGCGGGGCGTCAACTCCCGCTACTCATCGCCCTTTTCGGCACCGACTTTCAGGGTCTGACCGGCACCGATGTGGTTCGGGTCGGCACCGACAGCCTTCTTGTTCTCGGCGTAGAGCGCGCGCCATCCGCCGTCGAGGTCAAGGGAGTCGGCGATGGAGCAGAGGGTGTCGCCCTCGCGGACGGTGTAGGTGCCCGCGTCGCGGCCGGCGTGGCGACCCGACGGGGTGTCGTTCTGACCGTTTGTCGCGCTTTCGTCCGCACTCGCACCGCGGTGACGTCCGCCACTGCTGAGGGCGCCGGTGTCGACCAGGCTCGAAGAGCCGCTGGTCTGCCACGAATTGTCCGAGTCCTCCGTTGCGGGGTCCGTGGTGACGGACTCGCCCCCCTGAACGTCTCCGGAGTCGGGCGATGCGGATTTGTCGGACTTGGGAGCGTCTGTGCTCCTGCCGGAGCCCTTGGAGTCGGCGTCCTTGTCGGCGCTCGGGGACGGCTCACCCTTCACATCCGAGGAGGAGTCGGACGAGGGCGACGAGGAGGATGAATCCGACAGGTCGGACGAGTCGGAATTCTCGTCGGAATCGGAATTGCCGTCCGTATTGGACGAGTCCGAGGGCTCGGAGGAGTGACCGGAGTGCGCCGAGCCCGAGTCGGAGTCCGAGCCCGCGTCCGAGACGCCCGTGTCGACGTCCACGGAGCCGGACTTCGATGTCATGCCGGAGAGCAGGGCGCAGGTGGCCCAGGGGGTGGTGCCCTGGTCGTCGAGGATCCTCTCGGCGACGGCGATCTGCTGCGAACGGCTGGCCTGGTCGGCGCTGGAGGCGTACTTCGTGCCGCCGTACTTGTCCCAGTCGTCCTGGGATATCTGCAGGCCGCCGTAGTAACCGTTGCCGGTGTCGGCGCTCCAGGAGCCGCCGCTCTCGCACTCGGCCACCTTGTCCCATGTGGTGCCGTCGGCCGCGTTGGCGCTCGCCGCGCCGAGCAGCGGGATGGCGATGGCGGAGCCGGTCACGCCGGCCGCGACGAGGAGGGCCGGAGCCTGACGGGGGCGACGGTGACGACCGTTCCCGGAGAGCATGCGGAAGCCTTTCGTGCGACGGCGGGGCCGGCGTGGCCGATGGAACTCGGGGGCCACGCTGATGAGTGAACGTATCGGCAGACGATCACTTGTCACAAGTTAATGCCGCGTAGATCACGTGAAGATCACAGAAGAAAGTGCCTGTCATGTTCGACTGTGCGAACGTCTGCCCGTGTCCGGCCTGTTCGAGCCGCGCTCAGGGGACGGGCGTGAACTCCACGGGGAGGGTGCGCAGGCCGCGCATGATGAGCCCGCCGCGCCAGCGCAGCTCGGCCGGGTCCGCCCCGAGCCGCAGGTCGGGGAGGCGGGTGAGGAGGGTGGCGAGCGCGGCCTGGCCCTCCAGACGGGCGAGCGGGGCACCGAGGCAGTAGTGGATGCCGTGGCCGTAGCCGAGGTGCTGGTTGTCCCGGCGGGACAGATCCAGGACGTCCGGGTCGGCGAACCGCTCCGGATCCCGGTCGGCGGCGGCGAGGACGACGAGCACCGGGTCCCCGGCGGCGATGTCCTGCCCGCCGATGGTGAGCGGCCGGGTGGCGAACCGCCAGGTGGCCAGCTCCACCGGGCCGTCGTAGCGCAGGAGTTCCTCGACCCCGGTCTCCAGGAGGTCCCGCTCCCCGGCGGCCAGGGACCGCTGCAGGCGGTGACGCTGCTCGGGGTGGGTGAGCAGGGCGTAGGTGCCGTTGCCGATCAGGTTCACGGTCGTCTCGAACCCGGCGAACAGCAGGATGAAGGCCATCGCCGCGGCCTCGTTCTCGGTGAGGTGCTCACCGTGGTCGGAGGCGCGGATGAGGCCGGAGATCAGGTCCTCGCCGGGGGCGGGGTCGTCGGGCAGGGCCTCGCGCTTCTTGTGGATGAGCTCGGCGAGATAGCCCCGCATCTTCTTGACCGACCGCGCGACCCCGCCCCGCGGCCCTCCCCCGTGGCGGATCATCATTCCCGCCCAGTCCCGGAAGTCGTCCTGGTCCTCGCGCGGGACGCCGAGCAGGTCGCAGATGGCGTAGATGGGGAGCGGGAACGCGAACTCGTGGATGAGGTCGGCAGAGCCCTGCTTCGCGAACTGGTCGATGAGGTGGTCGGTCAGCTCCTGCACCCGGGGCGCGAACTCGGCGACCCTGCGGGGCGTGAACGCCTTGCTGACCAGCCGGCGCAGGCGGGTGTGGTCCGGCGGGTCGATGTTCAGCAGGTGCGTCATCAGCTCGGCCTTGCGCTCGCCCGGGATGCCGGTCTTCCCCTTGGCGTGTGCGGGCTCGTCGTGATGCGCCGGGTTCTTGCTCAGCCGCTGGTCGGCGAGGGCCTGCTTGGCATCGGCATACCGCGTGACCAGCCAGGCCTCGACCCCGCTGGGCAGCCGGGTCCGGCGCACGGGGGCGTGCTCGCGGAGCCAGGCGTAGGCGGGGTAGGGGTCGCTGGCGAACTCCCAGGTGAAGAGATCGGGGGCGGTCGGGGGGTGGGGGTGGCTGGGCTGGCTGGTCACTCCTCGACGGTATCCGGATCGCCGGTGGGGGTGTGGCCGGGTGGTTCCGGGAGCGATGCGGGGACGCCTTCCGGGTCCAGGGCGGCCGCCTTGCGGAACCACTCCTCGGCCTCCGTGTCCTTCCCCTGCTTCCTCAGCAGCTCGGCCATGTGCAGCTCGGCGTACGCGGCTCCCCGTTCATGACCCTTGAGGTACCACGACAGCGCCTCCTCGTCCCGTCCGAGGTTCTCCAGCGCTTGGCCGAGGCTGACCGCCGCGGACGGGTCTCCGCCCTCGGCGGCCTGCCGGAAGATGGGTTCCTTCTCGGTCTCGTCGGCGTCCTTCTCGGTGTCGAGATAGACGCCGAGGCTGTTCACGGCGCGGGCGTCACCCCATGCGGCGGCGTACCGGAGCCAGTCCTCCGCCTCCTCGTCGTGCCAGTAGTACAGGAGGGTGCCGAGGCTCCCCGCCACCTCACGGTGGCCCGCTGCGGCGGCCTTGCGGTACCAGCGCAGCGCCTCGTCCTCGCGTCCGGGCCCCACCAGCATGTCGCCCAGCTCGTGTGCCGCCGCGCCCTCTCCCGCCTCCGCGGCCGTGCGCAGCCAGCGCTCGGCGTGGTCGCGGTGGATCCGGCCGAGCTGGAGCGCGGCCCAGGAGTCCCCGCTCTCCGCGGCAGCCTCCAGATACGGGAGTGCGGCCTGCTCGTCCCCGTCGATCAGCAGGAAATGCCGCGCCACCCCTCCCGCCGCCTGCGCGTGTCCCGCATCGGCCGCCCGGAGCAGCAGGGACGCGCCCTCCTCGCCCCTGGTGCGGATCGCAAGGCTGAACAGCACCTCGGCGTCCCCCGCCTCGACACGCGGGCGCAGCGCCGCGCGGGCCGCCCCGAGAATCACGCCGCGGTCCAGCGGTGCCCCGTTCTCCGCCGCGTCCAGCAGCGTCCACCACACCGCGTCCGGCACCGGCTCCAGGTCCCCCGACCGCAGCGCCTCCGCGACCAGCGCCCCGTACGCCCGCCAGGTGCCGTCCCCTTCGCCCGCCACGAGCAGCCCCGAGACCCCGAACATCGGCGCCGTCGCCCAGGCGAGCGCGTCCTCGAAGGACTCCGCCTCCTGCGCCCCGTACTGCTCCTGAACGCTCCTTAGCAGCTCGGCCGGTACCGCGCCGGTGACCCCGCACCGGGCGAGATCGACCGCCGCCCGCACCAGTAACTGCCCGCCCGGATGCTCCAGTTGTGTGCCCACCCGGCGCCACTCGTCGAACAGAAGATGCCCGACCGCGAAGTACGAGGCCGCCCCCTCTCTGCCGCTCCACATGTACGCCGGGTACGCGCGTGGGTCGTCGTGCGCCGACAGCCGTGCCAGCTCGTCCTCACTCCACTCGCGCGCCAGCTCCACCGTGCGCGCCGCGGCGACGACCCGGTCGCCGGGGGCGCTCCCGGCGCGGCGCCTGTAGTACTCGGCGGGGCGCATCGTCCCGAGCACGACGGCACCTTGGTCGTTGAGCCGCCCCAGCAGCCGAAGGTCCAGCCGGCCCGGGCCGAGATGGTCGGTCAGCTCGTCCAGCCAGACGACGTACCTGCCGGGTTCGCTCCGCAGTGCGGCCACCAGCGGACGTAGGTCCTCGCCCGGGTCCGGAGCGTACAGACGATGGTCCTCCAGTGCGCGCACACCGTGCCAGGCGGTGTACGACTTGCCCGCGTACGGCTCGCCCAGGATCAGCACCAGGCTGGTGCGGGCGAGCTTGGCGCGCAGGTCCTCGTCGCAGTCGCGCGGCACATACGGCGGTACGTCGGGCAGCCCCGGCACGGGCCCGGTCGGGTGTACGCCGAACTCCCGCGGCCCCACCTGACCGACGGGCCGCCACTGCGCCGGTGCGGGAACGGCGCCGTAGTGGTTGTGCTGCACCCCCACGACCCGGTCGTGGAAGGTGCCGCGCCGGAAGTCGACGTGGTCTGCGGAAAGGGGCGGGGCCTGCTCCGACTGCGGGCCGGGGTCCGGGTCTCGTCCCGCATCCTGCATGAGGGCGAACTCCGTTGTCAGGCGACGCAGTTGATCGGCCGCAACATCTCTGGAGGGTGCATGGTCGAGCGTCATGCGCACGCGCGTGAACCAGACCTTCTGCTCCAGCTCCGTGAGACCTGCCGCCGGCCACGGGTCGACGCGGAGTTCGGCCTCGTAGCCGGGAGCGCCGTTGCCCTTGAACCAGGCCGCGAACGCCTTCCGCACCCGGGCCCACTCCACCGGGTCCCGCCTCGCCACGAGGACCTCGGCCCCCACGCTCGCCAGCTCCGACTCCAGCCTCACGCACGCCCCCACACCTCACCACCACGTTCAGGTCAACGGTACTGAGGTGTGCGGGCTCTGACGCCCTGTAAGCAGTCAGCTCACCGCCAGTCCTTCGCCTCCGTCCTCCGCGTCCCTCTTCCCCCGGTCTTCCGTCTCCTTGATCGCGTCCCGGTACACCCGCGCCGCCGCCCGCAGCGCCGCCTCCGGGTCCACGCCCTGCGCCTCGGCCCGTACCGCCATGGCCAGCAGTTCGTAGCCGATGCCCTCCCCCTGCGGCAGGGGGACGTCCAGGCCTGCCGTGTGGGCGCGGGAGGCGAGTTTGGCGGTGAGGGCGAGGCCGGGCTGGCCGAGGGGGACGCCCTCGGTGACCGAGGTGCGCCGCTTCTCCACGGCCTTGGTGCGCAGCCAGTGCTCCTTGACGTCCTCCGGGGTCTCGGCCTTCTCGTCGCCGAAGACGTGCGGGTGGCGGTGGATCAGCTTGGCGACGATGCCGCCGGCCACGTCGTCGATCGAGAACGGCGCGTCCGGGTCCTCCTCGGCGATGCGGGAGTGGAAGACGACCTGGAGCAGGACGTCGCCCAGCTCCTCCCGCAGTTCCTCGCGGTCGCCGGCCTCGATCGCCTCGACCAGTTCGTACGCCTCCTCGATGCCGTACTTCGCCAGGCCCTTGTGCGTCTGCCGGGACGACCAGGGGCATTCGGCGCGGATGCGGTCCATGACCTGGACGAGGTCGAGGAGGCGGGCGCCGGGCAGGTCGTAGGAGGCGGGCAGCAGCTCCAGCTCCGGCATCCGCACCCGGCCGGAGCCGGCCAGGCGGGCCAGGCCGTCGGTGAGGGCGGGCTCTCCCTCACCGGTGGCCACGACCACCACCGTCCGCCCGCCGGCGCAGGCGTCGACCAGCTCCTGGGCGGTGGGGGACGCATCCGCCACGGATATCCCGGCCTCCCGCAGATACGGCAGCTGCGGGTGCGCACCGTCCGCGCACAGCACCGCGTCGGCGGTGCGCAGCGCCTGCCAGGCGGGCCAGGACAGCAGGCCGGGCGCGACACGGTGGCTGGTGGTGAGCAGGACGATGCGGCCGGGGGCGGCTTCGGGGCTGGTTGCGTTCACGATCCGAACCTAACCCACGGTGAAGAGGGACGGGATCGGCTGTCCACAGGGACAGGGGTGTCGTGTGATCGTATGACCGACGGTCGTCCACAGGCAGCCTGCCGTACCGTTACGGCACCCCCCAGAAACCGGGAAACCGCCCGCTACGCCGGCTGCTGCTGCTCTCCCGCCGTGACCTCCCGCACCCACGGCGTCTTGGCGTCGACCCGGCTGCTCTTCTGCACGTCCCAGGAGCCGTAGCGCGGGTTGAGGTCGACGTGGAGTTCCTCGGAGGCGTTGGACAGGGCCTTCCAGAAAGCGGGCTGCGAGGGGTCGGTGCCGAGCTTCGCGGCGAGCTTCTGTGCCTCGAGCTGAAGGCGGAGGTTGTCGTCGAGGCGCTCGGGCGCGATGCCGTACTTCTGCAGCCAGGCCGTCTCCAGCCCCTTGGCGCCGCCGGCCTGCTGCTCCAGGCCGGTGCGCATCTGCACGACGTCGTTGCGGGTGACCGCGATCCCCGCGTCCTGCGCGGCGCGGTGCAGCACCCGGTCGAGGACCATGTTGTGCAGGGTGTCGCGGGTGAGACTGCTGGTGGAGGAGAGGACCTGCTGGTACTGGGTCTCGTCCGGCACCGCGGCCCGCTGCGCCTTGCGTACCTCGTTGACCCGGTTCTCCAGCTGGGCGACGGTGATCCGCTGCCCTCCCACGACGGCCGCCGCACCGGGGTGCACATCGTTTCCGCAGGCGGCGAGGAGGGGGGCCGCGGCGGCGATCGCGGCGGAGAGGACGAGCGCGGTGCGACGGCGGCGGTGCAAGGGAACCTCCTGAGGAGATTGTGCGACGGTGCACAAAGTCTTGCGGTGATCGATGGTAGGCAGAGGTCCAGCTCTGGCCAACCCATTCGACCAACGATTCACCACGACTTCAGGCACCGCCGCGCGCACCGGCGGTCCCCTCGTCAGCCGGTGATGGCCACCGGCGCGTCCCACGCGTCACGGTCGACGGTGAGCGTGACGCCGCCGTGCGTCTCCTTGCTGTTGACCATGTACTGATGGGCGCGGCTGTGGTTCGTGAACTGGGTGGAGCCCCACGGCCAGTCCGCTGTGGTGGTGTTCTGCTTGTCCCACAGCGCGTACCAGAGGTTGCCCGGCAGGTCCGTCCTGTCGGTGGCGGTGGCGATCGCCTTGGCGCTGGAACTGGTGAAGCCGTAGTAGCCGGTGCGGTACGTCTTGGCGTGCAGTTCCTTGTCGAAGGCGCGGACGTACGTCAGCACGGCGGTGTTGCACGACGTGTTCGTGGTGTCGTACGCCTCCATGTCCAGGTAGATCGGGCTGCCGGCCTTGATGCCGAGCGCCGAGGCCTTGGCCACCGCGTCGTCCGCCTCGGACCTGCCGACGGACGCGGCGGTGGCGGCGCTGATCTTCTCGGAGCCGCCGGACCCGCAGGACGGCTGGGCGCCGACGTAGAGGGGGATGAGCTTCCAGCCCATGGCGGTGACGTCCGTGACCCACTTGGACGTGAGGTTGGGCTGGCTGCAGCCGCGGTTCTTGCCGCCGACGTAGACGGCGGCGGCGCCGTAGAAGCCGGTGTGCCAGGCCTTCATCGTGGCTTCGGAGGGCGCGGTGCAGGTGTCGAAGGCGCGGCCGGTGAACGTCTTCTGCGCGGGCCAGGTGGTGGCGGCCATGGAGGTCTGGGCGGCGATGCCGGCACCGGCGACGACCGCCGCTCCGACCGCCGCCCACGTGACGTACCTGCGCTTCTTCGACTGCCGATGGCCGGCCATGAAACCCCACCCCTGCTCGTACGTGCCTGGCGAAAAACGAAGCGCAACCTATACGGCGCCGCCCCTGCCTTCGGGAAACGCAGTCTCCCGAAGATCACAAGAATCCCCCGGGGAACGGCAAAATCTAGCCGCGCACCTGTCCCAGCCACTGCAGGGTGCGGCGGATCTCCGCGGCCAGCGGGTGTCCCGGGCCCTGGAAGCGTTCGACATCCATCAGCAGCCGCGCGAGCGTGTCGTGGGCGGCCGGGCGGTCGCCGAGCGCGAGCAGCAGGTGGCCGATGCGGCGCCGCACGTCGTGGGCGAGCTGCGGGTCGCCGGAGACGTACTGGTTCTCGTAGTACGGCAGCAGCGCGCGGTACTCGGCGAGCGCCGCCGCCGGTTCGCCGAGCTGCTCCAGGCACTGGGCGGCCTCGTAGCGGAAGCGCAGGGACTGCGGGTCGGCCTGGCCGGCCTCGGCGGCGCGCTCGTCGCCGAGACGGCGCAGTTCGGGCAGGGCGCGCCGGTACTGGCCGTCGTCCATGAGGGTGGCCGCGTACTGCTTGCGCAGGGTGCGCACGACCGGGGAGTGCTCGCCGTGCTGTTCGGCCGCGGTGGGCAGGATCGCGCCGAGTATGTCGACGGCCTGGGTGATGCGGCCCTCCCCGAGGAGCCGCTTGACCTCGTCGACGGCGGCGGCGACGTCGGGCTTCTCGGCCGTGTTCGGCACCGGTGTCACGGGGGCGGGCTGGGGCGCGGGCGTCCGCGCGCGGTCCGGCCACGGGGCGTGCGGGCGCAGGAACGGGCGCGTGGGGTCCAGAGGCGCCCCGGTGGGCATCCCGCGCGCGGGCAGGAGCAGCGCCAGGTGCTCGTACACCTCCTGTGCGGAGGCCGGCCGGTGCTGCGGGTCCTTGGCGAGCAGGCGCAGGACCAGCGCTTCGAGCGCCTCGGGGACCTCGGGTCGGATACGGCGCACGGGCAGCGGGGGCTCGTACAGGTGCCGGTGCAGCACGCCGAGCGCCGTGGATCCGGCGAACGGCACGTCTCCGCTGAGCAGTTCGTGCATCAGCACACCGAGCGCGTACAGGTCGGTGTACGGGCCGACCGCGCCGCCCATCGCCTGCTCGGGCGCCATGTAGGCGGGTGAGCCGATCGGCGAGCCGGTGTGGGTGAGGCGGGTGGTGTCGGTGTCCATGACCGAGGCCACGCCCAGGTCGAGCACCGTGACCGTGCCGTCCTGCTTCACCATCACGTTCCGCGGCTTGAGGTCGCGGTGCACGATCGGTACGGCGTGCACGGCGCTCAGCACGGCGCACAGCTGCGCGGCCACCGCGACCGCCCACTGCCACGGGTACGGGTCGTGCTCGGCGAGGTGGTCGGAGAGGTCGGCGCCGTCGACGTACTGCATGACGAGGAACAGCTCCTCGCCCTCGCTGCCCGCGTCGTGCACGGTGACCAGGCCCGGGTGGTCCACCTGCGCGGTGACCCGGCACTCGCGCACGAAGCGGCGGCGCAGCTCGTCCGCCTCCTGCCCGGCCACCTTGTCGGGGCGCAGCAGCTTCACCGCCACGCGCCGGTCGAGCCGCTGGTCGTACGCCGTCCAGACCTGGCCCATGCCGCCCTGCCCGATGAGCGTGGACAGTTCGTACCGGCCGGCGACGACACGTCCTGTCGCCACGGTCACCGTCCGCCCTCGTGGCCGGCGTCCTGCCTGCCCTCGTCACGGCCGTCCTGGTGGCCGTCGTGCTTGCGCAGGTAGTCGCTCAGCTCGTCCAGTTCGGCACGCACCTGCTCGATCCGGGCGGGCGCCGGACGCTGGGGCGGCGGAGTCGTCAACGGGGGCCGCGGGACGGGCGTGTGCGCCATCGGGGGCGTGGCGAGCGGGGACGGCGCGGGCGCCGGGGTCTGCGCCCCGATCGTCGCCGAGAACGGCGACGCAGGCTGCGGATAGCCGTACCCGGACAGCGCCCGGCTCGCCTCGTACGCCTTCTGGAGCTTCTGGAAGTGCCGGACGTCCGCCACCAGGTAGTACACGAGCACGACTGGCAGGACGCCGAGGATCAGGAACATCCCCAGGTAGCCGCCCGAGGTGTGGACCTCCTCGCCGGGCTCGCTGCCCAGCAGCACGATGGCGAGGAAGTCGGCCGCCAGCACCGCCACGAACAGGCCCCAGTCCAGCGACTTGCGCGTGACGGCGGCCAGCCGCAGCAGCATCGCCCAGGTCAGGAAGCCGAGGCTGAAGATCCCGATCGCCACGAACAGCACCCGCATGAAGACCAGCCACCCGGTGTGGGGCGGCTGCTTCACCGGCCGTGCGTAGCCGTGGCCTTGCATGACTGCTCCTGATGCCTGACATGGGTGTACGAGCCCGCCCGATGCGCTCGGCCGGGCGGACGACACCACTCGTGCGATGGTCGCTTCGAGCATATGGCCCGGCGCGGACAACCGGCCTGTGTTGTACCGAACCGTTGTCCGGGCATCGCGGTCAATCCGGCGCGACGGTACCGTCCGTGAGTCCGTCGTACATCCCGCGCACGAGCTGCTCGCCGAGCCGGCTCGCGTGGCGCAGCGTGCGTTCGAACTCGTCGAGTGCGCGGAAACGCGCGCCGTAGCGCCGTTGTTCGTCGAGCGGGAGCCGGGGCAGCTGCAGGCGGCGCACGTCCAGGCGGGTGGCCGTGGACGCGTAGCTGCTGGCCTGGCGGTGGTTGGCCGTACCGCGCAGGAAGCCGGCGAGGAACCAGGGGTCGAGCGCCGTGGGATCGGGGCGCAGCAGCACGAGACTGCGCCCCAGGGCGGCGCCCCCCGTCGCCTCGTCGATCACGCGCGCCACCGAACCACCCCCGAGCACCGGTACGACGACGTCGCCCGGCTCGGTCAGCACGGCCTCCTCGTCGCTCTCCGGGAGCGTCCCGGAGGGTGCCGTTCCGGCGAGCACGTCATGGTCGGTGAGAACGGGCACGCGCGCGCGGCCGCCGTTTCCACCGGTGCGCAGCACCAGCGCACCCCCGCGCGCGAGTTCGCCGACGGTGGTGAGCGGCCACCGCGCGGGCGACACCGGATCGGCGGGGGGCGGGGTGAGGTCGGCGGTCAGCCGCAGGGTCTCGCCGAGGCGCTCGCGTACCGCCGCGAGCTGCTCCACGCCGTCGGCCACGGCCGGGGGCGGCAGATGGCGGGCGGGGGCGAGGTCCACGTCGTCGTCGAGCAGCTCGATGACCGGCACGGAACGCGCCAGCCCCGGCCGCTCCTCCAGGCGGCCCGCGCGCTCGAAGGTCCGCCAGGCGTCCAGGACGGCGTCCCGGACCGCCTGCCAGTCCGGCCCGCCCCGCGCCTCGCCCGCGAACCGCCCGGTGTCGGCGAGCAGCACCTCGGGCGCCGCGGGCATCCGGTCCGGCCGCCGCAACACCCATACATGGAGTGGGATGTTGTACGGCGGCGCCGCCCCGACCGGCAGCGCGACCACGGCGCGCAGCGCGCCCCGGCGCAGCAGGTCGGCGCGGATCCGGCGCCCGGAACGGCGGGACGCGGCGGCCGGCGGCATCAACAGGACGGCGGTGCCGCCGTCGGCCAGCCGGGCCAGCGCGTGCTGCACCCAGGCCAGCTCGGACTCGGTGCGCGCGGGGAAGCCGTACTCCCAGCGGGGGTCGTAGGCGAGTTCGTCGTGGCCCCAGTTGCGCTCGTTGAACGGCGGATGGCACAGGACGGCGTCGGCGCGCAACTGCGGGTAGGCGTCGCCGCGCAGGGTGTCGCCGACGGCGCCGCGCACGGTGGCCCGGGCGCCCAGCGCGAGCCGCAGCGCGGTCAGGGCGGCGAGGTCGGGCGCGCTGTCCTGGGCGTACAGCTCCTGGTCGGGGCGGGCGTCCACGGCGCGCAGCAGGGCGCCGGTGCCGCAGGCCGGGTCGAGGACGGTGCGGGCGGGACCGGCGAGGTCGGCCATGAGGCGGGCGAGTTCGGCCGGGGTGAGCGTGTACTGGCGCGGGTTTGCGTCCAGATGCCGGCCCAGCAGGAACTCGAAGGTCTGCCGCGCGCCCATCTCGGCGGCCAGCTCGGCGGCGCCGCGCAGGAGGGGGGCGGAGGGGAGGAGTTGGGGGCCGGTCGGGGTGTGGAGGGCGGGTGCGGTGTGGGTGGCCGGTGAGGTGTGGGTGGCCGGTGTGCTGTGGGCGGCGGGTGGGATGTGGGTGCCCTGCGGGGTGTTCGTGGTGGACGGGGTAAGCACGGCGGGCGGGGTGTTCACAGCGGGTGGGGTGTTCACAGCGGGTGGGGTGTTCACGGCGCTCGGAGCCGGGAAGCCGGCCTCGCCGTGAGCAGCCGTACCTGTGTTCACAGGAAGCGGACTGTTCACAGTCGATGAGGCGCCGGCGGCCCGGTCGGTGTGAACACCGCGGCCGTGCGCGGCGCCGAAGCGCGGGGCGAGCACCTGGTCCAGCGCTCCGGGCAGCATCGCGGCCAGCCGCTCGTCGGAACCAGCGCTCACGTCGAGCCAGACAGTGGGTCGCTCATGGATGAGCAGCAGGGCGCAGCCCGCGTGCACCAGGGCGGTGACCGGCCCCTCGGGATGGCCGGCGAGCTGCTGCCAGACCCGTTCCCGCAGCGGGACCTCGGCGAGCTTGCCCTGCTTGCGCAGCCAGGCCTCCACCTCGGCCAACCCGAAGGACGGGCTGGTCTCGGTGCCGCCGACCGGCTTGGGGAAGTCGGCGTGCCGACGGCGCCAGTTGCTGACGGCGGCACGGCCCACCCCGGCGAGCCGGGCGATACCGGCCGCGGTCACCTCTGTCGCGTTGTCCTGCACCGGCCCCACTCCCCTCGTCCCGTGTGTGCGCCGAGCATACCGGCGTACACAAGATCCCTGCATTCACGCGCGTGTACACAAATGATGATATGAATCGTGTTGACTCGGTTCACAGGCTCTGGTCTTATTGACCCAGCGAACGAGCGACCAGCCGGAGGGGGCGGTCGCCACGCCAGGGGAGGGGGTCCCATCATGGGGATGAAGGGCAAGATCGCGCTGGGCGCCGTCGTGGGGGTCGTCGTCATCGGTGTCGTGTCCGCGAACGCCGGCAGCGACGGCAGCGACGGCAAGGACACCGGCTCCGCCAGCAAGGACTCTTCGGCGTCCGCCACGCACCAGCCCGGAGGCAAGAAGGACTCGGGGGGCGCCGAGGCGGCCGAGAAGAAGGCGGCCTTCGGCGGGAACGGCGACTACCAGGTCGGCTCCGACATCAAGCCCGGCACCTACCGCACCACCGGCAACACCGACGGCATGTGCTACTGGGAGCGCGCCAAGGACGCCTCGGGCGACACGGACTCGATTCTGGCCAACGACAACGTCACCGGCACGAGTTACGTGACCGTCAAGGCCGGCGACAAGCTGTTCAAGTCGACCGACTGCAAGGACTGGGAGGCCGTGAACCCGAAGGCAAAGGGCGCGCCCGCCTCCTCGATGGACGGCGACGGCGGCATGTTCAAGGTCGGCACGGACATCGCGCCGGGCACCTACAAGTCCTCCGGGAACAAGGACGACTCCTGCTACTGGGAGCGCACCAAGGACGCCGCGGGCGACACGGACTCGGTGCTGGCCAACAACAACGTCACCGGCACGGCCGTCGTCACCATCAGCTCCAAGGACGCCTACTTCAAGACGACCGGCTGCGGCGACTGGAAGAAGACGGCCTGACCCAGCAGGCGCTCCCGCCCCCGGTCGGCGCGGGACGTTGCACTCACGTCCCGCGTTCCGGCACCCGAGCCCCCGCCTCCGGTGCCGCTTCCCCCCACTGCCTCACACCTACCACCGCACACCAAGTACCGACTCCCCCAAGGAAATTCCATGCGTCTTCCGTCCCGTTTCGTCAAGGTCCTCGCCGTCGCCGCGCTCCCGCTGGCCCTGGCCGCCTGCTCCACCGGTTCCTCCGACACCACCACGCCGGCCAAGGCGACGAAGGCCAAGAACCCCAACGCCGGTCTGATGACGGGCACCCAGTTGAAGAAGGCTCTGGCTCCGGCATCGGTCTTCCCGTCCCACCTCACCGCCGTCACGGACGGCGCCGCCGACAGCGGGAGCGAGTTCCTCGCCCCGAGCAGCCGGAACACAGCGAAGCCGGACTGCTCCAAGTTCCTGAACACCTCCTGGATCGACGTGACCGGCTTCAAGGGGGGCGTGTCGTTCGCGCAGAACGACTACGCGAACAAGGACCAGACCGAAGAGATGGTCCAGGAGATCGACGCGTTCCAGGGCACCACCGCGACGACGGTGATGAAGGAGGTGCAGAACGCCGCCACCGCGTGCGCCACGTTCACGGACACGGACGCGCACGCCAAGGTGAAGCTCTCCGGCCGCGAATCCTCCGGACTCGGCGACGAGGCCTACACCATCACGCTCACCAGCCCTCGCTGGGAGAACGGCACCACCCTGGTGGCCGCCCGCGTGGGCAGCTCCGTGGTCACCGTGATGTCCACGGCCGGCGGCGACAACGGCGCCGCCAACGCCACCAAGCTCGTGGGGCACGTCGTCGGCTCCCTGAAGGACGCGGCCGCCAAGTCCTGATCACCCGGACCGAAGGCCGAGCCACGCCTCGCACGAGTCAGGCCGCGCACGGGGCACGCCGAGCACAGGTCAGGCCGCGCACGGGGCACGCCGAGCACGGGTCAGAGCGGATGCCGCATCCATACGTTGGGTTCGACGTAGACGGCGTACCCCCGCTCCGGTTCGCAGCGGACCGGGACCAGCGCGCCGGGCACCTCGACGTCCCCCGGGGCGTCGAAGGGCAGCCCGGTCCAGCGGCGCCACTCCTCCAGCGAGGCGCCCACGGTCATGGAGGCCGGGGCGATCGAGTCGATGGTGGCGCCGGCCCGGGCGTGCACGCGCAGCCACGGGTCCTCCGGCAGGCCGTCGGGGCGGACCCGGTGGGCGTACTCGGTGATCGGGGTGTGCGGTTCGCGGTGCTTGGCGCTCGGGCGCACGGGGGCGACGACCTCGCAAAAGCCGTGGGCGCGGGCGTTGTCCCGCATCGCCGAGAGCATGACGGCGGACAGACCGTGGCCCTGGGCGTGCGGGGCGATGACGACGGAGATCGCGCTGACCGTGTCCGGGCGGGTGCCGTGGCGCAGGTCGGCGAAGGCCCACAGCAGGATCTCGTCCCAGCCCCGGGCGGGCAGGGTGCCCCGGCCCTCGGCGGCGAGGGAGAAGGGCACGCTGAAGGCGTGGGCGACGACCTCGCCCCGCTCGTCCTCGGCGAACAGCGCGTACTGCGGCAGTTCGGTGGGGATGCGGCCGTAGTGAGCGCTGCCCACGGGGTCGTTGGTCACGAACTCCGGCCATGTGTCGGCCATCCCGAGCACCGCCTGCAGCCGGTCGGGCCGTTCGGCGAGGGTGCTTACCTGTACGTCCATGCCGGCCACCGTAAGCGGTACGCGCCCGGCCGGGACAGCGAATTCAGCCGGTCGCCGAGGCACGGTCGTTCAGTCGGAGCCGGCGAGCAAGAGGACCCGGTCGGCGTTCGGGTCGTACCCGAGCACCGGATACCCGTGATCACCCTCCGGATCCATCAGCACCGGCTTGTCCAGTCGCCGGCCGATCGACCGCAGGAATCCGCACAGGACATCGAGTCGCTCCTGGCCCTGCAACTCCCGCAGATCCACGTCGAAGTCGGTCTCGTCGTCCGAGTAGAAGCGGAAGATCGCCACTATGCCGGGTGCCAGCCATACGCTCAGGTTCGGGCATTCGGTGCCGGCGGGCCGGGCGCCGCCATGGTGCCTGCCCGGCCGTCACCGGTGCACCCGGATTCCGGCCGTAGGCAGGCCCGGCTCAACGTGCCCGGAACCGGTCCGGGGCCTTGGTCGGATTGCCGCCCGTGGGGAGGTTCTGGTTCGGGCAGGTGGTGAGGATCTTCTTCATCGCGGCCTTCTCGGCGGCGGTGACCCACAGGCCGTACTTCTTCTTGACGGCCACCTGGGCGGCCACGTAGGTGCAGCGGTAGGCCTGGTTGGGCGGCACCCAGGTGGCGGTGTCGCCGTCGCCCTTGCCGCGGTTGGTGCTCGCGTCGACCGCGAGCAGGTTGAGGGGGTCGTTGGCCAGGGCTATGCGCTTGCTGGGGTCCCAGTACTTGGCGCCCTTCTGCCAGGCGTCCGAGAGGGCGACGACGTGGTCGATGTCGACCTGGCTACGGCCGCGCCGGTAGGTGATGTCCTTGCCGGAGTAGGGGTCGGGCTCCAGGAGGCCGTAGGTGACCTTGCAGGTGCCGCTGGTGAACTTCACGTCCTTCAGGTCGCGCTTGAGTATGTCGTCGCGGGTGTCGCAGGAGTTGGAGTCGGTGTCGGCCCAGGCGGAGCCGAACCGGTCCCGGGAGTAACCGGTCTTCGGGGCGCGGCCCTTGGCAGGCAGCGACTCGGCGGCCGCGAGGGCGGCGCCCCCGCCTCCCGTCCGGTCGGGCCCGGAGGCCCCCTTGCCGTGTTCGGCCTTGCAGCCGGCCACGGCGACCATCACGACCGCAGCGGTGACCGCCCCGCCCCTCAGACGCCTCACGCGCGTCCCCCCTGGCTCGCCCTGGTCCGCCCTCACATACGGGGCGGATCGTTCCGCCTACCACCGTAACCGCCGTACGACGTCCCTCCGATGGGGGCCGGCGGGGAGATTCCGTGCAATCGGTGGTGGTGCGGGGGCATGTGCCGCCCGGGACTGAGCGCGGGGTGGTGGGGTCGCACGCCCGCTGAAGGCCTGCGACCCCGGAATCCTCAGTCCTCCTCGCCGCCTACGAGCCCAGGATCGAGGCGAGGAACTCCCCGACCCAGCCGAGCAGTTCGCGGCCGACCAGCGGCTTGCCGCCCACCTTCGCGGTCTTCGGGCGGGGCACCAGCACCTGGTGCACGGCCGGCTTGATGACCGTGCCCGGGTACAGGCGCTTGACCCGCAGCTCCTGCGACTCGCGCAACTCCACCGGCGCGAAGCGGATGTTGGTGCCCTGCAGGACGATCTCGCCGACGCCGCACGCGCGCGCGAGCATCCTGAGCCCGGCCACCAGCAGCAGGTTCTCCACCGGCTCGGGCAGCTTGCCGTAGCGGTCCGTGAGTTCCTCGCGGACCGCCTTGATGTCCTCCTCGGAGTTGGCGGAGGCGATGGCGCGGTAGGCCTGGAGGCGGAGGCGCTCGCCGGGGGCGTAGTCGTGCGGGACGTGTGCGTCGACGGGCAGCTCGATCTTGACCTCGAGCGGCGGCTCCTCCTCGATCTCGCCGGTCTCCAGCTGCCGCCGGTAGTCGGCGACGGCCTCGCCGACCATGCGCACGTACAGGTCGAAGCCGACGCCCGCGATGTGCCCGGACTGCTCGCCGCCGAGCAGGTTTCCGGCGCCGCGGATCTCCAGGTCCTTCATGGCCACGTACATGCCCGCGCCCATCTCGGTGTGCTGGGCGATCGTCGCCAGACGCTCGTGCGCGGTCTCCGTCAGCGGCTTCTCCGGCGGGTACAGGAAGTAGGCGTAGCCGCGCTCCCTGCCGCGTCCCACACGGCCGCGCAGCTGGTGCAGCTGGGAGAGGCCGAAGGTGTCGCCGCGCTCCACGATGAGCGTGTTGGCGTTGGAGATGTCGATGCCGGACTCGACGATCGTGGTGGAGACGAGCACGTCGAACTTCTTCTCCCAGAAGTCGACGACGACCTGCTCCAGGGCCGACTCGGACATCTGGCCGTGAGCGGTGGCGATGCGCGCCTCGGGGACGATGTCGCGCAGTCGGGCCGCCGCGCGGTCGATGGACTCGACCCGGTTGTGGATGTAGAAGACCTGGCCCTCGCGCAGCAGTTCGCGGCGGATGGCCGCGCCGATCTGCTTCTGCTCGTACGGCCCGACGAAGGTGAGCACCGGGTGGCGCTCCTCGGGCGGGGTGGTGATCGTGGACATCTCGCGGATGCCGGTGACCGCCATCTCCAGGGTGCGCGGGATCGGGGTGGCCGACATGGTCAGCACGTCGACGTTGGCGCGGAGCTTCTTCAGCTGCTCCTTGTGCTCGACGCCGAAGCGCTGCTCCTCGTCGACGATGACCAGGCCGAGGTCCTTGAACTTGGTCTCCGAGGAGAACAGGCGGTGGGTGCCGATGACGACGTCCACCGCGCCCTCCTTGAGGCCCTCCAGGGTCGCCTTCGCCTCGGTGTCGGTCTGGAAGCGGGAGAGCGCCTTCACGCTCACCGGGAACTGCGAGTACCGCTCGGAGAACGTGCCGAAGTGCTGCTGCACCAGCAGGGTCGTGGGCACGAGGACGGCGACCTGCTTGCCGTCCTGTACGGCCTTGAAGGCGGCGCGGACCGCGATCTCGGTCTTGCCGTAGCCGACGTCGCCGCAGATCAGGCGGTCCATGGGGACCGACTTCTCCATGTCCTCCTTGACCTCGGCGATGGTGGTGAGCTGGTCGGGGGTCTCCACGTACGGGAAGGCGTCCTCCAGCTCGCGCTGCCAGGGCGAGTCGCCGGCGAAGGCGTGCCCGGGGGCGGCCATGCGGGCGCTGTAGAGCTTGATCAGGTCGGCGGCGATCTCCTTGACCGCCTTCTTGGCGCGCGCCTTGGTCTTCGTCCAGTCCGCGCCGCCGAGGCGGTGCAGGGTGGGGGCCTCGCCGCCGACGTACTTGGTGATCTGCTCCAGCTGGTCGGTGGGGATGTAGAGGCGGTCGCCGGGCTGGCCGCGCTTGGCGGGGGCGTACTCCACGACCAGGTACTCGCGGGTGGCGCCCTGGACGGTGCGCTGCACCATCTCGATGTAGCGGCCGACGCCGTGCTGTTCGTGGACGATGTAGTCGCCCGGCTCCAGGGTGAGCGGGTCGATGGTCTTGCGGCGGCGGGCCGGCATGCGGGCGCCGTCCTTGCCGGCGGCCTTCTGGCCGGACAGGTCGGTCTCGGTAAGGACGGCGAGCCCCAGCGCCGGGTCGACGAAGCCGAAGTCGATCGAGCCGCAGGCGACGTGCACGACGGAGGGGTTCAGTTCGCCGAGGTCGGCGTCGAGGCGGGCCGCGATGCCCTCGCCGCCGAGCACCTCGACGGTGCGGGCGGCCGGGCCGTGGGCCTCGGTGACGAAGACCGTGCGCCAGCCGTCGGCGAGCCAGCCCTTGGTGTCGGCGAGGGCCTTGGCGGTGTCGCCGCGGTAGGTCTCGGGGGCGTGCATGCCCAGCTTGAGGGTGTCATCGTCAAGCTCTTCGTCGGCGGCGAAGGGCGAGACGGACCACCACATCATGTCCAGCTCGCGGGCGCGGTCGCGGACGTCGGCGATGGACCACAGGGAGGCGGCGCCGACGTCGATGGGGGCCTCGCCGCCGCCTGCCGTGGCCGCCCAGGAGGCCTGCAGGAACTCCTGGCTCGTCGCCACCAGGTCCGCGGCACGGGTGCGCACCCGCTCCGGGTCGCACACGACGGCCATGGCGCCCTTGGGCAGGACGTCGAGCAGCAGCTCCATGTCGTCCACCAGGACCGGCGCCAGGGACTCCATGCCCTCCACCGCGATGCCCTCGGCGATCCTGCCGAGCAGTTCGCCCAGCTCCGGGTGCTCCTCGGCGAGGGCACGCGCGCGCGTACGGACGCTGTCCGTCAGGAGCAGTTCGCGGCAGGGCGGGGCCCACAGGCCGTGCTCGGCGACTTCGAGGGAGCGCTGGTCGGCAACCTTGAAGTAGCGGATCTCCTCGACGTCGTCGCCCCAGAACTCGATGCGCAGGGGGTGTTCCTCGGTGGGCGGGAACACGTCCAGGATGCCGCCGCGTACGGCGAACTCGCCGCGCTTCTCCACCAGCTCCACGCGCGCGTAGGCGGCGGCCGCGAGGGCTTCCACGACCTCGTTCAGGTCCGCCGTCCGGCCCGTCCTCAGGGACACCGGCTCCAGGTCGCCGAGGCCCTTGACCTGCGGCTGGAGCACGGAGCGTACGGGCGCCACGACCACGGAGACCGGGCCGGTCTCGGGGTCGTCGGGGCGGGGGTGGGCGAGGCGGCGCAGGACGGCGAGGCGGCGGCCGACGGTGTCGCTGCGCGGGCTGAGGCGCTCGTGCGGGAGAGTCTCCCAGGAGGGGTACTCCACGACGCCCTCCGGGGGCAGCAGCGAGCGCAGGGCCGCCGCCAGGTCCTCGGCCTCGCGGCCCGTCGCCGTCACGGCGAGCACCGGGCGGGCGGCCTCGCGGGCGAGGGCGGCGATCGCGAAGGGGCGGGCGGCGGGCGGGCCGACGAGGTCGATGTGCATGCGGTTGCCGTCCGCGGCCGCCGTGATCGCTTCCGCGAGGGCGGGGTCCTTGACGACGGCGTCGAGCAGGCCGTGCAGGCTCATGGGGGGTTTTCCGTCCGGAGGTGGGCAACGCAAGTAGCCCGGCGCGGGTGGCAGCCGGGGGTGTCCAGCCTACGACGCTGCCGCGGTGGGCGTCGGAGCCTGTGGATAACTCGGGTGGCCGACAGCCCCGGCGGGGGAAAAGCCCGGTGCCGGGAAGTCCCGTAGGACTTCCCGGCACCGGGTCTTCCCCCGCAACCCCCGTATGCGGTGGCTGTCGGCCGTGGGGCCGTTAGTCGGTCGCGATGGCGTTCAGTACGTTCATCCGGGCCGCCCGGAACGCCGGGATCAGGGCGGCGAACAGGCCCACGAAGGCTGAGCCGATGAAGACGGCGATGATCGTCGGCCAGGGGATCTCGAGGACGTTGAGACCCTCCAGGGCGAGCAGCTTCTGGGCGGTGGCGCCCCAGCCCATGCCGAGGCCGAGGCCCAGCAGGGCGCCGAAGAGGGCGATCACCACGGACTCCAGGCGGATCATGCGGCGCAGCTGGCGGCGGGAGAGGCCGATGGCCCGCATGAGGCCGATCTCCCGGGTCCGCTCGACCACCGACAGGGCCAGGGTGTTCACCACGCCGAGGACGGCGACGATGATCGCGAGCGCCAGCAGGCCGTAGATCATGTTCAGCAGCTGGCCGATCTGGTCCTTGAGCGCCTTCTTGTAGTCGGTCTGGTCGCGCACGGTGTACGCCGGGTACTGGTGCAGCGCCGACTTCAGGGCCTTGTAGGCGGCCGCCTGCTGTCCGTCCTTGGCGCTGGCGAAGACCAGATCGTCGAGCGGCATCCTGCCGGCGGGCACGTACTTGGCGACGGTGGCGATGGAGGCGTACATCGCGCCCTTGTCGATGAGCACGTCGTCGCTGGTGATCGCGCGGACCGTCAGCCTGGCCCTCGTACCCTCCTTGAAGTCCACCGTGACCGTGGAGCCGAGCTTGATGCCGTGCTTCTTGGCGAAGCCTTCGAAGACGGACATCGAGTCGGGCTTGTAGGCGTCGGTGAGGCTGCCGGCGACGGTCTTGGTGCGCAGGTCCTTGGCGTAGGTCGGGTCGGCCGCGTTGATCGTCTCCTTTGTGGAGACGTGCCCGTCCGGGGTGGTCAGGTCCGCGTCGAGAACCTTGTACTCGGTGACCCGCTCCAGGCCGGGTGTGTCCTTGACGGCCTTGACCGCCTGTGTGTTGATGAGGCCGTTCTGCGGGTTGTCCGGCGCGATGATGAAGTCCGTGCCGACCGTCTTGTCGAGCTGGTCGGTGGCGGAGGCGACCATGGAGGAGCCGACCACCGACAGGCAGGCCACCAGGGCCAGGCCGATCATCAGCGCGGCGCCGGTCGCGCCGGTGCGGCGCGGGTTGCGCAGCGCGTTGCGCTCAGCCATCCGGCCGACCGGGCCGAAGATCCGCAGCATGACGGCGCCGAGGACGCGGACCAGGCCGCCCGCGAGCAGCGGGCCGATGACGACGAAGCCGATCAGGGTGAGGACCACGCCGAGGCCGAGCATCCCCGAGCCGCTCTTGGCCTTGTCGGCTTCGGCGGCGGCGTACAGGCTCGCGACACCGGCGCCGGTGAGGACCAGGCCGATCAGGGCCCGTACGAGCCCGGCCTTGGCATCGGCCGGGGCGCCGGCCTCGCGCAGCGCGGCCATCGGGGAGACCTTGCCGGCACGGCGGGCGGGCAGGTAGGCGGCGAGGACGGTGACGATCACGCCGAGGAGCAGGCCGACGGTGGGGGTCGTCCAGGCGACGGTCAGGTCGTCGGTGGACAGGTGCATGCCCATGGTGCCCATGAGCTTCATCAGGCCGACCGCGATGCCCACGCCCGCGCCGACGCCGAGCACGGAGCCGATCACACCGAGCAGCAGCGCTTCGACCAGCACGGACCGGTTGACCTGGCCGCGGGAGGAGCCGATGGCCCGCATCAGGCCGATCTCCCGGGTGCGCTGGGCGACCAGCATCGAGAAGGTGTTGATGATCAGGAAGATGCCGACGAGGAAGGCGATCCCGGCGAAGCCGAGCATCGCGTACCTCATGACGTTCAGGAAGCTCTCGACGCTCTTCTGGTTGGCCTTGGCGACCTCTTTGGCGGTCTGCACCTTGTAGCCGTGGCCGAGTTCGGCGGTCACGTTCTTCTTCAGCTGCGCGTCGGTGACGCCCTTGGCGGCGGTGACGTTGACGTTGGTGTACACGCCGGTCCGGCCGACCAGGGTCTGCTGGGCGGTCTTCGTGTCCAGGTAGAAGATCGCCGCGCCGGGGTTGGTGACGGTGAAGGTGGCGATGCCGGACACGCGCGCGTGGTGCGTACCGACGGCGGTGATCACGCCTATCTCGTCGCCGAGCTTGAGGTGGTGTTTGTCGGCAGTGTCCTCGTCGACCATGATCTGGCCGGGGCCCTTGGGCGCCGCACCGGAGGTGATCTTCATGGTGCGGGCGTCGTTGCCGTTCCAGCTGCCGACGATGGTCGGGGCACCGCTGCTGGGCGAGAGCTTGTCCAGGTCGTGGTCGACGACGGTCACCGCGGTGGAGAACACCGTCCCCTCGGCCTTCTGGACGCCCGCGGCCTTGCGGACCTCGCCCAGCACGGAGGCCGGCATGACCGGCGGCTTGCCGGTGCGCGACGTGGTCTGGCCGGTGTCGGAGGAACCCTTGGCGCTGACCGTCACGTCCGACGAGGTCGCCTGGAAGAGCTTGTCGAAGGTGGTGTTCATCGTGTCGGTGAACACCAGGGTGCCGCAGACGAAGGCGACCGACAGCAGGACCGCGATCGCCGACAGCGCCATGCGGCCCTTGTGCGCGAAGAAATTGCGCATCGAGGTCTTCAGGACGGTCATGACGTACGCCCCCGGGCGTCGAAGTCCTTCATGCGGTCCAGGACCTGATCGGCCGTCGGCTGGTACATCTCGTCCACGATCCTGCCGTCCGCGAGGTAGAGCACGCGGTCCGCGTAGGAGGCGGCTACGGGGTCGTGGGTGACCATCACGATGGTCTGGCCCAGCTCGTCCACCGAGCGGCGCAGGAAGCCCAGAACCTCCGCCCCCGCGCGCGAGTCGAGGTTTCCGGTCGGCTCGTCACCGAAGATGATCTCCGGGCGGGCCGCGAGCGCACGGGCCACGGCGACGCGCTGCTGCTGGCCGCCCGAGAGCTGGGTGGGCCGGTGCTTGAGCCGTCCGGCGAGCCCGACGGTCTCCACGACCCGGTCCAGCCACTCCCGGTCCGGCTTGCGGCCCGCGATGTCCATGGGCAGCGTGATGTTCTCGAGCGCGTTGAGCGTCGGCAGCAGGTTGAAGGCCTGGAAGATGAACCCGATCCGGTCGCGGCGCAGTTGGGTGAGCTTCTTGTCCTTCAGGCCGGTTATCTCGGTCTCGTCCAGGTAGATCTGCCCGCCGGTCACGGTGTCGAGGCCGGCGAGGCAGTGCATCAGGGTGGACTTGCCGGAACCCGAGGGGCCCATGATCGCGGTGAACTGGCCCCGGGCGATGTCCACGTCCACGTGGTCCAGGGCGACGACACGGGTCTCGCCGGACCCGTACGCCTTGACGACCTGCCGCGCCCGCGCGGCAACGGCCGTACGCCCTCCAGTTCCCCCGTGCCTGGTAGTGGTCACAGCCGATGTCACGGTATGTCTCCTAAATCGGTTGGCAGGTGTGTCGTCGCGCCCCGGTGTGCCGGTGCGTCGTCCTGGGTACGGCGTCGAGTCTCGCGTGCGGCGGGCGTTCCCCGCGCTGGTGCGAAGCCCCCTCTTGTGCGGGGGATAACCCCACCCCCGCCGGTTCGGTCAGCCGCCCCCCGGCGGCGTAAAGCCAGATTAAGGACGGCACCCGGTCCGTCTCCTCCTCCGGCGGTACGAACCCTCCCCAGGTCGCAGTGCGGAGATACCCCTAGGGGTGGTCCACCGCCGGGTGGAGTCGTTCTCAGGGTCGGCTCCACCCTCCGACCCAGAAAACGCTCCACCCTGCCGTCGCGTCAGGGTCAAGTCGAGCGGGCCGTGGGAAGCTGTCGTACCGGAGATAGGTGCAGGGGGCACGGGAGGGGGATCCGGTGGGGGGTACGACACCCGCGATACGCGACGGCGCCACGGCGGAGCAGCGCACCGGCAGGAGAGGCGCGGTCGTCGCCGCGCTGATGCTGTCGATGGCGCTGGCCGCGCTGGACGCCACGATCGTCTCCACCGCCGTACCGCAGATCGTCGGCGACCTCGGCGGGTTCTCCGTCTTCTCCTGGCTGTTCTCCGGCTATCTGCTCGCCGTCACCGTCACCCTGCCCGTCTACGGCAAGCTGTCCGACACCTTCGGCCGCAAGCCGGTCCTGGTCGCGGGCGCCGCCGTGTTCCTGCTGGGCTCGCTGCTGTGCGCCGGCGCGTGGAACATGGGGGCGCTGATCGCGTTCCGGGTCGTGCAGGGGCTGGGCGGCGGCGCGTTGCAGGGGACGGTGCAGACGCTGGCCGCCGACCTGTATCCGCTGGCGGAGCGCCCGAAGATCCAGGCCAGGCTGTCCACGGTGTGGGCGGTGTCGGCGGTGGCCGGGCCGGGCCTGGGCGGGGTGCTGGCCGCGTACGCCGACTGGCGCTGGATCTTCCTCGTCAACCTGCCGATCGGCGCCGCCGCGTTGTGGCTGATCGTCCGTCACCTGCACGAGCCCGAGCGGGAGAAGGCCGCACGCGCGCGCGTGGACTGGGCGGGCGCGCTCGCGGTGTTCGCGTGCGGCGGGGTGCTGTTGACCGCGCTGGTGCAGGGCGGGGTGGCCTGGGCGTGGCTGTCGGCGCCCTCGCTCGCGCTGTTCGGTGCGGGGTTCGCGCTGGTGGGTGTGGTGGTGTGGGTGGAGCGGCGGGCGGCGGAGCCGATCATCCCGGGGTGGGTGTGGCGGCGCCGGACGATCGCGGCGGTCAATCTGGCGTTCGGCGCGCTGGGGCTGCTGATGGTGGCGCCGTCGGTGTTCCTGCCGACGTACGCCCAGTCGGTGCTCGGACTCGGGCCGGCGGCCGCCGGTCTCGTGCTGTGTGTGTGGACGCTGACCTGGTCGGGGTCGGCGGCGCTCAGCCAGCACGTGTACCGGCGCATCGGCTTCCGTGACACCGCACTGCTCGGCATCGGCATGGGCGCGCTGGTCCTGCTCGCGTTCCCGTTCCTGCCCTATCCCGGGTCCTGGTGGCAGCCGATGCTGCTGATGCTGGCGCTGGGCGCCGTGCTGGGCCTGTTCCAGCTGCCGCTGATCATCGGGGTGCAGTCGACGGTGGGCTGGTCGGAGCGGGGGACGACGACCGCGTCGGTGCTGTTCTGCCGGCAGACCGGGCAGACCGTGGGCGCCTGCCTGTTCGGCGCCGTCGCCAACGGGGTGCTGGCGGCCAGGCTGGGCGGGGCGGGCGACCTGGAGTCCGTCACGCGCGCGTGGGACGGCGGTACGGCTCCGGAGGCGACGCGGCGGGCGATCGCCGCGGCGGTGCACGCGGTGTACTTCGGCGCGGCCGGGGCCGCGGCGCTGGCCTTCCTGGTGCTGCTGGTGGTGGCGCCGCGGAAGTTCCCGGTGCGGCAGGAGTAGCCGCACGGGAGGCGACGCGACCCTCCCCGACTCGCTCGGTTAACGCGGGTAACACCCGAGATCAGACCCGTTTTCGCCCAATAAGCGCATACCGACCGTCCAGTTTGGCGAAAACCGCGCGCGCACCCAAACCGGCGAGTAACGTGCGTGACTCCGCTTTCCCCCACCCCCCACCTCCCTGCGGTCCGCCGCCACGGACCCGAGCCACGCAAGGAGCCCCGGGATGTCCTACGACCCGCCGCACCCCCCGTCGTACCTCACCTACCCCTGGCAGCCCCCGCCCCCCGAACCGCCCCGCCCACGCCGCACTCCGCCCCGCGAACCCCTCGGCCACCACAGCGACCTGCGCATCCTGCGCGGCGCCTACCGCTGGCAGCGCCGCACCGCCGCCCTCACCGCGCTCGGCTACTTCACCCTGTTCCTCGTCCTGTCCGCGTTCGCACCGGACGTCATGACGAGGACGGTCGTCGACGGCATCCCGGCCGGCCTGCTGCTCGCCCTCCTCCAACTCCCGGTCACCTGGCTGGCGATCGCCCTGTACGAGCACACCGCGCGCCGCCATGTCGACCCGCTCGCGGACCGCATCCGCAAGGAGGCCGAACTGGACGCACGGCGAGGAGCGGCCCGATGACCGCCGGCGCCGCCCCGGACCTCTCCGGCTTCACCGGCTTCAGCAGCTCCGCCCAGACCATGTCGCTGGTCGCCTTCTCCGCCGTCGCCACCCTCACCCTGCTGCTGTGCGTGATGGCCGGCCCCGACCGCGACGACCTCGACGAGTTCTACACCGGCTACGGCTCCCTGTCCCCGCTGCGCAACGGCCTGGCCATAGCGGGCGACTACATCTCCGCCGCCACCGTCCTGGGCACCGGCGGGGTGATCGCCCTGTGCGGCTACGACGGTGTCGTGCTCGCCCTCAGCACGGCGCTGTCGCTGATGCTCCTGATGTTCCTGCTGGCCGAACCGCTGCGCAACGCGGGCCGGTTCACCATGGGTGACGCGCTGGCCCGCCGGATGCCGGGCCGCTCGGTGCGGATCACCGCCTGTGCGGTGACGATCGCCTCGCTGCTGCCGCTGATGCTGGTCCAACTCGCCGGCACCGGGCAGCTGATGGCGTTCATCCTCGGCTTCTCGAACGAGTCGCTGAAGACCGGCTGTGTCGTCGGACTCGGCGCACTGATGATCAGTTACGCGGCGATCGGCGGCATGAAGGGCACCGCCCTCATCCAGATCCTGAAGATCGTGATGCTGGTCGGATCGGGCGCCGTGGTCGCCGTACTGATCCTGCGCCGCTTCGACTGGGACCCGGGCGCCCTGTTCGGCGCCGCGGCGCAGCGGAGCGGGGCCGGGCCGGCCTTCCTGCACTCCGGGCTCGAGTTCGCCGGGCACCCGGGCGCCCGCCTGGACATGATCACCTCGGAGCTGACCATCGTGCTCGGCGGCGCCTGCCTGCCGCACATCACCATGCGCATGTACACCGCCTCCAGCGCCCGCCAGGTGCGCCGCTCACTGTCCTGGGCGGTGTCGATCGTGGCGCTGTTCGTGCTGGTCATCACGGTCATCGGGTTCGGCGCCACGGCCCTCGTCGGCAGCGGCGCGATCGCGGCGGCCGACCCGCAGGGCAACACGGCCTACCTGCTGGGCTCGCGGGCGGCGTTCGGCGCCGACGTGTCGACGGCGGAGACCTTCCTGTTCACCATGGTCACCACGGCGATCTTCCTGACCCTGCTCGCCTCGGTGGCCGGGATGATCCTCGCCTGCGCCAACTCCCTCGCCCACGACGTGTTCGCCGCCCGGGTCCAGGAGATGCCGGCTCGCAGGGAGATGACCCTGGCCCGGCTGTCCGCGCTCGCCATAGGAGTCCCGACGATCCTGCTGGCCACCATGGTGCAGAAGTACAGCCTGCAGCCCCTGATCACCCTCTCCTTCTGCCTGGGCGCCTCCGCCCTCGCGCCCGCCCTGGTCTACGGCCTGTTCTGGCGCCGCTACACCCGCAGCGGGCTGATGGGCACGCTGCTCGGGGGCTCGCTGACCGTGCTGCTGCTCATGCCGGGCACCAACCTCGTCTCCGGCTCGCCCGTCTCGGCCTTCCCGCACGCCGACTTCAACTGGTTCCCGTTCACCACGACCGGCATCGTCTCCATCCCGGCCGGCTTCTTCTTCGGCTGGCTGGGCACGGTCGTCTCGGGCCGCCGGAAGGCGGAGGAACAGCGGCGCCAGTACGAGGCCGTGGAGGGATGGATCCTCGCCGGGGCGGTACGCAGAGGCGGTTGACGACGTCCGCGCGGGGGGCTACTCCAGGGTCGCCCGGCCCGTCAGCGAGATGAGGCTGCTGCGCACGTGGTCCATGTGCGCCTGGACGTCGTCCCAGGTCTCGCTGTGCTCGCGCAGCACCCGCTCGGTGTCCAGGGCGATGCGCTCCTCGCGCGCGTGCGCCTCGGCGATGATGTCCGCGGCCCGCGCGCACGCCTCGTCCTGGCAGCGGCGCGCGGACTCCTCGGCCTCTTCGAGGGCGCGTTCCGCCTCCGACAGGGCGGCCTCGGCGCGGGCGATGCGCTCGGCGGCGTCGGCCTCAAGGGCGGCCGCCCGCTCGGCGTCCTCGCGTTCCGTGGCCTCCCACCGCTCGGCCAGCTCCCGGGACTGCTCGGCGAGCATGCCGGTGGTGCGCTGCCGTACCTCCCGCAGCGCGGCGAGCGCCTCCCCGCGCGCTTCCTTCACTTCGAGCCGGGCGCCGACGCGCAGGTCTTCGGCCTCCGCGCGCGCGGCGAGCAGACACTGGCGGGCGCGCTCATCGGCGTCCGCGCGGAGCGCGTCCGCCGCTTCCTGCGTCTGCTGACACAGGTCGAGGGCTTCCGCTTCGGCCCGCGCGACCTGTTCGTGCGCTTCGCGCCGCGCACGGTCGCGGACGTCCGCGACCTCCTGCAACGCGAGCTGGTAGAGGCGCTGCGCCTGCTCCCCGAGGGTCTCGTAGGTCTGGGGAGCGAGCTGCGCGACCGCCTCACGCAGCCGCGCGGCCTCCGCCCCCATGTCCTTGGCGAGCACGGTCAGCCGCGCGGCGCGCTCCCACGCGGCGTCCCGGTCCAGCGACAGCGCCTCCATGAACGCGTCGACCTGATCGGGGCGGTAGGCGCGCCCCCGGACGGTCGGGAAGCCGTGCGGCGTCATCGATGCGCTGCTCACCCTGCGAACCCCTCTCCACCGGACATACACGACAGGACGACGTGGCGCACATCTTGATGGATGGGGCGTAAGCAGGCATAACGCGACACTCCGCAGAGATGTCACGGTCGAAATCTCGATGTATGGCGCAGTTCCCGATCCGGGGTAACACCCGGGGGCCAGGGCGGGCGCTCTACAGCACGCCCTCCTCCAGGCGGGCGTCGCCGGCGTGAGCGGCACACCCGGATCCTCGCTCGGTGCCCCGAGCCCCGACGGCAGCGGGTGCCGCGCGCGGTCCTCGAGTGCGCTCAAGCAGACGTTGGTCGCGATCCGGTACAGCCAGGTCCGCACGGACGCGCGCGGGGTCGTACCGGTCTCGGGCCTCCAGCTCCGCAGCATCGTCTCCTGCGTCAGGTTGAATAGCAGTACGCCACCAACTCACCGTTCCTAAAGACTGAGCGGGAGTGAGTCCTGTTGCCAGGACCCATGCTCAGCCGAACGCCCCGAACGGTGTTGGGCGTTCTGGTCCACCGCGTTCGCTCCGCGTCCGGCGCGCACGGATCGTGTCCGTGGTCCGGGGATGCGGGGGCGGTTTCCCTCACGCCTCGGGGTGCCCCATCGGGCCTGGACGGTCCGATGCCCCGCACGATCGCTCTGGTCGTGCGGGGGCGGTGCCGTCCGTCGCCGGATCGGGTGGCCCAGGGCGCGCCTGCCGATCGCCACGGCGGCAGCGTCGTGGCGAGTGGTCTTGCGAGTCTGGGTGGTGAGGGGTTTCTGCCAGTGTTCGGCGCCCCACTTGCTTGTGTAGGCCGGGTCGACGGCGACGATGGTGATGCCGAGTTCGGCGGCCATGCTGACGAGTTGGGCCCGCAGCCTGGACACGGGCATGCCGGAGATGAGCTTGCGGAACTTCTTGTGGCGGCCGTGTTTCTCGCGGGTCTTCTCGGCGGTGAAGTCGAGGTCTTCGATCGCGATCGCGAGGCCGCGGCGCTTCGCCCAGTGCAGGAGGCGGATGAGGGCGTGCCGGACCTCCGCGTCCCGGTGCTGGGCGTTGCCGGTGAGGTCGTAGTCGAACCGCAGTGGTTCGCCGACCGGGTTGCCGTGTTCGTCCAGGCGCCACGCGGCGAAGTGGTCGGCGTTGGTGTCGACCCCGATCAGGCCGTTCGCGCGGGCCGCCGCCAGCGGCACGGTCTGGACTGGAGGGATCGTCCAGGACGCGGTGAGGTACCAGCGCCCACGCAGCGTGTCTTCGTGGATGCGGTAAGCGACGGCCCGGTTCGCAGTGACGCGGTCGCGCCACTGCTCGCCCCGATGCGCGAATGACACCCGAGAGGCGAGCACATACCGGCCGTGCGGGGCGTTCGCCAGATGAGCCAGCGGCGCGGGGAGCTTGATCGATACCTCGCCGTCGGGGGTGACGCGGATCGTCTCGTTGCCGTACGGCTTCCCGGACTCGCCGTCGGCCTGCAGAAACCGGCGCCCGGCCTGCCACTGCGTGCGCCACTGCTCCTCGGTGAGCTCCGCCTGGTCGAGATGGTGGCGGGTGTTCAGCAGCCGCTTGCCGCCGCGCACCACGTGCACGATGCCGGCCGCACGGTCGGCCCGCGCCGCATCCAGCCGGTCGGCGAGCACGTGCAGGCGGCGGGTCTTGGCGAACCACTCCTGCCGGGTGCGGTAGCCGCCCGGAGCCTTCCTGCCGCCCTGCTCCCCGACCGGGAGGGACAGCCGGTGCGCGATCGTGCGCACACCCGATTCCAGACTCTGGATGTGCGCGAGCTGGCCGCGCCGGGCGAGCGCCCACTGATCATGGGTGGCCTTCGTGATGGACCCGGCCCAGCGCGAGGAAGACTCCCCCGTGAGGAGGCGCTTGCGCTCGGCCCACTGTTCGGTGTCGTGCTCCAGCCCCGCCGCGCAGCGGGCTTTCAGATCCCGGGAGGCGAGCGTGCCCAGATGGTCGCCGACCAGGCGCAGTACCTTCTCGTCTTCGGCAGTCAGGTGCTTGAGCCGGTCGCGGACTGCGACCCCGGACGGCCCCAAGGCGACGAACGGCGCCGCCAACTCCCGCAGCCCACCCATCCCTTCGCCCCCGTCCCCGCGCAGCCCGAAGAACCCGTCACCGCACCCAACGACCACCGCAGGCAAAGGTCACCCATTCGACAGAGAAACCTCTGTTCTATGTGTCGTCGCCCGAAGCTCACTGATGTGCGCCAGAACACACCCGTGCACCAGTCAATCGCCAGCAGTTGCAACCCCGGAACGGCTCCAATTCCACCCGCGCATCATGCCCTTCACGCGCGCGCGTGAAGGGCATGATGCGATCGGACTCCTCAGACCCCCTCACACACGGACTACAGCAGCCCGTCCCACATCTGCTCCAGCAGCACCGACCACCAGCTCTCCGGCGAACCGAGCGCCGCCGGGTCCAGGGAGGCCAGCTGGGCCTGGAAGTCGACGGTCCAGCGGCCCGCCTGCTCCTGGTTCAGCCCGAACCTGAGCCGCCACATCCGGCCCAGCAGCGCCAGGCAGCGCGCGAACTCCGGCAACCCGGTGTTCACGAACTGCGGCGGCACCGGCGCACCGCCCGGGCCCGCCTCCACGGGCACCGCGACGATGTTCGCCGTCCCGTACTGCACACAGATCGCCCGGCCGAAGTCCGTGCCCATCACCAGGTACGAGCCCGCGTCCGAGGCCGGCTGCACCCCGCGCTCGGCCGCCAGCTCCGCCAGCGTCGGCACCGGACGGCCCGGCTGGGCCTGCGCCCAGAAGAACGGGGCCATGTCCGTCGGCAGCCCGGCCACCACCAGCGTGTGCGCCACGATCGGCGGCACACCCTGCCGCGACACCGCCTGCTGCTCGAACCGGAAGACCCCCGGCCCGAACGCCGCCGCCAGCTCCTGCGCGATGCCCTCCGGAGGGACGGGCTGCACGGCCTGCACCGGCGGCAGCGGCGCCCGCACCGGCGCCGGCCGCGCGGGACCGTCCGCCACCTGGTGCAGCTCGCCCTGGTGCGCCAGCAACTGCTGCATGCCCTGCTGCCGGCTCGCGTGGTCCGTGCCGTACGGCGCGATGCTCGTGATCCGCGCCTGCGGCCACTGCTCGCGGATCATCCGCGCGCAGTACGCACCCGGCAGCTCGCACGACTCCAGCTCCGTGTGCAGCTCCAGCACCTGGTCCGGCGGCACGTTCATCGCGCGCAGCTCGTGGAAGATCTGCCACTCCGGGTGCGGCGTACCCGGAGCCGAACGCCGGATCAGCTGCTGCTCCGAACCGTCCTGCGCGCGGTAGCGCAGCACGGCCTGATAGCCCGGGCCCACCGTCGGCTGCCCCTGCTGCGGGTAGCCGTACGCCGGAGGCTGCCCCGGCACGGGCCCGCCCGGCGGCGGCATCGCACCCGGCGGCACGGCTCCCGGCGGCATCGGCTGCGGGGCACCCGGGACGCCGGGCGGCATACCGGGAGTGCCCGGCGCGCCGAGTGCGCCGGGGGCGGGCGGCGGCGGGGGCGCGCCCGGGCCGCCCACGGGAGGCGCGGCCAGCACGGTCTCCGCGTGGTGCACAGCGCCACGCCCGCCTCCGGAAGCACCGGGGGCGCCAGGCGCGCCGGGCATGCCCGGGGCACCCGGAGGCTGCGGCGCGCCAGGGGCGCCGGGGGGCCGCGGTGCGCCGGGGGTCGGAGGCATGCCCGGGGCGCCCGGTGCCGCGGGAGCGCCGGGCGGGTGCGGCATGCCCGGGGCGCCCGGAGGCTGCGGCGCACCTCCGCCCATCTGATTCGGGTCGGCCAGCATCGTGGCCGCGTGGTGCACGTTGCCCGGAGGCGTGCCACCGGGAACGCCCGGCGCACCAGGCGGGTTGGGGGCGCCCGGCGCCTGCGGCGCGCCCACGCCCCCCGGGGCGCCGGGGGCACCCTGCACCTCAGGCCCCTCGGGACCGAGCGCCGACACCAGCTGCGTCGGCACGTACCCGCCCGCAGGCGCGCCCGGAGCACCGGGCGCGGGCGGCGGAGGCGTGCTCCCCGGGCGTGCGCCCGGCGTACCCGGAGCGCCCGGCGGCGGAGGCGGCGTGCCCAGTCCACCGCGTGCCTTGCGCGGCGGCGGTGCGGCCTTGCTCGTCGCGGCGTCCGCGATGTCCCCGGCATGCGGCGCGAGCGGACGCCCCGGGGCGCCGGGGCCCGCCGGAGGCTGCGGCGCGTTCGGGACGGCGCCCGGCGCCTGCGGATACCCGTACCCGGGAGCACCCTGCGGACCACTGGGAGCACCCGGCGCGCCCGGGCCCTGCGGGTATCCGTACTGCGAGGCGCCCGGAGCCGCCGGCGGAGTGCTGCCCTGCGGAGCACCAGGCACACCAGGCGCACCAGGCGCGACAGGGGGCGCGGGCGGAGTGCCCGGGGCCGCCGGGGAGTAGGCGGGCGCGCCCGGCGGGGGCGTGCCCTGTGCCGCCGGACCCTGCGGATAGCCGTACGGCTGCGCGCCCGCAGGCGGCGGAGGCGTGCTGTTCTGCGGCGCGCCCGGCACACCGGGAGCGGCGGGCGCCCCGGGCACACCAGGTGCGCCCGGCGCCTGCGCCATGCCAGGCACTCCCGGCGCCTGCGCGAAACCGGGCGCCCCCGGAGCACCACCCGGAACGGGCGCACCGTCCTGCGCTCCCGGCGGGAAGTTCTGCGCTCCCGGCGCGTTCGAACCGTCGAGCGCCGGCGCGACCGCCGTCGGCGGCAGCTGGCTGCCCCCCGACATCAGCGCCGTCTTCGCGTCCGGCGCCACCGCCGGCGGCCGCGAAGGCTCGACGTCCGCATCGCTCAACGGCGGCGCGAACACCGTCGCGGGCAACGGCACCGAACGGTCCTCACCCGCATCCGCGTTGGTGTCCGTACCGGCCCACGGCGTGGCCCCGTCAGGCACCTCCGCCGCACCCGGCACTCCCGGCGCCCCACCGGGCGCACCCACGCCCGGCGCACCGGCACCGGCACCGACCGCCCCGGCAGCGGGCCACGACGCACCGCTCCCGGACCCGCCGGCCGCACCCGCACCGTCGGTTCCGGCCCGCGCGTCGGCAGCCGCAGGCACCCCGGCCTGCGTCTCGGCAAGCGCACCACCCCCGACAAAACCGCCACCCACAGAACCGGACCCGGCACCGGAGCCGGCCGCAGCCGCGGCGCCCGCGTCCTGCGCCGACCCCGCCCGACGATCCGGAATCCCCAGCTTGTCCGCCGCCTCCTGCAACCACTCCGGCGGACTCAGCAGGAACGACGTCTGGTTCAGGTCCACCCGGGCAGCCGCCGGTGCCGGCACCGCGTCCTCGACCTCGGCGCGGCCGTACTCCTCCTCGTACCGGCGGATCACCTCACCCACCGGCAACGCGGGCCACAGCGTCGCCTCGCCGCTGTCCCGGGCGATCACCAGCCGCTGCGCGCCCGCGTCCGAACGCGGGCCCTCCGCACGGTCCTCGCCCCACACCACGAAGCCCAGCTCGAACTCCCGCACCCGCACCTCACGATGCTGGTACGCGGGAACGTCACCGTTGATCCACTCCTCGGCGCGCTCCTGCGCCTGTGCGAACGTCACCATCGCGAAGCTCACTCCCCCGCCGAAGAGACCGGAACGGCATGCGCGAAACCGCCGTCCACCATCAGGTTCGCCACCGTCTCCAACTCCGGCGGATTGCCCGCCAGCCGCGACAGGAAGGCATCGAAGTCGTCACCGCACAGCAGCAACAGGCGCTCCACCCGCTCCGCCGGGGACCACGACGGATCCACGTCCCGCGCATCGTCGTACGCGCAGAACCACACCGAACCGACCCGCTCGCCCTTCACCTTCACCGCGAGCAGACCACCCTGCACGAAACCGACGCCCAGGTAATCCTTCGTCAGATGGTCACGCAGGCACTTGTTGACGTACACGAGGTCATTGACCGCCGCCTCGTCCCGCACCGTGAAGAACGGCTGATCCAGCAGCAGTCCCAGCTCGGCGTCCAGCGCAGCGCCCACCGGCGCGGCACCGCCCGCCGCCTTCAGGAACGAACGGTAGGCACCCGGCAGACGGTAGCCCAGGTCCTCCTCCACGCCCTGAACCTGCGACTCCGTCACCGCCACACCCGACTTCGACAGCCCGAAGTGCGCCGGACGCGTCTCCTGCAACGGCCGCGTACCACGCTTGCCCTGGTCCACCCGCGTCGTCGCCACGCCACCGTGATGCCGCAGCAACGCCTTCACCTCGACCGGAACCAGCTCCAGCCGCCGCGAACCCACCACGTGGTGCCACGTCCAGCCGTGCGGTGTCGCCACCGCCGGCACCGTGTCCCACAACTCGTGCCCCGACGCCGCCAGAGCCGCGTTCGCCGACACGTAGTCCGTCAGCCGCAACTCGTCGACGCCGAAACCCTCCGGCGGATCGGCGATCTGAGCCGCCGCGCGCGCGTACGGCGAGAAATCCGGGTAACCGCGCTCGTCGATCCGTACCCCTCTCGGGTGACGTGCCGCCCGGACCGGATCCGGGAAGTGCACGACCTGCCCGGCATAGGCCGCGTTCGGCGGCGCGGCTTGCTGCCCGAGCCGACCTGTCGTCATGGCGGTTGCCCCCTGCGGCGTTCTCTCTGGCCTGAACGGCGGTGTCGATCGCGGATGGCGACAGCCTATGCGGTACTCGAACCCCGGTCACCGGCGCTCCACCCCACTCCTGCACTTCCCACCTCCCCTTTCGTGACCAGCCGTCACCCTGTCGTGACAGCCCGCCCAAACCCGGGCGTGTCGCGCCGCCCCAGCTTCCGCACCAGCCACGGCATTTGGCACTCTGTGTCCTTCGGGGGGATGCCCGGGGAGGGGATGACGATCATGAATACCTTGCAGACCGGAGGTAACGACGTGCGGGCCGGAGACCCTCGCATCGGCTGGAGCGGCACCGACACACCCCCCGCCCCCACCCTTCTGCACCGCCGCGACGGCATCCTCCCCACCATCGCCGCCGCCCTCTCCGTACGCGGCTCCACCCTCACCGGCACCGCCGCCCGCGGCGACCAGCCCCCGCCCCTGCACCCCCTCGTCCAGGACTTCCTGGACACCCTCACCAGCACCCAACGCGACCGCTTCACCGGCCGCTGCGCCGAAACCATCCTCATCTCCCGGCACATCGCCGCCGCCGACGCCACCCGCAGCAAACGTGCCGCCCGCAAACCCATGACCAACGGCGAAGCCCGCAAATCCCTCAGGCAGGCCAAACTCACCGCCCGCCGTATACGCGAGGACGGCGACCCCCTCCACGGGAGCTTCGCCACCCCCTGCCGCGCCTGCGCCGCCCTCAGCGCCCACTTCGGCGTCCGCATCGTCGACCCGACCACCACCGGCGACTGACACCCCGGCCCGCCCCGGCACCGACCAGAACCACCCAGCCGGCACAAGTCAGCACGAGCCGGCACGACGATCGAAGGGCCGATGCACCCCGACCGCACCTCGACCACCCGCTTCCCCGTACCCGTCGACGCCGCCCTGCGCGCCGCCGGCTGGCAACCCGGACGCTGGGACATAAAACAGGCCGAGATCTGGGCCGACACCCTGCGCGAACACACCTCACCCGCCGGACACCGGCACACCGTCTTCCCGGCCGCCGTCGAAGCCTGGGCCGAATTCGGCGGGCTCCACATCAAACCCGGCGGCCCCGGCCGCCAGGTCGCCCCCGCCACCCTCCACCTCGACCCGCTGCACGGCCTCCACCACGCCCGCACCCTCGGCGACCTCGGCCGCGCCCTCGGCACCGAAGTCAGCCCCCTCGGCGAAGAAGCCGACACCGCAGCCCTCCTCGCCATCGACAGCGAAGGCCGCGTCTACACCCTCGACCACACCGGCGACTGGTACGTCGGCCCCGACATCGACCACGCCCTGTCCACCCTCGTCGCCGGCACCGAACCCGTACGCCTCACCGTCGCCTGACGCACCCCGCGCCCCGGGCCACGCACCCGGGCTACGCCGCCGGAATCACCGCCGACACCCGGAAACCCCCGGCATCCGTCGGCCCCGAAACAAACACACCACCCAGGGCGACCACCCGCTCCCGCATCCCCACCAGGCCATTACCACCCGACGGCAACCGCGCCGCCGACGCCGACCCGGGCTCCGGCGGCTCGTTCTCCACCTGCATCGCGATCTCCGCCCCCCGATGCGCCAGCCGCACATACGTCTTCGCGCCCGCCGCATGCTTGTGGACGTTCGTCAACGCCTCCTGCACCACCCGGTACGCCGTCTGCTCGACCTCCGCCGCATACACCCGCACCTCCCCCTCGACCGAGAGATCCACCACCATCCCGGCCGCCGCCGACTGCCCGACCAGCTCCTCCAGCTCCTCCAGACACGGCCCGTCCCCAACCGCCTCCTCGGCAGCCACCTCCGACACCGCCTCCGCAGCCGCCACCCCCACCGCGGCGGGCGGCACCGACGCCACACGCCACTGCGCACCATCCCCGGCCCGCAGCACCCCGAGCATCTCCCGCAACTCGGTCAACGCCTGCCGGCCCATGTCCCCCACCAGCGCCGCGTTCCGCACGGCCTTCTCGGGATCCTTCCGCGCAACCGCCTGCAACGCCGCCGCATGCACCACCATCAGACTCACCCGATGCGCGACCACGTCATGCATCTCCCGAGCGATCCGCGTCCGCTCCTCGTTACGCGCCCACTCGGCCCGCTCCTCCGCCCGCTCCGCGAGCAACTGAAGCTCCCGCTCCAGACTGTCCGCCCGCTCCCGCAGACTCTCCATCAACCGACGGCGCGCACCCACGTACAACCCGAGCAGCACCGGCGGAGCCGTCAGCCCCAGAGACGTCGTGATCGAAGCGAACGGCACGAACCAGTCACCCAGGGTCAGATCACCCCGCGCCATGTCCTGCCGCACCCGCACGAACGTCACGATCATCGTGCCCAGCAGCGACATCCCCGCCAACGCCACGATGATCCGCCGCGGCAACTCGGCCGCGGCCAGCGTGTACAGGCCGACGATGCCCATCAGGAAACCCATCTGGGCCGGCGTGATCGCGATCGCGACCAGCACCACGGCGATCGGCCACTTCCTGCGCACCAGCAGAACCGAACCGGCGATCAAACCGAAAACGATCCCCACCGACACCGGGATCCCCGCATCGCGCGCGAACGGAATCCCCTCCGCGCCGCACTCCACCGCGGACACCAGCGCGAGACTCCCGTCGAGCACCGCACTGCGCCGCCTTACCCACCACCATGGGCCGGTCAGGGCCCTGGCATGCTCTTCCCCCGTCGCGGTCATGCCTCCAGCCTACGGGCGGGGGCAACGGCATTTCCGGTGACTTTCGCCTACCGGCGCCGACCACACTCCGCATTCGAATGGCATCGAAACCCGCCGGTATCCCTCGAACTACTGAACGTCACCCGTTCACACCCGGAAGCGAAGATTCCGCCCGGACGGTATGCGTATGACACATGCATCCGGCAAGAGCGGCAAGTATGAGGACTTCGAGGGGTTGCGGGAGCGAGCGGTCACGTTGCGGCGGGAGGGGCTCAGCCGACGGCAGATCCGGGACCGACTGCACGTCGACAACAACGACATCCTCAACCGGCTACTGGAGGGGGAGCCGCCGCCGGAATGGACGAAGCGACCGAACGCGAAGGATGACCTTCGAGAGCGGGCGCGGGAGCTACGGCTACAGGGGTGGACTTACGACCAGATCCAGGCCGCGCTGGGCTGCTCCAGGAGTTCGGTGTCCCTGTGGGTCAGGGACCTGCCGAAACCCGAGCCTCGGTACACCCAGGAGGAACAGCTGGCACTCATGCAGGAGGGGCTGGCAAGGTGCCGCACCGCGGAGCGCGCGAAGCGCGTGGCGTCCAAGGTCTCCGCCGTCGGAGAGATCGGGGACCTGACGGATCGCGAGCTCTTCTTGGTGGGGGTCGCGCTCTACTGGGCGGAGGGCTCAAAGAGCAAGCCCTACGACCGGCGCGAGCGGGCGGTCTTCGTCAACAGCGACTCCGGTGTGATCCAGACCTACCTCGCGTGGCTGGACCTGCTCGACGTGGACAGGGGACGCCTGACCTTCCGCGTACTCATCCATGAGTCGGCGGATGTGGAGGCAGCCCATCGGCACTGGGCGGCTGTCGCCGACGTGGACGTGTCCGTCTTCGCGAAGCCGACCCTGAAGAAGCACAACCCCAAGACGGTCCGCAAGAACACCGGCGACGACTACCACGGCTGCCTGGTCATCGTCGTAGCCAGGAGTGCCCACTTGTACAACCGAATCGAGGGCTGGTGGAGCGGAATCGTGGCCCAGGCGCAGGCACGTCTCGGGTAAGGTCTGAAGCGCTGTCCCCCGTGGTGTAACTGGCAGCACACTGGTTTTTGGTACCAGCAGGACAAGGTTCGAATCCTTGCGGGGGAGCCACAGCACACAAGACCTAGGTTCGGGCCCTGACGGCACAGCCAGGGCCCGCTCTCATATCCCCCCAACCCCACCCCGGTATCCTTCGGCTGTCACCCCCACCATCCAGAGCCGAAGGGCAACCCCGTGAGCGCCATTCGCCCGGCAGCCGTCGTCGTTCTCGCAGCGGGTGAGGGCACCCGTATGAAGTCGGCCACACCGAAGGTCCTGCACCAGATCTGCGGCCGTTCCCTGGTGGGCCATGTGCTGGCCGCCGCCCGCGAGTTGGACCCCGCGAACCTGGTGGTCGTCGTGGGCCACGCCCGTGAGCAGGTCACCGCGCACCTGACCGAGATCGATCCCGGCGTGCGCACGGCTGTGCAGGCGAAGCAGAACGGCACGGGGCACGCCGTACGGATGGGGCTCGAAGAGCTGGGCGGGGGTGTCGACGGGACCGTCGTGGTCGTGTGCGGGGACACCCCGCTGCTCACGGCCGACACGCTTCAGCAGCTCGCCGCGACGCATCACGCCGACGGCAACGCCGTGACCGTGCTGACCGCCGAGGTCCCGGACGCGACCGGTTATGGCCGTATCGTCCGCGACGAGGCGAGCGGTGCTGTGACCGCGATCGTGGAGCACAAGGACGCCAGCGACGCCCAGCGGGCGATCCGGGAGATCAACAGTGGGGTGTTCGCCTTCGACGGGCAGTTGCTCGCGGACGCGCTGAAGAAGGTGCGGACGAACAACAGTCAGGGCGAGGAGTACCTGACGGACGTGCTCGGGATTCTGCGGGAGGCCGGGCATCGGGTGGGGGCGTCGGTCGCCGTCGATCACCGGGAGATCGCCGGGATCAACAACCGGGTGCAACTCGCGGAGGCGCGTCGGATTCTCAACGACCGGCTGCTGACTCGCGCGATGCTCGACGGCGTGACTGTCGTGGACCCGGCCACCACCTGGGTCGACGTGACCGTGACCTTCGAGCAGGACGCTGTCGTCCATCCGAACACGCAGCTCACTGGTTCGACGCATCTCGGTGAGGGTGCGGAGGTCGGGCCGAACAGCCGGCTGAAGGACACCCGGGTGGGTGCGGGGGCCCGTGTGGACAACACGGTGTCGGACGGTGCGCGGATCGGTGAGCAGGCGTCCGTGGGGCCGTATGCGTATCTGCGGCCGGGTACTCGTCTGGGTCTCAAGGCCAAGATCGGTACGTATGTGGAGACGAAGAACTCTTCCATCGGTGAGGGGACGAAGGTTCCGCATCTGTCGTACGTCGGTGATGCGACGATCGGTGACTTCACGAACATCGGTGCCGCGAGTGTGTTCGTGAACTACGACGGTGAGAGCAAGCACCACACGACCGTCGGTTCGCACTGCAAGACGGGTTCGGACAACATGTTTGTGGCTCCTGTCACGGTCGGGGACGGTGCTTACACCGCCGCCGGGTCCGTGATCACGAAGGACGTGCCGCCCGGTTCGCTGGCCGTGGCCCGTGGTCAGCAGCGGAATATCGAGGGTTGGGTGGCCCGGAAGCGTCCTGGGAGTGCTGCCGCGAAGGCGGCTGAGGCCGCGGCCCGGAAGGGCGAGGGCGAGGGCTGACCGGAAACGGGTGCGCCAAACACGGCGTACCGTGATAAGTGCACATCCGCACGAGTGCATACCCGCTGCTGAGACACCTCTGAGGAGATAGTGCTGTGACCGGGATCAAGACGACCGGCGAGAAGAAGTTGATGTTCTTCTCCGGCCGCGCCCACCCCGAGCTTGCCGAGGAGGTCGCCCAGCAGCTGGGTGTCGGGGTCGTCCCGACGAAGGCCTTCGACTTCGCGAATGGCGAGATCTACGTCCGTTACCAGGAGTCGGCTCGTGGTGCGGACTGCTTCCTGATCCAGAGCCACACGGCTCCGATCAACAAGTGGATCATGGAGCAGTTGATCATGATCGACGCGCTGAAGCGTGCGTCGGCGCGGTCCATCACGGTCATCGTGCCGTTCTATGGTTACGCGCGGCAGGACAAGAAGCACCGGGGTCGTGAACCGATCTCGGCGCGTCTGGTCGCGGATCTGATGAAGACGGCCGGTGCCGACCGGATCCTGACGATGGATCTGCACACGGACCAGATCCAGGGCTTCTTCGACGGGCCGGTGGACCACCTGTTCGCGCTGCCGCTGCTGGCGGACTACGTGGGCGAGAAGGTGGACCGGGACAAGCTGACGGTGGTGTCTCCGGACGCGGGTCGCGTGCGGGTGGCGGACCGTTGGTGTGACCGGCTGGGTGCGCCGCTGGCGATCGTGCACAAGCGGCGTGACAAGGACGTGGCGAACCAGGTGACCGTCCACGAGGTCGTGGGTGAGGTCAAGGGCCGGGTCTGTGTGCTGGTGGATGACATGATCGACACGGGTGGCACGATCTGTGCGGCTGCGGATGCGCTGTTCGCGCACGGTGCGGAGGACGTCATCGTGACGGCGACGCACGGTGTGCTGTCGGGTCCGGCGGCGGACCGGCTGAAGAACTCGCGGGTGAGTGAGTTCGTGTTCACGAACACGCTGCCGACGCCGGCGGAGCTGGGCCGGGATCTGGACAAGATCACGGTGCTGTCGATCGCTCCGACGATCGCGAGCGCGGTGCGTGAGGTGTTCGAGGACGGGTCTGTGACCAGCCTCTTCGACGAGCAGTGAGGTTTCTGCGGGCCCGCCTGGCGGGCTAGCTGAAGATCCTTTTGGGTACGGCCTTCCTGCCGAGTAGACTGCTGCAGTTGCTCGGCGAGGGAGGCCGTACCTGTTTCATACGGGTATCGGCTGTCCGTTATCGACGCGCTCTTCGTAGCAGGCCGTTCGTGGCCGGGTGACCCTGTCCGTTCGCGATTCCTACGAGGAGTGATCAACATGTCCGAGGTGAAGCTCACCGCCGAGACGCGCACCGAGTTCGGCAAGGGTGCCGCCCGCCGTATCCGCCGTGACAGCAAGGTTCCCGGTGTCCTGTACGGCCACGGCTCGGACCCGCTGCACCTGACCCTGCCGGGCCACGACCTGCTGCTGGCGCTGCGTACGCCGAACGTCCTGATCTCCCTGGACATCGACGGCAAGACCAACGAGCTGGCGATCCCGAAGTCCGTGCAGCGTGACCCGCTGAAGGGCTTCCTGGAGCACGTCGACCTGCTGCTGGTCAAGCGTGGCGAGAAGGTCACGGTCGAGGTTCCGGTCCACGCCGAGGGTGAGCTGGCCGCCGGCGGCAACCTGCTCGAGCACGTTCTGAACGCCCTGCCGGTCGAGGCCGAGGCCACCCACATCCCCGAGGCGCTGACCGTCTCCGTCGAGGGCCTGGAGGCCGGTGCCTCCGTCCTCGCCAAGGACGTCAAGCTGCCCTCCGGTGTGACCCTGGCCGTCGACGAGGACGCGGTCGTGCTGCAGGTCCTGCAGGCGCAGGTCGAGGAGGCCGTCGAGGGCGAGGCCGCCGAGGGCGAAGAGGCCGCGGAGGCCTGAGCCTGCCTACCGGCGGTTCGGCCGTAGCAGGGCTGGGGCGCGTTTCGTAGGCGCCCGGTGCTGCAGGCTGTGCCCACCCGTTCCGCCCTGCGGAACGATTGCCCACAGCGGTAGCTGTACGCTCCAGCCGCTGCTTCCCTTGGGGGAGCAGCGGCTGTTGCACGTGAGGAGACATGGACGTGACCACCCCCGCCAACGCCCCCTGGCTCATCGTGGGCCTCGGTAATCCTGGGCCCGAGTACGCCATGAATCGGCACAACGTCGGGTTCATGGTGGCGGATCTGCTCGCGGAGCGGATCGGGGGGAAGTTCAAGCGTGCGGGCAAGGCGCAGGCGCAGGTGCTGGAGGGGCGGATCGGTCCGATGGGGCCGGCGAACCGGCGGGTGATCCTGGCCAAGCCGATGTCGTTCATGAACCTGTCCGGCGGTCCGGTGAACGCGCTGCGGGACTTCTACAAGGTGCCGGTGGCGAACATCGTCGCGGTGCATGACGAGTTGGACATCGACTACGGCACGCTGCGGCTGAAGCTGGGCGGTGGCGACAACGGGCACAACGGTCTGAAGTCGATGACGAAGGCGATGGGGGCGGACTACCACCGGGTGCGGTTCGGGATCGGCCGGCCGCCGGGGCGGATGCAGGTGGCGGACTTCGTGCTGAAGGACTTCTCGTCGGCGGAGCGCAAGGAGCTGGACTACTTCGTGGACCGTGCGGCGGACGCGGTGGAGTGTCTGGTGATCGAGGGCCTGGAGCGGGCGCAGGGCGCGTACAACTCCTGACTTGTCCGGCCATGCCGCCCGCGGGAGTTGACCGGTCGTGGGGGGATGGCCAATGATCCCGGCCATGCCTGCCACAGCCGCCACCGCTCGCCAGGCCTCCGTGACCGCGCTGCGGTTCGGGCGGGTCGCCGCGATGGGTGTGCTCGCCGCGCTGATCCTGTTCACCGGGGTGTGGGGTTCCTGGGGGACCGCACAGCACGTGATGCTGACGAAGGGGCGCGAGCGCGGCACGGTCAGGGTGACGAGCTGCAGCGGGGACACGTGCCGGGGCCCGTTCACGCCGGCGTCCGAGGGGGCGCGGGCGCGGTCGAGCGTGGAGATCGCGCATTCGGTGGCGGTGCGCAAGGGGCTGACGTACACCGTGGTGGTGAAGCCGGGGACCGACGAGGTGGTGCGGTCGGGGCCGGCGGGGATCCTGTACGCCTGGATTCCGCTGGGCGGTGCGTTGCTGCTGGCGTCGGTGGTCGTGGCGGGCGGTATGCGGCTGACGCGGGCGGCGTGGGTGCTGGCGGGGTCGGGGATCGCGCTGCTGACGGGTGCTTTTCTCGTGACCCTCTGATGCCGTGCCCGTCCGATTTCGTGCCCGTCCGATTTCGTGCCCGTCCGATTTCGCGCCCGTCCGATTTCGCGCCCGTCCGATTTCGCGCCCGTCCGATTTCGCGCCCGTCCGATTTCGCGCCCGTCCGATTTCGCGCCCGTCTGATTTCGTGACCCGCTGATTCGTGACCCGCCGAGGGGTTGGGGCGTTCTTCACATCTGTGGGGGGTCTGTTCGTTGCCTGTTCGTGCTTGACCGGCTGTCAGGCGGGGCTGGAAGCTGAGCCGCCCCCTCCACATCTTCCCCGTTCGCCACTCGAAGATGGACCCTGCCCATGCGTACCCTCATCCGCACCGGCGCGCTGACCGCCGGTGTCGCGGCGGCGCTCGTGTGCGCCCCCGCCGCCCACGCGAGTGCCCCTGGTGACAACGGCACTGTAAAGATTCATGACGCCAAGACCGGCGAGGAGCTGCGCCGCAACGAGCCGCACGTGTGCACCTTCTACCTGGACGCCTTCGGTTTCGACAAGGTGCAGCAGGTGGACTGGCACATCGAGGCCTGGGCGCCGACGGCTGCGACGAAGGGCGCGACGGTGAAGTCGGGCGCCCTCACGCTGGACGCGGACGGTCACGGCCGTAGCGAGGACCTGTCGCTGCCGGACGGTCACTACAAGCTGTTCTGGAACTTCGAGGGCGAGAAGGGCGCGGCCAAGCACAAGGTGTTCTGGACGGACTGCGCCGGCTCGCAGGGCGGCGGGGGCGGTACGGCGACCCCGTCCGGTTCGGCGTCGCCGTCCTCGTCGTCCGGTACGGCGACCGGCGGGTCCGGGTCCCCGTCCGGGGGCCCGTCGCAGGCCGGGTCGCCGGGCTCGTCGTCGGCCCCGTCCTCCGCGCCGTCCGCCCAGGGCACCGGCGGTGACCTCGCCGAGACCGGTAACGGTGCCCCGGTGGGCCTGCTGTCGGCCGTCGCCGCCGCGCTGGTCGGTGCGGGCGGTTATCTGGTGGCCCGGCGGCGCAGGGCCCGGCAGGGCTGAGGCGGCTGGACGCACGGGTGCCCCCGAGGTCGTACGGACCTCGGGGGCACCTTTTGTTGTGCTTGTTGTGCGCCGGCGGTCAGCCGGTGTTGCGCAGGCCCGCTGCCACGCCGTTGACGGTGAGGAGCAGGGCGCGGGAGAGCAGCGGGTCGGGTTCGGCGCCGGCGGCCGCGGCGTCGCGCTGGCGCTTGAGCAGGGTGACCTGGAGGTAGGAGATCGGGTCCAGGTAGGCGTCGCGGATGGTGAGGGTCTGCCGGAGGGCGGGCTGGGCGTCGAGGAGTTCCTTCTCGCCGGTGACGCGCAGCACCTCGCTGACGGTCAGCTCGTGTTCGGCCTTGATGGTGTCGAAGACGTGCTTGAGCTCGTCGGGGACGAGGGTGTCGACGTAGTGCTGGGCGATCCGCAGGTCCGTCTTGGCGAGGGTCATCTCGACGTTGGACATGAAGTTGCGGAAGAAGTGCCACTGCCCGTGCATCTCGTCGAGCACGCTGTCCAGGCCGGCTTCGCGCAGGGCCTTGAGGCCGGAGCCGACGCCGAACCAGCCGGGGACGATCTGCCGGGACTGGGTCCAGCCGAACACCCAGGGGATGGCGCGCAGGCCGTCGAGCGAGACGCCCGAGCCGGGGCGGCGGGAGGGCCGCGAGCCCAGGTGCAGGTCGGCGAGCTGGTCGACCGGCGTGGAGGCGAGGAAGTACGTCGGCAGGTCGGGGTCCTCGACGAGCCTGCGGTAGGCGGCGTGGGCGGCGTCGGAGACGACGTCCATGGCCGCGTCCCAGCGGGCGAGGGCCTCGTCGGACTGGCGGGGGGCGGTGTGCAGGGCGGAGGCCTGGAGGGTGGCCGCGACCGTCAGTTCGAGGTTCTCCCGGGCCAGGGACGGGATGAGGTACTTGTCGGAGATGACCTCGCCCTGCTCGGTGACCTTGATCTCGCCCTCCAGGGTGCCCCAGGGCTGGGCGAGGATGGCGTCGTGGGAGGGGCCGCCACCGCGGCCGACGGTGCCGCCGCGGCCGTGGAAGAGGCGCAGCCGCACCCCGTAGCGGTGCGCGACGTCGCGCAGGCGGCGCTGCGCCCGGTGGATCTCCCACTGGCTGGTGGTGATGCCGCCGAACTTGGAGGAGTCGGAGTAGCCGAGCATGACCTCCTGGACGTCGCCGCGCAGCGCGACCAGGCGCCGGTAGGACGGGTCGGAGAGCATGTCCTCCAGGATGGAGTCGGCGGCGCGCAGCTCGTCGGTGGTCTCCAGGAGCGGGACGATGCCGATCTTCGCCCAGCCGGCGTGCAGGTCGAGGAGGCCGGCCTCGCGGGCGAGGACGGCGGCGGCGAAGACGTCGTCGGCGCCCTGGCACATGGAGATGATGTAGGACTCGATGACCTCGGGTCCGAAGACCTCCAGGGCGCGCTTGACGGTCTCGAAGACGCCGAGGGTCTTGGCGCCGGCCGCGTCGACGGGGGCCGGGGTGGGGGCCAGGGGCCTGCGGGAGCGCAGTTCCTTGGCGAGGAGCTTGGCCCGGTAGTCGCGGGGCATGTCGGCGTAGCGCCAGGACTCCTCGCCGAGGCGGTCGAAGAGCTGGCCGAGGGCGTGGTGGTGGGCGTCCGCGTGTTCGCGTACGTCCATGGTGGCGAGCTGGAGGCCGAAGGCGGCCAGGGTGCGGATGGTGCGGCTCATGCGGCCGTCGGCGAACAGCGCGCCGCGGTGCTCGCGCAGGGAGGTCTGGATGAGCCGGAGGTCGGTCAGCAGTTCGCCGGTGCCGAGGTAGTCGCGGCCCGCCTCGTGCGGGGTGCCCTTGGCGAGGCGCTGCTTGGTGTTCTCCAGCTTCTGCCGGATGCAGGTGGCCTTGAGCCGGTAGGGCTCCTCGGCGTTGAGGCGCTTGTAGCGGGGGCTGATCTCGGGCAGCCGCTCCAGGTCGGCCTGGAGGGACTCGAGGAGTTCCTCGGTGGCGCCGGCGTAGCGGATGGAGTTGGAGAGCAGGCCGCGCAGCTCGTCGATCATCTCCAGGGCGTCGTTGATGCCGTGCTCGTGCTGGAGGATGAGGACGTCCCAGGTGACCTGGGGGGTGACGTTGGGGTTGCCGTCGCGGTCGCCGCCGATCCAGGTGCCGAAGGTCAGGGGGCGGGTGTCGTCGGGGAGCTTGACGCCGACGCGCTCCAGTTCGGCGGTGAGGTCCTCGAGGACGTCGCCGACGGCGTCGGCGTGCAGCTCGTCGAGGTAGTAGATGGCGTTGCGGGCCTCGTCGGCGGGCTCGGGGCGCACCACGCGCAGTTCGTCGGTCTGCCAGACGAGGTCGATGTTCTCGGCGAGGCGGACGTCGTGGCGGCGGCGGTCGGAGTCGAGGACGGGGGCGTCCAGGAGCGCGGCGATGCGCCGGAGCTTGTTGAGGACCGAACGGCGCGCGGCCTCGGTGGGGTGTGCCGTGAACACCGGACGAACGTTGAGGTGCTCGACGCTCTGCCTGATGTGCTCGGGGTCGGCGTCCTTGAGGCGGTCGGCGGTGCGGGCGAGGAGGCCGCCCTCGGCGGCGCGGCGGGCGCGCAGCTCGCGGCCGCGGTGCACCTGTTCGGTGACGTTGGCCAGGTGGAAGTAGGTGGAGAAGGCGCGGACCAGCTTGGCGGCGGTCTGCAGTTCGGTGCCGCGCAGCAGCTCGGCGGCGGCCTCGCCGTCCTCGCGGGTGAGGCGGCGGACCTTTTCGACCAGGTCGAGGAGTTCGGGGCCTTCCTGGCGTACGAGGGTCTCGCCCAGGAGGTCGCCCAGCCGCCTGATGTCGGCGCGCAGCTCGGTGCTGGTCGTGGTGGTCTGGTCGTCGGCACTGCTCACAGGTGCGGCTCCTTGCAGTGTTGAAGCTCGTCTGGGAGGGAACCCGGGGCACCATCCAGCAGCGGCGAGGGTGCCGCATACGGGCCGGAACGTCCGGGAAGGATTCAGAGCGGACCGCGCTGTCCGACCGACTCCAAGGATAGGTGTCGATACGGACGCGCAGGCTCTCGGGCTCTTGCCGCGGCTCGGCACGCTGCCATACTTACGTCGCCGTAGGTTACGGAACCGTAGGGAAGTACCGCTGGAGTCCCGCTCGGTCCGGCCGGCCCGGCGCCCTGTCCCGACCCTCGAACCCCACAGGGGACACGCATGACCTCACGTTCCGATGTGATCGAAGAATCCCGTACGGCCGACGACACTCCCATCGCCTCCGCCACGCTGGGTGGCGAGCAGAAGCGTTCGATCGAGCAGATCACGCTGCTCCTGTTCATCACCGTGCCGTTCCTGGCACTGGTGGCGGCCGTGCCGCTGGCCTGGGGCTGGGGGGTGAGCTGGCTCGATCTGAGCCTGATGGTGTTCATGTACTTCCTGGGGTGCCACGGCATCACGATCGGTTTCCACCGGTACTTCACCCATGGTTCGTTCAAGGCCAGGCGGCCCCTGAGGATCGCGCTGGCGATCATGGGGTCGCTGGCGGTCGAGGGCCCGCTGGTGCGGTGGGTCGCCGACCATCGCAAGCATCACAAGTTCTCCGACGCCGAGGGTGACCCGCACTCGCCGTGGCGGTACGGGGAGACGGTCCCGGCTCTGCTGAAGGGTCTGTGGTGGGCGCACATCGGCTGGATGTTCGACGAGGAGCAGACGTCGCAGGAGAAGTACGCGCCTGATCTGATCAAGGACCCGGCGATCCGGACGATCTCCCGCCAGTTCGTCTACTGGACGGCCGTGTCCCTCGCCGTGCCCCCGCTGGTCGGCGGTCTGGTGACGATGTCCTGGTGGGGCGCGTTCACCGCGTTCTTCTGGGGTTCACTCGTGCGAGTGGCGCTGCTGCACCATGTGACGTGGTCGATCAACTCGATCTGCCACGCGGTGGGCAAGCGGCCGTTCAAGTCGCGGGACCGCTCGGGCAACGTGTGGTGGCTGGCGGTGCTGTCCTGCGGTGAGTCCTGGCACAACCTGCACCACGCCGACCAGACGTCCGCGCGGCACGGTGTGGAGCGCTGGCAGCTGGACTCCTCGGCGCGGTTCATCCGCTGGTTCGAGATGCTCGGCTGGGCGTACGACGTGCGCTGGCCGTCACGCTCGCGTATCGATTCGCGCCGTAACACCGAGGAAGGCGGCTCCCGGCGCCGGAAGGAGCCCGTGAAGGCGGCATGATTGACGGCGTGGCGACCGACTCCAGCACCCCCAGCACCGACAAGCCGCGGCGAGCGCGCCGGACCCGTATGACCGGTGCGGAGCGCCGCCAGCAGTTGCTGGAGATCGGTCGCACCCTCTTCGCCGCGAAGGGCTTCGAGGGCACCTCGGTGGAGGAGATCGCGGCGAAGGCCGGGGTGTCCAAGCCGGTGGTGTACGAGCACTTCGGTGGCAAGGAGGGGCTGTACGCGGTGGTGGTGGACCGCGAGATGCGGCGGCTGCTGGACATGGTCACCGGCTCGCTGACGGCCGGCCACCCCCGCGAACTGTGCGAGCAGGCCGCCTTCGCTCTTCTCGACTACATCGAGGAGTACACGGACGGCTTCCGCATCCTGGTCCGTGACTCCCCCATCCCGCAGTCGACGGGCTCCTTCGCCTCGCTGATCTCCGACATCGCCACCCAGGTGGAGGACATCCTGGGCCGCGAGTTCAAGTCCCGCGGCTTCGACCCGAAGCTCGCCCCGCTGTACGCCCAGGCCCTGGTCGGCATGGTCGCCCTGACCGGCCAGTGGTGGCTGGACGTACGCCGCCCGAAGAAGGCGGAGGTCGCGGCGCACCTGGTGAACCTGGCCTGGCACGGGCTGGACGGGCTGGAGCAGAAGCCTCGGTTGATAGGGCACCGCAAGAGCTAGCAGCGTCCGCCGCCGGGTGATGATCACCCGGTGTGATGACCTTTGTCGGTCCCGGCGGCTACCGTGGGTACTCAGGACGAGAATCCCGTTCATGGGAGGAATCACCATGACTGCCGAGCCGAGCGCCGCACACGACTCCGAGCCCGGCATCCACCTGCCCGTGCCGCCGCCCGAGGGCTTCACGGTCGACGACCTGTTCACCTTGCCGGACCTCCCGCCGCACACCGAGTTGATCGACGGGAGCTTGGTCTTCGTGAGTCCGCAGCGACGTTTCCACAGCAAGATGATGGAACTGCTGGTGAACGGCTTGCGCTCGACACTGCCGGAGAATCTGAGTGTTGAACGGGAGATGACCGTGATCCTGGACCGGCGCAACGGTCCGGAACCAGACGTCAGCGTCGTCCGCGCGGAAGCCGTCACAGGGCTTGAGCAGACCCGGTTCAAGGCGGAGGACCTGGTGCTCGCCGTCGAGGTTGTCTCACCGGACTCCGAGGCCCGTGACTACGACACCAAGCCCTTGAAGTACGCGGCAGCCGGGATCCCCCATTTCTGGCTGGTCGATGTGGCCGAGGGCAATCGGCACCCCGTGATCCGGACCTACGAACTCGACCCGGTGACCAAGGCGTATGGGCTCACTGGCATCCACCACGACAAGCTCGAGCTCGCCGTGCCGTACGACATCGCCATCGACATCACTCTGAACGCCCTGAAGCATCTGTAGCCACCGGCTCCAGGAACTCCAACCGGTTCCCCACCAGGTCCTCCGAGTAGAAGCGTCGGTGGCCCGGCAGATTGTCGTCCCAGGTCACCGGCGCGCCCCTCTCCGCGAGCCGGGCCGCGTACGCCTCGATGTCCGTCACCCTCAGTCCGGGGTGTGCCTTGCGGGCCGGCCGGAAGTCCTCCTCGATGCCGAGGTGGAGCTGTACGACCCCCGCCCGGAACCAGCAGCCGCCGCGCGCCGCGAGCACCGGCGGCTTGGGGATCTCCGTCATGCCGAGGACGTCGGCGTAGTACGCGCGCAGGACGTCCTCGGAGCCGGGCGGTGCGGCCAGCTGAACGTGGTCCACAGCGACGAGCATGCTCATGCCCCCTTCACGGCCACCGCGAACAGCCGCCGGAAGGGCAGGACCGTGCCGTACGGCGCGCTCGGGTAGGCCTCGCGGAGCAGGTCCCGGTACTCGGTGACGAAGGCGTCGCGGGCCTCGGGGTCGTCGGCGAGGGCGGTGAGGGCGGGGCGCAGGCCGGTGCCCTTGACCCAGTCCAGGACCGGGTCCTCACCCGCCAGGACGTGGAAGTACGTCGTCTGCCACACGTCGGCCTCGCAGCCGAGGCGGGCGAGGCGGTCCAGGTAGGTGCCGGGGGTGTGGACGGAGTCCTCGTGGCGCAGGACGTCGGCGAGGCGGGGCTTCCAGCGGGGTGTGGCGGCCAGTTCGCGCATCAGGGCGTGCAGCGGGGCGTCGATGTTGTCCGGGACCTGGAAGGCGAAGGTGCCACCGGGCTTCAGCGCGCCGATCCAGTCGGCGAAGCGGTCGGCGTGACCCGGCACCCAGTGGAGGGTGGCGTTGGAGAGGATCAGGTCGTGCGGCCCCTCGGGCGTCCAGACGCGGGCGTCGGCGTGGGCGAAGTCCAGGCGGCCACCCCCGGCTGTGGCGCCCTCGTGGTCGACGTGCGCCTTGTCGAGCATCTCGGGCGAGTTGTCGTAGCCGGTGATGTGCGCGGTGGGCCAGCGTTCGGCGAGCAGGGCGGTGACGTTGCCGGGGCCGCAGCCGAGGTCTGCGATGCGTGGCCGGTCATCCGGCAGGGCAGGGACGCGGGCGAGCAGGTCGGCGAAGGGGCGGGCGCGGTGGCCGGCGTGGCGGAGGTACTGGGCGGGGTCCCAGGTGGGCGTCGTCATGACTCCACTCTCCCGCCCCACATATCTTGAAGTCAAGAGACTTGATCTCAAGAAGATTGAGATCAAGAGACTTCATGTCGACACAACCACTACACTGATCTCCATGGAGGACGAGGTCGATCGGCTGGTCGCAGCGTGGCGCCGGGAGCGTCCGGACCTCGACGTGGAGCCGCTGGAAGTGCTCAGCCGGGTGAGCAGACTGGCCCGGCACCTGGACCGCGCACGCCGGCTCGCCTTTTCCGAGCACCAGCTCGAACCCTGGGAGTTCGACGTACTGACCGCGCTCAGGCGCGCGGGATCGCCGTACCAGCTCTCCCCCGGTCAGCTGCTGACGCAGACCCTGGTCACCTCCGGCACGATGACCAACCGGATCGACCGGCTCGCGAAGAAGGGCCTGGTGGAGCGACTGCCCGACCCGAGCGACCGGCGGGGCGTACTGGTCCGGCTGACCGACACGGGCCGGGACCGCGCGGACCAGGCACTGGCGGGCCTGCTGGAACAGGAGCGGGCGATCCTCGGTGAGCTGTCCCGAGCCCAGCGCGCCGAACTCGCCAGCCTGCTACGCCAGTTGACCGCCCCGTTCGACAACGTCCCCGGCTAGGTCCACCGGACCGACTCCGGCCCGCCGGGCGAGCGCCACGGCGGCCAGGGTCGAGTGGACGCCCAGCTTGCCGAGGACGTTCTGCATGTGGGTGCGCACGGTGTGCGGGGAGAGGAACAGGCGTTCGGCGACGGCCTTGCGGCCGAGGCCCGCGACCATGCAGCGCAGCACCTCCCGCTCGCGCGGGGTCAGCGACTCCACCAGCTGCTCGCTCTCGGTGCGGTGCTTGCGCGCGGCCGTCAGCTCCTTGAGGACGCCGGTGAGCAGGGCGGGCGGCAGATGAGTCTCGTCGCGCAGCACCCCCCGGATCACCGTCAGCAGCCGGGAGAGCGAGCAGTCCTTGGCGACCCAGCCGGAGGCACCCGCCTGCAGCGCGAGGGCCGCGCGCCGGGGGTCGTCCTTCTCGGCGAGGACCACCGTGCGCACCGCGGGCTGCGCCGAGCGGACGCCGACGACCAGTGAGATCCCGTCGACCAGGCCGTCCTCGTTGCCCTCCTGCACCGGCACGGCCGGGCGCACGCCGGGCAGGTTGCCGCCCAGGTCGGCGTCGACGAGCAGGACGTCGTAACGGCGGCCCTCGGCGGCCGCGCGCTCCAGGCAGCGCAGCGCGGCCGGGCCGCTGCCGGCAGCCGAGACGTCGACGTCGGGCTCGGCGGCGAGCGCCGCGGCCAGCGACTCGGCGAAGATACGGTGGTCGTCGACGACCAGGACTCGGATACGAACCACGAAACCCCCTTCCCCAGGCTCCGCGTGGAGCAGGGGATGACCAAGGTCCGGAGCACGACGACCCGCGCGGGCACGACACCTGCGGAAGGAACGCCGACCGCACGGCCGCCGCCGTTGCGGAAACTGCTACCCCCACCACAGGCGCCGTACCCGCCTGTCTCGCCCCCTGATATGCACCGGCCCCCACCGGTGCTGTTCATCAGAGTACGGATGGGAGCAGAGAGCGGAAGCCGATTTGCAGAACTGGCCGTCCGGCACGTTTATGGTGTGCCGCATGTTTCGTATTGAGGCGGAAGTCGACAAAGCCCGACGTGATCTGCTCCGCTCCCGGCTGCGGGACACCAACACGGCGGCCTCGCCGGTCCTGGCGGCGCTTCGGGGCACGCCGGGGGAGCGCGAAGTCCCGCTGCACGTCTGGGCGCTGGACCCGGCGGGAGACCTGGCCGGAGGTCTGGTCGGCCACACCTGGACGACCTGGATGCACGTCACCTACCTGTGGGTCGACTCCGCCCACCGCGGCACGGGCCTCGGCTCCCGCCTCCTCGCCGAGGCCGAGCACGTCGCCCGCACCGACCGCGGCTGCACGAGCGCCCGACTGGAGACGTGGGACTTCCAGGCACCGGAGTTCTACAAGAAGCAGGGATACGACGTGGTGTGCGTGATCCCCGACTATCCGCCGGGGATTACGGAGTTCACTTTGACGAAGCGGCTGGGGTGAGGCGGTCGCGCTTCTCTACGGCCCTTGCGGCGCCCGTTCACTCCGCAGCGAACCCCCATGTCCTTCGTGCTGTAGCGGGGAAGGTCGGTGGTGTCGATCGTCCAAGTGCCGAGGTCGGTAGCCACGGTGACCGGCTTGCCGTACGCGAGGTGCAGCCGGTTCTCATAGACGGGTCGGCCCTCGGCCCGGCCGATCCCCCACAGGTAGGTCCACGTTCCGTCGCGCAGGTCGAGGATCAGGTAGTGGGGGATGCCCATGGCGGGGTAGTCACGGGTCTTGTCCCGGTAGTCGTTGTCCGGGTTGGACGGGGAGACGATCTCGATCGCGAGGGTGATCTCGCGGGGGTCGAGAGGGTCGTCGGTGTCCATGGCGTCGTAGGAACAGACGTGAAGGTCCGGGACCCGCAGCTTGCCGAGTGCCTCGTCGTCGATGTCGGTCGCCTGGAAGACACCCAGCCCGTCAGGGAGTTCGGCGTCGAGTCGCTTCCGCAGGAGTGCTGCGGTCAGATGGTGGCGTGGGCGCGGGCTTATCGCAATGACGATCATCCCGTCACTGATCTCGGAGAGCATGAGGCACTGCTCCGGTCTGGTCCTGATCGCCTCGTACTCGACCCCGAACTCCCGATCGGCCGACCCCTACACTCGCGATTCCGCTACGAGCCCTACATGCGCGATCAAGCGTTCGCGGATGTGTGCCCATGCTGCACTGCGGCTCGCTGTCTCGGAGGGAAACGAGCAGCTGAGCGGCGTATTACCGGCTTGGGCAGAGGCGGGAAGGTGCTTCCCGGGCGCAGCGCATCGCGCCCCAGTACCGTAAAGCCGACACAGCGACCAGGGAGCCACGACCACAATGACCACGCACCCGGCAGAATCCGGCCCATCTCACCTGCCCCCCATGCGCACCATCGGCGAACTCCGCGCCTCCCTCACCATGGGCTACGGCTTTCCCGGTGATGCCGACGACTTCGAGGCCGAGCTGGCCCGCGAGATCAACCACTCCGACCCCGCCGACCTCTCCGGTGTCGTCCGCCTGGTGGAAGAGTTCCGTGGCCGGATCATCGCCCGCCAGGATCCCAACTTCGACACCGCCGTCACGGCAGCTGTCTCCGAGATCCGCGCGGCCCGAGGGACCTCCGAGTGACCAAGGAACATCAGCAGGTCGTCGCCGAGATCACACACGAGGCCCGCACCCGCTGTCTGGCCATCGGCGGAGGGGCACTCGAAGCCGTCGAGACCCTGCGCGCCGACCTGGAAAAGTCCCCGACGCTTGGGCGGCGCGCCCGAAACGCCGTCAGTGACATGAAGATCTACACGACCCGCATCGAAGCAACGGACACCAGCCCAGCCCTCACCGTCACCTACGTCTACGACGCACCGCCGCCCGAGCCCGGCCTGATTCGCATCGCTCTCGTGTCCCCCGTGCGCTTCGCGGGCGGCGGCACCGAGGTTTGAACCGGCACCGCCTCCCTGTCTAAGCCGATCCGGCCTGCCCCCGACGAAGGCACCGCCTCGAACGCCCGCGGGACCATGAAGCCCGCCGCCGCGCAGGACTCCTTCACCTCCTTGGCGGCGGAGTCCACGTCGGTGGACTCCGCCAGGGCGATCATCGAGCCGCCGAAGCCGCCGCCGGTCATGCGGGCGCCGAGCGCGCCGTTCGCCAAGGCGGCATCGACGACCATGTCCAGCTCCGGGCAGGAGATGCGGAAGTCATCGTGCAGGGAGGCGGCGTGCCTTCGGCGCCGAGTTCCTGAGCGCTGCTCCTCAGGTCGGTACTCAAACGGGAGGTGGTGGCGGAGGCGGGTAGGGCGGCCGGGGTGGGACCCTGAGCCCGGGCGGTCCCACCGGCGGTGGCGGCTGAGGCTCCATCGACCGCCGGGGGCGGGGGGCTGGCGGCCGGGGGACGAAGGGCGGTGCCGGGGCCGGCGGAGGCGGAGGAGGCAGCAGCGTCTCGTCGTCCGCGAGGAGGGATCCGCCGGCCCGCAGCCGCTCGATGGTCCGCTCGGCCCGGCGCCGGGCGCGGGGGTCGTCGTCGCGCCGGTAGACGAGCCCCACGGTGAGGGGGCCCTGCGGAAGCCCGAGCACGAGGCCGGGGCCACGGGTCTGCTCGGTGGAGATCAACTCGTAGCCGAGCGCGTACGCGACCCTCTCGGCCCGCTCCTTCAGGGACGCCCCGCCCCGGAGCTCCACCAGCCCCCGCCCGTCGAACCGGGACCGTATCTCGTCGTCGTCCATCAGCGGCTCCCGTACCTGGGCAGCTCCTCGGGGAAGTCGCGGGGGTTCTCGCACTCCGCCAGCTGATAAGCGTGCTCGGCGAGCCGGTAGGCGAAGTCGGTCAGGGCTTGGCCCAATGCCATGCCGGAGACCCTGGTCTTTCCCACCACATTGGCCTCGGCGACGACGGCGTAGGTCTGGTCGGCATCGCCCGCCCGGACACCGCGGGGAACGCAGGGGACGTAGACGGAGGAGCTGCCTCTGTCACCGTCGACCTCGGCCAGGGCCTCGATCCCGTCCGAGGACACGCGGACTGTGCGGCGGTCGGCGGAGCCGCCGTAGTGGCTGAGCCAGGCCTGCGGGGAGGCGTCGTCCACTCGCGCCGCACCCGAGAGGATCGAATCCGCGCTCGTGTATACGTGACAGGAGAAGCGCAGGTCCGCACCTTCGTGTCGACGCTTTGACCCTTCCTCCGCCGTTCGCGTACGTGGCAGCGTCCGGATCACCAAGTCGCGCTCGACGGCACCGTCGCACACTTTGGACGGCAGCCGCTCAAGCCCCGTCGTGAGGGCGAACCAGGCGCCTGCGCCGACGAGAAGAAAGCCGACCACGCAGGCAACGAATTTCTTCGCGCTGTACTCTCTTGCCCCACGTTTTGCGCTGCCGGACCGTTCACCCACGCGGACGCTCCTTCGAGTTGCTCAAGAATTCACTGGCGTCGTCCCAGCCTTCGTTGACGGCACCACGGATGGTGTCGTTCGTGCCGCCCTTGGGGAGATCCACATGATGCCGTTCCAAGGCATCCGAGACAGAGGACTGCGTCTGCTGATTGACCGAATCCCGGGTCGCGTACAGGTCCTTGGCGCTGGCGTAGAGGGCCCCGTCGCGGGCCCCTTCCAGCTCTTGGCCCTCCATCAGACGGTCCACGGCCAATCCGATGACTCCCCCGGCGAAACCGCCGACGGCAGCACCGGTCGCCGAACCCACGCGACCCTCGGGGAAAAGAGACACGGATCCGTACCCGACGCCGGTGCCGAGCCAGGTCTTGACGAAATCACCCTTTTTCTGAAGAGCGTCGTTGTAATCCTTCTCTCCCGCGACGACGGCTTGCACCTTCTCGTCCGCCACCGAATGAGCGACGATCCCCTCGATGATGCCCGCGTTCCGGCCGATGTCTTCGAGGACCTGCTTGCGAGAACCATCGAAGAGAGAGGGGTCCGAGAGATGTGCATCCAGGAGTCCACTGGTGTACACGCCTTCTCCGACGATGATTCCCGCTCGGCCTGCGGAATCCGCAGACACCGCTGAAAGGAATCGCGTCACGTCCGCGGTCTCCAGCCCCTCTGGGTCATCGCTGTTGGTGAGGAACACGACGGCATTGGAGCTTCCGAGTGCCCTGCTGATCTCCGGCATGTAGGAAGCCGCCATGTTGCCCAGGCTGTCACCCAGCCCCTTACTCACCAGGCCCGCGCCTCCATCTGGTTGTGCCACGGCGAACATGATGTTGGCCATGATCTTCACTTGGGCGGCGCTGTGAGGCGGCGCCGACGAGGTGAAGTCATTGACACCGACTCCGGTGACCGCACTTTGCAAGGCCCGCCCCAAGGACTCCCCCCGGTCCGTGAACTTGGTGGTGCCGAGCATGTGGTCCAGGTCCGACTTGGACTCGAAGGCGTGCTCGGCCGCCTCGGGGTTGTGGGAGAGGCCGTCGAACAGTCCCTCCAGCGGGTCCCGGCCGTTGCCGTCACCGAAGACGAGGTCCGTCGCGTCGTAGCCCTTGACCCACAGGTCGTCGGTGCTCGACTCACCCGCTCCCTTGTCCTGCTTGAAAAGCTTCTCGCGGTAGTCGTCCAGGAACTCGGTGTCGTACTGGCCTTTGCGCATGAGGCTGCTGATGACCTGGGAGCCGAGGGCGCCGATCGGGTTGGGCGACTTGTCGGCGCGGAAGTTCGTGTTGGTCTCGGCGAGCAGGTCCTTCTTCCAGTCCCGCATCGCGTCCGAGTCCGAGAAGGACGCCGTGGCCAGCGTCATGCTCAGGTTGCTCTGCAGGTCCTTCATCATGTCGAGTTCCGAGCCCCTGGCACCGGCGTGGGTGTAGGTCATCTCGGTCCAGAACCGGAGCGTCCCCTTGGCCCCCAGGCGCGTCGCGAACTGCTCCGCGAACAGGGGGTCGTCGTGGTACTTCGCCATCGTGCGGTTGAAGGCGGTGATGTCGTCCAGGGACATGTCGGCAGGCTTCTTGGCCATCTCCGCCAGCTCCTTGGCGGCCGCAACCGCCTTGGCCGCTTCGTCCCGGTCCGCGTAGGAGGCGTCGGAGAAGCCGTACTTGGCCTGGTCGACAAGGAGCTTCAGGGCCTCCGCGGCACTGGTGTCACTCTGCGTCGCCTTCGTCAGGATGCCCTCGATCTCCTTGCAGAAGGCGTCCACCACCTTCTGATCCGTCACCCCGGTCTTTCCGCTGGGGTCGGACGCCCAGTCGGGCCGGGTGTTCCCGGCGACGGTGAACGTGCCGCAGCCGGTGTCGACCACGGTCAGGTGCTGCTCTGCAGCCCGCCTGATCGCGTCGTTCAGCTGGGTGCGGTAGCCGATGAGTTCACCGCGTGTGTCGCTGAGGATCTTGGTGATGGAGTCGGCCTGGGTGTGCGCGTCGGCGAACTCGGCGGCCGTCCTGGAGATGAACTCGCGGCTGACGGTGGCGTTGACCCCCTTCCACTTGGCCTTGTCGGCCTGAGCCTTGAGGTTGTTCTCGGCGTCCTTCTGCAAGTCCGCGAGTTTCTTCGTCATCTGTTCCCAGTCGGTGACCGCTTCACCGAGCTTCGAGAAGTTGCCGTAACGGAGCGCGTCGAGGTCCATCGGCGTCAGTGGCCCTTCCGGTCGTCGAAGCCCTCGTCGAGCGTGGCGATGCTGCTGACCGCGCCGCCGATGTAGGAGTCGTCGGCTGCGTGCTGGTTCTTGGTGTACCTGAGATGGTTGGAGATGTGGGCGCAGGCGTCCAGCAGGGTTTTGGTCTGCTCGCTCCAGCGCTCCGTCACATGCTCCAGCGCGCCCCCAGGGCGAAACCCTCGCCCTTCAGCCCGCCAGCGGCCGCCTCAGAAGCCACGCGCGCGTGCCCGCTGTAGGCCGTGAAGTCGTTGAACAGGTCATGAGCCGCCTTGCCGACCGCCTCAAGATCCGCATGCCCTACTACGAGGTCTCCCTGCGTGCCGCCGCCTCCCGGGTCGGCCGGGTACTGGTTGAGCTGCATCTGTGTGGAAGGCTGATCGGCCGCCCGAGCCTTCGCCTGCTCCCACTCGTCCCACGCCATATGGGCCCTCCCCCGTGTCTCTCCCGGTCCACCGCCGGCTCTGCCGGACAGGTGCGAACGTGCGACCGCAACGCCGCGGTGAGCGCCATGTACATTACCGGCCCTTGCCAAGTTCCCTACTACGGCTTGGCACTTCGACGCCCGGCGCCGAGGTCTTGGACGACGACACCGGCCCCGTACACATCGATCGCGTACGAAGCCGGTGTGAGCCGTAGGAACCGATGCCGTCAGTCCACCCGCCGCGCCCCCGCCGAAGGCACCGCCTCAAAGACCCGCGGAGCCGTGAAGCCGGCCACGGCGAAAGCCTCCTCGACCGCCTTGGTGAGGGTGTCCACGTCCGTCGCCTCCGCGAGGACGATCGCCGAGCCGCCGAAGCCGCCGCCGGTCATGCGGGCGCCGAGTGCGCCGTTTGCGAGGGCGGTGTCGACGACCAGGTCCAGCTCCGGGCAGGAGATGCGGAAGTCGTCGCGCAGGGAGGCGTGGCCCTCGGTGAGGACGGGGCCGATGGCGCGGGTCTCGCCGGCGCGGAGGAGGGAGACCACGCGCTCCACTCGCTGGTCCTCCGTGACGACGTGCCGGACCAGGCGGACGATTTCTTCCTCGTCGCCGAGGCGGGCGAGGGCCGCGTCCAGGTCGGCGTAGGCGATGTCGCGCAGGGCGTCCACGCCGAGCAGGGCCGCGCCCTTCTCGCAGCCGGCCCGGCGCTTGCCGTACTCGCCGCCGCTGTGGGCGTGCTTGACCTGGGTGTCCACGACCAGCAGGCGCAGGCCCTCGGCGGCCAGGTCGAAGGGGATCTGCTGCTGGGACAGGTCGCGGGTGTCGAGGAAGAGGGCGTGCCCGGACTCGCAGCAGGCCGAGGCTGTCTGGTCCATGATGCCTGTCGGGGCGCCGACGTAGACGTTCTCGGCGCGCTGGCACAGGCGGGCCAGCTGCCAGCGCTGCAGGCCGAGGTCGTACAGGTCGGCCAGCGCGAGCGCGATCACGACCTCCAGGGACGCGGAGGAGGACAGGCCCGCGCCGGTCGGGACCGTGGAGGAGAGGTGGACGTCGGCGCCCGTGACCGGGTGACCGGCCTCGCGCAGGGCCCAGACCACGCCCGCCGGGTACGCCGTCCAGTTCGGGTCGCTCTGCGGGGCGAGGGAGTCGAGGCGCAGTTCCACGACCCCGCCCTGGACGTCCGCCGAGTGCAGGCGCAGGACGCCGTCGGTGCGGCGGGAGACGGCCGCGGTCGCCTGGTGCGGCAGCGCGAAGGGCATCACGAAGCCGTCGTTGTAGTCGGTGTGCTCGCCGATGAGGTTGACGCGCCCCGGTGCCGCCCAGACGCCCTCCGGTTCGGCTCCGTACAGCTCGGCGAAGCGCTCCCGGACCTGCTGTGCCCCCACTAGTGCTCCTTAGCGATGTGCTGCGCGAACTCCCACGCGTCCGCGACGATCCCCGCGAGGTCCGCGCGGGACGGGTTCCAGCCCAGCTTCTCGCGGGCCGTGTCCGCCGAGGCGACCAGGACCGCCGGGTCCCCCCCGCGGCGCGGGGCCACGACCTCGGGGATCGGGTGGCCGGTTACCTTACGGACGGTCTCGACGACCTCGCGGACGGAGAAGCCGCTGCCGTTGCCGAGGTTGCAGATCAGGTGCTCGCCCGGCCGCGCGGCCGTGAGGGCCAGCAGGTGGGCCTCGGCCAGGTCCGCGACGTGGATGTAGTCGCGGATGCAGGTGCCGTCCGGGGTCGGGTAGTCGTCGCCGTAGACCGAGATCGCCTCGCGTCGGCCCTGGGCGACCTGGAGGACCAGGGGGATCAGGTGCGATTCGGGGTCGTGGCGCTCGCCGTACGCCCCGTAGGCGCCGGCCACGTTGAAGTAGCGCAGGGACACCGCGGCCAGGCCGTGGGCGTTCGCCTCGCTGGTGATCATGTGGTCGACGGCGAGCTTGGTGGCGCCGTAGGGGTTGGTCGGCTTCGTCGGGGCGCTCTCCACGATCGGGACCTGCTCCGGCTCGCCGTAGGTGGCCGCGGTGGAGGAGAAGACCAGCTTGCGGACGCCCGCCTGGCGCATGGCGCCGAGCAGGGCCATGCTGCCGGCCACGTTGTTGTCCCAGTACTTCTCCGGCTTCACCACCGACTCGCCGACCTGCGAGGAGGCGGCGAAGTGCAGCACGCCGTCGTAGGAGGGGTCGAGCCACTTGGCGGCGTCGCGGATGTCGCCCTCGACGAACGCGGCACCGGCGGGCACGCCCTCGCGGAAGCCGGTGGAGAGGTTGTCGAGGACGGTGACCTCGTGTCCGGCCTCCAGCAGGTGCTGGGCCACCACGCTGCCGACGTAACCCGCACCGCCCGTCACCAGGTACTTCATGAACTCGCTACCTCTCGCAGTCGCTCGGCCGCGCGCTCCGGCGGCACATCGTTGATGAACACGTTCATGCCGGACTCGGAACCCGCGAGAAACTTCAGCTTGCCGGAAGTGCGGCGGATGGTGAAAAGCTCGAGGTGGAGCGCGAAGTCGTCCCTCGTCACACCGTCGAACTCCTCCAGCGCGCCGAACGGGGCCTGGTGCCAGGCCGCGATGTAGGGCGTGGGGGGCTCACCCGAGCCGAAGATCCGGTCGAAGCGCCTCAAGAGTTCCAGATAGATCTGGGGGAATTCTGTGCGTGCCGCCTCGTCGAGCGCGAGCAGATCGGGGACGCGGCGCTTCGGGTACAGGTGGACCTCGTAGGGCCAGTGCGCCGCGTGGGGCACGAAGGCCATCCAGTGTTCACCCTCAAGGACGACCCGCTCCCCGGCGAGTTCCTGCTCCAGGACGGCGTCGAACAGGTTCTCCCCGCCGGTCGCCTCCTTGTGGGCGGCGAGCGAGCGGAGCATCAGCGCGGTGCGGGGCGTGATGAAGGGGTAGGCGTAGATCTGACCGTGCGGGTGTCCGAGGGTCACGCCGATCTCTTCACCCCGGTTCTCGAAACAGAACACCTGCTCGACGGAGGGCAGGTGCGACAGCTCCGAGGTGCGGTCCGTCCAGGCGTCCAGCACCAGGCGGGCCTGCTCCTCGGTGAGGTCGGCGAAGGAGGCGTCGTGGTCGGAGGTGAAGCAGACGACCTCGCAGCGGCCGGAGTCGCCGGCCAGCGACGGGAAGCGGTTCTCGAAGACGACGACGTCGTACGTGGAGTCCGGGATCTCGCTCAGGCGGTCGCTCATGGATGGGCAGAGGGGACACTCGTCGGCCGGCGGATGGTACGTGCGGCCCTGTCGGTGGGAGGCGATCGCCACCGAGTCGCCGAGCAGCGCGTCGCGGCGGACCTCGGACGTGGTGATCGTACGGTCCAGCGGGCGGCGGTCGACGGCGTCCCGCACGGTGTCGTCCCGAAGGTCGTAGTAGATCAGCTCACGACCGTCGGCCAGCCGGGTCGAGGTCTTCTTCACAACAACTCGCCTTCCATCGCTGCCGAGGGTCGCTGTGGAGCGGGCATGTCCGCACCCAAGCACTCAACACAATCAAACATAACAGACCACAACCCGACAACACCCTGGACCATCACAATCAAACAAAGGACATCAACAGAAGTGTTCAATTGCTGAACGCGGAGGCATAGGTTCCGCTCCGGATCAGTTCGCGCAACGAAGCGAGTTCTCATGCAAACCCCCACATATGCCCCCACAGAACTGGCGGCGGAGCTACGGCTCCCCACGAACGGGCTGGACTACGCGATCCTGGCGATCTACTTCGTCGTCGTCCTCGGCATCGGCTTCGCGGCCCGGCGCTCGGTGAAGACCAGCCTCGACTTCTTCCTCTCCGGACGCTCGCTGCCCGCCTGGATCACCGGCCTCGCCTTCATCTCGGCGAACCTGGCGGCCACGGAGATCCTGGGCATGGCCGCGAACAGCGCCCAGTACGGCGCCTACACCGTGCACTGGTACTGGATCGGCGCCATCCCCGCCATGGTCTTCCTGGGCCTGGTGATGATGCCCTTCTACTACGGCAGCAAGGTCCGCTCGGTCCCCGAGTTCCTGCTGCTGCGCTTCGACCGGGGCGCCCACCTGCTCAGTTCGATCTTGTTCGCCTTCGCCGCCATCCTGATCGCCGGCGTCAACCTCTACGCCCTCGCGATCGTCGTCGAGGCCCTGCTCGGCTGGCCGCAGTGGGTGGCCATCGTGGTCGCCGGCGCCTTCGTGCTCGCGTACATCACGCTGGGCGGCCTGTCCTCCGCGATCTACAACGAGGTGCTGCAGTTCTTCGTGATCCTCGCCGCCCTCATCCCGATCACCGTCCTCGGCCTGAAGAAGGTCGGCGGCTGGAGCGGCCTGACCGACAAGCTCACCGCGCAGCACGGGCCGGACTTCGTCACGGCGTGGGGCGGCACGGGCATCGGCAGCGCCAACCCGCTCGGCGCCAACTGGCTGACCATCGTCCTCGGTCTCGGCTTCGTGCTCTCCTTCGGCTACTGGACCACCAACTTCGCCGAGGTGCAGCGCGCCCTGTCCGCGAAGAACCTCTCCGCCTCCCAGCGCACCCCGCTGATCGCCGCCTACCCGAAGATCTTCATCGTCTTCCTGGTGATGATCCCGGGCCTGGTCGCCGCAGCGATCATCCCGAGGTTCGGCGCCCCCGGCTCCGGTTACCAGTACAACGACGCCATCCCCTTCCTGATGGAGGAGCTGCTGCCCAACGGCGTCCTCGGCATCGCGGTCACCGGTCTGCTCGCCGCGTTCATGGCCGGCATGGCGGCCAACGTGTCGTCGTTCAACACGGTGTTCACCAACGACATCTGGGAGAAGTACGTGGTGGCCGGGCGCGAGGACGCGTACTACGTCCGCTTCGGCCGTCTGATCACCGTGATCGGCGTCTGTGCCTCCGTCGGCACGGCCTTCCTGGCCTCGTCGTTCTCGAACATCATGGCCTACCTGCAGACGCTGTTCTCCTTCTTCAACGTGCCGATGTTCGTCGTCTTCATCGTCGGCATGTTCTGGAAGCGCGCGTCCGTCAAGTCCGGCTTCTGGGGCCTGCTCGCCGGCACCGTCACCGCGATGGTCAACTACTTCGTCTTCTACAAGAAGGGCATCATCTCGATCCCCACCGACCAGGGCGCCAACTTCGTCTCCGCGATCGCGGGCTTCGTCGCCGGCGCGGTCGTCATGTTCGCGGTGTCCCTGTTCACCCGGCCGAAGCCGGCCGAGGAGCTGCAGGGTCTCGTCTACGGCACCCGCTCCCCCGGCATGGCCGAACCGCCCGCGCCCGGTGACGAGGCCTGGTACCGCAAGCCCGCCCTGCTGGGCTGGGGTGCGGTCATCCTGGCCGCCGCCTGCTACATCCCGTTCTCGTTCTGACCGCGGGAGGATGAGGAAACCATGACCGAGCATCCCGAGCACCCCCGCCGTCACGACCACTGGACCGAGGAAGAGGTCGCGCGGGAGGTCTTCGAGCTGGAGACCAAGTCCGCGACCGCGTCCCGCATCTTCGACCTGCGCCGCATCATCGGCGGGCTCTTCGTGGTCTACGGCGTCATCGTCACGATCGTCGGCATCACCGACTCCCAGGCCGCCATCGACAAGGCCCAGGGAGTCAACATCAACCTGTGGACCGGCATCGGCATGCTGCTCCTCGGCATCTTCTTCCTGGTGTGGCTGAAGTTGCGCCCGACTCCCCCGCCGTTGCCTCCGACGGAGAAGCAGTAGCCTCCGGCGGAGAAGCAGTAAGGGGTACGGCCGTCCCTTGGCTGTGGGTGCGTCGTGGCTGGTCGCGCAGTTCCCCGCGCCCCTAAAAACCTGCGTAGCTGCGGGCAGTCGTGCCGCTAGGGGCGGCACGGGTGGGCGCAGCGGCACCCCGCCGGCGCGGGCAAGCGACCCCACCCCGCCCAGCTACAGCTCCGGCCCCCCTGGATCCGTCAGGAGCCCTGCCCTGTCCAGCAACCCCGTCCGCGCCGCCAGTGCCGCCGCCTCCAAGCGCGAACCCACGCCCAGCTTCATCAGGACCCGCTGGACGTGGGTGCGGGCGGTGCTCGGGGCGATGCCCATGCCCGCCGCGATCAGGCGGGTGTCCTCGCCGTCGGCCACCCGCACCAGCACTTCGACCTCCCGCGGCGTCAGCATCTGCAGCAGCCGCTGCCCCTCGTCATCGGGCTGGGCCGCCGGATTGAGCAGCTCACCGAAGGCGCCCTGCAGCAGCTGCGGGGCCACCGCCGCCTCCCCCGCGCGGGCCTTCATGATGGCCCGCTCGACCCCCTCGATCCGCTCGTCGTGCCGTACGTACCCCGACGCACCGGCCGCGAAGGCCGCCGCGATACCCCGCGGCGACGGCACCGGGCCCAGCACCAGCACGGCCACCTGCGGACGGTCCCGCTTGATCTTCACCACCGGGTCGAAGGCGCCCGGCTCGGCCGGTGCCGCCGTCCCCAGCAGGCACACCTCCGGCGCCCGCGCGATCACCAGATCCGCCGCGCCCGCGGCCGGCGCCGCCGCCGCCAGCACCCGGTGCCCGCGCAGCTTCAACGCCGACGCCAACGCCTCCGCGAGCAGGCGATGGTCGTCGACGACCATGAGCCGCACTCCCATAGAGCAACCCCCCAGTCCCCCCCCATGGATGCCCCACTATGGCGCCCACCGGTCCAGCACGACAGAGGGCCGCCCCCCGGCGCCCCTGCCTTCATGCCCCCGGAAGCTACACGCTTGTTCGACGTCGCGCTGCCCCTATGCAGGAGAAGTGCCCCGGATCGACGAAATCCGGGGCACTCCCTGGTAATACCTGGCATTCACCCCGGGCGCTCTGAAGCGCCCGGGGGCGTGCGATCAGCCGCCCGCGCCGAACGCGAGCAGCAGATACTCCTTGTCGTACGACACCTTGTGCGCGTACGCGGCCGACATGAACAGCCGTCCCTGCCCGTACCGGATCTCCGCGTACTCCGGGGACATCGTGGACTCCGCCTGCCGTACGTCCTGCGTGGCCGGGTTCTCCAGCAGCTTGGTCGCCTTGAAGGAGCCGCCGTCGAGGCTGACGACCTGGCCGCCCTTGTTGTACGGCGGCTGCTTGTAGGCGAGCAGGTTGCCGCCGTCCATGCGCAGCGGGGAGATCGTGTAGCCGTCGCCGGCCTCGGCGCGCTGGCCGGTCTGCTTGCCGGTGGTCAGGTCGAAGGCGACGATCTCGTTGGTCTTGCTGTACTGGCCGGTGCCGTCGTGCTCCTCGGTCGGCACGTACAGCTTGCCGGCGCCCGCGACGACCTCCCGGCAGTCCTCGACGCGGGTGATGCCGTCGCAGCGGCCGGCGTAGGTGTCACCGGGCGCGGAGATGCGGGTGAGCAGCTTGCCGGTCTTGTTGTCGATGGAGAAGTAGTCCGAGATGCCGCTGCCGTCGCCCGCGCTGCTGCCGACGTCGGCGGCCACCACCAGCGGGTCGGTCGAGACGACGCTGGCGTACTCGATGCCCGTTGCCATCTGGTAGTCGGAGATCACCTTCCCGGAGGTCGGGTCGATGGTCTGGATGTGCAGCTGCCGGCTGCCGTAGCTGCCGCACTTGCGCACCGCGACCAGCTTGGGGCCGCCGCCGTAGCCGTCGTCGTAGCAGGAGTCCGTCGGCTTCGGCTGCCACAGCGGCTTGCCGGAGTTGATGTCGAACGCGGCACCGCCGCTGGTGCTGCCGACCGCGACGGTGTGCTGAGAGACCGTCACGTTCTCCAGGCTGACCACGGAGTCACCGGTCTTGACCGTCTTCGTCCACAGCTTGGTGCCCTTGCTGAGGTCGATGGCCGCGACCTGGCTGCATCCCGCGGTGGAGCCCTTCGCGGGCATCTTCGGCTGGAAGACGATCGCCGTCTTGTTGTCCGCGGTGACGTGCTTGCTGGCCGTGCACACCGGGCCGGGCAGCTTGAGCGTCCACAGCTTGGAGCCCTGGGCGACGTCGTAGCCGACGATCTCCGCGATCCCGCTCTTGGCGTACACCGTGTCGGTCAGCCAGGAGCCCGTGGTGACGACGGAGTCGTTCGTCTTGGGCATCGGGACCTTGAAGAGGAGCTTGGCGGCGGGGTTCGCCGGCACCTTCTCCTTGCCGCCCGAGGACGTGCCCCCGGAGCCGTCCTTACCGCCCGAGCCCCCGCTGGAGCTCGCGGTGTCGTCCTTCTTGCCGTCGCCCCCGGAGGACTTGGCGTACCAGACACCGCCGCCGACGATCAGGCCGATCACGACGAGCGCCGCGACGATGATGACGAGGGCGCTGTTGTTCTTCCCGCCGCCGGACTGCGCGGGCTGCGGAGCCATCGGCACGGTGGGAGCGCCCGGGTAGCCGTAACCCTGCGGCTGGGTGTACGAGTTCTGCGGCGCGCCGGGGTAGCCGTAGCCGGGCTGGGGCGGCTGCGGGGCCTGGGGTGCCTGCGGGTAGCCGTAGCCGGGCTGGGGCTGGGGTGCCTGCGGGTAGCCGTAGCCGGGCTGCGGGGCCTGGGGCGGCTGGGGTGCCGGGGGCTGGGGCGGGCCGAAGCCGCCCTGCTGCGGGGGCTGGTTCGGCGGCTGGTTCGGGGGCGGAGGAGGCGGCTGGGTCATGACGGAGGTACCTCGGTGAAGCTGTCGGGGCCGGACGGCGGAAGGAGGACGGGAGACGGGCCGGGACTCACTTGCCGAAGGCCATCATCAGCTTCTCCTTCGAGTCGTCGTTGCCGGACAACCGGGAGGAGGAGATGAAGAAACGCCCGTCGGCCCACGCGACGTCGCCGTCGAAGAAGGAGTCCTCGATCTCCGCGGTGCCCGCCGGGTTCTGCAGCACCTTGGCCGGGGTGTGCGAGCCGCCGGAGGTCGGGATCGACACGATCTGGCCGCCCGCCTCGTACGACGGCTGCACATACGCGATCAGCTTGCCGCCCTCGGTCCGCAGCGGGGACATCGACTCGTCCGCGGGGGACTTGACGCGCCACTTCTGCTTGCCGTTGGCCAGGCTGATGGCGACGATCTCGTTGGCGCCGGTCGTGGTGTCGGTGGGCAGGTAGAGCGTGTCGCCGTCGACGGCGACGCCCTGGCAGCCCTGCAGGTCGCGTTCGAGGACCGCCCAGCCGCAGTGCGGGGCGAACTTCTCGTCCACCTTGACCTCCGAGCGGAACTTGCCGTCCTTGGTGAAGGTGGAGATGTTCCAGGCCTTCTTGCTCTGGTTGGTCAGGTAGACCACCAGCGGGTCGAGGGAGTACGTCCGCGCGACCGTCCAGCCCTTCTTGACCGGCTGCGTCCACTTCACCTTGCCGCTGGCCGGGTCGAGTTCCTGGATCTCGTCGTGCTCGTTGCTGCCGCCGGCGCCGCAGGAGGCCACCTGGACCAGCCGGCCCGGGCCGCCCGCGAACGCGGTCGGGAAGCAGGCCGTGCCGTACTTCTTCTTGTCGAACAGCTTGTGGCCGGTCTCCAGGTCGTACGCCGTGCCCGACTGCGAACGGCCCACCATCAGCGTCTTTCCGCTGATGGTCAGCTCGATGCTGATCGCGCTGTCGAACAGCGCGCCGTCGGCGACCTCGCCGCTCCAGCCCTTCTTGCCGGTGTTCAGGTCGATCTGCTGGATCTGGTTGCACTTGGCGCGGTCGCTGACGCCGCTCATGTACGCCACGACGATCTTGTCGTCGGCGGACTTCTCCGGGGTGACCGCGCAGATCTTCTGCGGGAAGGCGATCGGGTCCCAGGTCGGGTTGCCGTTGCCGACGTTGTAGGCGACGAGTTGCTTGTACGCCGCCTTCACCGCCGTCTTGCCGGTGATCCACATGCCGGGTGCGTCGGCACCGGAACCGGGGGCGTCGGGTGCGGTCTTGTACCAGAGCACCTTCGCCTCGCCGGGCTTGCGGCCGGCGTTGAGGTTCTCCGGGTCCGCGCCGCCGTCGCCGCTGCCGTCACCGGGGTTGACCGGGTCACCGGAGGACTGCTTGCCGTCGTCGCTCTTCTGGGCGACGGGCTTCTTGCCGCTGCCGTCGTCGCTCGTCAGCGCGTAGACGGTGCCGCCGATGACGGCCAGCGCGGCCACCGCGGCACCGATGATCAGCGCCGTCCGCCCCTTGGACGCCGGCTTCCCGCCGTAGGGGGCACCGGGCACGGTGCCTGGCGCGCCCGGGAACTGGGGCGGCTGCTGCGGATAGCCGTAGCCGGGCTGGGCGGCGTACGGGCCGGGCTGCGGGGGCTGGGCGTACGGGCCCGGTGCGCCGGCTCCGGGTGCGCCGGGGGCTGCGTACGGGCCCGGCTGGGCGTAGGGGCCGGGCTGCTGCGGGTAGCCGTAGCCGGGCTGGGGCTGCGGGGGCTGGGCCGGTGCCTGGGGCGGCTGGGCCGCCGGCGGCGGTGGCGACTGCGGGGCCCCGAATCCGCCACCGTGCGGCGGCTGGTCCTGCGGCGGTCCGAAGCCGCCCTGCGGCGGCTGGTTGGGCGGCTGAGCCATCAGCGCGTTCCCCCGTTCGATCACTGATTTTTAGCCACGCCCTGAGGTTCGTGATGACCCAGAGTCGTACTCAGAAAGTTCTCAGACGGCTCTTTCTATCACTCACAACTGACAAGGCACGGGGCCGGTTCACCCCCTGTTCCCAAGGGAGGACCGGCCCGTGATGCCCTCGTTATACGCCTTCACGCACCCTTCACGCGTCCTCGGCCAGTTCCAGCCAGCGCAGCTCCAGTTCCTCGCGCTCGGTGGCCAGATCGCGCAACTGGCCGTCCAGTTCGGCGACCTTCGCGAAGTCCGTGGCGTTCTCGGCGATCTGAGCATGCAGCTTGGACTCCTTCTCGGAGACCTTGTCCAACTGGCGCTCGATCCGCTGGAGTTCCTTCTTGGCGGCGCGCTGGTCGGCGGCGCTCTTCTCCGACGCGTCCGGCTTGGGCGCGGTGGCGGCGGCCTGTGCGGCGACCGCCTCCTCCATCCGCTGACGCCGCTCCAGGTACTCGTCGATGCCGCGCGGCAGCATCCGCAGGGCGCCGTCGCCGAGGAGGGCGAACACCCGGTCCGTGGTGCGCTCCACGAAGAACCGGTCGTGGGAGATGACGATCATCGAGCCGGGCCAGCCGTCGAGGACGTCCTCCAGCTGGGTGAGGGTCTCGATGTCGAGGTCGTTGGTGGGCTCGTCGAGGAAGAGGACGTTGGGCTCGTCCATCAGCAGGCGCAGCAACTGCAGGCGCCGGCGCTCACCACCGGACAGGTCGCCGACCGGCGTCCACTGCTTCTCCTTGCTGAAGCCGAACGTCTCGCACAGCTGGCCGGCGGTCAGCTCGCGTCCCTTGCCGAGGTCGACGCGCTCCCGGACCTGCTGCACGGCCTCCAGGACCCGCCAGGTGGGGTCGAGTTCGGCGACCTCCTGGGAGAGGTAGGCGAGCTTGACGGTCTTCCCGACCGCGACCCGGCCGCCCGCCGGCTGCGCCTCGCCCTCGGTCCGCGCCGCCTCGGCCATGGCCCGCAGCAGGGAGGTCTTGCCGGCGCCGTTGACGCCGACGAGGCCGATGCGGTCGCCGGGGCCGAGCTGCCAGGTGACGTGCTTGAGCAGCACCTTGGGTCCGGCCTGCACGGTGACGTTCTCCAGGTCGAAGACCGTCTTGCCGAGGCGGGAGGAGGCGAACTTCATCAGCTCGCTGCTGTCCCGGGGCGGCGGCACGTCCGCGATCAGCTCGTTGGCGGCCTCCACCCGGAAGCGCGGCTTGGAGGTGCGCGCGGGCGCCCCGCGACGCAGCCAGGCCAGCTCCTTGCGGATGAGGTTCTGCCGCTTGGCCTCCTCGGTCGCGGCGATCCGCTCGCGCTCCGCGCGCGCGAAGACGTAGTCGGAGTAGCCGCCCTCGTACTCGTAGACGTCGCCGCGCTGCACGTCCCACATGCGGGTGCAGACCTGGTCGAGGAACCAGCGGTCGTGCGTCACGCAGACCAGCGCCGAGCGGCGGCTTTGCAGGTGCCGGGCCAGCCAGGAGATGCCCTCGACGTCGAGGTGGTTGGTGGGCTCGTCGAGGACGATCAGGTCCTGTTCCTCGATGAGCAGCTTGGCGAGCGCGATACGGCGCCGCTCGCCACCGGACAGCGGCCCGATGACGGTGTCGAGCCCCTTCGGGAAGCCGGGCAGGTCGAGCCCGCCGAACAGCCCGGTGAGCACGTCCCTGACCTTGGCGTTGCCGGCCCACTCGTGGTCGGCCATGTCGCCGATGACCTCGTGGCGGACGGTGGCGGCAGGGTCGAGGGAGTCGTGCTGGGTGAGGACGCCGAGGCGCAGCCCGCCGGAGTGGGTGACGCGTCCGGTGTCGGCCTCCTCCACCTTGGCGAGCATCCGGATGAGCGTGGTCTTGCCGTCGCCGTTGCGGCCCACCACACCGATCCGGTCGCCCTCGGACACACCGAGCGAGACGCCGTCCAGCAGGGCACGGGTGCCGTACACCTTGCTGACGTTCTCGACATTGACCAGGTTGACGGCCATTTCACTCCTGCCAAGGGGGACGGATCGACCTTCCAGCGTAGTCGGCGGCGGCCGTGCCCCTTCCCGCCGCAGGTCAGCGGCCTCAGGCAGGCAGTACGGTGGCGCCGGACGCGGGCGCCGTCGCCGTGCGCACCGTGCGGCAGGTGCCGGAAGCCCGCAGGGCCTCGGCGACCTTCGACGCGGACTCCGCGTCGCGGGCGAGGAAGGCCGTCGTGGGGCCCGAACCGGAGACGAGCGCGGTGAGCGCGCCCGCGCCACGACCCGCGTCGAGGGTGTCGGCCAGCTCCGGGAAGAGGGAGAGCGCGGCGGGCTGCAGATCGTTGGAGACGGTGGCCGCGAGCGCTTCGGGGTCGCCCTTGGCGAGCGCGTCGAGCAGGTCGGCGCAGGCGGTCGGCTCGGGGATCGTACGGCCCTCGGCAAGACGGTCGAACTCGCGGAAGACGGCCGGGGTGGACAGCCCGCGTTCGGCCATCGCGAACACCCAGTGGAAGGTGCCGCCGACCTCCAGGGCGGTCAGCTGCTCACCGCGCCCGACACCGAGGGCCGCGCCCCCGACCAGACTGAACGGCACGTCGCTGCCGAGATCGGCGCAGATGGCGAGCAGTTCGGCACGGGAGGCGCCGGCGCTCCAGAGCGTGTTGCACGCGAGAAGCGCACCCGCGCCGTCCGCGCTGCCGCCCGCCATGCCGCCCGCGACCGGGATGTCCTTGGCGATGTGGATGTGCACGGCCGGCTCGATGCCGCGGCGTTCGGCGAGCGCGACGGCCGCACGCGCGGCGAGGTTGGTGCCGTCCAGGGGGACCTGGCTCGCGTCCGGCCCCTCGCAGGTGATGCGGAGCCGGTCCGCCGGCGTGACGGTGACCTCGTCGTACAGACCGACCGCGAGGAACACGTTGGCCAGGTCGTGGAACCCGTCGGGGCGGGCGGCCCCCACCGCGAGCTGGACGTTGACCTTCGCCGGTACCCGGACCGTCACGCTCACTTGCCCGCCTCCTTGTGCTCGGCGATCCGAGCGAACTCCTCGACCGTCAGTGACTCCCCGCGCGCCTGCGGCGAGATCCCGGCCGCGACCAGCGCCGCCTCGGCGGCCGGGGCGGACCCGGCCCACCCGGCGAGCGCCGCGCGCAGGGTCTTCCTGCGCTGCGCGAACGCCGCGTCGACGACCGCGAAGACCTCGCGCCTCGACGCCGTCGTGCTGAGCGGCTCAGCCCGCCGGACCAGCGAGACGAGCCCGCTGTCGACGTTCGGCGCGGGCCAGAAGACGTTGCGCCCGATGGCCCCGGCCCGCTTCACGTCCGCGTACCAGTTGGCCTTCACGGACGGGACGCCGTACACCTTGGAGCCGGGCGCGGCGGCCAGCCGGTCGGCGACCTCGGACTGCACCATCACGAGCGTCCGCTCGATGCTCGGGAAGGTTTCGAGCATGTGCAGCAGCACCGGTACGGCCACGTTGTACGGCAGGTTCGCCACCAGGGCCGTCGGCGGCGGTCCGGGCAGTTCGGCGACGTGCATGGCGTCGGAGTGCACCAGCGCGAACCGCTCGGCGCGTTCCGGCATGCGCGCGGCGACGGTCGCGGGCAGCGCGCCGGCCAGCACGTCGTCGATCTCGACGGCGGTGACCCGGTCGGCGGCCTCCAGCAGCGCGAGCGTGAGGGAGCCGAGCCCCGGGCCGACCTCGACGACCACGTCGTCGGGGCGGACCTCGGCGGTACGGACGATACGGCGGACCGTGTTGGCGTCGATCACGAAGTTCTGGCCGCGCTGCTTGGTGGGACGGACACCGAGCGCTGCCGCCAGCTCACGGATGTCGGCGGGGCCGAGGAGGGCGTCGGGGGTGGGGCTGCTCACGGGACAAGGGTACGGGGGTGTGGACAGCCCGGTTGCCAGGGCGTCGGCCGACGGTGGTGGGACTGCGGCTACCTGTGCAGCCGGGCTCCGCAGTGCGGCCAAGGGCTGGCGCCGGCGCGTACGTACAGCTTCTTCGCGCGGTACGTCTGCTCCTCCGCCGTCGCGTCCTGCGGACGCCCGCTGCCGCCGAGGCTGTGCCAGGTGTGGGTGTCGAACTGGTAGAGCCCGCCGTAGTTCCCCGACGGGTCCACCGCGTGCGGACGGCCGCCGGACTCGCACTCGGCCAGCGCGCGCCAGTTGAGGTGGTCGGCGCCCTGCACGGACTTCGGCCGGGGCTTGGTGCCCACCTTCACCAGCTGCTTGCGCGGCCCCCGCACCACCTCGGACGTCTCCTTGCGCGGCTTCTCCCGGACGCCGTTGACGGTGCGCAGGAGGTAGGTGTCCCGGCGCAGCCCGGGCTGTCCGGGCTGTTCGACGACCTCGGTGCCCTTGAAGAGGGAGGGGTCCTCGGTCCGCTCGACCGCGAAGGGGATCTGCTCCTCGCGCACCTCCTTGACGCCGGTCACCCGCAGCACGGTCACCGTCTGCCCGTCGCGCGGGAAGCTGTCGGCCGGGACGGAGGTGGTGTCCTGCCCGTGCAGGGTGACGCCGGCCTCCTCGACGGCCTCGCCGACGGTGGCCGCGTTGGTGCGGATGGTGCGGGTGCGGCCGTCCGCCATGATCGTGACCGCGCGCTCGGTGCGCACGTCCAGCGCGAGCCCGGCACGTCCGATGCTCCGGGACCGCGAGGCCGACAGGTACGCGCCCTCTGCGCGCACCCCCAGCTCCCTGAGCGCCTCGTCCACCGTGTGCCCCGTCGTCCACACCTCGCGCCGCTCGCCGTCCAGGGTGAGCCGTACGGGGCGCCCGTAGCGCACCGCGACCTCGTCACCGCTGGCGAGCGCCGCGCCGGGGGCGGGCGCGACCATGTCGTGGGCTCCCACGCGCACGCCCTCCTCGGCGAGCAGCTCCGGCACGTCGTCGGCGAAGGTGTGCAGGGTGCGCGGTTCGCCGTCGACGCTCAGCTCGATCGCCTTGTCCTTGGCGACGAAGGCGGTGGTGCCGCCGGCGAGGAAGGCGACGACCAGCGCCTGCGGCAGCAGACGGCGCACCGCGGACTCCGGGCGCTCGGCGGAGCGCGCCCTGCGCCGGCGCGCCGCCCGCCCGACCGCCTCCTGGGGCGCGGCGAACTCCAGGGTCACCGGTTCGGGAACGTCGGGCACGCTCGCCGCCTGCCGCGGCAGCGGTAGCACCGGCTCGGTGACGAAGTACGCCTCGGCCTCGTAGGCGGGCCGGTAGGTGTCCTCGTACATCCCGTAGGGCAGCGTCTCCGCGGTGTGCACGGAGGCGTCATGGCCGTACGGGTCGTACGTCTCGTACTGCGACTTGCTCACGCCGACACGCTCCAGAAGGCCAGAGGGGTCCGGATCGGGCCCCCAGAACCTAGCGGAGCGGATGTCACTGTCCAAAGCGACGCGACTACGTACTGTTGCGCGCCGAATCTGCGGCCGGTGATCGAATCAGTAAGCGAAGGCGCGTGCGGTGTTCGCGCCCAGGGCGGTCGCCAGGGTGTCCTCGTCGATGCCGCGCACGGCGGCCATCGCGCGCACCGTGACCGGCACCAGATACGGGGCGTTGGGCCGTCCGCGGTAGGGCGCCGGGGTCAGGAAGGGCGCGTCGGTCTCCACGAGGACCAGCTCCAGCGGGGCGACGGCGAGGGCGTCCCGGAGGTGCTGGGCGTTCTTGAAGGTGACGTTGCCCGCGAAGGACATGAAGTAGCCCTCGCGGGCGCAGATCTCGGCCATCTCGGCGTCGCCGGAGTAGCAGTGGAAGACGGTGCGCTCGGGGGCGCCCTCCTCCTTCAGGACGCGCAGGACGTCGGCGTGGGCGTCGCGGTCGTGGATGACGAGGGCCTTGCCGTGCCGCTTGGCGATCTCGATGTGGGCGCGGAAGGACCGCTCCTGGGCGGCCTTGCCCTCGGGCCCGGTGCGGAAGTAGTCCAGCCCCGTCTCGCCGACGCCCCTCACCTGGGGCAGCCCGGCCAGCCGGTCGATCTCGGCGAGGGCGTCGTCCAGCGCGGCGTCACCGCCCGGCTGCCGTGCGCCCTGCCGGGACCAGCCGTCGGGGTCTCCGTGGACGATCCGCGGGGCCTCGTTGGGGTGCAGGGCGACGGTCGCGTGGACGTTCTCGTGCGCGGCGGCCGTCTCGGCGGCCCACTGCGAGCCCTTGATGTCGCAGCCGACCTGGACGACCGTCGTCACTCCCACCGACGCGGCCTTCGCGAGGCCCTCCTCGACCGTGCCGGACTGCATGTCGAGGTGGGTGTGGGAGTCGGCCACGGGCACTCGGAGGGGCTCCGGGAGCGGCGGTGCCGCGTTCTTGTCGGCGTTCGAAGGCATGCCTCCGATCCTACGAAAGGAGCATGCGTTCGAACGTCGGCGAGGTGCTCAGCTCGCCCTGCGCTGGAACGGGTGCAGGAGATCGGACAGATGCCAGTGGTGGTGTTCCTCGGTCCGCGCGGCCGTCTCCGCCGCCTGCGGTGCCTCGGCCTGCGGCGCCTCGGCCCGCGGTGCCTGGTGGTGCTGCGCCGCGCTGCGCACCGACGACACCTGCCCCGGCCGCATGATCCGGACGACGTGGCCGTCGCAGTTCTGGCACGTCGGCCGGCTCAGCGGGGACGGCACGACCTGCCCGCCGGTCACGTACATCACGAACTCGTGGCCGTCGGCGTCCGTGTGGTGCTCTATCGCGTACGACTGCTCCCAGCCGTGCCCGCATCGCATGCAGGCGAACGAGTACGACTCGTGAACGACGGCTGTGGCCGTACCGCGGAGGCCGGTCTGCCCTGCGATCTCGCTCATGCCAGCTCCTCTTGTCCGCTGGACACGGGACGGGTGCGTCCCTTCGACCAGTGGACGCCTTCACCGGAGCGAATGCAGCAGGCCTGTCGAGTGTTGGAGGCGATTTGGACGTCGCTTGCCAAATCGGCCCGGGGCAGGGGGCTGGTCTTTGCTTTCGGCGCCGGCCTTTTGCCCTCACATGGGGCGCGTGCTCAACCGAGAACGCCCCTGCTCAGAGGGCCTATTCAGCAGGCTGGGGGGAAGCGCCCCGAAAGGGGCGCGGGGCTGTATCGATATGCGGCTCCGCCGCGTGGGCGCGACCAGCCACAGCAAACCGTCAGCCCGCCACAAACCGAACCCCCACGGCGCTCCCCGGACAGCCGCCTCACTCAGCGGAGCGTTTCGCAGCAACGACCGCGTCAAAAACAACCCTCTTCTGCAGCCCGGCCTCCGCCGCCACCGCGGCGATCGCCTCCTTGCGCCGTTCCCCCGCCTCCTCGCGAACTCGCACCCGGCGCACCAGCTCCGCCGCGTCGAGTTCCTCGGGGCCGGATTCGGGCGCACCCTCCACGACGACGGTGATCTCCCCGCGAACCCCCTCGGCGGCCCACCGCGCCAGCTCGTCCAGCGGCCCCCGCCGCACCTCCTCGTACGTCTTGGTCAGCTCACGGCACACGGCGGCCCGCCGCTCCGCGCCGAAGACCTCGGCCATCGCGGCGAGGGTGTCGTCGAGCCGGTGCGGGGCCTCGAAGTAGACGAGCGTCCGCCGCTCGCCGGCGACGTCGCGCAGCCGGGACAGCCGCTCCCCCGCCTTGCGTGGCAGGAAGCCCTCGAAGCAGAACCGGTCGACGGGCAGCCCGGACAGGGCGAGGGCGGTGAGCACGGCGGACGGCCCGGGTACGGCGGTGACCCGGATGTCCTTCTCCACGGCGGCCGCGACCAGCCGGTACCCCGGGTCGGAGACCGACGGCATCCCCGCGTCCGTGACGAGCAGCACACGCGCTCCGCCGAGCAGCTCCTCGACCAGCTCGGGGGTGCGGGCGGCCTCGTTGCCCTCGAAGTACGACACCACGCGGCCCTTGGGGGTCACGCCCAGCGCCTGGGTGAGCCGGCGCAGCCGACGCGTGTCCTCGGCGGCGACGACGTCGGCGCCCGCCAGCTCCTCGGCCAGCCGGGGCGGCGCGTCCGCGATCTCGCCGATGGGGGTTCCTGCCAGGACAAGGGTTCCAGTCACGCCCCCATCCTCCCAGGGCCGGAGAGGAGGGGGGAAAGCGACCGCATCCCGACCGGTACCTCACATGCACGGGACTCACACAGAACGGTTCCCTACGATGGCGCGGTGACCAGTACCGCGTCCTCCACGGACCTCCGGCAGGGCCAGGCAGCGCACGACCAGCGGCCGTCGTGGCAGCGGCGGCTGCGCCGATTCGGCTACACGCCCGCCAAGGACGCTCCCTCGGGCGACGTACGCGACCAGCTGGTGCCGCCGTACGTCGAGCCGAGTCCGCGCCTGTGGCAGGCGCTGGGCGTCCCGCCGGTCCTGGCGGAGCGGATCACCCGCTGGTCGGGCTGGATCGGTCCGCTGCTGGTGACGCTGATGGCGGGCGTGATGCGGTTCTGGAACCTGGGCAGCCCGCGCGCGGTGATATTCGACGAGACGTACTACGCCAAGGACGCCTGGGCACTCGTCCACCGCGGGTACGAGGTCAACTGGGACAAGAACGCCAACGACCTGGTGTTGCAGACCCACGGCCACCTCGCGATCCCCACGGACGCGGCGTACGTCGTGCACCCGCCGGTGGGCAAGTACGTCATCGGCCTGGGCGAGCTGATGTTCGGGTTCAACCCGTTCGGCTGGCGCTTCATGACGGCGCTCCTGGGCACCCTCTCGGTCCTCCTTCTGTGCCGGATCGGCCGCCGGATGTTCCGCTCGACGTTCCTCGGCTGTCTGGCGGGCGCGCTGATGGCGGTGGACGGCCTGCACTTCGTGATGAGCCGGACCTCGCTGCTCGACGGCGTGCTGATGTTCTTCGTCGTGGCCGCGTTCGGCTGCCTGATCGTCGACCGGGACAGATCGCGGGAGAAACTGGCCGCCGCCCTCCCCGCCGGGCCCGACGGCCGGGTACGCCCCGACGACCACGTCGGCGACACCTTCCGCTTCGGCTGGCGGCCCTGGCGCTGGGGCGCCGGGCTGATGCTGGGCCTGGCCATCGGCACGAAGTGGAACGGCCTGTACATCCTGGCCGCGTTCTTCGTGATGGCGGTGCTGTGGGACTCGGGCGCCCGCAAGGTGGCCGGCGCCCAGCGCCCGCTCATCGCGGCGCTCAAGTACGACACCGGCATCACGTTCCTCGCGACGTTCCCGGTGGCGCTCACCGTCTACCTGGTCTCCTGGACCGGCTGGATCCTCTCCCCGTCCGACGGCACCGGCGGCTACTTCCGCAACTGGGCGGCGACCGACGGCAGGGGCGGCAACTGGACCTTCCTGCCGGACTGGCTGCGCAGCCTGTGGCACTACGAGCACGAGGTCTACAAGTTCCACATCGGCCTGTCGTCCCCGCACACCTACCAGTCCAACCCGTGGAGCTGGATGGTGCTGGGCCGCCCGGTGTCGTACTTCTACGAGTCCCCCTCCCCCGGCGCCGACGGCTGCCCGGCCGACGCCGGCCAGAAGTGCGCCCGGGAGGTACTGGCCATCGGCACACCGCTGCTGTGGTGGGCGGCCTGCTTCGCGCTGCTGTACGTCCTGTGGCGGTGGCTGCTGCGCCGCGACTGGCGGGCCGGCGCCATCGCCCTGGGAATCGTGGCCGGCTACCTGCCCTGGTTCCACTACCAGGAGCGAACGATCTTCCTTTTCTACGCGGTCGTCTTCCTGCCGTTCCTCTGCCTCGCGGTGGCCATGATGATCGGCGCGATCATCGGCCCACCGGGCTCCACGGAGACCCGCCGCGTGATCGGCGCATCGGCGGCGGGAGTCCTTGTGCTCCTGATCGCCTGGAACTTCATTTATTTCTGGCCGCTGTACACGGGCACGGCGATCCCGATCGACAGTTGGCGGTCGCGGATGTGGCTGGATACCTGGGTTTAGCTGTGCAGACCTTGCACGAGGGCACGGCCGGCGGCCGTGCCCTCGTGGTCGATTACAGCCGTGCCGGGGACGTGCCTCGAGCTGCGGTTTCGCAGCCGACGACGACGGTCACCGCACGTCTGCCCCACCGGAAGGTGACTCTGGTAGGTCGTCGAGCCGGTCAGCCAGAATCATCGCCACATCGTCTGCCAAGTCACCGTCGGTGTGGCGGATCAACGCCTGGTGCAGTTGCTCCAGGAAGTCCGGCGGGGTGGGGCCGGCGCCCAGACCCTCCATGGCCTCCGGCAGAACGAAGAATTCGCTGTCGCGGTTGCGTGCCTCGATCACACCGTCGGTGTACAGCAGCAAACGGTCACCAGGGATGAACGCATAGCTTTCAGGCTTCTCAGGGGGGCCGACGATGAGGTCTTCGAGGCCAAGGGGTGGCGACGGCAAGCTCGGCATCAGCGGCATGGCCCTGCCCTGGTGCAGCAGCAGCGGTGGCGGATGTCCACGGCTTACCAGCTGCACCACGGGTTCGTCCGGCACCTGCGCGATGAGCGCCGTGGTGAACCCTTCCAGCAGAACCTCCTGACCATACGCACCCGGCACGGCGACCTCCCGTCGCAGCGCAGCCGCGCAGCGGTTCATGACCTCCGCCAGGTCCTCCTCGTAGTGCACGGCTTCCCGGAACGCGCCCAGCGCCACCGCGACGGCTCGCACCGCGGACAGCCCCTTGCCCCGGACATCCCCGACGATCATCCGGACGCCGTACCGCGTCTGTACGGCCTCATACAGATCACCGCCCACCCGTGCCCCGGTCCCGGCGGCAAGGCAAAGGCTGCCGACCCGCAGCGGGCCCAGGCGCGCGGGCACGGGCCGCAGCACGACCTCCTGGGCCGCCACGGCGATGCGGCGGACCTGGTCAAGCTCTTCCTGCCTGCGCTCCTGCATAGCGCGGCTCGTAATGAAGCCAGCCACGGAGACCAAGATCAGAGCCAGGAAGTTGCTGTAGACCTGCAGGGTGCCCCATGCCCCGTTATAGGTCGCAGTGGTCACGCTGATCGCCAGCGCCAGGACCGCCGCCGCGGTGGTGCCCTTGGGCCCCAACGTCACTGCCGCCAGCGCCGGCACTGCGGTCAGAAAGGGGCCGGTATAGATGAAGTGCGCAGGCGTGAGCTCGATGACCAGGACGGCCAGCGCAATCAGATAGGGCACATACTGCATCAGTGTGAAGAGGACCCGGACCCGGTTATGACCGCCTGCTCCTGGCAGCGAGGGTGAGCGCAAGAGCGACCCCATGCACCAAGGGTGCCTCGCTGTAACCCACGGCTCCACCCAGTCAGCCGCCCTGGGCAGTACGAGGACTGGCCCAGCCCATTTACAGCGGGCTGAGTCAGCTGTCCGTGACCTGCAGGTTTGCCTCTGCGTGCTGCTGCTGGGGGATGCCTGGGGGAATCTGCGGGCGGGGAGGCGCGGTACGGCGCTGAGGGGCGGGGACCACGTCGATTTCCGTGGTGGTTTGTTCAGCGGCCCGGTCACGGGCAAGGGCGATCACCATCACCACTACTACGGGGCCCGGCGGTCTGCGGTCGCGTGGCCGCATCAGGTGGGGGTGATCCCGCCGCAGGCGGGCTGTTTCCAGACCCGGGCCGAAGTGATTCGCCTGCGCGAGGCACTCACGGGTGGGCAGGCCGCGGTCCTGGTGGGTCGGGACACGTTCCGCGGCCAGGTGCTGGCCGGGATGGGCGGGGTGGGCAAGACCCAGCTGGCCGCCGACTATGCCCGCACGGCCTGGCGAGCCGGTGAGCTGGACCCTGACCACCCGCAACAACCTCGCCCGATGGCAGGGGGAGACGGGAGACGCAGCCGGCGCCGCAGCCGCATACGAGCAGCTGCTGGCCGACCGGCTGCGGGTGCAGGGCGAGGACCACCCCCCACACCCTGACCACCCGCCACAACCTCGCCTACTGGCGGGGGAAAGCGGGAGAGGCACCCCACGCCTGAAGGTCGGCTGGATCCGACACCGCCCCCGAACCTGACGGGCTGACCGCATGATTGCGGCGTACTGACGTACGCCTACGGTCCCGTTGCCCTCCACGGATGCCGCTCCTCACCGCCTTGCGCTACGGCGGTTTTCAAGAGCGCTGCTGCATCGCACTGGACCTATCCCCTGACCTGCACTGATGTCACAAGCCGTCCACGGGATCGGCAGGTTGGCCCACAGACGGCCCACGGCAGGGACATCGAGCCCGACGGGAAGCACGGTTCGACTCGGGCGCAACATGCGATCACCCGCCGAAAGGAGTACTCGTGGAATAGCGAGGGCTGCAGGGCGCCAGTGACCCGGACCCCTATTTCGGGCGCCGTGCAACGCCGACGGGAGACCCAGAGCCGATCCGAGGGAGGAACGGCCTATGGGTAGCGGGAAAAGCCGACGCGCCGCAAATGCAGCAGCGGTGAGGGCCGCACAGAAGAGGACTCAGAAGCAGCAGCAATCACGACCGTGGTGGCGGCGCATCCATTGGAAGACGTGGGGCGCGGTACTGGGAGCTGTCGCAGCAATTGGGACGCTGCTCTTCACTGGTATCACCACCTATTATCAGGCGCGCGTCTCAGCGAGCCAACTCTCACAGGCTAAAAGCGACGCCGCGCGGGCATCGCGCGACCAAGCATCCCGCGTTACCTTCTGGATAGCCAAGGCGCCGAACGGCTCGAACTGGCTTTACCTGGAGAACCGATCACCAGACCCTGTCACTCGCGTGATCCTCATGTTCGAAATTTTCACGGAAATGACGAGCCCGGGGCAGCCATTCAATATCTCAGTCCAAGTCGTACTGCCCTGGCTGTCCCCATGTTCTGAGTATGTTTTCAAGCCCGAGATGATCAGATATTCCGGGCATTATTATGACCGGAAGCACCTCTACGTTTCGTTTTCCGGACGTGTTCCACTCCGGGCGACTTTCACCTTTCCTCGCGCCATATTCTCCGACTGGGACGGTAAGGAATGGCATCGCGTTTCCGCCGGACAGCTTAAGCAAGGCGCAACCGGTCACCTCTTCGAGTGGCCTGATGTGGCCAATCCACATTACGCGCGGGGAGAGTTGACACGAGACCCGGCAGTGACAAAGGCGATTTCGTGCGGCTGACAACCGCCTCACGCAGTACGCGGGACGCCGGTTCAAGACGCACACGGTCGAGATCAACAGCCGCACTACTGAGCCGTGCCGGGATTGAGACCATGACCTCATCCGCGCATGCCGCCCACCTCGCCGAGCTCAACGTCGGCGAGGCCCTGGAGCGGCTGACGGACCTGCGGGCCCCACCGCCGGCGGCGGCAAGGAAGTCGCGCCGGCTCACAGACCGGGATCATCGAACCGGTCGAGAAGGAAATCGACCGGCGCGAGGCCCGCGGCGGCGGACGCTCCGTCGTGAAGGAACTGCTCCGTCCAGATGACCTTGCCGCGGGTGGTGTACCGCGTCCCCCATCGCTGGGCGAACTGCGCCACCAGGAACAGCCCCCGCCCGCCTTCGTCGGTGGTCGCCGCCCGCCGCATGCGCGGCGAGGTGCCGCTTCCGTCCGACACCTCACAGATCAGACAGCGTCCGTGGAGCAGCCGTACGCAGACCGGCGGCGAGCCGTACCGGATCGCGTTCGTCACCAACTCGCTGACGATCAGCTCCGTGGCGAACGCGGTCTCCTCCAGCCCCCACTCCAGCAACGTCTCCCGGCAGCGCGCCCGCACCGAGGGAACCACCGCCGGGTCCGCCGGCACGTCCCACATGGCCACGTCCGAGCGCGGGAACCTCCGGGTACGTGCCGTCAGCAGCGCGATGTCGTCGGAGGAGTGTGACGGCTTCAACGAGTCGATCACCGCCTGACACGTCTCCTCCGGCGTGCGGCCCCCGGACCCGCCCAACGCCCGGCGCAGTCGCTCCATCCCGACGTCGATGTCGTGGGTGCGGTCCTCCACGAGGCCGTCGGTGTACAGCACCAGTTGCGAACCCTCCGGCAGGGACAGTTCCACGGTCTCGAAGGGGTGGCCGCCCAGGCCGAGCGGCGCCGAGGCCGGCACGTCAGGACAGGTGACCGTCCCGTCCGGGCGCACCAGCACCGGCTCCGGATGCCCCGCACGGGCCACCGTGCAGACCTCCGTCACCGGGTCGTAGACCGCGTAGAGGCAGGTCGCTCCGGTCACGCCCTCCCCCTCGTGGCCTTCCCCGACATCGCCCGTGTTCTCCTCGTTGTCCATGCGGACGACCAGGTCGTCCAGGTTCGCGAGCACCTCGTCCACGGGCAGGTCCAGGGTGGAGAAGTTGTGCACCGCGGTGCGCAGCCGACCCATCGTCGCCGCCGCGTGCAGCCCGTGACCGACGACATCACCCATCACCAGAGCCACGCGAGCACCCGGAAGCGGGATGACGTCGAACCAGTCCCCGCCCACCCCGGCCTCCGCGGGCAGGTACCGCCAGGCCACCTCCAGTGCGTCCTGCTCCGGTTGCCGCCGCGGCAGCAGGCTGCGCTGCAACGTCACCGCCATCGCGTGCTCCCGGGTGAACCTCCGGGCGTTGTCGATGGCCACCGCCGCCCGCGCGGCCAGTTCCTCCGCGAAGGTGAGGTCATCCGGCTCGAACGCCGCGGAATCCACTGTCCGGTAGAAGTTCACCACGCCCAGCGTCACGTTCCGCGCCTGCAGTGGCACGGCCACCAGTGAGCGCAACCCGCGCTCCAGGGCCCGCATGGCGCGCTCCGGATCTTGTTCCCGCCAGCCCTGTGCCTGCCGCAGGTCCGCCTCGAGCGTCACCCGTCGCTCCTGCAGTGCCCGCATCTGCGGCGTTCGGCGCGAGAACGAGATCATCTGGCCCCGCGGATACACCGGAATCATCCGCCGGTCGCCGCCGATCGCCGCCCGGCGCAGATGCCGCCAGCCCTCCGCCGTGGGCTCCCACCCCCGCAGCACCGCTTCGAGCAGGTCCACCGTCACGAGGTCGGCGAACTGCGGCACCGCCACGTCGGCCAGCTCCTGGGCCGTACGCTCCACATCCAGCGTGGTCCCGATCCCCACCCCGGCCTCGTACAGCAGCTTCAGCCGCTCCCGCGCGACCTCGGCCCGCCCCGAGACCGTCGCCAGCTCCGTGGTGTCCCGCAGGGTCACCACACTGCCCTCCGGGTCGGCCTGCGGGTATGTCGGCCGCTTGTTCACCACCAGCAACCGGTCCCCCGCGAGACGGACCTCATCTGTCACCGCCTCCGGCGACGACAGCAGTCGCGTGATCGGCTCCGGCAGTCCCAGCTCCCGCACCGGACGCCCCCGCACGTCCGCCGACAGTCCGAGCAGCCGTGTCGCCTCGTCGTTGGCCAGCAGCAGTCGTCCGTCGGCGTCGGTGATCAACACTCCTTCTCGCACCGCGTGCAGGACCGCGTCGTGGTGCCTGTACAGCTCCGCCAGCTCCACCGGGGCCATGCCGTACGTCTGCCGCCGCAGTCGCCGGGACACCAACGTCGTTCCCGTCACGGCCAGCGCCAGCGCGGCCACGCCGCTGCCCAGAATGATCGGCAGCTCCGGCAGCCACAGCCCCGCCACGTTCCTGACCGTGATTCCGGCGGAGACCAAGCCGACCACCTTGCCGTGCGAGTCGGTCACCGGAACCACCGCCTGCACGTCCGTCCCCTTGCCTGCGGGCAGCGGCGGCCCGCCGGCCTGCTCGACGACGGTGCGGCCTTTCAGCGCCGGTTCGATGATGCCGACGAACTTCTTCCCGATCTCCCGCGGGTAGGGATACGTATAACGAATCCCCTCCGTGTTCATGGCGATGACGAAGTCCACGCCCGCGCGCTTCCGCGCCTCCTCGGCCCGAGGCTGGAGCACCGCCGTCGGATCCGGGCTCTGCAGCGCCGCAGCCACGCCAGGAGCACTCGCGAACGACTGCGCCGCGACGATCGACTCCCTACGCCCCTGCTGCAAGGCGTCACTTGCCTCCTGGAGCACCATGGCCCCCACCGCGGCCACGACGAGCAGGACCACGATCAGCACTTGGAGAAGGAACACCTGACCGGCCGCACTGCGCAGGTCCAGCAGCGAGGCGCGACGTGCGCGCGAGCCCCCGACGGGCGGATGACGTTCCGGACCCCTGGGGCGCCCGGAAAATACTTCCATACACCCTTGATAACACCGCTGCGCGGAAGCCGACGCCGTTCACCTCCGTCGCACGGGCTGCCGCGTCCCTCACCCCAGGGCTTTCGGCGCGACGGGGTGCCCTCGCCCCTCCGCCAACGTCTCTGTTCGGACAACAATCGGCAACTCTGGCCACAGCCGCCCCGCAACCGCTTACAGTTCCTCTGCGACGTGTTTTTGAACGCGTTCAACGGGGAAAACGGGGAGGATTCGCGCGATGCGCAGGGGAGTCAAGGGTGCCGTCATAGGCGGCGTGTGTGCGGTCATGCTGGGCGGGGCCGGGTACGGCGCGTACAACTTCGTGTCCGCGCTGAACGGCGACGGGGGGACGGGGGGCGGCCCGGCCGTCGTGAAGAGCGGTCCGCCGAGCAGCACAGAGGTCAAGGAGACGGCCGCGAAGTTCTTCGCCGCCTGGGAGAAGGGGGACGCCTCGACCGCGGCGGCCTACACCGACTTTCCCGAGGCGGCGCGGGAGTTGCTGACGGCGTACGGGGGCGACGCGCACATCACCGACGTGCACATCACGCCCGGTGCGGCCACCGGCACGACCGTGCCGTTCACGGTCAAGGCAACGGTGTCCTACGAAGGGAAGACCCGGCCGCTCAGCTACGAGAGCCGCTTGGACGTCGTGCGCGGGAAGACCTCGTACCGGCCTCTGGTCGACTGGCAGCCCTCCGTCGTGCATCCGCGGCTGCAGAAGGGGGACACGCTGATGACGGGCGAGTCCGCGACCCCGCCGATCGAGGCCGTCGACCGGGACGGGAAGGTGCTCACGCCGGAGAAGTACCCGTCCCTCGGCCCGATCCTGGACGAGCTGCGCAAACGGTACGGCGAGAAGGCGGGCGGCCGGGCCGGCGTGGAGCTGGTGATTCGCCACGCGGGCGCAGAAGCAGGAGGAGAGGAAGGAACAGGAGGAACAGGGGAAACCGGGGCCGACACCACCCTCGTGACCCTCGCCAAGGGGCGGCCCGGCAAGCTGCACACGACGCTCAGCGCGAGTGCGCAGGCGGCGGCCGAGGGCGCTGTGGAGAAGTACGCCGATTCGTCCCTCGTGGCCGTGAAGCCCAGCACGGGCGAGATCCTGGCCGTCGCCAACCACCGCGACGACGGATTCGACGCGGCCCTCCTGGGTGAGCGCCCACCCGGCTCCACCATGAAGATCATCAGCGCGGCGGCCCTCATCGACAACGGCCTGACCACCGCGAACGGCCCCGCGCCCTGCCCGCCCTCCGCCGTCTCCGAGAGCCAGACCTTCCAGAACCTCAAGGGCCTCACCCCGGACGAGCACGCCACGCTCTCCGACAGCTTCGCGCGCTCCTGCAACACGGCGTTCGTGAAGTTCGCGGACGAGGTCGAGGTGGACACTCTCACCAAGGAGGCCCAGGAGCGGTTCGGGCTGGGGCAGAACAACTGGCGGATCGGTGTCCCGTCCTTCGACGGCCGGGTCCCCGCCGCCGGTGGCTCCGACACCGCGGCCGCCCTGATCGGCCAGGGCCAGGTCCAGATGAGCCCGCTGAACATGGCCTCCGTGACGGCGACCGCGATGACCGGCGCCTTCCGGCAGCCGGTGATCGTGCCGCTGGGCCTGGACCACCGCGAACCGGCACGCGCGCGAGGACTGTCCCAGAGCACCGTCCAGCAGCTGCGCGCCATGATGAATCGCACAGCGACGAGCGGCACCGCGGCCGGGGTCATGTCCGGGCTCGGCGGGAGCATCGGCGCGAAGACCGGCTCGGCGGAGGCCGACGGGCAGGCGAAGTCGGACAGTTGGTTCACCGGGTACCGGAACGACGTCGCCGCCGCGGCCATGGTCCAGGACGGCGGACACGGCATCGACGCGGCCGGGCCGATTGTCGCAAGTGTGCTACGGAATGCGGGCTGACATCACCCGCAAAGGCGGGGACCTTACCGTGGTTGCCGTCGTTGGGGAGTGTGAGGGCTGCGGGGACCCTGGGGAAAGCGCGGAGGAACTGAGGAAGTGGGCAAGAGAAGGCGCGTCGCCGAGCGACGGAAGACCAACCCCGCCGTGCTCGGCGGGATGATCGCCGTGGTCGTCGTCGGCGCCGGGTTCGGCGTCTACGCGCTGTACGGCGGCGGTGCGTCGGCCGACGAGCGGACGTCCGCCACGTCCGACCACAAGGCCGTGAAGACCGGCCCGCTCACCGCCGCCGAGGTCCGCACGGCCTCCACCCGCTTCCTCACCGCCTGGCGGCAGGGCCGGACCGCCGAGGCGGCGGCCGCCACCGACGACCCGTCCGCCGCCACCGCACTGCTCACCGGCTACACCAAGGACGCCCACCTGAAGGACGTCACGCTCACCGCCGGCACCGCCACCGGCGCCAAGGTGCCGTTCTCCGTCAAGGCGACGGTGTCGTACCAGAGCCTCAGCAAGCCGCTCGCGTACGGCAGTTCGCTCACCGTGGTGCGGCGGTCGAGCGACGGGAAGCCGCTGGTCGACTGGCACGCCTCGGTGGTCCACCCGGACCTGAAGGACGGCGACACGCTCGTCACCGGCGAGTCCGGCACCCCGCCGGTCAAGGCGCTGGACCGCGACGGCGGGGAGCTGACGACCGCCGAGTACCCGTCGCTGGGCACGGTCCTGGACGGGCTGCGGGAGAAGTACGGCAAGAAGGCGGGCGGCAAGGCGGGCGTGGAGCTGCGCGTGGTGCGCGGCAAGGCGTCGGAGGCGGCCAAGCTGTCCGACAAGACGCTCGTGGAGCTGAGCAAGGGAACGCCGGGCACGGTGAAGACGACGCTGAGCCCGAAGCTTCAGGCGGCCGCCGAGAAGCAGGTCGGCAAGTGGCCGAAGGCCTCGGTGGTGGTCCTGCGGCCGTCGACCGGTGAGATCCTCGCGGTCGCCAACAGCGGGCACGGCTTCAACACCGCCTTCCAGGGCTCCCTGGCGCCCGGCTCCACGATGAAGATCGTGACGGCGACGATGCTGTTCGAGAAGGGGCTCGTGACCCCCGAGGCATCGCACCCCTGCCCCAAGAAGTACAAGCTCGCCGGCTGGACGTTCCACAACGACGCCGACTCCGAGATCAAGAAGGGCACGTTCAAGCTGAGCTTCGGGGCCTCCTGCAACAACGCCTTCATCAATTTCGCGCCGAAGCTGTCCAACAGCGACCTGACGAAGGAGGCGCAGGAGGTCTACGGCCTCGGCCTGAACAACTGGGCCATCGGCGTCCCGTCGTTCGACGGCGCCGTCCCGGTGCAGAGCGGCGCGCAGATGGGCGCCTCGCTGATCGGGCAGGGCGGAGTGCGCATGAACCCGCTGAACATGGCGTCGGTGTCGGCGACGGTGGAGTCGGGCGTCTTCCGCCAGCCGTACCTGGTGGCCCCCACGGTGGACCACCGCACGCTGGCGAAGGCCGCGCGCACCATGTCGTCGAAGACGCAGGCCCAGCTGAAGGACGTCATGCAGTACACGGCGGCGTACGGCACGGCGGCCAAGGCGATGTCGGGCCTCGGCCCGAACTACGGCGCGAAGACGGGCTCCGCCGAGGTCGACGGCCAGAAGAAGCCGAACGGCTGGCTCACCGCGTACCGGGGCGACCTCGCCGCGGCGGGCGTGGTCCAGGCGGGCGGCCACGGCGGCGACACGGCCGGTCCGATCGTCGCGGCGCTGCTGAAGATGGGCGGCTGAGCAGGGCGGCTGTGCGGGGCGGCTGAGGTGAGCGGCCTGAGCTGGAGGACGGTTCCAGGGCTGGACGGCTGAGCGGTCCGGGAGGCGTCAGCGGCCGACGGGCTCGGCGGTGTACGTCCGGCGCAGGAACCGGAGCAGCGTCTTCGACTCGAACTGCACCACCTCCACGCCATGCGCGGTGTGGAACTCCACGACGGCCTGGACACGCCCACAGGGCCACACGCGTACGTCGCCGCTCTCGACCGGCGACCGCAGTCCCCGTTCGAGCAGCGCACGCGAGAAGGTCCACTCGTGGTGCGGTCCGGGCAGGCCGACCCGGACCGATCGCGGATCGGTGTCGGGGTCGTACCGCAGCGTTACGGGTACGGCCCCCGGATCCTCCTCGTCCGTGACGATGTGGGCGCGCGCGTACTGTTCGACTACAGACATCGGACCGCCCTCTCACGTTCTGTGACCTACACGGAAGTCGTGCATCCGCTTTCCATCCAATGTGCCACATTTTCCCGTTCGCGCCCGGCGAGAAAGCGAGACTACGTCTCTCTTGCAATAGGTTCGCAACAAGCCTCTAAGATCGTACGGTGCACGTACCTGACGGATTCATCGACGCCCCCGCCTCCGCGGTCACCGGAGTGGTCGCCGCCGGCGCCCTCGCGGTGAGCCTGCGTGGCGCCCGCCGCGAGCTCGACGAGCGGACGGCCCCGCTGGCCGGCCTGGTGGCGGCGTTCATCTTCGCCGTACAGATGCTGAACTTCCCGGTGGCGGCAGGCACCAGCGGCCACTTGCTGGGCGGTGCGCTCGCCGCGATCCTGGTCGGCCCGTACACGGGCGTGCTGTGTGTGTCGGTCGTGCTGCTCATGCAGGGCGTGCTGTTCGCCGACGGCGGGCTGACCGCGCTCGGCGTGAACATCACCGACATGGCGATCGTCACGACCGTGGTGTCGTACGCCGTCTTCCGTGCGCTGCTCGCCGTACTGCCGCGCAAGCGGCGCTCGGTCACCATCGCCTCCTTCGTGGCCGCGCTGGTCTCCGTGCCGGCCGCGGCCGTCGCCTTCACGCTCATGTACGCGGTCGGCGGCACCACGGACGTCGCCATCGGCAAGGTGGCGACCGCGATGATCGGCGTCCATGTGCTGATCGGCATCGGCGAGGCCGTGATCACCGCGCTCACGGTGAGCGCCGTCATCGCCGTCCGCCCGGATCTGGTGCACGGCGCGCGCGGCCTGCAGCAGCGGCTCAAGCTGCGCGTGAACGGCACCCTGGTGGACGCTCCGGCGCCCACGGCACCCGTCGCGGCGCGCACCTCCCGGCGCACCCTGTGGATCTCCGGACTGGTCGCGTCGCTGGTGCTCGCCGGCTTCGTGAGCTTCTACGCCTCCGCCGACCCCGACGGCCTGGAGAAGGTCGCGCGCGACCAGGGCATCGACAAGAGGACCGAGCAGCACGCGGCGGCCGACTCCCCGCTCGCCGGCTACGGCGTCAAGAACGTCTCGAACGCCCGGCTGTCCGGCGGCGTCGCGGGCGTGATCGGCGTCGGCGTCACGGTCGTCGCGGGCAGCGCGGTGTTCTGGGCCGTGCGCAGGCGCCGCGGCGCGGACGTCTCGCCCGTGAACACGGGCGTGTGACATGGGAGCGGGACACGCGCACCGGCTCTACCGGCACGGGCACTCCCCCGTGCACGCCCTGCCTCCGCACACCAAGCTGGCGGCCGCGTTCGCCTTCGTCGTGGTCGTGGTGTCCACCCCGCGCGAGGCGATGTGGGCGTTCGCGGCGTACGCCGTCCTGCTCGGGTACGTCGCGTACCGCGCGCGCGTGCCCGCCGGTTTCCTGCTCGGACGGCTGCTGATCGAGGTGCCGTTCGTGGCGTTCGCGGTCCTCATGCCGTTCGTGGCGGAGGGCGAGCGGGTGCACGTGCTGGGCCTCTCGCTCAGCGTGAACGGGCTGTGGGGCGCCTGGAACGTGCTCGCCAAGGGCACGCTCGGCGTCGCCGCCTCCGTGCTGCTGGCCGCCACCACCGAGCTGCGTGAACTGCTGCTCGGGCTGCAGCGGTTGAAGCTGCCGCCGCTGCTCGTGCAGATCGCCTCGTTCATGATCCGCTACGGCGACGTCATCACCGACGAGATGCGCCGGATGCGGATCGCCCGCGAGTCGCGCGGCTTCGAGGCGCGCGGCGTACGGCACTGGGGCGTGCTCGCCAAGTCCGCCGGCGCGCTGTTCATCCGCTCCTACGAGCGCGGGGAGCGCGTGCACCTGGCCATGGTGAGCCGGGGGTACGCCGGCTCGATGCCGGTCATCGACGAGGTGACCGCGTCCAGGGCGCAGTGGTCGTACGCCCTCGCACTCCCCTGCGCCGCCCTCGTCGTCTGTCTGCTGGGATGGGTCCTGTGAGTACTGCTTCCCTGGAGGTCTCCGGCCTCGCGTTCGCCTATCCCGACGGCCATCAGGCTCTGTTCGGCGTGGACTTCTCGATCGGGCGCGGCGAACGGGTCGCGCTGCTCGGCCCGAACGGCGCCGGCAAGACCACCCTCGTCCTGCACCTGAACGGCATCCTGGGCGGCGGCACCGGCACGGTGACCGTGGCCGGGCTGCCGGTCGGCAGGCAGCACATGGCGGCGATCCGGCAGAAGGTCGGCATCGTCTTCCAGGACCCCGACGACCAGCTGTTCATGCCGACCGTGCGGGAGGACGTGGCGTTCGGGCCGGCCGCCGCCGGGATCAAGGGAGCGGTGCTGGAGGAGCGGGTGCGCACGGCCCTGGCGCGGGTCGGCATGCAGGACTTCGCCGACCGGCCGCCGCACCACCTGTCCTTCGGTCAGCGCCGCCGGGTCGCCGTCGCGACCGTGCTCGCGATGGAGCCGGAGATCCTGGTCCTGGACGAGCCGTCCTCCAACCTCGACCCGGCCTCCCGGCGCGAACTCGCCGACATCCTGCGCTCCCTGGACGTGACGGTCCTCATGGTCACGCACGACCTGCCGTACGCCCTGGAGCTGTGCCCGCGCTCGCTGATCCTGAGCGACGGCGTGATCGCGGCGGACGGCCCGACCGGCGAGCTGCTCTCCGACGACGCCCTGATGCGGGCGCACCGGCTGGAGCTGCCGTTCGGCTTCGACCCGAAGTCCGTGACAATGGGCGCGTGACGAACCAGGACCCCGCCGCCGAGGGCTCGCTGCTGCTGGACGACCAGCTGTGCTTCGCGCTGTACGCGGCACAGCGCGCCGTGACCGCCGCGTACCGCCCGCTCCTGGACGACCTGGGGCTCACCTACCCGCAGTACCTCGTGCTGCTGGTCCTGTGGGAGCGCGGTGAGACCAGCGTGAAGGAGCTGGCGGGCGCCCTGCGCCTGGACTACGGCACCGTGTCGCCGCTGCTGAAGCGGCTGGAGGGGGCGGGCCTGGTGCGCAGGGAGCGCGCGGCGGACGACGAGCGCTCGGTGCTCGTCGCGTGCACCGGGCGCGGGGAGCAGCTCAAGGAGCGCGCGGCTCGCGTGCCCGGCGCACTGCTCACGACCACGGGGCTGGAAACGCAGGAGATCACGCGGTTGCGCGAGGAGCTGTGGAAGCTCACCGAGCGCGCCGACGCGGCCGCCGACCGACGCTGATCTCGCGTTACCCGCGGTTGCCACCCCCTGGCGGCACAGACCGACCTACCGGCCGGTACCTTGTGCGCGATGTACTTGTGCGCCACTTGTCCCGGGGGAGGCCAACCTTGACCGCTGACACCGCTGACACCGCTGACGCGGCTGTCGAGACCCGTCCGACGAAGATCATGTACGTCGCCGAGGCAACCGCCCACGGTGGCCGGGACGGCTATGTCACCAGTCAGGACGGCCAGATCGAGCTGAAGGTCGCGATGCCCCCGCAGCTGGGCGGAGACGGCAACGGCACCAACCCCGAGCAGCTGTTCGCGGCCGGCTACAGCTCCTGCTTCCACAACGCGCTGATCCTGGTCGGCAACCGCGCGGGCTACGACCTGACCGGCTCCACGGTGGCCGCGAAGGTCGGCATCGGCCCGAACAAGCACCGCGGCTACGGCCTCGCGGTCGCCCTCAGCGTCTCCCTGCCGGTCCTGGACCGGGAGATCGCGGAGAAGCTGGTGGACGCTGCGCACGAGGTGTGCCCGTACTCGAACGCGACCCGAGGCAACATCGACGTAACGATCCTCCTCGGCTAGCGCAGCAAAGGAATCCCAGGCTGACAGTGGGTGTTGCATGCACTGTCAAAGGTGAGCCGAGAGGGATGAGCGGGCGTGGACGTGAACGGCGTGGTGGCCGAGGGCTTCGAGCCGGTCAGGGAGGCGTTCGCGGCGAACTTCGCGCTGCTCGGGGAGCGCGGCGCGGCCGTCGCCGTGTACCGGGACGGCCACAAGGTCGTCGACCTCTGGGGCGGCACCAGGGACGTGGACGGTACGGCCCCCTGGGAGCACGGCACCGCACAGGTCGTGCGCTCCGCGACCAAGGGCGTCGCCGCGGCCGCGCTCCTGCTGCTGCACCAGCGCGGCGAACTGGACCTGGACGCCCCGGTCGGCACGTACTGGCCCGAGTACAAGGCGGCCGGCAAGGAGCGCACGCTCGTCCGGCACCTGCTCGCGCACCGCGCCGGCGTGCCCGTACTGGACCGCCCGCTGACTCCCGAGGAGGCGGCCGATCCCGACCTCGGGGCGGCGGCCGTCGCCGCGCAGGCGCCGGTGTGGGAGCCGGGCACGGACCACGGCTACCACGCGCAGACCTACAGCTGGCTCACCGGCGAGCTGGTCCGGCGGATCACCGGGCGGCCGGTGGGCGCGTGGGTGGCGGACGAGATGGCCGCGCCGGCCGGCGCCGACCTGTGGCTCGGCCTGCCCGTGGCGGAGCAGGCGCGCGTGGGCCGCGTCGGACCCGTGGAGGCACCCCGAACGTCGGGCGCGCTGAAGACCCGCCCGAAGCGGTCCGTGTCCGAGGCCTACGCCGACCCGGACTCCCTCACCCGGCGCGCCTTCGCCGCGATCACCCCGCTCCCGGACGAGAACGCGCCCGCCTACCGCGCGGCCGCCCTGCCCGCCTCCAACGGCATCGCCACCGCCGACGGCCTGGCGCGCTTCTACGGCTCGCTCATCGGTGAAGTGGACGGCGGCACGCGTCTGTTCACCCCCCGGACCATGGAACTGGCCCGCGCCGAGCAGTCCGCCGGACCGGACCGGATCCTCGTCGTGGGCACACGGTTCGGCCTCGGCTACATGCTGCACGGCAGCGCGTCCCCGCTGCTCTCCCCCGGTTCCTTCGGCCACCCGGGCCGCGGCGGCGCCCTGGCGTTCGCCGACCCGGAGACGGGCGTCGCGTTCGGCTATGTCACCAACGGATTCAGGAAGAGCGTGACGGCGGACCCGAGGGCGCAGGCGCTGGTGCGGGCGGTGCGTACGGCGCTCGCGTAGGGCGCTCGCGTAGGGCGCTCGCGTAGGGCGCTTGCTCAGGGCGCGTGCGGCGCCGCACGCGCCCCTTGGGCGTCACACGTTGATCGGGTGCGACGTCCGGCCGGACGCCGCGTCGATCTCCCCATGGGCCTTGGTCAGCAACTGCATGGCCAGTTCGTTGAGCGCGCGGGCGCCCGCTATCTCCTCGCCGACCCGTGGCTGGTTCGAGTCGACGCGGTGTCGGCTCGCGCTCCCATGGGCCCGGACCTCGCTGCCGTCGGGCAAGCGCACCAGGGCGACGGCGCGCGTGTGCGTGTCGTCTTCCTGGAATTCCAGCTCCACGTGCCAACCCACAGCGGTGTGCATCATCTCGACCACCTCCGGAGAACCACTGATACCAGGGTGCTCCCGCGCGCGCGGAACGTCACGCGGAGGCTCGGTCGGTCCCGTCGCGGCCTTTGGGCCGGCTCAGCCGGCCGGCTCAGTCGCCCGGCTTCTCGTCGAAGCTGGCGAAGTAGGCGGCGGCCATGTCCTCGTCGCCGTGCCCCTGCGCGGCGGCCCGGGCGAGCCGTTCGGCCGTCGCGGCGGCGACGTCGAGCCGGACCCCGCCCCGCTCGCCCGCCTGCACGATGAGCCGGGCGTCCTTCGCCGCGGTGGCCACGGCGAACGACGCCGGGGACAGCTTCCCGTCGAGCACCAAAGTGGCCTTGGCCCGCAGGTACCCCATGTCGAGCGGCCCGCCCCGGATCAGTTCGAAGAAGTCCTGCGGGTCGACGCCGAGGGCCTGGCAGAGGGCCAGCACCTCACCCGCCGCCGCGGTGGCCGTGAGGACCCAGCTGTTGGCGACCAGCTTCAGCCGGCTGGCGCTGCCCGCCGCCCCGTCCGCACCGGTCCACACGGTCCTGGCGCCGACCGCGTCGAACACGGGCGTGACCGTCTTCCGGCCCTCCTCGGGCCCGGCGGCCAGCACGGTCAGCTGACCGGCCTCGGCGGGCTGGCGGGTACCGAGGACGGGGGCGTCGTAGAACACCAGCCCGTGCTCGTCCGCGAAGGCGGCCAGGTCGGCGAGCAGTTCGACCCCGGCGGTGGTGCACTGCGCCCACACCGTGCCCGGACGCAGCGCCGGGGCGGCCTCGCGCATGACCTCCAGGACGGCGTTGCCGTCGTACAGCATGGTCAGCACGACGCCGGCGCCCTCGACGGCCTCGGCGGGCGTTTCCGTGGCCCGGATCCCGTTCGCGGCCAGCGGCTCGGCCTTCTCGCGGGTGCGGTTCCACGCCCGGACCTCGAATCCGGCGCGGGCGAGGTTGCGGGCCATGGCGGCGCCCATGATGCCGGTGCCCAGGACACTGACGGTCGGCTTGTCGGTCATTGACGGCTCCCTGTCGTACGGTTCCTGTCCTCGTCGTCCGCGATCATCTTCGTACGGACGACCCTCAGGACCGCTCCTTTCCGGCGGCGGCGCGGGTCAGCTCCGCTGGAAGAACTCCACCTCCGCCAGGGCCAGGTGGCGGCCCCGGGTCAGACCGACGGGCGAGCGGAGCACCAGGCGTACCGTCTTCGCGTCGCTGATCCCGGTGGGGATCGTCTGGGGCCCCGGTTTGTCGCTGAGGGTGACCTCCTTGTGGTGCTTCTCGCCGTCCTGTGTCGTCACCTCCATGTCCAGCTGGAGTGCGCGTGCCTGGCGGGCGTACTCCTCCGGGGACGAGGACGCGCCGTTGGTGATGATCACGTCGACCAGCCGGAACGGCTTGCGGAAGGTGTAGGTCACCGAGGCGCCCGGCCCGGGCGCGCCCCAGTAGCGGTTGCTCAGCCCGTCCGTGGTGTCCGTCGCCGGATGCCCCTGCACCTCTGCGCTCGCCTTGACCTCGGCCGGGGTCACGGACCTGGCCTTGCCCAGTTTGTCCCGGGTGTCCTCGAACAGGGCGCGTCCGGCCGGCAGCAGCAGGAAGGCGCCCGCGCACAGCGCCAGCACCACGGCCAGGATCACGAAGAACCGGAACGCGCGGCCCGAGCCCGCGCGGGTCCGGCGGCGGAACGGCCACACCGTTCGCCACCACGGAAGCGGGGCGGGCTTCGCGGCGGGCGTCAGCTCGGCGGCGCAGCGTCGGCAGAAACGGCGTTCCGGCTGGTTGAGGGTGCCGCAGGCGGGGCAGGGGCGTCCCGTTCCTTCGTCCGGCGCGGCGACTGGTCGTACGACGGGGCGGGGAGCCACGGGCTTTGCGGGGCGTACGGGGCCGATGGGGTCCGGCGCCGATGCGGGTGCCTGCGGCGCGCGGGCCGGGATGGTGGGAGCAGGTGGAGTGGGGGGTATGGCGGCCTCGGCTTCGCCTTCGGCCGGGTTGTTCCCACCCGCACCACCCGTGCGGATTTCGTCGTCGGGTGCGGGTGGCCCCTGTGGGGCGTCCTCGCCGTCGGCGGCCGGCGGTTCGTTCGTCGTGGCAGCGGCGGGGCCACGGGTTGCGGGCGGTTCGTTCGCGGCGGACTGGGGTGGAAGGGTGGTCTCGGTGCGGCCGGGGGCGGCGCCGGAGCCCTCGGTGTCCGGGGTGCTCGTCCCCCTCACCTCACCGCGGCCGCGGCCGGTCAGCCGGTCGCGCAACGATGAGGTGCGGGTGCGCGCGGCGGGCGCCGGGGTGGGCGTGGAGGCGGGCGCGGACGCGGAGGCGGAGGCGGACTCGGACGGAGGCTCCGAGGACGGGGTCGACGGCTCCGGCGGCGCAGGTGTACCCGAAGCCGACGGCCCCGGCGCCGCAGGCGTACCCGAAGCCGACGGCCTCGGCGCCCCACCTGTACCCGAGGCCGGCCGCTCCGGCGCTGCACCTGTACCCGAGACCGACAGCCCCGGCGCCGGAGATGTGTTCGGCGCGGACGGATCCGGGGCTGCCGGCGAGGGTGTGCTGGAGTCGGACGAGGGTGTGCTGGAGTCGGACCAGCCCAGGTACGCGCCGCAGTTGCCGCAGAAGTCGTCCGTGGGGTCGTTGGACGCCCCGCACGCGGGACACGCACGCATGACGTCACCTCCCTTCGTCGGCGGGCGGGGCGGACAGGGCCTCCACCCGGAAGGCCATGTGCACCGGGCACATGGCCCGGACGATCTCGCGGACCCTGACCACGTCGATCCTGACCACGTCGGCCCTGACCACGTCGACCCGCGCCTCGCGGGGCGGCCACACCCGGACCAGGACCTCGGCGCCCGGGTCCGGCGGTAGCTCGGTACCCGCGGTGCTCGACCACGTCGCGCCGCCGTCGCCGGTCACCTCGGCGTGCACGCCGAGCGCGAGGTGCAGGGCCTCGACCAGGCCACGCCTGGTGCCGCGCCACCGGTGCAGCTCCACCGCGCGGCCGACCGCCTCGCGGCGCAGTTCCACGGGCCACTGCGGGTCGTCGGAGACGCCCACCCACGACGCCAGCCAGGCCAGGAAGTCGGTCGGGGTCACCCGGGGGTCGAGGTAGGCGGGCAGGTTGTCGAGGGTCGCGAACACCGGGGCGAGGACGGTGTCGAGACCGGCGGTGAAGCGTTGCGCGAAGTCGTCGTCGGCGTACAGGGCGGGCAGTTGCTCGCCGATCGGGTACCTGCTCGGCAGGCCGGGCACGGCGGCGCGGCTCATCCCCGCGCCTCCGGATCGACGGCCGTGACGACCACCTGGTGCTGGTAGGAGAAGACCAGCGCGCCCGGGGCCACGTCGATGCGGTCCGACGGGGCGCCGCGCCGGCCGGTGATCGGGTCGGCGGGGAACAGCCGGATCTCCTCCACCAGGGCGTTTCCGGTGGCGCGCTGCAGGACGCCGAAGACGTCGCCGTACTGCACCGGCCGCCCGAACGGCCAACCGGTGCCGTCCGGACCGCCGTTCAGCGGGTTGAGGTGCCGGAACAGCGCGTCGAGCGCCGCGTCGCGCACCCGGTCGGTGTCGCCCGGCGCCGCCGCGAGCCGGGCCACCACGGTGACGCCCTGGTACACCGGCGGCTCCACCACAAGGCGGGTGCCGATCAGGCGCCGCTCGTCGAGGCTCTTGGTGATCGCTTCGAGCACCTGGTCCGAGGGGATCAGCTGCTCGAAGCGGAGCCGGTCGTCGCCCTCGTCGGCCACCGCGTCCGGCACCACCAGGACCCGTACCGCGCCCGGACCGTCCGCGGCGGGCAGACAGCGGACCCGGCGTACCGAAGGCGCGGCCTGGCGGCTGATGATCTCGTAGTCCTCGGCGGTCACCGCGCGCTCCTGCATCCGCAGCACCTCCGGCGCCCGCAGCTTGGCGTTGGCGACGGTCTCCCCGGCGACGCCGCCCCGGGCCGCCTCCCGGTTGGTGACCCGGGCGACGTACGGGACGGAGCTGCGCAGCACGGAGATCGCGCCGCGGGCGACGTTGCCCGCCGGGCCGCCGCCGGTGCGGTAGCGGGCCACCCGTATCTGTGCGCCCTTGGGCGGTACGGCGCCGCACTGCCGCAGCGTGCCGTCCGGTTCGCGCAGCGCCGGGGGGAAGGTGAACTCCCCGGTGGTGGCGTCCACGCGGACGTGCCGGTCGGTGGGTCCGGAGCGGCCGAAGTGCTCCACCACCTGCCAGCGCTGCCATCCCTCGTCCGAGGACACCTCGACCACGGGGGGCTCGCCGTCGAGGAGGACCGGCGGGCGGCCGAGCCGGAACGTCTGCCCCGAGACCCCTTCCGAGGCGCCGAGCGGCACATCGGTCACGGTCTCCGCGTGCTCGACGGACATGGTGCCGCCCACGGTGAACACGGCCGCCTCGCGCACCGTCGGGGACTCCGAGTAGAACGGCTGGCCCGGCTCCGCCTCGGTCACCCGGCAGCGCAGCCAGCCGGCCCGGATCCCGCCGATCACCGACGCCGTGTGCCCGGCCGGTACGTACACGATGACCTCGCCGGGCCGGTTCAGCCCGCCGGTGGTGTCGGTGCCGGTCTCGCACCGCTGCCAGCCGCCGCCGTCCCAGGCCTCCCACACGAGCGGGGGCTGGCGCGGGTCCACGCCGACGCCCTCCACGCGGCTGTCCAGGCGCACCGCGACGACACAGCGCGGCACCGCCGTCGGCAGGCCGAACAGCAGCGCGTCGCCCGGCTCCGGTGCCGGCTGGAAGCAGGGGATGTCGTGGCCCTCGGCGAGCACGGCCGTCCGGTCGGTCTGCTGACCGGACCGGGGTGCGGTCACCAGGCGTATCAACTCGCTGGGGACGATGCGCAGTTCGTCCGTGGTCGTGAACACCACGGCCTCGTCGGTCTCGCCGCCCGCGGTGGTCACCTCGGTGCCCGCGGGCAGCGCGACCGTGTCGGGCTGCGGCGCCGAGAGCCAGAAGTCGACGTCGGCGTGGGCCGCGGTGGGCGGGAACAGACGGATGTCCAACAGGTCGAGGAACGCGGTGTAGTTCTTGTCCGGGACCCGGTTCAGCCGGTACAGCAGCTGGTCCACGAGGTAGGCGAACGTCTCGATCAGGGTGACGCCCGGGTCGGAGACGTTGTGGTCGGTCCACTCCGGGGCGCGCTGCTGCACGTACCGCTTGGCCTCGTCGACGAGTTGCTGGAACCGCCGGTCGTCCAGGTTCGGGGAGGGCAGGGCCATCAGTGAGCGCCCGCTTCCTCGGCCCCCTCCTCGGAGGGGATCGTGTAGAAGGGAAAGACCAGGTTGCGCCGGTCGTTGGTGGAACGCACCGTGTAGTGCACGTCGATGTAGAGGGTGCCGTCCTCGACCGCGTCGAAGGCGACCACCACGTCGTCCACCGCGATGCGCGGCTCCCACCGCTCCAGGGCCTCGCGCACCTGCTGCGCGATGCGTCCGGCGGTGGCGCCGTCACCGGGGGCGAAGACGTAGTCGTGGATGCCGCAGCCGAACTCGGGGCGCATGGGGCGCTCGCCGGGCGCGGTGCCGAGCACCAGGCGGATCGCCTCCTCGATCTCCCGCTCCCGTTCGACCATCGCGATCCCGCCGGTCGGCCCGACCCGCAGCGGGAACGCCCAGCCACGGCCGATGAACCGCTCGCTCATCACACACCGCCGATCAGGACGTTCGGGGCGCCGGTCACGATCATGGCGCCGCACGTCGTCTGGTCGCGCGCCCGAGCGGCCGGCAGCCCGCCGATGAGGACGGTGCCCCGGGTTGCAGCGGCCGGGTTCGGCATGATCACGTTGCCCGGTCCCAGGGCCGCGTGCGGCGGCACCACGCAGGTGTGCAGGCTGCCCACGACGGCGGCGGGGCGGCCGCCGATCAGCACGGTCGCCACCGCCCTGGCGGCGGCGGGCGGCGGGGCGGCGATCACCCCGCCGTGGTTGGTGGGGTCTCCGGTACGGGCTGCGGCGGGCATGCGGCGCTCCTTTCGAGTCGAGATCTCGGGGCAGGGGGTCAGTTGATGCGGATGAGCTTGGCCTTGAGGACGCCGAGCAGGCCGCCGTCGACGGTGACGTTCGAGCTGCCGCTGACGCTCACCGTGCGGCCGCCGATCTTCACGCCGACCCTGCCGTTGATGTCCACGTTCGTGCCCGACACGCTCACGTTGCCCCGCCCCGCGTCCAGGGTGATGCCCCTCCTGTCGAGCTGGACGGAGGTGAGGGGTTGCCGGCTGCCCTTCCCCGCGTACACCTTCAGCTCGATCCGGTCCCGCCGGTCGTCGAGGAACACTTCGAGACGCTCGTCACCGGTCATCAGCCGCACCCCGGAGCGTCCCGGTGCCCTCGCGTCCAGCAGCTCCATCCGGTGCCCCGAACGCGACACGATGGAGCGGCGGTTGACCTTCCCGCTGGTCCTGTCGATCAGCGGGACGTCGTGCGGCGACGGCTTGTCCACGCCGTTGTAGAGCCCTCCGATGACGTACGGGCTGTCCAGCAGGCCCTGTTCGAAGCCCACCAGGACCTCGTCGTTGACCTCCGGGCTCACCACGCCACCGCCGCCCTTGCCGCCCCACTGCACGGTGCGCACCCAGTCGGTGACGTACGTGTCGTCCAGCCAGGGAAACTTCAGTTTCACCGAGCCGCGCTCGGAGCCGCCCGGTTCGCGTACGTCGGTCACCACGCCGATCGCAAGTCCCGGCATGCGCGGGCCACGGGACGGCGCGTTGGCGCCGGTCACCAGGCCGGTGAGCGAGCGGTCCGGGCTGGCACCGACCCACACCGTCGTCCGGTACCCGCCCTGCGGTTCGAGAACGTGCTGCACCGCCGTCGCCGTGTACTTGCCGGAGAACGCCTTCCCGACGTTGCCGAGCGCCACGGGCTTGCCCGCCCGCAGCTTGGGGTTGCCCACGGCCACCACCTCCAGCTCGCCGAAGCCCGCACTGACCTGGGCGGCCACCGCGTCGGCAACCGCGGTCGTCTCGGCCTGGGTGCGGTACGGGGTGTCGGTGACGGTCAGCTTCGACGACTTGCCGAACCGGGCGGCGAACGCCGGGCTCAGGCCCGGCACCACCGTGTCACTGTCCACCGACGGCTGCCGGGACACCAGCGGCCGCTTCGTGGTGACGTCCCAGCCGCGCACCTCCACCTGCTGCGCGCCGTCCGCGGCCGACAGCGAGGCCCGCAGCGCCAGCAGGTTCCGCCCGTACTCCAGCACCATCGGGTTCCGGGTGGCCGAGGTCGACGGCGCGGGCGCGCCGGACGCCTTCTGCGGCTTGGTGAACTGCAGCAGCCCCTTGTCGTCGACGCGCACCTGCGCGCCGCTCTCGGCCGCCAGGAACTGCAGGAAGTCCCAGTCGGACACGTTCGCCTGCGACAGCTGCTTGTACGTGACCGGCGCGGCCTGCACGGTGCCGCAGGCCAGCCCGGCCCCGGCGGCCACCTTGCGGACGATCGCCGCCGCGGTCATGTTCCGGTACGCCACCACCTTGCGGCCGCGCTGGAGGCGGTGCGCCTTGGAGTAGGCCCGCACCACCGTGAACGAACCGGTGCTGTCCCGGTCCAGCTCCAGGGCCGTCACCTCGCCGTTGAACAGCCGCTCGCGCGCCTGTCCGCTCACGGTCACCACGGACACCCTGAGCGGGGTGCCGATGGTGATGCCGGTCGCCGTCAGGAACTCGTGGTCGGGGTCGCGGAAGGTGAGCACCGCCGCGTCCGGCAGGCCCACGTTCTCGTCCACCACGCAACTCACCAGCTGGGCGGCCCAGATCGGCGGAAGTTCGCCGGGTGTCTCCACGACCGGGTCCGCCGCGAACGACCGGCCGCCCTGTTCCCCGGATATGCTCACCGCTCCTCCTCTGCACCCGCGTCCCGCAGCGCCGGCACCACCAGTTCGGTGCCGGGTACGAGCGCCATCGGGTCGTCGATCTCGTTCGCCTCGGCGATGGCCCGCCAGGCGGTCGCGTCGCCGTACTCCCGCCAGGCCAGCAGGGCCAGGCTGTCGCCCGCCACGACGGTGTGCGTACTGCGGGCGGTGCGCGCGCCGGACGTCGGGTTCTGGCCCGGCGGGTCGACGCTCGCCTCCTCGATCGACAGCGCGCACGTGGCCCGCAGCGGTTTGCCGTCCACGTCGAAGAGCGTGTACGTCACCGACAGGCTGGACAGCACCCCGTCGAACGAGGTCGTCCGCGCGGTGCCCCACTCGAACCGCACCCACGGACTGGCCGGCTTCTTGCGGCCGAGGCTCGCCGGAGTCGGCACGCACGCCTTCATCAGCTTCTCCACCGCCAGTTCCACGGAGTTGTCGTGGGTGGCGGTGGCGTCCAGGAACACCTCCAGGCTCAGCTCACGCGGGCCGCTGCCGACGAACTCGGGCAGCGCCGACTGCCCCGCCATCCGGGACGGGGAGCGCCGCCACTCGGTGGTCTTGCGCAGCTCCAGGGTGGAGGGGTTGAACTGGAGGTTCAGCCGCGCGATCGTCCCGCCGGGCTTCGCGCCGACGGAGGCCGGGGGCTCCTTCAGCGTCAGCTGGGCCCTGGCCCGACTGGAGCGGGACGCTGGGGACATGCCGGGACTTCCTTTCCGGGACGAGGGCGAATCACTGGCCAGGGGAGGCTCGATGATGGTGCGTCAGGAAGGGCGAAGCCCCTCGTGGGCGATCTCCAGGGTCTCCACCGCGGCCTGCGAGCTGTTGGGGTCGAAGGACGGGCCCTGCCAGCGCACCGGGACGATCCCGAACACCTGCCAGCTGATGATCCGGGTCAGGTCGGGCTTCAACGCCACGATCTCGCCGTCCTTGGGCTCCACCCGCCTCAGCGTCTCGTCGAGCCAGCGGGCGATCTTCGCCGTGTCGGCGGTGACCGGCCGGGTGAGCGTGATGTTCGACCAGGTCACGCGGCCGGGTAGCTGCCAGGTGAAGTCATTGTTGCCGCCCTCCGCGTAACTCTCCATCTCGACCTCGGCGCCCATGCCGGAGCAGGTCTGGAAGGCGCCCAGGTCGTTGCCGCCGATCGCGAGCCGGAAGAACACGCTCGTCGCGAAGATGTTGTCCGTCATTCGTCCGTCATCCGTCCGATCCGTTCCGTGCCCTCAGCGGCGTCCGTCGTAGGGGCGGCCCGTGCGTTCCCGGCCGCGCCGCAGCTCGGTGCGCAGCAGCCGGGCCATCGGGTCCAGCAGGCGGCGGGCCAGGTCGTCCAGGTCGATGCCGGGGTCCTGCGGTGCCTCGACGCGGTGGGGCGTGCGCTTGCTGGAGGCGGACAACTTGGAGGACGCGGAGGACGTGGACGACGTCGAGGACGTGGTGGGTGTGCCGGACGGGTGTTGCTTGCCGCGCGCCGGGGCCGACTTGGCCGGTACGCCCTTGGACACGGTCTTCCCGGCGCCTGAGACCTCGCGCTGGACCGGGAATGCCGCCGGGCTGTTCCCGCCGGCGCCGCCCGCCGTCGATCGGGAGCCTGGTGCGACGTTCCTCGGCCGGACCACGGGAACGGTCCCTTCCGATGCCGGTGCCGGTGCCGACATGGCCGGCTGGCGGTCCGGAAGCGGCGGCGCCTGCGGGGCGGTCACCGGCAGGGGGCGCCCCGGTGCGGCGGCGGCCCGGGCGAGCGGCCCGGAGGTCTCCGACCCCGGCGGTGCGGGGCGTACGACTGGGACGCGCTGGACGTTTTCCGGGGAACTGGTGCTTTGTAGCGCCGAGTTGCCCGGGCCGTGCGCGGTCGTGGCTCGCTGTGCGTGAGGTGTTGCCGGGGAACTGGTGCTTGGCATCCCCGAGTTCTCCGGTCCGTACGCGGTCGCGACCCGCTGTACCTGAGGCGTCACCGGGGCGCCTGCGGACGGGCTCGGGCTCCGGGACGGCCACGCGGACGCCCCGGTGGGCGGCGCGGGGTCGCCCTGCGGGGCGGCCGACGCGCCGGGCCAGCGCATGGCCACCACGGGACGGCCGCCGGTGCGGGAGGCAGCGGGTTGCGCCACCCCCTCCGGAGCGCGGGTGTTCACGGCGAGCGGTCGCGCGTGGAGCAACTGGAGGCTGCGGGGCGCCGCAGGGACTGCGTGCGCCCCGGAGCCGGTCGCGGTGAGAACGCGCGGGTCGGCTACGCCGCGAGGTCGGTCGGCCGTGGTGCGAGGTCGGTCGGCCGCGGTGCCGAGGGAGTGGGATGCCGTCGGTGCGGACGGCGGATCGGCGGCAGGGGGCCGGCCGCCTTCGGTGCGCTCGGTGCGCTCGGTGGCTGCTTCGGCCAGGGCCCGGGCCACGACGACCGGGCCCGGGGCGCCGGGTCCCTGGGGCCGTTGCCCGCCCGGGCCGGGCCCGCCGGAGGTCACACCGGAGCGTGGCGCATTCCCTGCCGGGCCTGCCGAGCCTGCCGTACCCGCTGCACCTTCCGGCACTGCGGCCGGAGACGGCGTCACCAGCGGTGTGGCCGGCCCGTCTCCATGGCTTGTGGGGCGGGGTGACGTGGTGCCCCCTGTGGTGGGCTCGTCCGCGAGGCTGCGCTGGACGTCGACAGCCCCCAGCAGCGGCGCGTCCGCTCCGCCCTCTCCCCGCCGGAGGGGTGCCGCCTCTCCGGGCGCCAGGTCGCGATCCGCCGCGGACGGTGCCGGAGCGGCTCCGGCGCCCCTGTCCTGGTGGGCCGGGGCGCGCTGGACGTCCGGGCCGGGCGCCGTACGAGCGGCGCTGGCACCGGACGCGGCTGAACCGGGCAGGTCGGCGCTCGGCGGCATCGCGGGCAGCGGCGCGCCCAGGCCACCTCGCACACGTGCGCCGCTCCGGGCCGGGCCGGCAGTCCGGCGCGACTCGTCGGTGCCGCCCGGGGTGCCGTGGGCCGTCCCCTTCCCTCCGCCGTCGGCCGGGCGCGGGGCGCCGTGGTTCGTCCCCCTTGCATCGCCGTCTGCCGAGCGCGAGGCACCATGCCTCGTCCCACTCGCACCACCGTCGACCGGCTGCGAGGCACCATGCCTCGTCCCGCTCCCGCCGCCGTCAGCCGACCGCGAGGCACCATGCCTCGTCCCGCCCGCACCACCGTCAGCCGACCGCGAGGCGCCAACTGCGCCTTCCGCTGTGCCCTCGGCGTGCCGCTGGACGACAGGAAGCGCCCTACCGGACACGGATCCGGCGCCGGGCGGAGGCTGTGGGGCGGGGGCGGCCTGCGTCGGCGGAACGGCCGTGGCGGGCAGCTCGCTCAGTGGGGCGCCGAGAGGTGCGCGGCTCGCCGTGCGGGTGGCGGCACGCTGTACGGGGGCGGTCGAGGGCACCCCTGTACCGGCCGGTTCGGTCGTGGCGGAGTCGGGACCGGGTGCCTCGGGGGCGCCGCCCGCGGTCGCCGGGGTACCGGCGGGCCGCAGGGCGGGGATGCGGCGTGCGGGTCCGGCCGGGCGCAGGGCGACGGTCAGCCGAGTCCCCACCGGCCGGAGTCGGACGGCAGGGTGGGACGCCTCCGGCTGTCCGGCTCCGCGAGCGGATGGTGAACCTGCCTCCGGCCGGGATGCACCCCCAGAGTCCCGCTCGGACGCGGAGCGGGCCATGCCCGCGCCGGCTGCTGTGCCTGGAAGCACCGCCACACGTCGTACCAGCGGAATCTCCCGAGCGGCCGGCGGGCGGCCGGTGTCGGTGGGAGTCACGACCGGAGCCGTGCCCGGCGCCGCGGCGCGTTGGACAGGGGGAGGCGACGAGGAGAGCACGGCCGGGGAATCCCCAGACGTGAGGCCACGGTTCTGCGGAGCCCCGCTCGAACGCCCCTCCCCCGCCACGTTGTTGCCGCTGTTGCCGCCGCCAGCGGCGGGCCGTACGGCGGAGGCAGAGGCAGAGGCAGAGGGCAGCGAGCCGGACGGGACCGTACCGGACGGCCTTGAACCAGACTGCGCTGAACCAGACGGCGTTGAACCGGACGGCGTTGAACCTGACGGCACTGAACCTGACCGCTCCGAGACGGACGGCCCGGGACCCGACGTCCGCGCCCCCGCACGCGCCCGGCGCTGCACCTGCGGTGTCCGGCCATCCGGCGTCCGAGCCGTGCCGTCCGGGGTCCCGGCATCCGGAATCCCACGGCCCCGCGGCCCCTCCGCCCCCTCCGTCCCGTCCGCCCCCTCAGGGCGCAGCGCCCGAAGCAGCAGTGGCCCCCCACCGGTGTGGGTGGGCCGTGCGGCGGCCGGGCGCGTGACTCCTCGTACGAGGCCGGTCGGGGCCGTGGGCTGCAGGGCGTGTCCGAGGCCGTTGTCGAACGACGGGTTCTGCCAGGCGGCGAGGCCCGCGCGGAAGGTGAGGCCGTCGCTGACGCCGAGCGGAGCGCGGGAGAGGGTCAGTTCGGGCGCGGCGGTGCGGCGCCAGCCGCCGTCCCAGTCGTGCGGCACGGAGGGAACCGGCGCGGTGGAACCCGAGCCGCCGGGCGTGCTCGGGTCAGGGCCCTCGCCGGTGCGCCCCGCACGCCGCGGGCGTTCCGCGGTGTCCGGTCCTCCGGTGGCCCGGCGGCGCAGCCAGTCCCGCCATGCCATGTGCTCAACCGCCTTCGTTCATGCGGGTGTTGATGCGGGCGATCTCGGCCACCCACTGCTGGCGCTCGCCGTGGGTCAGGTCGAGGATCTCCTCGCGCTGCCAGTGGAAGTGGTAGGCGATGTACGCGATCTCTTCCCGGAGCCGGGGAAGGGCGTACGTCACGATTCCCCCAGGCGCCCACCCGAGAGGTCGACCTCGAAGCCGCCGTCGCAGTGCGGGCAGGTCACCGCCGCACGGGTGTGGCCCTCGCTGTTGACGCGGCGGTAGAAGTCCTGGAGGAAGGCGACGTCGGTGGCGTACATCCGTTCCACGATCCCGGCGTGCACATCGGTGATGTTCCCGAGCCGGGTGATCACCTGGCTCAGCAGTACGACGCTCAGGTACGCCGGGTTCTCCTTGACCCGCAGATCGATCTGGGGCCGCAGCTCGTCCCGGGCCGTGGCCAGGCGCATCGAGCCATGGCGATGCACCGTGCCCGCCTCGTCGACGTACCCGCGCGGCAGCTCGAACTCGAACTCGGTGCGCAGGCCGTGGTCCTCCCGGGGCGCCGGGGCGGCGGCCGGAGCGGCCGCCACCTGTTCCGGCGCGGCGGCGGGTGCCGTGGCGGGTGCCGTGACCTGGAGCAGCTCCTCCAGGTTGCCCGCCGTGACCGTACGACGCCTCATTCGACGACGATCTCCTCGAACACGATCGTGACGGACTCGGTGGCCGCGGACGACTCGCCCGCCTTCAGGGACGGGCCTTCCCACCTGGAGGCCCAGCCCTGCATCAGCTGGATGCGGCGGACCGTGTTGCCCTCGGTGTCCTTGATCTCGATAGTGAGGTTCTGCCGTGCGGAGTTCACGGCCCCGTTGTTCAGGGTCTCCTTGATCCACTTGGTGAACTCGCTGCTCTGGTCGAGTCCCCGGGTGATCGTGATCTCGCCGGCCTGCCGGGCGCCCGGCTGCTTGCGGATGATCTGCTTGCCCTCCGAGGTGACCTGCTTGACCTCGACTACATCCTCTTCGACGGTGAACCCGCTGATCTCCTGGATCGACTCGACCATGTAGCCGCCGAGCTGCACGCCGAAGACGTGGGTGGAAAGAGCATCGCCCGTTGCCATGACTGTCTGTCAACCTTCCTTTGCAGAACCGCGGGTCACTCGTCGATGAGGCTGGTGGTGTCGGAGAACTGGGCCAGCCGGAAGACCACGAACTCGGCGGGCTTGACCGGCGAGACGCCGATCTCGCAGACGACCCGGCCCTGGTCGATGGACTCCTGCGGGTTGTTGTCGCGGTCGCACTTCACGTAGAAGGCCTCTTCGGCGGTGCGGCCGAACAGGGCGCCACGGCGCCATTCCTCGCTGAGGAACGCCGTGACGTTGCGCCGGATGCTCGACCACAGCCGGTCGTCGTTCGGCTCGAAGACGACCCACTGGGTGCCCAGGAGGATCGACTCCTCCAGGTAGTTGAAGAGACGGCGCACGTTCAGGTAGCGCCAGGCCGGGTCGGAGGAGAGGGTGCGGGCGCCCCAGATCCGGATGCCCCGGCCGGGGAAGGCCCGGATGCAGTTCACGCCGATCGGGTTCAGCAGGTCCTGCTCGCCCTTGCTGAGCCGGGTCTCCAGGTCGACCGCGCCGCGGATCACCTCGTTGGCGGGCGCCTTGTGCACACCGCGCTCGGCGTCGCTGCGCGCCCACACACCGGCGATGTGCCCGCTCGGCGGGACGACGGCGTTGCGTCCGGCGGCCGGGTCGAAGACCCGCACCCACGGGTAGTAGAGGGTGGCGTACCGGGAGTCGTAGCCCGCCTCGTCGTTGCGCCAGGTGCGCACCTGCTGGGCGGAGAGCCCGGGCGGGGCGTCCAGGACGGCGACCCGGTCGCCCATCTGCTCGCAGTGCGAGATCACGGCGAGTTGCACGGTGCGCACGCCCTCGGCGTCGATGTCGCCGCGCTGGTAGGCGCTCATCAGGTCCGGCACCGCGACCATGGTGATCTCGTCGATGGTCTCCAGGCCGCCGAACCCGGTGCGGGCCCCGGCGTCACCGACGTACTCGGCCGGGTCGAGGCGGGACACCGCGTCGGAGCCGAGCACGGCGGGCGCGGCCGGGGCGTCGGCCAGTGCCACGGTCTGGTTGGCGGGCCTGCTCTGGGTGGCACCGCGCTGCTCGGTGACCTCGATCAGCTTGGAGGCGCGGGCCTGGTTGACCAGGTACCCCTTGACGTTCTTGCGGGCGGAGACCTCGTACGTCTCCGCCACCTGGTCGCCCTGGCGGACCAGGACCTTGAAGCGGTCCTCCGGCGGGTTCTCGCCGTCCGCGTCAACGACCTCCACCGATACCCCGGAGGTGCCGGGCTTGGCCGCGACCAGGAAACCGCCGAGTTCCGCCGGTTCCACGGCCTTGGTCTGCTGCCGCTTGGCGCCCTGGGCCGCCGGCGCGGAGGTGTCCTCGGCGGATCCGCCGATCCGCACGATGTACGCGGCGCCGCCGCCGTTGGCGAAGTAGCCGTAGACCGCGTGGGGCAGGTAGGCGCCCTCGGTGAAGCCACCGAACAGCTGGGTGTACTGGTCCCAGCCGGTGACCAGCGTCGGCGCGTGGAACGGGCCGTTCTCGGCGAAGCCCACGAACGCGGCGACAGCGGTGCCGACCCCTTCGATCGGCCGGGCACCGGACTGCACCTCCTCCACGTACACGCCCGGGGTGAGGTACGTCGGCATGCTCGCTCCTTCGCGTCCTACGGGTCTGTCAGCTGTGTCCAGGCCGAGTCTGGGCGGGAGGTCCGCCGGGGCGACAGGGACGCGGAGACCTGGCCAAGGGCAAGATCGCTGCCTTTGACTGCCCACTCGGGCGGTCCGGCCGCCGCCCGGACTTGCCCTCGTTCTGCCCGTACGGGCCTGGACGTCCCGGTCGCCCGGGCGGTCCACTGGGGGGCCGGAGCAGGGGTGCGGCCGACTAGGAGGCAGCGAAGTGCGGACGTCCGGGGCGCACACAGAGCAGACCGAGATCCGGCAGGCCACGCGCGGCCCGGCCGCCGCCGCCCGCCGGGAGACGTCCTCGGGCGGCGCCGCCACGCCGCCGCCACTCACCGCCGACGCGCTCCGGGCCGCACAGCGCGGCGCGGGCAACGCCGCGGTCACCGCCATGATCGCCCGGCGCGCCCGGCGCGCGCCCGCCCAGGAGCAGCTGGACGCCCACGAGCAGCAGGACGCCGGGGTGCACGAGGACCCTCACTCGAAGCATCAGCACGGCGCGGGACACGGCCGGGAAGCCGCGGCGCAGCCGAGCGCCGCCGACGCGGTGAACTCCGTGGTGCGGTCCGCCGGCAGCCGACTGCCCGCCTCGCTGCAGCGGGAGATGGAAGCCCGCTTCTCGGGCGAGGACTTCTCCGACGTCGCGGTCCACACCGGCGCCAATGCCCGGCGTTCCGCCGAGGCGGTCGGGGCCGAGGCGTACACCACCGGCACCCGTCACATCGTGTTCCGCGGCACGATCGACAAGAAGACCCTCGCGCACGAACTGGAGCACGTCCGCCAGCAGCGTGCAGGGGCTGTGGCCGGTACCGACGACGGCAGCGGCCTGAGCATCAGCGACCCCTCCGACCGGTTCGAGAGGTCGGCCGAACGCAAGGCCGAGCAGGTGATGCGGGGCGGTGCGGACGTCCAGCGCTCAGCCGCGGACCACACCGCCGACGCCGCGCACCGGACGACGACCGGGGCGTCGGCCGAGGTGCAGCGCATGCCCCCCAAGAAGAAGCAGTCGAAAAAGCAGGCGGGGGCCAACCCACCCGCGGAAGCGGCCACTTCCTCGAAGACCGTGTTCGAGGAAATAATGGAGTACTTCGAGGGACGCAGCGAAGAATTCAAGGCAAAGAAGCAGAACGAGAAGGAGCTCCTCCTCGAAGAGATCGGAATCGTACCCGGAAGCGATCTTTTCACGCTCGACGAAGTGAAGAACGACGAGTCAATGATGGACGCTCTCCTCGCGGAGATCGAAACCGCGAAACACGCGTCCGGGTTCGCGGGTACGGGCGGCGGCAGCAGTGACTGGGCGGCGAGCGCGGTCACTTCGGCACATGCAGGGATGCGGGTGGACCATCCGCACTGGGGCGACAAGACAACCCTCCATCACAAGATCTCCCGTAGCGAGTTGGACGCTGTACTCGCCTCGGCCGAGAGGGACAAGGCGAACGCGAAACCGCTGTTCGAGTTCCTGGACGAGGTACGGACGGTACTCGACTCGACCGCGGGGGACAAAAAGGCCCTGCACAACATGCCGGCCAACCTGGAAATGGGACCGGCGAGCGACACGAGGATCGGCGACCCGGGATCCGGAACCGACTTCAACTACACGCCTGAGGGTGCGATGACGCCGCGCTCGAGCGAGTTGAAGGACGCACTGAGCTTGGCGAACGCGCCCACCGTCGACTGGGGGGCCGTTGCGGACAAGTTGAGGGAGGCGCAGCGCCTTCACGAAAAGGAGTACGGAGGCGCGATCCTCTCCCCGCCCGCCCTCGAACGGTGGAAGAAAGCGGGCGACAAGTGGAAGAAGGCCTCCGACTGAGGTCCTCCGCGCCGCCCCCGGCTCAGGCGTCGAGGGCGTCCGCCAGGTAAGGCCCGAACTCGCCCTCCAGGACCAGCCGTCCCAGCTTGCGGTACTCCTGCGCGACCGCCCTCACCAGTTGCCGCATGGTGAGCGGGCTGCCGGACTCGGCCGCGAGGTAAGCCGCGGTCACCGCGCAGGCGCGGATGGAGCCGCCGGCGAGTTCGAAGCGGTCGGCGCAGAAGGCGAGGTCCAGGTCCTCGGCGCGGGGCAGCCGGCCGCCCAGGCAGCGCTCCCACAGGGCGAGGCGCTGGCCGGAGTCGGGCACCGGGAAGTCGGCGATCACATCCAGCCGTCGGGTGAACGCCTCGTCGAGGTTGGCCCGCAGGTTGGTGGTCAGCACCGCGATCCCGTCGAAGGACTCCATGCGCTGCAGCAGGTACGCCGACTCGATGTTGGCGTGCCGGTCGTGCGCGTCCTTCACCTCCGAGCGCTTGCCGAAGATCGCGTCGGCCTCGTCGAAGAGCAGCACGGCGTTGACCGCCGACGCCTCGGTGAAGATCCGCTCCAGGTTCTTCTCGGTCTCCCCCACGTACTTGTCCACCACTGTGGACAGGTCCACCACGTACAGGTCCATGCCCAGGTCGGCGGCGACGACCTCGGCGGACATGGTCTTGCCGGTGCCCGACTCCCCTGCGAAGAGCGCGATCACGCCGCGTCCCCGGCCGCCGCCGGGCCGCATCCCCCACTGCCCGAGCACCTGCTCGCGGTGGCGGGCGCGCACCGCGAGTTCGCGCAGCCGCCGGTGGGTGGCCGGCGGCAGCACCAGGTCGTCCCAGCCGACGCCCGGCTCCACCCGGCGGGCGAGCCGCTCCAGCCCCGCGCCGTTCTGGGCCCGTACGGCCGTGCGCAGGTCGTCGGGGCGGACCGGACGCCCCGCGAGGGCGGCCGTGCGCACCGCCACGTCGGCAGCGCGGCGCAACTGCCCGGAGTCCAGGCGGTGCGCGGCGACCGCCTCGGCGAGCGCTTCCACGTCACCGGTCGCGAGGTCGTCACCCGAGATGGCGTCGGCCGCCCCTTCGAGGGCGTGCCGCCAGCGCGCGGCCTGCCGTTCGGGCGAAGGCGCCGGCACGGTCAGGGCGACGGGGGTGTCGGCCGCCCACTCCGGGGCCCAGCCGACCGTGCCGTGGGTGATCAGGGGGATACCCCGCAGCGCCGCGCACAACGCCCCCAGCGTGCCGGCCCGTTCGGCGGGTTCCGCGGGGAGCGCCTCCAGGGGGCCGAGGACGACTCCGGCGCCGGTAAGGCGGGCTTCGAGGGCGGCTGTCCGGGCGAGTTCCGGTACGTCGGCCGAGCGCCGGGCGAGGGCCACCGTGTCCAGGACGAGCGGTGGCAGCCCGGCCGCGCGCAGGGCGGCGACGGCGAGACCCGCCGCATCGCCGCCCCGGCTGCGCAGATGGACGAGGCCGACGCCGGTGCCGGCCGCGGCCGCCGAGCGGTGGACGTCGGCCGCCTCGGCGGTCGGGTCCTCGCGGGCCTCGCCGAGTATCCCGGCGAGCCGGGCGTCGGGCCGGGCACTGCCCAGCAGATGCCCGGTGACCCGGTCGGAAACCGCCAACCCCCGTGACAGTGGCGGCCGTTCGGGCTCAGTGACCTCCATCAGACCGCCCGCGATCAGCGGGGCGCCCGGAGCGAGCCGGAACCGGGCGGACGCCGCCCCGGCGAGCCCGCACAGTTCCAGGGCGAGCCCGACCGTGGGGCGCCGTCGTGTCAGGTCGTCGTTGAGGTAGCCGTAGAGCCGCTCGAACCGTGCGTCGAGGTCGGGTGCCAGCGCGACCAGGAGCAGGTCCAGGTCGAGCGGGGACAGCCCGAACCTCCGGGCGAGGCCGTCGAGGACGGACTCGGCGGGCGGCCGCCCCGGCTCGTGCGGGGGTACGTCGAGGCCGCCCGGCTCGTCCAGGATGCGGGCCGCCGCCTCGGGGGTGAGGTACTGGCCCCGGTACGGGTCGTCGGGATCGGGGTCGCCGGCCCGGCGGGCCGCCACCGCGTGCCGCACGCGCTCCTCGACCACGCGAAGCCGCGTCCACAGGTGGTCCACGTCGGCGGAGACGGCATCGGCATCGGCATCGGCATCGGGGCGCACGTCGGTTCGGGCGGCCACGTCGGCTTCGTTACCGGAGGGGCCGGTCACTACGTTTTCGCTTTCGGCTCGGGTGTCCGCGACATCTTCGGCGGTGTGTGTCACGGCTGGCGGTCCCCCCGGCGGCGGCGTCGGGCGGGGGCGGGTGGCCGTTCACGCGGGCCGGTGAAGCCCTCCGGGCCCGGATCGCCGACCTCCGTGTAGCGCAGCCGGCGCCCGGACGTCGCTTCTTCGCCCTCGCGCCCGGCCGCGGAACGGACGACCAGGCCCTCGGTGACCGGTGGTGCGGCGGCCGTGGTCACGCCGGCGAGCGGTGCCCGCACCTGCACCGCGAGGGAGGCCTTCATCTCCCCGCCGAGCGCCGACCACACGTCGGAGGCGGCCGGTGCGTCGAGCGCGCCCCCGGCGGTGTCCAGCCCCACGGTCAGGCCGAGTTCGGCGAGCGTGCCGGTGAGCAGCCGCGCGGGAAGCGTGTCGTTGGCCACCAGACAGGTGAGCACCTGCGAGAGCAGCCGGTGTTCGTCCTGCGGGCGGTTCGCCCACGCCGTGACCAGGTACGTCAGCTCGAACCAGCGCGGCGGGCTGCGCCGCGCCACGAGGTACCCGTCCTCGTCGTACACCTCCCCGGCGCCGCTGCCGCGCCGGGTGGCGTCCTCGCGGATGTGGTACAGGAAGACGCACACCGTCGGGGCGCTGCGGCGCGCGGCCCAGTCCCGGGTGGGGGCGTCGAAGACCACGTCGACGCCCGATGCCTCCAGGCCCGACTCGCCGAGCAGGCGGCGCAGCCCCTCGTCGACCTCGTGGATCATCGGCGGGTCACCTCGTCGGGCGGCTGCACGCTGCCGCTGACCACCAGGAAGTCGGTGGTCACCGGTGAGAACCCGGGGCCCTTGGCGGTGATGACGCGCGGTCCCGTCTGGTCCTTGGCGAGGATGAGCAGCTGGCCGATGAACGTGCCGTCCGGCTTCGGAACGGTCGGCGCCGCGGCCGCGGTGATCCCCGGCTTCCAGGTGAACCGCACCGGCGCGCCCGGCGGGAAGTCCTTGCCGCGCACCGAGGTGACGAACCCGGGCTTGCCGATGTCCGGCACCGCGATGATGCGCGGCTGCAGGATGCGCAGCCGCTGCCGTGCGGTGTTGTCGCTCTTGTCGGCGTCCGTCCCGGTGGTGGTGAGGACGCCGGTGACCCGGCCGGTCAGCGCCTTGTCGGGGCTGAGCACGACGCGTACGACGGTGCTCGCGCCCGGCGTCAGGTCCGGCAGCGCGCACACCCAGGAGCGGTCGCAGCCCTCCGGCGGCCCGCTGTTCGGGATGCCCTTGGGCAGGCCGATGCGCAGCCGCAGACCGGTCGCCAGCGCGTTGCGGCCGTTGCGCACCGTGTACGTCACGACGACGCGCCCGCCGACGTAGCCGGGGTTCGGCTGGGCCGTGACGCGCACCCCGGGCCCGGCCTTGGGCTCCGCCGGCTTCGGCGGCACGGTGGGCGGCGGTGTCGGAGTGGGCGGCGTCGGGGTCGGCGTGGGAGTCGGGGGCGGCGCGACCTCGCGCACCGGGACCACGGTCCGGCCCGCGTTGTCGCTGGGCCGCGGATCCAGGACCGTGCCGGTGACCGACCAGTCGACGGGCGCGTCGCCTGGGGTGACCCCGGTGAGGGTGACGTCCACCGGAACGGTCGTGCCGGGCGGCACCACGCCGACGTCGCACTGGAGGGAGGCGGCGTCGCAGGTGCCCCCGGACCAGGTGATCCGGGTGACACGCACGCCGAGCGGCGGGGCGACGGTCAGCCGGGTGCCGGGGGAGGCGGCGGGGCCGTTGTTCACGACGTCGACGCGGACCGTGGTGGAGTCGCCGACGGTCACCTCCGGGACGGTGCCGGGCGCCTTGACGGCGAGGTCGACGGACTGCTGGACGCTGGGTTCCTTCTGCCGGCCCGGAAGCTCGGTCGTGAGCTTGGTGAGCTTGCCGGACGCGATGTCCAGGAGCTTGAGTTTCTCGGGGGTGTTGACCGGACGGCTGGGGCGGGCGCTGATCACCAGCCCCTTGCCGTCGGCCGTCCAGGCGGCGTCCCGGGGCTGGAACGGGCCGGTGTTCTCCGGCAGTTGCCGACCGCAGGCGCCGGGCAGGCCGCGGGCGGCGGTGGGCAGCAGCACCTGGCAGTCGTCGCCCGACAGCGACGTCAGGAGGATGCCGTTCTGCTCGTCGATCCGGCCGGCGCCGTTCTTGCGGTTGAAGGCGATGCTCAGCCCGTCCGGGGAGAACGCCGGGCTGTCGTCGATGACCGCGCAGTCGCCCGGGCAGATCGTGGCGCTCAGGTCGCGCTGCCGGGACAGGTCGTTCACGGGCACGGTCCAGATGTGCTTGTTGCCGCCGCCCCCGTTGATCTCCATGTTGCGGGTGAAGGCCAGGGTGGTGCCGTCGGAGGACCAGGCGGGCTGGGCATCCTGGCCCTGGAGCTGCCCGGCCGGCGGGGTGATCCGGCCGGTGATCGCGCCGGTGGCGACTTCCGCGATGAGGATGCGGCTGGGTCCGGCGGCCTGGCCGACGCCGCCCGGCGAAGTCCGGGTGAAGGCGAGGTACTTGCCGTCCGGGGAGAACGTCGGGTCGGTGTCCCAGTCCGTCGCCCCGCGTCCCGCCAGCGGCAGGGGGGCGGCGTTGGAGCCGTCGGCGTCCGTCATCCAGATCCGCTCGATCCGCCGGCCGTCGGCGTTGTTCTCGAAGCGGGTGACGACGATCCGGCGGCCGTCGGGCGTGTAGTTCTGCCGCTCGGTCCAGGGGTCGTACCCGGCCGCGGGCTGGAACAGCGGGTCCTTGGCGGGATCGGTGTTGGTGTCGGCCGCCGGGTCCTCGTCGAGGATCGTCAGGCCGAGGTCGCGGGGGTCGGCCCCGTCCATCCGGATGTCCTGCAGCGTCACCACGTGCGGGGTGGCCGCCGAGGTGCGCTCCACGACCACGCCGCCGCCGTTCAGCGGGCCGAGCCAGGTGGGCGAGAGGACCTCCCGGTTCTCGTTGAGCACCAGTGAGGGGACCTGGTCGGAGTGGGCGGTCGCCCGGAACACGTGGTCCCAGTCGCCCTCGCACTCACAGGTGATCTCCGGGCTCAGGAACAGCACACCGTCCCCGTCGGGCAGCCACGCTGCCCCGTGGGCACGCCACTGTGCCCGCGCGCCCCCGAGCAGCGGCTCGTCACCGGTGCCCTCCGCGTTCGTCACCCGCAGCCGGGGCACAGGCTGCCCGTCGACGGTGGTCGTGGCGGTGTACGCGATCCAGTTCCGGTTCTCGTCGTCGTTCACCGGGTTCCACGCCGGTTCGGTGGCCGTGCCGTTCACCGGGTCGGTGACCCGGGTGGCGGTGCCCCCGTTCAGGGGCCGGACGAAGATCTGCGATCCGGCCACCGGATCGCTGTCGCTGGAGTACGCCAGGCGCTGCCCGTCCGGGGACACCGTCGGGCACTCCTCGTCGGCGGGCGTGTCGGTCAGCCGGGTGAGGCCGGTGCCGTCGGTGCGCACCAGCCACAGGTCGCGCTGTGTCCCGCCGTCCGGGCCGCCGGGTGCGGCCGCGTCGAACACCACGGCCCGGCCGTCCGGCGTCAGCCGGGGGTGCGCCGCGTCCAGGCCCCTGGTGAGCCGGCGTACCGAACCGTCGGCGGACCGCAGGTAGATCTGCGGCTTCTTCTCGTCGCGGCGGCTTGCGAAGACCATCTGGTCGCCGAGGGCGGACGGCTGGACGTCGTTGTGGGCCGGGCCCGCGCCGAACAGCGGTGTGCTGGAGGTGGTGGTGGCGACCCGGCCGAGACTGCGGTGCCGGGTACCGGCGTACGCGACCCGGGTGGCCGCGGCGTCGGCCGGCCTCGCCTGGGGTTCGGCGCTGCCCGGCCCGGCGGCCGCGGCCACCCCGAGCAGCGGGACGAGCAGCAGCAACGCCGAGCCGAGTCTCCCCAGGCGGTACCGCCCGCCGGAGCCAGCGGTTTCCATCACGGTCCCCTTCGCAGTGTGGTGCGGCATCCGGATGTGCCCCCGCCACCCTGCACCGGCCGCGCGCGGCGCGGCAGGGCGGCGGGGCCGTACCCGGGGGAAGCGCGCGGTGCGCTTTCGGGCAGTGCCGGGTTCCCGGCCGTCGCCGGGCCGACCGCCCGGCCGCCTGGCCGGCCCCCGTCCCGGCCCGACGACGCCGTCCGTCAGATCAGCCCGTTGCGCAGCGCATAACCGACCGCGTGGGCCCGGTTGCGCAGCTGCAGCCGGGTGATGATCTCGTGCAGGACGTTCTTGACGGTGCGTTCGGAGTACGCGGTCTTGCGGGCTATCTCCGCGGTGTCCAGGCCCTCCGACACCAGGCGCAGCATGTCCGCCTCGCGCGTCGTCAGGGTGGACAGGGACAGGCTCCCGTGGTCGAGCGCCGAGCGCTGCAGGCTGCCGACGTGGGAGAGCAGCTTGCCGAGCAGGTCGCCGGGCAGCACTCCCTCGCCGTTGGCCAGGGCCAGGACCAGGCGCAGGAGCCGGTCCTGATCGGCCTCGGCGCGGCGCAGCACCGCAGCCACGCCGCACTCGATGACACGTTGCAGCCCGCCGGCCGCGAGGGTGCCGACCACGAGGCCCGTGTGCGTGGCGCTGTTGTGCCGCAGCCGGTTGAGCAGGGCGGCGACGTCGTCGTCGACGCTGTCCACGACCACCAGTGACACCAGGGCCCGGTCCGCGTCGGCCTCGTCCACCAGGTCGACCTCGGGGCGCTGGCGCAGCTGCTGGACGACGCCGATGCGCAGGACGGGATCGGCGGCGTAGAGCGCCACGGTCACCCGGTTCGGGAGGGCTGGGCGGGAGGTCCGGTGGGTCGAGTCGATCCAAGCGGCAGCATCTGACGTGGTGGTGTCGGACATAACAGGGCCGTTCTCCTCAACAGGGGACATGGTGTACCTGTTTCATGAGTTTCGTGGGGGTAAAAGTGCAGATCGAGGCGACCATGGGAGGGCGGCCCGCGGGAGGCGGCGCGCCACATCAACGACCCGCTGTCACAAAGACGTTCGATTTGACTTCACGGGCACCGTGACTGCCCGGGTGTTGCCCTCGCGCTCCTCGCCGCACTCCGGAGCGCTCTCCTACCGTGCTGGCGTGACGCCTTCCGCAGCCTCTTCCGGACCCGGTGCGCCCGGCCTCGACATCCCGGCCGTGACGGTGACGCCCGGTGACATCGCCACCACCACCCTGACCGTGCGCAACGACAGCGACATCGTCGAGGCGTACAGCCTGGAGGTCGTCGGGGACTGCGCGCCCTGGACCACGGTGGAACCCGCGCGTGTCTCGCTGTACCCCGGCACCTCCGAGACGGTGACGCTCCGTCTGGCGCCGCCGCGCTCCCCGGAGATCCGGGCCGGCGACAAGCCGCTCGGCGTGCGGGTGCTGCCGACCGAGCACCCCGAGTCGGTGCGGGTCCTCGAAACCACCGTGCATGTCGAGGAGTTCCACGAGCTGCAGACCGAGCTGGCCCCGCGCCGCCGGCGCGGCTGGCTGCGCGGCCGCTACCGGCTGGCCGTGCGCAACCAGGGCAACACCCCGGTGCAGGTGGGTTTCACTCCCGGCCAGGCCGGCGAGGAGCTGGGGTTCGCCTTCACCCCGGCGGAGCCGAAGCTGGAGCCCGGTGAGTCGACGGAGGTCGTGCTGCGGGTCCGCACCGCCAAGCCGGTGTGGTTCGGCAAACCTGTGGTGTGGCCGTTCACCGTGGACACCACCGAGACCGGGGACCCGGAGGAGGCGGCGGAGACCAGGCGGGACGATCCCGCCGTACGGGCGCCGCTGGATGCGGAGTTCGTCCAGATCCCCGTCTTCCCGAAGTGGCTGCTCGCGCTGCTCGCCGCGCTGATCGCGCTGTTGCTCGCCTGGTTCGCCCTGGTCCGTCCGGCGGTGCGCAGCGCTGCCAAGGAAGCGGCCCACGAGGCGGTCCAGCCCCGTCCCACGCCCGGCGGGGACCAGGGTTCCGGGGAATCTCCGGGCACCGGCGGGAACAACAAGCCCGGCGGCAAGGCGTCGGGGGCACCGTCCGGAACCGGCGGTGACGGCGGCTCGGGTGACGGCGGTTCGGGCGGTGACGGCACCTCCGGCGGCGACGGCCGGCAGAGCTCGGCGACCATCGATCTGAAGACGTCCGGCGGGCAGACCAAGACCGGCACCTACAAGGTGCCCGAGGACAGTGTCTTCGGGGTCACGGACATCGTCGTCGCCAACTTCCAGGGCGACGAAGGGGTGCTGACGATCACGTTCGGCGAGCGCAAGATCACCACGATCGCGCTGGAGACCTTCCGGAACCAGGACTACCACTGGGTGACCCCCATCAAGATCCCCGCGAACGACACCGTGACCATCAACGTGACGTGCGCGAAGCCCGGCACACCGGCCACCGGACGTCAGGCACAGGGGTGCCACGAGGTCCTGAACGTCAGCGGAGTGCTCAGCCGTACCAGGGAATGAACCGGTCCTTCCGATTCCGGGCCATTGTCGATCGTTACCGACGGCTTATGTAAAGGGTTGACTTTTGTTCCGGCCGGAAATCGGCAATCCAGGACCAAAAACCACACCATTACCGACAGAAACAGGTCACCGCCGGCTGCCGGGTCGCTCGCTCGCTACCCCGCGTGCAGCATCAGCCCGATCCCCACGACCAGCAGACCCGCCGCCGCAATCCGCGGCACACCGAAGCGCTCCTTGAAGAACAGCGCTCCGATGGCCGCGCCCACGATGATCGAGGACTCGCGCAGGGCGGCGATGGGGGCGAGGGCGGCGCGGGTCTGGGCCCACAGGACGAGGGCGTACGCGGCGACGGACAGGGCTGCACCGAGCAGGCCGAGCGAGGCGTACGGCCGTAGCTGCCGGACCGCGTCACGGCGCACACGCGCGTACATGTACGCGGGGACGAAGACACCCTGAACGGCCATCAGCCAGGCGATGTAGCCGAGCGGGGCGTGCGAGGCGCGTACGCCCAGGCCGTCGATCACCGTGTACGCGGCGATGGTCAGACCCGTCGCCAGAGCGGCACCGATCGCGGCCCAGTCGGGCCGGCTGCCGCGCAGCCCCCACAGGCTGACACCGGTGAGCCCGACGCACGACACGGCGATCCCGGCCGCCGCCCACGCGCCGGGCACCTCGTGCGCGAACACCGCCGCCGGCACGGTCACCACCAGCGGTGCGCTGCCGCGCGCGATCGGGTACGCCTGCCCGAAGTCGCCCAGCCGGAACGAGGTCATCAACAGCGCGTAGTAGGCGATGTGCACGCCCGCGGAGGCGAACAGGTACGGCCAGGCCGGCCCCGCCGGAAACGTGACGAACGGCGCCGCCGCGAGCCCGATGAGCATGCCGCCGCCGGAGATCAGCGTGAACCCGACCAGTTTGTCGGTGATGCGGTGCGCGATGGCGTTCCAGCTGGCGTGGGTGACCGCAGCGAGCAGCACCGCCACGGTGACCAGCGGCGTCACGCGTTCTGCTCGCGTACGTCCACCAGGTCGGCACCGGCGTGAGCGACGAGCGCCTTGGGCTCGACAGGAAAAACCGTGTGCGGCGTCCCGGCCGCCGCCCACACCACGTCGTGCGCGAGCAGCGAGCGGTCGGCGAGGACCCGGGTACGGGTGCGGTGCCCGAAGGGCGGTACGCCGCCGATGGCGTACCCCGTGGTCTCGCGTACGACGTCGGCGTCGGCCCGGGTGACCTTCCCGGCCCCCAGCACCTCCCGCACCCGCTCCACATCCACCCGCGAGGCCCCGTCCATCAGCACCAGCACAGGTACCCCATCCGCCGCGAAGACCAGCGACTTGCAGATCCGGCTCAGCTCACACCCGATCGCGGCGGCGGCCTCGGCGGCGGTACGGGTGGCCTCCGGAAACCGGCGGGTCCGGGCGAGGAGATCCTCCAGCCCGAGCGCACGGAGGGCTTCGGCGAACCGGGGGTGGGCTCCGGACTCTTCGGCGTCAGTGGCGGCTGTCGTCGTCATGCCGGGCACGCTAGCGGCCGCTGTACAGCACACGCGACTGAGTTGTCGGATGAGTTGTCGGAGCGAACGGCATTTCCTGGTTGCCGTGGGGCCGCCCGCTTCTTGGCCAGTGTCGTGCTTCCGCGAGGAAGAAGCGAGCGGGCGGCCAGGGGAAAAGTGGCCGACTTGCCGGGATTGGTCCCCTGGGTGGGCTGCGTACGCGACGTCGGCGGAGGGGGGCGCGGCCACGCCTCGCCTGCACGCCGGGTGGGCTTGGCGGCTTGCGGTGAGTGGGTGGGGCTGCCCTCGGGGGCGGGGCGGTGGGGCAGTTGGGGCGTCACATCCGTCCCTCCCGTCACGCGGGGGGGGGTGGTGATTGGCAGCATTGGGCCATGAGTGGTGCATCCGCCCCACCTCTACGGCTGGGAGCATGACCCTGACCTGCGAATCTCCCTCAACCCCTTGGCCCAAATGCACCAATTGCTGCCTGAGGGGGCGCCGCCCACCTTGCCACCTCCCCCCCCACCGGCCGGAAGTCGCTAAGAGGTTCCGCGAGTGGGCTGACCCCGCTGCGTACCGTCACCGGTCGAGGCGCTCACCAGCCAGTAGGCACTTCCGAGGGGCTGTCGGGGCCGTCAAGGTGGGTCGGTCGGGCGATCTCCGCAGGGTGGCTACACGCAACGCCGCGGCGACAGTCCGTCCAGCACCATGTCGACCGCCCTGTCTACGACAGCCCGGTCGCCCCGGGCGTTGGCCAGCGCTTTGATCAGCACGTAGATCTCGTCCACCGTTGCGTCCGCGCGCACCTCGCCGGCTTTCTGGCCCCGGGACAGCAACACCTCGACGGCGTCCTGCAACGCAGAGGCTGCAGGTTCCACCTCGTCGGGGGCGCCCGCCGGAGCGGCGGACTCCTCCAGCAGCGCGAGGAGCGCGAGCTTGGCCGGTGCGCCTGAGACCATCTCCCGGAACGTCGTCCGGAAGGCAGCTCCTGCCTCGCTGTCCTCGCTTCGCGCACGCGCTGTGTCGGTGAGCAGGGTGAGGTGCCGCACGATCGTGGCCTCGATCAGCAGCTGCTTGGTCGGGAAGTGCCGGAACACGGTGCCGATCCCGACGCCGGCCCGGCGTGCGACCTCCTCGGTCGAGCCGGCTTTGCCGAACTCGCCGAAGACCTCTTCGGCCGCGGCCAGCACCCGGTCCCGATTCGCCTGCGCGTCGCTTCGCATCCGGCCATTCTCCCTCTCCGGATGATCCCCTCGCTCTGGTGGGATCCGTGATCCACTTGCAAGCGGAGTCTTCACTCCGATACATTCCGGAGTGAAGACTCCGATTAGAAGGGTCGACCATCATGCGAACCCCCGAAGAGACGTTCCGCGCCATGCTCGACGGCGCCTGCCGGCTGAACAACGGCGACCGCAGCCAGGTCGACAAGCTGGCCGAGTTCTACGCCGAGGAAACCTATGTGCGACACCCGATGGCTCCGCTCGGCGACACCCCGCTGCTCAGCCGCGAAGCACTCCGGCAGCACTTCGCCACGGCAGTGTCGGCCGGCCTGGCAGGCGTCCGGGTCGAGGACGTACGCGTCCACCAGACCGCTGACCCGGAGGTGGCCATCGGCGAGTTCACCTACCGCGGCGACGGGGGCTGGGCCGCGCCGGGCATCATCGTCTTCCGGATCCGCGACGGGCTGATCGTCGAGTCGCGAGACTACATCGATCACCTCGGGCTCGCCCGTGCCACCAACACGGTCGACGCCCTCTGCGCGCAGCTGACCGACGCATAGAAGTATGAGAAGCACGCCGACGCCTCGTGCTCGGCGACCACGATCAGGGCGCGCCCCTGTGGCGGCGAGGCCGCCGGGAAATCACCGGTTGACCGGGGGAACTCGGCATCAAGTGGTCCCGGTTGACCGACGGCAGCGGGATCCCGCTGGGGCATCCCAGATCGTGGCCGAACTCGCGACCAACGCGGCCACCCACGGCCGAGTCCCCGGCCGGGACTTCCGCCTCACCCTCTACGTCGTTGGCGACACCCTCCGTGTCGAGGTCACCGACACCCACGGTGACCGTCCCCCCCACCTCGAACCGCCCGCCCCCGAGGGCGAGTCGGGCCGCGGGCTCCTCCTCGTGGCGGCGCTGGCCGGCCGCTGGGGCGTCGCGCATGGCTCACGCCCGCGCAAGACGGTGTGGGCCGAGGTGACGCTGCCAGGACGAGTTCAGCCGACCTGAACCCACGTCCACACCGCGAGCCCGGTCGGCACCGGGAAGGCGAGGGCGCCCGTCAGCAGCAGGCGGGTGAGGGGGTTGAGGCGGCGGATGCCGGGGGCGAAGGCCAGTGCCGTCAGAACAGCGGCGGCGCCTACGACGGTCAGGGCGTATGGCAGCACCAAACCCCGGACCTCCGGCCAGGACATGCCGTCCGCCAGGCCCCACACGGCCACCATGCCCACCAGGAACGTCAGCCAGCCGAGCGAGCTGAGGGTGAGGATCCAGAGCACGGCGGCCAGCAGGCCAACCGCAGTCTCGCCACGGCTGTTCCGCGGTGCCGGCCGTGCGGGGCCGTACAGAGTCGCATACGTCTGAGGGTTCAGGTTCACGAGGACGATCCTGCGCGGAGGGGCGCCGGTGCGGCATGGGCGCGGATACTCAACGCGGGCCCCCGGGTACTCATCCGCCCTGCGCCCGTCTGAGGCACAGAAGAAGCCGGTGAGGGTGCCCCGTCCCCACGGATCCCTCACCGGCTGGTCTGCTGTCAGAAGCAGTACGTCAGGCGCGTACCAGCTCCTTCTTCTCGTCCGGGTCGGCGTCCTTGCCGTCCGCCGAGGACTGCTTGCGCAGGCCCTCGCCCTCGACGTCGACGTTGGGCAGGGCGCGGTCCAGCCACTTCGGCAGCCACCAGGCCTTCTTGCCGAGCAGTGCGAGCACCGCCGGGACGATGGCCATGCGGACGATGAACGCGTCGAAGAAGACGGCGACGGCGAGACCGAAGCCGATCATCTTGACCATCGACTCGCTGGAGCCGATGAAGCCGGAGAACACGGCGATCATGATGACCGCGGCGGCCGTGACGACCCGTGCGCCGTGCTTGAAGCCGGTCACGACGGCCTGGGCGGGCTTCTCCCCGTGGACGTACGCCTCCCGCATACGGGTCACCAGGAAGACTTCGTAGTCCATCGCGAGGCCGAAGACGACACCCACCATGAAGATCGGCATCATCGACATGACCGGGCCGGTCTCCTCGACGTTCATCAGGCCCGACAGCCAGCCCCACTGGAAGACCGCGACCACGGCGCCGAGGGCCGCCATCACGCTGAGCAGGAAGCCGAGGGCCGCCTTCAGCGGGACGAGGATCGAGCGGAAGACCACGATCAGGAGGAGGAAGGCCAGGCCGACGACGAGGGCGAGGTAGGGCAGCAGGGCGTCGTTCAGGCGCTGCGAGACGTCGATGTTCATCGCCGTGGAGCCGGTGACCAGCACCTTCGCGTCGGTCGCCGAGGTGATGTCCGCGCCCTTGCCACGGATGGCGTGCACCAGGTCCTCGGTGGTGGTCGAGGACGGCTTGGAGTCCGGGATGACGGTGATCGTCGCGGTGTCGCCCGCCTTGTTGGGCGCGGCCGGGGTGACCGTGACGACGTCCTTCAGGCCCTTGATGTCGTCGCGGACCTTGGTGAAGGCCGCCTTCGGGTGGTCACTGTCCTTGGCGTCGACCACGACCATCAGCGGGCCGTTGAAGCCCGGTCCGAAGCCGTCGGACAGGAGGTCGTAGGCGCGGCGCTGGGTGGTGGAGACCGGCTGGGAGCCGTCGTCCGGGAGGCCCAGTTCGAGGGAGGCGGCCGGGACCGCCGCCGCGCCGAGGCCGATCACACCGAGAAGGAGGACGGCGACCGGGCGCCGTACGACGAAACTCGCCCAGCGGGTGCCCATGTTCGGGCGGGCCTGCTTCTCCGCGCTCTTGGGCCTGCCGCCGCCGAGCAGCTTGCTCTTCTCGCCGGCCGGCTTGATCCTGCGACCTGCGTAGCCGAGCAGCGCCGGGATCAGGGTGAGGGCGATGAGGACCGCGATGGCGACCGTGCCGGCGGCCGCGACACCCATCTTGGTCAGCATCGGGATGTTGACCACGGACAGGCCCACGAGGGCGATGACGACGGTCAGGCCGGCGAAGACCACCGCCGAGCCCGCCGTACCGACGGCCCGTCCGGCCGCCTCCTCGCGCTCGCGGCCCTCGGCCAGTTCGGAGCGGTAGCGGGAGACGATGAAGAGGGCGTAGTCGATGCCGACGGCGAGGCCGATCATCGACGCCAGCGTGGAGGTGGTCGTGCCCAGGTCCAGGGCGTTCGCCAGCGCCGTGATCGTGGAGACGCCGATGCCGACACCGATGATCGCGGTCAGCAGCGGGAATCCGGCGGCGAGCAGCGAGCCGAAGGTGATGACGAGGACGACCGCGGCGACCGCGAGGCCGATGACCTCGCTGGAGCCGGTCTCGGGCGTCGTCTGCAGCGCGTCACCGCCGACCTCGACCGTGAGTCCGGCGTCCCGCGCCTTCTGCGCGGCCTCCTTCAGCGCGTCGCGCGAGGAGTCCTCCAGCTCCATGCCGGAGACCTTGTACTTCACCGAGGCGTAGGCGATCGTGCCGTCCTTGCTGACGGCGTGCCCGATGTACGGGTCGGCGACGGAGACGACCTCGGAGCCGCTCTGCAGCTCCTTCACCGTCTTCTTGACGGTCGCCTTGTTGCCGGCGTCCGTCATCTTCTCGCCGTCCGGCGCCTTGAAGACGACCCGGGCGGTCGCGCCGTCGGCGCTCATCCCGGGGAAGCGCTGTTCCAGCAGGTCGAAGGCCTTCTGGGCCTCCGTACCGGGGATCGAGAAGGAGGAGTTGCCGGCGGCCGGCGCGGAGGCGGCTCCCACCCCGGCGAGGGTGAGCAGCGCGACCCATATGAGGGCGACGAAGTGCCGTCGCCTGAAGGCGAGCCGGCCGATTCTGTAGAGGAACGTGGCCACGAGGGCGTACTCCCGGTCAGGTCGTGGGGTTCATCTGGGCAGGGGCGATCAGCCCAACGACGTGAGCGGTGACGTCAGGTGGTGGGCTTGCTGGGGAGAGGGTTCAGCCGGTGGGTTCGGCCGAGGGGCTCGGCCGACGGGTCAGCCGGCGGTGACGCCGAGGGCGGGGAGGACCACGGCGTCGATGTACGAAATGAGGAAGTCCTGCGTCGGCGGCTTCTCGTCGATCAACGTGCGGGCGGCGAACCCGCCGATCATCATGTGCATCACGAACTCGATCGCCGGGTTGTCCGCACGGACCTCGCCCCGGTCGATCGCCCGCTGCAGCACCTTGCGGAACTGGGCCATCTCCGGCTCGATGAGATGGTCCCGGAACGCCTGCAGGAGTTCCGGGTTGCCATGGATCGCCATGGCCAGACCCCGCATCAGCGCGGAGTTCTGTTCCATCTCGCAGTCGTCCGACCGCATGGTCAGGGTGTGCAGGTCGCCCTTGAGCGACCCGGTGTCGATCTCTTCGAGACCGAGGCCGCCCGGCTGCTTGTTGTGCCGCACCGCCTTCGCCACCAGCTCGGCCTTGCCGCCCCACTGGCGGTAGAGCGTCGCCTTGCTGGACCGGGTGCGGGCGGCCACGGCGTCCATGGTGAGGGCGTCGTAGCCGACTTCGCGGAGCAGGTCGAGCACGGCCCCGTACAACTCGGCCTCGCGTTCGGGCGTGATCCGACTGCGACGCGTTGCGGCGACCTCAGTCATGTCAATCACCTTCCCGACGCGGTTGCCCGCTCCGAACGACACGGTTTCGTACGTGACGAATGTATCGCAACGACTAGCGAAACGAAACAGTTTCGTACGTGTCCTGGGTCACGCCTGTCGGTTTTCCATAAGTTGCTGGGCCTGCGCACCCGGAAAAGCATGGGGAGGTGAGCTATCTGCGCCTTCCCCACCTCAACGGCGACCTGCTGTGCTTCGTGGCCGAGGACGACCTGTGGCTGGCCCCCCTCGACTCCCCCGGCCGCGCCTGGCGGCTCACCGTGGACCGCACCAAGACCGGCCATCCCCGCTTCTCCCCCGACGGCCGCCAGATCGCCTACACGAGCTGGCGCAGCCTCATGCCCGAGATCCATCTCGTCGGCGTCGACGGCGGACCCGCGCGGCAGCTGACCTACTGGGGCAGCGTCGACACCCAGGTCTGCGGCTGGACACCGCCCGACGCGGACGGCCACCGCGACATCCTCGCCGTCGCCTCCCACGGCCAGCCCTTCTCCTACTACACCTGGGCCTACAAGGTGTCCACGAACGGCGACCCCGGCCGCAAGCTGCCCTGGGGCCCAGTCTCCGACATCCAGGTCGCCGACATCGACGACGTGCACATGACCCTGCTGCTCACCGGCACTCCTCCGCACGAACCCGCCTCCTGGAAGCGGTACCGGGGCGGCGCCATGGGCCGGCTGTGGCTGCACGGCAAGCGGCTGCTGGAGGGGATCGGCGGGCATCTGGCCTCCCCCATGTTCGTCGGCGGCCGGATCGCCTTCCTCTCCGACCACGAGGGCGTCGGCAACCTCTACTCCTGTGCCCACGACGGCTCCGACCTGCGCCGCCACACCGACCACGACGCCTTCTACGCCCGCAACGCCGCCAGCGACGGGACCAGGGTGGTCTACCAGTGCGCGGGCGACCTGTGGCTGGTGGACGACCTCGCCCCGAACGCCGTACCGCACAAGCTCGACATCCGGCTGAGCGGCCCACGCGCGGGACGCCGCAGGTACCAGGTGCCGGCCGCCCAGCACGTGGACGGCATCTCCGTGGACGAGACCGGGCGGGCCAGCGCCGTCGTCGTGCGCGGCAGCCTGCACTGGCTCACGCACCGGGACGGCCCCGCGCGCACGATCACGGACACGCCCGGCGTGCGGGTCCGGCTGCCGGAGATGCTCGGCTCGACCGGGCAGGTGGCGTATGTGACGGACGCCGAGGGCGAGGACGCCATCGAGATCGCCCACCTCCCCCGCGCCAGCGGCGACCGCGCCCCGCGCCGACTGGCCTCGGGCGAGCTGGGCCGGGTTCTGGAGATGGCGTCCGACCCGCTGGGCGAGCGGCTGGCGATCGCGTCGCACGACGGGCGTTTGCTGCTGATCGACGTGGCGGAGGAGGCGGAGGAGGCGGAAGTCGGAGAAGGGGTCGCAGAGGGTGTCACTGCGGGCTCCGACGACTCCGGTGGCGCTGAAGACTCGGTGGACTCGGTGGACGGGCAGGTCGCCGAGCTGATTCGGTCCATCAACGGGCCCGTCCGCGACCTCGCCTTCTCCCCGGACGGATCCTGGCTCGCCTGGTCGCAGCCGGGCATCGGCCGCTCGCTGCGGCAGATCAAGCTGGCCCGCATCAAGGACCGGCTCATCGTGGACGTCACCAACGGCCGCTTCGAGGACGAGAACCCCGTCTTCACCCGCGACGGCCGCTACCTCGCCTTCCTCTCCTGGCGCGGCTTCGACCCGGTGTACGACGTCCACACCGGCGACCTGTCCTTCCCGCTGGGCTGCCGCCCGTACCTGGTCCCGCTGTCCTCCGCGACCCCGTCCCCGTTCGCTCTGAACCCCGAGGGCCGGCCGGCGGCGGGCGGGCTCGACCCCGTCGAGGACGAGGAGAGCGGCGAGGCCGGCACGGTGACCGTGGAGGTGGAGGGCCTGGAGAACCGGGTGACGCCGTTCCCGGTCATCGCCTCCAAATACTCGGCGCTGCACCCGGTCGCGGGCGGCGGCCTGGTCTGGCTGCGCTGGCCCATCTCCGGCGCGCTCGGCGAGACCTTCGTCAACCCGGCCGACATCAGCGGACGGCCGACGCTGGAGTACTTCAACATCACCAAGGCGAAGAAGTCCGAACTCGTCGACCATCTCGACTGGTTCGCGGTGAGCGGGGACGGGACCCGGCTCGTGGTGGTCGACGAGGGGGATCTGCGGGCGGTGCCGTCGACCGAGTCCGGCGACAGCGACACGACCGTGTGGATCGACCTGCGCCGCATCCTGCACGACGTCGACCCGGCCGCCGAATGGCGTCAGTCCTACGAGGAGGCCGGCCGTCTCATCCGCTCCTACTTCTGGGACCCGGGCATGAGCGGCATCGACTGGGACGCCGTGCTCGCCCAGTACCGGCCGCTCGTCGAACGGGTCGCCTCCCCCGACGAGTTCGCCGACCTGCTGCGCGAGGTGCTGGGCGAGCTGGGCACGTCGCACGCCTATGTCACGGCCGCCCGGCGCAACGAGGGCCCGCCCCACTACCAGCGCTGGCAGGGCCTGCTCGGCGCCAACTTCGTCCGCCGGGACGCGGGCTGGACGGTCAAGCGGATCCTGCCCGGCGACTCGTCCGACTCCAAGGCCCGCTCGCCGCTGGCCGGGACCGGCATCCAGGAGGGCGCCGTCCTGACCCATGTGGACGGCCGCCCGGTCGATCCGGTGGCGGGACCGTATCCGCTGCTCGCGGGCTCGGGCGGTACGACCGTGGAGCTGACCTTTGCCCCGGCGGAGGGCGAAACCGGCGTGGCCCGGCGGGTCGCCGTCGTCCCGCTCGTCGACGAACGGCCGCTGCGCTACCAGGACTGGGTCACCAAGCGCCGCGAGGTCGTACGGGAGTTGAGCGGCGGCAAGTGCGGCTACCTGCACATCCCGGACATGGGCGGCTCCGGCTGGGCCCAGTTCAACCGGGACCTGCGCAAGGAGGTGTCCCGGCCCGCGCTGATCGTGGACGTGCGCGGCAACGCCGGCGGGCACATCAGCGAACTCGTCATCGAGAAGCTCACCCGGACGATCCTGGGCTGGGACCTGACCCGGAACGCGCAACCGGTGTCGTACACCTCGAACGCGCCCCGGGGCCCGGTGGTGGCCCTGGCGGACGAGGCGACCTCCTCCGACGGCGACATGATCACCGCCGCCTTCAAACTCCTGAAACTCGGTCCGGTCGTGGGGCAGCGCACCTGGGGCGGAGTCGTCGGCATGACCGGCCGGCACCGCCTCGGCGACGGCACGGTGATCACGGTCCCGATGAACGCCGCCTGGTTCGACGCCTACGGCTGGTCCGTGGAGAACCACGGCGTCGCCCCCGACCTGGAGATCCTGCGCACCCCGCTGGACTGGGCCGAGGGCCGGCACGCCCAGCTCGACGACGCCGTGCAGCTGGCCCTGGAGCTGCTGGACACCAACCCCGCGGCGGTTCCCCCGGACTACAGCGACGTACCGGACCGGTCGAGGCCGAAGCTGCCGCCGCGGGCGAGGTCATGACGAAGCGGGGTGCCCGGGAACTCCGGGCACCCCGCCTCAGGGGTGAAGTCGAGCGCGGCGACTAGGCGTCGTAGTCCTGGTCGAAGCGTTCCTGCATCTCCCTCTCCGTCTCCGGAATGTCACGGAGGTTCTGCTGACCGCGCTGCGGCTGCTGGCCACGCTGCGGCTGCTGACCCCGCTGCGGCTGCTGACCGCGCTGCGGCTGACCGGTCTGGCCGGGCTTCTGCTTCGCCTGACCCTGCTTCTGGCTGGGCTTGTCCTTCATACCCATGTGGGTTCACTCCCGTGGGGGTGGGGGGTTGGCCCCTTGGTGGGGCCTCGACCAGATTCACACGGGTGGACACGCAGCGCACGTCGATCAGTTACGGTGCGTAGCCCTCGCCGCTTCGTCGGCCTCGCCACCTGCGCCGACGAGCCCGGAACTCATCCCCTGCAGACGGGGCGCGAACCGCCGCATCTCGCGCTGGCCGACGGTGCCGATGAGCGCCGGCAGATATCCGCGCACGCCCTGCATGCCGCGCAGCCACCACTGCGCGTACACGTGCGCCGAGCGCCGCTCGATACCGTCGACGATCCGGTCCACCGCCGGGCCCAGCGGGTACGTCTTGTTCGCCGGCCACGGCAGCCGCTGCCTCAACTCCCGCATGACGTCGTCCTGGTCGGCCCCACGCACCATGTCGGTGTCGGTCCAGGACAGGTAGCCGACGCCCACGCGCACGCCCTGGTGGCCGACCTCGGCGCGCAGACTGTGCGCGTACGCCTCCACGCCCGACTTGGAGGCGCAGTACGCCGTCATCATCGGCGCCGGGGTCATCGCGGCGAGCGAGGCGATCTGCAGCAGGTAGCCGCGGCTCTCGGTGAGCACCGGCAGGAAGGCCCGGGCCGTCACCGCCGAACCGATCAGGTTCACCTCGATCACGCGCCGCCAGGCCTGCGGATCGGAGTCGGCGAAGGGCCCGCCGGTCGCCACACCGGCGTTGGCCACGACGATGTCGACCTTGCCGAACCGCTCCTTGACCTCCTGCGCCACCCGGCTCATCGCCTCGTGGTCGGTGACGTCGGCGTACCAGTGCGCACTGTCGCTGTGCAGCCGCTCGGAGACCTCCTTGAGCGCCTCCTCCTCCAGTCCGACGAGCGCCACCTTGGCACCGCGCGCGGACAGCTTGCGCGCGAGCAACTCGCCGACGCCGCGCGCCGCTCCCGTGACGACGGCGACCTGACCTTCGAGGCTGACCCTGCTCATGCGCCCTCCTTGGTGTACGTGTAGGTGCTGACGAGTGCCCGGATCTTTCCGGTCATCAACTCCGGGGCCTCGATCGGGGTCATGTGACCGACGCCGGTGAGTTCGGTGAGGCCGATGCACCGGGGCAGCGTGGCCACCAGCGCGCGGGCGTGCACGGGGGGCGTCAGCCGGTCGGATGCGCCGTGCACCACCTCGGTGGGCACGTGCAACTCCCGTACGCCGTGGTCGAGGTCGAGCGCCGCGAGCACGGCGGCCCAGGCGTGGCGCACGGCGCGCGGGCAGGCGTGCACGATCCGCGCGCACGCCTCCACCATGTGCGGGGCGGAACCGGCGCCCATGGTGGCGTACTTGAGGATGCGCTTCGCGACGGGCGTGACCGGGCCGAGAGGGGCGCGCGAACCGAGAATGTGCCCGGTGATCCAGGTACGCACGCGCCCGGCGCGCAGCGGCACCACCCGCGACTCCGCGACCAGCCGCGAGCTGCCGGTGCTGCACAGCAGGACGGCGGCGGCGTGTTCGCGGAAACGGGGGCGCGCGGAGGCGGCCATGACCGTCATCCCGCCCATGGAGTGCCCCACGATCACGGCCTTCTCGCCGGGCGCGAGCGTCTCGGCGAGCACCGCTTCCAGATCGTCCGCCAGGGCGTCGGTGGTGCACGCGGGGCTCGCGGGACTGCGCCCGTGCCCCCGCTGGTCGTACGCGATCACCCGGTGGTCGGCCGCCAACTCCCGTATCTGCGCCGCCCAGAACGCGGTCGAGCAGGTCCAGCCGTGGGAGAGGACGACGGGGGGCGCGTCCTTTGGCCCGTGGACCTCGACGTGCAGGCGTGCGCCGTCGGCGGAGACCACGGTGAGAGTGTGGGCGGGAGCGGGCGGGGCGTAGGGGCCCAAGGCCACGGAGGTGAGACGGCTCATGCGGCGGCCTCGCTCTGCTGCTGGACAGCCGTGTCCGCTTCGGCGGGCTTGGCGCCGGCCTTCCGGATCACTTCGTACTCCGCCAGGTCCACCCGCCGGGTCGCGCGCCGGAACTCGGCCGTCGTACCGGGCCAGATGGTGGTGTTGCGGCCGCTCGCGTCGAGGTACCAGCTGGTGCAGCCGCCGGTGTTCCACACGGTCCGCTTCATGCGCTCCTGGACCTTGTGGTTCCAGTCGTCGACGGCGGCGGGCCGGGCGTCGAGTGCGGTGCGCCTGCCGAGGACGTCGAGCTGGCGCAGGTAGTCGGCCATGTAGTTCAGCTGGGACTCGATCATGAGGATCATGGAGGAGTTCCCGAGCCCGGTGTTGGGCCCGATGATCGTCATCCAGTTCGGGAACCCGGCGGCCGAGGCGCCGCGCAGCGCCTGCATGCCGCTCTTCCAGGACTCCGCGAGCGTGCCGCCCGCCGCGCCGACCACGCGCTCGGCGATGGGCATGTCCGTGACGTGGAAGCCCGTACCGAAGATGATCACGTCGACCTCGGCCTCGGTGCCGTCGGCGGCGATCACGGTCGACCCGCGGATCTCGGTGAGCCCGCTCGCGACGACGTCCACATTCGGCCGGGCGAGGGCCGGGTAGTACTCGCTGGACAGCAGGATCCGCTTGCAGCCGATGCGGTAGTCCGGGGTGAGCTTGGCGCGCAGGTCCGGGTCCTTGATGGCGCGGGCCATGTTGCGCTTGGCGAGCTGTTCGACCAGGCCGAGTTCGTCGGGATGCTTGGTGAACGCCTGCACCTGCAGCTCCCGGAGCCCCCACAGCACTCCGCGGCGCAGCTGGGTGGTGAAGGGCAGCGCCCGGTGCAGCCGGCGCTCGGCGCCGCTGATGGCGCGGTCCACGCGGGGCATCACCCAGGGCGGGGTGCGCTGGAAGAGGGTGAGCCGGCCCACCTGCGGCTGGATGGCGGGCACGATCTGGATGGCGGAGGCGCCGGTGCCGACCATGGCGACGCGCTTGCCGCGCAGGTCGTGGTCGTGGTCCCAGCGGGCCGAGTGGAACACCTTGCCGGGGAAGGAGTCGAGCCCAGGGATCTGCGGGATCTTCGGGTCGGACAGCGGCCCGGTGGCGGAGACGACGACGTCGGCGGTGAGCGAGCCGCGCGCGGTCTCGATGTTCCACCGCAGGTTCTCCGCGTCCCAGCTCATCAGCTTCACCTCGGAGTCGAAGCGGAGGTGCGGGCGCAGCCCGAAGACGTCGGTGACGTGCTCCAGGTAGGCGCGGATGTGCCGCTGCCCGGAGAAGGTGCGCGGCCAGTCCGGGTTGGGTGCGAAGGAGAAGGAGTACAGGTGGGAGGGGACGTCGCAGGCGCACCCGGGGTAGCTGTTGTCCCGCCAGGTGCCGCCGACGCTGTCGGCCCGCTCCAGGACGACGAAGTCGGTGATCCCCTCGCGGCGCAGCCGCACCGCGGCTCCCAGTCCGCCGAACCCGGACCCGATCACCGCCACTCGTACATGCTCGTGCTCGGCCATCCCGAAGCCTCCACGCATCGCCTTGGACTCTGCCAGTGAACACTGGCGCAATGGGACTGTAGAGCAGCTCCGTACCGAGCGGTAGGGGGGAGGGAAAGGAAAGTTACCGGCGGTACAACATAGGCTTCGGACGTGGCAGACGACGGCGAACGCAAGGACGAGCAGGGCAGCGGCAAGGTCGGCGCACCGCGCGAGTACCGCATGGAGGAGCTGGCCCGCCTGGCCGGCATCACCGTACGCACGCTGCGCTTCTACCGCGAGCGCAAGCTGATCCGGCCACCCCGCCGCGAGGGTCGTATCGCCTGGTACGACGACCACCACCTGGCCCGACTGCGCACGATCTCGGCGCTGCTGGAGCGCGGTCACACGCTCAACGGCATCGCGGAACTCGCGGAGGCCCTCGACCAGGGCCGTGATGTCGCCGACCTCCTCGGCGTCGGCACCCCCACCGAGGAGGAGCCGGTCCACCTCACTCCCGAGGAACTCGCCGCCCGCTTCGAGGGCGAGGTCACCCCCGAGAACCTCGCCGCCGCCATGGAGCTGGGCTATCTCGGCACCGACGGCGACGAGATCGTCCACATCAGCCGGCGCCTGCTGGACGTCTCCTCGGCCCTGGTCCGCGAGGGCATACCCCTCGCCGAGGTCCTGGCGGCCGGCAAACGCGTGCGCGAACACGCCGACGCCCTCGCCGAACTCTTCCGCGACCTGATCCTGCGCCACGCCCCCGAGGAGGACCTGCACCGCCTGCGCCCGCTCGCCCGGAGCGTCGTGGAGGCGGAACTGTCCCTGGCGCTGGACCGGCGGCTCAGCAAGCGGGACTGAGCCGCGCTCCTACAGGTCGTACACGACGGTCACCGGCGCATGGTCGGACCACCGCTCGGCGTGCGTGGCCGCGCGCTCCACGAGCCCCTTGACGGCCTTGGCCGCGAGCCCCGGGGTGGCCACGTGGTAGTCGATGCGCCATCCCGAGTCGTTGTCGAAGGCCCGCCCGCGGTACGACCACCAGGTGTACGGCCCCTCGGCGTCCGGGTGCAGGGTGCGCACGACGTCCACGTAGCCGCCGTCCTGAGCGGTGAGCACCCGGGTGAGCCACTCCCGCTCCTCGGGCAGGAAGCCCGAGTTCTTGGTGTTGCCGCGCCAGTTCTTGAGGTCGGTCTGCTGGTGGGCGATGTTCCAGTCGCCGCAGACGACCACCTGGCGCCCGTCGGCGGCGGCCCGCTCGCGCAGCTCCTTGAGGTGCACGAGGAACTCGTCCATGAAGCGGACCTTCTCGTCCTGGCGCTCGGTGCCGACCTCACCGGAGGGCAGGTAGAGCGAGGCGACGGTCACACCGGGCAGGTCGGCCTCGACGTAGCGCCCGCTGCCGTCGAACTCGGCCGACCCGAAGCCGACGCGGACCCGGTCGGGCTCGCGCCGTGTGTACAGGGAGACGCCCGCGCGCCCCTTGGCGGCCGCCGGGGCGTGCACGACGTGCCAGCCGTCGGGCTGCCGGACCTCCTCCGGCAGCTGGTGCGGCTCGGCGCGCACCTCCTGGAGGCAGACGACGTCCGCGGAGGTCTGGGCGAGCCACTCCACGAAGCCCTTCTTGGCGGCGGCCCGCAGCCCGTTCACGTTCACCGAGGTCACAGTCAGCACCAGGGCACGATACCGGCACACTGGTCGTGGTCCGCGTTTGCCACCCTCTGCATAGAAGTACGATACTTAGCATGAATATACGCCGTGTTCGCTTCGATCACCCCGACGCCGTCAAGCTCAACGACGAGGTCCAGGCCGAGTACCACCTGCGCTACGGCGACGGCGGCGACGCCACGGTCCTCGACGCCGCCGACTTCGCCCCGCCCCGGGGCGCGTACCTGATCGCCTACGACGAGCACGACCGCCCGGTGGCCACCGGCGGCTGGCGCAGCCAGGACCGCAACGAGGAGGGCAACGAGGACGGCGACGCCGAACTCAAGCGCATGTTCGTCGTCGAGGCGATGCGCGGCCGGGGCCTCGCCCGCCGCATCCTCGCCGTCCTGGAGGAGGACGCCCGCGCGGCCGGCCGCGTCCGCATGGTCCTGGAGACCGGCACCAAGCAGCCGGAGGCCGTCGCCCTGTACATCTCCAGTGGTTACGAGCCCTGCGCCAAGTTCGGCTACTACCGCCACTACGAGGAGAGCCTCTGCTACGCGAAGCAGCTCAGATAAGCGATGAAGCCCCGGTCGGCTACTGCCGACCGGGGCTTCATGATGCGTGGACCTGAGGGGATTTGAACCCCTGACCCCCTCGATGCGAACGAGGTGCGCTACCGGACTGCGCCACAGGCCCTTGCAACGAGTGAAACTCTAGCATCCCCATCGGGGTGCTTGGAAATCCGTTCCCTGACTGGTCAGAGGCGGGCTTCCAGCCGCGTGACAGCGGTCACTCGTTGGCCGCGCGCGGCCGGTCCCCGTCCTCGTACTGGTCGAAGAGGGGGGTGCGTCCGCGCTCGCGCGAGCGGCGGGCGGAGGCCGCCCGGCGGGCGTCGCTCCGGCCGTCCGCCGGCTTGTCCTCGGACGCGAGCGCCGCCTCGCTCTCCCCGGCCTCCGGCACGCGGCTCGCCTCCTGCTCCGGCACGACCGAGCTGGAACGCGCCGAACTCCAGGTGTCGGGCGCCCCCAGGTCCACGTCGGAGGTGGCCCGCGGCGCGACCGGCGCGGTCACGTACGTCGGCAGGGGCACCGGCACCGGGTCCCAGCTGTCCCCGTGCCCGGGCCGCCGCTGGCGCTCACGCTGCTGCTGGTCGACCCACTCGGCGTGGTCGGTCTGCTCGACCAGGGCGCGGCGGTCCGCGGCGAGCGCGGAGAGGCCGGTGTCGGTCTCGGTCTCTGGTCCCTCGTCCGGTTCGTCGGCGACGGGGCCCGCGTCGAGGGACGCGCGCCGCCGCGGCTGGCGTTCGCGCAGCCGCTGGGCCGCGACCTCGGCGCGCCGGCGATCCATCTGGTAGGCGAACCGGCGGCGCTCCTGGGAGCGCAGATAGGCGATGTACGTGCTGAGCATGACCGCGGGTACGCCGGGCGCCCACAGGAAGGCGAGGCCTCCGACGGCGGCGACGATCGCGCCGAGCGTGAAGGCGACGAAGAGCATCACGGTGGTGCGCCGACGGCGCGCCAGCACCTTCGAGCGCCGGGCGCGCGCCGCGGACGCCTGTGCCGAGGGCGCGCGCCGCGCGGCCGGTACGCGCTTCTGCGCGGACGCGGAGGCGGAGGCTGAGGCGGACACGGAGGCTCCGGGCGAGTGATGCGCGGACGCGGACGGGGACTTGGGCGCCGGGATGACGGGCCGGTCGCGTACCGGTTCCGCCCGCCCGGACGCCTCCGCCCCGGCCTCCGGGCGCACCTGACGGCGGGTCGGAGGCATGGCGAAGGCCCGGACGTCCACCGAGTCGGTGGCGGCGTCCGGATCACTGGCGTCCGGCTCCCCCTCCTGGGCGGAGCGCGCCCGCAGGTCCCTGGCGTACCGACGCTCCATCCCCGCCCGTCCGGACAGCAGCCGGATGGCGGTGCTGAAGCGTTCCGTCGGACGGGCCTCGTTCAGCTCGTCCTGCCTACGGAGCCACATCGGCACCAAGTAGGCGGCCCAGGCCCCGACAATGACTGCGTAGATGAGGCCGCTGCTGCTCACGCCTCACACGGTAGAGGGGTTTGCGTGAGGCCATCCGCCAATTGGGCCGGTGTGTCGCACGATCTGGCTGATATTTCGAGCTTTTTTTGCGACCGATGCGATCAGTGGACCGTCCGAGCCGCCAATTCAATGCACCGAGACGGTCATCAGCCGATCAATTTCGAACACGTATTCAATTTCTGGCCTAGACCGGATTCCCCGGAGTGTTCTCCTGCGTGTGCCGCATCTGCTGAGAGCGTGCCCGCTGCCAGCGCCCGAGCAACCCCTCCGGCACTTCTTCCGCCGTGAGCGCGAAGACGAGGTGGTCGCGCCAGGCTCCGTCGATGTGCAGATAACGCGGCCGCAGCCCCTCCTCGCGGAATCCGAGTTTCTCCACGACCCGGCGGCTGGGCCGGTTCTCGGGGCGAATGCAGACCTCGATGCGGTGCAGCCCGACGGTGCGGAAACAGTGGTCGACCACGAGCGCGACGGCCGTCGGCATCACCCCGCGCCCGGCCACCGCCTCGTCCACCCAGTAGCCGACGTGGCCCGAGCACATCGACCCCCAGGTGATCCCGGCGACCGTCAACTGCCCGACGAGCTGCCCCCGGTACTCGATGACGAACGGCAGCATCCGGCCCGCGTGGGCCTCTGACCGCAGATGCCGGACCATCTGGCGGTAGGTCGGCCGGTGCGTGATCGGCCCGCTCGGCGTGGGCGGCGGGATGGTCGCCTCCCAGGGGCGCAGCCAGTCCCTGTTGCGCCGGTTCACCTCACGCCAGGCCCGCTGGTCGCGCAGCTTTATCGGCCGGAGGACGACGTCTCCGTCCGCCAGCACGACGGGCCAGGAAGGGCTGTTCAGCTCGCACCCCCACTACTGGGTCTCGGGTGGTCGCCGCCGCGGATCTGGTCGACGGCGTGGACCAGCAGCGGCTCCAGGACGGCGAGGCCGTCCCGCACCCCGCCGGTGGAGCCCGGCAGATTGACGATCAGGGTCCGCCCGGCCACTCCGGCCAGGCCCCGGGACAGCGCCGCGGTCGGCACCTTCTCCCGTCCGAACGCCCGGATGGCCTCCGCGATGCCCGGCACCTCGTAGTCGATCACCGCGCGGGTCGCCTCGGGCGTGCGGTCGGTGGGCGAGACGCCGGTGCCGCCGGTGGTGACGACGACGTCGTAGCCGGCGTCGGCACCGGCGCGCAGGGCCGCCTCCACCGGGTCACCGTCCGGGACGACCCGAGGGCCGTCGACCTCGAAGCCGAAGCCCCGCAGGCCGTCGGCGATCAGGGGGCCGCCCTTGTCCTCGTAGACCCCCGCGGCAGCCCGGTTGGAGGCGGTGACCACCAGCGCGCGGTACGTCATGACCGGCTCCAGTCGCCCGACTTGCCGCCCGTCTTCTCCTCCACCCGAACGTCCGTGATGACCGCTCCCTTGTCGACCGCCTTGACCATGTCGATCACGGTGAGCGCGGCGACCGTCACCGCGGTGAGGGCCTCCATCTCGACGCCCGTACGATCCGTCGTCTTCACGGTGGCCCAGATCTCCACGGCGTCGTCCGCGACCGACAGATCCAGTTTCACACCGGACACCGACAAGGGGTGGCACAGCGGGATCAGGTCCGGGGTGCGCTTGGCGCCCATGATCCCCGCGATGCGCGCGGTGGCCAGGGCGTCCCCCTTGGGCACCCCCTCACCGCGCAGCAGCTCGACCACCCGCGGTGACACCAGGACCCGGCCGCTCGCGCGGGCGGTGCGCGCGGTCACGTCCTTCCCGGACACGTCGACCATGCGGGCCGCGCCCGCGTCGTCGATGTGCGTGAGTCGGTCCTGCACAGGGCGTCCGGGGGTCTCCCCCCGGGAAGGCACAGTCATGGTGTGTGGCGCTCCCGGTCCGGGCCCGTCGCAGTGCGGTGCGCGGGCCTGTTGTGCGCGACACGGTACCGCCCGCTCGTCAGCCGAGCAGCACGACCTCCACGTCCGTACCGGGCTCGGCGGACTCCACGTCCTCGGGGACGACGATCAGCGCGTCGGCCTGCGCCAGCGCCGCGATCAGATGGGAGCCCGAGCCGCCCACGGGAGTCACCTCGCCGTCGGCGTACTTGCCGCGCAGGAACTGCCGTCGCCCCTTCGGGGAGCCGAGCGCCTTGTCCGCCTTCAGGGTGGCCCGGGTGCGGGGCCGGTGGACGTCGTCGAGGCCCATCAGGGTGCGGATCGCGGGGCGGACGAACAGCTCGAAGGAGACGTACGACGACACCGGGTTGCCCGGCAGCGCCAGCAGGGGCGTGTGGTCGCGGCCGATGGAGCCGAAGCCCTGGGGCTTGCCGGGCTGCATGGCGATCTTGCGGAAGTCGATGCCGCCACCCGCCTCGTCCTCGTCGCCCACGTGCGACAGCGCCTCCTTGACGACGTCGTACGCCCCGACGCTCACCCCGCCCGTGGTCACCAGCAGGTCGGCGCGGATGAGCTGGTCCTCGATGGTGGAGCGGAGGGTGTCGGCGTCGTCGGCGACGGCGCCCACCCGGTAGGCGATGGCGCCCGCGTCACGGGCGGCCGCGGTGAGGGCGAAGCTGTTGGAGTCGTAGATCTGGCCGCTGCCCAGATCCTCGCCGGGCTGGACGAGTTCGCTGCCCGTGGACACGACGACCACGCGTGGGCGCGGGCGCACCCGTACCGTGCCCCGGCCGATCGCGGCGAGCAGTGCGATCTGCGGCGGACCGAGGATCGTCCCGGCCTCCAGGGCCAGGTCTCCGGCCTTCACGTCGCTGCCCCTGTCGCGCACGTGCGCGCGTGCCTCGGCGGGGCGGTGCACGCGCACCTGCCCCTCGGCGCCCTCGGGGGCCAGGCTGCGGGCCCGCATCCCGCTCACGGGGCCCTCGCCGAGCCCGCCGTCGGTCCACTCGACAGGGACGACGGCCTCGGCGCCGGGCGGCAGCGGGGCTCCGGTCATGATGCGGGCGGCCTGGCCGGGTCCGACCCGGACCAGGTCGGCCGAGCCGGCCGCGACGTCCCCGACGACCTCGAGGACGGCCGGGAACTCCTCGGTGGCACCGGCGACGTCCGCGACCCGCACCGCGTACCCGTCCATGGAGCTGTTGTCGAACGGTGGCAGGGAGACCGGCACCGTGACGTCGTCGACCAGGACGCAGCCCTGGGCATCGAGCAGTTGCAGCTCGATGGGTTCGAGGGGACGGACGGTGGAGAGGATGTCCTCCAGGTGCTCGTCGACCGACCAGAGGTGGTCCGGGCCGGCGGGGCTGGTCGCGGCGCTGCTCAACGTTGCTGCATCTCCTCGGCTACGTAACTGCGAAGCCAGGTCCGGAAGTCCGGGCCCAGGTCTTCACGTTCGCACGCCAGTCTGACAATGGCACGCAGGTAGTCGCCACGATCGCCGGTGTCATAGCGGCGGCCCTTGAAGACGACGCCGTGCACCGGGCCGCCGACCTTCTCGTCTTCGGCCAGCTGCTGGAGGGCGTCGGTCAGTTGGATCTCGCCGCCGCGGCCGGGCTCGGTCTTGCGAAGTATGTCGAAGATGTGCGGGTCGAGGACGTAGCGGCCGATGATCGCGTAGTTCGACGGGGCGTCCGCCGGGTCCGGCTTCTCGACCAGGCCGGTCACCTTGACCACGTCGCCCTCGGCGGTGGCCTCGACGGCCGCGCAGCCGTAGAGGTGGATCTGCTCGGGCGCGACCTCCATGAGCGCGATCACGCTGCCGCCGTGCTGCTCCTGGACCTCGATCATGCGCTGGAGCAGCGGGTCGCGCGGGTCGATCAGGTCGTCACCGAGGAGGACCGCGAAGGGCTCGTGACCGACGTGCGGGGCGGCGCACAGGACGGCGTGGCCGAGGCCCCTGGGGTCGCCCTGGCGCACGTAGTGCATGGTGGCCAGGTCGCTGGACTCCTGCACCTTCGCGAGCCGCCCGGCGTCTCCCTTCTTCTGGAGCGCCGATTCCAGCTCGTAGTTGCGGTCGAAGTGGTCCTCCAGCGGACGCTTGTTGCGTCCGGTGATCATGAGGACGTCGTCGAGCCCCGCCGACACGGCCTCCTCGACCACGTACTGGATCGCCGGCTTGTCCACGACCGGCAGCATCTCCTTGGGAGTGGCCTTGGTGGCCGGCAGGAACCGGGTACCGAGGCCCGCTGCGGGAATGACAGCCTTGCTGATCCTGGGGTGCGACTGAGTCATGCTCGCAACCTTAACCGGTGCCTTTGGTAAGGAATATGTGACTCCGGTTATTTGGCCCTCATATGAGCGCATTAAGAAGGGTGCAAGAACGACCAGTGGTACACGACGGACGCACGAGCGAGCCTGACAAGCGAAAGTTGCGACGGGAGTTCCTCGCGATGAGGAACAGGTTGCCGGAGGATGTCGTACGGGAGGCGGGCGACACGCTGGCCGAGCGCGCCCTTGAGCTGCCCGAACTGGCGCGTGCGCGCACGGTGGCGGCGTACGTCTCCGTCGGGAGCGAGCCCGGCACGCTCGCCCTGCTGGACGCGCTGCGCGCGCGGGGCGTGCGCGTCCTGCTCCCCGCGCTCCTGCCCGACAACGATCTGGACTGGGGCGAGTACGCCGGTCCGGGCTCCCTCGCGCGGATCCAACATGGCGGAAAAATGGCCCTGTTCGAGCCCTCCGGCGAGCGCCTCGGCCCGGACGCCGTGATCGCGGCGGACGTCGTGCTGCTGCCCGGGCTCGCGGTGGACGCGCGCGGGATGCGCCTGGGGCGCGGCGGAGGGTCGTACGACCGGGTGCTCGCGCGTCTGGAGCGGGCGGGCGCGCGCCCCGCGCTCGTGGTGCTCCTGTACGACACGGAAGTCGTCGCACGCGTCCCGGAGGAGGCGCACGATCAGCCGGTGCACGCGGTGGTGACGCCGTCGGGGGTGCGCCGCTTCACCGGCGCCTGACCGGGCGAGGCCCCTGGTACTGGTACACGAACGGGACGGGCCCCCTCCACGCGCGCGTGGAGGGGGCCCGTCCCTTCGGCCTGCCGTCAGCCGATCACGGCTTGAGGACGAGTGTGTCGCTCGTGCTCGCGTCGACCGCCTTGTCCGAGAACGACCAGGGCAGCAGCTCGCCCTTGACCCACTTGCTGGTCTGGTCCGTGTAGTGGGCGCTGTAGGCGTGTCCGGAGGCTCCGGTCAGGTTGATCCACTTGGACTTGTCGAGGTCCTTGAGGTTGACGACCATGCGCATCGACGGCACCCAGACGACGCCGTAGCCGCCGGCGGCGTTCCAGCCGGTCGCGTTGACGGTGGCCTCGCCGCCGCTGAGCTTCCAGGGACCGCGGTTGAGGACGTACCGGAGGAACTCGGGGCCTTCGGTGCCGAGCGTCTGGTTCTTCAGGAACAGGCGGTGCAGCCGGCCCCAGCTCCAGGTGTCGATGTCCTTGCCGAGCTTGGCGGTCAGCTCCCAGCGGGCGTCGATCATGGCGCGGGCGAACAGCTGGTCCCGGTTCTTCGCCTCCGGGCGGGTGCCCGACTTGGGCGTCTTCCACCAGTCGCTGTCCGGCTTGTCCATCAGCGTGCGCACGACCTCGAACCAGCGGTCGCCGCCGTCCGGCTGCGCCTGGTCGGCGTCGCGCTGGCCGCACTCGCGGACCTTCGCGTCGTCGTCCACCGGGCCGGTGCTGTCGATCTTGTCGACCCACAGGCACTGGCCCTTGACGCGCAGCTCCTTGGGGAGCTTGTTGCCGAAGGCGAGCTTGAGGACGTTGCGCCACACGGAGTTGAAGTAGGCGGCCGCCGCGGAGTCGGCGTCCTGGGTGTAGTCCCAGCCCTCCAGCAGCTTCTGCGCCTCCCGGACATGCTTGTCGTCGAGGTTGATCTTCAGCAGCTTGGGCACCAGCAGCTTGGCGATCTCACTGCTGTTGTCCACCTGCATCTGGCGCATGTCGTCGGTGGAGATCTTGCCCGTGCCCTTGATCTTGGACTCGATCAGGTCGGTGATGCGCTGGCTGCGGGTGCCGTAGCCCCAGTCCGAGGTGAGCGTGTACGGGTACTTGTCCTTGTCGACCACGGCCTGGTTGGCGGTGACGATATAGCCCCGCTCGGGGTCGTACTCGTAGGGCAGCTCGTCCTGCTTGATGAAGCCGGTCCAGCGGTACTTCGAGTCCCAGCCCGGCGCCGGGATGGAGCCGTCGTCCACCGAGGAGCGGGTGGGGATCCTGCCCGGCAGGGTGTAGCCGATGTGGTTGTCCGTGCTGGCGTAGACCAGGTTCTGCGAGGGCACGTCGAACAGGGCGGCGGCGGAGCGGAAGTCGCTCCAGTCGGCTGCCTTGTCGAGGGCGAACACGGCGTCCATGGAGGTGCCCGGGTCGAGCGCCGTCCACCTCAGGGCGATGCCGTAGCCGTCGCCGCGGTCGGGCGCGGCCGTGTTGACGGCGGCCTTCCTGCCGACCTGGACGAGTTCGTCGTCACGGTCGGACAGCAGCGGCATCCCGTCGGCGGTCTGGCGTACGACGATGGTCTTGGACTTGCCGCCGGCGACCTTGATGGTCTCCTCGCGGCTCTTGAAGGGCCGGACCTTGCCGTCGTACAGGTAGCCGTTGCCGCTGAGCTTCTCCAGGTACAGGTCGGTGACGTCGACCCCGGAGTTGGTCATGCCCCAGGCGATGTCCCCGTTGTGGCCGATTATCACGCCGGGCATGCCGGCGAAGGTGTAGCCGGTGACGTCGTACTGGCACTTGCTGGAGACGGTGCGGCAGTGCAGGCCCATCTGGTACCAGACGGACGGCAGCGACGCCGACAGGTGCGGGTCGTTGGCGAGCAGCGGCTTGCCGGTGATGGTGTACTTCCCGGCGACGACCCAGGAGTTGGAGCCGATGCCCTGGCCGTTCACGCCGACCGCGGTGGGCACGTTGTCCAGGACCTTGTAGAGGCCCGCCAGCTGGCTCGTGAGGGCCGAACCGGCCGCGGACGAGGGGGAGGAGCCGGTCGCGCCGGTCGCACCCTGAGAACCGCTCGTGGCGCCGCCCTGCTGGAAGGCCTTGGCCACATCGCTGTACTGGCCCTCGTGGACGATCGGCTTGTTGCGGCTGTAGGGGTACTCGGGGTACAGGTCCTCGATCTGCTGCGGGCCCAGACGGCTGGTCATCAGGGCGCGGTCGATCTCGTCCTGCATGTTGCCGCGCAGGTCCCAGGCCATCGCCTTCAGCCAGGAGACGGAGTCGACCGGGGTCCACTTCGCCGGCTTGTAGTCGTTGGTGAAGCCCAGAGCCGCGTACTCCAGGGAGATGTCCTCGCCGTCCTTGCCCTGAAGGTAGGCGTTGACACCCTTGGCGTAGGCGTCGAGGTACTTCTTCGTGGAGGCCGACAGCTTGGTGTCGTACTCCTCCTTGGCGATCCGGTCCCAGCCGAGGGTGCGCAGGAACTCGTCGCTCTTGACCTGCCCCTTGCCGAACATCTCCGACAGACGCCCGGAGGTCATGTGCCGGCGCACGTCCATCTCGTAGAACCGGTCCTGCGCCTGGACGAAGCCCTGCGCCATGAAGAGGTCCTCGTCGGACGAGGCGTAGATCTGCGGGATGCCGTTCCCGTCCCGCTTGACGTCGACGGGCCCCGACAGGCCCTGGAGCGTGATCGATCCCGTGGTCTGCGGGAAGGAGGCGCGAACGGTGCTGATCGACCAGTAAGCCCCGTAGGCGACGCCTCCGATGAGGGCAAGGACCAGCACCAGCACGAGCAGCCGGGCTTTGCGTCCCTTCTTCCTGCCGGACTTGACGGACGTGGCACCCGTGGTGGCGGTGTCACCCGTTGTGGCGGTGGTGTTGGGGGGCATCGCTGTCCTTGCTGTCCTAACGCGAGCGGCAGGTCGGGCTGTGACTTTGAATGAGCGCTGGAGCAACCATAGGCGCAGGGTCCCGAGCCGCTTGACGCGGAGTCGGGAACCGGCGCGCACGGACGTTCGATCTTGCCCTGGCGAGCGTCAAGAAAACGTCAAGAGTTAGGTAAGGTAACGAAGTACTTGGGTGCGGTGCGCCGCAGCCTCGGGTCTTGTGTACGTGAGCTCACGCGCCCCCCGCGCGAGCCGAGGAAGGGAACCGCCGCTGACCGTTCACCACCTCGACCAGCTCCTGCTCGTCTGCTCCCTGGTCCTCCTGGTCGCCGTCGCGGCCGTCCGGATCTCCTCCCGCAGCGGGCTCCCCAGCCTGCTCGTCTACCTGGGGATCGGCGTCCTCATGGGCCAGGACGGCATCGGGAACATCCACTTCAACAATGCCGAGATGACCCAGGTCATCGGGTACGCGGCCCTGGTCGTGATCCTCGCCGAGGGCGGTCTGGGCACGAAGTGGAAGGAGATCCGGCCGGTCCTGGGGTCCGCCTCCATGCTGGCGCTGGCGGGGGTCGCGATCAGCGTCGGCGCGACCGCGACGGGCGCGCACTATCTGGTCGGGCTGGACTGGCGGCAGGCGCTCATCATCGGCGCGGTGGTCTCCTCGACGGACGCGGCGGCGGTCTTCTCGGTGCTGCGCAGGATCCCCCTTCCCGCGCGCGTGGTGGGCACGCTGGAGGCGGAGTCCGGCTTCAACGACGCCCCGGTGGTCATCCTGGTCGTCGCCTTCTCCACGGCCGGCCCGGTCGAGCACTGGTACGCCCTGGTCGGCGAGATAGCGCTGGAACTGGCCATCGGCGCGGCCGTGGGTCTCACGGTGGGCTGGCTCGGGGCCTGGACCCTCAAGCGTGTCGCCCTGCCCGCCTCCGGCCTCTACCCGATCGCCGTACTGGCGATCGCCGTCACGGCCTACGCCGCCGGCGCACTGGGTCACGGCAGCGGCTTCCTCGCCGTCTACCTGGCGTCGATGGTGCTCGGCAACGCCAAGCTCCCGCACTGGCCCGCCACGCGCGGATTCGCCGAGGGGCTCGGCTGGATCGCCCAGATCGGCATGTTCGTCCTGCTCGGCCTGCTCGTCACCCCGCACGAGCTGGGCGACGACGTCTGGCCGGCCCTCGTCATCGGGCTCGCGCTGACCATGGTGGCCCGCCCGCTGAGCGTCGTCCTCAGCCTGGCCCCGTTCCGGGTGCCGTGGCCGGAGCAGGCGCTGATGTCCTGGGCGGGACTGCGCGGCGCCGTGCCCATCATCCTGGCGACGATCCCCATGGTGAACGGCGTCGCGGGCAGTCATCGGATCTTCAACATCGTCTTCGTGCTGGTCGTCGTCTACACCCTCGTGCAGGGGCCGACCCTGCCCTGGCTGGCGGGCAGGCTGCGCCTCGGCGAGCCGGGCGAGGCCGCCGACCTCGGCATCGAGTCGGCACCCCTGGAGCGGCTGCGCGGGCATCTGCTGTCCGTCTCGATCCCCGAGGGCTCCCGGATGCACGGCGTCGAGGTCAACGAGCTGCGGCTGCCGCCCGGCGCCGCCGTCACCCTCGTCGTCCGGGATGGAAAATCGTTTGTTCCGCTGCCCACGACGGTGCTGCGGCACGGCGACGAACTCCTCGTGGTCGCCACCGACCCCGTGCGCGACGCGGCGGAACGACGCCTGCGCGCGGTCGCCCACGGCGGCAAGCTGGCCGGCTGGCTGGGCATGGACGGGCCGGGCGGCTCACGTTAACCAGGCTGCTCGCGTTAAGGGGGCGTTTCGTACGGTTCACACCTCCGGCAATCACAGGTGACCGCGCCGAATGGTGCTCATTTTCACAGGTGGGCGAGGCGGTGCCCCCTGTACGATGAAGGCGCACCCTGATCGAACCAACTCTGCCTGACGCAGAGCTGGCGCGACCGTATGGCGGCCGGGCCACCCCCACCCACAGTGGGCGCCGGTATCTACCGCAGTTTGCGCAAGAGGACAGCTCTCGGCGCCCGGGCCCACAACGGGGCCCGCGCTACCAGGCGGCAGAAAGGCACGGGCCGTGGGATCCACGGTCACCACCACCGCACCGGAGACGACCTCGCCGGCCTCTTCCCGCCCGGGATACGGACAGCTGCTGCGCACCCGCGGCGCCTGGACGTTCCTGCTCCCCGGCTTCGCGGCGCGCCAGCCGTTCGCGATGCTCACCATCTCCATCGTGCTGCTCGTGCAGCACACCACCGGCTCGTACGGTGCCGCGGGCGCCGCCGCGGCCGCCACCGGTGTCTCCATGGCGCTGTTCGCGCCGTACAGCGGCCGCCTCGCCGACCGTTACGGGCAGCGCGCCGTCCTGATCCCGGGTGTCCTGGTGCACGCGCTGTCGGGCCTGACCCTGACGGCGCTCGCGCTGGCGCACGCGCCCCTGTGGGCGCTGTTCGTGGCGGCCGTGCCGACCGGCGCCTCGGTCCCGCAGGTCGGCCCCATGGTGCGTGCGCGCTGGGGCGTGAAGCTCCAGGGCTCGCCCCTGATGACCACCGCGGCGGCCTTCGAGTCCGTCACGGACGAGCTGACCTTCGTCTTCGGGCCCCTGCTGGCGACCGCGCTGTGCACCGCCGTCACCCCGTCCGCGGGCCTGGTGACCGAGGCCGCGCTGACGCTCGTCGGCGGTCTGCTGTTCGCCGCGCAGAAGAGCACGCAGCCGTCGGTGTCCCGCGGGAGCGGGCACGCGCGCGTGCAGCACGCCTCCGCCCTGCGCGTCCCGGGCGTCCGGGTGCTGGTGGTGACCTTCCTGGGCATCGGGTCGGTCTTCGGCGGCATGCAGGTGTCGCTGGCGGCGTTCACCGAGTCGATCGGCGAGCCCGGCCTCAACGGCGTCCTCTACGGCACCTTCGCCGCCGGCAACATGCTCTCCGGCATCGTCTGCGGTGCGATCGCCTGGAAGGCCGCCCCGCAGCGCCGCCTGATCCTCGGCTACGCCGCGCTCGCACTGACCGCGTCCGCGCTGTGGACGGCGCACTCGGTGCTCCTGCTGGCCGGTCTCGGCCTGCTGGTCGGCATGTGCATCGCACCGGCCCTGATCACCGGCTACACGCTGGTCGAGGGCCTGGTGCCGGCCGAGGCCCGCACCGAGGCGTTCACCTGGCTGACCGGCGCCGTCGCGCTCGGTCAGGCGGCCGCCGTCACGGTCGCCGGACAGCTGGAGGACCGCCTGTGGGGCGGTGCCGGTTTCCTGGTGCCGATGGCCGGCACCGTGCTCGCGCTGGCCACCCTGGTCGCCCTGCGTTCGCGGCTGGTCGCCCGGGCCCAGACCCGCACCATCGCACGTGGCGTCGGTCACCGCGTGCCGGTGACGGTGGACTGATCCCCGGGAATACGTCACTATGGACCGTCGTTAGCACTCATTGAGTGAGAGTGCCAGGAGGAAGACAGTGCCGACCTACCAGTACCAGTGCACCGAGTGCGGCGAGGGCCTCGAGGCGGTTCAGAAGTTCACCGATGACGCCCTGACCGAGTGCCCCAACTGCGGTGGCCGCCTGAAGAAGGTGTTCTCCGCGGTCGGCATCGTCTTCAAGGGCTCCGGCTTCTACCGCAACGACTCCCGCGGCTCCACGTCGAGCAGCAGCCCGGCGACGAAGTCGTCCAGCTCCTCGTCGTCCGACTCGAAGTCGTCCTCGTCGGCGTCCACGTCGTCCTCGGCGTCCTCGTCTTCGTCGGGCTCGTCGAGCAGCAGCTCCGCGGCCTGAGATCTCACTCCCCGGGCCCTGCCGTCGCCTGACGGCAGGGCCTCAGGTGTACTCGGGCACCGGCTCCCCCGGCTTTCCGCAGCCAGCTAATGTGCTCGTCATGGCGAACGCAGAGATCGGTGTAATCGGCGGGTCGGGCTTCTACTCGTTCCTCGACGACGTGACCGAGGTCCAGGTGGACACCCCCTACGGGCAGCCCAGCGACTCCCTCTTCCTCGGCGAGATCGCCGGCCGGCGGGTCGCCTTCCTGCCCCGGCACGGCCGCGGCCACCACCTGCCACCGCACCGCATCAACTACCGCGCCAACCTCTGGGCGCTGCGCTCGGTCGGCGTCCGGCAGGTCCTCGGCCCGTGCGCGGTCGGCGGTCTGCGCGCCGAGTACGGCCCTGGCACCCTGCTCGTGCCGGACCAGCTGGTGGACCGTACGAAGGCCAGGGTCCAGACGTACTTCGACGGGCTGCCGCTGCCCGACGGCACGGTGCCCAACGTGGTGCACGTGTCCATGGCCGACCCCTACTGCCCCGCCGGCCGGGCCGCCGCGCTGAAGGCGGCGCACGGACGGGACTGGGAACCGGTGGACGGCGGCACGCTGGTCGTGGTCGAGGGGCCGCGCTTCTCGACCCGCGCCGAGTCGTTGTGGCATCAGGCGCAGGGCTGGTCCGTGGTGGGCATGACCGGCCACCCCGAGGCAGCGCTCGCCCGTGAACTGGAGCTCTGCTACACCTCGCTGACCCTGGTCACCGACCTGGACGCCGGTGCCGAGACCGGCGAGGGGGTCTCCCACGAGGAGGTGCTGCAGGTGTTCGCGGCCAACGTGGACCGGCTGCGCGGCGTGCTGTTCGACGCGGTGGCGGCACTACCGGAGACCGGGGCACGGGACTGCCTCTGCAAGAACGCCCTCGGCGGGATGGATCCGGGCTTCGAACTGCCGTAGCGGGAGGAACGGGGCAAGGCGGGGGACGGGGCGACGCGAAGACCCGGGCGAGGCGGGGACCGGGGCGAGGCGAGGGATGGGACGGGCGGAAGTCCCCGTTCGGGTGGGTGAGTTGTCCACAACCCCTCAGTAGTCCACCGGCTCCGGCGGGCTTCGGCGCGAGGCGTCATCGTGGCAGGGCAAGCCGAAATCCCCTCGTCGCAGGCGGTGATCCCCATGCCCTTGACCTCGTCGTCCCCCAGTCCGGCCGCGCCTCCCCTCCGCCTCCCGCGTCCCCTCGGCACCGACGCCCCGGCGACCTGCGAGGTCCCGCCCTTCACCCCGGTGCGCGTGCGCGGCGGGCGGTATCAGCTGCAGCGGCTGGTACGGCATCGCAGGCGGGCTCTCGCGGCCGGCCTCGCCGTGACCGCGGCCGCACTCGTGGCGGCGGGGCCGCGGACCACGTCGGAACCCCACCGCGCCGAACGGGTCCGCGGGCACCCGGTCACGGAACCCGCACGACGGCACGGAGCGGTGGACATGGTGACGGCGCCGGTGCGGATCTCGGACGCCGCCACCGTCCGGCTGCTCCGGCCCGGCGACCGCGTCGACGTCATCGCGGCCGAGGATCCGTCGGCCGGAGGAGGCGCCCGGGTGCTCGCGCGGGGTGTGCGGGTGACGAGGGTGCCGGAGCCGCTGGAGGGTGCGTCCGAGAGCGGGGCGCTGGTCGTGCTGTCGGTGCCGCGCACCACGGCGGCGCGGCTCGTGGGCGCGAGCGCCACCGCACGGCTGGCGGTGACGCTGTGCTGAGCCACCTCGGCCGATGTCTCTGCGACCCGCCGTCGACCCCTTCGATCGAGCTACGGAATTGGACACAATGGCCGCACCGTGCCGTAGGTTGCGGAGCGTTTCGTTCCACACCCTGCGCGCGCGAGGAGAGTCCCCGAGGTGAACGCGAAGAAGGAACCGAGCATCTGGCAGGGCTTCAAGGCCTTCCTGATGCGCGGCAACGTCGTCGATCTGGCAGTCGCGGTCGTCATCGGCGCCGCTTTCACCAACATCGTCAACTCGGTGGTGAAGGGGCTCATCAACCCGCTGGTGGGCGCGATAGGCACGCAGAACCTGGACATCTACAGCGCGTGCCTGAGCAGCAGCTGCAAGGGCGACCAGGGCATCCAGCTGATGTGGGGCTCGGTCCTCGGCGCGACGCTGAGCTTCGTGATCACCGCGGCCGTCGTGTACTTCCTGATGGTCCTGCCGATGGCGAAGTACCTGTCCCGGGTGGAGGCCCGCCGGAAGGCGAAGGAGGGCACGCACGAGATCATCGAGGTGACCGAGCTGGAGGTCCTCAAGGAGATCCGCGACGCGCTGGTCGCCCAGCGCGGGTCGGGGCACGACGAGCGCTAGCGGCGCTCCCGCGGGCCGCTCAGAGGTGGTGGGGCGGCTTCTCGTCGAGGAAGCGCTTCAGGTCGGCGGCGCTGTCGCCGTCCGGGCGCTCGCCCCACCCGCGGTCGGTGTCGTCCGAGGACTGCTGGCTCAGCGGGTCGTCGAAGATCAGCGCGGGCTTGGGGTCGCGCGGCTCGGGTTCGGGGGCAGTGCTCATGTCCCCAGGGTACGGCCCCGGCCCGGGCGGCCCCGCGAGGCCTCTGACCTGGTGGTTTCTCCCGAACTTCGAATCCCCGCAGGTTTGTGAATCCCTTCACAAGATATTGTCGCGGTTTTCTGCTGTCCTGGGAGGCATGACGTCCAGTTCCGCTTCGGCGCCCGCCTCGGGTGCGCACAAGTCCCACGGGCTCCTGCGGCGGCTCACCGCGCGCAGGCGCGACGAGGCGCACCGGGTCTCCTCCCCGCTGGAGCTCTTCTTCGACCTGTGTTTCGTGGTGGCCATCGCACAGGCCGGCGTGCAACTCGTGCACGCCGTGGCCGAGGGGCACGCGGGCAGCGGGATCATGAACTACGCGATGGTGTTCTTCGCCATCTGGTGGGCCTGGATGAACTTCACCTGGTTCGCCTCGGCGTACGACAACGACGACGCGCTCTACCGCGTGGTCACCCTGGTCCAGATCGCCGGTGTGCTGGTGCTGGCGGCCGGCGTCTCCCGGGCGTTCGAGCACCACGACTACCTGGTCGTCTGGCTCGGCTACGTGATCATGCGGCTGGCGATGGTCGCGCAGTGGCTGAGAGCGGCGCGATCGGCCGAGGGGCCGGAGCGGACCACGGCGCTCAGATACGTGTGCGGTGTGCTGTTGTGCCAGGTCGGCTGGGTGGGGCTGATCCTGCTGCCGGAGCCGGCCCGGCCCTGGGTGTTCCTGGTGATGGTGATCGCGGAGCTGGCCGTGCCGGTCTACGCGGAGAGGGCCCGAGTGACGTCCTGGCATCCGCACCACATCGCCGAGCGGTACGGCCTGTTCACGATCATCGTGCTCGGCGAGACGATCGCCGCGGCCACGGTCGCCGTGAAGTCGGCGCTGGACGAGCACGACGCGCTGGGCGAGCTGCTGCCGATCGCGGCGGGCGGCCTGCTGATCGTCTTCGCCGCGTGGTGGATCTACTTCGTGGTGCCCATCCACGGTCATCTGCGCTCCAGCAGACAGGCATTCCTCTGGGGCTACGGCCACTACCTGATCTTCGCCTCGGCCGCGGCCATCGGCGCCGGCCTGGAGGTGGCGGTGGAGCAGGTGGTCGGCAAGGCGCACATCTCGACGCTGTCCGCCTCGGCGGCCGTGACCCTGCCGACGGCGCTGTACCTGCTGACCGTGTGGGCGCTGCACTCGCGGCACTTCAAGGTCGGCATCAGCCAGCAGCTGGTGCTTCCGGTGACGGCGCTGTTGGTGGTCTGCTGCACCTTCCTGGGCGAGTGGGCGGTGCTCGCCGCGGGGCTCGTGTCCGCGGCAGCGGTGGCGGTCGGGGTCACGCTGACGACGCGCATGGTCGCCCACAAGCGGCGCGCGAACGAGACGGCACCGGCCGCCTGAACCCCGCGGACGCGTCCTGGGGCTGGGCCAGACTGGCCCCATGACAGTTGACGCATTGACGGATGTCGCCGGACTGCGGGTGGGGCACGCCACCCGCAGCGGGGACGGCCGGCTCACCGGCACCACGGTCGTCCTCGCGCCCGAGGGCGGCGCCGTCGCCGCCGTGGACGTGCGCGGGGGCGGCCCCGGCACCAAGGAGACCGACGCCCTCGACCCGCGCAACGTGGTGCAGAAGGTCGACGCCGTCGTGCTGACCGGAGGCAGCGCCTACGGGCTCGACGCCGCGTCCGGGGTGATGGCCTGGCTCGAGGAGCAGGGGCGCGGGGTGCGGGTCGGGCCGGACCCGGGGCACGTCGTGCCGGTGGTGCCCGCCGCGTGCGTCTTCGATCTGGGGCGCGGCGGTGACTTCCGCGCCCGGCCGGACGCGGCGACGGGGCGCGCGGCGGTGGAGGCGGCCGCGGCGAGCATGCAGGGCGCGGCCGTGCACGAGGGGTGTGTGGGCGCCGGTACGGGCGCCGTGGCGGGGCAGCTCAAGGGCGGGGTGGGCACCGCGAGTGCGGTGCTGGACTCGGGGGTCACGGTGGCCGCCCTGGTGGTGGTGAACGCGGCGGGGTCGGTGCTGGATCCGGAAACGGGCGTCCTGTACGGGGAGTTGTTCCAGGGGCGCGTGCAGTACCCGGAGGAGCGCGTGCACGAGGCCGCGCGTCGGCGTCTGGCCGAGGTGGCCTCGAAGAACGCGCCGCCGCCGCTGAACACGACGCTCGCGGTGGTCGCGACCGACGCGGACCTCACCAAGGCGCAGGCGCAGAAGATGGCGGGTACGGCGCACGACGGCATCGCGCGCGCCGTGCGGCCGGTGCACCTGCTGCACGACGGCGACACGGTGTTCGCGCTGGCGACCGGCACCCGCGCGCTCGACGGCACCGGCCCGCTGGCGCTCAACGACGTCCTCGCGGCCGGGGCCGACGTCGTGACGCGCGCGATCGTGCGCGCCGTGCGCGCCGCCGGGTCGGTCGACGGGCCGGGTGGAGTGTGGCCGTCGTACGGGGAGTTGTACGGGGAGTCGTCCGGGCGGCGATGAGCCCCGGCGGCCGTCGGCCGCGGGTTGAGCCATGGATTGTCGCGGTTCTGTCACGTGATGACGTCAACGGGATCCGGAGGGAACCTCCCCCCGGGCCCGGGCCCTCTTTCATCACGCACTGGAACGGAACACGCACATCACACGAACATGGAGCAGCCCGTGACAACGCCGGACATTGCAGCGCGGCGCGTACTGGGGGCCTGTGCCGCCTTGGTGGTCGGCGCCCTGACCCTGACCGCCTGCGGTGGCAGCGCCAACGCCTCGAACGACGACGGCAAGGGCGGCAAGGACTCGCCCAGGACGTCGACGGCGAAGGTCGTGATCTCGGCCAAGGACGGTTCGACCGGCGCGTCGATCAACGCGACCGGCGTGAAGGTCAGCGGCGGCAAGCTGACGGACGTGAAGATGACCGTGGCCGGGTCGGGGCAGGCGGTGCAGGGGGCGATATCGGCGGACGGCAGCAGCTGGAAGCCGAAGGGACAGCTGGAGCGCGGCACGAAGTACGAGATCGCCGCGACCGCGAAGGACGCGAGCGGGCGTACGGCGGCGGCCAACTCCATCTTCACCACCGTCAGCTCGGCCAACAGCTTCATCGGCACCTACACGCCGGACGACGGCTCGACGGTCGGTGTGGGCATGCCGGTGTCGTTCACCTTCGACAAGGGCATCACCGACAAGAAGGCCGTGCAGTCGCACATCACGGTCAACTCCAGCAGCGGTCAGCAGGTGGTCGGCCACTGGTTCGGGAACCAGCGGCTCGACTTCCGGCCGCAGGAGTACTGGAAGGCCGGCTCCAAGGTCACCATGAAGATCGACCTGGACGGGGTGCAGGGCGCGAGCGGCGTCTACGGCGTGCAGAAGAAGACGGTGTCCTTCACGATCGGGCGCTCGCAGGTCTCCACGGTCGACGCCAACGCGCAGACCATGACCGTGGTGCGGGACGGCAAGACGCTCAAGTCGGTGCCGATCTCCGCGGGCAGCCCGCAGCACACCACGTACAACGGGCAGATGGTCATCTCCGAGAAGTTCGTGCAGACCCGTATGAACGGCTCGACGGTCGGCTTCGGCGGGGAGTACGACATCTCCGACGTGCCGCACGCGATGCGCCTGACGACGTCCGGCACGTTCATCCACGGCAACTACTGGTACAACAAGGGCAACCCGCCCTTCGGCCGGGAGGGCACCAGCCACGGCTGCGTCGGCCTGGCGGACGTGCAGGGCGCGCAGGGCGACACGACGGCCAAGTGGTTCTACGACAACTCGCTCATCGGTGACGTCGTGATCGTGAAGAACTCCCCCGACAAGACGGTGTCCCCGGACAACGGTCTCAACGGCTGGAACATGTCGTGGAGCGCCTGGACCGCCGGAAGTGCCGCCTGACCGGCCGGTCCTGACGGATCGTGAGGCCGCGCGGCAACTTCTCGCGCGGCCTTCACGTTTTCCCTGCATACGTTTTCTCGGTTCCCGGACATGATGTCCGACCGAGGGGCTACGGTATGCACCCACAAGGTGACATGCAGCAACGCCGGGAGAAGCCTTGAGCGTTCCGTACGAGACGGCAGCGTACGAACCAGCCGAGTCGCCCGAGTCTCCTGAGGAGCATCTCGAGGCGCTCCTCGGCCGTGCCCTGAACTCCTTCGAGCTGCCCGACGAGGTCATACGACGGCTGGACTGCGCCCTGGCGCACGACAGTTCCCTGCACTCCGCCCACCACAGCGCGGGGCTGCACCGCGAGACGTACCGGCACACCTGGCTGCTCGCCGACGGCTCGGCGCTGACCCTGTGGGAGCTGGTCCACAACCTCGTGCCGGGCGGCGACGCACAGCACGAGGTGTACGTCGACGAGGAGGAGCTGCACACGGCCACCGCCCGGCTCGCGCTGCCGCCGGACACTCCGGACTTCGAGCTGCCGGTGCTGATGCAGCTGTCGGCGATCCCCGAGCCCCGGCACGTGTACGCCCCGGACGACTCGCCGGACCACGCGCGCCGGCTGCTGCGCCGCGCGGAGAACCCCGACCGTCCGGACGCGGAGACGGCGGCGCTGCTGGCGACGGCGGCCGCGCATCAGATCACCCAGGCGTTCGGGCGGCCCGGACGGACCGGCCGCGCGGGCCTGAGCTTCGCGCTGTACGAGCACGCGTTCCTGCTGCCGGACGGCCAGGAGGTCTCCCTGTGGGAGGTCGAGCACACGGCGACGCCCGACGGCTGGCACATGTGCGAGGTCTACACGTCGGAGGACGCGGCCCGGGACGCCATGGAACGGCGCGCGGCGCGGCGGGCCTAGGACCTGGCGGCGGCCTCGGGCCCGCTTCCGTCAGCGGTGTCCGAGTCGTCGTACCAGGCCCGCGAAGGCGTCCTGTTCCGCCGCGCTCAGTTCGACGTACTCCTGCGGCGGAGGGCCGAAGCGCTGGTGGGGGAAGGCCGACAGAGCGGCCTCGACGCGCGCGCGGCGCATGATGCGGGTCACCGCGACGGCCCAGACGACGCCCGCCAGCGTGAGGACGGCCACGCCGATCACTTGAAGAGTCGAGACTTGCTCAGGCATGCCGTCCAGTACACACCACGGTCCGGGACTTTGGCCCCGGACCGTGACGTATCTCGCAGGTGGCGTGAACAACTCACAGCTCACCAAAGGGACAAGAGGTAGCGGAACCCCGTCAGGCGGCGACGGGCTGCTTCGCCTCCTTCGACGCCGTGGCCGGGCCCGCGGCCGGGTCCGTGGCCGTGGTCTCCGGGGCCTGCTTGCGCATGCCCTTGAGGAGGATCACCAGGGCCGCGCTGACGCACACGCCGACCGCGATGGCGATCAGGTAGAGGAAGGGGTTGCCGATCAGCGGGACCACGAAGACGCCGCCGTGCGGGGCGCGCAGGGTGGCGCCGAAGCCCATCGACAGCGCGCCGGTGATCGCGCCGCCCACCATGGCGGACGGGATGACCCGCAGCGGGTCCGCCGCGGCGAACGGGATCGCGCCCTCGGAGATGAAGGAGGCGCCCAGCACCCAGGCGGCCTTGCCGTTCTCGCGCTCGGTCTGGGTGAAGAGCTTGCCGCGGACCGTCGTGGCCAGGGCCATCGCCAGCGGCGGGACCATGCCGGCCGCCATCACCGCGGCCATGATCTTCATCGCGGAGTCGCTCGGGCTGGCGACCGCGATGCCCGCCGTGGCGAAGGTGTAGGCCACCTTGTTGACCGGGCCGCCCAGGTCGAAGCACATCATCAGGCCGAGCAGGGCGCCGAGCAGGATGGCGTTGGTGCCGGTGAGGCCGCCCAGCCAGTCGGTCAGGCCCTTCTGGGCGGACGCGATGGGCTTGCCGATCACGACGAACATCAGGAACCCGACGATCGCCGAGGAGATCAGCGGGATCACCACCACCGGCATGATGCCGCGCAACGCCGCCGGGATGTTGACCTTCTGGATCGCCATCACCACGCCACCGGCGATCAGACCGGCCGCCAGACCGCCGAGGAAGCCGGCGTTGATGGTGAGGGCGATCGAGCCGCCGACGAAGCCGGGAACGAGACCGGGGCGGTCCGCCATGCCGTAGGCGATGTAGCCGGCCAGGACCGGGACGAGGAAGCCGAAGGACACCACGCCGATCTGGAACAGCAGCGCGCCCCAGCTGCCCGTCTGGGTCCACACGAAGTGGTCCATGACCGACGGCGCCTTGTTGACCTTCCAGCCGCCGATCGCGAAGCCGAGGGCGATGAGCAGACCGCCGGCCGCGACGAACGGGACCATGTAGCTGACGCCGGACATCAGCCACTTGCGGAGCTTGGTGCCGTAGCCCTCGGTGGAGTCGCCCGCGCGCTCGACGGGCGTCCCATGAGCGGCGCCCGCGGTGACCTCGCCGCGCTCGGCCCTGCCGCGCACCTCGGAGATCAGCTCGGCGGGGCGGTTGATGCCCGCCTTCACGCCGACGTCGACCGTCGGCTTGCCCGCGAAGCGGTCCTTGTCGCGCACGGGGACGTCGTGCGCGAAGATCACGCCGTCCGCCGCCGCTATCACCGCCGGGTCGAGCCGGGTGAAGCCGGCCGAGCCCTGTGTCTCGACGACGACCTCGACGCCCGCCTCGTGGCCCGCGTTCTCCAGGGACTCGGCCGCCATGTAGGTGTGGGCGATGCCGGTCGGGCAGGAGGTGACCGCGACGATACGGAAGGGGCGTTCGCCCGTTCCCGTGGCGCCCGGCGCCGGGGCGGAACCACTCTCGGTGGCCGCACCCGGCGCCGGGGCCGTGCTGCCCGCTGCGGCGCCGGCGGAGGCCGCCACCGGCGTCGCAGCGGAGTCTTCGGAGGCGTCCACGGACGCCTGTGCACCGGAGGACGCGCTGTCCTCGGTCGCCGGTGCCTCGTCCCCGCGGATCAGCGCCGCCGCCGTCCCCGTGTCACCCGCCGACCGCAGCGCGTCCGTGAACTCGGTGTTCATCAGCTGCCGGGCCAGGGCGGAGAGGATCGTCAGATGGGCGTCGTCGGCGCCGGCCGGGGCCGCGATCAGGAAGATCAGGTCGGCGGGACCGTCCGGGGCGCCGAAGTCGATGCCGGCGGCGCTGCGGCCGAAGGCGAGCGTCGGCTCGGTGACATGGGCGCTGCGGCAGTGCGGGATGCCGATGCCGCCGTCGAGGCCGGTCGGCATCTGGGCCTCACGGGCGGCCACGTCGGCGAGGAAGCCCTCCAGGTCGGTCACCCGGCCCTGGGCCACCATGCGCTCGGCGAGGGCGCGCGCCGCCGCCTCCTTGGTATCGGCGGACAGGTCGAGGTCGACCAGGTCCGCGGTGATCATGTCGCTCATCGCGGGCTCCTATGCACGCGTATCGCCCGGGGAGTGGGGTGGGCGGAGGTGGGGACGGGGGTGCTGTGGGGGGGGGAGGCGGCGGGGTGGACGAAGACGGGGCCGGGGAGACCTCGCCTCCTGGGCTCTGTCAGACGACAGGACCCCGGGGTGGCAGGGCGGATCGGGGCGTCCTGCCGGCCCGCTGAGGCGGCGAGTAATGGGGAGCCCCGCCGCTTCTGGGCCGGTGGGGTGGGTGTGTCCGGGCGTGTGGGCATCGGGCGAGCGGGCACGGGGCGTGCGCCCAGGTGCCGGGTTCCAGGGCGTGTACCACGCAGCACGAGCGAGTTCATGACACCGGCTCCATCAGTTCGCGGTCGACCGGGATGTCGGCCGTGACCGTCACCGCGGCCGGGTCCAGGTCGGCGGGGGTCGGCATCACGCTGCCGGGGAGCTGGACGGCGGCGGCGCCGTGGGCGACGGCGGAGGCGAGGGCCTCCGGGCCGCGGCCGCCGGCGATCAGGAAGCCGGCGAGGGAGGAGTCGCCGGCGCCCACGTTGCTGCGTACGGCGTCCACGTGCGCGCTGCCGAACCAGGCGCCCGCGTCGTCCACGAGCAACTGCCCGTCGGCGCCCAGGCTCGCGAGCACGGCGCGTGCGCCCATCTCGCGCAGCTCCTCGGCCGCCTTCACCGCGTCGCCCACCGTCGTCAGGGGGCGCCCGACGGCTTCCGCCAGCTCCTCGGCGTTCGGCTTCACCACGTCGGGCCGGGCGCGCAGCGCCTCCAGGAGCGCGCGCCCCGAGGTGTCGAGCGCGATGCGCGCGCCGCCGGCGTGCGCCCGTGTGACGACGTCCGCGTACCAGGAGGGTGCGAGGCCCCGGGGCAGGCTCCCGCAGCACGCGATCCAGTCAGCGTCGCGGGACTGCTCGCGGACGGTGTCCAGGAGCAACTCCTGTTCGGCCGGGGACAGCTCGGGGCCCGGGGCGTTGATCTTCGTGAGCGCTCCGTCCGCCTCCGCGAGCGCGATGTTCGAGCGGGTGGCTCCGGCGACCGGGACCGGCGCGACCTCGATGCCCTGCGCGTCGAGCAGATCGGCGACGAGCGCACCCGGCGCACCGCCCAGGGGCAGAACGGCGACCGTGCGCCGGCCGGCGGCCGCGACGGCGCGCGACACGTTCACGCCCTTGCCTCCGGGGTCCATGCGCTCGGTCTCGGCGCGGATGACCTCGCCGCGCTTGAGGGCCTGGACCTCGTAGGTGCGGTCGAGGGACGGGTTGGGGGTGACGGTGAGGATCATGCGCGCACTACTTCCGTGCCGCCGCGCTCGATCACGGCGGCGTCTTCGGGACTCAGCCCGCTGTCGGTGATCAGCAGGTCCACGTCGCTCAGGTCGCCGAAGCGGGCGAAGTGCTCCTGGCCGTGCTTGGAGGAGTCGGCGAGGAGGACGACGCGGCGGGCGGCGGCGACGGCCGCGCGCTTGACCGCGGCCTCGGCGAGGTCGGGGGTGGTCAGACCGTGCTCGGCGGAGAAGCCGTTGGCGGCGACGAACAGGACGTCGGCGCGGATCTCGCCGTACGCGCGCAGTGCCCAGGCGTCCACGGCGGCGCGCGTACGGTGCCGGACGCGCCCTCCGACCAGGTGGAGCTGGATGCCCGGGTGGTCGGCGAGGCGGGCGGCGATCGGCAGACTGTGCGTGACGACGGTGAGGGAGGCCTCCAGCGGGATGGCCGCGGCCATCCGCGCCACCGTCGTACCCGCGTCGAGGACCATCGTGCCCTCGACGGGCAGCTCGGCGAGGGCCGCCTTGGCGATGCGGTCCTTCTCGTCGGCGGCGGTGGACTCGCGCTCGGCGAGGTCCGGCTCGAAGTCGAGGCGGCCGACCGGGATGGCACCGCCGTGCACCCGGCGGACGAGGCCCGCGCGGTCGAGGGCCTTCAGATCCCGGCGGATCGTCTCCGCCGTGACCTGGAACTCCTCGGCCAGCGACAGCACGTCCACCCGGCCGCCGTCACGGGCGATCCGGAGGATCTCCTGCTGCCGCTCCGGTGCGTACATGTCCGTTCGCCTCCGACTCATGCCCGAACGTGTGGTTTCACCGCGAGACTACGCCCCGATTTCCGGAAAGTAAACAGGTTCGGGCCACAATCGGGCATGAACGGACTTCCGGTTGCTGCCCGGACAGATCCGGGCAGCAGAAAGGCCCGGTACCTGGTCGGTACCGGGCCGCCTCCTGCCTGGTCAGGCCACCAGCTCGGGCTCCCTCTCCACTGCCGGAGCGTCGGACGCGCCCTCCACGTGCTGCGCCGGACGCTTCGGCAGAGCGGACATCAGCAGGAAGATCACACCCAGCACACCGGCCACCCACCACAGCGCGTGCTGGAAGCCGTGGACGAACGCCGGGCCCACCTCGGCGCGCGTCAGCCGGTCGCCGATCACACCGAAGAACACCACCGAGACCAGCCCGAGGCCGAGCGCGTTGCCCATCTGCTGCACGGTGTTGATCAGGCCGGACGCGGAGCCGGCGTGCTCGCGCGGCACCTCCGAGAGCACCGCGTCCGTCAGCGGGGCCACGATCAGGCCCATGCCCGCGCCCATCACGACCAGCGGGAGGGCCATCTGCCAGGAGGCGATGCCGAGGCCGTAGCGGTGCGACTCCCAGATGTAGACGAGGACACCCGCGGCCATCACCAGCGCACCCGCCTGGAGCACCTTGCGGCCGAAGCGCGGAACCAGCTTCTGCACGGACATGCCGGCCGCCGTCGAGACCGCGAGCGAGAACGGCACGCCCGTCAGGCCCGCCCGCAGCGGGCTCCAGCCCAGCCCGACCTGCATGTACAGCGTCCAGACCAGGAAGAAGATGCCGAGCGCGACACCGAAGACGGTCTGCACGGCGATACCGGCGGCGAAGCTCTTCACCCGGAACAGCGACAGCTCGATCAGCGGGGAGCCGTCCTGGGCCGCCTTGCGCCGCTCGTACGCCACCAGCGCCGCGAAGACACCGAACGCGCCGGCCATCGAGACGTACCCCCACAGCGGCCAGCCCAGCTCGCGGCCGCGGGTGAGCGGGTAGAGCAGCATCAGCAGGCCCAGGGTCACCAGGGCGACGCCGACGAGGTCCAGCTTCAGCGCCTTCGGGGCGCGGGACTCGCTGATGTAGCGGCGGCCGAGGAGGAAGGCGACGACGCCCACGGGGAGGTTGATCAGGAAGATCGGGCGCCACTCCAGCCCGAACAGGTTCCACTCCGTCAGCAGGGCGCCGAGCAGCGGGCCGGAGACCGCGCCCAGGCCGACGATCGCGCCGAAGAGGCCGAAGACCTTGCCGCGCTCGTGGGCGGGGAAGGTGGCGTGCACGATCGACAGGACCTGCGGGACCATCATCGCCGCCATGCCGCCCTGCAGGATGCGGGAGGCGACCAGCATCTCCGGGTTCGCGGCGAAGCCGCACAGGGCGGAGGCCAGGGTGAAGCCGCCGATGCCGATGAGGAACAGCCGGCGGCGGCCGTGGATGTCGCCGAGCCGGCCGCCGGTGATCAGGCCGGCGGCGAAGGCCAGGGCGTAGCCCGCGGTTATCCACTGGATCTGGCTGAAGGAGGCGCCCTCGTCGTGCTGGATCGAGGGGATCGCGATGTTGACGATCGTGACGTCGACGAGGTCCATGAAGGCCGCGGCCATCACGATCGCGAGCGCGAACCACCGGCGGCGGTCGCCCGGGGTCTGCTGTGCGCTGAGGGTCTGTTCCGTGGAGGTCATGCGTACAAGCTAGGACCGCATTAGGTCAGATCATGTCCTAGTTGTGCGGCATTCTCGAATGCATGACGACGGACACTCCGGCTCGGCTCCTCCAGTTGCTCTCCCTCCTCCAGACCCCGCGCGAGTGGCCCGGCGGCGAGCTGGCCGACCGGCTCGGGGTGTCCCGCCGTACCGTGCGGCGGGACATCGACCGCCTGCGGGAGCTGGGCTATCCGGTGCAGGCCAGCAAGGGTGCTGACGGCGGCTACCGCCTTGTCGCGGGCAAGGCCATGCCGCCGCTGGTGCTCGACGACGAGGAGGCGGTGGCGATCGCGGTCGGGCTGCGGGCCGGGGCCGGGCACGCGGTGGAGGGGGTGGAGGAGGCGTCGGTGCGGGCGCTGGCGAAGCTGGAGCAGGTGCTGCCGTCGCGGCTGCGGCACCGGGTCTCGACGCTTCAGGCCGCGACGACGGCGCTGACCAGTGGGGACGGGGCGAGCATCGCGCCCGAGACGCTGACCGTGATGGCGTCGACGGTGGCCGGGCACGAGCGGCTCCGGTTCACCTACCGGGACAAGGACGGCAGCGAGTCGCGGCGGCTGGCCGAGCCGCATCGGCTGGTGTCCACCGGGCGGCGGTGGTACCTCGTCGCATACGACCTCGGGCGCGAGGACTGGCGGACGTTCCGGGTGGACCGGGTACGGGAGCCGTTCGCCACCGGCGTGCGGTTCGCTCCGCGGGAGTTGCCGATGGGGGGTGCGGCGGAGTACCTGCGGCGGTCCATTCAGCGGCGGCCCGACACCGGGACGTACGAGTTCGAGGTGCGGTTCGCCGGGTCCGTGGAGGAGGTGTCGCCGCGGGTGCCCGGGTGGGTCGGGGTACCGGAGGCGGACGGGGAGGGCTGGTGCGTGGTGCGGGGCAGCAGCGGGGATCCGGTGGAGTGGCTGGCTGTGCGGTTGGCGATGGTGGGGTGCGAGTTCACGGTTCGGGCGCCGGTTGAACTGGTGGCTTATGTACGGGAGTTGGGTGAACGGCTGAGCCGGGCGGGGGGAGCGGGGGGAGCCTAGGCGGGTCGGGTGGCCGGTGCTTCGGCTGGCCGGGGCTGGGTTTCACTCACCCGCGCTGGCGGGGTGCCGCTGCGCCCACCCTCCCCCAAGCTCTCGGCTTCGCTCGAGCAGGGGGACTCCCATCGCCCCAGCGGCACGACTGCCCGCAGCTGCGCGGGGACGGCCGGGCCGCTGCTGTCTGCGGCTGCGGCTGCGGCTGCGGCTGCGTGACTCCGGCGCCGATGCAGCCGACGGCACGGCAACTCCCCAGGGGCGCGGGGAACTGCGCGACCAGCCACAGCGGACCCGCACTCCGGCGACGACGGTCAGTCCAACGGCGGCCTCCGGGCACTGACGAGGCGTTGGCTACTCCTCGCCCCACTCGAACTCCCCCACCGCCTCCAGGTTTTGGAGGGCCAGGGCTGCTGGGCCGGTGGGGCCGGTGGGTGGGGACGTGGTGGTGGACCAGGATTCGACGGCTACACGAACTGCCGCGCCGGCCACCGCCGCTGCGAAGTGGAGGTGCAGGGGGATCGGGGCCGGGTGGGCAACGTTGTCGCCGGACTCGGGGTCGGGGTCGGGGTCGGCGGAGACCGTCTGCCCTCGGGATACCGACAAACGCTCCGCCAGAATCTCCGCGAGCGTCCTCTCCGAGGACTGGCAGACCTCCGCCCAGACCTTGCGCAGGGCGGGACTCGCGTCGGCCAGGCGGATCAGGGTGCGGACCCATTCCCAGGACGACACCGAGACGCCGAGGCCCGGGGTGAGGGTCTGGTGGACCGCGTGGCGCAGGGCCTCCGGGACGGTGAGGGCGGGCGGGGCCTCCCGGACCGCCTGCGTCCAGCGCTCGGCACCCGCCGCGTAGAGAGGGGCCACCGCCTCCTCCTTCGAGGCGAAGTAGCGGTAGAACGTGCGCGGGGCGATGCCCGCCGCCTGGGCGATGTCCTCCGCACGGGTGGCACGCAGCCCCTGGCGGACGAAGAGCGCGGCCGCCGCACGGGCGATCTCCATGCGGGTCTCCGCCTTGCGGCGCTCGGTGAGGGACACCGGGGCGGGCGCGGAGGCGGAAAAAGGCTGGTGCGCGGTGTTGCCGGCGGTGCTCGGGGTGCTCACCTCGGCAGGCTATGCCGATGTGGCAGAATCTGCCATCCGGCGGGCCACCCCGTGGTTCAGGTACGGAGTGGCCCGCCGATCCAGCATGTCCGCACCGCCGGCCTTCGGCGAGCCCACGCCCTCCCACTCTCCCTCTCCTCCCCACAGCAAGAAGCCGGGCCCCGGCGCCTGGGGGGGGTAGGCGCCGAAGCCCGGCTCCGGGAAGGTCCCGGCGCCGGGGGGGGGATAGCGCGGGGACGTGGCTCACATGTCGAGTAGGAACTGACGGACCAGGACCTACGACGTGCTCGTCATGGCAGGTGTGGGGTGTCTGCGGAAGGCGGGAGTGCGGGCCCTGGGGTCCAACTCCTGGGCCCTGAAGGGTTGTTCCCTCGGGTCCGGGGGTTGAAGCGATGGGACCACGCCATGTTTGCGCCGTCTTTCGCCACCGGGCGTACGCGGTCGTACGCCCGGTTTCGTCATCGGCTGTGCTACCCGTCCGTCAATGGGCTGTACTCCCCGTCCCTCACGCCGCCGCGTCGAAGCCGGTGCTGCGGGCCAGCTTCTTCAGTTCGAGCAGCGCGTGCTTCTCGATCTGGCGGATGCGCTCGCGGGTCAGGCCGTGTTCCTTGCCGACCTCGGTCAGGGTGCGCTCGCGGCCGTCCTCGATGCCGTACCGCATCTTGATGATGGAGGCCGTGCGCTGGTCCAGGCGGCCGATCAGGCCGTCCAGCTCCTCGCTGCGCAGCAGCGTCAGCACCGACTGCTCCGGCGACACCGCCGAGGTGTCCTCCAGGAGGTCGCCGAACTGGGTCTCGCCCTCGTCGTCCACGGACATGTTGAGGGAGACCGGGTCACGGGACCAGTCGAGCACGTCGGTCACGCGCTCCGGCGTCGAGCCCAGCTCGGCGGCGATCTCCGCGGGCTCCGGCTCGCGCCCGTGCTCGCGGTTGAACTCCCGCTGCACGCGGCGGATACGGCCCAGCTCCTCCACCAGGTGGACGGGGAGCCGGATCGTGCGGGACTGGTCGGCGATGGAGCGGGTGATGGCCTGACGGATCCACCAGGTGGCGTACGTCGAGAACTTGAAGCCCTTGCGGTAGTCGAACTTCTCGACGGCGCGCACCAGACCGGCGTTGCCCTCCTGGACCAGGTCGAGGAGGGGCAGGCCGCTGCGCGGGTAGCGCCGGGCCACCGCCACGACCAGGCGGAGGTTGGAGCGGATGAAGACGTCCTTGGCCCGCTCGCCCGCGGCGACCAGGGCCTCCAACTCCTCGCGGGAGGCGTCCGTCTGTGACTCCTCCTCGCCGTCGAGGACCTGCCGTGCGAACACACCCGCCTCGATGGTCTGGGACAGCTCGACTTCCTTTGCGGCGTCGAGCAGCGGCGTACGCGCGATCTCGTCGAGATACATACCGACCAGATCGCGATCGGCGATCTCGCCGCCATGGGCGCGAACACTGCTTGCCGAGTCGGCCGTCTCGCCGGTGGCGGACTGACGACGGGCGACGGCACGGGTTGCCATGCGTGCTCCCTTGCGATGGTGGGCGGGCGGTGGTCCTTAAGGGATGCTCAGCACTCCTGGAACTCCTGGGACTCTCCACGAGTGCCCGGCATCCGAAGGAAACAACGACTGGAATCCGGACAGAATTCCCAACCCGCCCCTCAATTTTTCTGATCTTGCAGTACCCTGTCCGACCACAGGGAGGCCGGATGCCGTCGGCGCATGCAGAAGTGCAGGTCAGGCCGGGAGTCGAGAGCGACCTCGAAGCCCTCACGGACATCTACAACCACTACGTGCGCGAGACGCCCATCACGTTCGACACCACGATCTTCACGCCGGAAGAGCGCCGTCCTTGGCTGCTCTCCCACCCGGAAGACGGACCGTACCGCCTGATGGTTGCCGCGGAAGGACGAACTCAGCGAATTCTGGGGTACGCCACATCCAGCCCCTACCGGGTGAAGCCCGCGTACGCGACGTCCGTGGAGACTTCGGTGTACGTCACCCCGGACGCCGGCCGCCGCGGGATCGGCACCCTGCTCTACGACACCCTCTTCAAGGCCCTGGCAGACGAGGACATCCACCGCGCCTACGCCGGCATCGCCCAGCCCAACGAGGCCTCCGAGCGGCTGCACACACGCTTCGGCTTCCGGTACGTCGGCACCTACCGGGAGGTCGGGCGCAAGTTCGGCCGCTACTGGGACGTGGCCTGGTACGAGAAGGATCTCGGCTAACCCTCGTCCGAAGCCGGCCCTCGTCCGGAGCCGGCCCTTGTCCGGAGCCGGCCCTGTCCGGAGCCGGCCCTTATCCGAACTGCACCGAGCGCTTCGCCATTCCCATCCAGAACCCGTCGATCACCGACTTCTGCGCGTCCTGCTCGCCGCCCGCCTCCGCCGCGCCCATGGCGACGAAGAGCGGGGCGAAGTGCTCGGTGCGCGGGTGGGCGTAGCGGCCGGCCGGGGCCTTGTGAAGGAAGTCCAGCAGCGCGTCCCAGTCACGGGCCTCCAAGGCCCGCCGGCCCCAGTCGTCGAACTCGGAGGACCAGCTGGGCACGCCGCCGCCCGTGTGACGCAGGGCGGCCAGGTTGTGGGTGAAGAAGCCGGAGCCGACGATCAGCACGCCCTCGTCGCGCAGCGGGGCGAGCTTGCGGCCGATGTCCATCAGACGCCGTGGATCGAGGGTGGGCAGGGAGACCTGGAGGACGGGGATGTCGGCGGCCGGGAACATCTCGACGAGGGGGACGTAGGCGCCGTGGTCGAGGCCGCGGTCGGGGATGTCCTGGACGGGGGTGCCGGGGGCGCGCAGCAGCTTGCGGACGGACTCGGCGAGTTCGGGCGCGCCGGGAGCGGCGTACCGGACCCGGTAGTAGTGCTCGGGGAAGCCCCAGAAGTCGTAGACGAGCGGGATGGTCTCGGTCGCGCCGAGGGCGAGGGGGGCCTCCTCCCAGTGCGCGGAGACCATCAGGATCGCCTTGGGGCGCGGCAGGTCCGCGGACCAGGCGGCGAGCTGGCCGGGCCAGACCGGGTCGTCGGCGAGCGGCGGGGCGCCATGGCTGAGGTACAGGGCGGGCATGCGCTCCTGGGTGGCGGCGGACATGACGGCAGCTCCCAATAAGATGTTTTAACTCTCAAGCTCTCACTGCCAGAGTACGCCCGACTTGTTCAAGTTTCAAGGAGATGCGCCGTACAGTGGGGTACATGAACACGGCAACGGACTCCGCCGGCCGGCACCGCTGGCTCACCGACGAGGAGCAGCGCGTCTGGCGCGCCTATCTGCACGCCACCACCCTGCTGGAGGACCACCTCGACCGGCAGCTGCAGCGTGACGCGGGCATGCCGCACATCTACTACGGCCTGCTCGTCGTTCTCGCCGAGGCGCCGCGCCGTCGGCTGCGGATGACGGAGCTGGCGATGAAGGCGAAGATCACCCGCTCCCGGCTGTCGCACGCCATCGCGCGCCTGGAGAAGAACGGATGGGTCCGCCGTGAGGACTGCCCCTCCGACAAGCGCGGCCAGTTCGCGGTGCTCACCGACGAGGGCGCCGAGGTGCTGCGCCGGACCGCGCCGGGCCATGTGGACGCCGTACGGCAGGCGCTGTTCGAGCGGCTGACCCCGGAACAGCAGAAGACCCTCGGCGAGATCATGGAGATCGTCGCCGAGGGCCTTCAGCCCAACGAAGCGGGTGCGGACCTGCCCTGGCTCCGCTAAGTCACGGCCGCGGGGGTCAGTGGGCGACCACCGGCACCGGCACCTCGTCCTCGACGCCCTCGCCGGAGGCCACCGTGACGGCGCCCGGACGGCCGGCGTTGACGAAGGTGAAGGCGATCAGCGAGGCGAGGCCCAGGATGCCGACGGCGAACCAGATCGCCGCGCTGTAGCCGTGCACCATGCCCTGCAGCTGGACCAGCTGCTGCTGCGGCTTGGAGGCCGCACCGGCGATGTGGTCCTTGACGTACGACGTCGTCGCGGAGGCGGCGATCGTGTTCAGCAGGGCGGTGCCGATCGCGCCGCCCACCTGCTGCGAGGTGTTGACCATCGCGGAGGCGACACCGGCGTCCCGGGGCTCGACGCCCGAGGTGGCCAGGGACATGGCCGGCATGAACGCCGTACCCATGCCGAGGCCGAGCAGCAGCATCGCGGGCAGCAGCAGGGTGGTGTACGAGGAGCCGACCTCCAGCTGGGTCAGCAGCAGCATGCCGAGACCGGCGACCAGGAAGCCGGGGCCCATCAGGAAGCGGGCCGGGACCCGGGTCATCAGCCGGGTGCCGATCTGGGTGGAGCCGGTGATCATGCCCGCGATCATCGGCAGGAACGCGAAGCCGGTCTTGACCGGCGAGTAGCCCTTCACGACCTGCAGGTAGTAGGTCAGGAAGAGGAACAGGCCGAACATGCCGATGATCGCGAGGCCCAGGGAGAGGTAGATCCCGCCGCGGTTGCGGTCGGTGACCACGCGCAGCGGCAGCAGCGGGGCCTTGACCCTGGACTCGACCAGCGCGAAGGCGATCAGCAGCACCGCGGACGCGACGAACATCGAGACGGTCACGGCATCGCTCCAGCCGTCGGACTCGGCGCGGGTGAAGCCGTAGACGAGGGCGACGAGGCCGAGGGTGGAGAGGATCACGCCCGGGATGTCGAGCGGGGAGCGGTTGCGGCCGCCCTCCGGCTCACGGATGACGAAGTTGGCGCCGAGCGCGGCGACGACGGCGAACGGGACGTTCACGAAGAAGGTCCAGCGCCAGTCCAGGTACTCGGTGAGGAAGCCGCCGAGGATCAGGCCGACGGCGCCACCACCACCGGCGATCGCGCCGTAGATGCCGAACGCCTTGGCGCGCTCCTTGGCGTCCGTGAACATCACGGCGAGCAGCGACAGCGCGGCCGGGGCGAGCAGGGCGCCGAAGGCACCCTGGAGCGCGCGGGCGCCGAACATCATCGCGCCGGTGGTGGCGACACCGCCGAGCACGGAGGCCGCGGCGAAACCGGTCAGGCCGAGGACGAAGGCGCGCTTGCGGCCCCACAGGTCGGCGATGCGGCCACCGAAGAGCAGCAGACCACCGAAGGCGAGGGCGTAGGCGGTGACGACCCACTGTCGGTTGCCGTCGGATATGCCGAGGTCCTGCTGGGCGGAGGGCAGGGCGATGTTCACGATGGTGGCGTCGAGGACGACCATCAGCTGGGCGAGCGCGATGAAGACGAGCGCTTTCCAGCGGTTGGCGTCACCGCTCAGTGCGACGGCGCGGGGAGCCTTGAGGGCTGTTTCGGACATGGGGGTACCCACTTCGGGACTTCGTGACGGAAAAACGATCAGAAAACGGAAAGATCAGAAAAAGATCAGAAAAGGGCAGACTGTCGGGCGTGCTGGAGGGTCCGGCCCGTCGTCGCTGACGACCGGGGTGCTGGTGTGTGGGAGACCGCCGGCGCGGCCGGAACTAATCGCTCAGCACCGGCGCAGCTCCTTGATGGTCACGGCCGTCCCCGGCAGGGCCGAGCGGGCGGGGGCCCGCAGCCCGTCCAGGAACAGCTGCAGATGGCGGTGGACGAAGCGGTCGCTGCTCAGGCAGTCGGTGCCGGCCGGCGGCCGGCTGAGCTGGGACACGGCGACGAGCAGGTCGCCGACGCCCACGTCGGCGCGGAGCTGGCCCGCCTCCTTCGCCCGGTCCATGACTGCCTCGACCAGCTGCTCGACCCGGTCCTGGGATGCCACCAGGTCGGGGTGGTCCTTGTCGAAGGTGCTGGAGACCATCGGGCACAGCGCGCTGATCCGCTCGTCGGCGGCGGTGTGCGCGAAATGCTCCAGGGCGGCGAAGGCGTCCCCGGTCTCCGCGAGGGCCTGCTCGGCCGCTTCGGCCGTACGGTCCATGACGGAGCAGACGACCTCGCGGACGAGGGCGTCACGGTCCGGGAAGTTGCGGTACAGGGTGGCATTGCCGACGCCGGCCCGGCGGGCGATCTCGTCCAGCGGCACGTCCGGGCCGTGTTCGACGAACATCTCCCGGGCGGCGGTGACGATCCGCTCCCGGTTGCGCAGGGCGTCGGCGCGCGGCCGGGACACCTTGCGCGTGGGGGTTGCGGTCTGCACGGCGTACTCCCTGAGTCGTTGACATGACGGTGATCTGCGCCTGTTGACGGAGATCAGCGTCTGCTGACGGAGATCCGCGTCTCTTGACGGAGATCCAGGTCTGCGGGGGCGATCCGGGGAAGGACTCCCCGTTTCGCTCGGACACAGGTCTAAACGGGGAGAGGTTCCCCGGTTATTTCCCGCCCCGGAAAGAATTCCTGTGACCTGAACCACACTTACCGGGCGCGGTTCCCACCCGCTCGCGCGGGGATTTCCCACGATCGGTCTCCTCCAGCGCGCGCCCCCCACCCCGTCGACACAGGGTGAGCGCAAGGGTGCAGTCGGCGACCGGCGGCTGCCGTGGAGCGAAAGGTCCATGCATGCAGCCGCACTCGCCCCGCCGCCAAATACGCCCGCGCCGCATACGCCCGCGCCGCGTGGCCGCCCTCGTCGCGGTGACCGTTCTCACCCTCACGGTCAGCACCTCGGCCGGGACCGGACATCTGGCGGCGCCCACCACCGCCGGGCCGATAGGCCTGGCCCGCTCCACCGCCCTCTCGCCGTGCCTCATCCACAGCGGCCTGGACGTCCAGATGACGGAAGGCCTGCCCACCCCGGCCGGTTACTCCCGCTCCACCGGCACGGTCCACGCCCTGACCCTGATGGTCGACTTCTCCGACGCGCCCGGGCAGGGCAGCGCACTCGACCGGTTCCACGAGTTCTTCCCCCAGACCCAGGAGTGGTTCCGCACGGCGTCGTACGGCCGGCTCGACTACCACCCCGAGACCCCGATCGGGTCCTGGCTGCGGATGCCGAAGCCCTTCAAGGAGTACGGCATAGAGCGCGGCGCGCCCTTCGACCCCGGCTACCGGCAACTGGTGCAGGACATCGTGGCCGCCGCCGATCCCGACGTGGACTTCCACTCGTACGACCTGCTGAACGTGCTGATCACCCCGAACGCCGGCCCCTCCGCCCTGGACACGGTGCTGTCCGTGACCTTCGCCGGCAACGCCGACGCCCCGGTCGCCGACGGCATCCCCATCGCCAACGCGTCCTTCGTCTACTCCCGCCAGGACGACGGCTCCGGCTCCTACTCCCGCACCGGCTACCGCGTCCTGCCGCACGAGAACGGCCACACCTTCGGGCTGCCCGACCTCTACACCCAGGAGGGCGGGGGCACGGTCGGCCACTGGGACATCATGAGCGAGGACTGGGGGGCCAACAACGACCTGCTCGGCTGGCACAAGTGGAAGCTGGGCTGGCTGGACGGCAACCAGGTCGGCTGCGCGGCCGCCCCGGGCACCGTCGAATACACGCTGACGCCGCTGTACAAGGAGGGCGGCGGGAAGCTGGTCCTCGTACCGGTCGACGCGCGGACCACGTACGCGCTGGAGCTGCGCGCCCCGGGCGGCAACGACGAGGCGGTCTGCAAGCCGGGCATCCTCGTCTACAAGGTCGACGCCGCCGTGGACACCGGACGCGGCCCGGTCACCGTCTACGACGCCCACCGGGGCAGCGGCGGCTGCACCCGCAGCCCCAACGTCCAGGCGGAACTCTCCGACGCCCCCTTCACCACCGGCGAGTCCTTCAAGGACCCGCGCCACGGCATCACGATCGAGGTGCTGGGTGCGGACGATTCCGGGAACTACAAGGTGCGGATCACCCGGACCTAGCGGGAGCGGAGCGGAGACGGAGCGAGAGGCGGGCCGACCGCCGCGCGGGCGGGTTTACCGTAGCGCGTAGGCGTGCCTGGATGCCGTATCGGAGAGTTGATGCCCGCGAACACCGCACTGGATGCCGAGGTCCACGCCGGGGTGCCGGCCGAGGCGGTCGCGCCGTTGATCCGTGGGATCGCCGTGCTGCGGCGGCTGACCGAGGCGGGCGGCACACTGAGCCCGAGCGCGCTGGAGCGGGCCACCGGGCTCGCCCGGTCCACGGTCGACCGGATCACCGCCACCCTGGCCCGCATGGGATACGTCCGCCTCGACGGCCGGGACGTCGTCCTCGCCCCCCGCGTGATGGAGCTGGGCAACGCCTACCTGGCCGCCCTGCGCCTGCCCGCGCTCCTCGACGCGCGCGCGGACGCCCTCGCCGACGAGCTGGACGAGTCGGTGTCGCTCGCGGTGGCCGACCTGGACGGCATCCGCTTCATCCACCAGGCCACCCGCCGCCGCGCGATGTCCGTGAGCTTCCGCATCGGCGACCTGCTGCCGGCCGAACGCACCGCGCCCGGACCGCTGTTCGCGGCCGGATGGACGGACGCGGACTGGCAGCGGTGGCGGGCCCGCCGGGCCGACGACCCCGAGGACGCCTCCTTCCCCGCCGTACCGCCCCGGCCGGCATCCGCCGCGGACGACTTCGAACGGCGGGCGAAACGGGCCCGCCGGGACGGCTGGGCACTGGACGACCAGCTGATCGAACCCGGCCTGGTCGCGGTGTCCGTACCGGTACGGGAGCCGGACACCGGCCGGGTGGCGTGCGTGGCGAGCGTGGTCAGCCACACCAGCCGCCACTCGGCGGCCGACCTGCGCACCTCCCTGCTCCCCCGGCTGCGTACGGCGGTGGCGGCGATGGAGGCCGACCTGCGCGAGGCACCGCGGCCGCACCCCGGCCCGCCGCCCGCGGGCCTGGCGACCTGGACGACGGCGTCCAAGCACGAGCTGGGCCGGGAGTTCGTCGAGTCTCTGGCCCGGGGCCTGACCGTACTGACCGCGTTCGGCGCGGACCGCTCCGCGCTGCCGCTGACCGAGGTGGCCCGGGCGACCGGCCTGGCCCGCGCCACGGCCCGGCGGGCGCTGATCACGTACGAGCACCTGGGCCTGGTGGCCGCGGGCCCCGACCGCACCTTCACTCTCACGCCCCGCGTCCTGGACCTGGGCTTCCCGCCGCTGTCCCGCACCACGCTCCCCCGCCTCGCCGAGCCCCATCTGCGCGCCCTCACCGACCGGTTGCACGAGCCGACGGCACTGGCGGTCCTGGCGCCGGGCGCGGAGTCGGAGATCCAGTACACGGCCGGGGCAGGCGCGAGCCGGGTACTGACGGTGGACATCACGGTGGGCGCACGGCTGCCGGCCGCGTCGACGTCCCTGGGCCGCGTCCTCCTGGCGGACGGCGCCGAACCCCTGTCCCCCCTGTCCCCCGCCCTCGCCGAGGTCCGCGCGCAGGGCTACGCCCTCGTCGACGAGGAGCTGGAGTCGGGCCTGCGCTCGATAGCCGTACCGGTACGGGACCGCACGGGTCGGGCGGTCGCCGCAGTGAACGTAGCCACCCACCCGGCCCGCCGCACCCTGCAGGAGTGCGTCGACGACCTCCTCCCCGCCCTCAGCGCGACCGCCGACCGGATCCAGACGGACCTGCACACCGCGTCCCGCTTCACACGGGTCCCGCCGGCCTGAGCCCCGGCCGGATGCCCCCTGGCCCAACATCCACCCGCCAAGCCCGAGCGCCCCGTTGATAACCTGAACAAACATCCATCAACGCCCCTTCTACCCCCCTTCTGCGCTCCTCCTGCGTTCCTCCCGCGCCCCTTTCCACACCCCTTTCCACACTCCTTGTCCCTTCCAGGTCGGAAACCGAGACCCTCCATGCTCGACGCCAGCACCATCGACGCACTGTTCCCCGCGGACCTTCCGGAGCCCGCGCACTGGGAGCAGCGCTACCCGGCCCGCGACCTGCCCGCCGGCGCGCAGGTCACACGGCTGGCGCCGTCGCCGACCGGCTTCGTCCACATCGGCGGGATCTACGCGGGCCTGATCAACCAGGCCGTCGCGCACCGCACCGGTGGCACGTACCTGCTGCGCATCGAGGACACCGACCAGTCACGCCAAGTCGAGGGCGCCACAGAGCAGTTCGACCGGGCGTTCGCCTACTTCTCGCTGCCCGCCGACAACGCCACGACCGTCGGCGACTACGGCCCCTACCTCCAGTCGGCACGCCAGGAGATCTACCTCAGCTACGCGCGTGCGCTGCTGCGGACGGGACAGGCCTACCTCTGCTTCGCGACCCAGGAGGAGCTGGCCGACATCCGGCAGCGCCAGGAGGATGCCAAGGTGCCGACCGGCTACTACGGCGACTGGGCGATCTGGCGCGACGCCGACCCCGCCGAGGTCGCGGCCAAGCTCGCCGAGGGCGCGCCCTACGTGGTGCGTTTCCGCTCGCCCGCCCTGCGCGGTGCGCGCCGGTCCTTCACGGACGCCATCCGCGGGCGCCTGGAGCACGAGGACAACCGCAACGACGTGGTGATCCTCAAGTCCTCCGACAGTGCGCTGCGGTTGCCCACGTACCACTTCGCGCACGTCGTGGACGACCACCTGATGCGGGTCAACCTCGTCATCAGGGGCGAGGAGTGGATCTCCTCCGTGCCCGTGCACCTCCAGCTCTTCGAGGCGCTCGGCTTCGAACCGCCCGTGTACGCGCACATCGCGCCGCTGATGAAGCAGATCAAGGGCGGCAAGCGGAAGCTCTCCAAGCGCAAGGACCCCGAGTCCACGGTCGACTTCTACCTCGGCGAGGGCTACCCGGCCGAGCCGGTGCTCTACTACCTCCGCGGCCTCGCGAACGGCCGGCTGGCCGAACTGCCGCTCGCCCAGGCGCTGCAGGAGCCCATCAGGCTTGAGGACTGCGGCGTGGCTGGTCCGCTGGTCGACCTGGTGAAGCTGGAGGGCATCAGCGCGGACCACATCGCCACCCTGAGCAGCGAGCAGATCCTCACCGCCGTACGGGAGTGGGCCCTGTCCCACGACCCCGGCCTCGTACCGGTCCTGGACGCCGAGCGGGCGCTCGCGCTGGCGGCCGTGGACGTGGAGCGCGTGGGCGTGGACAACCCCCGCAAGGATCTCCGCAAGTGGTCGGACTTCCGCGACGCCTACGGCTTCTTCTTCCCGCAGCTGTTCACCCTCGTCGCCGCCGGGGACGAGCGTCTCGGCGGCCTCGACGAGGACCTGGTCCGCGCCTTCGCGCAGGACTTCGCGGCGCAGTATGCGGAACTGGACGACCCCCAGGCCTGGTTCGACCAGATCCGCACCCTCGCCACCAAGCACGGCTTCGCCCCCTCGCCCAAGGAGTACAAGAAGAACCCGGACGCCTACCCCGGCTCGATCCGCGAGGCCTCCCAGCTGATCCGGGTGGCCCTGACCGGCTCGACCCGCAGCCCGGACCTCTTCGCCGTGGCCCGCACACTGGGCCGCGACGAGGTACTCCGCCGCGTGTCCGCACTGACCGCGTAGCCCTTCCCTCACCACCCCCACCCGCCGACCCCACAAACGCTCGAACCCCCCACGGCGGCAGCCGCTACACTGTCGGTGCAGATCCTCGCCTTCGTAGCTCAGGGGATAGAGCACCGCTCTCCTAAAGCGGGTGTCGCAGGTTCGAATCCTGCCGGGGGCACCATGCCTGACCAGGCACGATGCACCAGAAAGGCTCCTCGGAAGTGATCTCCGGGGGGCCTTTTGGCCTTGCATGGGAACGAATGGGAACGGGCCGTCGGGCAACCTCCCGCGCGGGAATCCTGGGCGATTGCCCCCCTTCGTCCCCTTTCACGCACAGCCGTCAGTAGGCCCCGTCCACATCGGCGTCCTCGAGCCCGACTAGGACCCCGCGGTCGCCCCTGCACCCGTGCTCTCCGACCGCCTGCCGACGTCACGCGGGCCACCGTCCGCAACGGACGGCCCAAGCCGACGACTTAGCGATTTCTGGCGGTGTTGGTGTTCGCTGTGCGTCAGGCAGCTCGGGAGCCTGGAGAGGACAGCTCGAAACGTCAATCGTTGGGTGGGTCAGGCCCGCCGAGCGGCGCCGTGATCAATCCTCACAGTCGTTCGTACAGTGGCGCGCTCCACCTGGACGCCAGGGACCACGCCTGCTCCACGGTGTGTGGGTCGACGGCGTACGGGATGGGAGCTGGGGTGAGTGGTGGGTGAGGCAGGGGGTCAGGCCGGTCGGAAGACCTGGACCTCGTGTCGGGCGAGCGGCACCTGTAGTTCCCACCTAGGGTTGAACAAAGAGGATCAAACGAAGTCGATCTCCGCTACAGGTAGCGACGTAGCGACAGAGGAGACACTCATGGCCGGAAAAGCCAGCATCGTGCTGGCCCACGGCTTGTGGGCCGATGGCTCGTGCTTCGCAAAGCTCATCCCCGCACTCCAGGCCGAGGGTCGCGAGGTCTTCGCGTCACAGCATGGACTTGACTCGCTCGCAGGCGACGTCGACTGCGTAACCCGCGCGATCAACCACGTGCCCGGCCCGGTCGTGCTCGTGGGCCACTCCTACGGCGGCACACTGATCACCAAGGCGGGCGTGCACGACCGGGTGGGCGCCCTGGTGTACATCTGCGCGCTTGCCCCGGACGACGACGAGACCTCGCAGCAGCACCTGGCCGCGTTTCCCAGCTCGCCGGTTTTCGAGCACCTTGAGGTCGCCGACAACCGCATCTACCTCAAGGAGTCGGGCATCGGCGACTTCTGCGGCGACCTGCCGCTGGAGGAACAAAAGCTCGTGCTGGCGACCGCCAACCCGCCGATCGCGGACCTCTTCGACCAGCAGGTACCCGGCAATGCCTGGCGAGCGAAGCCGAGCTGGTACATCGTGGGCACCCAGGACCGCACGGTGAACCCGGACCGGGAGCGCGCTTCCGCCGAACGGATGAAGGCAACGACCGTCAGCCTCGACAGCAGCCACGTCCCGATGCTCTCTCAGCCCAACGCTGTCCTCGAGGTCATCCGCAACGCTGCGAAGACCCTGGAGTAGGGCCGAGGACCGCGGGGCACGCCGCCTTTGGGCATCGCTGCGGGGGTGAAGTCCTGCTGCAGGCTCCACCCGAGAGTCTTGCGTGGGCGCGCGTTGGGAGCCGCCGCGACGGCGTCGAGGTCGCTGCGGGCATGGCGTACCCGTCGCGTGTGACAAGGCGGTGCCGCGAGGCTGGTCAGGTGGAGCCCGTGCTCGCGACCCTGTTCAAGGCCGTACGAGGCTCTTCCGGGCGGACTTACACCTCTTCCGCGGGAATGGCCGGCCGTGCCGCGTAGCGGGTGCGCATCGCGTCGCTGGCTGCGGGGCCCGCGGTGAAGACGTAGGCGGCGCTGTCGTCGAGTCGGCGGCCGGTTTTGGCGTCGACGACGACAGGCTCGACTTCCTCGCCGGTGTGCGCGTCGACGAGGATCATGCTGCGCTCCGTCGGCGTGAGGCGGGAGTTGCCCCACGCGGCGAGGGCGACGATCACCGGGCGCAGGGAGCGCCCGAGTTCGGTCAGGACGTACTCGTGCCGGACGGGGCTGGTCTGGTAGGGCCGGCGCTCCAGCAGACCGTCGGCGACCAGGGTCTTCAGCCGGGTGGTGAGCATGCTGGAGGAGATGCCCAGGCTCTCCTGGAACTGGTCGAAGCGGGTGTAGCCATCGAAGGCGTCGTGGAGGATCAGCAGTGTCCACCACTCGCCGACGTGTTCCACCGTCGTGGACAGCGGGCACTCCCGGTCCTCCAGCCTGATGCGGCTCGCCACGGCGACCATCCCCTCAGTTACTGCTAATGTCGAAGTTAGTAGCTTCTATTTTAGCAGTCGCGACGGGAGCGGCGCCTCGTATACCCGCGCCCGGGAACGGAGCACAACGTGACCACATCCATCAGCGAATCCCTCGAAGGCCGACGCGCTCTGGTCACCGGCGGCACCAAGGGCACCGGAGCCGCGATCGCCCGACGGCTCGCCGAGGCCGGCGCGACCGTGCTGGTCACCGCCCGCAGCCGCCCCGACGACGTCGAGGAGAAGACGTTCATCACCGCCGACCTGTCCACCGCCCAGGGCGCCGCCCACGTCGCCTCCGAGGTGGACGCCCGCATGGGAGGCGTCGACATCCTGGTCAACACCCTCGGCGGCTCCGAGGCACCAGCAGGAGGATTCGCCGCGCTCGGCGAGGACGACTGGGCAAGGGAGCTGAACACGAACCTGCTGGCCGCCGTCCGCCTGGACCGCGCACTCCTCCCGCACATGATCGCCACGGGCAAGGGCGCGGTCGTGCACGTCACCTCGATCCAGCGCCGCATGCCGCTGTGGAACGGCACCCTGGCCTACGCCGCCGCCAAGGCCGCCCTGACCACCTACAGCAAGGGCCTGGCCAACCAGGTCGCCCCGCACGGCGTCCGCGTCAACACCGTCTCGCCCGGCTTCGTCCAGACCTCGGCCGCCGACAACCTCGTCACCCGGATCGCCCACGACGCCGGCATCAGCCAGGAAGCGGCGCTGGGCCGGCTCATGGACTCCCTGGGAGGCATCCCGCTCGGCCGTCCCAACCGGCCCGAGGAGGTCGCCGAACTCGTCGCCTTTCTCGTCTCCGACCGCGCCTCGGCCATCGTCGGCGCCGAACACGTCATCGACGGCGGCACCACCCCCACCGTCTGAACCCGCCACCACCTTCAGGAGCGTCATGCACGACAACCAGCCCCGGACCATCACCCCGGACGACCTGCCCGCGGTGATCACCCGCTACCTCACAGCGCACCGCGCCCACGACACCGCCACCGCGGTCACGACGTTCACCGACGACGCCACAGTGATCGACGACGGCAACACCTACCAGGGCAGCGCCGCGATCGAGCGGTGGCTGGACCGATCAGCCACCGAATTCACCTACACCATCCACCTCACGAACGCCCAGCAGACCGGCACCGCCCACTACATCGCCACACACCATCTCGAAGGCAACTTCCCCGGCGGCACCATCGATCTCCACTATCGGTTCACGCTCCGCGACGACCTCATCGAACACCTCGCCATCGAACCCTGAACCCGCTCCCACACCACCTGTTCCCGACCTCGAGAGAGACCCCACCCACCCCCGGACCGCCCCGTCCCAGCCCTCGTGCCCACCCAGCCACCCGGCCAAGAGCCAGCCCTCAAGTTCGGCAACCCGCAGATCGGCACTTGCACGCCTGAGGAATCGAGGCAAGCAACTCCGGGGCCTGCAAAGGGTGAGGAGATTCAAAGATCCCCATCAGCGTGCCCGATCGGGCGGGAACTTCCTGAGCTGACCCCGAGCAGACACAGTGCTCCGTCCTCACTGATGGGCGGCGCACCGTCGGCTTGCAGTCATTGGGACTCCGCGGACCGCATGGGCACCTGGCCCACCGATAATGATCCGAGAAACGAGGTGCTCGATGACTGTCTTCCGGTGTCGCGGTTGCCACTGTGTGCTGACGCGGCCACTCGCCGAGCGGTCCTTGCCTGATCCGAACACGGATGAAGGGTGGTACCGGCCGGAGGCGTCGCCGGCGGACGCAAACGGGCATACCAGTGATCCCATCGTGCGGATGGGGCCGGGAACATTTGCGATCGACCCCGAACCGTGCGGCCCTCCCTACGTACTGGATGCTGCATCGGGTCTACTGGTGGAGTCCGGTCCGAGAGGCACCGTCGTGCTCAACCCTGAAGACGGCCTCGGTCTGCAGGGGCATCCCGACATCGCGATGCGCCGCGGGTACTGCTGTGGGATGGACGGTGAATCGGGGCCCAATCTCGCATGTGTATGCGGCACGATCGTCGGAACCATCTATTCGGATTGCTATCAAGTCCAGGAACTACGGCTTCAGCCGGACGCTGTCGAGCGCCAAACCTGATCGTCGGATGCCCTGCTTCCCTGACGCTCTGACGAACCTTAGGTCTCGGATTGCCGAGTCGCGTGCAACCTCGCGCGTTCGGCCCGCACCGTCTCGTCGAGCCCGGGCCGCGCTCCATGCCAGGCTGGCAAGTTGGCCGTTCAGCCCTGACCTGCATACGCGATCTTCCAAACCAGTGCTTCGGGATCCGAGCACGGCGGCGCTTGGCTGGGCGTCGAAACTCCAGCCAACGCCGCTCAGCTGCCCGCCCGTTACAGTGCCGCCCCCAGGATTGACTCGATGGGCACTTCAGGATGAGTGTGGATGATCATTTCCTGGTGATGGGGGAGCAACGTGTCGTTACGGTGCTTGCGGGGATGGGCCCTGGCGGTAGGCGTCCTGGTCAGCTGGGGGGCGGCGGGATGCTCGTCGGGGATGCACGCCAGTACCAGGGCGGTCATCGGGGTCGATGTGCCGATAGCCCTGGCTGATCAGGCCGTTCACTTGAGGGTCAGTGGTCTGGAGCCACACGACGAGATCACCGTCGGCTCTGCGGCGACCGCGTACGACGGCAAGGTGTGGCATGGCCGGGCAACGTTCACCACGGACGATGACGGCGTCGTCGACCTCTCCACGACGCGGCCGGTGTCGGGGACGTACAGCATGGTCGACGGTATGGGCCTGTTCTGGTCGATGAGGCCCCCGGCCGGCGATTCGAACAGTGACTACTTCCTCCCCCATTACCCTGAGTCTTCCCCCTCCTACGCCGTGCAGATCACCGTGACGGCGCATGGGCGGCAGTTGGCGAGCCGCACGCTCACCCGTGAATGGGCGGCCAAAGGAGTCAGCGCCCGAACGCTCACCCTGGCCCATGACAAGGTCGTCGGAGAGATGTTCCTGCCCCGCCCCGGCACTCCCCGGCACCCGGCCGTGCTGGCCTTCGGCGGATCCGAAGGCGGTGTCAGCATGAAATGGGAGGCGGCTCTGCTGGCCTCCCACGGCTACCCGACACTGGCTCTCGGCTACTTCGGGGAGCACGGCCTGCCCGCCACCCTGCGCAACGTCCCGTTGGAGTACTTCGCCACCGCAGCCCGCCTGCTGGCCGCCCAGCCCGACGTGGACCCTGCCCACATCATCGCCATGGGCTACTCCCGAGGCAGCGAACCCGCCCTGCTCCTCGCCGAGGACTATCCCCGTCTGATCCACGGCGTCGTCGTGTACTCCCCGTCGTCCAACGTCAACCCGGGATACCAAGGCAGGGGCAACGCCTGGACCAAGGACGGACATCCCATTCCCCAGGGCAGCATCCCGCTGGACCACCTCAGCGGACCACTGCTGGCCATCGCGGGCGCAGACGACGCCCTTTGGCCGTCACCGACTTACGTCAAGACGATCACCGGGAACCTGCATGCGATCCACGACCGGCATCCGTACCGGGCACTGGTCTACCCCGGCGCCGGGCACGGCGTCGGAACCTTCCCCTTCCTCGCGGAGGGCACAGTCGCCCCATCCATGGGCGGTAATCGCGTCGGCAACGCTGTCGCCAGAGAGCGGGGCTGGCCCAAGCTCCTCGCCCTCCTCGCCGACACCCAGAGGTGAGCGCCCCGGTGGCTGCGGCCAGGGCCGGGGGCCGCGAAGGGAAGACCGAGGCATCGACACCGACCGTCAGCACACGCGCACCGCTGCCGTCGTCGAGCGCGGTGGTACGAGCCCGGGTCACCGGCTCCGGATATCGAATTCCGGACGCCCTGGTTCCGGACTCCCCTGACACGCCCCCCGGCAACGAGCCGCCGTGGCCGTCCGCCATGTCTCCCTCTCCCGCCGCCCGGACCCGGGCGGCGCAAAGGTGCCGACCTCCTCGCCCTCCTCCCCGCCGAGCACCTCCCCAAAGCCGTCCGGCACGGTCTCCTCGAGCCCATCACCGAGCCGCGCGCCGTCGCAGCAGGAGTCGGCAGCTCCGGCGCCGAATCCCACACCCTCCGCGTCCGCCTCAAGCCCACCGCCCAATCCGGCGACCCATTGCACCGGGTGGGGGGGAATCAGGTGTTAGTCGCGTTCAGGTGAAGGCATGCGGCCGGATCGTGGACGACCGCCTGTACATGAACGCCGAGTGGCGCACGACATCCCGATCCGCCCTGGTAGACGTCTACATCTGGCTCGAGGACGCCACGGGCCAAGAGGTCGTCCACCCGGGCACGTCCATGCCGAACGGCATGCCGTCGTACAACATGGCGGCCTGGCCGACACCCCGGATCCATCCGCAGTGGACGGAGTACCCGGTCGGCAAGGGCCTGGTACACGGCGAGAAGTACCAGGTGTCCGTATCAGTGAGGGAACAGGGCGGCGTCAAGCCCAACATCTTCAACCCCGCCGTGCAGGGCAACCAGCTGGGGATCGTCTACCCATAACCTGCGGCCACCCCGCGGCCTCCCACAGCACCTACTAGAAAGCGGCGATCAGCACCGTGCCCGTATGAGGCACATCGGACTCAGAGACGTGTACCCCGCCGACCAGCAAGACGCCTACTCGGCCGGCCGAGGCCCAGCGCTCTCGTAGTACCTCGCCCGCGCCTCGCGCACCGCGGTGAGTGCGGCACTGTGCTCCGCACCGTCGACGTTGAGCGGCGGCCCCAGCCTGGAGATCAACTCCCCCTCCACCGACAGCGGATCGGGGCGCTCGACCCAGGTGAGCGCGAGGTGCTCGTGCATCCACTCGGTGAGACGCTCCTCGTCCTCCGGGACAAGGACCACCCGGTCGGTCCACACCGTCCGGTAACCCTCGGTGGGCATGAGCAGCCCCGCCAGCGTCCGGCGCAGCGTGGAACTCCCGGAACGCCTCAGATGGTTCAAGGTGATACGGCTCCGCAGCCGGGTGGCCTTACCGAGATAGAGCAGCCGACGCCCGGGGTCCGCGGAGTTCACCGGCCCAGAAAACGACGGGAGAACGCTCGGCGGCGCCCACCAGGCGTACAGCCCCGCGGTCCTCGGCAGCGCGACCACCGCCTCGGACAGCAACCGCGGTGAGGTGAACAGGGCTTCGGTGGTCTGTTGCACAGCCGTCTGCTCCGACATGGCCGCAGGATAGAGCCACGGGCAGAGGGCGCTCCCCGAGTCCTCCAAGTCCGCTCCGCCGAGATGATGCGTACTCGCCCGCGAAGGCCGAGCGGTGCTCACGAGTTCGCGAGACGCGACCCGGCATGCCCCGTTGTACGCCTTTGGGCGGCCGGGCACACCAGGCGGCCCGGATGGGGACCAGGTGGGGACAGCGCGGGGACAGGGGCCCTGTTGGGGACAGATTAGGGACGTCGTGATTGGTACATCCAGGGACCCGACGTCATCGACAGAGCCGGTGCGATGCGTTCGGCGATGAGTCCCGGTTCTGCTGTGAGGATCACGGCGAGGTCCGGCGGCGGCGCATGGCGGTTGATGTCGAGCAGGATTTCCCAAGGCACCCCGTCGAGCCGTTGCAGGACCAGCGCCGGCCTGGTCCGATCCCCTGGTGACGAGTCCACCACGCCGGTTCCTCATGTGTCGTGGGCTCGCTGGTCGGATGCCGGCCGACGGGAAGGGAGTGTGAGCGACATCAGCGTGCCGGGCGGATGGCAGACAGTACGCTGAAATCCAGCGGGATCGGGCCCGCAGCACAGTGTCCGGGAGGTGCTTCATGACGGCCGAGATGGTGGCCCCGGCGTGGATGCATGAGCAGATCACGGCTGAGGAGTACGAGTCCTGGTCCGAGGAGCAGTGCGCCGGCATCGAGATCGTGGACGGGATGGTCGTCGTGAGTCCGAGTGCGTCCAAGCGGCACAACCGGCTGGCCCGGATTCTGGCGAACGCCCTGGATGCCGCCGCGGGCCCGGAGTGGAACGCCGACACGGACTTCGACGTCCGGCTTCAGGACGTCCCGCTCACCAATCGCCGCCCGGACGTCGTCGTGTACCGCGCAGACACGATCGACATCACCCCCACCCGCCCTGAGCACGTGCTGCTGGTCGCGGAGGTGGTGTCGCCGGGCTCGGAGACCACCGACCGGATCGTGAAGGTCGACCAGTACGCCAAGGCAGGCATCGGCTTCTACTGGCGGATCGAGCAGGCCGCGACAGGCGTTCCTCTCGTGTACACGTACGTTCTCGACCCCGCGACGAAGACCTACCGGGACGGAGAGCTGTTCACCGGCATCCTCAAAGTAGCGGCCCCCTTCCCGGTGGAGATCGACCTCGGCCAGGTCTGACCATCGTGCCGCCCAGCAGCCGCCAGCGCGTGAGCGATGCGTGAGAGGACGGCCCGACACAGGGCGGCATGAGCCGGATCAAGTGGCTCGCAGCGCGGTTCTGACCAGGGGGAAACGGCACCGCGCGGCAGCGCCGGGCACCCCTCGACAAGGATTCGGTCCCGCTCCTGCCGGAGGCACAGAGAAACACCTGGTCAGAGACCCTTTCGTCCGTCGGACGGGAGGGCCTTCGCTGGAGGACGACCACCCGTCGCGGAGGACACGCCTGAGGGTCCTCCCAGGGCTCTGCCGCCTGTCCGGGTGAGGCCGCGCCTGCCGAACGGTCTACCTCAGTGGCTTTGAGCAGGAGTAGGCAGTCCTTGCCGCCTACTGTCGCCCGAGGAGCAACTCCCGATCTTGTTCATTCCGGGTCTGCGGGGGTCACCGGGGAAGGGGTGCCGGGTGCCAAGGAGGTCGGCAATGGCGACGCAAGAGAGGCGGGTTCGCCGGACACGGAGAAGGATCCGTCACACCGTCGGAGCCTGCATGGTCGCTGCGGGATGTGTCGTCGCAAGCTGCGTGCCCCCGACCGCGGCGAGTCCGCAAGGGCGTTCATCCCTGTGCGCGACGGAGCCCTTCCCCCCATCGGAAAGCACCCCGCCCCCGATCCTCTCGGGCAGCGATGTGTGGAGCTTCGTCTCGGCGCCGGGCCTTCACCCCATGCGGGTGACCGTAACTGCGAACAAACCGGGAACGGCTCGCGGAGACATCTTCGTGGCCCCGTTCAGCGCGGACCAGATGATCGGCCAGACCGGTGCGTTGATCAACGACAACTCCGGCAATCCGGTCTGGTTCCGCCCGCTCCCCTCCACGAACCTCCAGAACGCCGACTTCAGGGTCCAGACCTATTACGACGCCCGCCGGGACCGGGGACAGCCGGTGCTGACCTGGTGGCAGGGGAGCCTCGCCCTGCCACCGGCGTACACGAACCTGCCGGCCGGTGCGCCCGAACCGGGCGGGTGCTACTACATCTACGACACCCACTACCGCCTGCTCAAGACGGTCTTCGCGCATCACGGCTACTACCCGGACGAGCATGAATTCACCCTGACCCGCAGGGGTACCGCGCTGTTCATCGCGTCCAAGCCCGTGCCCATGGATCTCACGCCCTACGGAGGCCCGAAGAACGGCTCCATCGAGAACAGCGAGATCCAGGAGGTCGACCTCGCCACGGGCAGACTTCTCTTCTCGTGGAACGCACTGGACCACCTGGACCCCTCGGATTCCGAGGAGCCGGTCTCCAGTGCGTCGTCGTCCGACGGGGTGTGGGACGCCTTTCACATCAACTCGGTCGACGAGGGCCCTGACGGCCGGCTGCTGATCTCGGCCCGGAACATGTGGGCGATCTACGACGTCACCAAGAGATCCGGGAAGATCCGCTATCGGATCGGCGGAAAGAAAAGCGACTTCACCTTCGGCCCGAACGCGGACTTCTACTGGCAGCACGATGCCCGATTCCGGCCGGGAAACCGGATCAGCATGTTCGACGACGGCTGCTGCGACCTGCCCGACGGCGCCCCCGAACAGGTGTCGCACGGCCTGATCCTCAACCTCGACTTCCGCAACCGGAAGGCGACCGTGGACAGGACCTACTACCACCAGCCACCGCTGGAGTCGCCGACCCAGGGAAACACACAGGCCCTTTCCAACGGCAACGAATTCATCGGATGGGGCCAGAGCCCGTACTACTCGGAGTACGCGGGCGCGGGGAACACCCAGGGCAACGGCTCACAGAACCTGCTCTACGACGTGAAGCTGCCGGGCTCCGACATCTCGTACCGAGCGTTCCGGAACGAATGGATCGGCACCCCGTACTACCCCCCGAGTGCCGCGGCACGGCCCAACGGCGGGGGCAGCGTCCTCTACGCCTCCTGGAACGGCTCGACGCAGACCAGAGCATGGCGGGTACTCGCCGGGTCCGACCCCCACGCCCTGTCGGTCGTGGTCAGACACGCCCCACGCTCCGGATTCGAGACAGCCGTCACCACGAGCGCCCCCGGACCGTACTTCCAGGTAAAGGCACTGGATGCGCAAGGCAGGGTCATTGGGACGTCTCACGTCGTGACGCTCTCCAGGTAGCGGTTGGCGAGGGAGACCGCGGAAGCGCGGCATGGCTGAGCACAGCCTGTTTTTCCCGGGTCACGTGCCTGGCGCACACATCATGGTGACGAGGAAGCGGCTCCAGGAGTCGGTCCGGTTGTTCCCGTCCTGGTAGTGGATGACATCGCCGCCTGGCTCCCAGAACGTCTCTCCGGCCTTGATCACCCGCTCGGGCTCGCCTTTCAGCTCGAAGAGCATCTCCCCTTCCAGCATGTAGCCGAAAGCGGGTCCCGAGTGCCGGTGCGGAGGGGTGCCGGGGTCGCCGGGAGGAAATTGGGTGGGCTGGGTGGTTCAGGAAAGCCAGTCGGTGTAGTGGGTGGGGGCGATGCGGGTGTCGCCCTTGGCGATGAGGGCGTCGCCATGGACGGCGGCGAACATGCCGGCGGTGTCATCGGTGACGACTGTGCGGCCGTCGGGGTGGGCGTTCAGGGTGATGCGGCCGAGTTCGTCGAGGGGGAAGGTGTCGGGCCCGGCAACGTTGAGGGTGCCGTTCAAAGGGGTGCCGGCAGCGACATCGGCGACGGTGTCGGCGACGTCCTGGGCGGCGATCGGCTGGATCGGGGTGGTGGGCAGGCGCACGGTGTCGCCCTCGGTGGTCCAGGACAGGACGGCGTCCATGAACTCCATGAACTGGGTGGCGCGGACGATCGAGTAGGGGATCGGCCCGGCTTTGAGGATGTCTTCCTGGAGGGCCTTGGCCCGGTAGTAGACGAGGTCGGGCACCTGGTCGGTGCCGACGATCGAGAGGATGACGACGTGGCCGACCCCGCCCTTGTGACTGGCGGCCAGGAGATTGTCCATGGAGGTCCGGAAGAACGCCGGGGAGGCGTCGTCGAAGGTCGGGGAGTTCGTCACGTTGACGACGACGTCGGCGCCGGCCACCGCCTCCTCCAGGCCCTGGCCGCTGATCACGTCGACACCTGTGGACATGGAGTGCGGCACGGCCTCGTGCCCGGCCGCGTTCAGCTTCTTCACGACCTGCGACCCGATCAGGCCGGTACCGCCGATGACTGCGAACTTCATTGATCACCTTTCGTCCCGCGCCGATGGGGCATGCGTCCAGATTGCGACGGTGCGGTGTGCGGCGCACGCGGGCCGGGCGCTCCGGGGCATCCCGGTGGCGCTGCACGCTGACGGCATCCTCAGCTTGGTCGGCGACACCCTGGCGGCCACGGCACTACTCGGCCTGGCAGCGAACGATGGGCTGCGGAGCTGATGCCGAAGGCCCGGCGGACGGGGCCGGTGGTCACTCCTTGCCCCGGACCACGGCAACGGAGCAGTGCGCGTGATGGAGCAGGGCCTGGCTGACCGAGCCGAGCAGCAGGCCGGTGAAGCCACCGCGTCCGCGCGCGCCGACCACGACCAACTGCGCGTCGTGGCTTGCGTCGATCAGGGCAACGCGGATCCGGGAACGCACCAGGCGCCGCTCCACCGCGACCTGGGCGTAGCGCGTCTGCCACGGGGACAGGGTTTCGTCCAGCAGGCGCTGCTCCTCCTCGCGGAGCCGGTCGATGTCGACCACCATGTTCAGCGGGTCGCCGGGCCCTTCATAGGCCCGTTCGCTCCAGGTGTTCCACACGTGCAGGGCCAGCAGGCTCGCACCGCGCATCGACGCTTCGGCGAAGGCGAATTCGACAGCACGTTCGCCCGCCGGAGAGCCGTCCACCGCCAGCAGTACGGGTCCGGTCGGATTCGGCCTGCCCCGTACCACCAGCACAGGGCAGCGACTGTGGGCGGCCAGATGCACGGCGGTGGAACCGAGGAGCAGGCTGCCGAACGCGCCCAGCCCGCGGCTGCCCACTACGACGAGCGAGGCGGTGTGCGACTCGATCTCCAGCACCATCAGCGGCTCGCCGACGGTGACCTCTCGTGTGATGTCCACATGCGGCGCGATCTCGCGTGCCCGTTGTTCGGCCTCGGCCAGCGTGCCGTCAACCAGCTCGCGCACCCCCGCCCTGGCAGGATTCCAAGGCGGCCCACCAGGCGGTGGATGGATCGAGGGCCACGCGAAGGCGTGCACCAGCCGCAGGCCGACCCCGCTCAGCACCGCCTCGTGTGCCGCTGTCTCGACCGCGTCCAGGCTGGACGGTGAGCCGTCGACTCCCACTACGACGGGTTTCGCCATGCCGCACCTCCTTGCCGGGCCGGCTCGGCAGCCGCCTGCCCGGCTCTCGTCCATCGTCCGCCACCGTGCCGGGCCGCGCATCGGACCCCATGATGGCCCTCCCGGCATCCCTTCAAGTCGGCGATGCCGCACGCGTCCCTGGACCGCCTTGGCCCAGCTGCCCTACCGGCCGAGCAGCCAGGCGCCTGCCTGAGGCTCGGTTTCGCGGCCTCGGAGGACCTCGCCGACCTCACCGAGGGCGTCCGTCGCCTCGGTGAGGCGGCACGAGCATGCGCTACGGCATGAGGCGCGGGCGGGAGCCGCCAACCGCTCCTCGCGGCCGCCGTCAGCGCTCCGTCTCTGCGTCTGTGTCTGTGCCTGCGTCTGCGTCTGCGTCTGCGTCTGCGTCCGCGGGATCGGCGGCTGCCCGTGCAAGGTTGTGTTCCAGGCGTTCCAGCGTGAGCAGGGCCGCGGTCCGTTCCTCGGGAGAGAGGTCCGCGGTTACGAGGTCCTCCAGCTGGCACCAGGTCTGCTCGACCTCATGGCGCAGGGCCTGGCTGGCCGCCGTTGGTTCGATGAGGGACGCGCGCTTGTCGGTGGGTGAGGGGCGGCGGCGAACGAAGCCGGCCTGTTCGAGGCGCTTGATGGTGCGGGTCATGGTGGCGGCGTCGGAGTCCATCAAGCGCACCAGGTCGGCCTGGCGCTGGGGGCCGAGTTCCCACAGGTGCATCATGACCAGCTCCTGACCCGGATGCAGGCCGATGCGGCGCAGCAGCTGTCCCGCGAACATGCGGTGCAGGCGGGCCAGGCGGAAGATCGCATGGCTGACCGGTCCGCCGCCCGCCGCGGCCGGCACCGGGACGGAGGCAGCCTCCGGCTTGGACTGCGCCATCACCTCTTCGCCTTCCCTCTTCTCCCTCTTCATCCCTCTTCTTCTCTTGCTCAGCTGCCTGGCCGAGCAGCTAATTCTACCTCCGGTAGGCAGTTCGGCCGCCCTCGGCTGCCCGTTCGGGCCTGGAGAGCGGGTACAGACAGGGCCGTAGTGCGTGATGCACATCACATTTGACCTCGGGAATGGGTTCAGTGGATTTACCTGTTCGGACAGGTAAATCGACATCGTCGACATCGTCCAACCCTTCCCGAGGAAGAGCCATGACCACTGCTTTCGAACCGATCGTTCTGGGCGGCAAGCGCCTGGTGAACCGCGTCGTGATGGCGCCGATGACCCGCAGCCGTGCCTACGGGCCCGGCGCCGAGCCGACCGAGCTGATGGCGACGTACTACGCGCAGCGCGCCGGCGCCGGGCTGATCGTCACGGAGGGCATCCAGCCCTCGCCGGTCGGCCAGGGCTACCCCGACACCCCCGGCCTGCACACGGACGCGCAGGTGCGGGCCTGGCGGACGGTGACCGACGCCGTGCACCGCGAGGGCGGCGTGATCTTCGCGCAGCTGATGCACACCGGGCGGATCGGCCACCCCAAGCTCCTGCCCGACGGCCTGGTGCCGGTGGGGCCGTCGGCGGTGGCCGCCAAGGGGCAGGTCTACACCCATGAGGGGCCGCAGGACTTCGTGACGCCGAAGGAGCTGAGCGAGGCGGAGATCCGGCAGACCGTCGACGACTTCGCCGACGCGGCCCGAAACGCCGTCGAGGCCGGGTTCGACGGCGTGGAGATCCACGGCGCCAACGGCTACCTGATCCACCAGTTCCTCGCGCCCAACACCAACCGGCGCACCGACGCCTGGGGCGGTGACATTGAGGGCCGGATCCGCTTCGCCGTCGAGGTCGTCACGGCCGTGGCCGAGGCGATCGGCGGCCACCGGGTCGGCCTGCGGATCTCGCCCGGAAACCCGTTCAACGACATGTCCGAGGACAACCCGGGCGAGGTCTACCCCGCCCTGCTCGACCGGATCGCCGGCCTGGAACTCGCCTACCTGCACCTGATGGAGGGGCCGGACCGCGACCTGACCACGGCGCTGCGCGAGGCCTGGTCCGGCACCTTCGTCCTCAACCCGTTCACGCACCCCGACGTCACCGGCCCCGACGAGCTGAAGCTGCTGGAGGACGGGATCGCGGACATGGTGGCCTTCGGGGCGTTGTTCCTGGCCAACCCCGACCTGCCCCGGCGGCTGGCCGTCGGCGGTCCGTTCAACACCCCGGATCCGGCCACCTTCTACGGCGGTGACCACCGCGGTTACACCGACTACCCCGCTCTCGACTGACGGTCCCCAGGTCCTCCCCCTGTCGGCCGGGGCTCGTCCAGGTGGCCCCGGCCGGGTCTTCAGATCGTGCGGCCCCGGTACAGCCGACCCCCGACATCTGTGAACCGCAGGTCCAGGCCGACGCCGTCGCGCTCCGCGTGGAAGTGGAGGTGGGGCTCGGTGGAGTTGCCGCTGTTGCCGACCTCGCCGAGGAGGTCGCCCGGTTCGACCATGTCACCCGGGCGCACCGTGACCGAACCGGGGCGCAGGTGCGCCAGTTTCACGATCTCGTGGCCCGTGTCGAGGAAGACGTGGTTGCCGTAGGGGGGTTGGTAGCGGATCTCGCCCGGGCGCTGATCGGCGATCGTCGTGGCCGCCGAGATCACGCGGCCGCGGCAGGGGGAGCGGACGGGGCGGCCGTACGCAGCGTAGTCGGCCAGGTCGCGGCCGGGGCGGGTGCGGGTGCCGTGCGGGCCCAGGGAGACCAGGTCCAGGGCGGCGCGCTGCTCCGGGACCCGGGCGTGGTGGTTGAGGGGGCGGCCGCCGCCCTGGATGACGTACCAGGTGCCCTCCAGGGGGAAGAGGAGGGGCTGGGAGACGGGGGTGCGCCAGTGGTGGAGGCGGGCTCTGGTCACCAGGAGCACGGCGCCTGCGAGGAGGGCCAGGGACGCGGTGAGGGCCAGGGTGAAGTGACCGGTCGGGAGGGTGGGGAGGCGGTAGGCCGAGGCGAGGGCGGTGAGGGCGGCCGCCTCGACCGTGCGGCGGTGCAGGCGTGGCTGCTGGGCGGGGGCGCCGCAGCCTTCGAGGAAGACGAAGAAGGCCGCGAGGGTGGCCAGGCCGGCGCACCAGGAGGTGCGGTCGGCGGCCGTCCAGAGCGTGAAGACGTTCCAGAGGGTGATCAGGAGGACCAGCGTCAGCCAGGGCGCGGGCAGGGGGAGCGGGCTGCGGCGGGACGGGGGTTCGTGGAGGACTCCCTCCAGGAGCAGGCCGGTGATCTTCTCGCCGTCGGGGGTCTGGTGGGCCCAGGCGCGGACGCCGCCCTGCGGGCCGGAGACGATCAGGCCGTCGGGGCTGTCCGTGACGGTGACGGGGGTTCCGGTGCGGGCGAGCGTGGCCTCGACGATCTCCTCCATGCGGGAGGCGCCGACCGCTTCCGCGACGCCCGGCGCGAGCCGGACCCTGCCTGCCGGGTCCGCCGTGAGGAAGCGGACCAGGATGTCGGCCTCGGGCGGCGGAGCGGGGGACAAGGGCACGGCCTCTGACGTCGGATCCTGCATGTACCGCCATCCGGCGGTGCCGGCCAACATGACGGCGGCGCTCGACATCGTATCCGGCGGTCGGCTGGAGCTTGGCATCGGGGCGGGGCGGAACTAGGACGAGTCCGATGCCTACGGCGTCGAGTTGGGCACCGCCAAGCAGCGCAGCGACCGGTTCGGTTGCCCTGAGAATCCAGGCCGATGTCATCGTCGTGCCCGGACAGGAGTCGGAGGAGCGGGATCGCGCCCTCCAGACCGTCATGAGCGGCAACAGTTCTCTTCCAGGGACCCTCGATTCAGACGCTCGCCCCGCCGCCCAGCAGCCGGGCGAGCGTGCTCACCGCCCCGTCGATCTCGCGGGCGCAGGCGTACAGCACAGGGTGGGGCCTTCCCCACGGGTCCGCGACGTCGTCCTCGGCCGGCGGGACCGGGGCGGTGGTGCCCCGACGGGCGGCCGCGGCGGTGACCACGGCGTCGAAACCGTCCACGAGCCGCGGGCCTTGCCCGTCCGGTAGGCCGCCGTGCGCGGTCGCCGCACCTGCCCTGCCCGCTTCCCCGCCCCGCGCTTCGCCGACTCCCCCCACAGCGAGACGCACGAACTCCTTCAGGGTGAAGCAGCGCCGCATCGCCGACGGGGCGAGCCGCACGGCCGCCTCCCGGTGCTCACGCGCGAGTCCGAGGACCAGCGCCGATCCCACGACGAGCTGCGTGGTGAGCGGGCGGGCCGCGAAGCCGGATCCGTCAGCGCCCAGCTTCTCCAGCACCGCCCTCGTGGAGCTCTCCGTGCCGGGCCGGGGCCACGCCTGCGTGCCGGCGCTCTCCGGCCGCACGGCCGAGCCGGGCGGAAGCCTCGCGGCCAGCAGCCGTTCGGCGAGCACCGAGCGGTGCACGTTGCCCGTGCAGACGAACAGGACCCGGGTCATTTCTCACCCGTGACATGCGTGGCCACGGCCGCCGCGGCCTCCTCCTTGCGATCCGACACACGAGGAGCGGGCAGCTCGCCATACGGCCCGTAGGCGCCGTAGCGGTCGCCCCTGGGGACCGGAGCCATGTTGAAGACTGTGCCGAGGACGTGGACGCCCAAGCGGTCCAGCGACTCCCCGGCGGAGCGGACCTGTTCCCGGCTGGTCTTCGCGGCGCGGACGACGAGCAGCGCGCCGTCGGCGAGCGAGGCGAGTCCGACGGTGTCGGCGACCGGCAACAGCGGCGCGGTGTCGACGATCACGGCCTCGTAGGTGTCCGCCAGCTCACGCAGCACCTCCTTCATGCGCGCCGAGGCGAGCAGCTCCGTGGGGTTCGGCGGTACGGCGCCACTGGCGAGCACCGAGAGCCGGCCGCCGACCTGCTGCATCACGTCCTCGAAGCGGGCCTGCCCGATCAGCACCGTGGTCAGACCGGCGTCCAGGATGAGGCCGAACGTCCTGGCCACGCAGGGGCGGCGCAGGTCAGCATCCACCAGGCAGGTGGAGACACCTGCCTCGGCCAGCGAGAGGGCGAGGTTCGCCGCGGTGTTGGTCTTGCCCTCGCCGGGCAGCGAACTCGTCACCACGATGATCCGCGGCGGGTTGTCGACCTGGGAGAACTGCAGGTTGGTGCGCAGCTTGCGGAAGGCCTCGGTTCGGTTGGAGCGCCCGTCGGCGCTGACGAGCGGTTGTTTGGGGGCGCTCCTGTCGTACGGGATGGTGCCGAGACCCGGCAGCGCGGTGAACTCGCCCAGCGCCTCGCTCGTCTTGAACGTGGTGTCGAGGGTCTCGCGCAAGGCAACGAGTCCGGCACCGAGCAACAGGCCGCTGAGCACGCCCGCGGCCAGGTTCAGCAACGGGCGGGGCGAGACCGGACCGGTGGGGGCGACGGCCTCCTGGGTGACGCCCAGGGAGACGGGCGAGGTGGGCGGGACGGCGTCCGCCCGGGTGCGCTTGGGCGTCTCCAGGCGCTCGACGACCGCGCTGAACCGCTCCGCCACGGCGTTGGCGATGCGTGCCGCCCGCTTGGGCGCGGTGTCCTGGACGGTGATGTCGATGAGCACGGTGTTGAGCGGGGCGACGGCGGTGATCCGGGACGCCAGTTTCTCCGGTGTGGTGCGCAGCCCCAGCTTCTTCACCACCGGTGCGGTCACCTGACGGGTCGCCACGATCGAGGCGTACGACTGCACACGCGCCTGCGAGAAGTTCTGCCCCTGGTTCAGCTGCGCGGTGTCCTCACTGGTGGGGGTGGCGACGAAGAGCTGGGTCCTCGCCTCGTAGACAGGGGTGCTCAGGCCCGTCACGGCGAACGCCGCCCCGGTCCCGAGAACCAGACAGACCACGACGGTCGGCCAGCGTCTGGCAATAGCTTTAAGGAATCCGTGGAGATCCAAGCTGCACCCCTCATAAGCCCCTCGTAGACCGAGGGAACCATCCGATATGAAATGTCCTGTTCCCTGTGCGCACAGCCGAACATAGGGACTCGCGCGCTCAAACCGGGGGAGCCACCCCTATGTCGGACCGTCGGACGACACCGGTGGCGCAGGCCGTCCCGCCCCTCGCCGCGGCGACGTAGACCAAAGGCGGGCAAGCGCTCCACCATCCGGTGGCTTCTAGGTGCCGTCACGCGAGCGGATGTCGGTATGTCCCACTTATTCCATGTATCAAGATCTTGGTACCCGAAGTCTTGATCACGGCCAGCGCTCGGCCTGGCCCGTACTGAATTCGAGTTGAGGAGAGTGAGGAAGATGACGACGTTGCCCAGATGGCGGGTTGCCCTGGCATCGGCTGCATCGGCTGCCATGCTCATCGGGGCACCCCTGGTTGCGGCACAGGCCGCCTACGCGCAGCCATACCCGGGGTCGCCTCCGCCCTTGAACGTCAGCACCACCACGGTGACGGCCGGAGGACTGCTGAGCTTCGACTCGCCTCCGGGAGTTTTCGATCCCGGGCAGAGCATCACGGTGCTGCTGGAATCGACGCCGATCGTCCTCGGTCATTTCCAGGCCAGGCCCGACGGGTCGGTGGCAGGGACTGTGACCATCCCGGAGAGCGCCCCTCACGGCTGGCACGTCCTCCGGCTCACCGGAGACAACCCCGACCTCAGCGTCGGCGTCACCATCTACGTGGCGGGCGGGGTCGGTGGCACCCCGACGCCGACGCCGACACCGACGCCGACCGAGCCCCCTGAGCCGACCAAGCCCCCGAAGCCGACCCACAGGCCGACCAAGCCCCCGAAGCCGACCCACAGCCCGACCAGCCGGCCCACCCACTCGGACAAGCCCGAGCACCCCGGTGGGCACAACGGAGATGACGACGGAAACAACGGATCCTACGGACGCGGCGAAGTCGGCGACCCCGCGAGCTACGAGCACCAGACTCAGCACCACAACCGCGAAAGCCTCGCGGAGACGGGCAATGGCAAGGCCCTGACCGTGGGCGGCACCGCGGCGGCGCTGCTCCTGGCGGGCGGTGGCACGACGCTGGCCGTACGCCGTCGCCGCAGCTCATGACGGGCCGTCCATGACGGTGCGAGACATCCGCGAGGCGGTACGGCGTCCCGGCCCCGGCCGGGGCGCCGTCCGCATGCCCGGGGCAGGCCGCTCCGGCGAACCGGCACCAGGTCGCCGCCGCGTACTCAGGGCAGCACTGCTGGCGGGCGCACTGCTCCCGCTGGCCGGGGCCGTCTGGATCGGCGTCACCGGCGCACTCGCCCGCGGGGAGCTGCTCGCGGCGCAGCAGGACCTCGACGCGCTGCGGCACTCGGTGGCGGCCGCCACGGCGCCCGGCTCCGCCTCCGGCAAGGCGCCCGCGCCCGCCCGGGAAGCGGCACAGGCAGTGCGCTCGGCCGCCGTCCACGCGGCTCGGGCGCACCATCTCACCACCGGGCCGGCCTGGTACTCCGCCGCCGAGCTGCCCTTTCTCGGGGACCCCGTGAGAACCGTGCGCGGCGCCGCTTACGCGGCGGACCGGCTGGCCGGCGACGTGCTGCCCCCGCTGACCGGCGTCCTGCCGCCGTCCGCACCGCACGGAAGCAGTGGCGCCATGTCCGAGGCCCTCGCGGCGTTGCAGCAGCACGAGCCGGAGATCGCCCGGGCCGCGGACGTCGCCGCCGAGGTGCGGACCGACGTGCACGGTCTGCCCCGGTCCACCTGGCTGCCGGCGGCCGACCGGGCCCGTGCCGGGCTGCAGCAGCAACTGGACCGCCTCGCCCCGGTGATGACCGACGCCTCCCTGGCGGCTCGCGTCCTTCCGTCCATGCTCGGCACGCAAGGACAACGACGTTACTTCCTCGCGTTCCAGAACCTCGCCGAGGCACGCGGCACCGGGGGCCTTCCGGGCGCCTTCGCCGTGCTGAAGGCCGACCGGGGCCGACTGTCGTTCGAGCGGTTCGGCAACAACACGGAGATGCAGACGACGAAGCCGGACATCGACCTCGGCGCCGAGTTCAACGCCCGCTACGCGGGCAGCGACCCCGTCCACGTGTGGCCCAACTCCAACGTGAGCCCGCACTTCCCCTACGCGGCCCGCATCTGGGCAGCGGCATGGCGCAAGCACACCGGCGAACGCGTGGACGGGGCGATCGCCGTCGATCCGGTCACGCTGAGCCGTCTCCTGCGGGTCACCGGCCCGGCCCGGATGGCCGACGGCACCGAGCTCACCGCCGACAACGTCGTGGACCTCACCGAACGGGCCAGCTACGCGAAGTACGACGATCTCGCCCGGCGCAAGGCGTTCTTCGTCGACGCCGCCCGTGCCGCCGCCGCACGGCTGATGGGGGCGCTCGACGACACGCCCCGGCTGCCCGCACTGCTCGTCGCCGTGAACGACGTCCAGCGGGACGGACGGCTGAAGGTTTGGAGCGCCCACACGGCGGAACAGCGCCTCCTGGAAACCCGCCCCTACTCGGGCACGCTCCCGAACACCCCCGGCCCCTTCGCGGGACTGGTGGTGAACAACGCGGCCGGCAGCAAACTGGACTACTACCTCGACCGCAGCCTCACCTGGGAAGCGGGCGCCTGCTCCGGCGGTCACCGAGCGGTGACCGTGACCATGACCCTGACCAACCGGGCGCCGGCCTCCGGACTTCCCGACTACGTGACCATCAGGGCGGACCACCCTCCCTACCGCACCCGGCCGGGTGACAACCGCCTCCGGGTGTCGTACTACGCCGGAGTCGGAGCCACCCTTACCGACGCAACCCTGGACGGCCGCCGCGCGCTGCTCGCGCCCGGCGTCGAACGCGGCCACTCCGTGTTCACGAAGGACTTGGAGCTGCCCGCAGGCGTCGGCCACACCCTGGTGCTGCATCTGCTGGAGCCGCACGCGGACGGCGCGCCGACGCTGCTGCGACAGTCCCTGGTGCGGCCGCTGCGGACCACGCTCAAGCCGGGAGGCGCCTGCCGTGTCTGAGCGTGTGCGCCGCGCGGCGGGGGCCGTGCTCGTGGCCGCGCTGCTGCTCGCGGCACGCCCGCCGGCGGACCACGCCCCCGACAACCCGGCAGGCCGAGGCGTGGAGGGGCGGCAGGCCGCGGCGCACCGGGTCGAGCAGCTGCGGGTCAAGGTGCTCCAGGCCCTTCCGCACGACCCGAAGGCGTTCACCCAGGGACTTGAGATGGCCGACGACACGCTCTACGAAGGCACCGGCCTTCCCGGCCTGTCCTCGGTACGGGCGGGGCCTCCGGGCAAGAAGTCCACGGTCCAGGTGGCACTCCCCGCGCCCTTGTTCGGGGAGGGCATCACCGTGCTCGGCCGAACCCTGTGGCAGCTCACCTGGCAGAACCGGACCGCCATCGAGCGCGACGCCAAGACGCTTGCGGAGCTGCGTCGCGTCCCGTACCCGGACGACGGCTGGGGGGTGTGCCTCGATCAAACCCGGCGCCGGCTAGTGACCAGCGACGGCTCATCACGGCTGACGTTCCGCGAGCCCGGGACGCTCGCGAAGACGGGCGAGGTCGCCGTGACCGAAGGGGGCCAGCCTGTGACGAATCTGAACGAATTGGAGTGCGTCGGCGCCGCCGTGTACGCCAACGTGTTCCTCACCGACCGCATCGTGCGCATCGACCCCGCCACAGGAGCGGTGACGGCGAGCATCGACGCCTCGGGCCTGCTGCGCGACGACGAACTCGTCCCGGGGTCCACGCTGAACGGCATCGCGGCGGTCCCCGGCACGGATCAGTTCCTGATCACCGGGAAGTACTGGCCCAGAATGTTCAGGGTGGTGTTCGTCCCGGCCTGACAGACGGACGGTCGCGGGGGCTGAAACGGAGCGCGGGGGACACCCCTGCGGACACCGAGCCCGCGCCGGGCCTGACCGAGGTTCCCGGGTGCCGGGTGGACGTCCTCTCCGTGGCCAGCGCTGGGCGCGGCGCTGCTGATCGTGCTGCTCGTCCCGGTGTTCGCGGCAGTGGGCCTCGCTGTACGGATGGACTCCCCGGGCCCCGTCGTGCACCGGCAGACGCGCATCGGCCGCGGGGGAAAACCGTTCATCATGGCCAAGTTCCGCACCATGGTCGTCGACGCGGAGCAGCTGAGGCACCAGCTGAATTCAACGTAGTGCGGGAACACATGTCCCTGCTCGGTCCGCGTCCGCCGTTGCGAACTCCGGGCCGGTGGCTGCCATTCAGGCGAAAGGTTCAAAGTCGCGGGGCATCGTCACTGATTTCACCAGCTCTGACTGGTACACCAACAGCGTCTCGCAGAACAGATCAGCGCCAGCCGGTTCTGGCCACGAAACCAGCGTTTCGAAGATGCACCAGGAGGCTTCTCTGACCACGCCGTCTGCTCCCACAAAGGAAACGACCGCTGAGTGGCAACCTGATGCCGTTCCGGTCGTCGGATGTCTCGGCATCCCCATTGCCGCGCACGACCGCCGAAGTGCTGCCCGTCAGGTCGTGCAACTCGCCGAGCTGACACGTCGTGCGCGCCCTGCACAGGAGCACAAAGAATCACTGTCCCCAGACGCAAGTCGACGAGGCGGCGGCGCCGTTCATCTTTGCAATGCCTATACGCTGGCTTTGGCCGCCAAGGACGCCGAACTTCACGCCTTGCTTCGGTCGGCCGCTCTGAACCTTCCCGACGGGCAATCCGTTGTATGGGCCAATCAGCTGCTTCACCGGACCGCTGCTCTGCCGTCTTCCCGCGTATGCGGAACCGAACTTCTACTGGACGTGTTCGCACTCGGCCAGACAGCAGGACTGCGTCACTACCTACTGGGTTCGACCCGGGAGGTGTTGGCAGCGCTGCAGCGGGAGTTGCACCGACGCTTCCCCCATGCCCTGATCGTGGGTGCTTGCTCCCCTCCCTTCCGACCACTGACCGCCACTGAGTCATTTGAGCAGGAAGAAGCCATCCGCAAGACCGGGGCAGACGTCGTATGGGTGGGGCTCGGCACACCGCAGCAAGACCGGCGAACCGCGGAACTGGCGGCTGTCCTCCCCTCGATGTGCGTGGCCGTGGGAGCAGCATTCGATTTCATCGCCGGCCACAGACGGCGAGCGCCCCGCTGGATGCAACGGTGGGGGATGGAATGGCTGTTCAGACTCACTTACGAGCCCCGCCGGCTGTGGCGCCGTTATTTGTTCGGCAACACGCGGTTCGTCCATGGCGTCATCAGACAGCACCTCCGTCAGCGCGTCGCATCAGGCCGGGGAGCAGGATGAAGAGCATTCCTCATCTCCACGATGCACCGACCCGTGCGATTCGGGGAGCATATCGCGTGGCTCTTGTGCACAGTTTCTACTCATCACAGCAGCCGAGCGGAGAAAACGCTGCTGTACAGGATCAGGCAGATGCGTTGCGAGCGGCGGGGAACGATGTCGCCGTGGTGGCCGCACACACCGACGCCCTGGAGCAGCAGCATGGATACGCGCTGCGCGCTGCTGTGCGGGTCGCGACCGGCCGAGGCCGTTCCCCACTGGCAGAACTGGAACAGCTCGCGCCCGATGTCGTGCACGTGCACAATCTGTTTCCCAACTTCGGCACCGAGTGGCTTGAACACTGGAGAGGAGCACTCGTCGCCACCGTGCACAACTACCGTCCGGCCTGCGCTGCCGGAACACTCTTCCGGGACGGCAAGGTCTGCACTCAATGTCCCGACGGCGACCGCTGGGCGGGCTTGCGCCACGGCTGCTACAGGGGTTCGCGAACGGCTACGATGCCCCTCGCGTGGGCGACTCGTGGCGGTGCAGCAGCTCATCCCGTACTGCGCCGTGCTGACAGGATCGTGGTGCTCTCAGAGCGAAGTCGGGACCTTTATCTGCGCTTCGGGCTGTCAGCTGAGAGAGTGGCCCTGGTGTCCAACTTTGTCGACGTTCCCTGTCGCCCACACACCGGAGGCCCGGACGCCGCACCGGCGGACACAGCCTCCCGTTGGCTCTACATCGGACGGCTCAGCGAGGAAAAGGGAATTGTGCCACTCCTGCTGAACTGGCCGCATAATGAGCGCCTCGACGTCATCGGCTCCGGCCCCCTCACATCCACGTGCCGCCAGTTGGCCCCGAAACACGTGCGGTTGCTGGAAAGCATGCCGCGCGAGCACATCCTGGACTTGCTACCCGGCTACACCGGCCTGATCTTTCCCGGTCTTTGCTTCGAGGGCGCCTTCCCACTGGTCTGCCAGGAGGCCTTGGCTACCGGTGTACCGATCCTGGCAAGGGCAGGAACCTCGGCTGCGGACACAGTGCGCCGGGAGGGGACGGGGGCGCTTTACGACACGGCCGACGATCTGCCCCGGGCTCTACGGGACGCGCGCACGGTGTTTCCCGGACTTCGAGAACACTGCCGCAGGGTCTATACCGAGCGTTACACAGCCTCATCCTGGAGCGCTGCGATGGCTGCGGTGTACAGGCAAGCGGTCAACCACCGTGAGGCCGCGGCATGCTGAGTGCGAAGAGGCAACCGAGTAAACGTGTTCTCGTGGTGCAGCCATATGTCCCCGCTTACCGTACGGCGTTCTTCGAGCAGGTGGAGCGCGTCCTCGCATCAGCCGGGGTCGCCCTTGAAGTGGCCCACGGCTCCCCCACAGGGGAGCAGGAGGCCAGGAGGGATGCCGCCGTCTGCCGCTGCGCGACTCGGGTCCCCACCAAGAGGTGGTCGACGCCGGGTGGGCGACAGCTGAACTGGCACACGCTGGCACGCCAGGCGGCGAGGGCTGACGCTGTCGTCCTGGAACAGGCGCTGCACAACCTCGAGGCGTATCCCCTCCTGGTGCGGAAATCAGTCAGTCACCTCAGGAGACGCGTCCGCCCGATCGGATTCTGGGGGCATGGTCGCACCTTCACCAAGCCGCAGAGCCGGCTTGAAGCATGGGCCAAGGACGTACTGACCCGACGTGGGTCATGGTTCTTCTCCTACACCGATGGAGGTGCTGCTCACGTAGCGTCCGCAGGCTTCCCCCGGGAACGCATCACCGTGGTGCACAACTCGATCGACACCGCGGCGCTGTCGAATACCTGCGAGCGCGCGCGGAGATTCGGGACCACCGAATACGCCGAGGCAACACTCCTCCGACAGCGTCACAATCTGGTGGTCGGCCGTACAGCGCTGTTCCTGGGCGGGCTGGACGCACCCAAACGAATTCCGTTCCTCTTGGACACCGCTCGGCGGATCGCACAGGTACTGCCGGACTTCCGCCTGCTGGTTGCCGGAGACGGACCGGAGCGAAACCTCGTCGAGACGGCAGCGTCTTGCCCCGGAAGTGCCGTGATCGCCGTTGGCCGGGCGGTCGGGCGGAATGCGGCTTTGCTCGGTGCGGTCAGCGACATCATGCTCATGCCGGGCCGGGTCGGACTATGTGCTGTCGACTCCTTTGCCTTGCGTACGCCGATCGTCACCACGGCCTGGCCCTGGCACGCCCCCGAATTCGAGTACTTGACCGACGGAGGCAACGCCGTCGTGGCCTTTGACGATCCTGGTGCCTACGCTGCAGCCGCAGTTGCTCTCCTACGCGACCATGACCGCCTCGCAGCACTGACTGACGCATGCAGCGGAGATGCATCGGTGTACACAATCGAGAACATGGCCGCGCGATTCGGCGATGGCCTGCTGAGGATGTTGAGCGAGTACGAGGGCACCAGTCGGCGGACTTGACACGCAAGACGAGCGCACACCGAGAGAGGCCCGACCGGGCGGGGGTCGGGCTTCTCGAGGGTTCTCAGCGGCCAGTTGACTCGTACCAGGCGTATGTGTCCGCGATGCCGTCAGACAGCTTGATCGCCGGAGCCCACCCCAGAGCAGTCATCCTCGAGACGTCGAGGACCTTGCGATACGTACCGTCCGGCTGGCTCGCGTCCCATTCGATGGCCCCCTCGTAACCCACGACGGCCGCCACCATGTCCGACAGTTCTCTGATGGTGAGATCCTCGCCTGTGCCCACATTGATGGGTGAGTCCGAGTCGTATCTCTCGAGCAGAAGAAGGCACGCCCTGGCAAGGTCATCAGTGTGAAGAAATTCGCGGCGGGGATTCCCTGAGCCCCAATTAACGACCTTGGGCTCCCCTTCCATTCGGGCTTGATGGAACCGCCGAATCAGAGACGGCAGCACATGCGAGTACTCGGGGTGAAAATTGTCACCGGGACCGTACAGATTGGTGGGCATGGCGCAGATCCAAGGCAGTCCATGCTGCCGGCGGACGGATCTCACCTGTGTAACTCCGGCGATTTTGGCAATCGCGTACGCTTCATTGGTCGGTTCCAGCGGGCCGGTCAGCAACGCCTCTTCGCGGATCGGCTGGTCGGCGTGTTTCGGGTAGATGCAGCTGGATCCGAGGAAGAGCAGCCGTTGTACGCCGTGGCGCAGGGCCGCATCCAGCACATTCACCTGGATCAGCAGATTGTCGGAGATGAATTCGGCCGGGCAGGTGTCATTGGCCTTGATGCCGCCCACGCGGGCCGCCGCGAGGATCACGGCGTGCGGTTGGTGCTTCGCGAACCACTCGAAGACGGCCGGCCGGTCCCGCAAGTCGAGTTCGGCCGAGGTGGGACCGAGCAGCGAGCTGAAACCTTCGGCCGTGAGAAGCCTCCACAAAGCCGATCCTACGAGCCCGTTTCTCCCGGCGACGAAAAGGGGAGCGGATCGATCCAAGGGACGGTACGTGTCGGTCGGTACCGCATGGGCAACGCTCATCTGGGGCTCCTGTCACACGAGTTAATGCCGCATGCCACGGTCCGGCCCGCTACCGCGTCGCCAGGGACCGTCTCTCAGTGCGGCCACCGCATGAACCACACTCTATTACCGAAGCTCGCAATGCAGACACGTCGCCACAATCCACGTAAAGGGATGATGAAATCCCTATTCTGGCCTGACACCGGGAACCAACGGGAGCGCTCACCGAAGGGTTCCATACGCCGACGTCACCCATGGAGCTGACGTGACCGCGAAGACGGCACTTATCACGGGAATTACCGGACAGGACGGTTCCTACCTCGCGGAACTCCTGCTGGACAAAGGATACGTCGTACACGGCATCGTTCGTCGTGCCTCCACCTTCAACACCCAACGGATCGAGCACCTTTATGTAGATCCCCATCACCCACAGGCACGGCTCTTCCTGCACTACGGGGATCTGACGGACGGAACCCGGCTGGCCGGCCTGCTGGAGAAGGTGCAGCCGGACGAGGTGTACCACCTCGCCGCACAATCCCATGTGCGAGTGTCCTTCGACGAGCCCGAGTTCACCGGGAACACCACGGGCCTCGGTACCACGCGTTTGCTCGAAGCGATCCGATCCGTGGGCCTGTCGTGCCGCTTCTACCAGGCCTCAAGTTCGGAGATGTTCGGCGCCGCGCCGCCGCCACAGTGCGAATCCACCCCGTTCCATCCGCGGTCCCCGTACGGCGTCGCCAAGGTCTACGCATACTGGGTGACCCGTAACTACCGCGAGGCCTACGGCATGTATGCCGTCAACGGCATCCTGTTCAACCATGAGTCCCCGCGGCGCGGCGAGACGTTCGTCACCCGCAAGGTGGCCACGGCCGCGGCGCGTATCAAAACGGGACTGCAGGATGTGGTCTACCTCGGCAATCTCGACGCCCGCCGGGACTGGGGCTACGCAGCCGAGTACGTCGAGGCTATGTGGTTGATGCTGCAACAAGACCAGCCAAATGACTATGTAGTGGCCACCGGGACCAGCCACAGCGTGCGCAACTTCGTGGAGTACTGCTTCACCCACGTGGGCCTGGACTGGCGCGACCATGTACGTTTTGACCCGCGGTACCTGCGGCCCTCCGAGGTCGACGACCTGGTCGGCGACGCCTCCCGGGCCGAGCGGATCCTCGGTTGGCGACCGAGCGTGCGCGCCCCCGAACTGGCACGGCTGATGGTGGACGCCGAACTCGACGCGCTACGACACCCGGCCGGTCTGACGACTGTGGCCACTGAACGGGTGATCCCTGCGCCGACTGCAGGGTGACCTCGAACGGATGGCGCCTCACACTAAAGGTTGTACCGCAAACGATCTTCTACGGGTTGGCGCGCAGGGGCCGACCGGCGGGATCCCCCTTATCCCGCGAGAACTAGAGATTGTGCAGGCGTGCAATGCCGCGCATGGCGTGGTGGACTCCATCGCCCTTCAGGCGACAGTCGCGGAGGATCTTCCAGCCCTTCATGCGGGCGAAGGCATGCTCGACACGGGCGCGGACCTTGCGGTGCGAGGCGTTGTGTTCCTCTTTCCACGCCGGCAGTTCGGTCTGACCGCGCTCGCGTCGATACGGAATGACCAGATCGGTGCCCCGGTAGCCGCCGTCCGCGATCACCGTGGTCCTGCCGACGGCGTCCTTGGCGCCGGACAGCTCCCATGCCTTGCAGTCATTGCGGTTGCCGGGCAGCAGTCGACCGACCACGACGACGAGCCGGCTGTCGGCTCGATCACGATCTGATGGTTGGTGGAGTACCGATAGTTCTTGGACTGCTCGGCTACCTCGTGGTCGCGGGTGGGCACCAGGGTGCCGTCCACGATCAGCACGGTGTCCTTGGAGAACCGGCGCCGCGGCCGCAGAGACATCAGCGGGCCGAGGCGATCGATGATCCGGTCTGCCGCAGACTTCGAGATGCCGAACAGCAGGGGCAGCTGGCGCATCGTCAAGTTCGTGCGCCAGTAGGCCGCGACCAGCAGCACTCGGTCTTCAAGGGGCAGGCTCCAAGGCCGTCCCCGGCCAGCCGCGTCGGCCCCCTCACGCCGCGGCGCGGTCACCAACTTCCCGAAGCAGCGCGGGCTCGGCCCGGAGAACGGGGCTATCAAAGACGGCTCCGACGCCGTGATCACACCAATCACACCGTGATCATCCAACTCGTGGCCGACAGCCCTTAGCGTCGGCTGCGCAAAAGCGATCCGAGCGCCAAGCCGGTACCCAGGCCAATCAGGGCACCGACCGATGTCCGCCATACAAGCGCCGCTCCTGCGCCAGGCACGTCAGGCGGACTGGGGGCGACGGCCGAGCGCGTCGGCGGTCCGGCAGCGACAGCGACAGCGACAGCATGCTCATCGCCCACGATGGCCAGGAAGCGACGACCGATACGGCTACCGGACGCACTTGCAGTCCATGAGGTCTGGGCCCTGCCCCAGTAGTACCGCCCAGCCTCTCCGGTGAACATCCCGGCCAGCATGTCCCGCAGGAGAGGCTCGCGGATGGTCCCGATCTCGTAGCCCATCCAGGCGTAGTTCATCATGAGGTCCGCATAGACATGCCGCTTTCGCTCATGGGGATCGGCGATGTCCGTGGCGCCCCAGACAGGCTGGTAAAGCGCCATGTCGTCAAGTTCCAGGCGGACCAGCTCGAGGTAGTAGGTGCGAATCCCCTGGACCTGCTCAGCCCTGGCCTGCACCGGCCAACGCGAGCGCCGAGACGATCACCGACGTGAAGCCGTACGTCGCGCCGATCTGGCTCAGCCTATTCCAGTCCACCCCCTTGGAACCGGAGATGTCTTGCAGCACGAAAGGCGACAACAACAGCGCCGCCAGCGCAGCCGCCGCAGCTGCGACCAGCCCCAGAGCCCTGCCCACCCGGCGAGCCACTGATGCTGCAGCCGCGGACCGATGACGAGCTACCAGGTAAATCACCCCCAGGCGAGCCTGCCCCAGCGGCTAGGCCGAACCATGGGGCTGCCTATGTGCAGCCGTCATGCTCGACATCGCCCGCCTGCACCAGCTCACCGTCGCCGACCAGGCGTGCGCCCCCTGCCAAGAGGCCGCCGCCATGTCGGCCCGGAGATCGTTTACGGGACACCCCTTAGAAACAAATCCCGCCCGCCAATACCGCAATCAGCGCTACGAGCCGCCACAATTGACGGGTGACCCTTCTACGCCAGGCCCGCAGGGCTGCGCAGCGATTCGGGATCGATGTGAACCGATTCCCGGAGTGTTCCTTCGAATACCGCGTCGTCCAATTGCTGCTCCGAAGTGGCATCGACGTGGTTCTCGATGTGGGAGCCAACCGTGGCCAGTACGGTGCAATGCTGCGACGCTTTGGCTACCAGGGCCGGATCGTCTCCTTCGAACCGGTGCACGGCCCGCTGGCGGTCCTCATGCGACGCGCTTCCCCAGATCCGCTGTGGACAGTGCTGCCGTACGCGTTGGGCGACGAGCGGGCCGCGGTCACCGTCAACGTGGCCGGCAACGGCGCTGCGAGCAGTTCCGTCCTGCCCATGCTGCCCCGGCATGCTGATGCCTGCCCGGAGTCACGCTACGTGGACCGGCAGGGGGCCGAGCAGCACCGCCTGGACGCGCTGTGGCAGCAGGTGGCCTCGCCGGGTGACAAGGTTTTCCTCAAACTTGATGTCCAGGGCTACGAAGAGGCGGTGCTGCGGGGGGCCGGAGATCGGCTGCATGATTGCGCCGGTCTGCAGATGGAAGTCTCCTGTGTTCCTCTGTACAAGGATGGTCTGTTGCTCGGGAAGGCCTTGGAACTGGTACAACACGGATACGGCTTGACCTTGATGGCATTGGTTCCGGGATTCACTGATCCCCGAACCGGCCAGATGCTCCAGTGCGATGCAGTTTTCCTCAGAGATAAACTGCTCCGCGCCACGTAGAGCCATGGTGTACCCGCGACTCAGCTCGTCCTGCCTCGCAAGCGTGGTTCTGCGCTGGTCATTCGTAGGAAGGAACCGGCAGCCCGGCGGTTCTGGGTGCGGCCGTGGGCTTTGGCCGCCACTGCTGACCAGCTGCCGGACGTCGGCAGCGAACGCGCAGCCTGATCAGTTGCTTGCTCTCGCTGCCGGTCAAGCCCGCGCAGCATGCGATGGCCCGCTGCCTGGGCCTCGCGAGGCACGGCCACGGTTGCGCATCAACATGCCATCGACGATGAGCCGAAGGTAAGGCCACAGCCAATACACGGGCCACAATGGTCCGGCGTGGCGTCGGGTGAAGCGCAGCCAGCTGCGTGGCGGCAGCCCCTTGGGCGCACGCATCAGGCGCCACCGCGCCCACCCGGACAGGGTTGGGTCTGCATGGCTTCCGGCCACCGGGTTCCCGGCACACGTGCCCAGCGTTCCGGGTGCCACCCACACAGTGCAGCCAAGAGCTCCAGCTCTCAAGCCGTAGTCGAAGTCGGCCATGCCATGATGGAACTCAGCGTCGATCAGTCCCACGCGTTCCACCACGTTTCGTGGCACCAGGACGAGGTTCCCGTTCATGGTGTCCGCGGCCAGCGGATGGTGGGCGGGAGCGACCTTCGTGAAGCGCGTCGGACGCGTCGAACTCTGGCGAACCACACCCGAGTACGTAACTGTCCCGGTGCGCGGGTCGCGCAGCGCGCCGACGACGAGCGGGTCCTGCCCCGAACTGGCCAGCACTCGGTGTGTGGCCAGCAAGCACCTCAACGCCCCAGGGTCCAGAACGACGTCGTCGTTCAACCAGAGCAGGAAGTCATAGTTCTCCGCGGCTGACACAGCAAGTGCCATCGCCTTGGCCCAGAAGAGTGACCCGTCGCCTTGCACTACGTGAATACCGGGCCAGATCGCACGTGCGGCAGCAGCGGTGCCGTCGGTGCTTCCGTCGTCGGTGAGCACGATCCGCAGCGACACGTCGGGGGGGCACTGTCCGGCCAGCGAACGCAGACACTGGACGGTGGTGTCGCGTCTGTTGTGACAGGCCATCACGACTACGACAGAAGTCATCGGCAAACTCCTGAGGAATTCGGCGTCCGCTGCATCGGGGCCACATCGCCGTCACGTCCGGCGGAAGGCTCTCAGCAAGGTCGGTACCAGCACGAGGACAGCGTAGGAGACGACGGAGCCGATAACGGGGCCCTCCGGTCCGAGTCGCGCCAGGGGGATTGAGACAGCGAGATTCACGACGGCCATGAGGCTGAAGGTAATCGCCTTGAAACGCAGTCCCGCAGCATCGGTCATCCACATATTGGCCGGACATGCGACCGCCTGCACGAAGAGCAGCATGGCGAACACGACCATGAGCTCGGTCCCCACGCGGATCTGCTCGTGCATCATCCATGTGCCCGCAAGGGGCCCGAGCACAACGATTCCGACGCCCATGACCAGGCTGCCTGCCGCGAAATATCCGGTGAGCCAGGCAAGCTGGCGCCTGGGTGTGCCGTACGAGCCCCTCCTCCGGGCGAACATCGCCCACAGCGGAAGCCCGGCGGCGCTCAGCAGGCTGCTCGCCGGCGCGAAGAACTGGGCACCGGCCGAATAGCCGGCCACCGCCATCGCATCGGCCGTGTGGCTGAGGACCAGCCGGTCGGTGGAGTAGGCGACGGCCACGGCAGCTGTAGTGATGGTCATGGGAAGTGCGAGGTGCGCGATGGGTACCCCGCCACTCGACGCACGTCCGCGGACACTGCGGAGGATCATTCCCAGCAGCGGCATCCCGAGACAGCGGCCGGCGAGAACCACGCCAGCTGCGTTCACGATGCTCTGCGAGAGGAAAACGGCGGAAATACAAACGCTTGTCGGAGCGTCCAGGCCGACGGCGAACAGCACGAGGACGAGTTGCAGGACGCTGCCCGCCCCCTGCAACAGGAACGAAACCTCGTTCCTGTTCACGGCAAGCAACACCGATTTGCCCAGCCCGAGCGGCATGCTGCACCCGAACAGCACAGATGCGACCGCGACCGCGAGGTCGGTCCCGGGCTGCGCGGCGTCGCCCAGCGCCCTCTCCCATACCCCGAGCAGGGCCATAATGACGCCCGCGGCGGCGATGACTGCTCCTGCATACATCAGGTTGCGTGCCGACGACAGGACCGCTCCACGCACCAGCCGTTGTTCGCACGAGGTGTCACGCGCAACGGCATCTGTGAGGGCGGCGCCCGCACCCAGATCTGTGACCGGAAGCATCGCCGGCAGCGTGGTCACCAAAGCGAACAGCGCGTAGCCGGACACTCCCACCGCGCCGACCACGGTGTGGACCAGCACCAGGTTGGTGACCGCGGTGACGGGAAGCATCATGGCCCTCGCGCCGACCGACCGAGTGACGGGGCCGAGGAAACGTGCCTTCGGTCCGCCATGTGTCCCACCCGGGGCGTGCGCCGCAGGAACTGGTGCAACGGGTGCTGTCGATGGCCGCCCGTCCAGGCTCAGGTCGTGCGGGGAGTGTGGTGCTGCCACTGGATCTTTCCGCCTAACGCTCGTGCGTGGCCGGGGCCTGAGTCGGCGCGGGCGCCGTCGCGCCACGGACAGTCGGCCTGCCGGATCTTGCGGGCCCTGATTGAGGTTGGGGCTACTGGCTGTCTTCTCCCTGCTTGCGCGGCTGTTCCGCACCTCCTCGCCCACAGCGTAGGAAGCATTCCCCGAAATACCCACAGTCGCGGCCGCACATCCGTCCATGTGGGCGCATTCTCAATCGGTTTACCGTCAGCGGGTGTCTGGAGTCAGACGCACCCAGAGATGAAAGCCCCCGCACCTCCCCACTGCTGACGGTCGGTCGGTGGTGGGCCCTCCCCTCCATAGCCTCAGCCGAGCACAAAATGGCGGCCAGGAGTGAGAACGTCAAGCCGTTGAGTTCGGCTAGGGACCAGGGCCGCTCCGTAATGCCGATATAGATGGGCGCCGTGAGCACGGTCAACATGGCCACTCGTTGACTTCCAGCCGCATTCTGGACCATTGCCGCAAGGATGCCCAGAAAAAGCAAAAATCCGATCCAGCCAGCCATGAACCTGGTATCCAGCAGCTGATTGTGAATAGAGTAGATCAGAGGATTGATATGCTCCTGGGACAATCCCAGCAAGGCGTCCCGGCCGAAACCGATAACCGGCGCGGAATCCACCTTCTGGTATGCCACAGACCACAAATAGCCCCGCCCCGTGTAGGTATGGCTGTAGCTCTCCATCATAGGGAGAACAAAGCCGGTCACCAGTCCGGAGGCAACGATGGCCCAGGCCGCCCGGAGACGCCACCAGTCAGCGGAGGTGCCGTGTCGGGGCTGCAGAATAGTCAGTGCCAGAATTGTCACCGTCACAGCAATGAGTGCCGTTCGGCTTCCGGTCAGCGCAGCCATTCCTGCCACATAAAGAGTCAGGACGAATCGAACTTTACCGCGAAAGCCGAGATAAACGTATGGCAGTGCGAGAGCAAGAGTGATACCGAGGGCATTTTCATGGCCCAGCACTCCCCTGTACAGGAAACCCAGCGGACCGCATTTATCGTCCCGGCAGGGTTCCACAGCCCATTCTGGACGTACTGCTGCTGCCAATCCGCTGAAGATGGCCAAGGTGACGCCGAATACACCCGCCCCGAGGGGAGCGCCACGCCCGGTCGGCAGTACAGCACACACTACCAAGGCCGCGGCGAGACCCATCTGGGCCGCCGAGAACATTTTCCCGTGGTTCAGCCCGGTACTGAATACAATCGCGATATGAAGCAGCAATGCGCTGACGGTGATGTAATGAATTCCTCTCCATTTCGTGGACACCCCGCGCCAGAAGGCGAGAGCTACGGTCAAGAGAATAATGACGATCAGCATCCACCGCAGAGCGCTGAAATATGGATTCGCTACAGCGTGCAAAAGGAGCTTGTTTCCGAAGACGTCAGTGACGAACGACGCCTTTCCGCTCCACGCGAGGGCCAGGTCCGGGAGATTCATCAGCCATCCCAGCGCAATGATGAACACGGCTGTAATGTTCCAGTCACCCGCGCGGACCGCGGAGTGTAGAGCAGTAATAAGGCAGAGCGTGCCGACGGCGCTACCCGCGAGAAGAAGCGCAAGTGTTCCCGGTTCCAGCATCGTTCCTCACTCCCAGGTCGTCCTCACCATGCCCTCGACCTTCTGCATTGAGATAGTCCGCTCTATCGTTTCTACGCCCGCTTTGGACGGAATCAATGGGTGATCTGGATGGTTTCACGCAATCGGCGTAGCCGTCGGTGACACAAGGCATCCGGCAGCAATGGTCCCGCTCGCCAACCAAAACGTTATTTTCGGATTTTCCGGGAACTTCGAGCCGGTGTTCGTGCGGGTGGCCGTCGCCCACCAGCACGAGCCGGCCAGGCCCAGAATCATCCAAATTTAAAATTGCAGTGGTGCAGCGGATTGAGGGATCTGATGCCGGGACACGGCGAGCCGTACTGGATATATCGCTTCCACATGCCCAGCATTGGGCGTCGAGGCGCTGCAACCAGCCGAAAGGATATCCGTGTTTCCGACCCGTCTTTCAGAGCACTACGAGACAAAATACGCCGAAGAGCGTACCGCCGCCGATCCCACGCCCCTGCCGCTGGACTTGGTGCCCCGCAATCGGTTCGAAGCCGCAGTGACCACGCTGGCGGCGGAACTGCCGAAGGGCGCCGACGTGCTTGAACTGGGGGCCGGGAATGGTTTGGTCGCTGAGAGCTTGCGCGCCGGTGGAGTACATTTTGCCAATTATACGATCGGTGACATCGCAAGAGTGCGGTTGGACGGGCTTCGGCGCACCTTCACTGACCCCCGGTTTCATTTCGTGCAAGCCAATGCGGAGCAGGCATCGGCCACAGCCCAAGGGCCTTTCGACGCTGTGGTGATGGTCGCCCTGATTGAGCACTTGATCGACCCAATGGGTGCCGTGGCCGACATCCGCACCCTGCTCAAGCCCGGCGGCTTCGTTTACATCGATACCCCCAACATCGCAAAATGGACGCGTCGCGTGAAGCTCGCATGCGGCCGTTTCCCCGCAACAGCATCTCGTAACGAGGGTCTGACGACGTACGACGGCAAGGAAACCGACTTGCATGACGAAGGGCATTTGCATTACTTCACACACAGGTCAATGGAGCAGATGCTGACCCGCAGATGCGGATACCGGTCAGTTGTATTCCGCCCGTACTTCGAGGGCCCGCGGTTCCTCGGCAGGCCGGGCTTCGCACTCGCACGACGTATTCCAAGGCTATTCTCCGAAATCGCTTGCATTGCCTACGCATAGAACTAATCGCACCGTTCGGAGCCGGAGCCCGCGCAGCGGGCGGGGTTCGTACGCCCCCTCGCCTGTGCGCCGGTCACCGGCGGACCGCACCGCCCCTCCTCCGCTCTCCCGCAGAAGCCCCAGGGACTCCTTGCCTCCCGGCCCCGGCATCCGCATATGCACGAGGCATGCAGCTCTGCTCATCGGGTGAGAGTTGCCCATGGCCCAGCGTCGCGCCCCGCTGTTCGGTGGACGGCCATACACACTCGAACAGTCCTTATTTTGATGCTTTTGGAGGGTGAATGTGGCTGTTCGAGGACACGATGCCCCACGTACCAGGGGCAAGACCTGCGCAGACACCGGTCATCCAGGAGCAGCCGCCGACCGGTCGCCGCACCGGCAAACCCCTCTGGTTCGCGCCCGCCGCCGTCATCGGCGACGCGGTCGGCGCCGCCGTGCCGATGTATCTGGCCTTCGCGCCGGCCGACAGCACACATGCCGCGGCCTGCGCGGCGGTGGCGGCCGCGGCATGGCTGCTGCTGCGCGGTGTACGGGACCGCTACTGCGAGCGCCGTCTCGGTGAGCGCGACAACCTCGGCGCCGCGCTGCAGGACTGGCTGATACTGGTCGGCCTGCTCGCGGTGGTGCGAGCGGCGACCGGCGAGGAGTCCCCGTTCCTGGTCGCACTCGCCGCCCTGGCGCCCTGCGCGCCGACGAGTGCCGTCGTGCACACGCTGATCCACCGTCATCTGGTCGCCCGGCGCCGCGACGGCCGGGCCGTCCGCCGGGCCCTGGTGATCGGGGAGGCTGACGCCGTCGACAGTCTGGTGAGCCACCTCGCGAAACGGACCGACCACGAACTCGTCGTCGTCGGGGTGTGCCCGGTCGGTGACGAGAACCCGGAGGCACTGGCCCCGGTCGCCACCCGCCTCAGCAGGCAGGCACCGTCGCGCCCGTCGGCCGACTCAGGCCCTGTGCTGGAGGCGGCCCGGCGGCTCGACGTGGACGTGGTCGTCGTCGTGCCGGGACCGTACCTGACCGGAACGCGCCTGCGGCGGCTGTCGTGGGCTCTGCACGGCGAGGAGCGCCCGCTCATGGTCGTACCGGGCCTGGCCGAGGTTGCCGGACGCCGGGTGGGCGTCCACTCCGTGGCCGGGCTCACGATGCTGAACGTGGCGCCGCCCCTGAGGCGGGGCCTCGCGATGCTGCTCAAGTCGGTGACGGACCGGCTGGGCGCGGCGCTGCTGATGGTGCTGCTCGGCCCGGTGTTCGCGGTAGTGGCCCTCGCCGTACGGCTGGACTCCCCGGGCCCCGTCGTGCACCGGCAGACGCGTATCGGCCGCTGCGGAAAGCCGTTCACCATGGCCAAGTTCCGCACCATGGTCATCGACGCGGAGCGGCTGAGGCACCAGTTGGCCGGGACCAACGAGCAGGACGGGCGAATGTTCAAGATCCGCCGCGATCCGCGGATCACCCGCGTCGGCCGCGTGCTGCGCCGCTGCTCCCTGGACGAACTGCCCCAGCTGTTCAACGTGTTGCAGGGGCACATGTCCCTGGTCGGTCCGCGACCGCCGCTGCCCGACGAGGTCGCGGGGTACGACGAGGTGGAGCTGCGCAGGCTGGCCGTCAAGCCGGGGCTCACCGGCCTGTGGCAGGTCAGCGGCCGCTCCGACCTCTCCTGGGACGAGACGGTCGCCCTGGACCTCAGGTACGTGGACAACTGGTCCCCGGCCGGGGACTTCGCCGTTCTGGCTCGCACGGTGCGCGCCGTCGTAGCGGGCACCGGGGCTTACTGACCCCCCTTCACCACCGACCCAGGACGGCTACGACTACCGCGCGTTGAGCATCGTGCCCCGGACCACCTGACATCCCCTCCTGGCACCCCTTTCTGCCGTCAGCAGGCGCGGTCTCCTCGCCAGCTCACCGACGTGATCGCGGCGGATCTTGAACATTCGCCGTCCTGTGCCGCTCGTCCCGGTAGCGCACCGCCCATGACGGCCCGAGGTGTCCGGCCAGTCGCCGGGCGACCGCCCGGCCCTGCGTGACGTGCCTGCGCAGGGCCGGGCGGGAGCCGAAGCCTTCCGGCGGCCGGGACAAGCGCCAGGTCCGCAGCACGTCCGCCAAGTCGTCCGGCAGGCCCAGTTGGGGGGCGTCCAGCGGGACTTCGCCGGTGTACGCCTCGATGTCCTCCGACCACCCGTCCTCGTACGGCTCGTACGCCTCGTACAGGGGCGACGGCTCGCCGAGCGCCCGCACGAGCAGGTGGAGCGGTCGCTCAAGGGTCATTCGAGTTCCGGCAGCGCAGTGGTTCTTTACACACTCCTGACGCGCCCCGCCGCATCCGTCCGGCCCCGACTGGTGTCCTCACCGGTGTCCGGAACCGGACGGAAGTCGCGTCGGAGAATGGAGTGCCATGGAAGGCACCGTCGTCGCAGTGGTCGTCGTGGCCGTGCTCGTCCTGCTCGTGCTGAAGAGCGGTATGCGGGTGGTCAACCAGGTGGAGCGCGGAGTGGTGTTCCGCTGGGGCAAGGCACAGCCCGCCTACCGGCAGCCGGGCATCACCTTCCTCATCCCGTTCGCCGACCGGATGCGCAAGGTGAACGTGCAGGTCGTGACCATGCCGGTGCCCACCCAGGAGGGCATCACCAAGGACAACGTGTCGGTGAAGGTCGACGCCGTCGTCTACTTCCGGGTGACCGACCCGGTGAAGGCGGCCATCGAGGTGCAGGACTACCACTTCGCCGTCGGGCAGGTCGCCCAGTCCTCCCTGCGCTCCATCATCGGCAAGAGCGACCTGGACGATCTGCTGAGCGACCGGGAGCGGCTGCACGAGGGGCTGGCCCTGATGATCGACAGTCCGGCCGCCGGGTGGGGCATCCACATCGACCGCGTCGAGATCAAGGACGTACAGCTGCCCGAGTCGCTGAAGCGGTCCATGTCGCGGCAGGCCGAGGCGGAGCGGGAGCGGCGGGCCCGGGTCATCACCGCGGACGGCGAGTTCCAGGCGGCCCAGCAGCTCGCCAACGCGTCGAGGATCATGTCGGACACGCCCGAGGCCATGCAGCTGCGGCTGCTCCAGACGGTCGTCGAGGTCGCCGCCGAGAAGAACTCCACGCTCGTGATGCCGTTCCCCGTGGAGCTGCTGCGGTACTTCGACCGGGCCGCACAGCACATCGGTGCCGACCTCAACGCGAAGAGCGTCCCGGCGCAGCAGCCGCAGGAGACCATCCCGGCACAGCAGCCGCAGCAGAGCGCCGACCAGTCGTAGCAGCGGTGGAGTTAGCATCCGCTCATGACGACCAACGACCACAACGGCTCTGTACTGGACACCGAGATCGGGGCCCTCAAGGGCGGCTCCGCGAATCTGCCGCAGTACGCCGGCAAGAGCGTCCTCATCGTGAACGTGGCCTCCAAGTGCGGCCTGACCCCGCAGTACACAGGTCTTGAGCGGCTGCAGGAGCGGTACGCCGAGCAGGGCTTCACCGTGCTCGGCGTGCCCTGCAACCAGTTCCTCGGGCAGGAGCCCGGCACCGCCGAGGAGATCGCCGAGTTCTGCTCCGCGACGTACGGCGTGAGCTTCCCGCTGACCGAGAAGGTCGAGGTGAACGGGGAGGGCCGGCACACGCTGTACGAGCGTCTGGTGGGCTTCGCCGACGCCGAGGGGCACAGCGGGGACATCCGCTGGAACTTCGAGAAGTTCCTCATCGGCCGCGACGGGCAGGTCGTCGCGCGCTTCTCGCCGCAGACCGAGCCGGAGGCGGCGGAGGTCGTGGCGGCCATCGAGGGCCAGCTGGGCTAGGGCCTGTCCGGCGGATCCTGCCGCAGGGAAACAGCGGCGCCTTGTCGGCGCGGCTGAGCAGGCCCCGCGTCTGCGGCAGGATCCGCCGGAGAGGCCCTAGGTTGACCTTGCCCCAGGGGCAGGGCTGAGCGTCCTTGTCACCGGGCGGGAAGGACCGCCCGGTGACGGAGGATGGCATCGTGAACGAGGAGCTGCTGACCATCGGCGCGTTCGCCGCGCGGGCCCGGCTTTCGGCCAAGGCGCTGCGGCTGTACGACCGCCTCGGGCTGCTCGCCCCGGCGCATGTCGACGAGGCCAGCGGTTACCGCTACTACCGCGCCGACCAGGTGGAACGCGCCCGTCTGGTGGCCCTGCTGCGGCAGCTGGACATGCCGCTCGCCCGGATCGCCGAGGTGATCGGGGCGCGGGGCACCGCGGCCGCGGATCTGCTGGCCGCCTACTGGGCGGACGTGGAGACCCGGGTGGCCGGGCAGCGCACCCTCGCCGAGTACCTCCGTGGACGACTGTCGGGGAGGAGCTCCGAGATGTACGACAAGTTCGTGGTCGAGACGGTGGACGTGCCCGCGCGGGTGGTGATCACCGAGACGCGGCACACGCTCGCGGACGAGCTGCCGGCCTGGATCAGCGCCTCGCTGGACCGGCTGCTGAAGGCCGCGCAGGAGTGCGGGGGCGTGGCGGGTGAGCCGTTCGTCGTCTACCACTCCGAGGTGTCGATGGAGAGTGACGGGCCCGCCGAGTCGTGTGTGCCGGTGGCGGACGAGGCGGCGGCCCGGGCGTGGGTGGAGGCACACGGCCGGGCCGGGGCGACCCGGGTACGGGTGGAGCCGGCGGCCCGGCTGGCCTACACCCGGATCACCAAGGCCCAGGTGGCCCATCCGCAGATCCTCGCCGCCTTCGAGGCGGTGGAGCAGTGGATGGCCGGGGAGGGCCTGGAGATGGCCGGCCCCTGCCGCGAGGTGTACTTCGCGGACTGGGACACGGCCGGGCCCGGGGATCCGGTGTGCGATGTGGCGTTTCCGGTGAAGTAGCCCCGGGCCGGATGTGGCCGAGCCCCCTCGGCAAGGACGGCGACTCGTCGAGAGGGCTCTGCGGGGTGAAGCGTGTGCAGTTGTCGTCGGACGTGTCTGCGAGGGAACGTCAGAGAGGGCTCCCTACGCCTTGACCGAGGCGACGAAGACGTTCCACGCGTCGGCGGGGAAGGCCAGGATCGGGCCCTCGGTGACCTTGGAGTCGCGTACGGCGAGCTCCGCGGTGGTGGGCGACTTGACCTCGACGCAGGCGCCGTTGCCCGCGGAATAGGAGGACTTCATCCACGTCTCCGAAGCGCCCTGAATCAGTGCCATGTCCACTCCTGTTGCGAGTTGCTGGTGGTGCGGTTCACGCCAACCTTGTCGTCTGATTGGCGTGATCGACGCTACCGGGCAACCGCCTCTGCTGGAGTAGTCGTTCACTCAAGCGGATGGCATATTCCAAGTGAGCCTTCCACTGAATCGTAACGACGGTGTACGATCCGGCACTTCCTGTGGAGCAGGGCTCAATCCGCGTAGGTTTTCGCCACGTCGGAGATGTATTGCCGGGATTGCTCCACATTGAGGGACTGTGCCCGCAGATGCTCGTACATCACGGCGTACTTCTGCACGTCCTGCGCCTTCTCCAGGTACAGGTCGCTGGTCACGCCCTCCAGGTAGACCACGCTGGAGTCGGCCGCGTCCGTGAACTCCAGGATCGCGTACTGCCCGTTGAGCCCCGGATGCGCGCCCACCTCGAAGGGCAGCACCTGCACGGTGACGTGCGGCAGCTGGGACATCTCGATCAGATGCTCCAGCTGCTCACGCATCACCAGCTTGCTGCCCACGACGCGGCGCAGCGCCGCCTCGTCCAGCACCACCCACAGCCGAAGAGCCGCGCCCTCGGCGGTGATACGTTCCTGTCGGCGCATGCGCACCTGCACGCGCTTCTCGATCTCCGCCGTCGACGTCTCCGGCAACGCGCCCTGCACCAGGGCCTCCGCGTAGGCGCGGGTCTGCAACAGACCGGTCACCAGCTGGGGTTCGTACACCCGCAGCGACTCGGCATCGGTCTCCAGGCCGATGTACACGCTGTACGGGATGTCCCCGAACGTGTGCCACCAGCCCTGCTGTCTCGAATCCCGGGCCATCTCCATCAGCGAGTCGACGATCCGCTGGTCCTCGACCTCGTACACCCCGCACAGATCGCGAACGTCACGCTGACTGATGCTTCTGCGGCCGTTCTCCAGCCGACTGATCTTCGACTGCGACACGAGCAGCCGCTCCGCCACCTCCTCGGCCGTCATGCCCTTGAGCTCGCGGAGCCTGCGCAGCTCCTGACCCAGCCGGCGTCGCCGTACTGTGGGATTGACATTGGACGCCACGGGACGTGCACCTCCGGCTGCCTGCCTGTACCTGGCACTTTGCGTATCTGCTGTTGAGCAGACTGCCACCAAGGTGCTTTCTACCGCTGGGAAACAGTGGATATGCGGCGCGTACGCGTCAGTTCGGGCACGGATTTACGAGTGCGGACGCGGTCGAGCGGGGCGGTGAGACCACGAGGATCTCACCGCCCCGCTCGAACCAGCGGCTCCCGTACCGGGTCTTGGGGACTTTCGGTGCGGCTCAGTGGGCCACGGCGCGTGCCATGGACCCGCGGCTCGGCTGCATCGGAACCCCGCGTGCGGGTTCCGCCGTGGTCCTGGCTCCGTGCCCCGCCTGCCTGCCGGCCGTGGCCGGCCCGCGCCGCGGCTGGGCCGCAGCGCCGTTCTGTACGTCCATCACGGCATGCGCGACCAGCCCGCCCATGGGGTCGTGCCGGATCAGGTCCCGCAACCGGGAACGTGAGGAGCGGCCCTCATTCCCCGGGTACAGGTGCTTGCCGAGTCCGACGGCGTGGGCCAGGGCGGCGAGCGCCGCGGTCCGCGGGTCCGGCGGTACGCCGGTGCGGATCGCGGAGTCCAGCCGGGCACGGATCTCCCGGCTGATTTCGGTGTCCGTCGCCTGGTACCGAGTCGTCGGCAGCACCCCGCACATCTGCCCCGGCACGGCGGCCACCATGCCGCACCGTTCGAGATGCGAGAGGTAGATCTGACGCAGCCCCAGCCGGGGCCCGCCGATCCAATGGACGGCACGTACGGGAGCGCCGCGCCTTCGCAGCAACTCCAACGCACAGTCCAAAGTCGGATCTCCAGTCGGCCGTGGTACCACCACGGCGATACGATCCCCGTCTGGGGCTATCCGTCCGGCCAGCGCCAGCTCCACTAGCTGTGCTCCGGCCAGACCGAGGTCGAGCGACTGCGGCTGTGCAGTGGTACCCGTGGCCGGGTCCAGTGCCAGCAGCAGAAGCTCCTCCGGAAGTGTTCTGCGGCTCCTGCCCATCCATGCCTCCCCGCGTGGATGACAGACAGGGTGACCCCTCTCACATTGGTCTGTCGAGGGTGCGTGACCGGTTCGTGAGGGAACCGGTAGGTATGTCGTTCTCGTCTACCACAGGGGCCAAGCCCTCACACAGGACACTGGTACATGGTTCGGACAGGGCGCGCGAGTGGGCGTGCGGCGCACTAGGAGGCATCGGTGGCGGGCGAGTCCCCCGACAGGTCGAAGCAGCACGAGTCGTCGGCGGAACCGACGTCGGGGAGCGGGGGTACGGTTCCCGAAGCCCGCGATCCGCGCCTCGCGGTCTCCCGCGAAAAGGATTCCTCCGGCGCCGCGGTGGACACGGCGACGAAGGTCCTCTCCATCCGCAACGTGAAGGTCGCCGCCAACTCCGAGGACGACGACTCCGACCTCCGCGAGGCGGTCTCGGCGTGGGTCCGCTCGGCCGAGGACCCGAAGACCCCGGAAGAGCCGGAGCACCAGACCGAGCCTGCCGACCCCAAGTCGAAGCCCACGAAGGCGGACACGAAGTCGGAGCCTACGGAGGACACAGCCGAGCCCCAGGACGAGGCCGAGAACACGAAGGCCGAGCCAGAGGACGAGGCGAAGCCTGCTGCGGACGCCGAGCCCGAGGACGCGAAGGCTGAGCCCGAGGACGAGCCGAAGCCTGTTGCCGAGGCCGAGCCCGAGGACGAACAGAAGGCCGACGCCGAGCCCGAGGACGAACAGAAGCCTGCTGCCGAACCCGAGGACGAGCCGAAGGCTGACGCCGAGGACGAGGGCGAGCCGAAGGCTGCTGCCGCCGAGGACGACGACGAGCCGAAGGCTGCTGCCGCCGAGGAGCCGCAAGCCGCCGACGGCGAGGACGCCCCACAGGAGCCACCCGCAGCCGACGACGAAAGCCGCACGGGTGGTGCGGGTGGGAACAAGACCGCCGAAGGCGAAGCCGAGGCGAAGCCCGCCAAGACAAAGCCCGCCGAAGCAAAGCCCGCCGAGGCGAAGGGTGTTGACCAGCCGACCACCCTCATCAAGGTCGTCAAGCCCAAGAAGCCCCAGGTCGACCAGCCCACCACCACCCTCAAGCTGGGCGGCAGCAAGTTCGTCCCGCTGAAGAACGACACCTCCGCCCCCACCACCGCCCTCCCCCAGGTCGGCCCCGAACGCACCACCCAGCAGCCCCTCCCGCCCAAGCCCCCGCTGGACCTGCTGGCCGAGCTGACGAACACGCCTCCGCCCCCGGAGACCCCGGTCCGCACCCTGCTCCGCCGGGTCAAGATCTGGACCCCCCTGGCCCTCCTCCTGGCGATCATCTTTGCGGTCGTACAGGCCTTCCGCCCGCTCCCCCAGCCCACCCTCGCCCTCACCACGAAGGACACCTTCACCTTCGAGGGCGACCTGGCCAACATCCCGTGGCCGGACAAGGGCCAGGCCGCCCTCGACGTCCAGGGCATCGGCACGTTCGGCTCCTCCGGCGCCCAGAAGCCGGTACCGATCGCGAGCGTCGCGAAGGTCATGACGGCGTACCTGATCCTGCGCGAGCACCCGCTCAAGAGCGGCGAGGACGGCCCCAAGATCAAGATCGACAAGCCCGCCGAGGAGCAGTCGGACGCCGGCCAGGAGTCCACCGTCCCGGTCACCGCCGGTGACAGCATCTCCGAGCGCGAGGCCCTGGAGGCGATCCTCCTGCCCTCCGCCAACAACGTGGCCCGGCTGCTCGCCCGCTGGGACTCGGGTTCGGAGAAGGCGTTCGTGACGAAGATGAACGCCGCCGCCAAGAAGCTCGGCATGACCAACACCACGTACACCGACCCCTCGGGCCTGACGGACTCGACGGTCAGCACGGCCGTGGACCAGGTCAAGCTGGCCAAGAAGGCGATGGAGCAGCCCGCGTTCCGCGAGGTCGCCGCGATGATGTCGTACGTCGACTACAAGGGCGCCAAGCACAACAACTACAACCGGCTGGTCGGCTACAACAACGTCGTCGGCATCAAGACCGGCACCACCACCTCCGCCCTCGGCAACCTCGTCTTCGCGGCGAAGCAGCAGGTCGGCGGCGAGACCCGCACCATCATCGGCGCCGCGATGCGCCAGCCCGCCGGCGGCTCCGACAACACCATCATCAGCGGCGTCCTGGACGCGGGCGACAAGCTGATCCGGGCCGCACAGGGGGCGCTGAAGTCGGCGACGATCCTGAAGAAGGGCACCGTCGTCGGGTACGTCGACGACGGCCTCGGCGGCCGTACGCCGGTCGTGGCGACGAAGGACGTCACGGCGGCCGGCTGGGCCGGTCTGAAGGTGAAACTGTCCTTCACCTCGGACGCCGTACCGCACACCGCGAAGGCCGGCACCAAGGTCGGCTCGCTCACCGTGGGTGACGGTTCGGCCGGTGCGGTGACGGTCCCGGTGGCACTGCAGAAGGACCTGACCGAACCCGGCTTCACGGACAAGCTGACCCGTCTCGGCTGAGCCGTAGGCCCGCTTCACCGCTCCCCCACCCCGCCGACGGAGCCCGTCGGCGGGGTGCGTGCTAGCGTCACGAAACGGGGCAGCTCGCCGGTCCATGGGACGGGGCCGCGAACTGGACGAGAAGCGGCCGGTAACACCGAGGGACACGGCCGAGAACAGAAGACGGGACACGGGGAGTGCCTTCAGGTGGCCACAACGGAGCGGACACGCGCGGACGACGCCGACCCGGACCCGGGATCCGGCCCTCGAATACGCCTGTCCACGGCTGACACGGACGCTCGCGCCGACACGGACGGTCGTCACCACGACCGTAGCGACAGCCGCACCGACAGCCACACGGACAGCGGCGCAGACGAGCGGACAGACGGCCGGACGGACGACCAACCGTACGGCCGTACGACCGCACCTCAGGGCCGGCTCGCCCGACTCCTCGCCGCCGCCGAGCCCCTGCGCCAGCGGCTCCTGCTGCACCCCGTGCTGTCGGTCACCGCTCTCGCCGGCCTTCTGCACATCGTCTGGTTCTTCACGTTCGCGAACAGCGGTGGCGACCTCGCGGCCCAGGACGCCTGGGCGGAGTTCGTCGGCCGGCACCCGGACTCGGCGTACAACCTCGCCTGGTACGGGGGCATGCACCCGGTGTCGTACAGCGTGGTGTCGCCGTATCTGATGTCGGTCCTCGGCGTCCGTACGACGATGATGATCGCCGGGACGGTCTCGGCGGGCCTGCTGACGCTCGTGCTGATCCGCAGCCGGGCGGTGAAGAACCCGCTGTGGGCCGCGATGGCCGGGGTCTTCGCGCTGATCTGCAACGCGGTGTCCGGGCGGGTGACCTTCGGGCTCGGCACGATGTTCGCGCTCGGCGCGGTCGCGGCCGTCTTCTGCTGGCCCTACCGGTGGCGGTTCAAACGCTGGGCGAAGGCCCTGGTAGCCGCCCCGCTGGCGGCGCTCGCCACGATGGCCTCGCCGGTCGCGGGACTGTTCGTGGGCCTGGTCGCGGTCGCGCTGTTCCTGCAGAAGCGGCGGCCCGGCGCGTGGGCGCTGGGGCTCGCGCCCACGGCGGTGGTCGCCGTCTCGACGTGGCTGTTCCCGTTCTCGGGCACCCAGCCGATGATCTTCGGCTCGGTGATCCTGCCCCTGGCATACGGCCTGCTGTGCCTGTTCCTCGTCCCCAAGGAGTGGATCACCGTACGGCTGACGGCCGCCGTCTACAGCCTCGGGGTCGTCCTGGTCTGGCTGATCAACTCGCAGATCGGCTCGAACATCTCGCGGCTGCCGATGCTGTTCGCGGGTGCGGCGCTGATCGCCGCCCTGCCGTACACGGTGCCGCGCTCGCGCAAGTGGTACGCGACCGTGGTGGCGTTCCTGGGCTTCGTCGGCTGGATCGGCTTCAAGACGGTCGACGACATCATCCACACGACCCCTGCCGCGTCCTGGGCCCGGGAGCTGGCGCCGCTGGTCAACCAGCTCCAGAACGTCGGCGCGGAGAAGGGCAGGGTCGAGGTGGTCCCGGTGCGCTCGCACCGCGAGGCCTCCGCGCTCGCGCCGGACTTCAACCTGGCCCGCGGCTGGCTCCGGCAGGCCGACATGGAGCGCAACCCGCTCTTCTACGACGACACGCTCAACTCGGCGAACTACCACGAGTGGCTCCAGCGGTGGGCCGTGCACTTCGTCGTGCTGCCCAAGGACGAGCCGGACGGGGACGGCGGCGAGCGCGAGCGGCAGCTGCTGCAGCGCGGGATGCCGTACCTGAAACAGATCTGGGGCGACGCCAACTGGCAGCTGTTCCGGGTGACCGATCCGACACCGCTCGCCGAGCCGAACACGGTGGTGGACCGGGCCGAGCAGGGCGAGATGACGCTGCAGGTGCACAAGCCGGGGCGGATCCTGATCAAGATCCCGTACTCGCCCTGGCTGAGCGTCGTCGACGGGCAGGGCAAGAGTCTCAAGCCGCCGCAGAAGTCCTCCGACGGCTTGACGTACGACAACGTCAACGGGTGCCTGATGGAGACGCCGGAGGACTCCAAGGGGGACAAGTGGACGATGCTGCTCGCGCCGAAGGCCGGGACGTATCACTTGGCTGCGCCGTACCAGTTGCCGCGGGGTACCCCCTGCCCGGACGAGCTGAAGTGAGCCTCACTGGCAGCTGCGAAGCTCCGCGACGTACTTGTCCGTGCCCGGGATCGTGGGGATCTCCAATTCCAGCGACGCGTCCGACGCTTCCCACCGTGCCGGGCGAGTTTCTCGGGCGTCAGTGGGAGCGGTGGTGACCGCAGGCGACATGGCGGAGGGTGAGCATGTCGGCGGCGCCGAGCAGACCGCGGGTCAGGAAGTACTCGGCGAGTTCGGCGCGGCTGGGGCGCGCGGCGGTGTCCGGCCACAGCCCCGCCCTGACCTCCTTGAGCACCTTGTCGACGTACCCCACGCTGAAGCCGGCGCACTGCGCGGCCACCGCGCGGTCCTTCAGGTCCTGCAGTGCGGGGTCCCCGGACAGCCAGGGGGCCAGGACGGCGACCAGAACGGTCCTGGACGACTGCTGGACGAGCATGCGCTCCACCTGGGGGGTGGGTTCGGGTCCGCGGTAGGTCACCGTCCCTGACTGGGTTTCGGTCTCCCCGTCCGGTTCGGCTGCCGGCCCGATCACAACGCCGACCTGGATCTCGCCCTTCGGTCCGAAGTAGAGGACGGTCCGGCCGGGGTTGAGGCGGACCGCCCCGCCCCGTCCGACCTCCTCGTATCCGCCGCGCGGGGGCGCGACCCTGACGCGTCGGCTGCGGGACTCGTTCAACAGGGTCCAGCGGCCCGCGAGGTAGGCGATCTGCGGGCAGTCGGGCCGGCGGGAGAGGAAGCGCTCCACCTCCGGGTCGTCCTGTGCGACCACCTTCCGGGTGAGGTAGAAGGTCTCCTCCGGGTCGAGCTGGAAGGACCTCAGGCCGTCCCGGGTCTGGAGCTCGATGGTCGCTCGTGGTGCGGCGTGCATGACCCCCCGATCACTCACTGAACAAGAATGGCTGCTCGATTGATCCACTGAGGACCACATCGGCGACAATTACGGTGATATTATCCGTTCCTCCTGCTTTGAGAGCAGACTTCATCAGAATCGAAGCGGTTTCCGCAGGCGCCATGTCGGCGGTCGACATGATCAGCCCGCGCAGCTCCCGCTCGTCCAGGTCGGCCGGCAGTCCGTCGCTCGACAGCACCAGCCGGGTGTCCGGACGGGCGTCGATCGCCCACAGGTCGGGACGGACCGGTACGGACGAGCCGATCATCCTCAGCAGCGGACCCTGCGGAGCGGAGTGCGGCTTGGTGATCTGCCGCACCGATGTCCGCTCGGGAGGCACCGCCCATACATAGCCGTCCCCGACGTGCGCCCCCACGATCCGGTCGCCGATCACGGCGCAGGCGTCCAGGGTCGTGGCCATGCCCCGCAGCCGTGGATTGCCCTTGACGTGCTGCAGGACCGCCGCGTTGGCGTCCCGGAAACCTCCCTGGAGGTGATGGTGGGTGCGCTGAGCGCCGCGCCGCCAGGCCTGGACGACCGCCTCGACGGCCAGCTTCGAGGCGACCTCGCCCGCCGGAGCACCACCGACACCGTCGGCCACGACCAGCAGATCCGTGTCCGCGAAGTGGGAGTCCTCGTTCCGTCGGCGGTGCCGGCCGGCCGTGGTCGCTGCTCCGGCGTGCAGCCACACCTCGGCGCCGTCCTCGCACTCTCGCTGCGGGGCCGTCCCCGACGGCAGCACCAACTCCCGTGACGCCCCGGTGCCCGGGACCTCCGGACGCATTTCGGGTGGCAGTGCGGGAAGCGACTTGCGGGGTGTCACGAGCGGTTCGGACGAATGCTGTTCCTCCGCGGAGGTCTCGTCCTGCGCGGGGGGCTGTCCGCCGGCGGCCGCCGGCGGACTGAGCGCCGGCAGCGTACGCGACGGCTCCCGCAGCAGGGGCGGAACACCGTGACCGGGTGCCGCGGGGGTGTGCTCCTTGGCGGGTGCCGCCGCATGCGCACCCTTCTTCGGCGCACCACGGTCGGTCGGCGCCTGGCCGTGCAGTGGCGCGGCCGACGGACCGGGCCTGGTCGAGGCGTCGTTCTGGTGCCGGGAACGGCGTACGAAGGTGAGGCGCAGTTCTCTCCACAAGAGGATCACCACCGCGAGAAGGGGGATGGTCAGGAAGATGGCCATCAGGCTCACGAGTTTCAGCATGGCGGCTACTCCGACTCCGTCTCGGTGTCCGCCTCGTCGCTGAGGCTCTCCTCCGCGCCGCTGGGCAGACCGCTGAGCGCGATGTCCGGTCCGACGGGCATGTCCAGTGCGTTCGGATCGTCCCTCATCAGTTCCCGGGTCACCTGGCGCAGCATGAGCAGCGCGTTCTTGGCCGGTGTCGCCTCCTCTTGCTCGGTGAGGCGCTGGTGTTGCTCGGTGAGGCGCTGGTGCGGATCGTAGGACAGCCACTGGTCGGCCAGGTCCGCAACGTTCTTCGGCAGGCCCGTGACCAGCTCGTCCAGCCGTGCCGGGCGGTGGTTGCGCTTCATCAGTTCCGCGATGTGCATCATGTCCGGGTCCTCGGAGAGGGCGTTGGCCTCGCGGGACAGAGCGGGTTTGCCGGAGATCAGCCAGTACAGCAGGCTGCCCATGGCGTAGATGTCCGACAGGGAGGACCGGTCGTCGCGGGACTTGGTCACCGTCATCTGCTCGTAGGACATGTAGAACGGGGTGCCACGCGGGCGGTCGCTCTGGGTGGAGTTGGCCTGCGAGAACTGCCTGGCCAGGCCGAAGTCCGCGAGCGCGGGGCGCAGATTCCGCTGTTCGTCGCCCTCCCAGGACAGCAGGACGTTCTGCGGCTTGATGTCCAGGTGCGCGATGTCCTGCTCGTGGACCGCGTCGAGTCCCCACAGCAGCTGCTCGACCATGGTCAGGCACCAGTTCAGGGGCCTCGTCCTGACCACGCCGCGTCCGTAGACCGCGAGCGAACCCGGTACGTAGTGCGGGGTGACCGTCCACAGCCACTTCCCGGTCGCGCCGCTGTCGAGCACCTTGACCGCCCAGTCGCTGCGCACCTTCTCGGCGGCCTCCAGCTCCCTGCGCCACTCCTTGGCGTTGCGGCCCTCCTTCGACAGCAGCTTGATGACGAAGGAGGCCGGTGTCCCCGCCTGGCGCAGGTCCCGGCAGAGCAGGACGGCGGCCGCGTACCCGGGGGTGTCGGCGTTCGGGAGGTTGTCCACGACCTGCCACCGGCCGGCGAAGGTGCTGCCGGGCGGCACCACCATGACCGGTGCGTCCACGTCGTCACTGATGCTCTCGGCCGGGCGTTCCCCGGCCCGCCCGGACGGGTCCTCGTCGTCCATCTGGACGCCGGTCCTGGACCGCCGTCGCCGGGAGGCGCCCGCGCCGCCGAGCCGGGCCACGGCTTCCACGGTGGTGGGGGTGATGACCGACGCGTTGCGGTGCGCGAGGTCGGTCACCATGCGGGCAGGCAGCAGGGCCAGCCGGAACACCACGTGCACGAGCGCCACGAGCAGCAGCCACACGCCCATCAGCGCGTAGTCCACCGCCCAACCCACCGCGAGCGACCCCACGCTGGTGATGGCGGCCGTGGCGCCGCCGGCCGCGTACGCGGCCACGCTGTCCATTCCGGTCGCGGCCCTGTTCCCGCTGGTGGTCAGGTAGGCGCGGTAACAGCCGAGGATGATCGAGCCCACCACGGCCACCACCGACAGCACGTAGACCGCGCCGGTGACGGCGCGCTTGACGCTGCGCGGCTGCTGGTCGAGCGGGCCGACCCGGTGCGAGTTGCGGTCGGCCAGGACGAACGGCAGTCCGCCCAGCACCAGCGTCCCGCCCACGAAGACCCAGGCCACCGACTTGGCCATCTCCAGTTCCGGGCCGCTGGCGTGGATCACGCCCTTGGTGGCGTCGTACTGGTCGGGGGCGAAGATGGCCTTGGCGGTCAGCGAGACCAGGTAGTACTCGGACCTGACGAACAGGAACGCCCCGGTCACCGCGATGATCGCGGCGATCAGCGGCCACACCGGCCAGCCGCCCTTGGAGATGCCGTGCCGGGCGGCGGACACCGCGCGGCCGGTGTTGTCGGCGGCTGCCTGCAGATCCGCCGTCACCAGTCCGAAGCAGTACGCGCACCACTGGGCCACGGCGACGGCGATGGTGTGCAACTGCCTGCGCAGGAAGGCGGACAGCGGCAGCAGCAGGAGACAGGCGACGCCGGCCCAGACGATGACCGGAATGCCGCTCACGCGCCGCCTCCCGTGGAACCCGCAGAGTCCTCGAAAAGGTGCTCGGGATATCCGGGACGGGTGATAGCGACCGCGGAAGCGCCGAGTTCACGGAACTTCTTCGTCCACCGGGTTTTCCGTGCGTCGCACCGGACGGCCTGCGAACAGGTGAAGTCGACGACCGACACAGTCGCTCCGGCCATGCGCGCCGTGGACTGCTGCTGCAATCCGTTGGGGTCCAGATCGGACGCCATCACGAGGTGGCGGGGGCCTTTCCGGGAGGGGTCGGCGAACTGCTCGGACGCGTTCTTGAGGCAGCCGCCGAGATCCGTTCCCGATTCGGATGCCGACACCTTCAGGGCGCCCAGCCGCCGCCCTTCGGTCCGGGCGGCGGAGAGCGCCTGATCACGCAGTTCGCCCCACCGCTCGACGAATTTCTCCGCGTTTCCGGACACCCGGCTGCCCTGAAGGGGACCGGAACTCGTGCCGACGGCGGCCGGCTTGTCCCGCAGGGCCGGGATGTTCAACTCCAGCCTGGGCGGTTTGCCGTACGTGTTGACGCCGATCGTGTAGACGTAGACCGTGCTGGCCTTCCGACCAGGAACGACGAGCTTCGGTAAGGCCTTGGCGACCGCGTTCCGCGCCGACTCACGCTCGGCGGTGGGGTAGGAACTGGACGTGTCGAGGCAGACCACGACGACGGCGCCGGGCCGGGTCGCGGCCGGAAAGGAGTCGTCACTGATGCCGGCCGCCCCGGAGCCGGAACTCCCCGACGGGGAGCACGCCGCACAGGCCGACGCAGTGATCAGAAACGAACCGGAAAGAAGAATTCTTCGCAGTCGCCGACCGCGAAACGTAGTGTGCATGATCAACCCCCACGCATGATCTTTCACCGAAGGTGCGCGAAAGCACCGGTCGGCATGACGGCATGAACAGCCGTCGCAGACGAGAAACGAAGAGACGAGAGCCAAGCCGTCACGGTCGACGGCGAACTCACGCAGCCGACGTACTCTGCGTGAACCCCCGGCGCCACGGGCCCTGCCCCCGTGGCGGCAATTCCAGCACCGCCAGCCGGGCGGCGGCCAGTACGAAGCCTCGTACTCTTTCGGCGACCCCCCGCCGCCGTGCCCCTCCCTCGGACTTTCCCTTGCCATTTTGCCGAAAACAACCGTTCCGGAACGGTCTTTCGATGAAAACGGTGAAACCGGTACGGCCGGTCCGGCGCCGGCCGCCCACCTCAGGCCACGTCCCCGGCGCCCGGCCGCTCCCGCAGGGCGGTGAGAACGGCATGGTGTTTCCCGGCCGGCACCCTGACCGGCCGCGGCTGCTCGTGCCGCAACGCCTCTTCCACCGCCTCCGCCGTCCCCGGCAGGTGCGGCCACTGCCAGACCAGCATCCGCATCGCCAGTTCACGCAGAGCGGGATCGGGATCGTGGCGCGCCCGGTCGCGGACCAGGGCCCACGCCGCCTCCTCCTCCAGGCCCAGCAACCAGTGCCGGAAGGCCGCTTCACGCGGGTGCCACGCCAGGTCGTTCGCCGCCCGGTCGGCGAACAGCGCCCGCACCTCCTCGTCCTGCGGGTACCGTTCACCGAGGAGGTCCAGCGCCGTCGCGCGCGGCCGGGCGGCGCAGTCGTCGACGGCCCGCTCGACCAGCAGGCGGCGCACCTCGGGATCCTCGGGCCACTGGGTGCCGAGCACCTGGAGCGCGACCACCCGGGGATGGCTGTCGGGGTCGTCCACCGCCCGCTCCAGCAGCAGCCGCCGGGCCCGGGGGTCGCCGTCGGGCCACTGACCGGCCAGCAACCGCACCGCGGCGGCGCGCAGCAGCGGGTCCCCCTCCTCGACGGCGCGGACCAGCAGCAGATCCCCGGCCCGCTCGTCGGTGAGCCGCCGTCCGGCGACGATCCGCAGCGCCTCCAGCCGGGTCGCCCCGTTGCGGTCGTGAGCCGCGTGATCCAGCAGCACGGCGGCCACCCGCTCGTCGTCGGGCCGCCGCTCGCCGAGCAACCGCAGCAGGAACGCGCGCGCCCCGCCTCGCGGCTCCTCGGCGACCCTGCTCAGCAGGAACGTCCATACGTCCGGGTCGGCGGCGCACCGGTCGGCCAGTGCGCGCAGCGCGGCCCGGCGCACCGAGGGCGCGGCGTCCTCCACGGCGCGCTCCCGCAGCAGGCCGGGCTCCAGGATGTCCTCCGGCCACCGTTCGGCCAGCAGCGTCAGCGCGGTGGAACGGACGAGCGGGTCCTGGTCGGAGGCGGCGCGCTCGCGCAACAGCGCCGGAACGTGCTCGCGCGGCTCGTAATGCTCGGCGACCATCCGCAGCGCACCGGCCCGTACGGCGCCGACGGCGGAGCCGAGTGCGCGGTACGCGAGCGCGCGTACCTGCGGACGGTCGGCCCAGTGCTGTCCGAGAAGGCCGAAGGCGATCCGCGCCACATGGGCGGACCCCGCGTTCTCGGCCTGCGCGCAGAGCACTTCGGGAGTCCGCTCGTCGTCCGCCCACCGCTGGGCCAGCGCCGTCAGCGCGGCACCGCGGGCGTAGTCGCTGGACTCTTCGGCGACGCGTCGCCGCAGCAGCGCCTGCACCGGCTCCTCGCGCCACCAGTGCTCACCCAGTACCTGCAGCGCGGTACGGCGCACACGGTCGTCGCGATCGGTGACGGCGCGTTCGAGCACCAGTTCCAGACCGCGTCCGTCCCGGGGGCGGTGCTCGGCCAGCACCCGCAGGGCGGCGGCCCGGATGCCGCCGCCTTCGTGGAAGCGGGCCAGTGTCCGCAGCCGGGCCGGGTCCTCGTACAGGTGGCAGGCCAGGTGCGCGGCGGCGGACTCCTCCGAGATGACCAGCCCGCCGTCCTCGTAGAAGCGGTACTCGGGGACGAACTGTCCGCTCAGATGGAACCAGCGCAGGTAACGGGCCCGCCCCTCCCACGACTCGGGCAGACCGGCGAGGACCGGTCCCAGCTCCCTCAGACCGTCACCGGGGCCGACCGACAGGGCGGTGGTGAGTTCGTCGACGACCATCCTGCTCTGCGCGGCGAGCAGCTGCGGCCGGCCGAACTCGGCCAGACAGCGCGTCGCCAGGACGAGGATGCCGGGGTTGGCGCTGCGACGGTACAGGGCGAGCAGGTGCTCGACCATGGCCGCCGCCTCGCGGTCGTTCAGCTGGCCGGCGAGCAGCAGCAGCACCTCGCGCCAGGAGGGGTCGGCGGCATGCCGGGTGACGACGTCGTCCAGCAGGTCCTGTACGCCGGTCCAGCTCCGCCGGTCCCGGTAGCGGGCGGCGATGTCCCGGGCGGCCAGGTACTCCAGGAAGGCCCGGTGGACGAAGCCGTACACGTCGCCGCCGTACCGTGCCAGGATGAAGTTGCGTCGCCACAGATGGGCGAGGAGCGCGCGGGCACCGGCCCGCACGTCCGGCTCGGGCAGCGCGTACTGCTCCAGGAACTCCCGGAACACGGTTTGGAGTTCGCTCCTGTGGATCTGGTTGCCGGCGATGCCGAAACGGCCCTCCTGCATGCGGCGGGCCAGGAACTCCAGCAGTTCCATGCGCTCGTCGGGCCCCAGTACGTCCGCCACGGCAGCCGGCAGCGCCTCGTCCAGTAACTTCGCGTCGAGGTCCCAGTGCGCGACGAGCACGCTCACGGCGTGGTCGTAGACGCCCCGGCGGTGCCGGGGCAGCGAACGCCGCCGGCCGATGATGGCGAGGATGGTCAGCAGCAGCGGATTGCCGGCCAGTTCCCTGATCTGCCGGGACCGGTGCAGCGCGCCGACAAGCCGGCCGCTCAACTGGTCGGCCAGTCCCGGATCGTGCGGGCAGGCGATCGCGTACCAGCGGCGGACGAACGTCTCGATCTGCGGCTGGTCGAGATCCTGTAGCACGTGGTGCCCGAACCCGGCCTCGTCCAGTACCGCGTCCTCGTACCCGATCGTCCGGGAGGTGACGACGACCCGGGCCAGTGGGTTGGCCCTGGCGAACTCGGCGATCCTGCGCTCCATTTCCTGGCGCAGACGTGGAGCGAAGATCTCGTCGAGACCGTCGAAGACGACCAGGGCCCGGCCCTGGTCCAGCCGCAGGCGCAGGACCTCGTACGGGACGGACAGCCCCTCCTCGCTGTGCAGATGGCGCAGCAGGTCCTCGAAGCCGACCTTACGCCAGCGCGGTTCGGCGAAGCGGCGCAGCTCGATGATGACGGGAAGGGTGCCGGCGAGCGCGTCGAGGGCGGTGTTCCGTCCGCCTGAAGCAGGGCGGGGTGGTTCGGCGTCGGCCAGGAGTGTCAGGGCCACGTATCGCGCGACGGTGGACTTGCCCGATCCGGGATTGCCGAGCAGGACGACGCAGCGGTTGCCCGGTGCGGCCAGCAGGGAGAGCACGGACTGGCGGAGCCGCCCGAGGTGAGCGCCGCGCGCGCGGACGGAGGTGAGCGCGTCCGTCGGCCAGGTGAGCTGATCCGCCAGCAGTTCACCCTGCTCCAGCAGCCGCCGGACCAGGTCCCTGGGCAGGTCCACCGGCCGGGACTCGGCCCGCACCAGGGGAGGGACGAACACGTCCTGGAGGCGGACGACCGGTTGCGCGTGCTGGTCGTCCAGCGGGGTGATCACAGCGAGGTCGAGGCGTCCGTAGGTTTCGCGCATGCGGTGCGCGTACTTGCGTATCGCGGCGTCGATCTCTTTGGGGGACGGTTCGGGCGTCGTGCCGGGGGCCACGGTGAGCAGGACGTTTCCGTCACCGCTGATGACGAGGCCGGCGTCCCCGGCGACCACGACGGACCGGTCGCCCTGCGCCTGGGCCGTGACGGTGGGGGTGCCGGGGACAAGGGGAACGGCCGGGGTGACGGGAGTGGCCGATGCGGGGACGGGTGATGCAGGGACGTGCGGCTCCGGCGAGGCGGCCGACGGCCCTGAAGTGGGTGCCTCCAGGGCCGTCGCGGCGTCCGCGCCCGGGGAGCGGCGGCGGAACAGACCGGTCATGCGACGTATCAAAGGTGCGTACCGTCCCCCGTGATGATCTCCTCGGCGTTGCCGCCCACCGCCGCAGCGCGGTTTCCCGACGCCGACACGTCCGGCTGGGAGGCCGGGGAGGGCGTCGCCGGGGGAGTGACGGGGGGAGCGGCCGCGGGAGCCGGTGCCGGTGTCGTGGGCAGGACCGTGGTGTGGTCACCGGTGATCACCCGCCCGGCGTTGCCCCCGACGGCGACCGCCCGTTCGCCGCCGGCGCTCACCGTGCCACCGGTGCGGTTGCCCGCCGTCACCAGGGTGAACACGGATAAGGTGAGACCGGCCAGCGCGACCACTCCGCTGACCACACTGGCGACGGCACCCGCCGTGCCCAGGTCCGTCACGATCGCCACGACAATCAAGGCCACGATCGCGACTCCGCAGACAAACCCCACGACCCAGGGCCATAACCGGCGCGTAGGTGTTGGTGTCATGTTGGCTCTTTCCCTGAAATAAGCCTGGTTTCCCGGCTTCTGCCCGGGGGCGCACCACTGTAGGGGCTCCTACCAACGTTCCGACAGTGATGGAGAGCAACTTAGGAGGCGCCCGTAGCGATCGCGCGGGTCGAACAGGGCCGAGGGGCTGGACGGCCGTCCACCATCCGCCGTACACCGCTCCCAACCCCTGACGAATGCGGCGTCGGTGCCGAGTGACGCGGCGACGGCATCGTCACAGGCGTGATGCAGGCGCGGGTGCGCCTGGCCCCGGAGGGCTCATCGCAACTCGTCCACGTATCGGTCCGTACCGGGAACCGTTGGTATGAACGGTGCGACGAACTGCACGTCACCCAGCCCCGAAGCCGCCACTGCCGTGTTCAGGTCCGAGAAGTGCTCGGGCCAGGTGTCGCGGGGGTCGCGCTGGAGGAACCACAGCAGGGTCAGCCGGGTTCCGACCCCCTCGACCTGCTTGACGTAGGTCATCCGATCCAGGGGCAGCGACGTCGGCGCGAAGACGGTCACCATCGCCGCGGGTGAGCCCGCCAGCCGTTTGGGGAGGTGGTCGTCGCACAGCCAGGCGAGCAGGTCCGCGCGCCTGGCGGGGGAGTAGGTGTCGATGACCTGGACGACGAGCCCGGTGTAGGGGTGGTCCAGGGCGTGGATGTCGCGAGGGCCCTCGCCACCGTCGCGGTAGATCGTCGCCGCATGGTCCTGGAAGGCCGTGAAAACATGCGTGCGGTCCTGGAAGACGCGGTGGTCGCGGTTGAGGCGTTTGTTGATGCCGACGGTCCACCGCATGTGGTCGGCGTAGCGGCCTGCGGTGATCCAGTAGACGGATATGTAGCATCCGGCCGTCACCGGCTGCGCGACGGAGGAGGTCTGGGGGTAGCGCAGGAGTTGCAGGTCTCGCGTGGCGACCCAGCGGCGCCCGGCGTACATCCACGGCATGGCCATCGCGCCGGCGATGAAGTGGTCATCTTCGTACCAGCGATTGTATTCGCGCTCCCGGCCGGGATGTGGCTCGACCATGGTGATGAGGGCGTGGCCAAGGTCGGCTCCATAGGGGCCCACGGCGGCCAGTTCGGCGTACGTCTCGCTACGGGTGTCGGTCTCCTCGGACATGAACGCTGCTCCCCTTCCGTCCTCCTCCACTCACCCATACTCTGACGCCCCGTCAGATGATGCGCCAGAGCCAGGACAGCTGGAGGTCCGCCATGTCACTGCTCGCAGGCAAGACCGTCGTCGTCTCCGGGGTCGGGGCCGGGCTCGGCCATCAGGTCGCCGCGGCCGTCGTACGGGACGGCGGGAACGCGGTGCTGGGGGCGCGCACCGAGGCGAACCTCGCCAAGAGCGCGGCCGAGATCGATCCGGCCGGCGGGCACACGGCGTACCGGGCGACCGACATCACCGACGAGGGGCAGTGCGAGGCGCTGGCCGCGCTGGCGCGGGAACGCTTCGGGGCCGTCCACGCGGTGGTGCACGTGGCCGCCTGGGACTCCTACTTCGGCGGGGTCGAGGACGCGGACTTCGCGACCTGGCAGTCGGTCATCGACGTGAACCTGCTGGGGACGCTGCGGATGACGCGGGCGTGCCTGCCGGCTCTGCGGGCGGCGGGCGGCGGATCCGTCGTGTTCATCGGGACGCAGTCGGCGATCGCCGCGCCCTCGCAGGTGAAGCAGGCTGCGTACGCCGCCTCGAAGGGGGCGCTGACCAGCGCGATGTACTCACTGGCACGGGAGCTGGGGCCGGACCGGATCCGGGTCAACACGGTGCTGCCGGGCTGGATGTGGGGGCCGCCGGTGCAGGCGTACGTCCAGTTCACCGCGCACACGGAAGGGGTGCCGGAGGCGGAGGTGCTCGGGCGGCTGGCGGAGCGGATGGCGCTGCCGGAGCTGGCGACGGACGGGGACGTGGCCGACGCGGCGGTGTTCCTGGCCTCGGACCGGGCAAGGGCCGTCACGGGGCAGTCGTTGCTGGTCAATGCGGGGGAGCTGATGCGATAGCCGCTCATCCAGATGTTCACGTAGCTGAACGACAGTCATCTCACCGAACATCTTTACCCTGACTTGACCTTACACTTGCTTGTCGTGTTCACGTGGACGCACCCACGATCGAGCACATGAACAGTCTCGACTGGGCCGTGCTGATCGGCTACTTCGGAGTGATGGTCGCGATCGGAGTCTGGTCGCACAAGCGCGTGGACAACGTCAGCGACTTCTTCACGGCCGGCGGCAAGATGCCCTGGTGGCTGTCCGGCATCTCGCACCACATGTCGGGCTACAGCGCGGTGATGTTCACCGGGTACGCGGGGATCGCCTACACCTACGGCGTCACCTCCTTCATCACCTGGTCCTTCCCGATCGCGCTCGGCATCGCCATCGGCTCCAAGCTGTTCGCGCCGCGCATCAACCGGCTGCGGTCCCGGCTCCATGTGGCCTCCCCGCTGGAGTACCTGAAGAACCGCTACAACCTGCCCACGCAGCAGGCGCTCGCCTGGTCGGGCATGCTGCTGAAGATCGTGGACGTGGGCGCCAAGTGGGCGGCGATCGCGACCCTGTTGTCGGTGTTCACGGGGGTGTCACTGAACCAGGGCATCCTCATCACCGGCGCCATCACCGCCGTCTACTGCACGATCGGCGGCCTGTGGGCGGACGCGCTGACCGAACTCGGCCAGTTCGTCATCCAGTTGCTGGCCGGCATATCGATGTTCGTCGCGGTCGTGCTGAAGCTGGACGACAAGAACATCGGCTTCTTCGGCGCCTGGGACGAGCCCGCGCTGCACGGCCACGGCAAGCCACTGGTCGGCCCGTACGGCACGGTCTTCCTGCTCGCGTTCCTGTTCATCAAGCTCTTCGAGTACAACGGCGGCATGCTCAACCAGGCCCAGCGCTACATGGCGACGGGCAGCGCGTACGAGGCCGAGCGCTCGGCACGCCTGTCCTCGATCCTGTGGCTGGTCTGGCCGGTCGTCCTCTTCTTCCCCATGTGGATGTCCCCGCTGCTCGTCCACGCGCAGAAGCCGGACGGCTCGGACTCGTACGCCCTGATGACCGAACAACTCCTGCCGCACGGCCTGTTGGGCCTCGTCATCGTCGGTTTCTTCTCCCACACGATGGCCATGTGCTCCTCGGACGCGAACGCGATCGCCGCGGTCTTCACGCGGGACGTGGCGCCGGTGGTGTCGGCGAAGGCACGGTCGTGGACCGAGCGTTCGGGTCTGATCGCGGCCCGGGTGACGACCGTCGTCTTCCTCGGCCTGTCCATGGCGGTCGCGACACAGGTCAACTCCCCTGCCTTCAAGGACATCATCACGGTCGTCATCAAGTGGGTCGCCGGTCTCATGGGCCCGATCGCGATCCCGATGATGCTGGGTCTGCTCCGCCCGTTCCGCCGCTCCGGCCCGACGGCGGCACTCACCAGCTGGGCGGCGGGCCTGCTGGCCTTCTGGCTGGTCAACTACCCCATCAACTGGAACGTCGACGGCGGAGTCCCGCTCCAGTACCAGGTCTCGATCCCGCTGGCGGTCTCCCTGGTCCTGTACATCCTCATCGGCTACCTGAAGCCGGAGGACACCCCCGAGCGGCTGGCCGTCATCGAGAAGGTCAACACGGACGGGGACGGCGTGGCTGCCGTACCGGTGCCGGCCGGAGCGGGCGACGACGTCGTGGGGGCGCCCAACCAGCCCCTGTAATCTGCCGGTTGATCTTCAACAGGCAGGAACGGGGAAACGATGAGTCTGGACGGAATACGGGCGGCCTCCCGGACGGTGGGCCGCCGTACCGCCCTGCGCTATCTCGCCGTGGGCGTCGGTGCGTCGCTGCTCGCCGCGTGCAGGGGTAACGGGAACGACGAGTCCGCGGCCAAGGGCAAGGGCAAGGGCACGGGCGACGGGAGCGACGGCACCAAGGGGGGCTCCGGCGGCGGCTCGTCGTCCTCCCCCGCCCCCGGGGTGACCGGCAAGGCGTTCGCGGCCTTCGTCCGCGGCACCTGGAAGGTCACCTCCACGATGCCCGGCGGCGAGAAAGTCTCGTTCTCCGCGGTCGTCGACGACGGCGTCTGGACGCTGAACGGCGCCGGCGGGAAGTCGGTCAAGGGCACCTGGGCGCTCCAGGGCGGGCGGCTGGTGATGAGCGTCCCCGAGGACATGGGCGGTGACAGCTCCGGCGAACAGAGCGCCGCCGCCTCCGGCGTCCCCGCGTCGGTCGGCAGCTCTGCGAACCAGGTCCTCCCCTGGCAGCCGCCCGGGACATCCGGCACCAATTCCGGTCAGCGGCTGGAGGTGATGTACGCCAACGGTGTCCTGCACATCAGGCATGTGGACGCGAACGGCAGCACGACGGAGCACACCTGCACCCGGGCTTAGAGCCCCTGGCCGCCGGCGCCCGCGCCCGCACTCAGGCCCGTGGGTAGCGGGCCAGCCACCCGGGCGACGACCCCGCAGGCCCGTGCAGTGCAGGCCCCTGGGTCATCTCCATAGCGAAATCGTCGGCGAGTTCCAGGATCGTCGGGCGGCCCTCCAGCTCGGCCAGCCAGGCCGGCGGCAGGGCCGTTTCGCCGTGGAGGGCGCCGAGGAGGCCGCCGGTGAGGGCGCCCGCCGCAGCGGAGGGGCCGCTCTGGTTGACCGCGAGGCAGAGGCCGTGGCGTACGTCCTCCCCCACCAGCGCGCAGTACACGGCCGCGGCCAGCAGACCGTCCGCCGTGCCGTCACCGGCCAGTTCCTCCACCCGGGACGGACCGGGCAGCCCCTGCCGTACCGCGCCGAGTGCGTGCTGGAGGGCGTCGGAGACGGGCTGGTGCCCGGGGCGGACGGCGAGCAGGGCGAGGGCCCGCTGCACGGCGCCGTCCAGGCTCTCCCCGCGGGCGAGCGCGTGCACGATGACGGCGTACGCGCCCGCCGAGAGGTAGGCGATGGGGTGGCCGTGAGTCTGGGCGGCGCACTCCACGGCCAGCTGGATGACCAGCTGGGGTTCCCAGCCGACCAGCAGGCCGAAGGGGCCGGAGCGGGCCACGGCCTCGGGGCCCAGTTCGCCGGGGTTCTTAGGGGTCTCCAGCGTGCCCATGGTCTCGTCGCCGAACCCGACGAGCAGGGCCCGGGTCGGATCCCGCCGGGCGTACAGCCACTCTTCCCGCGCCAGCCAGCCGTCGTCCTTGCGGCGCTCGTCGGGCCCCCAGTCCCGCTGGGTGGCCGCCCACCGCAGATACGCCCGGTGCAGATCGGTCGGCGGATGCCAGGCGCCGGTGTCGCGGCGCACCTGGGCGCGGATCAGCCCGTCCACCGTGAAGAGGGTGAGCTGGGTGTGGTGGGTGACGGTACCGCGCCGCCCGTGCCCGAAGGCCAGGTCGAGCAGGCCTTCCCCGCCGTACACGGAACGGATCTCGTCCAGGGCGAGCGCGTCGGCAGGCCCACCGAGCGCGTCGCCGACGGCCACACCGAGCAGGGTGCCGCGCACCCGGCTGCGGAAGTCCTGCTGTTCGGCGCGCCCCCAGACGGCCACGGAAGTCGTACTCACTCAGACCTCCTCACGGCACCGTCCGTACGTACGACGCTCAGCACTGTAATCGACCAGGGGCGGTCGATTCACGGGGGCAAATCATGCCCGCCCGGTCATTCCCGCACAGCTATGAGCCCTTCGACCCCGTCCAGAATCCGGTCGAGGCCGAAGTCGAGCGGGTCGACACCGGCCGGATCGAAGGCCCCCTCGGCGATCGCCTTGGTGAGGGCCGGAAAGCGGTCCGCGTGCCGGGCGAGGAGTTCGCCGGTGAGCCGGTCCCACTCCCGGTCCTGCTCCTCATCGTGGTCGGACACCTGCTGAGCGAGGTTGCGCACGAGTCCGACGAGGAGCAGGAACACCTGGTGCCGCTGGGCGGCGCCGAGGCCGGTCGGTTCGAGGGCGGCGAGCGCCGCATCCAGCCAGCGCAGCTGCCGCGGCCCCATGACCTGGCGGCGCATCGCGGTGGCGGAGAGCAGCCAGGGGTGGGCGGAGTAGACCCGCGCACACTGCCGCACCCACTCCCGCACCCCCGCCCGCCAGTCCCCGCCCGGCACACCCGACAGATCCGGGCCCTCGGCCAGCACCGCCTCCACCATCAGCTCGACGAGTTCGGTCTTCCCCGGGACGTACCGGTACAGCGCCATCGCCGAGACGCCGAACCCGCCGGCCACCTTGCTCATCGAGACGGCGTCCAGCCCTTCCCCGTCGGCCAGTTCGACGGCGGCCGCGGCGATCCGCTGTGGGGACAGCTTCGGCTTGGGCCCGCGGGTGGGCTGCTCCTGCTCGCCCCACAGCAGCGCGAGGCTCGCCCGCGGGTCACGCGGCTTGTCCTGCTCCTTGTTCCGGGCGGCCATGCGGTCCCTCCCCTTCGGTCCGGACGAAGCCCGTTGACTCCGCCCACCAACTGTATATATCGTAAACACAACTGCTGACGGCATAAACAGTTTAGGGGGAACACTCATGCTGCTCACCTACCGGGCCCTCAAGCGCGCGTCGCTCACCAAGAAACTGCGCATCACCACACCGAACGGCATCGACGAGGGGTCGTACGTCCGCATCGGCGGCATCGACCAGTGGATCTCCATCCGCGGCGAGGATCTGTCGAACCCCGTGATCCTGGAGATCCACGGCGGCCCCGGCGCCTCCAACCTGGTCTTCGTCCCACGCACCCGCGCCTGGGAGCGGCACTTCACGATCGTGCGCTGGGACATGCGGGGCGCGGGCAGGACGTTCGCGGCGGGCGGCCCGGCCGGCCAGGGCGAGATGACGCTCGACCGCCTCTACGCCGACGCCCTGGAGGTGACGGAACACGTCCGCAACCGCCTGGGCGTCGCCAAGCTCCTCCTCGTCGCCAACAGCTTCGGCACGGTCACCGGTCTGCGGCTGGCCCGCAACCACCCCGAGCTGTACTCGGCGTACGTCGGCACCGACCAGAACATCATCGGCGGCGGCCGCGACACCTCGTCGTCCTACGAGGCGCTGCTGGCCCGGCTGGAGAAGGCGGGCAAGAAGAAGGAGCTGGCGAAGGTGGTGGCGATGGGCCCGGACCAAACGGCCTGGTCCGCACACGAGTGGTCGGAGCACGCGAAGATCGCCGTCACGACCGACCCGCTGACCTACGACACGATGAAGACGGTGGTGATCCGCTCGCTCTGGTTCTCCCCGTTCCACAACCTGCGCGGGCTGCGCTCGTACCTGAAGGGCATGAACTTCTCCGAGCAGCTGGGCCCGCAGGCGATGACGGTCGACGAACGAGCCGAGGGCACGTCCTTCCGCCTCCCGTTCTTCCTCTTCCAGGGTGACAGCGACGTCCTGACCCCACCGGAGCCGGCCCGCCGCTTCCACGAGGAGGTCACGGCCCCCGTGAAGGACTTCGCCCTCATCAAGGAGGCGAGCCACTTCGCATCGTTCCGGCACCCGGACCAGTTCCTGGACCTGATGCTGAGCAAGGTGCGGCCCGTGGTGACGGGGGACGCGGCGGTGCGCTGAAGCACCGTGGCGCAGGGGTCAGCCGCCACCCTCGGGCCGGGTGGCCCTCCTGCGCCTGGGCGCCACCGACTTGCGGATCTCCTCGGTGGCCGCACGGAACGCGGGTGCGGCGTGCTCGAAGTAGTCGAAGAGCACGGCGCGCTGCTCAGGGGTGTAGCGGGCGAGGATCTCGGCGATGTGGCGGCGGGCGGGGCCCACGACCTCCTCGATCCGGCCGAGCGCGTCCGGGACCGGTTCGACGATCACCCGCCGGCGGTCCTTGGGGTCGGCGGTGCGGCGCGCGTACCCGGCCCGCTCCAGGCGGTCGATCAGGCGCGTGGTGGCACCGGTGGTCAGCCCGGTCCTGGTGGCCAGTTCACCCGAGGTGAGCCCGCCTTCCGCCGCAATCAGGCTGAGCGCGTACCACTCCGACGTGTGCAGACCGGCGGCCTCCGCGCTGGCCAGACCCTGGAGGCCCACCGCGTCCAGGTACTGGCGGAAGATCACGTGCTCGTCCCCGCCGCCCACAGGGGTTGCCATCACCGGAGTTCCCTCCTAAATTTATCTGCACGGATGCAGATACTGCTTTCGTTCAGATTCTGCATGCAGTCTAGCGAGCAGAGGAGACCTCCACCATGTCGAACGCCACCCACGACGTCGCCGCCATCACCTCCGTACTGGACGACCTGGTCGCCGCGTGGGAGCGGCACGACGCCGACGCCTACGGCGAGCTGTTCACCCCGGACGCCACCTACGTCACCTACGTCGGCACCTTCTACCAGGGGCGCCAGGACATCGTGGACAGCCACCGCACCCTGTGGACGGGCTTCCTCAAGGGCACCAAGCTCGCCGACGAGGTCATCGACATCCGTTTCCAAGGACCGGACACGGCTGTGGTCAACGGGCGCGGCGACACCTACAAGGCCAAGCGGCCGCACAAGCTCAGCAAGATCCAGACGTACACCCTGGTCCGCGGGAGCGACGGCGCGTGGCGCATCGCGGCCTTCCACAACACCAAGCGCAGGCCGCTGATGGAGTCGATCTCCTACCGGTTCGCACCGGGGCTCGTCCCGGCGGCCGAGCGGTGAACTCCGTGCAGCGCCGAGGGCGTCAGGGCGAGGTCAGCCGTACCACGTGACGTTGCAGACATAGACGCATTCATGGCGAGGTACGGCAAGGAAACTGATGAAGCCGCGACCGCCGAGAATGTCGAACTCGCGCAGTCCGCCCTCACGGTCGAGAGGCCGACCCACCTTGACGGCGTCGTGACCGAGTGTGGCGAGTTCGGCCGCGAGCCGCTCCACCTCCGCCACCGCTCCTGGCGGCAAACCTCCCGTGACGTACTCGGCGCTCGGGTTGTAGTCCCAAGCCCAGTCCGTCACAGCCCCGCCTCCGCCTCGGCTACCTCGCGGATCACGCGGATCTCCGCGATGGCTGCCGCCGGGTCCTGCTCCCCCGCATCCACGATCCGCTCCAACTCCCTGAGTCGGGCAGCGCGTTCGGGATGCCGTTCGATCGCCACGAAGACGGCCCAGGAGTGTACGAAGGCGCGCAGTGGCGCCAGGCTCTGGGTCTGCTGCGCATTGGTCGTGGCTTCGAAAAGGTGCTGCGTGAGGGCCGGGACCCGACTCGGAGCGATGCGCGCGACCGCCGCCCGCAATGCGTCCGGCGTCAGCTCGGGCATGGGGATCAGCGGTCCGTACGGGCCGTCGGTCTGGGCGCTCACGATGACCTCCGGTGCGGGTGACTCGGTCCTCGTACGGTACCGGTGGAATCGGCAGTACGCCGGGGACGTGGCGCTCATGCCACGGCCACGGTTGACGCACGACAGTCGCGGCACCGGCCCGGGTGCGGGGCCCGGAAGGCTCGCTCGCAGCCGTCGCAGGTCTGGAGTGGGGAGGGGCGGTGAGGTACCGGACCGGGAGCCGGAGTGGGGAGGTGCGGTGGCAGCTGGCTGGTGAGGCGGTGTCGCAGGAAGGCCGCCGGGTGCTTGATCGGGTCCTGGGGCAGGCCGGTCGTCAGGGTGCGTACGACGGCCGTGGGTGGCACACCTCGCTCCAGCCACTCGGAGACGGCCGGAGCCAGGCGGATCACGTCCCGCTCGGTGAGGAGAAGGCGGGAGTCGTGAGCACGGAGGCCAACCAGCAGTTCACTGGCTTTGCCGGACGATGCGGGAGCCTTCGGCACGGCCGCGGGCTCAGGGGCGGCCGGGGCCGCGGCGGCCACCGCGGCCCTGGGCCTGTTGTACGAGATCGTCCGGGTCGTCACTTGCCCCGATTGAAGACGCTCCCTGGGACGCGCGAGGTATCCGTGTTCCTCCAGCTCGCGAAGAGCCGCCGCGATCCGGATCTCGCCCTCGGGAAACTTTGCCGCCAGCGCCTTGATACCGATCGGGGTGCCCTCCGGCAACGACTGGATGTGCAGCGCCAGGCCGATGGCCACCAGGGACAGTTCGGGATGCTGGGCCAGGTGATTGCCGACCACGGTGAAGTTGTCGTGGTGGGGTTCGTTCACGTGGGTGACGCCGGAGGAATGCCGGGTCTTCGGACGCGCGGGCGCGTTACGCTGCTTGTCAGTCATCGGGAAGCTCTCTTCTTCCTTGGTGATCAGGCCCTCGCAGTGGGATGGCAGTCCCGGCGAGGGCCGATGCATGTCTGGGGGTTGCTTTCGCCGACGTTGCACCACAACTGCCCCGCCACGCCAGTTGCGTTGGGCATATTCACTCCGGCGGGTGATCGACGGGGGCGGTGGGGGTGGGGTTGGTTCTTTCCCCGGTTCTTTGGTCTTTTGCGTCGGGAGCCGCCGGGTCACGCCCCGCCACGTCCCGGTGTGAGTTCGGCCCAGACCGTCTTGGCGTTGGCGGGTGCTTCGTCCACGCCCCAGCGGTGGGCACAGGCCGCCACGATCAGTAGTCCACGGCCGGACTCCGCCGCCCCGTCTGCCGGGTCCGGGGTTCACGGGATCCGGTCACCCCGGGCGTCGGTCACCTCGATACGGAGCGTGCCGTCGTCGTGCAGCCTCAGGCCGAGCCGGAAGTCCCGTCCCTTGACCCGCCCGTGCAGTACGGCGTTGGCGGCCAGCTCCGCCACCACCTGCGCGGCCTCCTCGAACGGTACGCCCCACTCGTCCAGTTGACGCTCGGTGAGGAGACGGGCGAGACGGGCACCCCTGCGGGTGGCGGACAGCTGGACCCTGAGGTGGGTTTTCTGATTCACGTCACCCAGCGTGGCCATACCTCCCTACTCTGAACAGTGACGACCGCGGTACGCAGGGTGACTGTCCGGGTGGTTCGCGTAGTCGTACGGCTCGTACGTGGAGGGGTGCAGGTGGAGGACGAGGAGGCCGAGGCCGTACTCAGGGCGGTCGGCCGGCAGATCAAGATGTGGCGCGAGGCCGCGGGGATGCGACAGACCGAGCTGGGCGATGCCATCGGGTACGGCGAGGAGATGGTCTCGTCGGTGGAGCGCGGGCGCCGGATTCCCAAGCCGGACTTCCTGGACAAGGCCGATGAAGTGACGGGCGCGGGCGGGAAGTTGTCCGCGATGAAGGAGGACGTGGAGAGGGCGCGGTATCCCAAGAACGTTCGGGATCTGGCCAAGCTGGAGGACGAGGCCATCGAGATGGGGGCTTACTCGAACCACCACATCCACGGTCTGCTGCAGACGCCGGAGTACGCCCAGGCTTTGTACGCGATGCGGCGGCCTGCCTATTCGGAGGACGAGATCGACCGCCTCGTCGCAGCGCGCATGGCTCGAAAGGCCGTCTTCGATCGGGCATCCCGGCCACTGATCACGTTCGTCCAGGAAGAGGTGACGCTGCGGCGACCCATCGGGGGCACAATGGTGTTGCGAAAGCAGCTCGAACACCTGTTGGAGATCGGCCAGTTAAGGAACGTCATCATCCAGGTGATGCCCACCGACCGTGACGAGGAGCATGCGGGCATGGCTGGGCCCTTCCGGCTCCTGAAGCTCCAGAAGGGTAAGACGCTGGGGCACTTGGAGGTCCAACTGCACAGTCGGTTGGTCAGTGATCCCCGGGAAGCGCAGATCTTGGAGATGCGCTATGGAATGATCCGCTCGCAGGCTCTATCCCCCCGGGAGTCGCAGGCCTTCATCAAGAAAGTACTGGGAGAAGAGACATGACCTCCACGCTGATGTGGTTCAAGAGCAGCTACAGCAGCAATGACGGTCCCGACTGCGTCGAAGTAGCCATAACCCCCGCCACCATCCACATCCGCGACTCCAAGACCAAGGAAGGCGCCCAACTCGCCTTCAGGGACGCCACCTGGACGGAGTTCCTGGACTTTGCGGCCCACTCCGCATAGCGCGCCCGCCGTCGAGGTGACCGCGCCGTGAGCCCGAAGTGTGGCGACGACGTCGCCCCACCGCCAGTGGACGACGAATGGCGTCCGATGCCCGCGCGGACCCACTCTGGCGCAAAGCGGTGGGGAGAACTCACCCTCCCCCAGGGGAGAATCCAGCCATGACCACCACCCCCACCGCTGACACCGCTAACACCGCTGACACCAGCCGCACCTCTCGAAGCGCTGTCGCCCTGGCCGCCGGTGTGCTCACCGGCATACTTGCCCTCTACATCGCCCTGGTCGCCCTCGGGAACATCACCGACTTCGGGACGAACCAGCAGTTCGTGCGGCATGTGCTCGCGATGGACACGACCTTCAAGGACGACGACCTGATGTGGCGGGCGATCACCAGCACCGCGCTTCAGGACACCGCGTACGTCGCGATCATCGTGTGGGAGAGCGTCGCCGCGCTCGTCCTGATCTGGGGCACCTGGCTGTGGACGCGGCGGGATCACGACCGGGCCCGGCGCTGGTCCACCTACGGGCTGCTGATGCTGGTGCTGCTGTTCGGTGCCGGGTTCATCGCGATCGGTGGTGAGTGGTTCTCGATGTGGCAGTCGAAGACCTGGAACGGGCTGGACGCCGCCACCCGGGTGTTCCTGCTCAGCGGGGTCGCCTTGATCGTCAACCAGCTGCCGGGGGGTGGCCGGCGGGACGCTAGTTGACGACCGCCACCTTGGCGCCCTGCTCGCCGAAGGCCCACAGCGCGGCTCCGTCCTCCTTGTGGAGGCGGATGCCGCCCAGCTTCTGGCTGCTGGGCGCCGGCGGCGGCGAGGCGCCGTCGAGGGCGTTGGAGAAGGCTATGTTCACGCCCGACACCTTGGTGAAGTACATGACGTGCTCGATCTGGACCCCGTCCGAGCCCTTGAGGGACTGGATGCGCAGGGTGACCGAGTAGCGGCCGGGCTGCGGGTTCACCGTGCCCGGCCACACCGTGAACGTGCGGGTCGGCTTGCCGGTGGCGTCGACCAGCCAGACCCGCTTCGCACCGAGCGAGTAGACGATCCGGCGGCCCGTGCCGGACGCGTCCGGCAGGGTCGCCTCGGCCGGCGTCTTCGGTTTCGCGGGCGCGTGGGCGCCCGTCGACGCCGACGCCGACGCGCTGGGCTTGGCCGTCGCGGCCGTGGGACGCGGCCCGTGTTCCGCCTGTACGGCCAGGAAGACGACGGCCGCGGTCGCCCCGGCCGTCAGACCGGAGACCCAGGCCCACGAGGGCAGTCGGGCAGCCACGGGTACGCATCTCCTCCGCTACGGGTCCCCCTTCTCAGCACAGGGGTCGGATCATCGTACTCAGTCCAGGACGGGCAGCAGATCCGGCAGGTGCCCGTCGGAGGCCTCGGCCGCGCTCCGGCGCTCCTCCGGGACCGGCCCGTACAGCGTGGTGCGGGGCTTCGCCGGCCGGCCGGCCGCCTCGGCCACGGCCACCAGCTCCCTGATCGACTTGTACGAGCCGTACGACGAACCCGCCATGCGGGAGATCGTCTCCTCCATCAGCGTGCCGCCCAGGTCGTTCGCACCGGAGCGGAGCATCTCCGCCGCACCCTCCGCACCCAGTTTGACCCAGCTTGTCTGGATGTTGGGGATGTGGGGGTGGAGAAGGAGCCTTGCCATCGCCGTCACCGCCCGGTTGTCGCGCGTGGTCGGGCCGGGGCGTGCGATGCCCGCCAGGTACACCGGGGCGTTCGTGTGGATGAAGGGGAGCGTCACGAACTCCGTGAAGCCGCCCGTCCGCTGCTGGATCCCGGCCAGCGTGCGCAGATGGCCGAGCCAGTGGCGGGGCTGGTCCACGTGGCCGTACATCATCGTCGAGGAGGAGCGGATGCCCAGCTCGTGGGCCGTCGTGATCACCTCGATCCACGTGGCCGCCGGCAGCTTGCCCTTGGTCAGCACCCAGCGGACCTCGTCGTCCAGGATCTCCGCCGCCGTGCCGGGGACGGAGTCGAGACCGGCCTCCTTCGCGGCGGACAGCCATTCGCGGATGGACATGCCGGTGCGGGTTGCGCCGTTCACCACCTCCATGGGTGAGAAGGCGTGGACGTGCATGCCGGGGACCCGCTCCTTGACCGCCTTCGCGATGTCGAAGTACGCCGTGCCGGGCAGGTCGGGGTGGATGCCGCCCTGCATGCACACCTCGACCGCGCCCACGTCCCACGCCTGCTGGGCCCGGTCCGCCACCTGCTCCAGCGACAGCGTGTACGCGTCCGCGTCCGTCCTGCGCTGCGCGAAGGCACAGAAGCGGCAGCCCGTGTAACAGACGTTGGTGAAGTTGATGTTGCGGGTGACGATGTACGTCACGTCGTCGCCCACCGCCGACCGGCGCACGTCGTCCGCCACCCGGCACAGCGCGTCCAGCGCCGGGCCGTCCGCGTGGAACAGGGCCAGGGCCTCGGCGTCGGTCAGGCGGGTCGGGTCGTCGGCGGCCGTGCGCAGCGCCTGGCGTACGTCCGTGTCGATGCGCTCCGGCGCCATGCCGGGCGCCGCCGCCTCACGCAGCGCCTCCCAGTCGCCGTACACCTCGTCGAAGTCGTCACGCCGATCGGCCGTCCGGCCCTCGGTGTCGATCGTGCGGTGCAGCTCCGTGCGGCCGCTGGGCACGAAGGCCTCCTCCAGCTCCTGCCACGGGCGCCCCTCGACCACCGCGTCCGGCAGCGCGAGGCCGGTCTCCGGGTCGGCCAGCGCGGCGACGTGCGGGCGCAGGCGCGGGTCCAGCCAGGGCTCGCCGCGGCGGACGAACTCGGGGTACACGCACAGGCGTTCGCGCAGCTCGAAGCCGGCGGCGCGGGAACGCTCGGTGAGTTCCTCGATCAACGGCCAGGGGCGTTCCGGGTTGACGTGGTCGATGGTGAGCGGGGACACCCCGCCCCAGTCGTCGATCCCGGCGCCGATCAGCCGCTCGTACTCGGCGTCCACGAGGTTCGGCGGGGCCTGGAGGCAGGCGCTCGGGCCCATGATGTGCCGGGCCACCGCCACCGTGGCGACCAGCTCGTCGAGTTCGGCGTCCGGCATGCCGCGCATCGCCGTGTCCGGCTTGGCGCGGAAGTTCTGGATGATCAGCTCCTGGATGCCGTGGTAGGCCCGCGACACCTTGCGCAGCGCGAACAGGGACTCCGCGCGCTCCTCGTACGTCTCGCCGATGCCGATCAGCAGGCCGGAGGTGAAGGGCACCGAGGAGCGGCCCGCGTCCTCCAGCACCCGCAGCCGTACGGCCGGTTCCTTGTCCGGGGAGCCGTAGTGCGGGCCGCCGGGCTCGGACCACAGCCGGGTGGCCGTCGTCTCCAGCATCATGCCCATCGAGGGGGCCACGGGCTTCAGCCGCTGGAAGTCCGTCCACGTCATCACGCCCGGGTTGAGGTGGGGCAGCAGGCCCGTCTCCTCCAGGATCCGGACGGAGACGGCGCGGACGTAGGCGATGGTGTCGTCGTAGCCGTGCGCGTCCAGCCACTCGCGCGCCTCCGGCCAGCGGTCCTCCGGCTTGTCGCCGAGGGTGATCAGGGCTTCCTTGCAGCCGAGGGCGGCACCCTTGCGGGCGACGTCGAGCACCTCGTCGGGGGACATGAACATCCCGTGGCCCGCCCGGCGCAGCTTGCCCGGGACGGTGACGAAGGTGCAGTAGTGACACTTGTCCCGGCACAGCCGGGTCAGGGGGATGAAGACGCTCTTCGAGTAGGTGATGACACCGGGCCGGCCCGCCGCCTGAAGGCCCGCGTCACGCACCCGGGCGGCGGACGCGGCGAGGTCGGTCAGAGCCTCGCCGCGGGCTTGCAGGAGCACCGCCGCCTCAAAGACGTCGAGGGCGACGCCGTCCCGGGCACGTTTGAGGGCGCGACGCATGGCGTTCTCGGTCGGGCCGGTCCCGGAGGTCGCGGAAGTCGTCATTCTCTGAGCATACGTTCGGGCTGATCACCCCAGTGGGGACTCATCACGGCTCCAGGAAGCTCGCGTACGCGTCGAGCACCCGCAGCACCTCCGCCTCACCCGCCGGGGGCAGTTGGACGACCGTCTCCTCGATGCCCAGCTCCGCGTAGTGGGCGAGCTTGCCGGGGGTGGGATGGACGGCGTACGGGACCACCTGGAGGGCGGCCGGGTCGCGGCCGGCGTCCGCCCAGACGGACCGCAGCACGGGCAGCGACTCGCTGAGCCCGCGGCCGCCGATCGGCAGCCAGCCGTCGGCGTACTCGGCGATGTGCGCGAACAGCTTGGGCCCCGCCGCCCCGCCGACGAGCGTGCGCGGGCCGACGACCGGCCCGCGCGGCTTCTGCGCCGGCTTGGGGAACGCGAAGCTCGGCCGCACGCCGCCGAACTCGCCCTCGTACCCCACCGGTTCCTCCGACCACAGCGCCCGCATCAGGCCCATCCGGTCCCGGACCAGCTCCCGGCGGCCGCGCCACTCGACACCGTGGTCGGCGGCCTCCTCGACGTTCCAGCCGAAGCCGAGGCCGAGGGTGAAACGGCCGCCGGAGAGGTGGTCGAGGGTGGCGATCTGCTTGGCCAGGCCGATCGGGTCGTGCTGGGCGACCAGCGTGATTCCCGTACCGAGGCCCAGCCGCTCGGTGACGGCCGCGGCCTGGCCCAGGGCGACGAAGGGGTCGAGGGTGCGGCCGTACTCGCGTGGGAGGTCGCCGCCGGCGGGGTAGGGGGTGGTCCGCTCTACGGGGATGTGGGTGTGCTCGGGCAGGTACAGCCCGGAGAAGCCGCGCTGCTCGAGTTCTTGGGCGAGACGGGTGGGGGTGACTGTCTCGTCTGTGAGGAAGATTGTCACGGCGATGCGCATGTTTCTTCTGTACCGGGTGCTGTCCCATATGTCGATACCGACTGGTCGGGACTTTAGGCGCCTGTTGTGGGGGCTGGTTGGTCTTTCGTCGGCGGGTGCGGGTGCTGAGTGGCTTGTCGTGCAGTTCCCCGCGCCCCTTAGGTTGGCTTACGTTGAGGGTGTGACGACGTTGCGCGGCACTTTGCCCCCCGGCTCACCGGATTACGTCTACCTGCCCTTTGAAGTGCCCCCTGGGATACGCGAGTTGCGCGTCTCCTACACCTACGACAAGCCAGCCGTCCCACCCGGTACCCCCGGCAACGCCCTCGACATCGGGCTCTTCGATGTGCGCGGTGTCGAGCTGGGTGGGCGGGGGTTTCGGGGGTGGTCGGGTGGGGCTCGTACGGAGTTCTTCGTGCGGGCGGACGAGGCGACGCCGGGGTATCTACCCGGGCCGCTGCATCCCGGGACCTGGTACATCGTGCTCGGGCCGTACACGGTGGCGCCGCAGGGGCTGTCGTACGAGGTGACGGTCACCCTCACGGAAGGGGAGCCCGGGGAGGCGCCCCGGCCGGTCCATCCGCCGTCCCGTGCCCGGGGGCGGGGGCGGGCCTGGTATCGCGGTGACTGTCATCTGCACTCCTGGCACTCCGACGGGCGCCGCACCCCGGCCGAGATCGGGGCGCTGGCGCGGGCGGCGGGGCTGGACTTCATCAACAGTTCCGAGCACAACACGTCGTCCTCCCATGCCCATTGGGCCGACGTGGCGGGCGACGACCTGCTGGTCCTGCTGGGCGAGGAGGTCACCACGCGGAACGGGCACGTGCTGGCCCTCGGGACCGAGCCGGGCACGTTCGTGGACTGGCGGTACCGGGCCCGGGACGGGCGCTTCGGGCACTTCGCGCGGCAGGTCCGGGAGGCGGGCGGGCTCGTCGTACCGGCCCATCCGCACGCCACGTGTGTCGGGTGCGGCTGGCGGTTCGGGTTCGGGGAGGCGGACGCGGTCGAGGTGTGGAACGGGCCGTACACGCCCGACGACGAGGTGACCCTGGCCGCCTGGGACGCCCAGCTCGTCACATGCGTACGGGAGGGACGGGAAGGACGGGAAGGACGGAAGTGGCTGCCGGCCATGGGCAACAGTGACGCCCACCGTGACCCGGACGCGGTCGGCATGCCGCAGACGGTCGTCCTCGCCGAGGACCTCACGCGGGCGGCGATCCAGCAGGGCCTGTGCGCGGGGCGTTCGTACGTGGCCGAGTCGCGGCACGTGACGCTCGCCTTCACCGCTGCGGGTGACGGCCGGGAGGCGGGCATCGGCGAGCGGCTGGACGTGCCGGACGACACCCCGGTGACCGTCCGCCTGGAGGTCTCCGGCGCCCCGCGCTGCTCCGTTCGCTTCGTCACCGACCAGGGCACGCTGTTCACCAGTGAGCCGCTGCCGGTGTCCGGGGAGGGCGTGGTCGAGTGGCGTACGACACCGGCGTACGCGGCCTACGTCCGGGCGGAGTTGCGCCACGAGACGGCGCTCGGTCCGCTGCCGGGGGCGATGGCCGCCTTCACCAACCCCGTCTTTCTCGGGGCTACTTGATCTGGGCGGCGGCCCACTCGGCCCACTCCTGGCGCATCGCGTTGAAGCGCAGGCCGTACTCCAGGGCGATGCGGCCGTAGACCGAGAGGTTGTCGTCGTCCCAGTCGATTGCCTCGTCGAGCTGTTTCAGCTGCTCGTGCTCGCGCGCGGACATCTCGACCAGCTCGGTCAGATAGGTGCGGGCCTGCTCGGGGCGCAGCACGCCCAGGAAGAAGACGCGCAGGAGCAGGTCGCTGCGGGTGTTGCGCTGGGGCCTGGTCTCGGTCAGCCAGTGGCGCAGCTCGGCCAGGCCCTCGTCGGCCAGGGCGTACTCCTTGCGGCCGCGCGGCCCCTCGGCGGCCACCGTGATCAGTCCGGAGCCCGCCAGCTTGGTCAGCTCGGTGTAGATCTGGCTCTGCGTGGCCGGCCAGACGTTGGCCAGCGAGGTCTCGAACCGCTTCAGCAGGTCGTACCCGCTGGCGGGGCGCTCCGAGAGCAGGCCGAGCAGTGCGTGTTTGAGGCTCATGACCCCCAGCTTACCTTCCACTCTTGACATGTCACGACCCGACCTTCTACTTTTGACATGTCAGACCAGGAAGCAAGGCCGCAACACCGCAAGACCGCACCAGACCAAGACCACATCCCAGACCAGACCAGACCACATCGAAAAACGGGGAAACCAATGTCGTACCTGCGCACGTTCCTGCCGTGGATCGTCTTCGCCGTCTTTCCCTCCGGGGACTGGCAGTGGGGCGCACTGGCCGCACTGTTGGTCGCCGTCGCGATCATCGCCAAGGAGAAGCAGTCCGGCACCGGATTTGACGCACTCATCATCGAATCCGGCTCGGCGGTCTTCTTCGCCGTCCTCGCGGCCGTCGCCTTCGCCGACCCGCACTCGGGCGTGCACGACTACTCCGCGTCGCTCTCGTCCGGCACCCTCGCCCTCATCGCCGGCGTCTCGCTGGCCATCGGGCGGCCGTTCACCCTGGGCATCGCCAAGCGCACCACCCCGCCCGAGGTCTGGGGTCTGAAGCCGTTCATCCGGACCAACGTCGTCATCACCGCCGTCTGGACCGCCGCCTTCGCTGCCACCGCCGTCGCCCTCGCCCTGGTGGCCCACGCCGGTCATGCCCACTCCACCGCGGCCACGGTGCTGCAGATCGCCGGCTTCGCCGTCCCGATGGTCTTCACCGTCCGCTACGTCGCCCACGTCCAGGCCAAGGCCGCGCAGGTGGCCCGGTGAACCCGAAGCACCTCAGCGGCAACTACGCCCCGGTCACCGAGGAACTCACCGCGCACGACCTGCCGGTGACCGGCACGATCCCGCCCGAGCTGGCCGGCTGGTACCTGCGCAACGGCCCGAACCCGGCCGACGCCGCCTCCGGGCACTGGTTCTTCGGCGACGGCATGGTGCACGGCGTCCGCCTCGACGGCGGGCGGGCCGTCTCCTACCGCAACCGGTGGGTGCGCACGACCCGGTTCACCGACCGGGCCCGGATGTACGACGACCAGGGCCGGCGGGACCTCACCTCCGGCCCGGCCAACACCCACGTGATCCGGCACGCCGGCCGCACCCTCGCCCTGGTCGAGACGGCCCTGCCCTACGAGCTGACCTGCGACCTCGACACCAAGGGTCCGTACGACTTCGACGGTCGGCTGGGGACCGCGATGACGGCCCACCCGAAGACCTGCCCGGTCACCGGCGAACTGCACTTCTTCGGCTACGGCATGGTGGAGTCCACCCACCTCACCTACCACCGGGCCGACGCCGCGGGCGAGTTGGTGATCAGCAGGCCCGTCGAGGTGCCGGGCCCGACGATGCTGCACGACTTCGCGCTCACCGCCGAGCACGTCGTCTTCATGGACCTGCCCGTCGTCTTCGACGTCGAACTCGCCCTGACCGGCGGGACGATGCCCTACCGGTGGGACGACGGATACGGCGCCCGGCTCGGCGTCCTGCGCCGCGACGACCCGTACGGCGAGGTCCGCTGGTTCACCGTGGACCCCTGCTACGTCTTCCACTCGCTCAACGCCTACGACGCGCCGGACGGCACCATCGTCCTGCACGTCATGCGCTACCCGGAGATGTACCGCCGCACCGCCGACGGCAGCACCGCGCCGCAGCGGGCGGTGCTGTGGAAGTGGACCGTCGACCCGGTCCGCGGGACGGTGCACGAGGAGCAGGTCGACGACCGTCCGGGCGAGTTCCCGCGCGTCGACGACCGGCTCACAGGCCTCGACTCCCCCTACGGGCACGTGACCTGCGGCAGCTCACTGGTCCGCTACGACCTGACGACCGGCTCGGCCACCACGCACGACTTCGGCCCCGGCCGCACCCCTGGCGAGGCCGCGTTCGCCCCGGCCGACGACAGGCCCGGCGGCCCCGGCTGGCTCATGACATACGTCCACGACGCCGGCACCGACCGCAGCGACCTGGTCGTCCTGGACGCCGGCGACCTTGCCGCCGACCCGGTCGCAACGGTTCACCTGCCGGCCCGGGTGCCGTTCGGCTTCCACGGCAACTGGCTGGGCGACCGGACCTAGGGGGTACCGGGGGCGCCGGGGGTGTCCTTGCTCCGGGCGCGGGCGTCCCGGCGCAGGCCCAGGATCTCGGCGACCGTGTCCAGCCAGCGGGCGGTGCGTGCCTCGCCCTCGGGCGTGCCGGCGAGCTGCGCGGCGGTCTCCAGCCAGTCGCGCAGCAGCTCGGACGCCTCCCGGGAGGGCAGCGGCTCGGGCAGCTCGGCGGCGTAGCGCAGCCCGCCCGCACGGACGATCTTCGCGACGTACGAGACCGAGCGCGGCACCACGCCGAGCCGGTCGAGGGTGACGGCGGCCGCGACGGCGCCGTCACCGAAGAGCGCGGTACGGAAGGCGTCCTGGGTGAGGCCGTAGCGGAGCAGGACGGGCACGTCGGTGGTGGCGAGGACCTCGTCGTCGGTGCGGGGTGCGGAGGGCATGAGGAACGCTTCCGGTTCTCGGGTGGGGTGGGTCAGCGGACCGTGATCGTGTAGACGAAGAACGCCGGCCTGTCGTCCGGGGTGCTCGTCGCGGTCGGGTACGGGCTCGTCGATGCCGTGCCGGAGGCGGTCGCGCTCGGGATCGGAGCCGCCGACTGGGCGCCGCTGTGACAGCTGCCCATGGGGCAGTGCAGGAGTTTCACGGTGGCCTTGCCGGGCTTGCGTGCCGTGAAGTCGAAGAACTGGGTGCCGTCGCCGCCGCCGGTGTTGTCGCTGCCCTCCTCCTCTTCCCGCTTGCCCCGGTACTTCACCACGTTCGCGTCGGGCTGGGGCTCGGCCAGGTACCAGTTCTGCCCGAGCGCGGGATTCGCCGGCACCTTCAGGGTGAACTCGTCCCCCGCGTCCACCGTGATGGCACGCTTCTCGGTGCCGTACTCGTCGGCTCCCCCCGAAGAACCGCAGCCGGCCAGGAGGAGGACTCCGGCCGCGGCGGCCAGCGGGGTCAGTATGGTGCGCATGTTCACGGTTGCTCAGCTCTGCTGGATGTAGACGGTGTCGACGTTGCCCTTGTGCGCGGGCGAATAGCGGTCGTCCGCGGCCGCGCTGAGGTCTCCCTTGATGAAGTCATCCTCGCTGACCCAGGTGGTGACGCCCCAGGGGTTGTAGATCTGGAGCCTGTCCCCCTCCTGGCCGATGATCATCATGCTGTGGCCGTGCCGGTCGCCGTGCTCGTCGTACCGCTCGATGTTGATGGGCACGGGCTTGCCCTCGGCGACGGACTTCTCGATGTCGGGCAGCACGTTGCGCCGGTCGTCCTCACCGCCCATGGGCTGGGTCTCGTAGTGGTCGCCGGTGTGCGGGCTCAGCTCCTTGTTGGAGATCTCCTCCTGCCCGTCCTTGTCCATGCCGTCCGGATGCTCGTCCCACCACCAGCCGGCGTTGTCGCCGTCGCCCTCCTCGTGCATGCGGAGCTGTTCGTCGGTCAGGCGCTTGCGGAAGTGCTCCGGGTCGTCGTCCGTGCCGTCGGGGCCGCCGGTCAGTTCCAGGGCGTACACGGGGTCCACGATGGCGCGCGCGGTGACCGTGGAGGAGGGCACGCAGGTCTCGCCGTCCTGGTCCCACAGCTTGCCCTTGAAGTCCTGGTTCTCCTGGCTCGTGGCCGTCGAATCGACGTTCGTCGACACCGGCGCCAGGTGCTCCCGCAGCCACACCTCGTCCTTGCCGTGGATCTTGCCCCCGAACGTGGCGATCTCGTCGACGGAGTTGCCCGCGGCGAGGGCCTTCATCAGGTACGCCTTCTCCTGCGGCGTCGAGGCGTCGGCCAGGAGCTTCTCCATGCGTGCGCGGTCGGCCGGTGAGAGCTTCTCCATGGCGCGCCCCGACCGCTCCAGGTCGTTCGCCGTGAGGATCTCGTTCAGCTCGGGATCGCCGCCCACGTTGCTGGTGTCGGCCAGCATCAGCCGGTCGACCGCGGACAGCTCGTCGGTCTTCATCTTGCCGGCGCGGGCCTCGGCAGCCCACTTGTTCAGCTCGCGGGCGGCATGGCGCGCGGCGTCGTCGGCGGTGACGGCGGCCTGGTGGACCAGCTGGACGCCGGAGGAGGCCACGGAGCGGGCCTTCAACCGCGTCGACTCCTCGTCGTCGTCCTCGTGCCAGTCGTCGAAGAAGCCGTCCTTGCCGCCCAGCATGCCGCGCGCCTCACGCAGCTTGGCGCGGCCGTCGCCGTCGCCCTTCTGCGCGACCTTGAGCCAGTCGGCCAGGTTCAGCAGGGCGTTGCCGCCGCCCCGGAGCGCCTCGGACATCTGCACGGCGTCCCGCGAGGCGGCGGAGATCGCGTCGGCGGCAAGGACGCTGGTGTCGCCGACCCACACCTCCGGCAGGCCCTTGCGTGCCACCTTGTCGACCCGCTCGGAGACGGCGAGGGCGTTGTCGGCCTGGCCCCGGTACTGCTTGCCCAGTGTCTCCAGCGTGGCCGGGTCGCCCACCGGGGCGGACACGGCGAGCGCGGAGTCGATCGCGTCGATCAGGTCGTTCTTGCTGCCGGCCGAGGCGATGTCGTCGCTCAGCTCGGCCAGCCGCTTGCGGCGGTCGGTGGTGGACTCCGTCATCGGGCGCTCCTCAGTAATCCGAGAGAGCCGAGGGGCGCTCGGCGTACGCGGGCATCGTGCTGACGGTGGCGTCGCCGACACGGACATGGGCGGCCTGCGTCGAGACGAGTTGGTCGCTGCCGCCGTAGGAGCCCTTGGCCGCACGGACCTTGTCCGCGAGTTCGTGCAGCGCGTCCGTGAGCGTCTTGGACTCCGCCTCCCAGGCCGCGGCGTACGCGTCGAACGCCGGCCCGGAGTCGGAACCCCCCAGCGTGTCCTGCGGGTAGCAGGCCAAGGGGCCGATCACCTTGGCGATCTTGCCGGCGTCGTTGCCCGCGCCGTCCAGTTCGTTTGCCTGGCCGGTCATGCCGGCCTTGACCTGATAGCCGTCCGAAGACGCGCCCATCACTGCCCCCCGTTGCCATCGATCGCGATCGCGAGGGAGGCTAACACGCGCCAGCCGTAAGCCTGTCCACGCACCACACGCCCTCCACAGGGCTGCCGCAGCACCCACGCGAGGCATCCCGAGGCATACGGCCGGATACCGTTTTCGGGGAAGAGCAGGAGAGCCCGACAGATGTCCCGCAAGGCCGCCGACCTCAAGCACCGGATCGTCACCCGCTTCCAGCGCCACGTGGCCAACCCGATCAACCGGCGCCTGCCGTTCCAGACCGTCCTGGAGACCACCGGCCGCACCTCCGGCCTGCCCCGGCCCACGCCGGTGGGCGGACGCCGGGTCGGCGACTCCTTCTGGATCGTCTCGGAGTTCGGGTTCAGGTCGCAGTACGTGCGCAACATCCAGGCCGACCCGAAGGTCCGCGTCCGCATCGGCGGCCGCTGGTACCACGGCACCGCCCACCTCCTGCCGGAGGACGACGCCGTGGCCCGCCTGCGCGCCCTGCCCCGCTTCAACAGCGCGGCCGTACGGGCGTTCGGCACCGACCTGCTGACGGTGCGGGTGGATCTCACGGACTGAGCGCGCTCACCCCGGCCACACGATCGCCTGCACCTCGCTGTAGGCGTGCAGGGCGTAGGAGCCCACGTCCCGGCCGACCCCGCTCTTCTTGAAGCCGCCGAAGGGGGCCTCCATGTTGCGGCCGACCGTGTTGATGCCGACGCCGCCGGCCCGCAGCTGCCGGGCCACGCGGAAGGCGCGGGCCACGTCGCCCGACCAGACGTAGTCGATCAGGCCGTAGTCGGAGTCGTTGGCGAGGGCCACGCCCTCGTCCTCGTCGCCGAAGGGGACGACCGACACCACGGGCCCGAAGATCTCCTCCCGTGCCACCCGCATGTCGTTCGCGCAGTCGGCCAGCAGAGCCGGGGCGACATAGAAACCCCGCTCCAGAGAGGGGCGTTCACCGCCGACCACCACCGTCGCGCCCTCCTTGCGGCCCAGCTCGACATACGACTCCACCCGCGCCCGGTGCTCGGCGGAGATCAGCGGCCCCACGACCGTGTCGGCCTCCCTCGGGTCACCGATCTTCAACCGGCGGGCGTAGGCGGCCAGTTGGTCCACCAGTCGCTCGTACACCCCCCGCTGGGCCAGCACCCGGGTCGGCGCCGTACAGATCTGCCCGCTGTAGAAGGAGAACGTCGTCCCGATCCCGGCCACCGCCGACGTGAGGTCGGCGTCGTCGAAGACGAGGGCCGCGCCCTTTCCGCCCAGCTCCATCAGCTGGCGCCGCATGTCCCGCCCGCACACCTCGGCGATGCGCTGCCCGACGGCCGTGGAGCCGGTGAAGCTCACCATGTCGACGTCGGGCGACGCGACCGCGGCCGCACCGACGTCCGTGGCCCGCCCGGAGACCACGTTCACCACACCCGCCGGTGCGCCCGCCTCCTCAAGCGCCTCGGCCATCCGGTAGACGGACAGCGGGTCCTGCGGAGCCGGCTTCACGACCACCGTGTTGCCCATCGCCAGAGCCGGGGCGACCTTGCCCGCCGGGTTGGCCCACGGGTTGTTGTACGAGGTGATGCAGGTGACCACGCCGACGGGCTGCCGTACCGCCAGCGCCCCCATCACCCCCGCTCGCCCCATCGGCCCGGCCTCGTTGATCTGCGGGGCGATCGCCCACTCGGCCGGCTCCACGGTGGCGTACCGGCGGAAGCGGGCGGCGGCCACCCCGACCTGCATCGCCCGGGCCGTCCCGGTCGTCGCCCCGGTCTCGGCCCGCGCCAGCTCGGCGTACGGGCCGAGCCGGCCGCGGATGATCTCCGCGGCCCGCCCGAGCACCGCGGCCCGCTCCGCCGGGCCGGTCCGCGACCAGGCCCCGAACGCCTCCCGGGCCGCGGCACAGGCCGCCCGCACCTGCTCCACCGAGGCCTCCGGCGCCTGCCCGACGGTCTCCTCGGTGGCCGGATCGATCACCGGGTAGTACCCGGCGTCCGGCTCCACCCACTGTCCGCCGACGAACAGCCGCTGCCCCTCGCTCACCTGGTGCTCACCGTCCCGGTGTCCCGCCCGGACCGCAGCACCCGGCCCGGCACGGCACCGCTCACCACGTCGTCCCGGATCGCCTCGACCCCGTTGACCCACACGGCCCGTATCCCGAGCGCCCGGGAGTCCAGCCGCGGGCTGTCACCCGGCAGGTCGTGCACCAGGGTGGCCTGACCTGCGTCGATCCGCTCCGGGTCGAACAGCACCAGGTCCGCATGCCAGCCCTCCCGCACCCGGCCCCGCTGCCGCAGCCCGAAGAGCCGCGCCGGGTCGTCGGTCAGCATCTTCACCGCCTGCTCCAGACCGACCAGCTTCCGGCCGCGCAGACAGTCACCGAGGAACCGGGTGGTGTACGGCGCCCCGCACATCCGGTCCAGGTGCGCACCCGCGTCCGAGCCGCCGAGCAGCACGTCCTCGTGCTGCCAGGTCTCGGCGCGCAGGGCCCAGGAGGCGGGGTCGTTGTCGCTGGGCATCGGCCACAGGACCGTACGGAGTTCGTCGTTGGCGCAGATCTCCACCAGGCAGGTGAAGGGGTCCTGTCCGCGCTCGGCGGCGATGTCCCGCACCACCCGCCCGGTCAGCCCGCGGTTGGCCTCGCTGTACGTGTCCCCGATGACATACCGGCCGAAGTTCGCCAGCCGCCGGAAGACACCCGCCTCCTTCGACTCGGCCCGCCGCAGCATCTCCTTCCTGACCTCGGGGTCCCGCAGCCTGGCGATCCGCTCCGGCACCGGCAGACCGAGGATCGGCCCCCACCCCGGGATGAGGTTCAGGGCGCAGAACGTGCCCAGGGACATGTTCATCGGCGTCAGGATCGGCATGGTGAGCGCCACGACCCGCCCGCCGGCCTTCCGTGCCCGCTCACTGGCACTGAGCTGCCGGGGCACCCGCTCCGGAACGGCCGCGTCGATGGTCAGGACGTTCCAGTTCAGGGGCCGTCCCGCCACCGCGCTCATCTCGACGAACAGATCGATCTCCGCATCGCTGAACTGGTTCAGACACCCGGCGACGATCGCCTCGATCTGCGTGCCCTCGTGCTCGCCGACGGCCCGCGCCAGCGCCAGCAGCTCCGCCGGCCGCGCATGCCGGGAGGCCACGGGCTGCCCGTCACCGTCCGAGTGCGTACTGGACTGGGTGGTGGACAGCCCCCAGGCCCCCGCGTCCATCGCCTCGTGGAACAGCCGCAGCATCTCCTCCAGCTGCTCCCCGCTCGGCTGCCCGCCGACCGCATCCGGCCCCATCACATACCGCCGGAGCGCGCAATGCCCCACCATGAAGCCGGCGTTGACCGCGATCCGACCCTCCAGGGCGTCCAGATACTCCCCGAAGCTGCTCCAGCTCCACGGCGCCCCGTCCTCCAGCGCCACCAGGGACATCCCCTCCACCTTGGACATCATCCGCCGGGTGTAGTCGGCGTCCTCGGGGCGATCGGGATGCAGCGGCGCCAGTGTGAACCCGCAGTTCCCCGCGGCCACGGTCGTCACCCCGTGGTTGAGCGAGGGCGTGGCGTACGGGTCCCAGAAGAGCTGGGCGTCGTAGTGGGTGTGGGGGTCCACGAAGCCGGGGGTGAGGACGAGGCCGTGCGCGTCCTCGGTGGTGCGGGCGTCCTCGGCGGCCTTGCCGACGACGGCTATCCGACCGCCCCGTATGCCGACGTCGGCGGTGAAGGCGGGGGCACCCGTGCCGTCGACGACGGTCACTGCCCTGATCAGGTGGTCCAACATGCCAGGAGTCCCCTTACACGGCCTGACGGAACCGCGAAGTCCGATGCACCGGATCCGTGTCGATCTTCGGAATCACGTGCTCCCCGATCAGCCGGATCGTCTGCAGCGTCTCCTCCTTCGGCACCCCCACCGGCAACCCGAAGCTCAGCTGATCCGCCCCCGCCTGCTCCCACCGCTTGCACTGCCGCAGCACCTCGTCCGGATCCCCGCAGATCAGCAGCTCCTCCTCGATGAGCAGCTCCACGAACTCCGGCGTGTACTGAGGCAGCGTCTCCGGCCACACCGGGAAGCCCTCGGGCCGCGGGAACGTGTCGTGGTACCGGAACACCAGCGAGGGCAGATAGTGCAGCCCCCCGTTCACCGCGATCTCGATCGCCTCGGCGTGCGTGGGCGCACAGATCGCCGTGGTCGTCACCATCACGTTGTCGTTGACGAAGTCCCCGACGGGCTCCGCGTTCACGACAGCCGTCTTGTACTGCTCCAGCACCCACTCCATGTCGGAGACCTTCTGGATGCTGAAGCCCAGCACGCCGAGCCCCTTCTTCGCGGCCATGGCGTACGAGGGCGGCGACCCGGCCGCGTACCACATCGCCGGATGCGACTTCCCGTACGGCTTGGGGAGCACCTTCCGCGGGGGCAGCTGCCAGTGCTTGCCCTGGAAGCCGACGTACTCGTCCTGGAGCCACATCTTCGGGAACTCGGCGATGGTCTCCTCCCAGATCTCCTTCGTGTAGTTCATGTCGGTGATGCCGGGCAGGAAGCCGAGGATCTCGTGGCTGCCGGCGCCCCGCCCGCTGCCGAACTCGAAGCGGCCCTCGCTGAGGTGGTCCAGCATGGCGACCTTCTCGGCCACCTTCACCGGATGGTTGACCTGGGCCAGCGGGTTGAAGATCCCGGATCCCAGGTGGATGCGTTCGGTCGCGTGGGCGAGGTAGCCGAGGAAGACGTCGTTGGCGGAGAGGTGCGAGTACTCCTCCAGGAAGTGGTGCTCGGAGGCCCAGGCGTACTTGAAGCCTGACTTGTCCGCCTGGATGACGTACTCGGTCTCCTCCATCAGTGCCTTGTGCTCGGCCAGCGGGTCGGTCTCGGCGCGCTTGCCCACGTATCCCTGTACAAAGAGCCCGAATTCCACGGCGGTTCACCTTCCCCGGTTCAGGTTCGTACGAGTGCTACGAACTTTCTGACGCTGCGTCAGATTCGTCAATAGGTGACGAGCTGTCAGATCGACTTGTCAGATCACGCTGACCCCCGCCAGCCAGCCCCCGTCGATCACGAACGGCTGCCCGGTGATGTAGGACGAGTCGTCCGAGGTGAGGAAGAGAGCCAGCCGGGCCACCTCCTCCGGCTGCCCGACCCGGCCGAGCGGCACGAGCCTGCGGTACAGCTCGTCCAGGGCCCGGCTCATCTCCTCCGGGTCCGCGTCCGGGTCGAGGCGGGCCGGGTTCGACATCGCCGTGTCGATGGCACCCGGGCAGATGGCGTTGACCCGGATCCGCCGGCCCGCCAGCTCCAGCGCGGCCACCCGGGTCAGCCCGAGCACCGCGTGCTTGGTGGCCGCGTACGTCCCCACGGCCGCCATCCCGGTGAGCGCGGTGTAGGAGGCGGTGTTGACGATGGTCCCGCCGTCCGTGATCTCCGGCGCGACGGCCTTCATACCCAGGAAGCAGCCGACCTGGTTGACCTGCACGACCTGCATGAACTCGTCCAGCGGGGTGTCCACCAGCGCGTTGAAGCGCAGGATGCCCGCGTTGTTGACCAGCCCGTCGATGCGCCCGTACGCCTGCTTGACCGCGGCGACGGCCTCCCGCCAGCCCTCCTCCGTGCCCACGTCGAGATGGACGTAGAGGGCCCCTATCTCCTTGGCCAGGGCCTCCCCCTGGTCGTCCAGCACATCGGCGACGACCACCCGCGCACCCTCTGCCCGAAAGAGCCGCGCCTCCTGTTCGCCCTGTCCGCGTGCCGCCCCGGTGACGATGACGACCCGCCCGTCCAGCTTGCCCATGTCTGCTCCGTCCGCTTCTCAGTCCAGCCGGGGCGCGACCTCCGCCCCGAACACGCCGATCTGGTCGATGAGTTCGCTGCGGCTCCGGCTGCGGAACCGCACCTGGATCTGGTGCACGCCCAGCGCGCGGTACGCCCGCAGCGACTCGGCGATCTCCTCAGGCGCCCCGGCGAGGGTGCGCCGCCCGACGTGCCAGTCGGCCCGGCCGATGTACAGCGGCTCGGTGATGGCGCCGATGGTGCAGGGCGCCTCGACGCCCGCCTGCTCCCGCAGTGCCTTGAGGCGGCCGATCTGCGCGGGCAGCCGGTCACGCGGATCCCCCTGCGGCAGCCAGCCGTCACCCTTCAGCGCGGCCCGGCGGACGGCGGCGGGTGAGGAGCCGCCGACCCAGATCGGGACGTGCTCCTGCGCGGGCCGGGGCCGCTGGCCCAGGTCGGCGAAGTCGTACAGCTTGCCGTGGTGTTCGGGGAACTCCTCGGGCCCGAGAGCGGCCCGCAGCGCGTCGATCGCCTCGTCCAGCACGGCCCCGCGCCGCTCGAAGTCCACCTGGAGGACCTCGAACTCCTCGCGCACATGCCCGGCGCCCACGCCGAGGATCAGCCGACCGCCGGAGAGATGGTCGAGGGTCGCGTACTGCTTGGCGCTGAGCAAAGGGTGCCGCAGACCCACGACGGCCACATGGCTGAGCAGCCGAACGCGCTCGGTCACCGCGGCCAGATAAGCGAGGGTGGCGACCGGGTCGTACCAGACCGTGCTCATCGCCGGGGCCAGCCGGCGCGGGATGACCACGTGGTCGCAGCAGGCGAGGTAGTCGAACCCGGCCCGGTCCACGGCCCGCGCGATCTCGACGAGGTCGGCGGACCCGCCGGCGGCCTCCCAGCCCTCGGCGTAGAGGGTGCTCTGGGACTGGACGGGCAGCTGGATGCCGTACGACAGGGCTGTCACTGCCAGAGCCCTTCAGGGGTGAGCCCCAGCAACTCGATGGCGTTGCCGCGGACGATCCGCTCGACCACGTCCGCCGGCAGATGCCCCATCTGGGCCTCGCCGACCTCGCGGGACTTGGGCCAGGTGGAGTCGGAGTGCGGGTAGTCGGTCTCGTACAGGACGTTGCCGACGCCTATGGAGTCGAGGTTGCGCAGCCCGAAGGCGTCGTCGAAGAAACAGCCGTAGACGTGGTCGGCGAAGGACTCGGACGGGGGCCGGTGGACCTTGTCCGCGACCCCTCCCCACCCGCGGTTCTCCTCCCAGACCACGTCGGCGCGCTCCAGGATGTACGGGATCCAGCCGATCTGGCCCTCCGCGTACATCACCTTGAGGTTCGGGAAGCGCTCGAACTTGCCGCTCATCAGCCAGTCCACCATCGAGAAGCAGCAGTTGGCGAAGGTGATGGTGGAGCCGACGGCGGGCGGGGCGTCCTCGGAGGTGGAGGGCATCCGGCTGCTGGAGCCGATGTGCATCGCGACGACCGTGCCGGTCTCGTCGCAGGCGGCGAGGAACGGGTCCCAGTCGTCGCCGTGGACCGACGGCAGGCCCAGGTACGGGGGTATCTCGGAGAAGGCGACGGCCCGGACGCCACGGGCGGCGTTGCGCCGGACCTCCTCGGCGGCGAGGCGGGCGTCCCAGAGGGGGATGAGCGTGAGCGGGATGAGCCGCCCGTGCGCCTCGGGCCCGCACCACTCCTCCACCATCCAGTCGTTGTAGGCGCGCACGCAGAGCAGGGCGAGGTCGCGGTCCCGGGCCTCGGTGAAGGTCTGGCCGCAGAAGCGCGGGAAGGTCGGGAAGCACAGGGCGGACTGGACGTGGTTGACGTCCATGTCGGCGAGCCGCTGCGTGACGTCGTACGACCCGGGCCGCATCTGCTCGTAGGTGATGACTTCGAGCTTGATCTCGTCCCGGTCGTACCCGACGGCGGTGTCCAGCCGGGTCAGGGGCCGGTGAAGATCCTCGTAGACCCACCAGTCGCCGATGGGGCCGTCGTCGCCCGGCTCGCCCATGACGGGCTTGAACCGCCCGCCCAGGAAGGTCATTTCCTTCAGGGGGGCGCGGACCGTCCGTGGCCCGGTGTCCAGGTACTTCTTCGGGAGCCGTTCCTGCCAGACGTGCGGAGGCTCCACGGTGTGGTCGTCGACGGAGATGATCCGCGGAAAGTCACTCGGGAAGTTCTGAGCGTCCTGGGTGTTCATGGCGCTCACGGTAGCGCCGATCTGACGGTCCGTCAGCTAGGGAGTCCGGCCTACTGTGTGCGAAGACCATGTGAGGGCCTTGTGTGCTGAGGTGTATCGGTCTGTGATCGGCATCTCCCCCGGCTGACGCAACCGCCCGGAACAAGGCAAACTGACGGGGTTGTTCGTGATGCCTAGGGGGGCGAACGCATGGACGGTGGGCCGCGAGTACCTGAGCAGCGGCGTTCCGGCTCCGCGGCCAGTGCCATCGCGGAACCGGCGGCGTTGCGCTTCAGCGTGCTCGGTCCGGTGCGGGCCTGGCGCGGCGAGGAGACGCTGAACACCGGCTCCCCCCAGCAGCGCGCCCTGCTGGCCGCCCTGCTGCTGCGCGAGGGCCGTACGGCGACGGCGGCGGAGCTGATCGACGCACTCTGGGGCGGCGAGCCACCGTCCCAGGCGCTGGCGGCGCTGCGGACGTACGCGTCCCGGCTGCGCAAGATCCTGGACCCCGGGGTCCTGGCGAGCGAGTCCGGCGGCTACGCGGTGCGTTCACTGGGCGAGGGTGCGCTGGACCTGGCGGTGGCGCAGGACCTGGCGGCGGAGGCGGAGAAGGCGCGCAGTGCAGGGGATCTGTGCCACGCGCGGGAGGTACTGAACCGCGCCCTGGCCCTGTGGGACGGCGAGCCGCTGGCCGGCGTACCGGGCCCGTACGCCGACGCACAGCGCGTCCGCCTGGAGGAATGGCGCCTCCAACTCCTGGAGTCCCGCCTGGACATGGATCTGGAGCAGGGCTGCCACGCGGAGGCGGTCTCGGAACTGACGGCCCTGACGGCGGCACATCCGTTGCGTGAGCGCCTGCGCGAGTTGCTGATGCTGGCGCTCTACCGCAGCGGCCGCCAGGCGGAGGCGTTGGCCGTGTACGCGGACACGCGGCGCCTCCTCGCAGAGGAGCTGGGCGTGGACCCGCGGCCCGGCCTGCGCGAACTGCAACAGCGCATCCTCCAGGCGGACCCCGCCCTCGCGGAACCCTCCACTCCCGCCGCCGAACCCGCCGTGGTCCCGGTCCGCCCGGCCCAGCTCCCGGCCTCCGTCCCGGACTTCACGGGCCGCTCGGCCTTCGTGTCCGAGCTGAGCGCGGTACTGGCGTCGGCGTCGGAATCATCGGCAGAGGGCCGCGTGATGGCGGTCTCGGCGCTCGCCGGGATCGGAGGCGTGGGGAAGACCACGCTGGCCGTGCACGTCGCCCACCGTGCGCGCCCGGCGTTCCCGGACGGCCAGCTGTACGTGGACCTGCAGGGGGCTGGGCCGCGGCCGGCGGAACCGGAGACGGTGCTGGGGTCGTTTTTGAGGGCCCTGGGCACGGCGGACTCGGCGATCCCCGACTCCTTGGAGGAGCGCGCGGCCCTGTACCGCTCGGTCCTGGACGGCCGCCGGGTCCTGGTCCTGCTGGACAACGCGAAGGACGCGGCCCAGGTACGACCGCTCCTGCCCGGCACGGAGGGCTGCGCGGCACTCGTGACCTCCCGGGTCCGGATGCTCGACCTGGCGGGCGCCCACCTGGTGGACCTCGACGTCATGTCCCCCGACGAGGCGCTGGCCCTGTTCACGAAGATCGTGGGCGAGGAGCGCGTGGCGGCGGAGCGGGAGGCGGCGCTGGACGTGGTGGCGGCTTGCGGCTTCCTGCCCCTGGCGATCCGCATCGCGGCATCCCGCCTGGCGGCGCGGCGTACGTGGACGGTGTCGGTACTGGCGGCGAAGCTGGCGGACGAGCGCCGCCGACTCGACGAGCTGCAGGCCGGGGACCTGGCGGTCAAGGCCACCTTCGAACTGGGGTACGGGCAGCTGGAGCCGGCCCAGGCCCGCGCCTTCCGCCTGCTGGGCCTGGCCGACGGCCCGGACATGTCGCTGGCTGCGGCTGCGGCGGTCCTGGATCTGCCTGCGGAGGAGACGGAGGACTTGCTGGAGTCCCTCGTCGACACGTCGCTGCTGGAGTCTGCGGCACCTGGCCGGTACCGCTTCCATGACCTGGTACGGCTCTACGCGCGCGCTTGCGCGGAGAGGGACGAGCAGCAGCCGCAGGAGCGGGAGGCTGCGATGTCGCGGTTGCTGGACTTCTATCTGGCCACGGCGGCAGGGGTCTACGCGATCGAGCGTCCGGGGGACCGGTTGGTGGACCACCTGGAGCCGACCGAGTATCCGGGGTTGGTGTTCGAGGAGCGGCACCGGGCTCAGGACTGGCTGTATTCCGAGGCGATCTGCCTGCTCGCGTGCGTACGTCAGTCCACCCGGCCCGATCAGCTGAGGCGGGCCGTGGACCTGTTGTGGGCAGCCATCGACCTCGCCGAATCGGGAGCCAACTCCAAGGAGTACGAGGCAACCGGAACCGCCGTCCGTGCCGCCGCACAGAGCTGCCGTGACGAGCGCGCGGAGGCCCGCGCCCTGGTCACCCTGGCCAATGGCCACCACATGTCCGGCCGCTTCGAACTGGCGGGCCAGGAGGCCGCCGAGGCCGTGCGGCAGGCGGAGGTGGCGGGCGATCCCCTCCCCCAGTGCTGGGCGTCCAACATGCTCGGGGTCATCGCGCTGTACCAGAGCCGGTACGACGCCGGCGAGAGCCATCTGACGCGAGCCATCGAGAGCTTCCGTTCCGCTGGAGACCGGCCTGGTGAGGCCAGCGCCCTGTGCAACCTCTCGCGGATACACCTGGCGACGGGCCGTACCGTGAGCGCGGTGTCCCTGGCCCAGCAGGGTACGGACATGTACGACGACATGGGCCACGCCTTCAAGGGCGCCAACGGCCGCTACGCGCTGGGGCTCGCGCTCACACAGAGCGGTCAGCTCGATCTGGCCACCGAGCGCCTGGAGGAGGCCCGCGCCGTGTTCCGCGACATCCGGCAGCGGCTGTGGGAGGGCATGACCCTCTTCCGTCTCGCGGAGGTCGACCTCGCCGCCCGGCGTCTCGCACAGGCCGCCACCAATGCGGAGTCGGCGCTCACCCTCCTTCGCGGAATCGGCGGCGAGTGGCGGCGCGGAAACGTGCTCACGGCACTCGGCCGGGCGCTGAGCGGCATCGGGCAGAGCGGTCGTGCGCAGGTCTGCCTGCAGGAAGCTCTGAGCATCTTCGAGGCGCTGGGTGCACCGGAGGCCGATGAGGTGAGGGCTCTGCTCCGGGCAAGCGCAGTCGTCTGAGAGCAGGGTCCTGCACGTTCATCGTTCGTTTATCGCCGCACGGCACTCTCAGTCGTGTCGTTCCGTCGCGTCGGGGGGCAGACGGGACGTCATATGGGCGCACCTTAAGGTGTACCGGCCCATATGTGCCCGCTCGGCCGCGCTCGGGGGAGCAGCCGGGCGGGCCTTTCAGACCCATCGCACAGAGCATCAGGGGAGCAGTCATGAGCGACACCAAGAAGACGACGCAGCCGGAGACCTCGGCCCCCGAGGTGACCACGCTGAACACGCACGCCACCAGCGAGCCGCTGAAGCCGACCACTCTGGCGGTGGGCGAGGACACCGGCGTGGCGACTCCGGACAACACCCACGCCACCGACGAGAAGGCCTGATCAGCTTTCACCGAACGGGGAACGGCCGCGGCGGCGCGGAGGGGGAGCCGCCGCGGCCGAGGTGTGTCAGGAGCATGATCTCGGTGCTATCGCCGCCGCGAGTCCGCCTCACCATCGTCCGTGGCCGGCCGGGGTACCGGAAGAGCCCGCTCGGCCGAGTCCGTGACCTCGATACGGACCCGGTGGCCGTCCGTCCGGGCCACCCGTACACGGACCAAGGTCCCCTCCCCCACGTGCCGTACGACGTTGGTGACAAGTTCGGTGACACAGAGCTGGACATCGGCACAGGGCGCGTCCAGATAGCGGCGGACGGTGCGGCGCAGGCCCTGGAGTGCCTTCGGTACGGCGACGAACTCGACATAAGGACCCCGACGCTTCGGCTAACGTCCCCTCCTTCTACGGCACCGAGTTGCGCTGCCAGCGGGAGCTGGCGGGCCTCACTCTTGAGCAACTCGCCGAGGGAAGCTTCCGAGGCATCCCGTTCCTGAGCCAGATCGAGCGGGGTGAGCGGCGTATGCCCCTGGATCTGGTGCGGCACGTCGACAAGGTGCTGGGGACGGACGGGTTTTTCGAGCGACGTTGTGAAGATGCGCGCCGGGCACGACAGTCGGGGCATGCGGAGTACTTCGCGGATGTGGCGGAGATGGAGCAGCACGCGGAGACGATCGATGACTGGGCTCCGATGCTCGTACCAGGTCTGCTCCAGGTAGGCGACGCGCAGCGCCCTTGACGCGGGCCGTGGAAGCACGACAATCGCCGAGAAGCGGGCGGCCCCACAGCAACTAGGCAACACCGGGCCCTGAAGCACCGGCCCCACGGTCACTCCGCAGCGCCCTTCCGCAGCTCCCTCCTCCACAACTCCCCCCTCCGCAACTCCCCCTTCACCACCTTTCCGCTCGCATTCCTGGGCAGCTCCCTCACGAACTCCACCGTCCTCGGCACCTTGTAGTTGGCCATCTCGCGGCGGGACCAGGCGATCAGGTCGTCGGAGGTCAGCAAGGACCCCGGCCTGCGCACCACGTACGCCTTACCCACCTCGCCCAGCCGCGCGTCCGGTACGCCGATCACCGCCACGTCGGCCACGTCCGGGTGGAGGCCCAGGAGTTGCTCGATTTCCGCCGGGTACGCGTTGAAGCCGCCGACTATGAACATGTCCTTGAGGCGGTCTGTGATGCGGAGGTTGCCCGAGGGGTCGAGGACGCCGATGTCGCCCGTGCTCAGCCAGCCGTCCGGGGAGATCGTCTCCGCCGTCGCCGCCGGGTCCTCGTAGTAGCCCCGCATGACGTTGAAGCCCCGGACCTGGACCTCTCCGGGTGTGCCGGGCGGTAGCGGTGTGCCTCCCGCGTCGACCACGGTCACCTCCGTACCGGGGATCGGCCAGCCCGAGGTGGACGCGATCAGCGACGGGTCGTCGCCGCGGCGGCACATCGTGACTATGCCGCTCGCCTCCGAGAGGCCGTACGCCGTCAGGACGGTCCCCACGCCCAGTTCGCCTCTCAGGCGTTCCACCAGGCGCAGCGGCACCACCGCCGCCCCGGTCACCACGAGCCTCAGCGCCGACAAGTCATACGCATCCCGTGCCGGGTGGTCCAGGAGTGACTGGTGGAGGGTGGGCGGGCCCGGGAGGACCGACACCCGTTCCGCCGCGATGTTCGCCAGCGCCGTGTCCACGTTGAACACCGGCTGCGGGATCATCGTCGCCCCGCGCATCAGGCAGGCGATCACCCCGGCCTTGTAGCCGAAGGTGTGGAAGAAGGGGTTGATGATCAGGTAGCGGTCGGTGGTGCGCAGGCCGGCCAGGTCGGCCCAGATCTCGTACGCCCTCAGCGTCTGCTCGTGGGTGATCATCGCGCCCTTGGGGCGGCCCGTGGTCCCGGAGGTGAAGATGATGTCCGACAGGGAGCCGGCTTCCAGCTCATCACCGCGCGCACGCACTTCGGACTCGCTCACGCCCTCGCCCGCCGCCAGGAAGTCCTTCCAGGTGTGGAAGTCCTGGGGGGCGTCGTCCGCGAGGACCACCACCTGTTCCAGTGCCGGCAGCCCCGGCAACCCCTGCAACGGAGGATGGCCCACGCCATCGCCGCGCGTCCCCGCCGCCCGCCTCAGCGACGCCACGTACGACGTGCCCAGGAAGGTCCCTGTCACGAACAGCAGCCTCGCCCCGCTGCGGCGCAGTACGTCCGCCGCCTCCGTGCCCTTGAAGCGGGTGTTGAGCGGGACCAGGACCGCGCCCGCCGACACCGCGCCCAGTGCCGAGACGATCCAGTCGAGGGAGTTGGGGGCCCAGACCGCCACCCGGTCGCCGACCTTGACTCCGCTCGCCATGCAGGCCGCCGCCGCACGCTCCACGCGGGCGCCGAGTTGGGCGTACGTGATCCTCGTACGGCCCTCGACCACCGCCTCGGTGTCCGCGTACCGCTCGGCCGACCATCGCACCAGACCCGGGATGGTGCCCCAGTCACTCATAGCAGCCCCCTGCGCTCTAGCTGACTGACCGTCAGATTAGCTGTAACCTGACGGGCTGTCAGCAGAGGAAGGGGTGGGTGCACCATGGCAGCCATGGCAGGAACGGGGCTGAAGGACGCCACCGCCATCGTCGGGATCGGGCAGACCGCCTTCGCCAAACAGCTCCCGGAGGACGAGAAGACCCTCGCCTGCCGGGCCGTGCTCGCCGCCCTGGAGGACGCCGGGATCGCGCCCGGCGAGGTCGACGCCCTCGCCTCCTACACGATGGAGGAGACCGACGAGGTGGAGCTGGCCAAGGCGGTCGGGTTCGGGGACCTCACCTTCTTCAGCAAGGTGGGGTACGGGGGCGGCGGGTCCTGTGCGACCGTCGCTCACCTCGCCGCCGCCGTCGCCGCCGGGCAGGCCACCGTCGGGGTCGCCTGGCGGTCGCGGAAGCGGGGCAGCGGGCCCCGGCCCTGGACCAACACCGCCGTGCAGCTGCCCACACCCGCCCAGTGGACCCGGCCCTTCGGGCTGCTGCGGCCCGCCGATGAGATCGCCATGCTCGCGCGCCGTTACATGCACGAGTTCGGCGCCACCCGGGATCATCTCTTCAACGTCGCTCTCGCCTGCCGGAACCGGGCCAACCAGAACCCGGCGGCGGTGATGTACGAACGGCCGCTCACCCGCGAGATGTACATGACCTCCCGCTGGATCAGCGAGCCCCTGTGCCTCTTCGACAACTGCCTGGAGACGGACGGCGCGCTGGCCTGTGTCGTCGTCAGCAGGGAGCGGGCCCGGGATTGCCGGCAGAAGCCCGTGTACGTCCACTCCGCCGCCCAGGGGCTGCCCGCCCAGCACCACGGCATGGTCAACTACTGGAACGACGACCCGCTCACCGGCCCGGCCTGGACCGCCGCCCGGCATCTGTGGAAGCACGCCGACTTCACGCCGGAGGATGTCGACGTGGCGCAGATCTATGACGCGTTCACGGCCCTGATACCGCTCTCGCTGGAGGGGTACGGCTTCTGCGGACGGGGTGAGGGCGGCGCCTTCACCGAGCAGGGCGCGCTGGAGATCGGGGGGCGGCTGCCCGTCAACACCGGGGGCGGCGGACTCTCCGAGGCCTATGTGCACGGCTTCAACCTCATCAACGAAGGGGTGAAGCAGCTGCGTGGGACCAGCACCGCGCAGGTTCCCGGGGCCGCCACCTGTCTGGTCACCGCCGGCGAGGGTGTCCCCACCTCCGCCCTTCTGCTGAGGAGTTGAGTGAGGAGTGAGCCAGCCATGTTGAACCCCGTTACTGATATCGACGGCGCTCCGTTCTGGGAGTACGCCGCCCGTGGCGAGCTACGTGTCCAGGCCTGCGGTGAGTGCGGCGAGTTCCGGTTCCCGCCCCGGCCGTGCTGCCCGCACTGCCAGTCCTTCGCGAGCGAGTGGCGGGCGGTGTCGGGGCGCGGGCGCGTGTGGTCGTACGTCCTGCCGCATCCGCCGCTGCTGCCCGAGTACGCGGAACGGGCGCCGTACAACGTGGTCGTCGTGGAGCTGGAGGACGCGCCCCGGATACGGCTCGTGGGGAATCTGGTGAGCCGTGCCGGTGCTCCTCTCAACTCCCTTGATCCTCGGCGCATACGGATCGGCGGCCGGGTTCAGGTCGTCTTCTCCGACGGGTTTCCGCAGTGGGTGCCGGCGTGAACACCCTCCGGTTCTCCGCGGACAAGGACACCGGCGTCGCCGTCGTCACGCTGAACCGGCCCGAGCGGCTCAACGCCGTCGACGCGGACATGGTGGAGGAACTCGTCGGCGTGTGGGGCGAGTTGCGCTTCGACGACTCCGTGCGGGCCGTCGTCCTGACCGGGGCAGGGGAACGCGCCTTCTGTACGGGCATCGACCGGGACTTCGTCGTGCCGCAGCCCTCGTCGCCGTACATGCAGGACGATCCGCTGCTGCGGATCGGGCCGAAGGCGAACGACCTGTGGAAGCCGGTGGTGGCCGCGGTGCGGGGCATGGCCTGCGGTGGGGCCTTCTATCTGCTGGGCGAGAGCGAGTTCGTCGTCGCGGACACGACGGCAACCTTCTTCGATCCGCACACGACGTACGGGATGGTCAGCGCCTACGAGTCCATGCTGATGGCCGCGCGGATGCCGTACGGGGAGGTGGCCCGGATGATGCTCATGGGGGCCGCCGAGCGGATCTCCGCCCGGCGGGCCCATGAGGTCGGGCTCGTGTCCGAACTGACCGAGCCGGGCGGGGCGTTGGAGGCGGCCGTGCGCTGTGCCGCCGTCATCGCCGGGTGTCCGACGGAGGGCGTGCAGGGGACGGTACGGGCCCTGTGGGCGGCCAGGGAGGCGGGCCGCGCGCAGGCGTTCGCGCAGGCGCCGCATCTCATCGCGCTGGGCAATCTGCCGGCCGAGCGGCAGGGGGAGTTGTTCGCGGGGCGGCAGCGGGAGTACCGGGTGCGTTAGGGGCTGACCTGGGCCTCCGGATCCGCCTGGCAGTGGTCGACCTTCAGCCGGAGGCGCTCGCCGACCGTCACTTGGGTGGTCGCCCTGCCCTTCGCGGGCACCTTGACCATGTAGGAGGCGTTGTCGAGGATCTGGGTACCTTCGTCGTCGTAGAAGGTGACCCGGGCCTGGAACTCGGCCTCGCGGTTGTTCGGGTTCGTGATCTCGACCGTCGCATACGGCTTCTTCTCGGTCGCACAGCTGATCAGCTTCGCCGTCCCGTCCTCCAGCCGCTTGCCGCTGCCACCGGAAGGGGTGGACGTGGCCCGGTGGGTCGGGCGCCGGGTGTAGTAACCCCCGCTGGTGCTGCCACTCGTACTCGTGCCGCTGCTGCCGTAACTGTCGTCGTCCGAGTCGTCGTACGACCCGCCACCCGAGGTGGACGAGGACGAACTGTCGTGGTCCTGGTGGGAGCTGCTGCACCCGCCCCCGCCGCCTCCGCCGCTGTGGCGGCTGTGGTGCCGGCCGGTCGAGAAGCCGGTCAGGCTGAGGACCACGAAGGTCAGTACGGCCGTGAACTTGAGTGCGCGCCCCCGTGTTCTCATGCCATCACCCTAATGGCGGAGCGGTCACCGCGTGGCAGTGCTCCCGCACCCGGGGGCAGCGTCTCTCGTCACGTGGTCAGGCCGTTCGGGCCGTCCCCGTCCCCTTCTCCGCGTCGAGCGCGTACACGCAGCGGTCCTTGCTGCACGCGTACACCACCCCGTCCTTGACGACCGGCGAGCCGGTGATCTCGCCGCCGGTGGCGAGCTTCCACCGGAGCCGGCCGTCGTCGGCCTTCAGCGTGTACAGCAGGTGGTCGGTGGAACCGAAGTGGATGCGGCCCTCGGCGACGGAGGGGGAGCCCACGACGTCGCCGCCGGCCTGGAAGCGCCACTTGGGGGTGCCGGTGACCGCGTCCAGGGTGTACAGGCCCTTGCCGCTGCCGACGTGGACATGGCCGGCGGCGACCAGGACCGGTTCGACGGAGGAGCGGGCCTCGGTGGCGATGCGCCAGCGGTCGCGGCCGTCGGTGGCGTCCAGGGCGTAGACCGTGCCCAGGTAGTCGGCGAGGTAGATGCCGCCGCCGGTGACGGCCGGGCCCGGGGCGAAGGCGGGCGGGCAGAGGAAGACCGCCGGGGCCTCGAAGTGCCAGCGCACCAGGCCGCTGGCCACCTCGATGGCGAGGACGCGGGTGCCGGCACAGACGTAGACGTAGCCGTCGGGGGCCGGGGTGATGCGGACCGGGACGCCGCCGCAGGAGGCCGCGTCGCCGATGGGGTACGACCAGCGCTCCTCGCCGGTGCGGGCCTCCAGGGCGCGCAGCCGGGCGTCCTGCCAGACGTAGACGGTGCCGTCGTGGACGGCGGGGCCGGCCTCGGGGGACTCGAAGTCGGTCTGGCAGCCGGAGATCTCCCACAGTTTCTGGCCGCCGGAGGCCTCCCAGGCCTGGACGCCGCCGCCGCGGGTGCCGGTGACGACCGTGCCCCGGTCGGCGTGCAGGGAGTACACCCAGGCGTCCGTGGACAGCCGCCACAGGTCGGCGCCCTCGCGGGCGTCCAGGGCGAACAGGGTGGGGCCGTCGGAGGCGTGGATACGGCCGTCCGCCACAGCCATCGACCAGGCGACGTCCCGGGTCTTGAAGCGGCGGCGGCCGGTGCCCACGTCCAGGGCGTGCACCTCGAAGGAGGTGACGTAGACGAGGTCGCCGTCGACGGACGGGGTGCCCCAGACGTCGTTGGACATGCGGAACCGCCAGGGACGCCAGCCGGAGGCGGTCTCCGGGGGCGCGGGCGGTACGGCAGGGCCTACGGCAGGGTCTGTGCCGTTGACGCCGGGGCGGGGGCGGGACCAGCTGGCGACCAGGCCGGCCTCCGGCGGGGGTGCCTTGACGGCGGCGGCGCGGGCGTCGGCGACCCGGGGTCCGGGGCCGATGGGCACCTGGGCGCCGGCCAGCCGGACCGGGCCGGTGTCGGGCGCGCCCGCTGCGCCGACCGGTGCGGGGGCCCGGACGGCGGGGTCGTAGGACGGCGGCGGGGGTACGGTCCCTCGGCCGCCGCTGCGGGGGCCGGGCGGGGTGGGGGCGGGCTTGGCGGCGGGGCGGCCGCCGCGGCGGGCCTCGATGAGGGCGACGGCCTTCTCCGGCAGCCAGGCGGAGGCGGTGCCGCTGTCGTCGGAGCCGGAGCCGAAGAGGTGCGGGGCGAGCTGGGCCTGGAGGTCGGCCGGGGAGGGGCGGCCGGCTGCCTCCATCTGCATGCAGACCTCGATGAGCGGGCGCAGCTCGTCGGGCAGGCCGGTGAGGTCCGGGCCCTCGCGCAGCAGCATGAAGACGGTCTCGACCGGGTTGGCGCCGTGGAAGGGCGGGTGGCCGGTGGCCGCGAAGACCAGCATGGAGCCGAGCGAGAAGACGTCGCTGGCGCCGGTGACGCTGCGGGAGTCCTTGGCCTGCTCGGGGGACATGTAGGCGGGGGTGCCGACGGCGACGTTCGTCATCGTCAAACGGGTGTTCGAGACGCCGGAGGCGATGCCGAAGTCGATCACCCGGGGGCCGTCCTCGACCACCAGGACGTTGGACGGCTTCAGATCGCGGTGGACCAGGCCGGCGCCGTGGATGGACTGCAGGGCCTCCGCCACGCCCGCCGCCAGCCAGCGCACCGCCTGGGCCGGGAGCGGCCCGCAGTCGTTCACTATCTCCTCGAGGGAGGGCGCGGGGACGTAGGCCGTGGCGAGCCAGGGCACGGCGGCGCGCGGGTCGGCGTCGACCACGGCAGCCGTGTAGAAGCCGGAGACCGCCCGGGCCGCCTCCACCTCACGGGTGAAGCGGACCCGGAAGAGCTGGTCCTCGGCCAGCTCGGTGCGGACCGTCTTGATCGCCACGCGCCGGCCGGACGCCGAGCGTGCCAGATAGACCAGCCCCATGCCGCCGGCGCCCAGCCGGCCCAGCACCTCGAACGGCCCGATCCGCCGCGGATCGTGCTGCGTCAGCTGATCCACCACTTGCCTGCCACCTCCCCGTACGAGCCGCGCCACCCACATATGTACGCGACCGAAGTGCAGCGTCTCACCACCGCACCGCAATGGCGGCACGCACCCCGATTCTTCCTGGCCGGGCGGCTTGTTGCGAACCAGGTGACAAATCGGGGTGTCTCATGCCGAATACGGTCATTTCATCGCCGTGGCGCCTGCCTCACCGCTGCAGCACCGCGAACGACGCCCCCTGATTGTCGGTGACGACGGCCACTCGTCCGTACGACGCCTCGAAGGGTGGAGCCTGGACCCGCCCGCCGAGCCGCTGTACGGCCCCGACGGCGTCCTCCAGGTCCGTGACCCGGAAGTGGGTGACGAAGTGCGAGGGCATCTCGGCCGGGAAGACGTCGGAGATCTCCGCGCGGCCGAAGTCGGGCTCGGCGTCGGCGCCGAACAGGGCGTCGTGGAAGAGGCCGCCGTAGAAGGTGTTCGCGGCGGCGGTGTCACTGGTGTACAGCTCTACCCAGACGAAGGTGTTCGGCTCGTGCCGCCGCCCGAAGCCGGGGTGGCTCGCGGCCTGCCACAGGCCGAACACGGCGCCCTGGGGGTCGGCGGCGAGGGCGGCGATGCCCAGGTCTCCCACCGGGAAGGGGGCCATGACCACCTGCCCGCCCGCCGCGACGATCCGCCGGCCGAGGGCCTGGGCGTCCGGGGTGGCGAAGGACACCGTCCAGACGGTGGGCATCCGGCCGTCCATCTTGGGGGCGAGCGAGGCGACGGGCTCGCCGCCCAGCTGGGCCCACACGGAGGAGCCGAGGGCGTCCTCGAAGGTCCACCCGAAAAGTTCACCGTAGAACCGCTTGCCCGCCTCGACGTCGGAAAGCTGGGCGTCCACCCAGCAGGGGACGCCCTCTGCGTACACCGATGCCCTGTTTTCGGCCATGTCGTCAAAGTAACCGCGCCGCGCGCACCCCGCAGACCAGCCACACCACCCCCGATGTACCCGTGCACCCCATTTGCAGTCGGCCGAATAGCGCTCCGATCACCCCTCGGTAAGCTGACGGCATGACAGGACAAGTGCGTACCGTCGACGGCCGCGTGGCCGGCCGGCGTGGGCAGGCGACCCGGCAGAAGCTGCTCGACTGCCTCAGCGAGATGCTCAGCTCCTCCCCCTACCGGGACGTCAAGGTCATCGATGTCGCCCGGAAGGCGGGCACTTCGCCCGCGACCTTCTACCAGTACTTCCCGGACGTCGAAGGTGCCGTCCTGGAGATCGCCGACCAAATGGCGGCCGAGGGTGCCGGGTTGACCGAGCTGCTGGAGGGCCGGAGCTGGGCCGGCAAGGCGGGGTGGCAGACCGCGCAGGAACTCGTGGACGGGTTCCTCGAGTTCTGGCGGAGGAACGACGCGATCCTGCGCGTGGTCGACCTCGGCGCCGCCGAGGGGGACAAACGGTTCTACAAGATCCGTATGAAGATCCTGAACTCGGTGAACAACTCCCTCGTGGACTCCATCAAGGAACTCCAGTCCAAGGGCAGGGTCGACAAGGACGTGAACCCGGCCGCGGTGGCCGGCTCACTGGTCGCGATGCTCGCGGCGGTGGCCGCGCACCAGAAGGGCTTCCAGACCTGGGGCGTCAAGCAGGCCGAACTCAAGCCGAACCTGGCGCTGTTGGTGCACCTCGGCGTGACAGGCAAGAAGCCGACGAAGTAGCACCCGGCCCTTTTCCAGGTCCCAAGTCCTGTCTCGCAGGCGGTGGTTCACCCGAGTGGACCGCCGCCTGCTTTCTCTTCCGGCCCGGGTGTGCCGCCCACGGCCTCGGCGACATCCGCCCAGCTCCAGTGCCCGGGCCCGTTCCCCGCAAGCCACTCGTGCGCGTACCCGAGCACCTCGGCCCGGCGGTCCAGGGGCGGCGCCGGGTCGCGCAGCAGGGCGAGGAGCACCTCGGCCGCGATGGGCCGGGAGGCGTTCTCGGCCAGCCAGGCGAGCGCACGGGTCACGGCGGCCGCCCGCCAGGGGGCGGGTCCGGTGTGCTGGAGCAGTTCGGCCAGCGGGCGCCCCACCACCGCGCGGGTCGCCCGGTGGTCCAGCCAGGCCAGGAACAGCCCTGCCGCGCGGGCCAGTTGTTCCTTGCTGAGGTCGCGCAGGGCCAGCAGGTGTGCGTACACCGCGCTGGGGTTGCCGGTGCCGGGCGGGCCGAACTGGTCCAGCCAGGTCAGCGTGTGGTCGATCAGCGCAGCCCGCTGCCGCGCTCCGGCCGGCACCGAGTGCAGCAGACCGATGAGGTGGGAGGCGGCGGCCGTACGGCCCTTGCTCGTCCGGTTCACCACGTACGGGACCAGCCGGGCCGCGTGCTCCGGGGCGGGGCCCGGCCGGGCCAGCAGCGTCGCCAGCAGGGCGACGCCGCCGTCGGCCTCCGGGTGGTGTTCGAGCCACACCACCGCCAGGCCCTCGGCCACGGCCCGCAGGTCGCCCACCACGTCGGTGCGGGTCAGCAGCGGGCCCAGCACCCGGTCGGCGCCGGGGCTGGTCGCGTGGTCCCGCAGCCACCGGGTGGTCGCCCGCAGGGTGGCGGTGGCCTCGTCCGGGCCGAGGGTGCGCAGGAGGAGCAGCGGCTCGATGACGAACCCGGCCTCGTCGCTCTCGGCCTGCCCCGCCAGCCAGGCCAGGGCACGGTCCACCGCCTGCCCGGCCTGGTCCTCGGGGAGGGCGTCGTGGTGCAGCAGCAGGGGCCTGAGGACGTAGCTGGCGTACGGATCGGTGCCGGGCTGGGCCAGCCAGTCCAGGGCGAGACGGGTGGTGTCCGCCCGGCCGGGCTCGGCGGTGAGGAGGTCGTCCAGCAGGAAGCTGGCCTCGGCGGCGGTGCCGTGGCGCTTCAGCCACCGTACGGCCCGCTCGGACGCCTCGGCCCAGGCCTCGCCGCCCGGCGGGAGCCGGCGCAGCAGCCAGTGCAGCAGCGCGGAGTCCGGCCCCTGGCCGTGGATCCGCAGCCAGCGCAGGGTCGCGTCGACGACCTCCTGGAGGACCGGCTGCGGCAGGTCGCCGCGCAGGAGGTCGGCCAGCAGGTGCTGCTGCGACTCGGTCACCGGCTGCTGCCTGAGCAGCGTGCCGACGCGCTCGGCGGCCGAGCCGTCCCAGCGCACCAGGGCGCCGAGGACGAACTCCTGCGCTTCTCCGGCGTTGCGGGTCAGCCACTTGTTCGCGTGTCCGACGGCCTGCTGGGCCTCCTCCTCGGTGAGGTCGAAGCGCAGCAGGGGCCGCAGAACGAAGGAGGCCTGCGGGCGCTCGCGGTGATCGCGCAGCCACTTCAGGGCCTGGCCGACCGCCCGGTCCCGGTGTCCCCCGAGGTCGGTGCGCCGCAGCAGGCGCGGCAGGACGAAGGAGACGCCGGGGTTGCCGTTCTGCCGGACGACCCAGGTCAGCGCGGCGTCGAGCACGGATTTGGCGTGGGGTCCGAGGTCGTCGCGGTCGAGCAGCGGGCCGAGCACCACGGAGCCGGCCGAGTGCCCCGGGTTGCGGCGTATCCACTCCCGGGCCGCCTCCACCACGCGCCGGGCGGTCCCGGGGGTCAGCTCGGGGCGGCCGAGGGCGGCGGCCAGCAGCTGGACGGCGCGCCGTTCGCCCTGGTGGCGCCGCCCCCAGGCCAGGGCGCGGTCGGCGACCACGTCCAGCCGGTCCGGCGTCAGGCCCTCGGCGTACAGCAGGGCTTGCAGGAGCAGGCCCGTCTCCGGGGCGTGGCGACGGGATTCCAGGCAGGTCAGGGCGCTGCCGAGCAGCTGGGGCGGCAGCGGTCCGACGATGCTGTCCACGGCCTGGGCGAGTACGGCGGGCAGGGCGCGGGGCCGCTCCCGCTCGATCTGCTCCAGCCAGGGTCCGACCAGTTCGTCCCAGAGCCGGAGCATCCCGGCCTGCCAGGGGGTGCGGGCCATCAGGTCGAACGCGGTCTCGCCGAGCGCGTCGGCGGCGAGCAGCTTGCCGATCGGTTCGGCCCGCGCCTCCAGCCAGCGGGCGCAGGCGTCCTCGATCCTGGCCTGCCGGGCCGTGTCCTGGTCGGTGGTCCAGCGGGAGAGGTGCCGTACGGCCTGGGTGAAGGCCGGGCCGCGGTCGAGGAGCGCGTCCAGGAGTTCCTCGGCGGTGCCGCTCTGGACGGTCTGCCCGGGGACGAGTGTGGCGCCGAGCAGGCCGTCCGCGACGATGTCGTGGACCAGTTCGAGCCGGTCGGCGCCGCCCACCAGCCAGCCCTGGTCGCGCAGCAGGGCGAGCACGTCACTGCCGCGGAGCCCGAAGTCACTGTCGGCGCGCTGGTCGAGGGCCCGGTCCACGGCCTCCCGCACGGCGGCGGAACGGTCCTGCGGGCAGGCCAGCAGGGCCACCGTGGAGGCCAGCAGCGCCACCCGCGGACGGGACAGGCCCGCCTCGCGGTCCGCGGCGGTCGGGACGCCGAAGTCGCGTTCGAGCCGCCGCCGCAGCCAGTCGAAGAGGCTGCCCCGGCGCAGGTCGGAGAGGTCGGGGGCGTCCTGTCCGGCCCGGGCCTGCTCCTCCAGCGCCCGCGCGATCAGCAGGGCGAGGACGGGCCGGTCGCTGCACGCGGCCACCAGCCGGTCCTCGCCCCAGCGCCGCCAGGCCTCCGGGGCGACCTTCTGGAAGATCGCTGCGGCCACCCGGGCCCGGTACTCCTCCCCGTCCTCCAGGGGCACCTGGCCGAAGACGCCTTGCACCTCCGCTGCGTGGAGCGCGCCGGGCCGGGCGGAGGCCAGGCAGGCCACCCGTCCCTCCGGGTCGAGGGTCTGCAGTTCCCGGCCCAGCTCCGTCAGCCCGAGCTGCGAGTAGCTGTCCAGATAGTCGAGGACGAGCAGGACCCGGGCCGCGTCGGCGACCGACGCGTGCGCCAGGGCCGCCTGTACGAGGTGCTCGGCGGTCACGGCGGAGCCGGGTGTCACGTGCAGGACGAGCCAGGCGCCCGCCGGTTCCTGCGCGGCCAGCTTCGCCACCTCGAAGCAGGTACGGGTCTTGCCGGCCCCGGCCACGCCCTCCAGCAGCACACCGCGCCGCGGCTCCGCGTACCCGCCGGGCTCGTACTGCGCGTCGAGCCGGTCCAGCAGCCGGACCGGGGCGGCGCCGCTGCCGGGCCCGGGGCTGACGAACTCCAGCTGCTCCGCGGTGAGGTACTGCTCCTTGTCGTCGAGGTCCCGCAGCACCTGCCCGTGTGTGCGCAGGTACGGGGAGAACCAGGACAGCTCCCGCGGGGCGAGCGCGGCGAGTTCCTCGGTCCGGGCCGTCCACACCGAGTCGCGCAGCCAGCCGTCGGTGCTGTTGTAGCGGGCGCTGACCACGCCGAGGACGGCGTCGTCGGAGGTACGGCGCACGGGGGCGCCGCTCATGCCGCGCAGCAGGTCCTTCGTGCTGAGGCGGCCGAGCCGGACGCCGTCGTCCCGCTCGGTCGTGTGCTCCCAGCGCCCGCCGGCCCTCAGGTACCGGTAGGTGTGCCGGTCGTCGTAGCCGGGGACCTCCCCGAAGCCCTCGATGACCAGCTCGGTGCCGGGTTCCACGCTCTCCGTCGCCATCGCGCGGGTCACGGACGCGGGGAGGGGGCTGTCGGTGCGCAGAACGGCCAGATCGTGCGCCTGATCCACCCGCTCGACCGTGGCCGTGCCCGCCGGGCCGCCCGCCAGCGGGGCGAAGCGCACCTGCGCGCCCGGGGCCGCGAGGCCGAGGCTCTCCAGGACGTGGCAGGCGGTGGCGAGGACGCCGGGCGAGAGCTGGAAGCAGGTGCCCACCGGGTCGTCGGCGGCGGGGTGCAGGACGCTGCCCAGATATCCGGGGACGCCGGAGGAGGGCGAAGGGGACGAGAAGGACGCGGAGGGCACGGAGGGCACGGAGGACTCGGAGGGTACTGGCATCAGTCAGGAGGCCTCGTCGTCGGCGTCCTCGTCTCCGGCCGCTTGGTCCCGCCTCCCGTCGTACGTCAGCTTCACCTTGAGGGTGACCTCGCCGCTCGCGCCGGCCACGATGATGTCGCCCTTGGCGGAGAACTTCACCCCGAACTCCACCTCCAGGGCGTCCGGCCTGGCCGCCCGGCCCACCTGGCCCAGGGCCGCCGCCGTGGAGGTCGCGATCTCCACGATCGTCGACTGCGCCTGCTCGAAGGCGTCCTGGACGCGCCCGGTGAGGTTCCCCGGCCGCGTGGCCGTCGGCTCCGATCCCGGCAGCCGCACATCGGCGGCCTCCACCAGGACCTGGACACCGCCCACGTCGACCGGAATGTACATGCCGTTCATGTCCGCCCCCGTCTCCCGGATCCGCTGATCGCGTTCTCGGTGTACCACAGGCGACTCCCGCCCCACAGGGGTCAACACCCTGTCCGCACAACGCATTTGAGCCATCGGGCCATCGGGCGGGCGCCCGCCGGGCTACCCCCGTGTCGCGGGCAGCGGCCGGTCCTGCACCACGTGCTTCATCACCAGCGTCGAGGTCAGCCGCTGCACCCCCGGCAGGGTCGCGAGCCGCTCGTCGTACAGCCGCTGGAAGGCGGCGAGGTCGGCGGTGGCCACCCGCAGCAGGTAGTCGGGCTCGCCGAACAGCCGCTGGGCGTCCAGGACGTGCTCCAGCTCGCTGACCGCCCGCTCGAACTCGGCGACCGTCTCCCGGTCCTCCTGCCGCATGGAGACGAAGACCAGCGCCTCGAAGGTGAGCCCGAGCGCGGCCGCGTCCACCACCGCCCTGTAGCCCTGGATGGCTCCGGAGCGCTCCAGCTCGCGCAGCCGCCGGTGGCAGGGCGAGACGCTCAGGCGCACCCGGGCGGCCAGCTCGGTCACGGTCAGTCGCCCGTCCTGCTGCAGCTCGGCAAGGATTTTCCGGTCTACGTCGTCCATGAAGAAGATAATTGCCCAGATCTCGCGATCACGGGCAAATTTCAGGAACACTTTCGGGCCATTCACGCCTAATGTCCCCAGCATGGACTCAGGACTGCTCTTCTCCTTCCTCGCCGTGGACCTGCTGCTGGTGTGTGTGCCGGGCGCGGACTGGGCGTTCGTCATCGCGACCGCCCTGCGCGGCCGCTCGGTGCCGCGCGCGGTGGCGGGCCTGGTCTCCGGCTACGCCCTGCACACGGTCCTGGCGACGGCGGGTCTCGCGGTCCTGGTGGCAGGCTCGCCCCGGCTGCTCACGGCACTGACGGTGGCGGGCGCCGGATATCTCCTGTGGCTGGGCTGGGGGGTGCTGCGCCGCCCGGCCGTCCCGGGGGCGGCGGACGAGGCCTCCGGCGCCGACCGGCGCCTCTTCCTGCGGGGCGCCACGATCAGCGGCCTGAACCCCAAGGGCCTGCTGCTCTACCTCTCCGTGCTCCCCCAGTTCCTCACCCTCCGCGGCGCCCACCTGCCCGTACCCGCCCAGACCGCGACCCTCGGCCTGCTCCACATGGCGTGCTGCGCGGCCGTGTACCTCAGCGTCGGCGCCACGGCCCGCATCCTGCTGGCGGCCCGCCCGGCGGCGGCCCGCGCGGTCACCCGCACATCGGGCGCGGCGATGCTCGGAATCGGCGCGTTCCTGCTGGTGGAACGCCTGGCCACGCTCTAGCGGCAACAAACGATCCAGGTCCGGTATGCGCCCGCACAGAGAGGTGAACCGCTAGATGGTTGAACCGCAAAAGGAGAGAAGACCATGAGCCTCCTGAGGCGTGCGGCCGTAGCTCTCGCCTCCGCCGCCCTGATCACCGGCACCGCGGGTCTCGACGCACTGACACCGCAACCGGAGGTGATCACCTCCGTACGATCCTGAAGATCCTGATCTCCCGCTCCACCCGGGCCTGATAAGTGGCGTACGGCGGCCAGAAGGCGAGCAGCGCCTTCCAGGCCGCCGCCCGTTCCTCCCCCGCCAGCAGCCGGGCCGTGACCGCGATGTCCTCGCCCTTCCAGCTGATCGACGCCTCCGGACGGGCGAGCAAATTGCGGGTCCAGGCGGGATGGCCGGTCCGGCCGAAGTTGGAGCCGACGAGGAGCCAGCCGTGCCCGTCCTCCTCCGGCATGCAGGCCAGCGGGGTCCGGCGCGGCAGCCCGCTCCTCGCCCCGGTCGAGGTGAGGATCACGCCGGGCAGCAGCTGTGCGCTGAGCAGCATCTTTCCTCGGGTGAGCCGGTGGACGGCGCGGTCGAGGGCCGGGATCACATGCGGGGCGATCTTCGCGAAGGCCCGGGTGGCGGACACCTTCTGCACGAACCGCACGCCGATGCCGGGCATCAGACGGCCACCTCTCCGCGGGCGAAGAGCCCGGCCTCCTCGGCGGCCCGGTCCCGCAGCCGGTGCACGGGCCCGAACAGCAGCTCGTCCCCGGCTGCCCGTTTGAAGTACAGGTGGGCCTCGTGCTCCCAGGTGAAGCCGATCCCGCCGTGCAGCTGGATCGCCTCCCCGGCCGCACACCGCAACGCCTCCAGCGCCTGCGCGAGCGCCAGTCTTCCCACCCGCCCACCCGTCTCCCGCCACCGCCCTTCCAGCGAGGCGCTTCGCGCCGCACCTTCTGATTCGTTCACCGTCGCCCAGGCGGCGTAGTACGCGGCCGAGCGGGCGGCCTGCACGCCCACGTACACATCCGCCAGCCGGTGCTTGACCGCCTGGAAGGAGCCGATGGCCCGCCCGAACTGCTCCCGCTGCCCGACGTACTCCACGGTCCGCTCCAACGCCCGGTCGGCGGCGCCCACCGCCTCGGCGGCGAGCACGGCGGCGACGGTGTCGCCGAGTCCGGCGAGGGCGGGGAGCACGTCCTGGCCGCCGGCCTGACCGAGCAACTCGGCAGGTACATCGCGAAGTTGGATCCGACCCTGTGGCCGGGTGGCGTCCAGCGCGGTCTGCCGGGCCCGTACGACGCCCACGGCGTCCCCCGCGACCAGGAACAGCAGGGTCCGGGACCGTGCGTACCCGCCGGTGTGCGCGGCGACGACGAGCAGCCCGGCGCTGTGCCCGTCCAGCACCTGGTCGACCTGCCCGTACAGCCGCCAGCCGTCCCCGCTCTGCCGGGCCTGCACGCCGCCCGCCCGGCCCCCGCCGGCCCACTGGCCCCCGTTGCCGCCGGTCAGGGCCAGGGCGGTGGTGAGGGCGGGGCCGGGGACGGCGAGGGCGGCGGTGAGGGTGCCGGCGGCGAGGCGGGGCAGCAGGTCCGTGCGCTGGGCCTCGGTGCCGAGGGCGAGGATCAGCGGGGCGGCGAGGACGGAGGTGGCCAGCAGCGGGGAGGGGGCGAGCGTCCGTCCCATCTCCTCGCAGGCGAGGGCGAGTTCGGTGGCCGAACAGCCGACGCCGCCGTGGGCCTCGGGGAGGGCGAGCCCGGGCAGGCCGAGCCGGCCGGCGAGGGCGGACCACAGGGGGGGGTCGTACCCGGCCGGGCTGTCGACGGCGGCCCGCAGCGCTTCGGCGCCACAGTGTTTGTGGAGCAGTTCGCGCAGGGTGCGGCGGATCTCGTCCTGCTCGGCGGTGAGACGCGTGTCCATGGCTGATCCGATCCCTCCGACCTGATCTGACGGTGCGTCATATTAGGGCGGGCGGGGAGTGAAGCCCAGAGGTGCGACACCTGCCACACCCCGCCATATCTGATGTACCGTCAGATTCATGAGACCCGGGAACCGGAAAGTCGCCGTGGCCGGGGTGGCCCTCTCGGACTGCGGCCGCGTGGACGACACGACCCCGTACGCCCTGCACGCCCAGGCGGCCCGCCGCGCCCTCGCGGACGCGGGCCTGGACCGCGCCCTGGTGGACGGCTTCGCCTCGGCGGGCCTCGGCACGCTGGCCCCGGTGGAGGTGGCCGAGTACCTGGGCCTGCGCCCCACCTGGGTGGACTCCACCTCCGTCGGCGGCTCGACCTGGGAGGTCATGGCGGCCCACGCGGCGGACGCGATAGCGGCGGGCCACGCGAACGCCGTCCTGCTGGTCTACGGCTCGACCGCACGGGCGGACATCAGGGCGGGCCGCAGGACGGGGAACCTGTCCTTCGGCGCGCGCGGCCCGCTCCAGTTCGAGGTCCCCTACGGCCACACGCTGATCGCCAAGTACGCGATGGCGGCCCGCCGGCACATGATCGAACACGGCACGACGATCGAGCAGCTGGCCCAGGTCGCGGTCCAGGCCCGCGCCAACGCCGCCCTGAACCCCGAGGCCATGTTCCGGGACCCGATCACGGTCGACGACGTCCTGTCCGGCCCGATGATCGCCGACCCCTTCACCAAGCTGCACTGCTGCATCCGCTCGGACGGCGGGGCGGCGGTCCTGCTGGTGGCCGAGGAGTACGTACGGGACTGCCGTACCGCCCCCGTCTGGATCCTCGGCACCGGCGAGCACCTCTCCCACGCCACGATGTCCGAGTGGCCGGACTTCACGCTCTCCCCGGCGGCGGTGAGCGGCAGGCTCGCCTTCGAACGGGCCGGGGTGCGCCCCGCCGAGATCGACTTCGCCGAGATCTACGACGCCTTCACCTACATGACCCTGGTGACCCTGGAGGACCTGGGCTTCTGCGCGAAGGGCGAGGGCGGGGCGTTCGTGGAGAAGGGCCGGCTGCTGGTCTCCGGGGACCTTCCCGTGAACACGGACGGGGGTGGCCTGTCCGCCCAGCATCCCGGCATGCGCGGGCTGTTCCTGCTGGTGGAGGCGGTACGGCAGCTGCGCGGGGAGGCGGGCGAGCGGCAAGTACGGCGTCCGGCCGGGGAGTTGCCGTACCTCGGTGTCGCCTCGGGCACGGGGGGCTGGTTCTGCTCCTCGGGGACGGTGGTGCTGGGCCGGTGACGGAGTCGGCTCAGCGGTCGCCCATGCCCTCCTCGTCGCGCAGGCTGCGCCAGATGCGGGTGCGGTGCAGGACGTAGAGCGCGACGAACACGGCGACGACCTGCAGCCCGATGGCGAGCAGCCAGAAGACGGCCCGGCTCTCCAACTCATCGGTCAGATAGGTGAAGTTCATGCCGAAGAACCCCGTCAGGAACGACAGCGGCAGGAAGATCACCGACACGATGGCCAGCCGGTTGATCACGGCGTTCTGCTCGCCGGAGACGAGGGTGGAGTAGCTGGCGAAGGCGCGCCGGGAGGCGTCCTGGAGGGACTCGATGTCCGTGTGCACCAGACTCGCCGTGTGCTGGAACTCCTGGGCGAGCAGCTGACGCTCCTCCGGGAAGCCGCGGTTCATCATCCTCCGGGTGAACATCTGGTCCATCACCTGGAGGTAGGGCAGGAGCGTGCGGTGCAGGAGGGCGGAGTGCCGTCGCAGCTGTGACAGCCGGTAGATCTGGTCGGGGCGTCGCCCCTCGAACATCTGGTCCTCCAGGTCCTCCACCAGCAGCAGGTCCTGCACGGCGGACCGGCGGTAGGTCTCCAGGGCCTCCTGGAGCAGCAGGAAGAGCACGGCCACGGTGTCGGAAGGCTGCTCGCTCCGCAGCTGCCCGATGAGGCTCTCCCGCAGGCCGGCCTGCCCTCGGTGCACCGTGAGGAGATACCGCTCGGTCACCAGGGCATGGACATGAACGACCTCGTTCCCCTTGGCCACGGGCACGACGAAAGCGGCCCGGTCTCCGAGGAACTCGGCCCGCGCGGGTTCGCCCTTCCTGCCGAGCCAGATGAAGTCCTCGGTCTCCAGGCCGAGCTGGTGCGAGACCGGCGGCACCCCGGTGGACGGTTCCTCGGGCAGCTCGACGTCGACGAGTAGGAAACCGGCCGTGGCGAGCCGCTCACGTGCCTCCGCCACGTCGGTACGCGTGACGCCCCCCTCCGGCATCGACACCACCGTTACGATCATCGCCCCTCACCGCCGGTCCCGAAGCCCGCAGGTCCCAGCCTGCGCACACTCCGGCGGCCGCGCATGCGGAGGCAGTCCGGACGGCGTACACGGACGAGGTCCCCGGGGCTCGGCGCCATACTCGTGGACATGGAAACGGATCTTCACGGGCTGCTGCGGTCCCTGCGGGTGTGGTCACCCGAGGAGACCGAGCTACGGCCCTTCGACCCGGACAAGGCCCCTTCGGCACCGCTGCAGCTGTTCACGAGCTGGTTCGCGGAGGCGGTGGAGGCGGGTCAGCCGGAGCCGCACACCATGGCGCTGGCGACGACGGACGAGGACGGCCTCCCCGACGTACGGATCGTGATGCTGCACGGCGCGGACGCGGACGGCTGGTCCTTCGCGACGCACGTCACGAGCCGCAAGGGCCGGGCCCTGAGCGCCCACCCGTACGCGGCGCTGGTCTTCTACTGGCCGGTGCTGGGACGGCAGGTGCGGGTACGGGGTCCGGTGACGTCGGCGCCGTCGCGGGAGAGCCAGGCAGACCTGCACGCCCGCTCGACCGGGGCCCTGGCGGCGGCGCTCACCGGGCGGCAGAGCGAGCGGCTGTCCTCGCTGGACGAGCTGCGGCAGGCCTCGGAGGCCGCCTGGGAGCGGGCCCGGCAGAACCCGGCGGAGCCGTCCGAGACCTGGACGCTGTACCGCCTCCAGCCGGAGGAGGTGGAGTTCTTCCAGGGAGACGCGGCCCGCAGACACGTACGTCTGGCCTACCGTCGGACAGGGGCCTCGGACGCGTCCGGCTGGTCCAGGCACCTGCTGTGGCCGTAAGAGGCTGAGGGGTACATGAGGGGGACGACATGAAGTGGCTGATGCGGGGCCGCAGGTCGCGCGCGCAAGAGGTGCCGGGAGCGGGGCCGGTGGCCCTGAGGGGTGTGGCCAAGACGGCCCGGCCGGCCCCGGTCGCGCCCTCGGCCCCGCCGCCGCTGCTCAGGGCGGGCGGACCGGTGGTGCAGCGGGTGTCCGGCGACGGGAGCCGGGTGGTGGAGCTGGCCACCGGCGCCGAGCGGGTGATCCTCGGCATCACGCACCACGGCCCGGGCCACTTCGTGGTGGACGCCCTGGACGGCAGGATGCGCTCCGGCAGCCAACTCGTCCACACCGACGGCCCCTTCGCCTGCCGGGCCCTGGCCAATGCCGACGACCGTCCCGTGCGTGCGCTGCGGATCGAGGCGGACGGCCCGTGGACGGTCGAGGTGACCGGCCTCGCCGACGCCGCCGTCCTCGACGGCCACGCCGAGCGCGAGGCCTCGGACGTCCTGCGCCACGAGGGCGGCCCGGCCATCGCCCAACTGCGCTACATGGGCACTCCGCGCTCAGCCGACGGCGGCTACTTCCTCGCCAACGTCTTCGAGCCCGACGGCTCCGGCTTCCTCGACCAACTGGCCAACCACGTGGGCCCGTGGAGCGGAGAGGTCCCCCTGTCCGGTCCCTGTCTGCTGTACGCCCGGTCCGACGGGCCGTGGTCGATCAGTGTGCGCCCGGTGGGCGGCCAGGCCTGAGCCCCTCGAACTCCCACACCGCGAAGTCCGCCACGCCTTGGTAACCGATCCGCTGGTACAGCCCGTTGCTGGTCGGGTTCGCGAGGTCGGTGAAGAGGAGGACCTCCGCCGCGCCCCGCTCCAGGGCGGCCCGGCTCACCTCGGCGGTCACCGCGCCCGCGTAGCCACGGCCGCGCAGGGCCGCCGGGGTGTACACCGGGGTCACGCGGACCTGGCCGGCGATCTCCGGGGTCGCGCCGGCCATGGAGACCGGAGTGCCGTCGAGGGTCTCCCACAGGGTGATGCCGCCGTAGGTGAGGCGGGCGTCGGCCCACGCCGCCGGGGCCTGGACGCCGAGCAGCCCCGCCGCCTCGACGAACTCGACATGCCAGCGCATCATCAGCTCCCGGTCACCGGCCCCGGCAACCCGCGCACGGCCCACCGGAACCGGCTTCGGCACGGTCAACTCGCCCAGGCGGTAGAGCCTTTGACGCTCTTGGAGCTTTCCCGTCACCCCGGTACGCCGCTGCCACGCCTCCGCGACCGCCGCAGCCGTGTCCCGTTCGGCGCAGACACCGGGCATCGGATACCCCAGGCCGGCCAAGCGGTCCGCCAGGCCCTCGGCGTCCTCGGGGGTGAGCTGCGTGAGGTACACGCGGTGCGGCGGGGTGTGGACCAGGACCGCCCGCACCCCGCCCTCCGCCTCCCCGAGCGTCCCGAAGAGCGGGGCTTGGTCGCCGTACGCATGCAGGCCACGCCTGCGCAGCGCGTCCGTCACCGTCAGCGGCACCGTGTGCAGGGCCGGACGGGAGCGCAGGAAGTCTCCGGCGCGGGAGAGGAAGTCGTCAAGGTCTTCGGTCAGGTGCCAGGCGGCGGAATGCATGCAGGCATGATCCCGTTCAACTCCTCGGCCTGAAAACCGGTTTCCCCTCCCGGAAGCTCACCTCCAGCTCCATCCCGGCGGTCGGCTCGCCCCCCTCGCACCCGACCAGCTCCGTCATCATCCGCGGGCCCTCCGCCAGGTCCACGACCGCGGCGACGTACGGGGTGCGGTCGCCGAAGGGCGGGAGGTCGTTGCGGTGGACCGTGGACCAGGTGTAGAGGGTCGCCCGGCCGCTCGCCTCCTCCCAGGTCACGTCCTCGCTCCAGCAGTGCGGGCAGAACTCTCGGGGGTAGTGGTGGGCCCGGCCGCAGACGGCGCAGCGGCGGATCAGCAGCCGTCCCTCGGCCGCCGCCGCCCAGTAGGGCCGCGTGAAGGAGTCGATCTCCGGCTCGTCGGCCCGCGCCGCGCTCATCAGAACCACCCCAGTGCCGCGTCCACCGACCATGTCTGCCCCGCCATGCCGAAGAAGCCGACCAGCGAGATCAGCACCATCATCGAGTTCTGCCCCTGCTCCGCCCAGTCGTGGATCATGAGGACGAAGTAGAGGACGTTCAGGGCCAGGCCGCCCAGCAGGGCCACCGGGGTCAGGAAGCCGAGGATCAGGCCGAGTCCCAGGGCGAGTTCGGCGTAGGCCACCACGTACGCCATCGCCTTCGGCCGCGGTGTCACCACCGTCTCGAAGCCCGCCCGCACCGGGGTCCAGCGGTGCTTCTCCGCCACCCCCGCCGCCCAGGCGATACCGCCGCCCTCGAACCACGTCTTCTTGTCCTTGTGCCGCCAGCTCTCCAGCCACCACAGGCCGAGGCCTATGCGCAGCACCGCGAGCCACTCCGCGCCGTCGAGCCAGATCGCGTCCATGGATCTGACGGTACGTCAGTCAGCCCGAAAAGCCGAGGGGGGTTCGCGCGCCGCTGGGACCAGGGCCACGGCGCCAACTGTTCGTGCACCACTTCCGCCCATCCGAGATGCCTACGACACCTGTCCCACCCACCTCTCCCATCGATGTGATCAATCCGCAACCAATTCCGGTCTTGACCGAGACCCATCAACGGGGTGGGTGATTACGCTCCCGCTCATGGCCGCCTCCCGCCCCTCCCCCGCGCACCTCTCCGCGACCCCCGCGGACCGTCCCGTGTACGTCATCGGCGCCGGTCCCGGCGGACTCGCCGCCGCGTACGCGCTGCGGGCGCGGGGCATACGGGCCGTGGTGCTGGAGAAGGCCGACCAGGTGGGCGCCTCCTGGCGGCGCCACTACGACCGGCTCCATCTGCACACCACCCGCCGGCTGTCCGCCCTGCCCGGGCTCGCGATGCCGCGGCGGTTCGGTCGCTGGGTGTCCCGGGACAACGTGGTGCGGTACCTGGAGAAGTACGCCGAGCACCACGAGCTGGAGATCGTCACCGGTGTGGAGGTGTTCCGCGTCGAGCGGTCGGCGGACGGGACGGGCTGGCTGCTGCACGCCTCCGGCGGGCGGGAGCTGACCGGCAGCGCGGTGGTCGTCGCCACCGGCTACAACCACACCCCGCGCGTGCCCGCGTGGCCGGGCCTGGACGGTTACGGCGGGGAGTTCCTGCACGCCGGCCGGTACCGGAACGCCGAACCGTACGCGGGCCGGGACGTGCTCGTCGTCGGCGTCGGCAACACCGGTGCCGAGATCGCCGTGGACCTGGTGGAGGGCGGGGCCGCGCGGGTGCGGCTCGCGATGCGGACCGTTCCGCACATCGTGCGCCGCACCACCCTCGGCTGGCCCGCGCAGTACTCGGGTGTGCTGGCACGGCGGCTGCCGGTGCGGTTCGTGGACCAGGCGTCCCGGATCCAGGCCAGGATCGGCGTCCCGGACCTGTCCGCCCACGGCCTGCCCCGCCCGGACACCGGCCTGTACAGCAGGGCCAGGCAGGGCGCCGTCCCGGTCCAGGACGTCGGTCTGATCGACGCCGTACGGAAAGGGAAGGTGGAGATCGTGGCCGCCGTCGAGTCCTTCGAGGACGGGAAGGTGGTCCTCGCCGACGGCACCCGCGTCGAGCCGGACGCCGTGATCGCCGCGACGGGGTACCAGCGGGCGCTGGAGGGGCTGGTCGGGCATCTCGGGGTACTGGACGACCGGGGCAGACCGACGGTGCACGGCGGCCGTACGCCCGCCCAGGCGCCCGGACTGTACTTCACCGGGTTCACCAACCCGATCAGCGGAATGTTCCGCGAACTGGCGCTGGACGCCGAGAAGATCGCGAAGGGCGTGGCCAAGGAGTTCCGCACCGGACGGTAACTTTGCCGTTCCGACCCATTCCTGACACTCCGTCAGTTCAAGTAATCTGACAGAGCGTCAGTTGATGTGGCTGTCTCACAGGAGCGGGCGGAACGATGCTTGGATCAACCCACGGCACCCTCACCACCGACTCCCGCCGGGCCCGGGTCATCGCCTGCGGTGAGCAGCGGCCCGGACGCGTCGTCCACGATCAGGTCGACGACCTCGACGTCGGCGGGCGGCCGCTGTACGCGGACGTACCGGATCTGGCGCGGTTCTTCCGGCCCGGCTCGGTCGCCGTCGTCGGCGCCTCGGACGCCGAGGGGCGGCCGAACACCGGGATCACCCGGCAACTGCTGGGCTGGGCCGAGCGGGTGGGGGCGCGGGTGCATCCGGTGCATCCGACCCGGCCGTCGGTCTTCGGCATCCCGTGCTCCGCCTCGGTCGCCGACCTGCCGGAACAGGTCGACCTGGCCGTCCTGCTGGTGGCCGATCCACTGCCGGTGATCGAGGAACTCGCCGAGGCGAAGGTGAAGTTCGCGGTCGCGTTCGCCTCCGGGTTCGCGGAGACCGGCGAGGCGGGGGCCGAGGCGCAGGAGCGGCTCACGGAGGCCGTACGGCGCTCGGGCCTGCGGCTGCTCGGACCGAACACCAACCTCAACGCCTTCGAGCGCTTCCGGGACGACCTGGAAGGGCCGGCGATAGCGCTGATCACCCAGTCGGGACACCAGGGCCGCCCCGTCTTCGCTCTCCAGCAGCTGGGCATCCGGCTCTCCCACTGGGCGCCGACCGGCAACGAGGCCGACCTGGAGACCGCCGACTTCATCTCCTACTTCGCCGAGCAGCCCGAGGTCGGCGCCATCGCCTGCTACGTCGAGGGCCTCAAGGACGGCCGCACCTTCCTGCTGGCCGCCGACCGCGCCGCCCGCCGCCGGGTGCCGGTGGTCGCGGTGAAGGTGGGCCGCACGGAAGCGGGGGCCCGTACGGCCGCCTCGCACACCGGCAAGCTCACCGGCGCCGACGACGTGGTGGACGCGGCCATGCGGCAGTACGGCGTCATCCGCGTCGACGGCCTCGACGAACTCCAGGACACGGCCGCCCTGTTGGCCCGGGCACGGACTCCGCAGGCCGAGGGCGTCGTCATCTACTCCATCTCCGGCGGCACGGGTGCGCATGTCGCCGACCTGGCCGCCGGGCTGGGCCTGCGACTGCCGACGCTGTCGCCGGACAAGCAGTCCGAGCTGCACCAGTGGATCCCGGAGTACCTGAGCGTGGCCAACCCGGTGGACAACGGCGGGCATCCGGTGGGCGACTGGCGCGGCCGGAAGATCATCGACGCGATCCTCGCCGACCCGGAGGTCGGGGTGCTGATCTGCCCGGTCACCGGCCCCTTCCCGCCCCTCAGCGACAAGCTGGTACGCGATCTGGTCGAGGCGGCGGAGGAGACGGACAAGCTGGTGTGCGTGGTGTGGGGGTCGCCGGTCGGCACGGAGCCGGCGTACCGGGAGGTCCTGCTCGGTTCCAACCGTGTGGCCACCTTCCGCACGGTCGGCAACTGCCTCACCGCCGTCCGCTCCTGGCTCGACCACCACCGCTTCGTCAGCGACTACCGCTCCCCCTTCGACGAGGCCCCGCGCATCCCCTCCCCCTCCTTCCGCAAGGCCGACGCCCTGATGCGGCCCGGGCAGCAGCTCAGCGAGCACGCGGCCAAGCAGCTGCTGCGCGCCTACGGCATCCGGGTGCCGCGCGAACAGCTGGTGACCAGCGCGGCGGCCGCCGTCCGCGCGGCCGGGCAGGTCGGCTACCCGGTGGTGATGAAGGCGTCCGGCGCCCAGATCGCCCACAAGACGGAACTCGGCCTGGTGAAGATCGGCCTCACCTCGGCCAGCCAGGTCCGGGACGCCTACCGCGAGCTGACGGACATCGCCCGCTACGAGGGTGTCTCGCTCGACGGTGTCCTGGTGTGCCAGATGGTCGAGCAGGGCGTCGAGATGGTCGTCGGGGTGACCCATGACGAGCTGTTCGGGCCGACCGTGACCGTGGGGCTCGGCGGCGTGCTGGTCGAGGTGCTGCGCGACGCCGCCGTGCGGGTGCCGCCGTTCGGCGAGGAGCAGGCCCGGGACATGCTCGCCGAACTGCGCGGACGAGCCCTGCTGGACGGGGTCCGGGGCCGCCCGCCGGCCGACCTGGACGCGCTGGTGGAGGTGGTCCTGCGGGTCCAGCGCATGGCTCTCGAACTCGGCGAGCAGATAGCCGAGCTGGACATCAACCCGCTGATGGTGCTGCCCCGCGGGCAGGGCGCGGTGGCGCTGGACGCGCTGGTGGTGTGCCGATGAGCGACCTCGACGTCATACACGATGTCCGGGAGCAGGTCTCGCACATCACCCTCGACCGCCCCGAGGCCCTCAACGCGCTCACACCCGCCATGCGGGACCGCCTGATCGCACTGCTGGAGGAGGCGTCGGCGGATCCTGATCTACGAGCCGTCGTCCTCACCGGAACAGGCCGGGGATTCTGCGCGGGAGCGGACCTGCGGGGCGGCTCGGGGGGCTCCGGGCAGCGGATCCCCGGCGATGTGGCCCGCGTTCTCCGCCTGGGCGCCCAGCGGCTCGTCTCGGCCGTACTGGACTGCGAGAAGCCGGTGATAGCCGCCGTGAACGGCACCGCGGCCGGGCTCGGCGCACACCTCGCGTTCGCCTGCGACCTGATCCTGGCGGCGGAATCGGCCCGCTTCATCGAGGTGTTCGTCCGGCGCGGACTCGTACCCGACGGCGGCGGCGCCTATCTCCTGCCCCGCCTGATCGGTCCGCACCGGGCCAAGGAGCTGATGTTCTTCGGGGACGCGCTCTCGGCGGCGGACGCGGAACGGCTGGGCCTGGTCAACCGCATCGTCCCGGACGGCGAGTTGAACAAAACCGCCCGCGAGTGGGCAACCCGCCTGGCCACCGCCCCGACCCGCTCCCTCGCCCTCACCAAACAACTGGTGAACGCCTCCCTGGACGCCGACCGTTCCTCGGCCTTCGCGGCGGAGGCAGCCGCCCAGGAGATCAACATGACGACCGAGGACGCCGGGGAGGGTCTGCGGGCGTTCGTGGAACGGAGGAGTCCGGAGTTCCGGGGGCGGTGAGGCTCAGGACGCGGCGGCCCGCCCCAGCTTCCACAGGGTGCCCCCGTCCGGGTCGCCGAAGAGGACGAACAGTTCGGGGCTGTCCTCGCTGCCGGTGATCGACCAGTGGGTGTCCTCGCCGCAGTCTCCGTCGAGTTTGAGCAGCACGCCGTCCCGGTCGGTGTTGTCCGAGTCGTCGTCGGGCTCCCAGGTGCCGGATCCCTGGCACCGGACGTAGTCCCGGAAGTGGGCGTCGTCGAACGGGGGCTGTGTGGGCAGCTTGACGGCCTCGGCGCTGCCGTCGGGGCGCAGGCGCAGCTCGGCCCCGCTGTCGCCCCGCCAGACCCCGGCCAGCTGGGCGGAGGTCAGCTTCGGCGGCTCGTACTCCTGGATCAGACCGGTCTCGGTGGCGAGCACCCCACCGCCGATGGCCAGCACGAAGAGGACGACCGAGCCGAGTGCAGCCCGCCACCACACGCCCGCCGGACGCCAGGCCTGCCTGCGGACGAGGGCGACCCAGAGGGTGGGCAGGAGCCCGAGGGCGGCCAGGCAGGCGACCGTGGTGCCGAGCGGCCACTCGAAGAGCACGCCGGCCGGTACGCCCCAGATGAGGGCGGGGATGATGGGGGCCACCGCATGCCAGACCCACCCCGGGCCGGGGAAGCGCCGGCCCGCGAGCCGCGCGAGCACCACCGAGGGCAGGGACAGCGCGAACGCCGACACCATGCCGAGGATCGGCAGCAGCAGTGGCGCGAAGAGGAGGAAGCACAGCACGCCGAGGGCCCCGCCCAGCCCGGCCCCGTAGTCGTCCTGCGTGGTGGCCTCGTAGATCCACCACAGCAGACCGGCCGCCGGCAGCTGGGCGCCGCCGAGGGCCGCCGCCGCGCTCAGATCATCGGGTGCCCAGGTCAGCCCGGCACTCGGCTGCGTTCCATGCGTCTTTCCCCACCCCATGGGCGCAGCGTACGGGCACGCTTTCGGCCACCCGCCGACCCCTTCCCATCTGACACACCGTCAGCTTCAATGGGAGGGTGATGGGACACGCAGGGGCGGCGGCCGCCGCCGTCCGTTACCTCAGGTCGGCTCCGGCACCGGGGCCCGTGGAGGCGCTGCCGCGCCCGGAGTTGCGGTGCGTCCGCGAGGACGAGCGGGCGCCGGTGGACCCGGCGGAGTTCCGGCGCGTGCTGGGGCACTTCGCGACCGGGGTGACCGTGATCACGGCCCCGCCGGCCGACGGTTCGGCCTCCCCCGCCGGCTTCGCCTGCCAGTCCTTCTCCTCCCTCTCCCTCGACCCGCCCCTGGTCTGCTTCATGGTCGGCCGTACGTCGACGACCTGGCCGCGCATCGCCCGCGCGGGCGTCTTCTGCGTCAACGTCCTCGGCGCCGACCAGGGCGAGCTGTGCCGGGCCTTCGCGATCAGCGGCGCCGACAAGTTCGCGGGGGTGGTGTACGACACCGCGCCCGTCTCCGGTTCTCCGCGCCTCGCCGGCGCCGCCGCCTGGATCGACTGCACGATCCACGCCGTGCACACCGGAGGCGACCACCTCATCGTGGTGGGACGGGTGGACGCCCTCGGCGCGGAGGGGCCGGGCGAGCCGCTGCTGTTCCATCAGGGGCGGTTCGCCCGGATCAACTTCTAGGGATCAGCCGGTACGGCTCACCTGGGCGCCAGCCGCCGCAGTCCGTCAGGCGTCGGATGCCCGCACCCGAAGGATGCGGGTGACACGGTCGGCCACGGCGGGCGAAAACGCATCAGGGCATGCAATGCCCATGCGAATGGCGGTATCCCGGAGATACAGGTCCACCGTACTTTCGATCAGCGGCACCAGGGTGTCGATCGCCGCCCGGCCCCGCCGGTGTCCGGTGAACAGCAGGATCACTGCGAGCGCGGCCGCCGGCCACCAGAAGGTGATGGCGGCGACTCCCAGCAGTCCGCCGCCCCACGCGGTCGTCCGGCCGGCCCCGGTGAAACCGTCCCGGACGCCCTGGATGTCGTCCCGTACCTGGCTGTCGGCGACGGACCAGACATGGGGCCAGATCTCGGCCAGGTCCATCCGGTACCGCTCCTCCACCCTGGCCGTGGCACCTGCCATGCGCTGCGCCATCCAGGTGGGCTGATCCGGCTGACGCTCCGAATAGGCGTTCCTTCTCGCCAGCAGGCGCCGGAGCTCTGCGGACCGGGAGTGGGTGTCGATGCCGCGGCGCCGGTTGCGCACCAGTTCCTGTCGCGCTTCCGCTTCGACCGACCGGCACGCCAGTTCCTTCCGGCTCCATCGCCGCCCCCGCCACCGCACGAGCAGATTCACGTACCAGTCAGGCCCCGCGGGAAGCCAGAGCCGCTCCACCAGGCCGCCTGTGGAAGACGCCGCCAGGCCGGCCACGGCCGCGCCGAAGAGCACGATCGCGGCGGCCATGACGAGCCCGGCGGGCTCCTGGTGCGCCTTGTCCGTGACCACGGATCTGACGTAGGCGCGGAGATGGGCGAGGTCGAGCGCGTGGGTGAACCCCTGATGCCGTCCCACGAGCACACACGCCACGAACAGCAGGCCCGGCCCGAGGAGGACCGACGCCCAACGTTCGGCGGCCTTCTTGGACAGTTCCTGCAGGAAGGTGTTCATCAGGCCAACCGCACGCGTTCCAGCGGCCGTTCGCCGAGCGAGCAACGTGCACCTTCGGACTCCACCCGGTCGCAGCGTTTCAACGGGCAGACATAACAGGTTACTTCGGGGTCCCCGGGACGAACTCCCGGCAGCGGGCTCCACGAACGGTTCGGCCGGGTGAGCCCATGAAGGCCGATCGAGGCCAGCGCCTCGTCGATGGAGTCCAACGCCGCGGAAAGCTGCTGCGGGTCGGTGTTCTCCTGGGTGAGCAATTCGATGAAGTCGTCCAGAAGTTCCCCGGCGCCGGCCTCTTCGAGCATGTCCGCCAGGTCGCCTTTGCGGCCGTGCTCGCGGCACAATCGTTCCACGCGCTCGGCTAGTTCCACCGAAACCGGATCGTCTTCGAGGGGCGAGGCGTGATCGGTCACGAGCCGAGACTAACGGTACAGGCGTCGAGCGGCATCACTGCGGAGACAACGGGGGCCATGGTGCGGCACGTTCTCCTCGAACGCATCCGGGAACGAGTCAGGATGGCGGAGGCCGGAGCCGCCGCCGAGGCGGTCCTGTCCCGCGAAGGGCTGGCGGACGCGGCGGCACTGCTGGCTCGTCACCGCAGTTCAGGAGTCGACCTGGCCGCTCTGAAGGTCTGTGGCATGCTCTTCTTCCATCGCGCCCTCAGGCAGAGACGTGGAAGCCACAGCGCGGCCCGGGACTCCGCCGCGGCAGGCCACCTGTTCGCCGCGGTACATGTGTTGAGCCCGGGCGAACTGCCGTCGCGGTTCAACGACATGTATCGCAAACTGGATGTGGATCCGCACACCCTGTTCTCCGAAGACACCGGGTTCACCACCGACCCACTGGTGTGGTGGGATCTGGGCTTCGAGGTCCTGCGAAGTGATCCGCAGTCGATGGCAGTCCCGCACCTCACCCTTGTCGCAGACCTCTTTCGCCTCGCCCGGCTGTCGGCGACACCGGATCACCTGCTCTACCCGGATCTCATCCCGATGTTGGGAACGCGGTTGTGTCTTTTACGCTCGGCGACTCAGGACACGAATGTGGCGGCCGAGGCGTTCGAGGTCTGCGGCACAGCACTGGACCTACTGGCCGAGAACCATCCTCAGCGCCCGCTCTTTCTGCGTAACCACGGCGTCGAGGCAACCGTCCTGGCCCAGCGGCTGGACGATGTCGATGCGGCGCGTACGGCCGTCGCGCGCTGGCGGGAGATCGTCCGGTTACCCGATACCGACAGCCGCGACCGACTGAGTCTGGGCGCCGCCCTGGCCGAGTGCGCGCGACTCACCGAGAACGAGCAGCAGTACCTGGAGGCACTCCGTACGTTCTGGCAGCTCGCGCATTCCTCCTCGGAACCACGGATGACGGCCTTCAACAATCTCAAGGCACTGCTGGGCCGACTGTTGCAGGACCCCCAGTACAGGGACATCGTCTCCGCGTTCTGCCGGTCGGCTCTCCCCGCACCCGGCAGGGAGACGTTCGCCGACGGCCCAGTCCTGGGGGCGCTGTGGTCACTGGAGAGCATGGCGAACCAGAACGAGCACGATCTGCGAGCCCTGACCTCCATGGTGACCCTGGCGCGCAGGATGCTCGCCGTTGCCGAGGATGACAACTCCTGGCGGGAGGCCGCCATCGCCGCGGCAACGGCCCTTCACCAACATGCCCAGCTGATCCATTCCGCTGACGAGGCCCGCGAAGCCATCGCGCTGGCTCAGACCGGTCTCGACATCACTGAACGACTGGACTCATCACAGGCATTCATTTTCAGGCACGCCTTGGCATCTGCCAACGGCGTCCTCTACGAGGTGACAGGGGACCCGGAAGCACAGCGAGAAGCCGTCCGTCAGGGCCAGCTCTCCGTGGACAGCATGGACGGCGCGAACGCCGTGCAACAGGCGACGGCGCTCGCCACCTATGCCGGGGTTCTGCACCGCTATGCGGCACGTATGGCTGACAGGCCGCTGCTGCACGAAGCTCTGGCCTTGCAGCAGCGGGCGAGCTCGATCCGCGAACTGCCCAGCTATCTCAGAACCACTCTGCTCTGTGGACTCGCCGGTATGCTCACCGATCTCCACGTACTGGAAAAACCAGAGGCACCGGACAATCTCCGCCAGGCTGTGGCGGCGGCCGAGCAGGCGCTCTCGCTCGCCGAACCCGGCATCGGGAGGCATGGCCAATTCGCCCGCCAAGAGCTGTTGCACGCCAAGCGGCTGTTGGGTGTGGCTACGAACAATCCCGAGGAGCTGCGCTCCGTCGTCGTACTCGCAGATGAAATCCTCGCCACCGACGGGGAAGAGCTGGTCAAAGGGATCGTTCATGCCGTGGAGCTGGAACGGGCCCAAGCCCTCGGCTCACTGGCGCGGATGGGGAACAGCCCCCAACACCGCCGAGCAGCCTTCGCCGGCCTGGACCGCGTCATGGACTCGACCGAGACACGTCCATGGCTACGCATGCAGGCTGCCGTCGTCCAGTTGCAGATGTCCGATCACGACGACCGCGAATCGCTGGACCGGATCGCCAAGGCAGTCGATCTGCTCCAGCTCAACGTGGCGTCAGGTGCCCTGTGGGACGACCGGGAGCACGTGGTCCGTACGTTCGCCGTGCTGACCGAGGAGATCGTCCTGACCGGGCTCAGCACCAACGAGCCCGTCCGGACGGTCGAGCTGCTGGAAAGGAGCAGGGGACTCCTGCTGCAGGACGACCTCAGCACAAGGTTCCGCCCGGGTCCGGAATACGCCGGCTTCGAAGCAGAGGTCAAAGCATTGTCGGACCGACTGCGGGCCCTCGACGCCAGGGACCGCGCCGCATCGGGACGATGGGACGAGCGGCGAGAGCTGAACCGCGGGATCGCCGATGAACGCGCACAGTTGATGGGGGAATGGAACCGCCTCAGAGCACTCCTCCCTCGGGAAGACTCCGTCGACCTGGCCCACTTGGCCTCTGGGGGGCCAGTCGTAAAAGTAGTGTCGACCTCTGAAGGTGGACATGCCTTTCTTCTCACCGGGGATCCCACGGAACCGGTCCAGGTACTCCAGCTTCCTGAACTCGACACCACAACAGCTCATGACCGTGTCCTCACCTTTCTGACCGCCCGCGAGTACGCCACCGAAAGCAGGTTTCCCGGCCGGGTGCGCCTGCTGGCACAGGCGGAGGTGCGCGACACCCTCGCCTGGCTCTGGCAGGTGGCGGCCCAGCCCATCGTCGAGGCCCTCGGACTCACCTCCACCCCCGAGGGCACCTGGCCCCGCATGTGGTGGTGTCCAGTTGGTTTCCTGGGCCACCTCCCCTGGCACGCGGCCCAGTCGGCCCAGGGGGACGGCGTCCTCGACAGGGTGGTCTCCTCTTACACGACCAGTCTGCGCTCCCTGCACTTCGCGCGACGGATCCCGACCCCGCCCCACGGCGAGCGCGCGTTGATCGTCGCGCAGCCCGAGGTGCCCTCCGCGGAGCCGTTGCGAGGGGTCGAACGAGAGGTGGCGGTTGTACGCCGCTTCGTCCCGCAGTCGACACTCCTGGAGAAGTCGGATGCGACGAAGGACAACGTGCTCAACGCTCTGCAGTCCCACTCCATCGTCCACCTGGCCTGCCATGCCGACAGCGATGTCCACTCACCCGGGCGGAGCCGGCTTCTTCTTGTGGACCATGAGGAGTCGCCACTGACCGTGGCCGACCTCGCCGGAATGCCTCTGGCCGAACGTCAGCTCGCCGTGCTGTCGGCGTGCAGCACCTTCCAGATCACCCCTGCGCTGGCGGACGAGGCCCTGCACGTCACGGCTGCCTTCCAGCAGGCAGGGTTTCGGCATGTCGTAGGTGCGATGTGGCCCGTGGGTGATGACGTCGCCACAGCCGTCTCGGGCAGGTTCTACGACCGGCTCACTGGTTCAGCCGCCCATCCGCCGCAGACGGATCTCGCCGCCATGGCCCTGCACGACGCCGTGTCGCTGCTCCGCCGGCAGTACAGTGCCGCACCCACCAAGTGGGCCTCCTTCATCCACCTGGGAGCCTGACCCATGACCAGCTTCGGCAGCCTCTCCGCACCTGCACGCGAACTGCTGGCCCGGGCCGCCTGGCTGGCTGCCGGGCATGTGCCGGAGGGCTTGGCGGTGGCCTTGCTTCCGAATGCACCGGACGGCGCGATCGACGAGCTCGTCCGGGCCTGCCTGCTGTCGCCGCACCCGGAAGGCGGTTTCGTGATGGAGGCACGGACCGGGGAGTTGGCACGCTCGGCCTTCGAGGAAAGAGGCAGGGACGAAGCCATCCTCGCGATAAGCCGTTATCTCGGTGACGAGGGCTCTCCCGGCGAAGTGGCACGCTGCTTGGACCTGCTTCCTCATCTGATCCACTGGGTGGGGCTGACACGTCCCGAGGACGACTTCGTGGACGGCGCCATGCTGATGAACAGGGTCGTCGTTCTGCTGCTCCACCAGGAGATGGGCGCGCCGGCGCTTCCTCTGGCCGAGCGCGTCGTGCGCACCTGCGAGATACACATCGGCGCTGAGGATGTGAGGACGTGGCGCATCCGGGCCGTTCTGGCCTCCGTCCTTGACCAGAGCGGTCACGTCCGCAGGGCTGCCCGGCAGGTGGAGAAGGTGATCGCAGGGCTTTCCGCCCTGCATGGCGAGGACCACCCCGACGTGTGGTCGGCCCGGCAGAACCTGGGGGCCATGTACATGCGTCTACAGGAGTTCGACCGCGCGGTCTCCGTCGTCCGCCAGCTCATCGAGCACCACACGGCGGTCTCGGGGCCAAGGGACCGGCAGACCTTGATGGCACGCCACAACCTCGCCGTCGTCCTGCAGAAGGCAGGGCGCCTTGCCGAGGCGTTGGAGATCTGGGAGGCATGCGTCCCCGAGTTCGATACGTTCCTCGGCGTCACAGACCCCGACACCATGGACGTTCGCCGGGCACTCGCCGCGGCACTCGAGGTGCAGGCCGGGCTGGACACTTCCGACATGAGCCTGGAGGAAGCAGAGCACACGCTCGAGCAGCTCTCCGGGGAGCCTGGACGCATCACCCAGCGGTATCTGGCAGTGCTGGTCCATCGGGCGACCCTTCTCCGGAACCAGGGACGTCTGGACGAAGCGGAGTCCGATTTCGGCAAGGCCATCGATCTCGGAAGCAGGGAAGTCGGTCCGGGTCATCCCATCGTCGTCTCGGCCCACTACCGACTTGCCCTCCTTCATCACCTCTGCGGCCAGGACGATCTGGCGCTGGCGGTCGCCGAACGCGGTCTGCGGGAAAGTGAGCGGTCGCTCGGCAGGACACACGATGAGACGCTGATAACCGTCACCTTCATCCTGGGCATGCTCGCGAGACAGAAGAGGGCGGCCGAACTGCAGCAGAGGATCGAGGAATGGCTCGCGGACATCATCGAGGGCTGGGGCTTCGCCCATCCGATGGTCCGTGAACTGGCGAGAAACCGGTCCGGCCTGGCCCTCTACGGAGTCGAGTGGGCCACAGGCCGACGCACAGCCCTCTGAAAAGCCCCCGGCGCTGAGCCGACGGACAGCCGTACGACCACCTCAAAACGATCAGGCCGCCAACCAGCCCGAGCACCCCACCCGACCGCTCATTCCAGGCCATCGACCCGCCACTTCGGGTTGGAACACCTCCCGCCGTGGCTTTCGAACCACGGCGGAAGGCGTTTGTGGGGGATGCGACCCTGACCCTGCGGTCGCCATGGGGGTGCGTCAGTCAGGCGTCCGCGCCAGCACCAGGGCGAGGACCAGGGCAGAGACGATCGCCACGTAGACGAGCAAGCCGGCGATCGCCTTCATGGCCGCGCGCTCATGGCTGCTCGGCATCCAGGTTCTCGTAGTGGTCGCACAGGGCTTTGACACAACGGGCGAGCTTCCGCGCCACGGCCACGCGGACAGGCGGCATGCAGCCGTCTCCGAGCCGCTGCTTTCTCCTCGCCTCGCCGACGCAGGCGAGCGCGCAGTACCGCGGGACGCTGTCTCGCGGCAGTCGCCCGGCTTTCGCCGCCACCTTGGGGATCAGCAGCTCCATGTGACCGCGCAGCATCGCAGTGAGCGTGTCCAGCTCGCCTGGAGCTGGAGGCACTGCGTCGGGTGCATCGTCGGGGCCCAGCAGGATGGCCGCCGTCTCGCGGATCGTCCCGATGTCCAGGGGCACGGTGGCATTGCCGCTCTCGGCCGTGGCGTTCACTGCTCGGCCGCCCGGGTCTTCCGACAGCCCGGACAGCCGCACGCGGGAAACGCCGTGCTCAGCGGTGGAGGCCCATCGCTGGGCAGGACGTTCACCGTGCCGCGCTCCGCGATGACAGTGCCGTGGCGGTTCACGGTGTAGACCCGGATCGTCATGCCGCCCCGTGGGCCGGTATCAGGTGAGGCTGTAACGTTCGCCATGTCGACGCTCCTCAGAAGCGTTGGCCGCGCCCGGGGCCGTGTCAGCGGTCGCCGGGCTTCGTCATTTTCGGCAGCCGGGCACAACACGGCCGCATTCGCGGCGTGCTGACGCAGCGCCAAAAAAGAGACTGGACCGGTGGACCGGTCCAGTCAAGCCGCTTGAGTGAGCCACTACCCCATCGGGTATGTCTCGACCTCCTCGAAGACGTGCGACGGCGTGACGCCCTCTTCGCACACCAATGGAAGCCGGTCCTGGTCATAGGCCGTGTGAACCACGACGGCCACGGCTGCCGGCTGTTCCACCTCTAGCAACCGGGCTTCCTCGTTACTGGCCAGGCGCACCGTGGTGACGTCGACACCTTCGCAGGGCGAACGGCCGGTTTCACGGCGCACATAGTGCGTGGTGCCCTCGGCGATCGGGCCCGGCAACGCCAGGCGGGGAGCCACATCGGCGATCCCGACCGGGAACCAGGCGGTGACGACCGTCCCCGGCGAGCCGTCGTCGAGCAGCACCAGGCGCATGCGTCGCAGCGCGGTCTCGCCGGGTTCGAGACCGAGGGCTTCAGCCACGTGAGCGGGCGGCACGAGCCGGTCCGGCATGCCCAGCCGCCGATACGGTGCACCACCCGCAACGCGACTGGAACCGGCCTGACGACCGCCCGCCGACCGCGCGATCGGCGTCTCCACAACCGTGAATCCAGTGCCCTGCCGGGCCACGACCAGGCCATCGGCCCTCAGCACGTCGTACGCCTTGACCACGGTGGCCCTGGACACGCCCCACTGCTCGGCGAGGTCACGACCTGAGGGCAGCAAGTCGCCCGGGCCGACCTCCCCCGCCGCGATCCGGGTCCGGAGATCGTCGGCGATCTGTTCGTACTTCAGAAGGGGCATAAGGCATGTTTCCGATCACTGGACTGGTCCACTGCTCGGGAACCAGAATGCCCGCATGACACTCCCTGAGCTAGCGCCGGAGATCGTGAGGTTCTACACCGAGACCATCGACGAGGCAGACAGGCTCAGCACCACAGCCGACGGACGCCTGGAGATGGTGCGCACCCAGGAGCTGCTACGCCGGTATCTGCCGACGCCACCGGTCCGCATTCTCGACGTCGGCGGCGGCCCCGGCGCCCATGCCCGATGGCTGGTCGAGGACGGCTACGACGTTCATCTCGTCGACCCGATCTCCCGGCACGTCGAACAGGCCAAGCATTCGGGTGCCACCGTCGAAGTCGGCGATGCTCGCAAGCTCACCGCCGGGGACGGTTCGGTCGGTGTCGTCCTGCTCCTCGGCCCGCTGTACCACCTGATCGACCGCGCCGACCGCGAGCTGGCGCTCGGCGAGGCATACCGCGTGCTCAAGCCGGGCGGTCTGCTGGCAGCGGCCGGTATCAACCGGTACTCCAGCCTCTTCGAGCACGCCGCGTTCGCGCACCTCTACAAGGAACCGATGCAGAAGAGCATCAGCCAGATCCTCGCCTCCCAGATCCACGACGGGAAGAAGGCGTTCACAGCGGCCTATTTCCACAGTGGCGAGCAGCTGCGCGACGAGGTGACCGCTGCCGGGTTCGACGATGCCGAGGTCTTCGGGATCGAAGGCCCGGCCTGGTCCATGCTCGCGGCAGCCGAGCGCAACACCGGCGGCGACTTCCGGGACACGCCCCTGTTCGAGTCGGCACTGACTGCGGCACGCCTGGCCGAGCCGTATCCGGACCTGCTGGCGGCGAGTTCGCATCTGCTGGCGGTCGGCCGCCGGCCCCTCTGATGCCAAGGCGAGAGACGAAGAGGCCCCGCCGCCCGCGTAAGGCGGACAGCGGGGACAGACAGACGCCATAGACGCGCTTCTACGGCATGAAGGTCAGCGCACCGCCAGCCGCCACAATGACGTCACCTCGGCCGCGCGGGCCGTGTGCAAGGGGTCGCTGGGGTCGGTCGCGCGTGGGTGGCGTGGGCGGGTGTTCGTGCGGGACAGCAGCTTGAGGCCCGCCTGCTCGATCGCCCCGAGCAGCTCGGTGCGGGTGCGTAGGCCCAGGTGTTCGGCCAGGTCGGACAGGATCAGCCAGCCCTCGCCGCCGGGTTCGAGATGTGCGGGCAGGCCTGCCAGGAAGGCGTGCAGCATGGCGCCGCCGGGGTCGTACACGCCCTGGTCGAGGGTGGAGGCGGGGCGAGCCGGGAGCCAGGGCGGGTTGCAGACGACCAGTGCGGCCCGGCCGGGCGGGTACAGCTCCGGGCCCGTGACCGTGACCCGGTCCGCGAGGCCCAGGCGGCTGACGTTGTCCCGGGCGCAGGCGCAGGCCCGTGGGCTGAGGTCGGTCGCGATGACGCGGCGCACACCGCGCCGGGCCAGGACGGCGGCCAGCACACCAGTGCCGGTGCCCAGGTCGAAAGCGGTGGTGGGGGTGGTGGGCAGCGGCGCCTCCGCCACCAAGTCGACGTACTCGCCGCGCACCGGGGCGAAGACGCCGTAGTGCGGGTGGATGCGGGCGGCGCCCAGGGCGGGGACGATGACGCCCTTCTCGCGCCACTGGTGGGCACCGAGTGCACCCAGGAGTTCGCGGAGCGGGACGAGGGTGGGGCCGGCCGGGGGGCCGTAGGCCTCGGTGCAGGCCTGGCGGACGTCCGGGGCGCGGCGCAGGGCCAGGGTGTGGTCCGGCTCGAGGAGGACCAGGAGGCGGGCCAGCACTCGGGATCGGTGGGCGCGGAAGCGGCGCTGTGCGTGGAAGGTTGCGGATGCGGTCGGCACCGGGTCCGGTGCCTTGCGGTTGATACGGCGGGACAGCGCGGCCAGCAGCTGGCGGGCGCCGTGGTAGTCGTCCCGCCACAGCAGCGCGGTGCCCTCGCAGGCGTGGCGGTATGCAGTGGCGGCACGCATGCGGTCGTCGGCGACGATCAGACGGCGCGGCGGCGGGAGGCTGCTCTCAGAGTGCCAGTGGGCGGAAAGGGGTTCGTTCTCGGTCCAGTGAACCAGGGGCACGGCATGCTCCTCGGGAGGGTGATCCAACGTGGGCGGGCACGAGGACCACGTCGCCGAGAACCATTCCGAGTGTCACGAACATCCCTTTCCGTTCAGGTGAGTTCAGGATACGGCCAATGCGGGGGCCGTCGGGGTTCGCCTGATCACCAGGGCCATCAGGGCCGCCGCCGCGCACAGGGTGCCGGAGGCGTACCAGACCATGTCGTAGGTGCCGAAGACGTCGCGGGCGACGCCGCCGAGGAAGGCTATGAGGGCCGCGCCGACCTGGTGGGAGGCGAGCACCCAGCCGAAGACGATGGCGCTGTCCTCGCCGTACTGCTCCCGGCACAGGGCGAGGGTGGGCGGGACCGTGGCCACCCAGTCGAGGCCGTAGAAGATGATGAAGAAGATCATCGGGGGGTGGACGGACGGCCCCAGCAGCATGGGGAGGAAGAGGAGCGAGATGCCGCGCAGGGCGTAGTAGACGGCCAGCAGGCGGCGCGGTTCGAAGCGGTCGGTGAACCAGCCGGAGGCGATCGTGCCGACGACGTCGAACACGCCGATGACCGCGAGCAGCGAGGCCGCCGCCGTGACGGGCATGCCGTGGTCGTGGGCGGCGGGCACGAAGTGCGTCTGGATCAGGCCGTTGGTGGAGGCACCGCAGATCGCGAAGGTGCCGGCGAGCAGCCAGAACGGACCGGTGCGCACGGCCGAGCCGAGGACCTTGAGGGTGCGGCGGGCGGCCCCGGTGACCGGCGCCGGCTTCGGCACGAACTCCTGGGCGCCGTACGGCTTCAGGCCCACGTCGGCCGGGTGGTCGCGCAGCAGGAGCCACACGAACGGGACGACCGCGAGGGCGGCGAGGGCGACCGTCACGGCGGCCGGGCGCCAGTCGTAGGACTCGACCATCCACGACAGCAGCGGCAGGAAGATCAGCTGGCCGGAGGCGGAGGCGGCGGTGAGGATGCCGCTGACCAGCCCGCGCCGCTCGGTGAACCAGCGGTTGGTGACCGTCGCGGCGAAGGCGAGGGCCATCGACCCCGAGCCGAGGCCGACCAGCAGTCCCCAGCACAGCAGCAACTGCCAGGCCGCCGTCATCCACACGGTGAGGCCGGAGCCGAGCGCGATCACCGTCAGCGCCACGGCGACCACCTTGCGGATGCCGAAGCGGTCCATCAGCGCGGCGGCGAAGGGCGCGGTGAGCCCGTACAGCGCGAGGTTGATCGAGACGGCCGCGCCGATCGTGCCGCGCGACCAGCCGAAGTCCTGGTGCAGGGGGTCGATGAGCAGGCCGGGCAGGGAACGGAAGGCGGCCGCGCCGATGATCGTGACGAACGTGACGGCGGCGACGAACCAGGCCCGGTGCACACGGTGGCGTCGGCCGGGCGGGGCCTGGACGGGAGCTGCGGCTTCGGTTGTCTGAGTCACGTCATAGAGGGTCCTGTTTCGGACCCCGCACATCGAGTGGCCCGAAGGCCAGCATTCGTTAGGATCGGGCCATGGAGAGTCGGGGCGACAGAGGGATCAGGTCATGACTGCCGGCCAGGGGTTTCGTCCGCATCGGATCGTCGTCCTCGCACTGGACGGCCTGCTCCCCTTCGAGCTGGGCATCCCGCACCGGATCTTCGGCCGCCCGCGGGACGCCGAGGGCCGGTACCTGTACGAGGTCGTGACCTGCTCGGTCCGCCCGCCCGGCCCGGTCGAGACGGACGCCGACTTCGCGGTGCACGTCGTGAACGGCCCGGAGGCGCTGGAAACGGCCGACACGGTGATCGTCCCGGCGTCCTACGAACTCGGCCCGGTCTACGAGGAGGGCAGGCTGACCGAGGAGCTGACCGCGGCCTTCGCCCGCATCCGCCCCGGCACCCGCCTCGCCTCCATCTGCACCGGTGTCTACGTCCTCGCCGCCGCCGGCCGTCTGGACGGCCGCCCGGCGACGACCCACTGGGCGGACGCCGAACGCTTCCAGCGCATGTTCCCGCGGATCAAGGTGGACGCGGACGTCCTGTTCATCGACGACGGGGACGTGCTGACCTCGGCCGGCGTGGCCGCCGGGATCGACCTGTGCCTCCACATGGTGCGCCGCGACCACGGCACGGCCGTCGCCAACGACGTGGCCCGCCGCACGGTCGTCCCGCCCCACCGCGACGGCGGCCAGGCCCAGTACATCCACCGTCCCGTCCCCGACCCCCAGGTCGCCACCACCACCGCGGCCCGCGCCTGGGCCCTCGGCCGCCTGCACGAGCCGATCCAGCTGCGGGACATGGCCGAGCAGGAGGCCATGTCGGTCCGCACCTTCACCCGCCGCTTCCGCGAGGAGGCCGGCATCAGCCCCGGCCAGTGGCTCACCCAGCAGCGCGTCGAACGCGCCCGCCACCTCCTGGAGTCCACCGACCTCTCGGTCGACCAGGTGGCCCGCGACGCCGGCTTCGGTACGGCCCAGTCGATGCGCCAGCACCTGCAGCAGGCCCTCGGGGTGACCCCGACGGCTTACCGGCGGACGTTCCGGGCGGGGGCCGACGACGGGGCGGGGCCCCCGCGATGACGGAGCAGGACTGTCACGGGGCCGTGGGTGTCCGGCTGCGGCCGCTTCCGTCGGCCGCCTCGACTTCCCTGCGGCCCCGGGACCGCTGCCCGCGTATCTCGCCCCACCAGCCGATCCCGGTGAGGATCAACGTCAGCACCACGCCTGCCAGAACCGCCGTGGAGGGGGCCGCCAGCTTCAGCAGGGCGCCCGCCAGGGAGCCCGTGGCCGCATAACCGGCGCCCGCGGCCGCGTACATGACCGAGTAGCCGGCTGCCAGCGCGCCGGACGGGAGGGCCTCGCGCAGGGACAGGTTGCGGGTGAGCATCGCCGCCGACTGCAGCAAGCCCGCCACCGCCAGCCCGGCGGCGATGCCGGCCAGGTCGGGTATCCGCGCGAGCAGGACCGCGGCGGCCGACATCCCGCACAGCAGCAGCACACTGCGCGTGGCGAGCCGACCCGGCCAGGTACGCAGCCCGTACAGGAACGCACCCACTCCTGAGGTCACCGACATGCCGAGCAGCAGCGGCCCCGACCAGCCGACGCCGATCCCGCGCTGCTCCAGGAGGGCGGGCAGGACCAGTTCGGCGAGGGCGAGCAGGCACAGGCCCGCGGCGCCGGTGACGTACGCCGGCCAGGCACCCGCCAACACCCGGAGTTTCGATGACCCCTCGGTCCGCTCCTCCGCCTGCCAGCCCTCCGGCAGCAGCCACAGGCCCGCGACCGAGGAGGCCATCAGGGCCGCCGCGAGCAGCAGCGGCACGCCCGGGGCGACACCCAGCGCGAGGCCGGTGACCGCGGCCGGGGACACCGCCCAGACGACCGCCATCAGCATCGACTCCGCCGACAGCGCCTGCGCGGCCGCGTGCTCAGGGACCAGCGAGGTGAGCAGGGCCCGCAGTCCTCCGGCGGCCGCCGCGGGGGCGGCACCGGCGAGGAACGCGCACGCCGCGAGTATCACGGGGTGGGCGCCGGGCAGCGCGCCGAGGCCGGCGAAGCCGACGGCACCGGCGGCGAGGCCGGCGGCCAGCTGCGGGCGGGCCCGGCGGGGGTTCATCCGCATGCCGAGGACCGGGGCGCCGAGGATCTCGCCGAGCACGTAGACCGCGGCGAGAGCGGCGCCCAGCGGGTAGCCGCCCGGCCGTTCCCGGACCAGGAAGACCAGGGCCAGCGGGGCCATGGCCACTGGCATTCGGGCGCCGATGGACACGCAGGCCCAGGTCAGCACCTGCTTCGAGGTGATGTCGCGGTAGGTCATGCGATGACGGTAGGGGCCGCCACCGACAACCACCGAGGCAATTTTCCATGCCTGTGGATAACTTCGACGATCCGGATTCAGAACGTCAGCACCCCGCGCGCCACCCGCCCCGCCTCCGCGTCCGCCCGCGCCTTCTCGAAGTCCTCCACCGGATAGGTCGCCGTCACCAACTCATCGAGAAGCAGGCGGCCTTGGCGGTACAGCTCGGCGTACAGGGGGATGTCCCGCTGGGGGCGCGAGGAGCCGTAGCGGCAGCCCAGGATGGCCTTGTCGAGGAACATCGAGGAGACGACGAAGGACGCCTCCGCGGTCGCCCGGGGCATGCCGAGCAGGACGGCCTGGCCGTGGCGGTCGAGGAGGTCGATGGCCTGGCGGATCAGCTCGACGCGGCCCACGCACTCGAAGACGTGGTCGGCGCCCGTCGGCAGGAGGTCCCGCACGCCCTCGGCCGAGGTGAGGAAGTCGGTCGCGCCGAACTGCCGGGCCGCCGCCTCCTTCGCCGGGTTGGCGTCCACGGCCACGATCCTCAGGGCTCCGGCAAGACGCGCGCCCTGGAGGACGTTCAGGCCGATACCGCCCGTGCCGATGACGACCACGGTGTCCCCGCGGTCCACCCGGGCCCGGTTCAGGACCGCGCCGACCCCGGTCAGCACCCCGCAGCCGATCAGCGCGGCCGACGACAACGGAATGTCCTTCGGGACGCGGACCGCCTGCACCGCCTTCACGACCGTACGTTCCGCGAAGGCCGAGTTGCAGGCGAACTGGTAAACCGGCCGGTCCCCGCGGCTGAAGGGCCGGCCCGGGCGGCCGATCGCCTGGCGGCACATGGTCGGGCGCCCCCGGTCGCACTCCGGGCAGGTCCCGCAGTTGGCCAGCGTGGACAGGGCCACATGGTCACCGGGCGCGACATGCGAGACGCCCGCACCGACCGCCTCCACCACGCCCGCGCCCTCATGACCCAGCACCACCGGCACCGGGAAGGGGATGGTGCCGTCCACCACCGAAAGGTCGCTGTGGCACAGCCCGGCCGCCGAGATCGCCACCAGCACCTCGCCGGGCCCGGGCTCCCGTACCGCCAGATCGTCCACCACCTGCACCTGCTTGCCGTCGAACACCACACCGCGCATCACACGACCCCCTTCGGCTCTCTCGGCAGACCGAGCACCCGCTCGGCGATGATCGTGCGCTGGACCTGGTCCGAGCCGCCGTAGATGGTGTCGGCCCGGGAGAAGAGGAACAGATGCTGGTCGGGGTCGAGTTCGTACGGCGCAGCCGGCGCCCAGTCGCGCGGCCCAGCCGATGCCTCCGCACCACGCACCTGCATCGCCAACTCCCCAAGGCGCTGGTGCCAGTTCGCCCACAGCAGTTTGGCCACACTGGGCGCGCCCGCGTCACCGGAGCCGCCGAGGGTGCGCAGGGCGTTCCAGCGCATGGCCCGCAGCTCGGCCCACTGCCGTACGAGCCGGGCCCGTACGACCGGGTCGTCGACGGCACCGGTACGCACGGCCGCCCGCACGACCCGCCCCAACTCCTCGGCGAATCCGATCTGTTGGGCCAGCGTCGACACCCCGCGCTCGAAGCCCAGCAGGCTCATCGCCACCCGCCAGCCCTGACCCTCTCCGCCGACGACGTGCTCCGCGCGCGCGTGTGCCCCGTCGAAGAAGACCTCGTTGAACTCGCTGGTGCCGGTCATCTGGCGTATCGGCCGCACCTCGACACGCCCCGGCTGGTCCATGGGGACGAGCAGAAAACTGAGGCCCTGGTGACGACGGGACCCGGCATCGGTCCGGGCCAGCACGAAGCACCAGTCGGCCTCGTGGGCGAGAGAGGTCCAGATCTTCTGGCCGGTGATCCGGTAGGACGCCCCGTCACGCACCGCCGACGTCCGCACCCCGGCCAGGTCGGACCCCGCACCCGGCTCGCTGTACCCCTGACACCACAGTTCCTCCCCGGCGGCGACCGGCGGCAGGAAACGGCTCTTCTGTTCCTCGGAGCCATGGATGATCAGGGTGGGGGCAAGCAGGTTCTCCCCGATGTGCCCCGAGCGCGGGGGCGCACCCGACCGCGCGTACTCCTCGGCCCAGGCGACCTGCTGGGTGAGGGTGGCGGTCCGGTTGCCGTAGCCGTCCTCGGGCCAGCCGATCCCGATCCAGCCGGCTTTCCCGAGCGTACGTTCCCAGGTACGACGGTCCTGCGCGCTGTCGGCATGCGCCGCAAGCCAGCCGCGAGCCTCGGTACGGAACGCCTCGTCCTCGGAGGTGAATTCAAAGTCCATGGGGCCTCCTCATCACGCCGGTCGCTGCAACTCCCTCAGGGGCGCTACCGGGCGTTCGGCCGAGAACCATCCCGCGCCGCCTCTTCCATCGCCAAGAGCTGGGACAGCATCGGCATCGGATCCACCCCCACCGACCCCGGCAGAACCTCCGCGATCTTCTCCGGCGTCCAGGCCCCCTCCCCGTAGGCCGAACGGAGTTCCCGCGGCTGCGCCCAGACCGCGATCTTCGGCCCGGCGATCGTGTAGACCTGCCCGGTGATCCCCTGCTCCTTCGCCGCGTCGGACAGCAGGTACACCACCAGCGCGGCGACGTCCTCCGGCTCCCCGATCTCCTTCAGCTCCATCGGAACGTTCGCGGACATCCGCGTACGCGCCACAGGGGCCACCGCGTTCGCCGTCACGCCGTACTTGTGCAGCCCCAGTGCCGCACTGCGGACGAGCGAGATGATGCCGCCCTTGGCCGCGCTGTAGTTGGCCTGGGAGACGGAGCCCTGGTGGTTGCCGCTGGTGAACCCGATCAAGGTCCCTGCCCGCTGCTTGCGCATCACGGCACAGGCGGCTCGGAACAGTGTGAACGTGCCCTTGAGGTGGGTGGCGATCACCGGGTCCCACTCCTGCTCGGACATGTTGAACAGCATCCGCTCACGCAGGATCCCGGCCACACACACAACCCCGTCGATGCGGCCGTACGATGCCAGCGCCGCGTCCACGACCCGCTGCCCGCCCGCCATCGTGGAGATGTCGTCGGCCACGGCGATCGCCTCGCCCCCGGCCGCCTCGATCTCCTTGACGACGGCCTCGGCGACCTCGCTGGTCGGCGAGGTCCCGTCCATGGAGACGCCGTAGTCGTTGACGACGACCTTCGCGCCCTCGGCCGCGGCCGCGAGTGCGACCGCTCGCCCGATGCCCCGTCCGGCGCCCGTCACGGCGACCACCTTGCCTGCCAAGAAGTTCCCCACGTCCGGCCCCTTCCCGCGGTTTCTGACGGACCGTTAGATTTTATGGCGCGTCGGTTGTGCGGACACAAGCCCCGGGGAGGCATCGGATGTCACTGCCCGCCGAGTTCCACGAGATCGCCAAGCGCGTGAACAACTGGGGGCGTTGGGGGGCGGACGACGAGATCGGCACCCTGAACCTGATCACCGACCAGGTCGTCCGCGAGGCCGCCGCCTGCGTCCGCACGGGCCGGCGCGTCCCCCTCGCCCTTCCGCTCCAGCAGGACGGCGTGCAGACCGGGATGATCCCGGGGCGGGTCAATCCGCTGCACGCGATGGTGCAGATCAACCAGGAGCTGTTCGGTCCTGGCACGGTGGCCTGCAGCGACGACGCGGTGACCATGGGTCTGCAGGCGGGCACCCACTGGGACGCGCTGACCCATGTCTCGCACTCCGGGAAGCTCTACAACGGCCGCCCGGCACACACGGTCACCCCGCACGCCGGCGCAGAGTTCAGCGGCATCGACAAGGCGCGGCACGTCGTCTCGCGCGGGGTGCTGCTGGACGTGGCACGCGCGCGTGGCGTGGACCGGCTGGCGGGTGGGCACGCGGTCACGCCGGAAGACCTGGAGGCGGCCGAGGAGTTCGGCGGGGTGCGGGTGCGGGCCGGGGACGTGGTCCTGGTGCGGACCGGGCAGATGCAGGTGTATATGGCCGGGGACAAGCACGGGTACGGCTATCCGTCACCGGGCCTCTCGGTGCGCTGCCCGGAGTGGTTCCACGCGCGCGATGTGGCCGCGGTCGCGAACGACACGCTCACTTTTGAGATCTTTCCGCCCGAGATCGAGAATCTGTGGTTGCCGGTGCACGCGCTGGACCTGGTGGAGATGGGGATGCTCCAGGGCCAGAACTGGAATCTCGAAGAGTTGTCCACAGCCTGTGGAGAAACGAACGGGTACGCGTTCCTGCTGTCGGCGATGCCGGAGCCGTTCGTCGGCGCGACGGGGACACCCGTGGCACCGATCGCTGTTCTCTGAAGCCCGGTTGGCGGCGCGCCCCCCCTGCGTCGACCACGCGCCGCCACCCGGCGCGACCCACACTCGACGAGGACCGCCATCACCCAGGCCCTCGCCGTCCCCTCACGGCGAATCGTCGCCCACAAGCGTGTTCAAACGGTCACAAGCCGTCAACACCGATACGGCGATTCATGACGTACGCCCGATTCACGGTGGCCGCGCATGGATGCACCCCCGGCGCACACCACACGGGGACCTACACCGCTTCGAACGCGAGGTCCTCGTACGCGGACCGCCCGCCCCCGTACGCCACGGCTGCGCCCTCCCGGGGCTGCGAGCGGTCCAGCTCGCACCAGATGCTCTTGCCGGCACCCTCGGGGCTCCAGCCCCAGCGGTCGGCGAGGCAGTCGACGAGCGCCAGGCCCCGGCCGCCGGTTGCGTTGCTGCCGGCGCAGCGCGGGACGGGTGCGCGGGGGCTGGTGTCGGCCACCTCGAGGCGGACGGTGGCGGATTCGGCCGTGCCCGGGGGCAGGGACAGCCGCAGCACGGCCGGACGGCCGGTGTGCACCACGGCGTTGGTGACCAGTTCGGAGACGAGCAGGATCAGCGTTTCGGCGAGCGACTCGTCGGCTTCTATACCGGACCCGAGCAGGCGTGAACGGGCCCATCTCCGGGCTCGCCCCACCTCCGTGGGGTCGGGTCGGACTTCCAGTTGCACCTGAAGCACCTGCACCGCTCACACCATCCGAACCGGCGGACACATGACCCCGCGCCACGCACACGCCGCGACGAGGGCCACGATCGTAGCCATTCTCTGCATGGCCAGGACAACGGCCAGAGCAAGGGTCACGGAACGTGACTCCCTTACGAGACAGCATGGTTGACGTACAGTCACCCCAACAAGCGCTTCGGGCATATTCCAGCGCGAAGGATTACCCGTGCGGCATACTGTGCGACGCTCGCAGCGGGGAGTCGAACAGGCCTGTTCCGGCGTCACCCCGGGGGCGTCACCGGCACGGCTCGGGCTCGCAGCCACTCGCATCCCACAGAAGGTACCGGAGTGAGGCGCCGACTCCAGGACGTGACGGGTCACGCGATGGACACAACCCGATATCGACGCTCCGTGATTCCGGTATGCCACGTTCCGCGACATCATGGGCCACGGCTTTGCGCACGGCCCAGACCAGCGCGTCGCCGTAGTGTCAGGCCACCAGATCTGCGGCCAACACTTCCTCACTCTCCGTACTCCCCCCGCCGCGCTGGGCCCGCGCCCAGGCCCGTTTGAGATGCAGATGGACCTCTGCTTCCCAGGTGAAGCCCATGCCGCCGTGCACCTGGAGGCAGTCGCGGGCCCCGCGCACGGCGGCCTCGTCGGCGAGCAGCCGGGCGGCGGCGATGTCCGCGGGGTCGGCGGTCACGGCGGCCGCGTAGACCGCCACCCGGGCCGTCTCGGCGCGCACCAGCAGGTCGGCGCACAGGTGTTTGACGGCTTGGAAGGCTCCGATCGGCTGCCCGAACTGCTTTCGTGCCCGGGCGTGTTGCACGGCCAGCTCGCACGCGCGCGCGGCCGTGCCGAGCTGCTCGGCGGCGGTGAGGAGCACGGCCTCCGGGTCCGGCCCGCCGGCGTCGTGCCCGGGGACGCGGTGCAGGGGCGTCAGCGGGTCGACCGACCGCAGAGGTACGGCACCGGAGGCGTCCCCGGTCACGGTGTCCGCCGCGTCCAGCCACTCCACCAGGGGGCCGTCCACACGGGCCACCACGGTCTCCCCGGTGGCCGCCCCGGGTACGGTCCCGGCGGCGAGGTGGGTGGCCAGCACCGGCCCCGGCAGCAGTGCGCGGCCGGTCTCCTCGAAGACCAGCACCGCCTCCGGCAGTCCGAGTCCGACCCCGCCCGCCGTCTCCGGCAGCCGCAGCGCGAACAGGCCGGCAGCGCCCAGCTCCCGCCACAGGTCCCGGTCCAGGTGCCCGGGCCGGGCCACCGCCGCCCGCAGCGCGTCCGCGCCGAACCGGCGCTCCAGCAGCTGCCGTACCCCGGCCCGCAACGCCCGTTGCTCCTCGGCGAGTCGGAAGCGCACGGTCACCGTCCCCTCGGCAGGCCGAGGATGCGCTCGGCGACGATGTTGCGCTGGATCTGCGAGGTGCCGGCGGCGATCGTGTACGACAGCGAGGAGAGCCGGTCGAGGACCCAGGGCCGGTCCAGGTCGAGACAGTCCGGGCCGAGCACCTCGGCGGCGGTGTCGTACAGCTCCTGACGGGCGTGCGAGTACCTCAGTTTGAAAACCGAACCCCCGACGCCTGGTACTCCGCCGCCGGCCTCCGCCTCGCTCACGTTCCACTGGGTCAGCCGCCACAGCGCCCGGAACTCGGCATTGAGCCGCCCGAGCCGCCGGCGCAGCACGGGGTCGTCCCAGCGGCCGTTCTCCCGCGCGGTGCGGGCGAGTTCGCCGAGCACTCTGCGGCAGGCGACGACCTCGCCCACGAAGGCCGTGCCGCGCTCGAAGGAGAGCGTCACCATGGTCACGCGCCAGCCGTCGTTCTCCGCCCCGACCCGGTTGCCGACCGGCACCCGGACCTCGTCCAGGAACACCTCGGCGAACTCCGCCGACCCGGCGAGCGTGCGCAGCGGCCGTACGGTGACGCCCTTGGCGTCCATCGGCATGGCCAGCCAGGTGATGCCCTTGTGCCTGGGCGCCTCCGGGTCCGTACGGACCAGCAGTTCGCACCAGTTCGCGACCTCGGCGTGCGAGGTCCAGATCTTGGACCCGCTCACCACGTAGTCGTCGCCGTCCCTACGCGCGCGCGTGCGCAGCGCGGCGAGGTCGGACCCGGCGTCCGGTTCGCTGAACCCCTGGCACCACACCTCGTCCCCGCGCAGGATCGGCGGCAGCCAGCGGGCCTTCTGCCCGGCCGTGCCCTCGGCGGCGATCGTCGGCCCGGCATGCAGCAACCCGACAAAGTTCGCCCCCACATAGGGCGCGCCCGCCTTCTCCGTCTCCTCCAGGAAGATCAGCCGCATGGTCGGGGAGGAGTCCCAATAAACGTCGGCGTACCCGGCGTCGTACAGCATCCGCTGCCAGCCGAGGTCGTAGGCGCGGCGGCCGGGCCAGTCGTCCGGGGACGGCTTGGCGGGCAGGGTGGGCAGCACCTTGGCGAGCCACTCCCGCAGCCGGGCCCGGAACTCCTCCTCCTCGGGCGTGTACGAGACGTCCATCACTGGTCGAAGTCCAGGCCCAGCATGCGGATGGCGTTGCCCCGCATCAGCTTGTACACGGTCTCGTCGTCGAGGCCCTTCACATGGTCGAGGGCGACCTCCTTGGTGTGCGGGAAGGTCGAGTCGACGTGCGGGTAGTCGGTCTCGAAGGTGGCGTTGTCGCGGCCGACGACGTCCAGGGACGCGACCCCGTGCTTGTCGCGGAAGAAGCAGCAGAAGATCTGCCGGTAGTAGTACGTCGAGGGCGGCTCCGGGACCAGATCGCGCACCCCGCCCCAGGCGCGGTGCTCCTCCCACACGTCGTCGGCGCGCTCCAGGGCGTACGGGATCCAGCCCATCTGCCCTTCGGAGTAGGCGAGTTTGAGGGTCGGGAACTTCACCAGCACCCCGCTGAAGAGGTAGTCCATCATCGAGGCCATCGCATTGTTGAAGCTGAGCGAGGCCTGGACGGCGGGCGGGGCGTCCGGGGAGGCGGCGGGCATCTGCGAGCTGCTGCCGATGTGCATGTTGACGACGGTCCCGGTCTCCTGGCACACCGCGAAGAACGGGTCCCAGTAGCCGGAGTGGATGGACGGCAGCCCGAGATAGGTGGGGATCTCGGAGAAGGTCACCGCCCGCACCCCGCGCGCGGCGTTGCGCCGGATCTCCGCGACGGCCAGCTCCACGTCCCACAGCGGAATGAGGCACAGCGGGATCAGCCGTCCCCCGCTGCCCCCGCACCACTCCTCCACCATCCAGTCGTTGTAGGCGCGGACGCACGCGAGCGCGACCTCCTTGTCGTGCGCCTCGGCGAAGGTCTGACCGCAAAAGCGCGGGAAGGTCGGGAAGCAGAGGCTGGCCTCGACGTGGTTGAGGTCCATGTCCTCCAGCCGCGCCTTGGGGTCCCAGCAGCCACGGCGCATCTGCTCCCGGGTGATCCCCTCCAGGGTCATCTCGTCCCGGTCGAAGCCGACGGCGGCGATGTTGCGCTTGTACGGGAACTTCAGGTCCTCGTAGATCCACCAGTCCGTCGGCTGGCCCTCCGGGTCCATGGTGATCTGGTACTTCCCGCCGACGTATGCCAGCTCCCCGATCCCGGCGGTCAGCGGCTTGGGACCCCGGTCCCGGTACTTCGCCGGCAGCCAGGTCTCGAAGAGGTGGGCTGGCTCGATCACGTGGTCGTCGACGCTGATGATGCGGGGCAGTTCGGTCACGATGGTCCCCTCCGCCGGACAGCACTTATCTGATGGTCCGTCAGATAGCATGGCACCTGACGAGTCGTCAGCCAAGCAGGGGGCATACGTGAACGAGACCCCGCACTCCTTGAGTTCCTCCCGCACGCTGTGGGAGCTGGTCGTACGCCGCGCCGACCTCACCCCCGACCGCCCCGTCCTCCTCCAGGACGACCGCCGGCTGACCTTCGGCGAGCTGCGCGAGCGGGCCGAGCGGGTGGCTGCGGGCCTGTACGGCATGGGCGTCCGCCCGGGCACGGTGGTCGCCTGGCAGCTGCCCACGCGCATCGAGACGGCTCTGCTCTCCTTCGCCCTGGCCCGCCTGGGTGCCGTCCAGTCCCCGGTCATCCCCTTCTACCGGGACCGCGAGGTCGGCTTCGCACTGCGCGAGTCCAGGGCCGAGTTCTTCGCCGTACCGGGCGTCTGGCGCGGCCACGACCACACGGAGATGGCCCGCCGCCTCGGCGCGAAGGGCGTCTTCGAGGCGTACGACACCCTGCCCGAGGCCGACCCTTCCGCCCTGCCCGCGCCCCCCGCCGAAGGCACTTCGGTCCGCTGGATCTACTGGACCTCGGGCACGACCTCCGACCCCAAGGGCGTCCTGCACACGGACCGTTCCCTGATCGCGGGCGGCTCCTGCCTGGCCCACGCCCTGCGCCTCACCCCGGACGACGTGGGCTCGATGGCGTTCCCGTACGCGCACATAGCCGGCCCGGACTACACGGTCATGCTGCTGCTGTACGGCTTCCCGGCGGTGATGTTCGAGCAGTTCGCCCTGCCGGACGCGCTGGAGGGGTACCGGCGGCACGGGGTCACGGTGGCCGGCGGTTCGACGGCGTTCTACTCGATGTTCCTGAACGAGCAGCGCAAACAGCCGGACACGAAGGTGATCCCCTCCCTCCGCCTCCTCGCGGGCGGCGGCGCTCCGAAGCCCCCGGAGGTCTATCACTCCGTCGTCCGGGAGATGGGCGTACAGCTCACCCACGGCTACGGCATGACCGAGGTCCCGATGATCACCATGGGCGACCCCGAGGACACCCCCGAGAACCTCGCGACGACCGAGGGCCGCCCACCGCAGGGCATGGAGATACGGATCGTCGACGGCGAGGTCCGCCTGCGCGGCGAGGCCGTCTGCCAGGGCTACCTGGACGCGGGCCAGACGGCCGCGGCCTTCGATCCGGAGGGCTTCCTGCGCACCGGCGACCTCGGGCACGTCACCGACTCCGGCCACCTCGTGCTCACCGGCCGCCTGAAGGACGTGATCATCCGCAAGGGCGAGAACATCTCGGCCAAGGAGATCGAGGACCTGCTGGCCGCACATCCGGCAGTGGGAGACGTCGCGGTCATCGGCCTGCCGGACGCGGAGCGCGGGGAACTGGTCTGCGCGGTGATCGAACAGCCGCCCGGCGCCGAAGAGTTGACGCTGCCGTCGGTCGTCTCGTACCTGCGCACGGAAGGGCTGTCCGTCCACAAGCTGCCGGAGCGGCTGGAGGTCGTGGACGCCCTTCCACGGAACGAGACGCTGCGGAAGGTGCTGAAGTACAGGCTGCGGGAGCGGTTCTCGCAGCCGCCGGACGCTACTCCGGGACGGTGAAGTAGCGCGCGAACGCCGGGATGATCTCCGCCTCGCCGACCCTGCCGTCGCCGTCCGTGTCGAGGGCGGTGGCGGTGGTGCGGGCGATGTCGGCCGGTACGTGGAAGACGCGCAGGACGCGGGCCACGTCGGGGAGGGTGGCGTGGCCGTCCGAGTCCGGGTCGGCCACGGCCAGGGCCGCGTGCAGGAAGGGGCGGGCGATCTCGGCGAAGCGGTCGGGGTTGTCGCGCAGGCGCTTGACCGCGCCGGTGACGAACTCCTCGCGGGTGATGCGCTGGTCGCCGTCCCGGTCGGCGATGCCCGCCATGCCCTGCCAGAAGGCCTCCGCACCGGCGTACAGCGCCTGGCCCTTGTCGGAGCGGGCGGCGACGGCGAACTCGGCGAGCAGCGCCTTGGCCGCCGCGTTGAAGTCCTCGCGGTCGATGTAGCCGTTGCCGTCCTGGTCGAAGGTGGCGAACCGGGCGGCGATCCTGCGCTCGTACTCGGTGCTGACCATGTCTGTTCGAGCCGCCTTACGTTGACGTGGGGGTGGATCTGGCAGGGAGCGTACGTCGCGGGAGGCGGTGAGGTGACGGAAAGGCGGGGGATGTGCCAAGACCGGGGGAATTCTGCGACAACCTTGTGGCATCGGCGCGGCGCGGCTCAGGCCGAGAGGGGTCCCGCCTCGTCGGTGGTGGCGGACTCGACGTCGGGGCGGACGTCGAAGAGGCGGCGGACGCCGAGCGCGCCGAGGACCCGGTTGACGTGCGAGCCCTCGTCGGCACCCCGGTCCGGCAGGATCAGCCGCAGCCTGCCCTGGCAGGAGCGGATCAGCCGGCGGGCGGCGATCAGGACGCCGACCCCGCTGGAGTCGCAGAAGAAGACCTCGGAGAGGTCCAGGATCAGGCTGTGGTGACCCTCGGCCACCACGTCATGGACCCGCTGGCGCAGCACCGGCGAGGTCATCAGGTCCAGCTCCCCGGACACCCGGAGCACGGCCCACTCGCCCTGTGCACCCTGTTCGGTGCTGGTCACCTTGAACGCCACGGCCACGCCCCTCCGCTCGCCGGATCTCCCGGAACCGCCCGGAAACGGAAGCAGTTCCTACGTTTCTCTCCGCGCGGCTGCCCAGCGGCGGTTCCCTGAAACTTCGGGCAACAAACCGCGAGCGATCGACAAGGGGCTTGTTTCAGTCACTACCGATCCTGTTCGATCGGAGTTGGACACGTTTTGAGTGAAGATTGTGTGAAGAGGGCACTATCACCTGCGGCGCCTCGGGGGGCGCACATTGACACAAAGGGGCGTGCGTAGTCAGGGGTGCCGACTACATTCGAGACGAGGGTGCAGAGACGCTGGACACGTCGGACGACGAGGGGAGGGGCAACATGGCGCAGAAGGACGTACCGCCCCGCTGGGACCGCAAGATGCAGCAGCGGCTCGCGCGCGGTGAGGCCGCCGCGCTCGGCGAGCTGTACGACCGGTTCGCCTCCCTCGTGCACAGCCTCGCCCACCGCGTCCTCGGCGACGAGGGGGCCGCCGACGGCGTCACCCGCGAGGTCTTCGCCCACGTCTGGGAACACCCTGACAGCTACGACCCCAAGGAGGGTCCGCTGCGCTCCTGGGTCGCCGCGGTGACCCACCGGCTGGCCGTGCAGCGACTGCGCGCCACCGAGACCGCCGCGCTCACCGGGGGCGAGAGCGGCTCCGCGGAGGAGCTGGAGGGCCTGGAGAGCAAGGTGCACCGCGCCTCGGTCGCCGCCCGCGCCGACTACATCGTCCACTCCATGCCCGCCCCGCTGCGCGCCGCGCTGGAACTGGCCTATTTCCAGCGCCGCGACTACCGCCAGACCGCCACCGACCTCGGCGTCACCGAGGACGAGGCCCGCCGCCGGCTCCGCCTCGGCCTGCAACTGCTGTCCACCGCCCATGACGTCGGCACTCCGCCGGGATACGGGGGTGCGGTGTGAACTGGCCGGGAGGGTTCGAGGCGCACGACGGGGACGACAGGGACGACAAGTACGACGGTGGCGGCAGGGACGACGGGCACGACGCGTACGAGGGCGCTGCGGGGGCGGGCCCCGGTGACGGTTCGGCTTCGGGTTCCGGTTCCGGTGACGGGCCGCCGGGTGGCGGTGGGTCCGGAACCGGCCGGTCGCCCCGGATACCGCTGCCCCGCGCCTCCGTCGAGGACAGCGGGTTGCCGCTGCCCGACCTCGCCGACCTGGGGGACCTTCCGCCCGTGCCGCTCGACCTGTCGCACGACGTCCTGAAGTCGCTTCTCGGCGCCTGGGCCCTGGCCGCCTGCTCGGCGGCCGAGACGGCGGCCGTGGAGGAACACCTCGGCAGCTGCGGGTCCTGCGCCGAGGAGGCGTTGCGGCTGCGCGAGGCGGTCGGCCTGCTGCACCAGCCCGAGAGCCTCGACCTGGACCCCGCCCTGCGCACCCGAGTCCTGGAGAGCTGCCTGGACCGCCGGCCGCCGCGCATCCCGGTGCCCGAGTGGGCGGCTCCCTACGACGCCGAGAGCGCGCGACTGGACGCGCTGCTGCAGGACTTCGGCGACGCGGAGTGGCATGCGCCGGTGCGGCTGCGGTGGTTCAGGGGCGACGCGCCGGCGAGTCGTCGTACCACCGTGGCCGGCGTGATCGCGCATCTGCTGTCGGTGGACGGGCTGGTCGCGGTGGCGCTCGGTCTGGAGGATCCGCTGGCGGAGGTCCTCGCGAAGGGCGAGAAGAGCGAGGTCGGCGGGCAGGGTGCTGTGGGGCCGGCCGGGCGTACCGAGGCGTTCTGGCGGGCGTCCCACTTTCCGCCGACGCGGTCGGTGCGGGGGCCGTGGCGGGAGCAGAGCCACAACGTCGTACGGACGGTGTCCTTCACGGGCAGCACCGCCGGCGGGCTCGCGGTGCCGTACGGCCCCTTCGAACTGCCGTTGCACGACGCGATGCTGGACCGCGCCTTCGAGTGCTGGGTGCACGCGGAGGACATCGCGGAGGCGGTGGACTATCCGTACGAGCCGCCCGCGCCGCGTCACCTGAACAAGATGATCGACCTCGCGGCGCGGATGCTGCCGCTGGCGCTGGCCGGGCGGCGCCGGGCGGGGTTGTCCGCGCCCGGGCAGACCCCGCATCTCGTTCCCGCGGGCGCGCCCGGGCGCAGCCTGCGGCTGGAGATCGAGGGGGCGGCCGGCGGGGAGTGGCTGATCCCACTGGACTCGCCCGGGGCGGTGGGCTCCGCGGAGTTCGAGGTGGCCCATGTCGCCCTGGACGGCGTGGAGTTCTGCCGGCTGGCCGCGGGGCACGTGCCTCCGGAGGAGGCTGCGGCGGGGCAGGTGGGCGACCGGGAGGCGATCAGGGATGTGCTGTTCGCTGCGGCGGGGCTCAGCCGGATGTGAACTTGCCGGTGCTGCAGCTGGCCGGGGGTGGGCTGCGCTTGCCCGCGCTTGCGGGGTGCCGCTGCGCCCACCCGTGCCGCCCCAAGCGGCACGACTGCCCGCAGCTACGCAGGCTCTGGGCTGCCGCAGCTACGTACGGTGCCCATGCGGCCGACGGGACTGCAACCCCCCTAGGGGCGCGGGGAACTGCGCGACCAGCCCCCACCGACCCGCAGCCAAAGGACGGCCCCCTACTCAGTGCACCGAGAACCCGCCGTCCACGAAGATCGACTGCCCGGTGACATAAGCAGACGCACCGCTCGCCAAGAACACCACCGCCCCCGCGAAGTCCTCCGCCAGCCCGTTCCGGCCGGTCATCGTGCGTGCGGCCAGTGCCGCCACCCTCTCCGGGTCGGAGGACAGCCGCGTGTTCAGCGGGGTCATCACGAAGCCTGGGACGAGGGTGTTGGCGGTGACGCCGTGTGGGGACCACGCCTCGGCCTGGGAGCGGGCCAGTGACTCCAGTGCGCCCTTGGAGACGCCGTAGGCACCGCTGTGCACGAAGGCCCGGTGCGCCTGCTGGGAGGTGATGTGGATGATCCGGCCGTAGCCCCGCTCGGCCATGCCGGGACCGAACCGCTGCCCCAGCAGGTAGGGCGCCTCCAGGTTCACGGCCATGGTGGTGTCCCACACCTCCTCGCCCAGCTCCCCCATCGGCGGCCGCAGGTTGATCCCGGCGCAGTTGACGAGGATGTCGGGCTCCCCGAACTTCCCGGCCGCCTCCTCGGCCGCCGCGCGCACGCCCTCGCGGGTGCTCAGGTCGGCGCTGACCCAGGCGGCCCGGCAGCCGTCGGCGGTCAGCTCGTCGACCGTGGCGGCCAGCTGCTCCTTCTTGCGCGCCACGACCACCACGCTCGCCCCGGCCCGCGCCAGTGCCCCGGTGATGGCCCGGCCGATGCCGGAGCTGCCGCCGGTGACCACGGCGACGCGGCCGTCCAGCGAGAACAGTTCGGAGAGGTACGCCTGTGAGGTCATGCCGGAAGCCTAGAGGGCACGGCTCAGGCGAAGATCACCGTGCGGCGCCCGTTGAGCAGGATCCTGCGCTCGGCGTGCCACTTCACCGCGCGCGCCAGCGCCTGGCACTCCACGTCCCGGCCGATGGCGACGAGTTGGTCCGGCGTCACGCCGTGGCCCACCCGCTCGACCTCCTGCTCGATGATCGGGCCCTCGTCGAGGTCGGCAGTCACGTAGTGGGCGGTGGCGCCGATCAGCTTCACGCCCCGCGCGTGCGCCTGGTGGTACGGCTTGGCGCCCTTGAAGCTCGGCAGGAAGGAGTGGTGGATGTTGATGATCCGGCCGCTGAGCTGCTTGCACAGGTCGTCCGAGAGGACCTGCATGTAGCGGGCGAGGACGACCAGTTCGACGTTCTGCTCGCGCACGATCTCCAGCAGCTGCGCCTCGGCCTGCGCCTTGCTCTCCTTCGTCACCGGGATGTGGTGGAAGGGGACGTGGTACGAGCCCACCAGCTCCCGGAAATCGGTGTGGTTGGAGACCACGGCCGCGATCTCCACCGGCAGGGCGCCGATGCTGGCGCGGAAGAGCAGGTCGTTGAGGCAGTGGCCGAACTTGCTGACCATCAGCACGATGCGCATCTTCTCGTCGGCCCGGTTGAGCTGCCAGTCCATGTGGAAGGTGTCACCGATCGCCGCGAAGCTCGCCCGCAATTTGTCCACGGTCAGCGGCGCGTCCGCGGAGAAGTGGACGCGCATGAAGAACAGTCCCGTGTCGTGGTCGCCGAACTGCTGGCTGTCCTCGATGTTGCAGCCGGTCATGAACAGGTAGCTCGACACGGCGTGCACGATGCCCTGCTTGTCCGGGCAGGAGAGGGTGAGGACGTACTGGTCGGCCGGGGCGGCGGCCGGGGCGGACTGCTCGTTCATGCACCACAGGGTCCCATACGGCCACGCGCCGTGGGCAATCGTCCCGCGGGTCGGGACGGGTCGGAACGGGCCGGGACGGCCTGCCGTGCGGGCGCGCCGCCCCGGGAGGGTCCGGCCCCCGCCTACGCGACCCTCGTCATGATCCGCAGTACCTCCAGGCTCCGCGGGGGCGCGTCGGGATCGTCGCCGTCACTCGCCGCGAGGCGTATGTGCGCGTCCCGGGCCGCCCGCACCGCCTCCGGCCACGCGTGGTGGTCGACGTAGGCGGAGACCGGCGCGTCCGGGCCGACCTGGTGCATGATCCGCAGCACCCGCAGGACGGCGGTGTCGACGAGCGCCGCCTCCTGCGAGTCCCGGAATATCGTGCCGACGTACTTCTCGGCGGACCAGTTGTCCAGCCAGGTGTCCTCCACCAGGCGGTACACGGCGTCGGTGACGTCGCCGTACCCGTCGACGCCGGCCAGCCAGACGTCGCGTTGGAACTCCGTATCGGAGAGCATGTGCAGCGCGGAGCGCACATTGCTGCGCCAGCGCCACCACGGCATGTCGTTCAGTGGCATGCCGCCCATGGTGGAGGAGCGACGGCCGCGACGGGAAGAGTTCTCCGAACCTTGCACGGTCATCGATCGTACGTTCCTCGCCACACGAGTCTCACTGGCCCCTGTAATTCACCTCAGCGTCACCTTTCGTTGACCAAGGGTCACTCCCGGGTTAGTGATGTGACGGAATCGTGCTTGTCCATGACCGGCAGGCCACGCATCCGCAGCACCTTCCTCCCCTTCCTCTCCCGGCCCGTCAGAGCCACCGCCCTGTCGGCGGGTGCACTGGCCGCGTGTGCGTCGCTCACCGCCGGATGCGGGGTCATCCCCGGTGCCACGGGGGGCTCCGGGGATGACCCGATCAAGGTCATGACCTGGGCGCCCCAGAAGACCGACTCCACCAACAAGCCCGGCATGCCCGCGATGGCCCACGCCTACGGCGAGTGGATCAACGCCCACGGCGGCATCAACGGCCGCAAGCTCGAGGTCCTGACCTGCAACGACCACAACGACAGCGTGGGCGCGGCGAAGTGCGCCCGGCGCGCGGCGGCCGAGGACGTGGTCGCGGTGGTCGGCTCCTACAGCCAGTTCGGCGACTCCTTCCTCGCCCCGCTGGAGAGCGCCGGCATCCCCTACATAGGCGGCTACGGCGTCACCAGCGAGGAGTTCACCGGCCCCATGGTGTACCCGGTCAACGGGGGCCAGCCCGCCCTCCTGGCCGGTCTCGGCAGGGCGCTGGCCGCCTCCTGCGGCCCGGTCTCCCTGGTCCGCCCCGACAGCATCGCCGGCGACCAGCTGCCCGCGCTGCTCAACTCGGGTCTGAAGGCGGGCGGGCACGCCCCGGCCGGCGACCAGCTCGCCGCCGAGAACGCCACCGAGTACGACGGCCAGGTCGACCAGGCGCTGGGGTACGCGAGCAAGGACACGCTCAAGAAGGGGTGCGTGGTGCCCGCGCTCGGGGACCGCACCGACATCTTCATGGACTCCTTCCGTCGGGCCCGCGCGGGCTACCCCGCGGTGCGGACGGCGACCGTGCTGGGCAGCGTCGACCAGACGGTGATCAACTCGACGGGCGGGGCGTCGGGGCCCTACGAGGGGTCGTACCTCACCGGCTGGTACCCGGTGTCGTCCGACCCGCGCTGGGACCGGATGAAGAAGGTGATCAACGAGGAGGCCTTCGGCGACAACCGCATCGACCCCGCGGACGCCGGAGTGCAGACCACCTGGATCGCCTACACCGTGCTGAAGGCCGTCCTGGAGAAGATCGGCGGCGGCGAGGTCAGCTCCGACACCGTGCGGCGCACCCTCGACGACGGCCTGAAGGTGTCCACGGGCGGCCTCACCCCGCCCCTGCACTGGCCCTACGAGAGCAAGCTCGCCGGGGTCGGCTTCCCGCGGCTCGTCAACGCCGACGTGACCCTCCAGGTCGTCAAGGACGGCCGGCTGGTCGCGGCGAAGAAGACCGCGGGCTCGGGCTTCGACGGGATCACCGACATGACGAGCACGCTGGAGAACGCCGACCTGGGCTGACCCGGCCGCCGGGGCAGCCCCGGCGGCCGGCCCGGCTCACAGCTGGGTCGGCTGGCGCTGGGTCAGGCCGTACTTCTGCGCGATGGTGTTCCACAGCCCCGCGGCCTTCACCTTCTCCGCGCTGGCAATACCGCTCTCCCGGTTGCCGGCCTGGGTCTGGGCGTTGCCGCGGGCCTGGCCCTTGTGGCAACCCTTCCGGCCGCCGCCCACCTGGTCGGCCCAGGCCGCGTAGTGGTTGTCGGCGGCCGCGGACGCCTGCCAGGCCCTGGTGAGGGCGGCGGTCAGCGCAGCGTTGTTCGGCAGCTTGTCGACGGACAGCTTGCCGAGCCGCGCGACCAGGTCGGTGCGCTGCTTGGCCGCGTCGCGCAGGTTGGCGGCGGACTGGCCGAGGTTGTTGCACTGCCTGACGTTCGCCACCGCCTGGATCACCGAGGCGCGGCTGCTGCCGCTGTCGGCGAGCAGCTTGTCCAGGGCGGCCGCCTGCTGCTGGGCGGGGTCGGCGCCGGACGAGGCGGAGTCCTGAGTGGCCGGGGAGGCGGCGGCGACGGTCTTGTTGTCGTTGCCGTCGTCCCCGCCGCCACCGCTGAACATCGCACCGACCGCGACACCGACGACGACGATGCCGATGCCGACGGCGGCGATCAGCGGCACCCGCGAGCCGGTACGGCCGCCCCGGCGCCCGCCGTCGTCCTCGCCCATGTCGATGGGCTGGATGTACGACGGCTGCGCCGGGCCCGGGTAGCCGTTCGGCTGGATGCGCGGCATCTGCTGCGTGGCGCCGGCCGGGCTCTCCCCGCCCGCCGGCCCACCGCGGAAGAGGTTGTCGAACTCGGCGGGCGGCTGCCGCTCCCCGCCCGGCGCCTGGCCGGTGAACGGCGGGATGTACTGGGTGGCGTCGGCGTCGGAGGGGGCGGCCGGCTGGGGCACGCGCCCCAGGTACCGCGTCTCCTCGCCGGCGGACTCGGGCGGCAGTGCGCCGGGCGCCACCGGCGGTATGTACTGCGTGGCGCCCTCGTCGACGCCGGCCGCCGGGACCGGCGGTATGTACTGGGTCGCACCCTCGTCCACGGACGCGGGAGGCAGGGAGGCGGCCGGGTACGCGTCCGGCACGGCAGGCGGCAGGGTCGCGCCCTGGGCGGCGGCACCGTGCGCCGCGTCCGCGGGCGGCAGGGGTGCCGAGGGGGCGGGCGAGGCCGGGTACTGCTGCTGGTACGGGTTCGGGGCGCCGTAGGCGGGCGGCCGGCCCGCACCGTCCTGAGGCTGCTGGCCGCCGCCGTACTGGGACTGCCGGCCGGCGCCGTACTGCTGCTGATCGCCGCCGTACTGCGGCTGCTGATCACCGCCGTACGCCCGCGCCTGGCCCGTGGAGCCGTAGGCCGGGTCCTGGTGGGCGGAGCCGAAGGCCTGGTCGCCGTACGACGGAGCCGGTGCGCCCTCGGGAGGCAGCGGGCCGGGGCCGGTGCCCGTGGGCTGCTGCTGGTCCGGGGTGCCCCACTGCTGGGCGGGCGCCGGCGGCCAGCCCTGGTCCGGCTGGGGGGCCTGCCCGCCGCCGGGGCCCCACGCGTCGCCCCAGGCCTGGCCACCGGTCGGGGCCGCCGGGGCGGGCGTGGGGACGCTTGCCATGCCCGGCAGCACGGGCTCGCCTCCGTCGGAGGGCAGCACGATGCCTTCGTGCGCGGGTCGCGCCGAGGGCTCCTCGCCCTGTCCACTCTGCGTCACCGGGACTCCTACGAATGGGGGACCTTCGGAATCGTCGGCTCACGCTACCGGGTCCCCCGAGCCCGGTGCCACGCAGCTCAGGACGCGATCTTCCTCCCTGTGACACCAGTAACAAAACAGCCCCACAGTTCGCTGTATAGGGCAACCACTCCGGGTCCCGGTGTCGTTTCCCGTGTGTTCACGCAACCACGGGGCCGTTGTTCAGGCGGCCTGCTGCAGGTCGAGACGGGCCCCGAACTCCCGCACGACCGCCTCGTCCCGGAAGGGCTCCAGACGCTGCTGGAGGTCCTCCAGATACTCGGCGCCCCGGTTGGAACGGAGCGTCTCCAGCAGCTCCACCGCCTTCATCCCGGTGCTGCAGGCCTGCTCGATCTCGCGCTGCTGCACCTGGGCCGTGGCGAGCAGCACATAGCCGATGGCGCGGCGCCGGGCCCGGGTCCCCGGGTGTCCGGCCAGCGACTGCTCGGCGTACCGCGCCGCCGCCTCGGCCTGTCCCAGGTCGCGGTGGCAGTGCGCCAGCTCGTCCGCCAGATAGGCCTCGTCGAAGTGTGCGATCCACACCGGGTCGTCCCCGGAGGCCGCGTCCGCCTGTTCCATCGCCGAGACCGCCCGCCCGGAGGCCGCCTGCGCGGCCCGGACGTCACCGAGCAGGGCGTGCCCGCGGGCCTCGGCCGCGTGGAACATCGCCTCCGCGCGCGGGGTGACCCGCCCGCGCGCCCCTTCCTGAGCGGCCCGCGCCAGCTGGGCGATCTCGCGCGGGTTGCCGAGCTGCGCGGCGAGGTGGCTCATGGAGGCGGCCAGGATGTAACCGCCGTAGCCGCGGTCGCCCGCCGCCTGCGCCAGGCGCAGCGACTGGATGTAGTACCGCTGGGCCAGGCCCGGCTGTCCGGTGTCCACCGCCATGTACCCCGCAAGCTCGGTCAGCCGGGCCACGGTCGCGAAGAGGTCGCGGCCGACCGCCTCGCGGTACGACCCCGCGAGCAGCCCGGAGACGACGCTGTTGAGGTAGTGCACGACGACCGGGCGCACATGACCGCTGCCGTACTGGTGGTCGAGGTCCACCAGCGCCTGGGTCATGGAGCGTACGGCGGCCACGTCGGACTGGCCCACGCGCGGGCCCGCCTGCCGAGACACCTGGGCGTCCGGCGCGGAGATCAGCCAGTCGCGGCTGGGCTCGACCAGCGCGGAGGCTGCGACGGAGGAGCCGGACAGGAAGTCCCGCCGCCCCACGTCGCTGCGCCACAGCTCGCAGACCTGCTCGATGGCCCCCAGTACCGTCGGCGAGAACTGGAGACCGACCCCCGAGGCGAGGTTCTTGCCGTTGGCCATGCCGATCTCGTCGATCGTGACCGTACGGCCGAGCTTGCGCCCGAGCGCCTCCGCGATGATCGCCGGAGCCCGGCCCCGCGGCTGCTGACCGCGCAGCCAGCGGGCCACGGACGTCTTGTCGTAGCGCAGGTCGAGACCGTGCTCGGCGCCGCACATGTTGACCCGCCGGGCCAGCCCGGCGTTCGAGCACCCCGCTTCCTGGATGAGTGCCTGCAGCCGTTCGTTCGGCTGCCTCGCGACGAGAGGCCTTGCGGCCATGAGCTACCCCCTGCGAACCCCTGGAGCGTGAAGATCCGGCCGGAAGGATCCGGTCCTGAAGATCACTGCCCAGCTGACATACCGTCAATGCGTGACATGTGCGGTTTGCCGGGGTAAAGGCTGTTGGCCACCCCATCCCTGGCTACCCATCCCACGCCCCGCTTCCTCCCGCGCGCCCCCACTCGTGCACCCGTGCGCCCCGGCCGAGGAGTCGATGCTCCTCCCCTGCCCGCGCCCCGGCCGTAACTCCAGGTGAATGCGGGAGTTGAGTGAAACGTGGAAGAGACGATCGCCGGCACGCAAGCCGCTCAGATTCCGCAGCAGCGCGGGGAATCGCTGCTGGAAACCGCCGTACGCTACGCCGAGGAGCGCCACTGGGACGTGTTCCCGGGCGCCTGGCTGGAAGCCGTCGACGGGGTGCAGCGCTGCGCGTGCGGTGATGCCTCCTGCCCCGCGCCGGGTGCGCACCCCACGCGCCCCGACTGGGCGACGCAGGCGACCGGCAGCGCGACCGTCGCGCGCCGGATGTGGCAGAAACAGCCGACGGCGTCGATCCTGCTGCCCACGGGGCGTACGTTCGACGCGTTGTCCGTGCCGGAGACCGCGGGGTTCCTGGCGCTGGCCCGCATGGAGCGGATGGAGTTGACCCTGGGCCCGGTGACGCTCACCCCTGACCGCCGTATGCAGTTCTTCGTGCTGCCGGGGGGCTCGGTGAAAGTTCCCGACCTGGTGCGGAAGTTGGGGTGGTCGCTGGCTTCGCTGGACCTCATGCCGCTCGGCGAGGGGAGCTACGTGGCCGCCCCGCCGACTCGCTTCGGCTCGCGCGGCGCCGTGCAGTGGGCCTGCCGGCCCACGCCGGCGAATCGATGGCTGCCGGACGCGGAGGAGTTGATCTCACCGCTGGCCTATGCGTGCGGCCGGGATCGCTGACCTGCGCCCACGCGACGGAGCCCCATATCAGGGGCTCTGGAAGCGGTTCGGGCGGCAGGTTGCCGTGGGCGGGATCGATCTCGAACGTGGCCCCCGGCCAGGCCGGCCTCGCCTGGATCTCCATCTTCGGCGGCATGGTCGCAGCGGCCCTGCTCTGCTCCCCCGTGATCACCCTGGCGATCTGGCTGAACGTGACCGTGGACGGGGATGCGTGGAGCTGGGTACTGCTGCCGGCGGGGGCGGGTTACGGCGCGATCCTGACCCTACTGGGCCTGAGACTGGCGGCCCCACGAACGGCGGCCCGCCTGCCAGAGATCCTGACGGCAGTGAGCGAAGGCTGACGGGACTTTTCAACGCAGGGCACCTGCAACTTACCTAGGGGCGCGGGACTGTATCGATGTGCGGCTCCGCCGCGGGGCGCGACAAGCCACAACGAACCCGCACCCGCCAACGCACAGAAACCCCGCAGACGAGAAGGCGCTCAACCCGCCAGAACCGAATCAAGAAACGGCTCCACAGCCCCCCGCCAAGCCACCGGCTGGTCATAGTGGACAAGGTGCCCGGCGTCAGCCACCTCCGCGTACTCCCCGCGAGGAAGAACCCGCACCATCTCCTGCGCCTCAGCCCGCCCCAACTCACCGTCGAGGCCACGAACGACCAGCGCCGGACACCGGACCTGGGCCAGCTCCTCCCAGTGCGCGTCGTACACCCAGCTCTCCCGGGTCGCGAGCATCTGCTCCGGCTCGAAGACGGGCCGCCAGCCGTCGGCGGACTCGTGCATGACCTCGGCGTAGAAGGCACCGCGGGCGGGCTGGGGACGCTCCACCCAGGGATCGTCCTCGCCGAACCACTTGCGGACGTCGGCGAGGGTCGCGAAGGGGACGGGCCAGGACCGGAACCAGTCGGCCCACTCGCGCTGCGAGGCCGAGCCCAGCGCGGAGGCCCGCATGTCGCAGATGATCAGGCCGCGCACCAGGTCGGGGCGTTTCGCGGCGAGCTGCCAGGCGGTCAGGGCGCCCATGGCGTGGCCGATGAGGACGGCAGGGGCGAGGCCGAGCTGTTCGAGGGCGGCCTCGGCGTCCTCGACGTAGGCGTCCCGGGTGTACGCGGCCTGCGGCAGCTTGTCGCTCTGGCCGTGGCCACGCTGGTCGAGCGCGACGGCGCGGTGGCGCTCGGCGAGCCAGCGGGCGGTGGACGCCCAGTGCGAGGCGCGGCCCATCAGGCCGTGCAGTAACAACACACCCGGAGCCCCGGGCTCCGCCCCCGGTTTGGGCGGGTCCGCGAACTCCCACGCGGCCAGGCGCACCCCGCCCGCTCCCGCCACATCGATACGCCGTGCCATCGGCCTGGCACCCCCCAGCTCCGCCTGCTTCGTACCGGTGTACTGCCGTGTCGCAGTCGTACTGTCGCTCGTACTGTCGCTCGTAATGCCGCCGCAGACTATCGAATACCTATTCGAAAATACTGCCTCTGCGGACAACACCCCTCATTCGAGTGACACCTCGCAATGAATGATCGCCGCCGCCGAGGGGATCTTTCTGGCGGGAGGCGGACCGCTCGGGGAAAAACGGTCCGAGGGGGATGACCCTGAGAGCTCGGGGCTCCGGGTCAGCACAGGGGAGGACAGGCCCCGGCGCCACACGGCGCCGGGGCCCTCCCATGCTCAGCGCTTGGCCACGAACACATGCGAGGCGACGTCCGCCTCCAGCTCGGCCGCCTCACCGCCACTGCCCACCAGCACACCGCCGGCCGACTCCGTCACGCTCACCACCGAACCGGGCTGCACGCCCGCGCGACGCAGCGTGTACATCAGCTGGGCGTCCGTCTGGATCGGCTCACCGATACGGCGCACGACGACCGTCTTGCCGTCACTGCCCGGGTCCAGATCGGCCAGCGACACCATGCCCTCGTCCAGGAACGGGTCGGCCCCGTCCTTCTCGCCCAGCTCCTCCAGGCCCGGGATCGGGTTGCCGTACGGCGACTCGGTCGGGTGCCGCAGCAGCTCCAGCACCCGGCGCTCCACGGCCTCGCTCATCACGTGCTCCCAGCGGCACGCCTCCGCGTGCACCTGCTCCCACTCCAGGCCGATGACATCGACCAGCAGACACTCCGCGAGACGGTGCTTGCGCATCACACGCGTGGCCAGTCTGCGGCCCTCGTCGGTCAGCTCCAGGTGCCGGTCGCTGGCCACCGAGACCAGACCGTCACGCTCCATGCGCGCCACCGTCTGGCTCACCGTCGGCCCGCTCTGGTCCAGCCGCTCCGCGATGCGGGCGCGCATGGGGACGACGCCTTCCTCTTCGAGTTCGAGGATGGTGCGGAGATACATCTCCGTGGTGTCGATCAGTCCGGACATACGTGCCCCTCGATTACCTCTGCCGGAAGCCCGGCGCGTGCGCTGGCCCTAGCACCAATTCTGCCGGATCCCACTGACAAGCGGGCGCCACCGGGAAAACGGGGGGCGGCGGCGGTTTCGAAGCTGCGGGCAGTACGTGGTCGATCGCGCCCACGCGGCGGAGCCGCACATCGATACAGCCCCGCACCCCTGGGAAGTTGCAGTCACCGTACTCGCACCGCGCCGGAGCCCGGCCGTATTGACACCGCACTGGTCCAGACCGCACGGTGATCCGCGACACAGACGCTTGCGAAGGGGCACCGCATGAGCGACGGCACGCCTGCCGACCTGTTCTTCGACGCCGCCATCGGCCTGCTGCAACGGGTCCGGGAGGAGGAGGCCGAGGCGATCACCGCGGCCGGCACCCTGCTCGCCGACACCGTCGCCGCCGGCGGCCGCCTGTTCGCCTTCGGCGCCGGACACTCCTCCCTGGCCGCCCAGGACGTCGTATACCGCGCCGGCGGACTCGCCCTCATGAACCTGCTCGCCGTCCCCGGAGTCGTCGGCGTCGACGTCAACCCGGCCACCCTCGGCTCCGCCCTGGAACGCGTCGACGGACTCGCGAACGCCGTCCTGGACACCTCCCCGCTCCGCGCCGGCGACGCCCTAGTGATCATCTCCCTGTCCGGCCGCAACGCCCTGCCCGTCGAGATGGCCCAGGGCGCCCGCACCCGCGGCGTGCACGTCATCGGCGTCACCTCCGTGGCCTACGCCGCGCAGACCGAGTCCCGGCACAGCTCCGGCACCTTCCTCAAGGACCACTGCGACATCGTGCTGGACTCCAAGATCGCCGTCGGCGACGCCGAACTCACCCTCGACACCATCCCGGCTCCCTTCGCCCCCGCCTCCACCGTGGTCACCACCGCCCTCATGCAGGCCGTCATGGCCACCACGGCCGCCACCCTCGCCGACCGCGGCATCGAACCCCCGCTGCTGCGCTCGGGCAACGTCGACGGCGGCCATGACTGGAACGCACGCGTCATGACGGAGTACGGGGACCGGGTCTTCTACCAGCACTGAGCACCGCCCACTGCCCCCGGCACCAGGCACCAGGCACCGGCTACTGCTCCGCCGGCTTCCCCCGCACCGCCTCCGCCAGGTCCAGCGCCGCCGCGATCCGTACGGCCACATCCTCCGCGTAGGCCGCGTCCGCACGCTCGAAACGGCTGCGGCCGGCCCCGCGCAGAAACGTGACCACACCCAACGTCCGCCCCCGGCTGCGCAGCACCACGCACAGCCCGTGCACCGCGTCCTCCGGCCACTGCCGAGCCAGCGCCCACTCACGCGCCTGCTCGGCCGGAATCGACCCGGCATCCGCACGCACGGTCCCGGCCCGCTCGACACAGGTCAACGCCGGATGCCCCTCCTCGTACCGCAGCGGCAGCCCGGCCGCCCCCGAGAGCAGACTCGGCCCCGGCGCACCCGCGGGCGTGGCCGCCAGCCGCACCAGCCGCACCGGAACCGCCTCGTCCCCCTCCGCGCGCGGAGCACCCGCCACACGGTCGAGCAGGGCATGGTCGGCGAAACCGGCAAGAGCGAAATCGAGATGGACGGTGGCCGCCTCCGCCGCGTCCTCGCACTCGGCGGCGGCACGGGCCGCCCGACGCAGCTGATTCGTACGGAACCGCAGCAAGGCCGACTCCTGCTCGCCCTGCTTGGCCTCCGTGACGTCCTGGAACAACCAGCCGACCCCGAGCGGCACGGGCTCCTCCGCCAGCGGCGAGGCCAGCCGCACGAACCCACTGCGCCAGCAGCGCCGCTGCTCGCCCTCGGGCACCCGCACGGTCACCCACATCTCCGCGGGCGCGGGCGGCGCACCTTCGGCCAGGACATGGGTCAGCGCACTCTCCAGCTCCTCCACACCCTGCGCCAGCAACTCCCCGAGCGGCCGCCCGAGCGCGGACGTACGCCCGATACCGAGCGCCCGAGCCGCATGCGCGTTGACCACAGCGGGACGCAGATCGGCGTCGACCAGCACGACGCCCCAGGACGCGTCCTCGAACAACGCCTCGCTCAGCGCGATGGACCGCTCCAGATCGATCTGCGCATGCACCTCACTGAACGCGCAGTACAGACCCGCCGGCTTCCCGTCCGGCCCCCGGACGGCAGCAGACTGAGTCCGCACCAGAACCCGCCCGCCGTCCTTCGTGACCAGGGCGAACTCATGAACCTGCCGGCCAGGCGCATGCATGGCCGACATCAGCCGCGCCTGCACATCCTCGGCGTCCGCGCTGCGCACCGCCCACCCGGCGAACCCGTGCCGCCCGACCGCCTCCGCCGCGGTCCAGCCCAGAATCCGCTCGGCCTCCCGGTTCCAGTGCGTGACCACCCCGTCCGCGTCGAAAGCACACAGTGCCGCGTCCATGCCGTCCAGCAGCGCGGCGAGCAGATCGGAGCCCCCCGAATCCTCCGGCCCGTCCGGCCCGTCATGGCTCTGCGGACCATCGCGCTCGGGCTCGTCCGGCCCCAGCTCGTCGGTGGTCCCACTCCGCCGGGAAGCACTCACCTGGACCCCCTGGAGGCTGCGTCGGCGCATCTGTGGCGCTCGGTTCGCTCACTGGCCTTCATTCAACTGGAACGTGACGCAGCCCACATCCTGTTCCCGCAGATTGAAGTAATCAATGCCCGGCACCGGGCTCCGGCTCCAGCCGCAGGTCGACCCACTCATCGGTCTCACCGTCCAGCACGTACCGCTCGATCTCCACGAACCCGCGCCGCTCGGCAAACCGCAGCCCGTCCTCGTTCACGGCCAGCACACACGTCTCGACCACCCCCGCACCCAGCACACGCGCCCGAGCGAGCCCACTCTCGTACAGCGCCGTACCGAAACCACGCCGCCGGAACTCGGGCAGCACACGCGCGATGACCGTCGCAACGCCCTCCTCCCCGACCGGCGGCCGCACGGTGGAACACCCGACGAGCACATCCCCCAGATACGCGTTCTCCAGCCGGTACCGCTCACGCCGCACCCGGGCGTCGTCCAGGGACATGGCGGCGGGCGGCACGATGACGTTGTGGACGTGGCGCCACTGCTCGAGCTTGGTGTCGCTGTCTACGGCTTCGATTCGAAGATCAGTCACACTGGCAGCCAACCGGCCGTACCTGCATCCGGTCAACCGCCGGGCAAGCCAGTACCACTCTCACCGCTTATGCGTTCGGGTAATTCGACAGGTTCGCAAATCCGAGCGACTTACGTCTGATCTTCCCAGCCTCTCGGTCCTCGTTCACTAGCGTCGCCTGTGTACCGAAGAGGGGAGGCCGCTCACTCCCCGGCCGCAAGGCTGTCGAGTGGCCAGCCCCAGTCATCAGGATCGGGCGATCAGGGAGGTGCCCCGATGACTACGTTTCCTGCAGGCGAGCAGACCCACCAGGCTGTGCTTCCTCAGCAGCCTGCTCTGGAACCCGTGAGAGCAGACACCCCCGGGAGCAGGGACGAAACGGCTCACGGACACCCCGCCACCGCGCGGGGCACCGGCAGGGAACATGGGCGAGGGGAGACCGACGGGCACGGCACCAGAACCCGTCGGCGTCACGCCAAGCGCGCTGCCCAGGCAGCGCAGGCGGCAGAGAACGGGAGCGGTGACGCTCCCACCGGAGCAAACAGGGTCTTCGTCCTCTCCAAGGACGGGCACCCACTCATGCCCTGTCATCCCGCACGAGCCCGAGAACTCCTCAGCAAGGGGCGAGCCGCAGTCGCACGCCAGGTGCCCTTCACCATCCGCCTGAAGGACCGAACGCTGGCCGACTCGGAAGTCGACGGCGTGCAACTACGCATCGACCCCGGTTCCAAGGGCACCGGACTCGTCCTCACCGACGAGAAGAAGGAGACCACCGAAGACGGCACCACCGTCACCGTCCGACGCGGACTCATCTCGGTCGAACTCCACCATCGAGGCGCGCAGATCCAAAGCTGCATGCAACAGCGCGCGGGCTACCGGAACAGGCGACGTTCGGCCAACTGCCGTTACCGAACCCCACGCTCGCAGAACAGAGTCCGTCCCGAAGGATGGCTCCCACCCTCTTTACGCCACCGCGTCGACACCACCTTCTCCATCGCCAACCGTCTGTGCCGCTACGCGCCCGTCACCGACATCCATCTGGAACGCACAGCCTTCGACACCCACTCCATGAGCGCGGGCAGACCGCTCTACGGTGCGGAGTACGCGCAAGGCCCCCTGGCGGGAACCACTGCACGCTCCTACCTGCACGCCAGGTGGGGCGGCGCCTGCGCCTACTGCGGGGCTACCGGCGTACCCCTGAACATCGAGCACGTACGTCCTCGCAGCCGACAAGGATCCAGCCGCATCTCGAACCTCGTCCTCTCCTGCATCCCGTGCAACAAGGCCAAGGGCAGCCGGTCCATCGAGTCCTTCCTCGCCCACCGGCCCGACCTCCTGGCCCGGATCCTCGAACAGACCAAAGCCCCGCTCCGCGACGCCGCTGCCATGAATGCGATCCAGTGGCAGCTCACGGAGGCGCTGGAGACGCTCGGCAAGCCCGTACACCCCTGGCCAGGCCATCTCACCAAGGCCAACCGCGACGCCATGGGCCTCGCCAAGACACACACCCTGGACGCCCTGTCGGTCGGCCACCTTGATCACGAGAGCGGGGACGCGATCGCTCGTTTCCCTGATCAGGTAGTGGTCGTCAAAGCCACTGGTCGCGGCTCATACGCCCGCACCACGCCGGATCGGTATGGATTCCCCCGGCTGCGGCGGGCCCGTAAGAAGCAGCACTTCGGGTACGTCACCGGAGACCTGGTGCGCGCAGTCATGCCCTCCGGTAAGTGGGCAGGGACATGGACCGGCCGTATCTCTGTCCGAGCCAGAGGCCAGCACAGCCTCACCACCTCGGTCGGCCGGATCAACGTCTCTCACTCGAATCTACGGCTGCTCCAGCGGGGCGACGGGTACGGCTACGGCGTCCGATCAGAAGCCCTACCGTCAACATCTCCGAAAAACAGTTGAGCCCTTCTTGGCTACTGCTTAGGCTGCCAAGCAAGCAGAAGGGAGGTGATCGGGTAAATGAGTGAAACCCGGGCGCGCGAGGTGGCTGCGGGCTAGCGGCCCCCACCACACCATGTGCGGTGCCGGACCAGCGTGTGCGAAACACGCAGCCGGCCTAATCCAACGCAGTCACCCGACCCGCGAGCTCGCCGGTACGTCCGGCCGGCTCCCCCGCCGACCAGGCGGAGGAACCGAGCTCGCGGGTCGTCTGCGTTCAGGGGCTGAGCCGCTCCACATCCCACGCCCCGTCCGGCCGAGCCACATACCGCAGCCGGTCATGCAGCCGGCTCTCGCGCCCCTGCCAGAACTCGACCGTCTCCGGAGCGATCCGGAACCCGCCCCAGTGCGGCGGAACCGGCACCCGCTCCCCCTCCGGGTAGCGCGTGCCCAGCTCCTCGTACGCGGCATCCAGCTCGTCCCGGGACGAGAGCACCGAGGACTGCGCACTGGCCCAGGCACCCAGCTGCGAGCCGTGCGGGCGGGTACGGAAGTACGCCGCGGCCTCGTCCCGGCCCGTGCGGCGCGCGACACCCGTGACGATCACCTGTCGGGCGATCGGATGCCACGGAAAGAGCAACGAGACGTACGGGTTGTCGGCCAGCTCACGCGCTTTGCGGGAGTCGTAGTTCGTGTAGAAGACGAAGCCGTCGGTGTCGTACCCCTTCATCAGGACCGTGCGGGAACTGGGCCGGCCCGCGGCGTCCGCCGTGGAGACCACCATCGCGTTGGGCTCGTACAGCGTCCCGTGCAGGGCGGCCCGGGCGGCGTCCTCGAACCAGCGGGAGAACTGGTCCATGGGGTGCGCGGCGAGGTCCTTCTCGTCGAGGCCCGCGGCCTGGTACTGCTTGCGCATGGCGGCGGGATCGACGAGGGGGTCGGGGCTGAGGTCGCTGTCGGTCACGCGGTCATCCTGCCGTATCGAACGCGCGTGGCACTCAGTGTCGTGTGGTCTCCCCAACTATGGCACTCGGGGTTATCGTGCTGGTCTCCCTTGCGGTTTGGGTGACCACCGGCTGATCGGGGCATCACCGGGGTGACCGCCGCCGACACTTTCACGAGGAGCCGCCTGATGTCCGATTTCGTACCCGGGCTCGAAGGAGTCGTCGCGTTCGAGACGGAGATCGCCGAACCCGACAAGGAGGGCGGCGCCCTGCGCTACCGCGGCGTCGACATCGAGGACCTGGTCGGACACGTCTCCTTCGGGAACGTGTGGGGGCTGCTGGTCGACGGCGCCTTCAACCCCGGACTGCCGCCCGCCGAGCCGTTCCCGATCCCGGTCCACTCCGGTGACATCCGTGTGGACGTACAGTCCGCGCTGGCCATGCTCGCTCCTGTCTGGGGCCTGAAACCCCTCCTCGACATCGACGCCGACCAGGCCCGCGACGACCTCGCGCGCGCCGCCGTCATGGCGCTGTCGTACGTCGCTCAGTCCGCGCGCGGGCAGGGCCTGCCGATGGTGCCGCAGCGAGAGATCGACAAGGCGCACTCGGTCGTCGAGCGCTTCATGATCCGCTGGCGCGGCGAGCCGGACCCCAAGCACGTCGCGGCCGTCGACGCGTACTGGACGTCCGCCGCCGAACACGGCATGAACGCCTCCACCTTCACCGCGCGTGTCATCGCCTCGACCGGCGCGGACGTCGCCGCGGCCCTCTCGGGGGCGGTCGGCGCCATGTCCGGGCCGCTGCACGGCGGCGCCCCCTCCCGGGTGCTCGGCATGATCGAGGAGATCGAGCGGACGGGTGACGCCGAGGCGTACGTCAAGAATGCCCTGGACCGCGGGGAGCGGCTGATGGGCTTCGGTCACCGCGTGTACCGGGCCGAGGACCCCCGCGCGCGCGTGCTGCGCCGTACCGCCAAGGAGCTGGGCGCGCCCCGCTTCGAGATCGCGGAGGCGCTGGAGAAGGCGGCCCTGGAGGAGCTGCACAACCGCCGGCCGGACCGGGTGCTGGCCACCAACGTCGAGTTCTGGGCCGCGATCATGCTGGACTTCGCGGAGGTTCCGGCGCACATGTTCACGTCGATGTTCACGTGCGCGCGGACCGCCGGCTGGTCGGCGCACATCCTGGAGCAGAAGCGGACCGGTCGGCTCGTACGGCCGTCCGCTCGGTACGTCGGCCCTGCGGCGCGCAGCCCGCAGGAGATCGAGGGGTACGCGGACATCGCCCACTGAGAGAGGTGTTCGGGGGCGCGTGGGCGACTGCGGGTCCGCTGTGGCTTGTCGCGCCCACGCGGCGGAGCCGCATGTTGATACGGCCCCGCGCCCCTGCGGAGTTGATCACGCGGGTGTCAGCAGGTCCCCGTGATGCCGTTCCGCCACCAGCGGATGCGCCCTCAGTTTGCCCTTCAGTTCGTTGTAGCCGTACTCGGCGAACAGGGGGTTGGCCGGGTCGGTGGTGATGCCGGGGGCCGTTGATGCGTGGGGGAAGGGCAGGGGCTCGACCCTGGCGTCCAGGCGGGGGTTGTAGAAGAACGGGACCGAGAAGCGTTCCGTTGCTCCGGGTGGGCTGACCACGCGGTGGTTGGTGGCGATCAGGTAGCCGTTGGTGGCCACTTCGAGGAGTTCGCCGAGGTTGACGACGAAGGCGCCCTTCAGCGGGGGCACGTCGTGGAAGAGGCCGTCCTCGCGTTGGACCTGGAGGCCGCCGACCGTGTCCTGCAGGAGCAGGGTGAGGAAGCCGTAGTCCTTGTGGGCGCCGACGCCCTGGTCGGTGCCGTCGCCCGCGCTGCCGGGGTAGCGGACGAGCTTGAGGTGCGGGTGGGCGTGGTCGCCGAAGATCGGGTCGTAGAAGTCGGCGGGGGCGCCGATGGCGGTGAGGAGTTCGTGCAGGAGGCGCTGGGCCACTGCGCTCAGCTTGTCGATCCAGGTCAGGGCTGCCGTGCGCAGGGCGGGGAGGGCGGTCGGCCACTGGTTGGGGCCCTGCAGCCACCAGTACGGGGGCTCGCCGGGGCCGGGGACGTGGGCGGGGCGTTCGGCGCCTATGTCGAGCTGGTCGCGCCAGTCGCGGGCGCCGCCGGTGCGTTCGTCGCCGGTGCGGGTGTAGCCGCGGAAGTGGGGCGAGTTGACGTTGTCCAGGGCGAGGCGGTCGGCCTCGGGGAGGGTGAAGAAGGCGCGCATGGCGGTGAGCAGGGCGTCGGTCTCGGCCCGGGTCACGCCGTGTCCGACGAGCTGGAAGAAGCCGACGTCGTGGGCGGCGCTGTGCAGCTGGGCGTGGAGGAGGGCGCGGGCCTGAGGGCCGCGGTCGGCGGCGGACAGGTCGATGATCGGGAGCTGGTCGTACGACGGGGTCGTCGCGGTGTGCGTCGTCATGGGTGCGTCCACGGGGTGTGTGGGCCACGGGCATGCCGCCGAGGATGTGGGCGGCGTCGCCCCGGATGCCGTAAAGAAGATGCCGTAAGAAGGCAGGAGAAAAGAGGCTGAATCAGGCCGAAGGCCGACAGCCCATGCTCGTGACGCGCACGTAGTCCACGTGGCGGCGGCGAACGAGCATCAGAGGCATGGGCCCAAGGGTAACGCGCTCCCGCGGTAACCCCTCGGCCCGGTGCTTCCTCAGCCCAGGGATTCCTCCAGCAGCAGCGCCCACTGGGCGACCACGCGTTCACGGCGGGCGGTGTCGTCGGTGAGGAGGTTGGCGAGGCCCAGGCCGCGGGCCATGTCGAGCAGGCCCTGGACGGTCTCGCGGACGCCGGGGCGGGACTCGTCGGCGCCGAGCAGGTCGACGGCGATGCGGTGGGTCTCGCGGCCCACACGGGCCTCCAGCTCGGTCACGCGCGGGCGTAGCTGGTCTTCGTCGGAGGCGGCGACCCATAGGTGGAGGGCGGCGCGGAAGAGGGGGCCGGTGTAGAGGTCGACGAGGGCGAAGACGACGGCGCGGCGGTCTGCGGGGCCGTCCGGGAAGAGTGCGCGCAGGGCGGTGGAGCGTTCTTCGGCGACGTACTCGACGGCGGCCGTGAACAGGTCCTCGCGGGTGGGGAAGTGGTGCTGGGCGGCGCCCCGGGAGACGCCGGCGCGTTCGGCGACGACGGCGACGGTGGAGCCTGCCCAGCCGTGCTCGGCCAGGCAGGCCACGGCGGCCTCCAGGAGCCGCTGCCGGGTGGCCCGGCTGCGGTCCTGCTTGGGTACGCGGTCGCGTTCCGCCGTACTCACACCACCCATGCCGCATCCCGTCTTTCCAGGAAGGCCGTCATCCCCTCCCGGGCGTGGGCGGTGGAGAACAGCCGGGCCGAGAGCGCGGTCAGCTGGGCCGCGTCCCGGTCGAACGTCTCCAGCACCCTAGCCGTGAGCAGCTGTTTCGTCTCGGCCAGGGCTTGCGGTGAGGAGCGGCGCAGGCCGTCGAGGACGGGGGCGAGGGCTTCGTCGACGTCGTCGGCGGTGGTGGTGAGCAGGCCCAGGCGTACGGCCTCGGCGGGGGCGAAGCGTTCGCCGGTGAGGTAGTAGCGGGCGAGGGCGCGGGGGTCGGTGCGCGGGATCACCGGGAGGGAGATGACCGCGGGGGCGACGCCGATGCGGACCTCGGTGAAGGCGAAGGTGGCCTGGGTGGAGGCGGCGGTGATGTCGCAGGCGGCGAGGAGGCCGAGGCCGCCCGCGCGGACGTGTCCGGTGATCCGGGCGAGCACGGGTCTGGGCAGTTCCACGATCTGCCGGAGCAGGCCCACGAAGGCGTCCGGGTCGGGTGGGTCGCGCAGGTCGGCGCCGGCGCAGAAGGTGGTGCCGGTGTGGGTGAGGACGACGGCCCGGACGTCCGGGTCCTTGCCGCAGTCGGCGAGGGCGCCGGCGAGTTCGGCGACGAGGGCGGCCGAGAGGGCGTTGCGGGTGTCGGTGGAGTCCAGACTGAGGGTTTCGACGCCACGCGCGCGCGTGCGTCCGATCAGTGCGCTCACGTGTGCTCCCTGAGCTGTCGGCGCAGGATCTTCCCGCTGGCCGCGCGGGGGACGGTGTCGATGAAGGTGATCCGGCGGACGCGTTTGTAGGGGGCGACGCGTTCGGCGACGTAGAGCATGATCTCGTTCTCGCTGAGGTCGGCGGCGGTGCGCTGGCGGACGACGAAGGCGTGCGGGATCTCGTTGCCGTCCTCGTTGTAGGCGCCGACGACGGCGGCGTCGGCGATGCCGGGGTGGGTGAGCAGGAGGGCCTCCAGTTCGGCGGGGGCCACCTGGAAGCCCTTGTACTTGATGAGTTCCTTGACGCGGTCGACGACGAAGAGCCAGCCGTCGTCGTCGACGTGCCCGATGTCGCCGGTGTGCAGCCAGCCGTCGGCGTCGATCATGTCGGCGGTGGCGTCGGGGCGGCCGAGGTAGCCCTTCATCACCTGCGGGCCGCGGATGAGGATCTCGCCGGGTTCGCCGGGGCCGAGGTCCTTGCCGGGGTCGTCCAGGGAGACGATCCGCATTCCGGTGCCGGCGATGAGTTTGCCGACCGTGCCGGGGGGTGCGTGGTGCAGGGCGTCGAGCGGGACGACGTGGGTGCCGGGCGACAGTTCGGTCATGCCGTAGGCCTGGCCGATCGGGGGCAGGCCGAGGCGTTCGGCGCAGGCGGCGGCGAGGGTGGCGTCCAGGGGGGCGGCGGCGCTGATGACGTACTTCAGGGACGAGAGGTCGTAGCGGGCGACCGCAGTGTGCTTGGTGAGGGCGAGGACGATCGGCGGGGCCACGTACAGGCCGGTGATGCGGTGGTTCTCGATGGCGGCGAGGAAGGTCTCCAGGTCGAAGCGGGGCAGGACGACGACCGTGGCGCCCTTGCGCAGGGGCGCGTTCATCAGGGCGGTGAGGCCGTAGATGTGGAAGAACGGCAGCACGGCGAGGATGCGGTCGCCGGGGCCGGTCGGGACGGGGGGTTCCAGCTGGGCGAGGTTGGTGGCGATCTGCTGGTGGGTGAGCATCACGCCCTTGGGGACGCCGGTGGTGCCGGAGGAGTACGGCAGCGCGGCGACGTCCTCGGCCGGGTCGAAGTCGATCTGTGGTTCGGGTGTGGTGCAGGCGAGCATGTCGATCAGCGAGCGGTGTCCGGGTGCGTTGTCGCACACGAATATCTCCCGTATGCCGCCGGCGAGTTCGGCGGCCCGGCGGGCGGACTCCAGCAGCGGGGAGACGGTGACGATCCAGCGGGCGCCGCTGTCGCTGAGCTGTTTGGCGAATTCCTCGGGTGTGGCGAGCGGGTGCACGGTGGTGACGGAGGCGCCCGCGCGTGTGGCCGCGTAGAAGGCGGTCGGGAAGGCGATGGTGTTGGGGCTGTGCAGGGCGAGGACGTCGCCCTTGCGTACGCCGGCGTCGGCGAGCGCGGCGGCCAGCCGCCGGTGGAACCGGTCCACTTGTTCGTACGTGAGGGTCGTGCCGTCCGTGCCGTCGATGAGGGCGGGCTGGTCGCCGAAGTCGGCGGCGTGGCCCAGGACGGCCTCGTGGATGGGGAGTTCTACGGGCGGGACGTCTGCGTACTCGCTGCGGAACACGGTTCCTCCAAGCGGCTGCTGCGGCTGCGGCCTAGTACGACTTGGGCAGGCCCAGGGTCTGGTGGGAGACGTAGTTGAGAATCATCTCCCGGCTCACCGGAGCAATACGAGCCACGCGCGCGGCTGTTATCAACGAGGCGAGCCCGAATTCGCGCGTGAGGCCGTTGCCGCCGAGGGTGTGCACGGCCTGGTCGACGGCCTTCACGCAGGCCTCTCCGGCCGCGTACTTGGCCATGTTGGCGGCCTCGCCCGCGCCGATGTCGTCGCCGGCGTCGTAGAGATGGGCCGCTTTCTGCGTCATCAGCCGGGCCAGTTCCAGGTCGATGTGGGCCTGTGCCAGGGGGTGGGCGATCGCCTGGTGGGCGCCGATGGGGGCCTTCCAGACGGTACGGTCGCGGGCGTACTCGATCGCTTTGGAGAGCGCGTAGCGGCCCATGCCGATCGCGAAGGCGGCGGTCATGATGCGTTCGGGGTTGAGTCCGGCGAACAGCTGGAGCAGGCCGGCGTCCTCGTCGCCGACGAGCGCGTCGGCGGGGAGCCGTACGTCGTCCAGGACCAGCTCGAACTGCTTCTCGGCGGCGTTGAGTTCCATGTCGATGGGGTGTTTCTGGAAGCCCTCGGCGTCCGTCGGGACGATGAACAGGCAGGGCTTGAGGCGTCCGGTGCGGGCGTCTTCGGTGCGGCCGACGATGAGGACCGCGTCGGCCATGTCGACGCCGGAGATGAAGACTTTCCGGCCGGTGAGGAGCCAGTCGGTGCCGTCCCGGCGTGCTGTGGTGGTGATGCGGTGGGAGTTCGAGCCGGCGTCGGGTTCGGTGATGCCGAAGGCCATGAGGCGGGAGCCGTCGGCGAGTCCGGGCAGCCAGGTGCGCTTCTGCTCCTCCGTGCCGAAGCGGGAGATCACCGTGCCGCAGATGGCGGGTGAGACGACGAGCATGAGGAGGGGGGAGCCCGCCGCGCCCAGCTCTTCCAGGACGATGGAGAGTTCCGTGATGCCGCCGCCCCCACCGCCGTGCTCCTCGGGGAGGTTGACGCCGAGGTAGCCCAGTTTGCCTGCCTCGGACCAGAGTTCGGTGAGGGGCTTGCCCTCGGCGACGGTGCGGGTGAGGTAGTCGCGGCCGTAGCGCTTGCCGAGGGCGGCGACGGCGGACCGGAGGGCCTTGTGCTCTTCGGACTCGATGACGGCGGTCATGGGGCTCCTAAGAAGAGGTTTCCTGTACGACGGCGAGCAACATGCCCGGCTCCACCTGCTGGCCGGCCTTGGCGTGCAGGGCGCTGAGCGTTCCGGTGACGGGCGCGGCGATCTGGTGCTGCATCTTCATCGCCTCCAGCCAGATCAGGGGCTGGCCCGCCTGTACGGTCGCGCCCTCCGACAGGCCCTCGGCGATGCGTACGACCGTGCCGGGCATCGGGGCCAGCAGGGAGCCGGGGGCGAGCTGGGCGGTGGGGTCGGGGAAGCGGGGCAGGGCGGTGAGGCGGGACCTGTTGACGTACACCTGGTCGCCGTAGCGTGTGACGTCGAACTTGCGCTGTACGCCGTCCACTTCGAGTACGACTCTGCGCGCGTCGGCGTGTGCGACCCGCACTCCCTCGGCCGCGAGGCCGTCCCTGGTGTGCCGGTAGTGGACCTCGTGCTCCTCGCCCGCCATCTCGTACCGCTTGATCTGCGGCTGGGAGGCCAGGTTGCGCCAGCCGCCGAAGCGGGAGCGGCCGTGGGCGTCGGCGAGGGCGGCGGCGAGGGGGGCGTACGGGTCGGGTGCGGGCTCGGTCAGGTCGGTGAGGTGGCGGTCGTAGAAGCCGGTGTCCATGCGGGCGCTCACGAACTCGGCGTGGCGCAGGGAGCGCACCAGCAGGTCCCTGTTGGTGACCGGGCCGTGAAGTTCCGCTCGTTCCAGCGCGCCCGCGAGCCTGCGGATCGCCTCCGCGCGTGTGGGGGCGTGTGCGACGACCTTGGCGAGCATCGGGTCGTAGTGCACGCCGATGGTGTCGCCGTCGGTGTAGCCCGTGTCGAGGCGGACGCCGGCGGGTACGGCGAGGCGGTGCAGGGTGCCGGTCTGCGGGGCCCAGTCGCGGGCGGGGTCCTCGGCGTACAGGCGGGCTTCGACGGCGTGGCCCTGTGCGCGGGGCGGTTCGGCGGACAGGGGGTGGCCCTCGGCGACGCGGAGCTGTTCGGCGACCAGGTCGAGGCCGAAGACCGCCTCCGTGACGGGGTGTTCGACCTGGAGGCGGGTGTTCATCTCCAGGAAGTGGGCCCGGCCGTCGGCGACCAGGAACTCGACCGTGCCGGCGCCCACGTAGGACACGGAACGGGCCGCGCGCACGGCCAGCGCGTACAGATCCGCCGTGAGCCTCTCGGAGAGGCCGGCTGCCGGGGCCTCCTCGATCACCTTCTGGTGGCGGCGCTGCAGGGAGCAGTCGCGGGTGCCGAGCGTCCAGACGGTGCCGTGGGTGTCGGCGAGGATCTGCACCTCGACATGGCGGCCGTCCTCGATGTACGGCTCGACGAAGACCTCGCCGTCACCGAAGGCGCTCGCGGCCTCGGCGCGCGCGCCCTCCCGTGCGGACGGCAGCTCCTCCAGGCGGCGCACGATCCGCATCCCGCGCCCGCCGCCGCCGGCGGCCGCTTTCACGAGCACCGGCAGGTCGGCCTCGGTGACCTCGCCGAGAGGCGCGATCCCCATCAGCTCCTTGGCGCGCGTCTTGGACGCCATCGCCTCGATCGCCTCCGGCGGCGGCCCGATCCAGACCAGGCCGGCGTCGAGGACGGCACGGGCGAACTCGGGGTTCTCGGAGAGGAAGCCGTACCCGGGGTGCACGGCGTCCGCGCCGGCGGCCAGCGCCGCCTTCACGATCAGGTCGCCGCGCAGGTACGTCTCGGCGGGCGTCGCCCCCGGCAGCCGTACCGCCGCGTCGGCCACGCGCGCGTGGAGCGCGTTCTCGTCGGCGTCCGAGTGCACGGCGACCGTCCGGATTCCCAACTCACCGCAGGTGCGGAAGATCCGGCAGGCGATCTCGCCCCGGTTGGCGACCAGCAGAGTCGAAATCAAGGGACCCCTCACATCGGTCATGGCCGTCACATCCGGAAGACGCCGAAGCCGCCGCGCGCGCCCTCGTAGGGGGCGGTGTGGATCGCGGACAGGCACAGGCCGAGGACGGTGCGGGTGTCGCGCGGGTCGATGACGCCGTCGTCGTACAACCGCCCGGACAAGAACATCGGCAGCGACTCGGACTCGATCTGCTGCTCCACCATGGCGCGCAGGGGGGCGTCCGCGTCCTCGTCGTACGGCTGCCCCTTCGCCGCCGCCGACTGCCGGGCGACGATCGACAGTACGCCCGCGAGCTGTTGCGGGCCCATGACGGCCGACTTGGCGCTGGGCCAGGCGAACAGGAAGCGGGGGTCGTAGGCCCGCCCGCACATGCCGTAGTGGCCGGCGCCGTACGACGCGCCCATCAGCACCGACAGGTGCGGGACCCTGCTGTTGCTGACCGCGTTGATCATCATCGCGCCGTGCTTGATGATCCCGCCCTGCTCGTACTCCTTGCCGACCATGTAGCCGGTGGTGTTGTGGAGGAACAGCAGCGGGATGTCGCGCTGGTTGGCGAGCTGGATGAACTGGGCGGCCTTCTGCGACTCCTCGCTGAACAGGACGCCCTGGGCGTTCGCCAGGATGCCGACCGGATAGCCGTGCAGGCTCGCCCAGCCGGTCGCGAGGCTCGTCCCGTACAGCGGCTTGAACTCGTCGAAGTCGGAGGCGTCGACCAGGCGGGCGACGACCTCGCGCGGGTCGAAGGGGATCTTCAGGTCGCCGGGGACGATGCCGAGCAGTTCGTCCTCGTCGTACTTCGGCGGGGCCGCCGGGCCCGGATCGCCGTGCGCCTTGCGGTGGTTGAGGCGGGCGACGACCCGGCGGGCCTGGCGCAGGGCGTCCTGCTCGTCCACGGCGAAGTAGTCGGCGAGGCCCGACACGCGCGCGTGCATCTCGGCGCCGCCGAGCGACTCGTCGTCGCTCTCCTCGCCGGTCGCCATCTTCACCAGCGGCGGCCCGCCGAGGAACACCTTCGCCCGCTCCTTGACCATGATCACGTGGTCGGACATGCCGGGGATGTACGCCCCGCCGGCGGTGGAGTTGCCGAAGACGACGGCGACGGTCGGGATACCGGCGGCGGACAGCCGGGTCAGATCCCGGAAGATGGCCCCACCGGGGATGAAGATCTCCTTCTGGGACGGCAGATCGGCTCCCCCGGACTCCACCAGGCTGATGCAGGGCAGCCGGTTGGCGAGCGCGATGTCGTTGGCGCGCAGGGCCTTCTTCAGGCTCCAGGGGTTGCTGGCGCCGCCGCGCACGGTCGGGTCGTTGGCGGTGATCAGGCACTCCACGCCCTCGACCACGCCGATCCCGGTGACCAGGGAGGCGCCGACCGTGTAGTCACTCCCCCAGGCGGCCAGCGGGGACAGCTCCAGGAAGGGTGTGTCCGGGTCGAGGAGCAGCTCGATGCGTTCGCGGGCGAGCAGCTTGCCCCGCTTCCGGTGCCGCTGGACGTACTTCTCACCGCCGCCCGCGAGCGCCTTGGCGTGCTCGGCCTCCAGGTCGGCGAGCTTGGCGAGCATGGCCTCGCGGTTGGCCTGGTAGTCGGGGTGCTGGGTGTCCAGGGCCGTGTCGAGAACGGTCACAGGAGGGCCTCCGGGATGTCCAGGTGGCGGGAGCGCAGCCATTCGCCGAGGGCCTTGGCCTGCGGGTCGAAGCGGTGCTGGGCGGCGACGCCGGCACCGAGGATGCCGGTCACGACGAAGTTGACGGCGCGGAGGTTCGCAAGCACGTGCCGGCTGACGGGCAGCCCCTCGCTCTCGGGGATCAGCTGCCGGAACCTGTCCACGGTCAGCTCGTGCACGAGCCACCGCCAGGCCTCCTCCGACCGCGCCCACACCCCCACGTTGGCGTTCCCGCCCTTGTCCCCGCTGCGGGCTCCGGCGACGAGCCCGAGGGGGGCGCGGCGGACGGGCCCGGACGGAAGCGGCTCGGGCAGCGGTGGCTGGGGCAGTTCGTCGGTTACGAGGGTGTCGTGGGTCGGTGCCGCCGCCACGGTCATCCGGCGCCCGTCATGGAGGACCGCCACATGGTCGACGGCACCATGGGGGACGTACACATCCTCGAAGACCCCATAAGGTGCGCCCTTTCCGGGTGGCGCCAGCACATGGAATCCGGGGTAGCTGGCCAGCGCCAGCTCGATGGCGGCTCCGCTCAGCGCACGCCCGACGACCTGCTGGTCCGGGTCCCGTACGACGAGCCGCAGCAGCGCGCTGGCCATCTCCTCGGAGTCGGCATCGGCCCGGTCGGTACGGACGAGATCCCAACGGACCTCCTTGGGCGGCGACTTGGCGAGCGCGTCGCCCAGCTGCTCCCGTACCAGCTCCGCCTTGGCCTCGATGTCGAGCCCGGTGAGCACGAAGGCGACCTCGTTGCGGAAGCCGCCGAGCCGGTTTAGTCCGGCCTTGAGCGTCGGCGGGGGCGCCTCCCCGCGCACACCCTCGATCCGCACCCGGTCCGCCCCGTCCTGGCTCAGCCGTACGGTGTCCAGCCGGGCGGTGACGTCGGGGCCGAGGTACCGGGCGCCGCCGGTCTCGTAGAGCAGCTGCGCGGTGACCGTGCCGACGTCCACGAAGCCGCCGGTGCCGGGGTGCTTGGTGATGACGCTGCTGCCGTCCGCGTGGATCTCGGCGAGCGGGAAGCCGGGACGGCGTACGTCACCCTCGCGGAAGAAGGAGTAGTTCCCGCCGGTCGCCTGCGTCCCGCACTCCAGCACATGCCCGGCGACGACGGCCCCGGCGAGGCGGTCGTACTCCCCCGGCTGCCAGCCGAAGTGGGCGGCGGCGGGCCCGGTGACGAGCGCCGCGTCGGTCACCCGCCCGGTGATCACGACGTCGGCGCCGGCCCGCAGGCACTCGGCGATCCCGAAGCCGCCGAGGTAGGCGTGGGCGGCGAGGGCGCCGGGATGCCGGGCGGTGAGGTCATCACCCTCGACGTGGGCGACCCGCACGGGGACACCGAGCCGCTCGGCCAACTGCCGCACGGCGTCAGCAAGTCCGGCCGGATTCAGACCGCCCGCGTTGGTGACGATCCGCACCCCGCGCTCGTGGGCGACGCCGAGGCAGTCCTCCAGCTGCCGCAGGAAGGTACGGGCGTACCCGGCGGCCGGGTCCTTCAGCCGGTCCCTGCCGAGGATCAGCATGGTCAGCTCGGCGAGATAGTCGCCGGTGAGGACGTCGACCTCGCCGCCGGTGAGCATCTCGCGCAGGGCGTCGGCGCGGTCGCCGTAGAAGCCGGAGAAGTTGCCGATGCGCAGCACCGTCACGCCGGTTCCCCCTTCGCCTTGCGGCCGGTGCCGGGCGGGCCCGCGAAGGCCTGCGCGATGTCGAGCCAGCGGTCGGCGTCCGGACCCTCGGCATGGAGGGCGAGGTCGGCACGGTGGGCGCGCTGGGTGACCAGAAGGCAGAAGTCGAGGGCGGGGCCGGTGACGCGTTGCGGGGCGTCTTCGGGGCCGTACGTCCACAGGGCGCCGGAGGGCGCGCGAACCTCGACGCGGAACTCCTCCGCCGGCACGGGCAGCCCCCGTACCCCGAAGGCGAAGTCCCGGGCGCGCACCCCGATGCGGACCACATGCCGGAGCCGGTCGGTGGGTGCGCGCACCACACCCAGGGCGTCCGCCACGTCCTGGCCATGGGCCCAGGTCTCCATAAGACGCCCGGTGGCCATGGAGGCGGCCGACATGGGTGGCCCGAACCAGGGGAAGCGGGCTCCCTGTGGTGCCGCCCGCAGTGCCCTGTCCAGTGCGGCCCGTCCCTCCCGCCAGCGGGACAGCAGCTCGGCGGGTGCGAGCCGGGCGCCTTCCTCGGCAGCCTCGTCGACGAAGGAGTCGGGGGACTTCAGCGCCTTCTGGACGACCTCCCCGAACCCGTCCTCGTCCGTGACGGCGAGCAGGGCGGCCCGGTCCGTCCAGTGCAGATGGGCGATCTGGTGGGCGATGCTCCAGCGCGGCGCGGGCGTGGCGAGCGCCCACCGCTCCTCGGCCAACTCGGCCACCACGTGGTCGAGTTCTTCACTTTCCTCGCGCAGGTCGTCAAAGACGGGCGTCGGCTCGGACATGGCAGGGAGCATGGCAGCGGCGCGAGAAACAATCAAGCGTGCTTGCATGAATTTGTTTGGGCGGCTTGCGGCCGCCGAGTCACGCAAGGGTGCCTCAGAGTGATGCGGGGGTGTCTTCGAGTGGTTGCGGGTGGTTACGAGTGGTACAGCACCCTGACCACCATCGTCTCGGGCGGAAGGGCGTCGAGGTAGGCGTTGAACTCCCGGCGGTAGTCCGGCCCGCCGTACTCGACCCACCGGCCGTCCAGTGTGAGGAGGGCGGGGGTGGGCAGCGCCTCGTCCACACGGGCCGCCACGAACGCCTCCCGGTCGGGGCCGAAGAAGCCGATCGGGTCGTAGGGGAACCGTTCCCGCAGCTCCGGGTCCTCCCTGAAGGCCCGGATCAGCGGCTGAGCGGCGTACTCCGCCCGGGCACGCTCCTCGGGGCAGCCCACCGGGTCGAGGTACGCCCGGTCGAGGTAGTGGCCGGCGGACAGCGCCGGGGGGTGGCCGGCGGCGAACCGCGCCCAGTCGTCCCACCGCCGGGCGGCCTCGTGCGCGGCCGCCTCCCGGTCGGTGTCGAGGTCGAGAAGGGCCCGGGGCCCGCCGTGGCAACGGTCCCGGGGCAGCTCCTCCTCCGACGGTCTCCACTCGTCGTTCCGGACCAGCCGGGGGTCGTCCTCGTGATCGGGGAGAACCGCGAAGGGGCAGTTGGAGCCGGAGATGAACCAGTAGTCCCACTCGCCGACCCAGTCGGGGTGCGGTCTGTCCTCGCGCCAGTAGTAGTGGGGAGCCATGGCCTCCCCGATCGCCTGGCGCAGGGCGTCGGGGTCGGCGGGGTCGCTGGGCGGTGGGACGCAGACGGTGATGCGCTGTTTGGCCATGATCCCTGTCTAGCGCAGGGCCGTGATTCCAAGAATGTTGTATCCCTGCACAGCCGTCCGCGACTCCAAGACGTCGTTTCACTTGGTGAGTCGGCGGCAGTTGATGAGGCTGGTGGTGAAGGCGGGGAGGTGCTCGGGCTTGCGTTGGTAGCGCCGGTTGCCGGGCGGGCACGGTGCGTGGTCCCATCTCGCCATGAGCAGAGCCGCGGACGTCATCGTGCTGGCCCCCTACTGTGACGCTGTGATGGAACCGCTGACCCGAGAAGAACCCGGGCGCAGCTGGCGGGGGCGGTTCGAACCGGTGCGGGCCCAGGATGGCGGCTTCGGCTACGGCTGGGCGATCGAGTTCGACAAGGCGCGGGGACGGTCCGGGCTCCTCAAGGATCTGGAGTCGCTGCCCTGGCCGCATCCGGGCGGGGTGCAGGTGTTGATCCGCGACCAGGACGACGACTGTTTTGGCCTATGGATGCTGTACGACGGCAAGCTGGTGGAGGTGCCGTTGCCGCGCACGGAGCGGTTCCACCGGCCTGCACCGCCGACCGAGCAGTTCCCGCCGGACCCCGGCATGCTGCTGCGCACTGACATTCGCCGGCAACTGCCCGAGCAGACCCCGTCGGAGCTCCGGGACCCCCGCCCGGCCTGGTAAGAGAGCGTTTTCAGGGGAAATCCCCGGACGGATCCGACCGTCTTCCGCACCGCGATCGACACCCGGATCGCGGACACCGGATTCGTACTGGACCAGTTGGAAGCCCTGGCGGCCGGGCGAAGCGACCTCGGCCGTGCGCTGGATCTGAGGCGGGTGGGCATCTACGGCCACTCGGCGGGTGGGACGACAGCGGCAGAGGCGATGCACGAGGACCGCCGCATCAAAGCGGCGATCAACCTGGAGGGCTTTCTGGACTACCCGGACGGGAAGTTGTTCCCGGTTGCCGAGCACGGGGCGGACCGGCCGCTGCTCCTGCTGGGAACCGACGGCTTCTCGGAGAAGAAGGAGCTGGAGCGTTCCTGGTCGATCATGCGGCGTGTCCACCGGCGGGAGATCGACAACGCCACGCATGGGGTGTTCACGGATTACGCGTCCACTGCGCCCCAGTTGCAGTCAGCCAGGCTCATGACGGCTGACAACCGGAACAAGCTCATCGGGGCGATTGCCCCGGAGCAATCTGTGCCGCTGGTGCGCGGCTACATGCGCTCGTTCTTCGCCCGGCACCTGCGGGCGTAGATCTACTGTCGCTGCGCGCGGCTCTTCGTCCAGCAGAAAACCACACGCGTGGCGGGGCGTGGCCGCAGTACCGTCAGCCGGTGACTGATGAAGACGGTTACTTCGGGGAAGCGGTCGCGGCGAGGTACGACGAATCGTCCGCGGAGATGTTCGCGGCGGAGGCCGTGGACCCGGTTGTCGGGTTTCTCGCGGAGCTCGCCGGTGACAGTGGGCGGGCGTTGGAGTTCGGGGTCGGGACCGGGCGGATCGCGCTGCCGCTCGCGCGGCGCGGGGTCGAGGTGCACGGGATCGAGTTGTCCCGGGCGATGGTGCGGCGGCTGCGGGACAAGCCGGGCGGTGACGCGATCGGTGTGTCCGTCGGGGATTTCGCGACGGCGAAGGTGGACGGCGACTTCTCCGTCGCCTATCTCGTCTACAACACGATCATGAATCTGACCTCCCAGGACGCCCAGGTGGACTGCTTCCGCAACGCCGCGAACCATCTCGGGCCCGGCGGCTGCTTCGTCGTCGAGGTCGCGGTGCCCGACCTGCGCCGGCTGCCGCCCGGGCAGAACGCCGTGCCGTTCCGCGTGGAGGAAGGGCGGCTGGGCTTCGACCTGTACGACGTGGCGACGCAGTCGATGAGCTCGCACCATGTGCGGGTGGTGGACGGCGACGCCACGTACCTGTCCGTTCCGTTCAGGTACGTGTGGCCGGCGGAGCTGGATCTGATGGCCCGGCTCGCGGGGCTGCGGCTGCGCGAGCGGTGGGACGGCTGGAGCAGGGAGCCGTTCACGAGCGAGAGCCGGCAGCACGTCTCGGTGTGGGAGAAGCCCGCCGACTGACGCCTACTGGCCCTCGGCCGGAAGAGGCGGCACCTTCCCCCGGCCCACCTGAGTCCGCACCGCGCCGATGCTCGCCGCGATGACCAGGGCGATCGCGGCGGCCTCCGTGGCGGACAGGGCCTGGCCGAGGATCAGGAAGCCGGCTGTGGCCGCGATGGCCGGTTCCAGGCTCATGAGGATGGCGAAGGTGGAGGCGGGCAGGCGGCGCAGGGCCAGGAGTTCGAGGGTGTAGGGCAGCACCGAGGAGAGCAGGGCCACCGCCGAGCCGAGGGCGACGGTGGTGGGGTCGAGGAGGCGGGTGCCCGCCTCGGCAATGCCCAGGGGGAGGAAGAGCAGGGCCGCCACGGCCATCGCGAGGGCCAGACCGTCCGCCTGCGGGAAGCGGCGGCCCGTACGGGCGCTGAAGACGATGTAGGCCGCCCACATGGCGCCGGCACCCAGGGCGAAGGCCACACCGGTGGGGTCGAGGTCGCTGAAGCCTCCGCCGCCGAGCAGGAAGACGCCCGCGAGGGCCAGACCCGCCCACACCGCGTTGATCGCACGGCGGGACGCCAGGACGGACAGGGCGAGGGGGCCGAGGACTTCGAGGGTGACCGCGGGGCCCAGCGGGATGCGGGCGACCGCCTCGTAGAAGAGGCCGTTCATCGCGCCCATGGTGATGCCGAAGACGACCACCGTGCCCCAGTCGGTGCGCGAGTGGCCGCGCAGCCGGGGCCGGCAGACCACCAGGAGGACCACGGCCGCCGCGAGCAACCGCAGGGTGACGACGCCGAGCGCGCCGGCCCTCGGCATCAGGGTCACCGCGAGCGCCCCGCCGAACTGGACCGAGATTCCGCCGGCCAGCACCAGCCCGACGGGTCCGAGCGAGCCGAGGCGGCGCGGGGCACCACCCGAGGGTGCGGGCGCTTGCTGCGTCGAGGGTGCGGTGGCGCTGGGGGTGCTCACGGGCGGTCCTGGGGCTGGCTCGGATCAGATCTTGTTCATCTCGATGTACTACCGAGTCCAGGGTAATAGACTTCGTCAGGAGTGTGAACCCTTTATGTAGCTGTCCTGGATGCTGAGATGCGTGGGGGTCAGATGCCGGACCAGGGGTCCTCATGCGCGGGCTGGGGCCACGATGCGGGTTGGGCAGAGTATGGGTCGTAGCCATGGCCGTGGCCGTGGCCGTGGCCGTGCGGGTACTGCTCGACCTGCGCGTACTCGTACACCGGCGCCGGCTCGGGCGGCTGTGCCTCCTCGAACAGTGGCAGTCGCAGCTCGGCCGTGTCCATCACCGCGTTGTTCTGCGAGCGGTGCAGCCGTGCGTAGGCCCCGCCCCGTGCGAGCAGTTCCTCGTGGCGGCCCGTCTCGACGATGCGGCCACGGTCCACGACGAGGATGCGGTCGGCGTCGGGGGCCAGGTTGAGGTCGTGGGTGATCATGATCGTCGTGCGGCCGGTCATCAGGCGGCGCAGCGGCTTGACCACCCGGCGGGCGGCCATCGCGTCCAGGCCGGTGGTCGGCTCGTCCAGGACCAGGACCGGGGCGTCGCGCAGGATCGCGCGGGCGATGGCCAGGCGCTGGAGCTGGCCGCCGGACAGCCGGGCCGAGTTGGGGTCGACCCTGGTGTCGTAGCCGTCGGGGAGCCGGACGATGAAGTCGTGTGCGTCGGCCGCCCGCGCCGCCTCCTCGATGGCCTGGTCACTGGCGCCGGGCCGGCCGCAGGCGATGTTGGCGCGGACCGTGTCGTGCAGCACCAGGGTCTCCTGCGGGAGGAGGGTGACGTACTCGCGCAGGCGGGCCAGCGGGAAGTCGCGCAGGGGTATGCCGTCCAGCAGGACCTGGCCGGAGTCCGGGTCGTAGAAGCGGAGCAGGAGCTTGGAGACCGTGGACTTTCCGGCGCCGCTCGGGCCGGTGACGATCACCAGTTCGCCGGGGCTGACCGTGAAGGACAGGCCTTCGAGGGCCGTGCGGTCGGCGCCCGGGTAGCGGAAGGAGACGTCGCGGACCTCGATCGTGCCGTCCGGGCGGCCGGTCTCCATGCCCCGCCGGGGGTCGGTGACCGAGGGCCGCACGTCCAGGATCTCGATCAGCCGCTCGGCGCCCGCCGTGGCCGCGGTGACCGTGAGCCCGAGCTGGGCCAGGCCCCGCACGGGCGGGTAGAGGTAGCCGAGGAACGCGGCGAAGGCGAGGAGCTGGCCGAGGGTCATCCGGCCGGTGGAGATCTCCCAGGCGCCGATGCCGATCACCGCCAGGACGCAGATCGTCTCTATGACCTGGACGAGTTGTTCGTAGGCCTCGTTGAGGCGGGTGGCGCGGACCGAGGCCCGGAACCAGGCGTTCGCCTCCCCGCTCAGCCGCCGCCGCTCGGCGTCCCGGCGGTCGTACGCCTGCGTCAGCACGATGGTGCCGAGGGACTCCTCCACCACGGAGGTGATCGCGCCGTCGGCGACCCGGCCCTCGCGGGAGACGTCCTTGATGGAGCCGGAGAAGCGGCGGGCCGCCAGCCAGAACAGCGGGGCGAGGACGAAGGTCGCGGCGGCCAGGTCCCAGCGCAGCCAGAACGCGGCGGCCGCGTAGAAGAGGGCGGAGAAGGCGGCCGAGGCGGCGCCGACCAGGCCGGACACGACCATCGTCTCGATCGCCTCGACGTCACTGGTCAGCCGGGAGAGCAGGTCGCCCTGGCGGTGGCGCTGGAAGAAGTGCGGGGGCAACTGCTGCACATGGTCGAAGACGTGCTCGCGCAGCCGCATCACGAAGCGCTCGGTCGCCCACGCGGCAAGGGAGTTGCCGGCGTACGCGACCAGCGCGCCGACCACGGCGACGCCCAGCCACTTGACGGCCGGACTCCAGAACGCGGCCAGCGAGCCCTTCTGCAGGGCGTGGTCGGTGAGGTCGCTGAAGAGCAGGATGGACTCGGTCTCGGCGAGCGCGGCGAGCACCGTGCACACCCAGACGAGAAGCAGCCATTTCCTGAGCCCCTTTGTCAGCGGCCAGAATCGGCGGAACGCCGTCCTGGCGAGAATGGCAGGCGTCTCGTACTCGAATTCTTCGCTCTCGTCCGTCACCGGAGTCCCTTTCCGAATCACCTTCCCGAATCAACTTCCCGAATGAAGGCGAAAAGGGGTCGACGGTGCACCATCGACCCCTTTCGGCTCAGCGTCGGATCACTGGTCCCGGCCGGGCACCGGCTTGGGCAGCGGCTTGTGGACGTGCTTCTTGGGCTTCGGCTTCGGCGGCGGCGGGAGCTGCTTCGACTTGGGCTTCGGGGGCAGCGGGGCAAGCTTCTTGAAGCTCATTTCGACTCCTGGTGTTTTCGCAGTTCTATGGTCCGGGAATTCCGCGTCCGGAACCCGACACCGAAGAAGCTACACAGGCGCTCTGTGATTCCCCTTGGAACACCTTGGAATTACTTGAGGGGCCTCAGCGCCGGGACATGTAGACGTCGAGCGCCTTGTGCAGCAGCCGGTTGAGCGGGAAGTCCCACTCCCCCACGTACTCCACCGCCTCGCCGCCCGCGCCCACCTTGAAGCGGAGCAGCCCGAGCAGGTGGTTGGACTCCTCCAGGGTGTCGGTGATCCCCCTGAAGTCGTAGACGTGGGCGCCGAGTTCGTGTGCGTCGGCCATCATCCGCCACTGCATGGCGTTGTTGGGCTGGACCTCGCGCTTGCGGCTGGTGGAGGCGCCGTAGGAGTACCAGACGTGGCCGCCGACGATCAGCATGGTGGCCGCGGCGAGCACCTCGCCCTCGTGGTGTGCGAGGTACAGCCGCATACGGTCGGGGTGTTCGGCGGCGAGCGCCGTCCACATGCGCTGGAAGTACGGCAGCGGGCGCGGGATGAACCGGTCGCGCTCGGCGGTCTCCGTGTAGAGGCCGTAGAAGACCGGCAGGTCCTCGTATCCCCCGCGCACGACCTGCACGCCGGCCTTCTCGGCCTTCTTGATGTTGCGCCGCCACTGCTGGTTGAGCCCGCGGTGGACCTCCTCCAACGACTTCCCTGTGTACGGCACTTGGCACACATACCGAGGCTGCCCGGCGGCGAACCCCTCCTCGCTGCCCGCCTCGGCCTGCCGCCAGCCCATGCGCCGCAGCCGCTCCGCCAGCTCCACGGCACGCGGCTCGGTCGACGTCGCCTCCGCGTCCCGCAGCCGGTGCGCGCCCGGGTCGGCGATCGCGGCCTTGACCGCCTCGGGACTCCACCGCCGCACGACCACGGGCGGCCCCATCTTCACGGAGAAGGCACCGCGCCCCTTGAGATAGGCCAGCATCGGCTCCAGCCAGCGCTCCAGGTCGGGCACGTGCCAGTCGATGACGGGCCCTTCGGGCAGGTACGCCAGATACCGCTTCACCTTCGGCAACGGCCGCAACAACACCAGCCCGGCACCCACCAGCCGCCCGTCCCCGTCGAACCATCCCAGGCTCTCCGCCCGCCAGTCGGGCTTCACATCGCCCCAGGACGGGAGCTGCATGTGGCTGACCGAGGGCAGAGAGGCCACGAAGGACAGGTGCTCGGCACGGCTGATGGGTTGAAGACGGAGGGACGTCATGCGGGCTGTGCTCCTTCAGGGGTGCTTGGTTCCGTCAGCTTATGAACCCGCCGCTACGAAACCTCAGAAGCCTCCCTGCCGTCCTTCGGCCCCCAGGCCGCCAGCACCTCCGTGTCCGAAGCCCGCGCGTGAAGGAAGTAGTCGGCCCACTCGGCGATCTGCGGATACGCGCACTCGGCGGTGAGCCGGGCCGCCGCCCCCGGTATGTCGTACGACGTCACGCGCAGGTCGGCTCCGGGGCCCAGGAGGCACCAGTGGGCGCCGGGACGGCCGTACGGCATGCCGATGCTGCCCGGGTTGACCACCAGGCGGCCGTGGGCCAGGCGGACGTAGGGCATGTGGGTGTGGCCGCAGACGACCGTGCCGATGTCGGGGGCGAGGCCGGAGAAGACCTCGGCCCAGCGCTCAGGGCGGGAGTCCACCAGCACCACCTCCTCGTCGTCACGCGGGGTGGCGTGGCAGAAGAGCACCTTGCCGAGGCCGCGGACGCGCAGGGTGAGGGTTCCGGGCAGTGCGGCCAGGAAGTCCACCTGGTCCTCGCGGAGCGACTGCGCCACGAACGGGCCGATCGGGTCCGGGATCTCCGTGCGCTGGCCCCGCCGGTACTCCACCAGTTCCCGGTCCGCGTTCCCGCCGACCCACAGCACCCGGTCGCCCAGCGACCGCAGCAGGTCCAGCACCTCGGACGGCTGGGGGCCCGCCGTGATGTCCCCGGTGAGGACGATCCGGTCGGCGGCGGTCACTTCGGGCTCTGCCAGGACGGCCTCCAGGGCGGGGAGTACGCCGTGGATGTCGGAGAGGACTGCCAGCCGGGTGTGTTCCTCGGTCATTTCTCCACTCCCGATGCTCCCGATACTTTCGATCCCGATACTCCCGATGCTTTCGATTCCTTCTCCAGGCCCTCTGCCAGTACCTCCGCCAGGTGTCGGCCCCGCACCCCCGCCAGCTGCTCCAACTGGGTGCGGCACGAGAAGCCGTCCGCCAGGATCACCGTGCCCTCGGCCACGCCCCGTACCGACGGCAGCAGCTGCTCCTGCGCGCATGCCTTCGACACCTCGAAGTGGCCTTTCTCGAAGCCGAAGTTGCCCGCAAGTCCGCAGCAGCCGCCGCTCAGCTCGCCGGTCAGGCCCGCGGACTCGCGCAGGCTGCGGTCGGCGGCGTCGCCGAGGATCGCGTGTTGGTGGCAGTGGGTCTGGCCGGCGACCGGGCGGTCGACGGCGGGCGGGGTCCAGTCAGGGGCATGGCGTTCGAGTGCCTCGGCGAAGGTGAGGATCGATGACGCCAGCCGGGGGGCGCGTGGGTCGTCGTGCAGGAGTTCGGGGAGGTCGCCGCAGAGGGCCGCCGCACAGCTCGGTTCCAGGACGACGACCGGGGCGCCCCGGCGCAGCACCGGTTCCATCAGGTCCAGGGTGCGGCGCAGCACCGCGCGGGCCCGGTCGAGCTGGCCGGTGGAGACGTAGGTCAGGCCGCAGCAGACCCCGCCGCCGAGCGGGTGGGACGGTGGCAGGACCACCCTGAGGCCGGCGGCCTCCAGCACCCGGACGGCCGCCTGTCCGACCGAGGGCGAGAGGTGCTCGGTGAAGGTGTCGGGCCACAGGACGACCAGGTCTCCCGTGGTGCGCCGCTGCCGCCGTCGCCACCAGTGGGTGAACGGCTCCTTCGCGATTCTTGGGATCTGCCGTTCCGGTGCGATTCCGCCCAGGCACTTCCCCAGCCGGGCCAACGGCCGTACGGACGCGAGTCGGTTGAGCAGCGGCGCCGTGCGGGTTCGTGCCACCCAGCGCAGCCATACCGGCAGCCATCCCATCGTGTAGTGGGCGGCGGGACGGCGTCGGCCCTCGTAGTGGTGATGCAGGAACTCGGCCTTGTAGGTGGCCATGTCGACGCCCACCGGGCAGTCCGAGCGGCAGCCCTTGCAGGACAGGCACAGGTCCAAGGCGTCCCGGACCTCCGTGGAGCGCCAGCCCGTCGTGACCAGTTCGCCCCCGAGCATCTCGTGCAGCAGCCGGGCCCGCCCACGGGTGGAGTGCTCCTCCTCGCCGGTCGCCCGGAAGGAGGGGCACATCACGGCGGACCCGGCCACCGTGGTCGTACGGCACTTGGCGACGCCGACGCAGCGGCGGACGGCCGCGCCGAAGTCGCCGCCGTCGGCCGGGTAGCCGAAGGTCACGTCCACCGGGCGGCGGGGCAGGACGGAGAAGCGGAGGTTGCTGTCGAGCGGGGCCGGGCGGACCAGCATGCCGGGGTTGAGGAGGTCGTCGGGGTCCCAGACCGCCTTGGCCCGCTCGAAGAGCCGTACCGTCTCCTCGCCGTACATCCGCGGCAGCAGTTCCGCGCGGGCCTGGCCGTCGCCGTGCTCCCCGGACAGTGAGCCGCCGTGGGCGACGACCAGGTCGGCCAGCTCCTCGGAGAAGCGCCGGAAGCGGCCGACGCCCGCCTCGGTGAGCAGGTCGAAGTCGATGCGGACGTGGATGCAGCCGTCGCCGAAGTGGCCGTACGGAGTGCCGCGCAGGCCGTGGGTGGAGAGCAGGGCGCGGAAGTCGCGCAGGTAGGCGCCGAGCCGGGCGGGCGGCACCGCGCAGTCCTCCCAACCCGGCCAGGCCTCGCTGCCGTCGGGCATCCGGGTCGCCGTACCGCTCGCGTCCTCTCGGATGCGCCACAGGGTCCGCTGGGCCGCCGGGTCCGTCACCACCAGGGAGTCGACGACGTCGGCCGCGCGGACGATCGCCTCCGCACGCGCGCGTGCCTCGGCCGGTGTCTGTCCGCCGGTCTCCACGAAGAGCCAGGCGCCGCCCGCCGGTAGCCCGGCCGGCGAGCGCACCAGGTCGGCCGCCATGCCCTCCACCGTCAGCGGGCCGAGAGGCAGGAGTCCGGCGGCGGCCTCGGCGGCGCCGGACTCGTCGCCGTACGCCAGCACCGCGAGGGCCCGTGCGCGTGGGGCCTCGACCAGCGCTACGACCGCCTCGGTGAGGATGCCGAGGGTGCCCTCGGAGCCGCAGAAGGAGCGGGCGACGTCGGCGCCCTTCTCGGGGAGCAGGGCGTCCAGGGCGTATCCGGAGATGCGGCGGGGCAGATCGGGGAAGCCGGTGCGCAGGCGGGCCAGGTCGCCCTCCACCAGGGCGCGCAGCCCGTCCGGCGCTCCGGCCCAGTCCCGGCCCGGCCGCAGCCGCTGCCCGCGCGCGGTGATGACGGACAGCTCGCGGACGCTGTCCGCGGTCGTCCCCCAGGCGACCGAGTGGGAGCCGCAGGAGTTGTTGCCGATCATTCCGCCGAGCGTGCAGCGACTGTGGGTGGACGGGTCGGGGCCGAAGCGCAGGCCGTGCGGGGCGGCGGCCTCCTGGAGGCGGTCGAGGACCAGGCCCGGCTGGACGACGGCCGTACGGGTGGCCGGGTCCAGCTCCAGCAGGCCGTTCATGTGCCGGGTGAAGTCCAGCACCACGCCCGTGCCGGTCGCCTGCCCCGCGATCGACGTGCCCCCGCCGCGCGCCACCACCGGCACTGCGCGTGCCCGGCACACCTCCAGCACCGCCGCCACGTCCTCGGCGTCCCGCGGGGCCACCACGCCCGCCGGGACCCGCCGGTAGTTGGACGCGTCCATGGTCACGAGCGCCCGGGCGGTGACATCGAAGCCGACCTCACCCCGGACGACCCCACGCAGCTCCGCCTCAAGGCCCGAGAGATCCGTCATGCGTCCAGGATGCATCCGATCACGCACAGTCACCGTGACTTTTCCACAGCCCCGCAGGTTTCGTCGTACAACCTCACAAGTCCGCAGTTCAGCGATCTTGTCTCATCGGACGGACACGGTTCCGTCCCGTTTCACGTGGGCGATACCCTCCGACTCGTGGCCGACATCCAGATTCCCGCTGACATCAAGCCCGCCGACGGACGCTTCGGCGCGGGCCCCTCCAAGGTGCGTACCGAGGCCCTCGAGGCGCTCGCCGCCACCGGAAGCTCTCTGCTCGGCACCTCCCACCGCCAGGCCCCGGTCAAGAACCTGGTGGGCCAGGTCCGCGAAGGCATCAGCTCCCTGTTCTCCCTCCCCGACGGCTACGAGGTCATCCTCGGCAACGGCGGGTCCACCGCCTTCTGGGACATCGCCACCCACGGACTGATCGAGAACAAGTCCCAGCACCTCAGCTTCGGTGAGTTCTCCTCCAAGTTCGCCAAGGCTGCCAAGCTCGCCCCGTGGCTGGCCGAGCCCACCGTCATCGCCACCGACCCGGGCACCCACCCCGAGGCGCAGGCAGAGGCGGGCGTCGACGTGTACGCCTTCACCCACAACGAGACCTCCACCGGTGTCGCCATGCCGATCAAGCGCGTGGCCGGCGCCGACGAGGGCTCGCTCGTCCTCGTGGACGCCACCTCCGGCGCGGGCGGCCTCCCGGTCGACATCGCCGAGACGGACGTCTACTACTTCGCCCCGCAGAAGTCCTTCGCCTCGGACGGCGGCCTGTGGATCGGCGCCTTCTCCCCGGCCGCGATCGAGCGCGCCGAGCGCGTCCACGCCTCCGGCCGCCACGTCCCGGAGTTCTTCTCGCTCCCCACGGCGATCGACAACTCCCGCAAGAACCAGACGTACAACACCCCGGCCCTCGCCACGCTCTTCCTGCTGAACCAGCAGCTGGAGTGGCTCAACGGCCAGGGCGGTCTGGCCTTCTCCACGGGCCGCACGAAGGACTCCTCGACCCGCCTGTACACCTGGGCGGAGGAGTCCAAGTACGCCACCCCGTTCGTCTCGGACCCGGCCAAGCGCTCGCAGGTCATCGGCACGATCGACTTCTCCGACGAGATCGACGCGGCCGCCGTCGCCAAGGTGCTGCGTGCCAACGGCATCGTGGACACCGAGCCGTACCGCAAGCTCGGCCGCAACCAGCTGCGCATCGCGATGTTCCCGGCGATCGACCCGGCGGACGTCGAGGCGCTGACGAAGTGCATCGACTACGTGATCGAGAAGCTCTGACCTCCTTCCCACGTACGTCCACGAGGGGCGCCCCGGGTCTGCCGGGGCGCCCCTCGTCGTACGACGGCCACCGCCGCCTACGCCTTCACCACCCGGCCCGTCATGAGTGCGGACGCTCGATGGACAGGCGGCCGGAGTCGCAGATGGTGAACAGGTGTGCCGTGGCGGGGGGCAGCTGCCCGCCCTCATGGTCGACGTGGCCGGCGTACGGCTGCTCCGGAACGAACTCCCTGGCGTCGACGGGCAGCATGACCAGCGCGGTCGTACCACCGGTGTCGGACGGGCGCAGCTGGACCCGGATGCCGTGCCGATGGGACAGAGCCCCGACCACGAACAGACCCATGCGGCGGGCGACCGACATGTCCAGGACCGGCGGCGCGGCGAGCAGTTCGTTGGCCTCGGCGAGGTCCTCGGCGAAAAGGCCGATGCCGGTGTCGTGGATCTCGATCAGCACACGGCCCTCGGGCAGTGCGTGACCGGTGACCTTGACCCTGGTCTGCGGCGAGGAGAAGGCCGTCGCGTTCTCCAGCAGCTCGGCGAGCAGGTGAACGAGGTCGGTGACCACACGGCCGGCGATCTCGACGCTGGGCACGTCGGCCAGCTCGACGCGCTCGTACTGCTCCACCTCGGACGCGGCCGCACGGAGCACGTCGACCACCGGGACCGGCCGGGTCCAGCTGCGGCCGGGCTCCTCACCGGCGAGCACGAGGAGGTTCTCGCAGTTGCGGCGCATCCGGGTGGCGAGGTGGTCCAGTTTGAACAACGACGACAGCCGGTCCGGGTCCGTCTCGGACTCCTCCAGGTCGGAGATCAGGGACAACTGGCGCATGACCAGGCCCTGGGAGCGGCGCGAGAGGTTGATGAACATCGCGTTGGCGTTGCTCCGCAGGAGGGCCTGGTCAACGGCCAGTTGTACGTATGCGCGGTGGACGGTGTCGAGTGCCTGGGCCGTCTGCCCGATGTCGTCCAGGCTGTGGATGCCGATGGGCCGCACCACGATGTCCACATCCTCCGGGTGCGCCTGGGACAGCTGCTTGGCCAGCTCGGGCAACCGGACCTCGGCCATCTGCTGCGCGGCCTCCTTCAACTGGCGCAGCGCGGCCGATCTCCTGAGCACCGGAGGCCGGACCTTCGTGGCCCTCAGCGTTGCCTCCTGCAGCAACTCGTCGGCCTTGGTCTTGGCCTCCTCCAACTGGGTCGCGGCCTCCCGGGCGGCTGCCAGGCGTACCTGTTCGGCTTCCAGATGAACGCGCTCCAGGTCCGCCAGACGGTGCTCGGCGACCTCGGCGGCCTTGGCCAGACGCAGCCGCTCCTCCCTCGCCTGCCGCTCCAGCTCCGCTCGCTCGGCGGCCTCCTGCGCCACGGCCAGTTCGGCTTCCAGCTCCCGGCACCGCGTCCGCGCGGCCTCCCGCTCCCGCTCCGCCTCCTGGAGCGCACTCTCCAGACGAGCGACCTTGTCCCGCAGACGCGCGCACGCCTCCTCCAGCTCCTCCTTGCGCATCCGGTGCCGTTCCAGGTCCGCCCGTAACGCGCCCCGCTCCTGCTGCTCCGCCGCCGCCAGCTGAAGGAGCTGGGACTCCAGCGCCCACAACTGCTGCTTCTGCCCCTTCGCGGCCTTCCTCAGCTCCCGGATCTCCAACTGCGCCTCCTCCTCGCGCAGAACGGCGTCCTCCAGCCGGTCGCTGGCCATCTGCTCCCGGTACCGGGCCGGGTCCTCGGCCAGCAACGCCTCTCGATGCAGCCGGTACATCAGGCCCTGCAGCGCCTCACTGACCTCCTTGCCTTGAGCCTTGCAGGCCGACTTCATCAACCCGTCGAGAAAGTGCTTGTCCGGGATTCGCTCACCGCTCAGATAGCGCGAGACCGTGGAGACGCCGATGTGGTGATAGACCGCGAACTGCCGCTGCGACTTCCCCGAGCCCTTCAGCAGGCGGCGCAACGCCTCGGCCAGCTCCCGCACTTCAGGACGCAGCTCTCCCGACAGCGGTTTGAAGCCCTCCGCGTCACCGAAGGCCGCATCGCCGAACGCCGCGTCATCGAAGGCCGCTTCATCGCGGTCATGGTCCCCCACCACCGTCTCCTCTCCCAGGATGCATCCGGGATCTATCTACCGGAAAACGACAGGCCACCTGGCCCACACGTCATGTCAACGACGACAACCGGTCTCGGTCAGTGCGTCCGAGCGGCCAATAGGCCTAATCGATGATGGAGTTGAAGAACGCGACGGCGGCCGCGAAGGCGGTCGCGCCCACCATCACCGACTTCGCTTCGCCGCCGGCGTCGGCACAGGCGGTCAGCACTCCCGCTCCCACGCCGACGAGAACACCCAGCAACAGAATCAGCGCCGAGCGCATGGTCAGCAGTGATCGGTTCACTTGAGCCCTCCTGGATACGGCGGCACTCCGTATCACGACGAACGAGAGCACCGGAGCCGGCGTACGGCCCTCTCAGTCTGCCGGGACGGGAGAGCGTTCCCGGCCGGGAACAGGGTGTTCCCATGCAGGTGGGAACACATGTCGAGGGGCGCCGTACAGGTCGGCGAAGGCACCGCCCCGCCACCCGGATGGCGGTTCAGCTCCTGCGCCGCAGCAACCGCAAACCGAACAGGGCGGCCGCACCCACGGCCACGACCACGGCGCCGACCTTGATGCTCCCGCTGTTGCCGGCACCGGTCCCGGCGGCGCCGTCGGAGGCGGAACTCCCACTGCCGGACGGCTCCTTGCTCGCCGCCCCGGCCGGCGCGTCCTGCGCCTCCACCGAACTGTCGGCCCCCTCGCTGCCGTACATCAGCCTGGTGCCGTCGGCGGAGTACGTGACGGACTCCCCCTGCCCCTGCAGAGGCACGTCGAGCCGCCCCGCCCGCTTGATCTTCCCGCCGTTCCAGTCGTAGTAGATGCCGCCGAAGTACCCCCGGACGGCGAGCTGTCGGCCGTTCGGCGAGAACGCGGCATCGGTGGCCCACAGGTCGACGGCGGCGACGGGCTTGAAGATGTTCGCGCCGGTGGTGGAGAGCTGCGCGGGCCCCTCGTAGAGGTGCCCGCCGTTCTCCTTCTTGTCGATGATGTAGACCCGCCCGGTCTTGGGATGCACGACCATCGACTCGGCGTTCCTCGCCCCGTCGGAGTACTTCACGACGTACTGCGTGGCCCGGACCGTCTGGTCCTTGAGCGCCTTCGGCTCGGGCAGCCGGTAGATCCAGACGTACGGCCACGTGCCGTCGAGGTTGTCACCGATGTCGCCGACGTAGATCTGGTTGTCCGGCCCGATGGAGATGGCCTCGACATCGCGCGGGGAGCCGATGCCGCGCAGGGTCAGCGTGGCGACGGTCTTCCCGGTCGCGCTGTCCACGGCGTAGATGTACGGCCCGTCGTCGCTGTCGTTGTGCGTCCAGTAGATGCCGGGGTGCAGGTGGGAGGCGGCCAGGCCGCTGGACTCGGCGATCCGGGGGTCCTTGATGGTGAACCCCTGATCACCGGCACTGTCACCGTCGGCGGCGGAGGCGGGCAGCGCGCAGGCACCCGCGAGCAGGACCCCGGCGAGCAGGGCGAACGGTCGGCGCATGACACCAAGCCTGCCATCCCCTCCGTGGGTTCAGGGGGCGTGGTGGGCCTCACACCCCACACGCTGCCGTGATCGTCCATTATGAGCGGATGCTTAGGTTCATGCCCGTGGGCGACTCCATGACGATCGGGAGCGCGGGCGAGCACACGTGGCGTTACCGGCTGTGGCGACACCTGTGCGAGTCGTACGGCGGACCGTTCACCTTCGTCGGCCCGCGCGAGGAGCTGTACGACAAGACGACCGAGGCACCGACGTCGTACGCGTACGCCGACCCCGGCTTCCCCCGCACCCACCTGGCCGGCTGGGGCGAGGGCTGGCTGCACATGGCTCCGCTGATCGGAGAGGCGGTACGGGAGCACCGGCCCGATGTGCTGCTGGTCTCCCTCGGCCTGATCGACCTGGGCTTCTACACGAACGCCGAGCAGACGGCGGAGAACGTACGGGCCTTCGTCGCGGGCGCCCGCGAAGCCCGCCCGCGCATCCGCATGGTCCTGCTGCCGGTGATCCCGAACATCCGCGCCCACGCGGACGCGCCCTTCGCCGAGCAGGTTGACCGGTTCAACGTCCTGCTCGCCAAGGCGGTCGCCGACCTGGACGAGCCCCGGTCGCCGATCCTGCTGGCCTCGCCGCCGGAGTCGTACGACATCCACACCGACACCTACGACGGGACGCATCCCAACGCGAGCGGGGAGCACCGGATCGCGGGGGCGTTCGCGGGGGCGATGTGGGAGGCGTGGGGAATCGGACAGGCGTACGCGGCCGGAACAGATTGACCTGATTCCGGCGTCTCCCAGTCACCGTGCGTATCGTTGAACCGCGCGGCTGCACTCGCCGATGGGGCAGCCGGGGAGGAGCGCCACGATGACCGTCCTTGAAGACAGGATCGAGATGGCCGACGCCGACGCCAACACCAAGCGTTTGGACGAGTGGTTCGAGCGCCTTGAGCGGATGCCCGTCCCCGAAGGATTCAGGGTCGAGATCGTCGGGGGCAACGTCCACATGACGCCGCAGCGGAACACGCATTGGCAGATCATTCGCCGGATCCTATGGGCCATCGAGGACAGGTTCGGGAGGGATGTCATGGTGTTCACGGACGTCCGGATCGACTTCCCGGGCCACGAGAACGGCTTCTGCCCGGACGTCGCCCTGCTCAAGGACTCGGCGAAGCCGGACGACGAAGGCCACTGGCGGTACCAGGACGTCAAGTTCGTCGCCGAGGTCATCTCCCAGGGCACGGCCGCCAACGACTACGGCCCGAAAAAGACCGCCTACGCGCTCGCCGAGGTCCCCCTCTACGTCATCGCCGACCCCTACCAGGGCCGATGCTTCGTCTACACCGACCCCAAGGACGGCGACTACGAGAACAGGACGCCGGTGGACTTCGGCACCGACATCGACCTGACCGGCACAGTGGTCGACCTCGTCCTCAAGACCGACGACTTCCCCCGCGACTGACACCCCGCCCTCACGCTCAGGGCCCACTTCCCCCACCTACCGCCCCGCCCCAGCGCCACACTCCCCGGCGCCCGGGCGGGGCGGCGTTCGTTCGGGGCGCACCCGCGGCTTCGGATGTGGCTGGAGTGACCGGCCGACATCCGGCTGACCTGCGTCGGCACCCGGCTGTTCGCCGCCCGGAAGACGGCCGAGCCCGGCCAGGTCGACGGACGCTACGGCGACACCGAACACGCCTGGCGGGCGGTACCGGTGCCCGCGCGGATCGGCAGGTCGGTGCACGAGTACCTGCGCGTCGCCGAACTGGCCTACGCCGCCTTCGACTTCGCCGAGGACGAGGACGGCGTCTGGTGGTTCCTGGAGTGCAACCAGGGCGGCCAGTTCGGCTTCGTGGAGCTGGAGACCGGGCAGCCGATCTCGGAGGCGGTCGCCCTGTGGCTGTCCCGGCGCGCCGGGGATCGCATTCCCGCGCAGCGCTCCGGGTGAGAGCCGCCTGCGGGGTGGCCCGTTCGCAGGACGGGACGGCCACCCCGCCCGGCAGCCCTTGCCTGGAGTGCACTCCAAGCCGTTGGCTAGGACACCATGAAGTACACGCAGCTAGGACGCACGGGACTAAAGGTCAGCCGACTCGTCCTCGGCACCATGAACTTCGGCCCGCAGACCGACGAAGCCGGCAGTCACGCGATCATGGACGCGGCGCTGGACGCGGGCATCAACTTCTTCGACACCGCCAACGTGTACGGCTGGGGCGAGAACAAGGGCCGTACCGAGGAGATCATCGGCAACTGGTTCGCCAAGGGCGGGGACCGGCGCGACAAGGTCGTGCTGGCCACCAAGGTGTACGGCAACATGGCCGCCGACGGCGACGCCTGGCCCAACCACGACAAGCTGTCCGCCCTCAACATCCGGCGGGCCGTGGACGCCAGCCTGAAGCGGCTGCAGACCGACCACATCGACGTCTACCAGTTCCACCACGTCGACCGCCGGACCCCCTTCGAGGAGATCTGGCAGGCGATCGACGTACTCGTGCAGCAGGGCAAAATCCTGTACGTCGGCTCCTCCAACTTCCCCGGCTACAAGATCGCCCAGGCCAACGAGATCGCCGCCCGGCGCGGCGGCACCATCGGGCTGGTCAGCGAGCAGTGCCTGTACAACCTCGCCGAGCGGCGCGCCGAGATGGAGGTCATCCCGGCGGCGCAGGAGTACGGCCTCGGGGTCATCCCGTGGTCGCCGCTGCACGGCGGTCTGCTCGGCGGTGTGATCAAGAAGGAGGTGCAGGGCGGACGCCGTGCCTCCGGCCGGGCCGCCGACTCGCTCGCCAACACCACCATCCGCGCGCAGATCCAGTCGTACGAGGACCTGCTCGACAAGCACGGTGTGGAGCCCGGCGAGGCCGCCCTGGCCTGGCTGCTCACCCGGCCCGGCGTGACCGGCCCGATCGTCGGCCCGCGCACGCCGCAGCAGCTGGAGTCGGCCCTGCGGGCCGTGGAGCTGGAGCTGAGCGAGGAACTGCTGGCGGGCCTGGACGAGGTCTTCCCGGGTCCGGGGCCGTCGCCGGAGGCCTTCGCCTGGTAGCCGTGGCCGTACGCCGCAGCGGCGGTACGGCGAAGCGGCGGCGGTCTACTTCCCGACCGCCGCCGACACGGCAACCACCACGAACATCAGCACAAGCACACCGGCCATGATCCGGTTCCGGGTTTTCGGGTCCACGTACCCGAGCCTAACCGGCCCCGCCGAGCGCCCAGTGGGCGACCGTCTCGTAGCGGGGCTGCTCCCCGGGCACCCCGGACTTCGGCAGGTTGCTGCGCACCAGGGCCAGCTCGGCCACGGTCCAGGTGCGGCTCGTGAAGGCGTGCAGGGCCTCGACGCACGGCCGTACGTTCACCGAGTACCGGCTGCGGGCCACCGTCAGATGGGCCAGATAGCGACGGTGCTCCCCCATCGGCACCCCGGACTTCACCGCCGCCGCCTCCGTACGGTCGGCCAGCAACCGCAGGGCCGGCAGGTCTCCGTCCGCGCCCACCCACAGCACCTGCCCGCGCCCGAACTGCCCGCCGCCCCGCAGGGCCAGCGGGAAGGGCGACGTACGGCGAGCCGCGCGGCCCAGGCGGGCCGACAGGTCCGGTACGAGGGCGTCGTCGACCTCGCCGTAGAAGGCGAGCGTGAAGTGCCAGCCAGGACGGTTGGTCCAGCGCAGACCCTCCGTGCCGGGCAGCCTCTTCAACGTCGCGACCTCGGTGGCAAGCTCACGGATGACGTCCTCCGGGGGCAGCACGGCGGCGAAGAGTCTCATGACGTCACCCTCCCAGGGAACGGATCACCGGGCCAGGCGACTGCCCCGACGCCCCCGGACGGGCATGATCAGGTGCATGGAGAAGAACGGGAAGATCAGCATCAGAGCAGGCAGGCCTGACGACATCCCCGTGATCCTCGGCATGTTCGACAGTGCCGTGGAGTGGCTGGTGGCCCAGGGCCGCACCCAGCAGTGGGGCACGACACCTTGGTCGAAGAACCCGAGGGCGGTGGCCATGATCACCCGGTACGTCACCGAGGGCGCCCCGTACATCGCCGAGTACGACGGTGTCCCGGCGGCCACGCTCACCCTCACCGACGCACCCGGCGAGTATCTGCGGCCCGCCGACGAGCCCGAGCGCTACATCCACACCTTCGCCTCGGACCGCCGCTTCAAGGGCCACGGCGTCGGTGCCGCCCTGCTCGCCCACGCGGCCGAGGAGACCCGCCGGGCCGGGGTCTCGCTGCTGCGGGTGGACTGCTACGCGGGCGACGACCGCAAGCTGGTCTCCTTCTACGAGCGCAACGGCTTCGTGCCGACCGAGTCCTTCAGCGTCACCATGCTCGGCGCGGACGACTGGCCGGGGCAGGTGCTGGCCCGGAGGGTCCTGTAGGGGACCCTCCGGAGGCGGGGAGCCCTCAGGCCGCCGTCGCCAGCTGTTCGCGCTCTCTCGGCACGAACCGCACCCGCGGGTGGCCGTGGTGCCAGCCCACGGCCACGCGCAGGCCGCCGATGCGGGCGAGGACCAGGCCGACGGTGGCGGCCGCGGCGGCGGAGATGACGCCGCCGAGGACGAAGCCGACGCGGGGGCCGTAGGTGTCGGTGATCCAGCCGACGACCGGCGCGCCCAGCGGCGTACCGCCCATGAACACCATCATGAACAGGGCCATCACCCGGCCGCGCATGGCTGGGTCGGTGCCCATCTGGACCGCGGTGTTCGCGGTGACGTTGACCGTCAGGCCGAAGACGCCTATCGGGACCATGAGCAGCGCGAAGAGCCAGTACGACGGGGCGAGCGCGGCCACGATCTCCAGCGTGCCGAAGGCCACCGCGGCGGCGATCAGGACGCGCAGCCGGGCCGTGCCGCGACGGGCCGCCAGCAGGGCGCCGCCCAGCGAGCCGACGGCCATCAGCGTGTTGAAGAGGCTGTAGGCGCCGGCGCCGGCGTGGAAGACGTCGTCGGCGTAGGCCGACAGCCACACCGGGAAGTTGAAGCCGAAGGTGCCGATGAAGCCGACGAGGACGATCGGCCAGATCAGCTCCGGGCGCTTCGCCACATAGCGCAGGCCCTCGCGCAGCTGGCCCTTGCTTTTCGGCGCCCGCTCGACCACGTGCAGCTCACGGGCGCGCATCAGCAGCAGACCGGCGATGGGCGCGACGAAGGACAGGCCGTTGAAGAGGAACGCCCAGCCGGTGCCCACACCGGTGATCATCAGGCCGGCGACGGCCGGGCCGACCAGCCGGGCGGACTGGAAGTTCGCGGAGTTCAGGCTGACCGCGTTCTGCAGCTGCTCGGGGCCGACCATCTCGGAGACGAAGGACTGCCGCGCCGGGTTGTCGAGCACCGTGGCGAGGCCGACGGCGAAGGCGGCGACGTAGACGTGCCAGACCTGGACGTGCCCGGTGAGGGTGAGCGCGGCGAGCGCGAGACCCGTGACGGCCATGGCGGTCTGGGTGACGAGCAGCGTGGGGCGCTTGGGGAGGCGGTCGACCAGGACACCGCCGTAGAGGCCGAACAGCAGCATCGGCAGGAACTGCAGGGCCGTGGTGATGCCGACGGCCGCGGAGGAACCGGTGAGGCCGAGCACGAGCCAGTCCTGGGCGATGCGCTGCATCCAGGTGCCCGTGTTGGAGACGACCTGGCCGATGAAGAAGAGGCGGTAGTTCCTGATCCTCAGCGAGCTGAACATCGAGGATCTGCGGGGGCCAGGGGTAGTAGGAGTGGTCGGTGCGGGGGCGGAAGGTGCTCCGGATCCCGAACTCAAAAGGGTTCGCCTCCTTTTTTGACTGCTCGTTCGCGGAGCGATACGTCCTTACAGATGTGCGAGCTTCTCCAGCACGGGGGCGGCGGCGCGCAGTTTGGCCCACTCGTCCTCGTCGAGGCCCTCGACCAGGCCGGCCAGGAACGCGTTGCGCTTGCGGCGGCTCTCCTCGAGCATCGCCTCGGCCTGCTCGGTCTGGCTGACGACCTTCTGGCGCCGGTCCTCGGGGTGCGGCTCCAGCCGGACCAGCCCCTTGGCTTCGAGCAGCGCGACGATGCGGGTCATCGACGGCGGCTGGACGTGCTCCTTGCGGGCCAGCTCGCCCGGCGTGGCCGAGCCGCAGCGGGCCAGGGTGCCGAGCACCGACATCTCGGTGGGGCTCAGCGACTCGTCGACCCGCTGGTGCTTGAGCCGACGGGACAGCCGCATCACGGCGGAGCGGAGAGCGTTCACGGCGGCAGCGTCGTCGCCATGGGTAAGGTCCGGCATGTTCTTTAGAGTAACTCATTACTCTCCCTAAAGACCACCGCAACACGCCCGAATACCCGTGACGCCCGCCACTGAACCCCGTCCGATCACTCATACGAGTGATCCGGTTCCGGAAAGTGACGCGAACGGCCGCCCGATGTGGCGACCCTCGTACGCATGGGGACCACTGTGCTCAGCCTGCGCATAGACGGGGAGCTGCTCGAAAGGCTCCGGCATCACGCGGCCAGAAGAGGAATGAGCGTGCAGGACTATGTGATCCGCACGCTCATCCGGGACGACTTCGACGAGCGGTTCCAGGCCGCCGTCGAGGAGACGGAGAAGTTCTACGGCGTCGCCCGGGATCCCGTTACGTAACGGGATCCCGGGCGTAAACGCCCGGGCTTTCAGCCATGTCGGCTGAGGGCCGCCGTTACCAGACCGAGCCATCACCATCCCCAGAGGAGGTGACCGACGATGGCTACCTTTCGCGTAGGACAGCAGACTCACCCATCTGTGCTTCACCAGCAGTTGGCTCTGAAATTCGAATCAGCAGACACCCTCCGGATCGAGGACGAAACGGGGCTCGAAGGCCGTACGGCATCCGGCGCGGAAGTTGGTCGAGGTGAGACCCCCGGCAGTTCACCTGCTGCCGGAGGCGTCACCCCGGACCGCCAGGTTCGGGCGAAGGGACGTGAGTCCCACCCATACGTGTTCGTGCTCGACAAGCACGGACACCCGCTACAGCCCACTACACCCGCACGGGCACGGAAGCTCCTCAAGAAGGAACGTGCTGTTGTCCACCGGCATACCCCGTTCGTCATACGCCTCAGGGACCGCACGGTCGCCGAGTCCGAGGTAGACGGCGTGGAGCTGGGCATCGACCCCGGCAGCAAGCACACCGGCATCGCCCTGTTCACCGTTTCGGCGGGGGAGCGGCGGGCAAGGTTCGCGCTCCAGGTTGACCACCGCGGGCAAAGCATTCGGAAGAGGATGGAGCAGCGGGCAACCTACCGGCGTGAACGCCGCTCCCGGAACCTGCGCTACCGGACACCGCGGTTCCGCAACCGCACCCGTCCCGAGGGCTGGCTCGCCCCCTCGCTACGGCACAGGATCGACACCGTCGTGTCGTGGACGTCCCGGCTAGCCCGCTGGGCACCGGTCCGCGCCGCGCATGTAGAGCGGGTCGCGTTCGACACCCACGCCATGAGCGCGGGCCGCCCACTGGAGGCCGCCGAGTACCAGAACGGCACCCTCCACGGCTACGAGGTCCGTGAATACCTGCTCGCCAAGTGGGGCCGGGCCTGTGCCTACTGCGGCAAGCAGGGCGTGCCGCTCAACATCGACCACATCCAGCCCCGCTCGCGCGGCGGATCCGACCGGGTGTCCAACCTGGCGATCGCCTGCATTTCCTGCAACCAGAGCAAGGGAAACCAACCGATCGAGGACTTCCTCAAAGGCAAGGCGAAACTCCTGGCAAGGATCAAGGCTCAGGCCAAAGCCCCGCTCAAGGACGCCGCCGCCGTGCAGTCCACACGGCAGGCTCTACAGGAGGCACTCGATGCGGTGCTGCCCACCCACACCGCCTCGGGCGGTCGCACCAAGTGGAACCGCAGCTGCGGCCTGCCCAAAACCCACACCCTGGATGCCCTCGCCGTAGGCAAGGTCGACTCGATCACCGAGACCGTTACCACGGTCCTGATGGCCGGGTGCACGGGGCGGGGCGTGCACCAGCGCACCAGCCCGGACAAGCACGGCTTCCCACGCCGCACCGCCCCCCGCATCAAGCGTGTCTACGGCTTCGCCACCGGCGACCTCGTGACCGCCACGGTTCCCACCGGAAAGTACGCAGGCACTCACACCGGTCGCGTCATGGTCCGCACCACCGGCAAGTTCGACATCCGCACCCGGCATGGTCTCGCAGCCGCTATCAAGCACACCTATGTACGGCTCACCCAGCGCGGTGACGGCTACGCCTACACCACCCGTCCAGAAGGGAGCACTCCGAAGTGACGCTGCGGCGCTCCCCGCCGCGAGACCAGGGAGGGCATTCCGCCCAGGCGTGGACGCCTGGGCAGGAACCCCAGACGTAGATGCCTGCGATTCCTGCCCAGCAATCACTAACGCCCGTGCGTCAGGCGAGACCCAGGCGCGTCAGGTCAGGCCCAGGGCCGGCATCAGGTAGTAGAAGAGGAACACGGCCGAGACGACGTACATCGGCACCGGGATGTCCTTCGCGCGTCCGGCCACCAGGCGCAGCACCACGAAGCTGATGAAGCCCATGCCGATGCCGTTGGTGATCGAGTAGGTGAACGGCATCATCAGCATGGTCACGAAGGCCGGGATCGCGATCGTGTAGTCGGCCCAGTCGATCTCCTTGACGGAGTTCGACAGGATCAGGAAGCCCACCGCGATCAGCGCCGGCGTGGCCGCCTGGGCCGGGACCATGGTGGCGACCGGGGTGAGGAACAGGGCCGCCGCGAAGAGGCCGCCCGTGACGACGTTCGCGAGACCCGTGCGCGCACCCTCGCCGACACCCGCCGTGGACTCCACGAAGGCGGTGGTGGCCGAGGAGGAGCTGGCGCCACCGGCGGAGACCGCGAGGCCGTCGATGAAGAGGACCTTGTTGATGCCCGGCATGTAGCCCTGGGCGTCGGTCAGCTTGGCCTCGTCGCTGACGCCCATGATCGTGCCCATGGCGTCGAAGAAGGACGACAGCAGGACCGTGAAGACGAAGAGGGTCCCGGTCAGCACGCCGACCTTGGAGAAGCCGCCGAACAGGCTGAACTGGCCGATCAGGCCGAAGTCGGGGGTGGACACCGGGTTGCCCGGCCACTTCGGGACCGTCAGACCCCAGGTCGTCACATGGGCGACCGAGTTGATGATCAGCGCGAGGACGGTCATGCCGACGATGGAGATCAGGATCGCGCCCGGCACCTTGCGCACGATGAGGGCGAAGGTGAGCAGCGCACCCAGGATGAAGACCAGCACCGGCCAGCCGTTGAGGTGGCCGTTGCTGCCGAGCTGGAGCGGCACGGTGGTCTGGGCGGCGTCCGGGATACGGCTGACGAAGCCGGCGTCGACCAGGCCGATCAGCATGATGAACAGGCCGATACCGATGGAGATCGCCTTGCGCAGGCCGAACGGCACCGCGTTCATCACGCGCTCGCGCAGACCCGTGGCGACCAGCAGCATGACCACGAAACCGGCCAGCACGACCATGCCCATGGCATCCGGCCAGGACATCCGCGGCGCCAGCTGGAGCGCGACGACCGAGTTCACGCCGAGACCGGCGGCGAGCGCGATCGGGACGTTGCCGATGACACCCATGAGGAGGGTGGAGAACGCCGCCGTGAGGGCCGTTGCCGTGACCAGCTGGCCGTTGTTCAGGTGGTGCCCGTACATGTCCTTCGCGCTGCCGAGGATGATCGGGTTCAGCACGATGATGTACGCCATCGCGAAGAAGGTGGCGAGACCGCCGCGGATCTCGCGGGCGACGGAGCTGCCGCGCTCGGAGATGCGGAAGTAGCGGTCGAGGGCGCCGAAGGCGGGGGTGCCACCCGGCTGTTCGGGGGCGGGGACCTTGGCGGGTGCCGAGGTGGACATGCGGGACCTCATCACCTACGGGGTTCCCCCGAGCCCCGTTGGAGTTTCATACGAGCAGAAATGGACCAAAGTCAAACGGTTTCAGTATGAACGTATGAGTCTCACATCGCCATCTCCGCGCGTAGACAGCTCAGCCTCGGAATCGCCTCGTAAGCTGTGCCCCATGACCAAGTGGACCCCCAAGCACGAGGCGCCGGAGCCCCTGGAGGGCCCCGTGGTCGCCACCATCACCGGCGGCACGATCGTGTGGTTCGTCCTCTTCCTGGTCCAGCTCCCCTTCTACGGCTGGTTCGCCGACCACGACCACACCTGGTGGCTGTGGACCTGCCTGACCGGCGGCGGGCTGGGCCTGATCGGCATCTGGTACGTCCGCAGGCGCGACGCGGCCATCAAGCGGGACGCGGCGCTGAAGTCGGCGGCCGCGGCGGAGTAGCCGGCGGCCGTGGCGGAGTAGCCGGCGGCCCGGCTCTACGACCTGCGCACGACTCGGGTCCTCCCCAGGTCGGAACTTCCCCCCACTCGGCAGGTGAAGGCGCAAAAGCGCACGTAACGTCGAATGCATGACCCATACCGACGCGGGCGCCGAACTCGACCCCGTGCACCCGGTGTCCCCGCCGGGCGCACCCTCGGCCGGTCTGACCGGCGCCCAGGTCGCGGAGCGCGTCGCGCGCGGGCAGGTCAACGACGTGCCGGTGCGCAGCAGCCGCTCCCTGGGCGAGATCGTCCGGGCGAACGTCTTCACCCGGTTCAACGCGATCATCGGCGCGCTGTGGCTGATCATGCTCTTCGTCGCGCCGATCCAGGACAGCCTCTTCGGCTTCGTCATCCTCGCCAACACCGGGATCGGCATCGTCCAGGAGTGGCGGGCCAAGCAGACCCTGGACTCGCTCGCCGTGATCGGCGAGGCCCGGCCGACCGTGCGCCGCGACGGGACCGCCGTCGAAGTGGCCACGAACGAGATCGTCCTGGACGACCTCATGGAGATAGGTCCGGGCGACAAGATCGTCGTGGACGGGGTGTGCGCGGAGACCGACGGTCTCGAGATCGACGAGTCGCTGCTCACCGGTGAGGCCGACCCGGTCGTCAAACACCCCGGCGACCGGGTGATGTCCGGCAGTTTCGTGGTCGCGGGCGGCGGCGCCTTCACGGCGACCAAGGTGGGCCGGGAGGCGTACGCGGCCCAGCTCGCCGAGGAGGCCTCCCGCTTCACCCTCGTCCACTCCGAGCTGCGCTCCGGCATCTCCACGATCCTCAAGTACGTGACGTGGATGATGATCCCGGCCGCGATCGGGCTCGTCGTCACCCAGCTGGTCGTCAAGAACAACGACCTGAAGGACGCGGTCGCCCGCACGGTCGGCGGCATCGTCCCGATGGTCCCGGAGGGGCTGGTGCTGCTCACCTCCGTGGCCTTCGCCATCGGGGTCATCCGGCTCGGCCGGAAACAGTGCCTGGTGCAGGAGCTGCCCGCCATCGAGGGCCTCGCCCGCGTCGACACCGTCTGCCTGGACAAGACCGGCACCCTCACCGAGGGCGGCATGGACGTCACCGAGCTGAGGACCCTCGACGGCTACGACGAGACGTACGTACGCAAGGTCCTCGGTGCCCTCGGCGAGTCCGACCCGCGCCCCAACGCCTCCCTCCAGGCGATCATCGACGCCTGCCCGGACAGCGAGGAGTGGCGCTGCATCGAGTCGCTCCCGTTCTCCTCCGCCCGCAAGTACAGCGGCGCCGCCTTCAGCGAGGGCGACGGCGAGGCCAGTACCTGGCTGCTGGGCGCCCCTGACGTGCTGCTCGCCCCGGGCGACCCGGCCCTAGTCGAGACCGAGCGCCTCAACGAGCAGGGCCTGCGGATCCTGCTGCTCGCCCGCGCCACCCGCGACCTGGACGACCCCGAGCCGGCCCGGGGCGCCCGGCCCACCGCCCTCGTGGTGCTGGAGCAGCGGCTGCGGCCCGACGCCGCCGACACCCTGCGCTACTTCGCGGAACAGAAGGTCCGCGCCAAGGTCATCTCCGGCGACAACGCGGTGTCGGTCGGCGCGGTCGCCGCCAAGCTGGGCCTGTCCGGGTCGGCGGTGGACGCCCGCCGGATGCCGGCCGACCCGCAGGGCATGGCCCGGGCGCTGGACGAGGGCACCGTGTTCGGCCGGGTCACCCCGCAGCAGAAGCGGGACATGGTCGGCGCGCTCCAGTCGCACGGGCACACGGTCGCAATGACTGGCGACGGCGTGAACGACGTGCTCGCGCTCAAGGACGCCGACATCGGCGTCTCCATGGGCTCGGGTTCGGAGGCGACCCGGGCGGTCGCGCAGATCGTCCTGCTGAACAACAGCTTCTCGACGCTGCCGTCGGTGGTCGCCGAGGGCCGCCGCGTCATCGGCAACATCACGCGGGTGGCGACCCTGTTCCTGGTCAAGACGGTCTACTCGGTGCTGCTCGCGGTGCTGGTGGTGTGCTGGCAGGTGGAGTACCCCTTCCTGCCCCGCCACCTGACCCTGCTCTCCACCCTCACCATCGGCATCCCGGCCTTCTTCCTGGCCCTGGCCCCCAACAAGGAACGGGCCCGCCCCCACTTCGTCCGCATGGTCATGCGCTACTCGATCCCGGGCGGGGTGCTGGCCGGAGCGGCGACCTTCGTGACGTATCTGATCGCCCGCCACTACTACACCGGCCCGGGCGCCCTGGACGCGGAGACCAGCGCGGCGACCCTGACCCTGTTCCTGATCTCCATGTGGGTCCTGGCGATCATCGCCCGCCCCTACACCTGGTGGCGTGTCGCCCTGGTGGCGTCGATGGGTGTGGCGTTCGTCTTCGTCCTCGCCGTGCCCGCGCTTCAGCACTTCTTCGCGCTGAAGCTGGTGGGCGTGGCGATGCCGTGGACGGCTGTCGCGGTGGCGGTGGTGGCGGCGGCCGCCCTGGAACTCCTGTGGAAGTGGGTCGACCGCCGCTTTCCCGTGTGAGCGTCAGACCGTGGGCCACATGTTCTTGCCAGGGGCCAGCTGGCCCTTGCCGGCGAACCAGCTCCGCTGGCCGTTGACCTCCATGTACGCGATGTCCTCCTTGCCGTCGCCGTTGAAGTCGCCGGCCAGCAGGGGACGGAAGCTCGTCCAGTCCTTGCAATCCTTTCCGGTGTCCGAGGCGTGGTGCGCACGGCAGCGGTGGCCAAGGCTGGCCTCGGAAAGGGGTGCCTCGTAGGGCAAAAACAACTACTAAGGTCTACGACCCGGCACGGTTAACTTGATCACCGACATCGACCACTTCGACGACGACGTCCTCTGGGAGCTGAAGGTTACGTTCTACGCGGACGACGAGTGGATCCTCAAGAACATCGACCCACGGTTCGGGGCGGCGGTCGAAGCCCGCGTGCAGCATCTGCGGGAGAAGTACCCCAACGAGGACATCAGGATCAGGTGGGACCACTGAGCTACGAATTCGAGACGCCCGACCACACCAAGACCCTCTGGGATCCTGCGCTCCGCGTGGGAAAGGTGTACGTGTGCGTCGCCCAGGGCGTCGGCGAACACCTGGACCTGCCCACGGGCCTGACGCCCAACGCGCGCGGCGGGGCCTACGTGGACCTGGGGACGTTCCAGCAGTTCACCCAGGGCATGTACAACGCCTACTGCTCCACCGGGCACTTCATCCTGCGCGATCTGCTGCGAGGGCTGCTGCTCTCCTCGATCGTGATGCTGGAGAACGGCGGCCGCACGATCGTCCGCGACCCGGAGTGTGAGGCGGGGCTGCTTGCCGAGCGCGACGCCTACGTGCGCGGCATGTGGGTGGAGGACTGACCGCACGGTCGGGAAAAGGCGGCCGCGCCACCGGTACGACACCGGTGGCGCGGCCGCTCTTTTGGCAAGTACTACTGCACGTCGACGTAGTCGCCCGTGGCGCTGACGCCCGACGTGGTCGAGACGCCCGCGAAGCTGTAGCGGTAGTAGCCGTCGGAGCCGGCCGTGACCGTGGTCTTCAGGGCGCCCGTGGAGGACGAGGTGATGGTCTTGAGGGTGGTGTAGGTGGTGGTGCCCGCCTTGCGGAACTGGAGCTTGACCGGCTGGCCGCCGAAGCCAGCGTACGTGCCGGTCTCCCAGTTGGCGCGGGTCAGCTTGCCGGTGACGGTGAGGGTCGCGCCCTTCTTGACCGGCTCCGGGGTGGCGTCGGCGGTGAGCTTGGCGGCGCGGCGGACCGGGATGGTGCCCAGGTCGCTCTGCCACTTCATGGCGTGGGTCGTCCTGTCGACGGCGACCCCGCCCTCCTTCCAGGTGCCGGCGTCCGAGTTGTACAGCTCGGCGGCGGGGAGGGTGATCGTGGCCGAGCAGTTCAGGGTGGTCGAGGAGACCTTGGTGCAGGTGCCCGGCTCGTCGCTGATGACCTCCGCGTCGGCGCTCTGCGCCGAGGTGCCGCGGTAGAGCACCGGGCCGGAGTCGATGTTGCTGACGGAGACGGTGGAGGGGTGCGTCAGGGTGTAGGTCGCCTTGACCTGGACCGTGGACGTCGCGCCGATGGTGATGGCCTTGCCGCTGTTGACCTTCATGTTGGAGAAGGTGACGTTCGGCGCCGTGGCGGCGTGAGCGGCAGGGACGGCGAAGGCGGAGAGGGCCAGGGCGCCGGAGACGGCGGCCACGGTGGCACGTATGCGCATGTGCGTTCCCCTGGGGGAGAAGTGATCGTGGAGTCGGTTGACTCGCGCGATCAGATCCGTGAGGGGTGCAACTGGTTGTACGTCAAGAGCGGCTACCGGCCAGATTTTGGCCTCGCATTGCCAGCCCATGACGCAAGTGAGAAGAAGCGTTCCGGCTCCGGAAACGGCAGGTGTCCGGAGCCGGAACTCGGCGCCTACTGCACGTCGACGAAGTCACCCGTGGCGTTGACCGCCGGGGTGGTCGAGGTGCCCGCGAAGGCGAAGCGGTAGTAGCCGTCGACCGACGCGGTGGTCGTCGTCTTCAGGTCGCCCGTGGAGTTGGACTTGATGGTCTTCAGCGTGGTGTAGGTGCTGGAGCCCTTCTTGCGGAACTGCAGCTTCACCGACTGGTCCGTGTAGCCGGCGTACTTGCGCGTCTCCCAGTTGGCACGGGACAGCTTGCCCGTGACCGTGAGGGTCCGGCCCTTCTTCACCGGCTCGGGCGCGGCGTTGACCGTCAGCCTGGAGTTCCGCTGGACGAGGGTGGTGGCGAGGTCGGACTGGGTGGAGCTCTTCCCGGCCTTGACGTCCAGGGCGACCGCGGCGGCGTGCCAGGTACCGGCCTGCCAGTTGCGCAGCCTGAACTCCGGGTCGACCTCGGTCGGGTCGATGTCGATCGCACCCTTGCAGGTGGCGGTGGTCGCCGAGGTCGCGACGCAGGTCGCCGGCTCGTCGCCGCTCTGGCCGGCGGACGGGTCGTCGAAGTCACCGCGGTAGATGCCCGCGAAGCTGAGGAACGAGTCCGCGTCGACGTCGACGTCGGCCCCGTAGGTCAGCTGGTAGCTGACGACGGCGGAGACAGGGGCGGTCGTACCGACCTTGATCACCTTGGCGATCTTGAAGTCGGAGAAGGAGACGCCCAGGTCACCCTCCGGCGCGGGGGTGGCGCTGATGGCGGCTTCGCCGGACGTGTGCTGCGCGAAGACCTTCGCGATCTCGGAGCGGTACGACGAGCCGCCGTCGGCGGCGTGCGCGGCCGGAACGGCGAGGGCGGACAGGGCCAGAGCGCCGCTCACGACGGCGACAGAGGCACGAATGGGCATGTGTTGTCCCCACGTTGGTTGTCTGTGGAGTCACGCGACTCCACAGACATGACGTGGGAGAGAAGTGAAAGGTTGTACTACTGTTAAGGAATTGGTGTGAGAGTTGCGGAGGTCAGTCGAACCACCGGTCCCGCGCCAGCTCCTCCGTCCGCGACGGGTCCTCCAGCAGGGCCGCCACCTCGAAGCGGCGCGGCCACTGGCCCGCCGCCCAGGCGAGGCCCGCGGCGACGCCCTCCAGGGTGGCTGCGTGCAGGACGCCGTCACCGGTCACCCGCCAGTCGATCTCCACGCCGTCCACGACCAGTTCCTCGTGCTCGACGTAGGTACTGGGCGTGCGCGGCCCGAGCAGTACCCGCACCGGGTCCGGTACGTCGTGCTCGGTGCCTTCGGAGGTCACCTCGCCGGTGACGGACTCGCTCAGCCGCCGCACCTGGAACAGCTCGGCCAGCTCGGCCGCCCGGGACGGACGCACCGGCAGCAGCGGGACACCGGAGGTGAAGGGCAGCAGGTCGGGTGAGTCGACCACGACCGCGTCGGCCGCGTCCACCACCGTCACCCGCCCGTCGGTCACGGCCCGTAGCTCGTCCGGCAGGGTCACCTGCTCCGGATCCAGCTCGGCCAACGCACCGTACAGGCCGTGCAGTTGGGCTGCGGTGACCGGTCGCTCCGGGTCGGCGAGGCGGTCCAGCAGTTCGGCGGCGCCGCCGGGCTCCTCCAGCAGGGCGGCCACGGAGGTCCGCACGCCCAGCGCACGCAGCACCTGCTCGTCGTCGAAGCCGGTCGCGTCGGCCTCGTCGTACAGGCCGCGCAGCAGCGGGTCCCCGCCGGCCGCGAGCAGACCGGCGGGCCGGCGCCCGTCGAGGACCGGGTGCCCGCGCAGCCACCATGCCGCGTAGGGGCGTACGACCTCGTGGGTGCCGTCGGGCAGCAGGATCCGCACCGGCTGCGTGAGGGCGTCACGCAGCGGCGGCCGGGCGAGCAGGGAGAGGGCCTCGGGCCAGTGGTCGTCGTCGACCAGGTCGAGGTCCCGTACGGCGACGAGTTCGGTGGCAACCGGGGGCACCGGGCTGTCGGGGAAGCGGTCGAGGATGTCCTCGCACCACACATCGACGGCGTCCAGCAGGCCCGCGTCGTCCGGCTCGGCGAAGTCGCTCTCCCGGGGCTCCAGTTCGTCCGGGTCGAGGACCACGTCCGTGGCGCGCACCAGCGCGAAGTCCGCGAGGACACCGCAGGCGGTGAGGGGCTGTTCGCCCCACTTCGCGGCCAACTCGGCGTCCACGGCGGCCAGTTCGTCCTCGCGGATCACGCGGGCGAAGGGGCTGCCGGGGAAGACGAGTTCGCCCGCCGGGGCGAGTTCGCCGTCCTCGTCGGGCAGCGCGAGGGCACCCAGCCAGGGCTCGTCACCGGGCTCCAGACCCGCGTCGCGCACCAGGGCGAGGACGGTGTCGGCCAGCTCCTCGGTGTCGGGAGCGTCCTCCTCCCACAGCGCCCCGCCCTCGTCGTCCAGGGAGTTCGCCACGGCGGCCCGCACCTGCGGAGTGGTCAGCACCGCGCGCGGGGACGCGGGCAGCGCGCCCAGCTTCTCCAGCAGCGGATGCGCGGCGTCCTCGTGGGCGACCTTGAGCCCCAGCCGGCCGAGGATGTCCGGGTCGAGGCGCGCGGCGTCCGGGGCGGGGAGCAGGACCTGCCGGGGGCCGATGGTCGTACGGCCGTCCGCGAGGGGCACCGGAAGTCCCGAGAGCCGGTCGGGGTCGACCCCGGCGAGGCTGTCGTAGAGCCGCCACCACCAGTCGGGGTCCTTCTCCAGACCGGCGAGCCGGTCGATGGCGTCGGCGAGCGGAAGCCGGGCGACCCCGAGGGTACGCAGCTCGACGCGGCGCTCCAGGCCCGCGGGAAGGAGTGTCGGCAGCACCTCCGCGAGGACCCGTACGGTGTCCGCCCCGGCGCCCTCCACCACCTCGGCGTCCCGCGGCCGCAGCGCCTCCGGAAGCTCGTCGTCACTCCTGGAGTCGACGGCCGGCGGCAGGAACGCGGTGCGCGGCAGCCGCTCCAGGACCGCCTGCCGCAGCGCGCCGTCCAGCTCGCCCTTGCCCAGCGGTCCGGGTACGAGGTCGATCACGCCCTCCGTCACCGGCCGCCACTCGGCGAGCAGTTCGGCGTAGGAGTCCGCCGCCCGCTGCACCAGGAAGTCGGTCAGCGGGCCGGGAGCCGCGTGCCGGCGGGTGGTGTCCAGCGGGAAGGAGGCGATGAGCAGGGCGGGGACGCCGAGGGGCTCGTCGCTGGGGGTGGGGGCGTGCACGACCGGGGTGGTGCGCGGCCGGACCGGGCGGCCGTCGGCGTCCGTCGGCACGGCCCAGGTCAGCGACCAGTGCGGGCGCAGGCGCTCCTCCACCGGGCGGTCGGCGAGCAGATCCGGGGTGAGCGGCCCGTGCGCGGAGACGGTACGCCAGGTGGTGGTCCCCTCCCGCGAGTCCTCCACGACGGTGACGGCGCCCTCGGTACGGCGGCGCAGGGTGCGCGGGGCACTCCCGTCGACCTCCACCACCACTTCCTCCAGCCCGGGCAGGGCGAGGAGCAGGGCGTCGTCGACGGCACCGAGGAGGCGTTCGGCGAGGTCGGCGGCGGCGGTGTCCCGCAGGGGCAGGATGACGGCGGTGTCGTACGGCTCCGGGGCGGAGCCCTCGGCGGCGAACGGGAGGCGGAGGAGCGGGACATGTCCGTCGCGGCGGCGGACCTCGTCACCGAGGCCGGGGCTGTGCCGGGCCGTGTCGGCGGCCAGCTCGCGAGCCTCGGCCAGGGCCCAGCGGACGCCGCCGTGCCGGCCGACGATCGCGGGCTCGTCGGTGACGGAGAGCACGGCGGCGAAGCCGACACCGAACCGGCCGACGGCGCCGTGGGTGTCCTGCGCGTCGCGCTTGGCGGAGGCCCGCAGGGTGGACAGCGACTCGACACCGGTCGCGTCCAGGGGGGCGCCGGTGTTCGCCGCGACCAGGACGCCGTCGCGGAGGGTGAGGCGCAGCCGGCCCGGTGTCCGCGCGCGGGCGGCGGCGTCGGCGGCGTTCTGGGCCAGCTCCACCACGAGCCGGTCCCGGTAGCCGCCGAGGACCAGGTCCTCCTCGGCGTTGGCGTCCTCACGGAACCGGGCGGGGCTGGTGGCCCAGGCGTCGAGCACACCGCGGCGCAGACGGGCGGTGCCGAAGGGGTCGGCGCCCTCGGCCGCCGGCCGCACGAACTTGCTCACGTTCACTCTCCTCGTCGACGTGAGGACGAAGGTACAGCGAGTGCGGCAGGGAGACCGAAGGCGCAGGTCAGGCCCCGGAGACGGACGAAAACGGGCGCCAGGGCCGCTCGGGCCGGGTCCTGCCGGCCTACGAGTGGCCGAGTTCCGCCGTCTCCGCGTCGCCCGCCTCCGGGACCGAGCCCGAGTCGCGGGCCGGGCGGAGCGGGAAGACGTCGACCTTCATCTCGTCGATCACCGGAGCGGGGGGCTGGGGCGCCTTCGGCATGACCGCGGCCTCCGAGTGGCCGCCGCAGCCGTACGCCAGCGAGACCACACGGCCGTCGGCCGGGGAGAACTCGTTGGCGCAGACGCCGAAGGCCTGGCCCAGGGAGCCGCCGATCGGGCTGAGGAAGCCACAGGTCAGACAGGTCGCCGGGGCCGCCTGGGCCATCGGGGTCTTGGGTCCGAAGCCCTCCTCCCAGCGGTCGGCCGCGATGTGCAGGCCGTAGCGGGACAGGACACGGGCGCGGCGCAGGCCCAGCTCCTCGGCCACCGCGGCGATCGAGCCGCGGGTGGGAGTCGTGGGCTGGGTGGCGGGGGTGCCTGGCGTGAGGGCGGCGTCCTCGGCGTCCGCCAGTTCCGCCATCTCGTGGGACACCACGGAGTTCGGCGGGGGCTGCTCCTCGCCCGTGTAGCCGGGCTCCAGGCGGAGGTCCTCCTGGTCGGTCGGGAGCAGGTCGCCGGGGCCGAGGTCGCCCGGGCGCAGACGTTCGCTCCACGGGACCCACTCGGGGGCGAGCAGGGCGTCGGGGCCGGGGAGGAGGACCACCTCGTCCAGGGTCACGATCTTCGCGCGGGAGGCACGGGCCACCGTCGCCGCCCAGCGCCAGCCTCGGTAGCCCAGTTCCTTGCACTCGAAGAAGTGCGTGACGACCCGGTCACCCTCCGACACCAGGCCGACGTGCTCACCGACAACTCCGGGCGCGGCTGCCTCCTCGGCGGCGGCGCGGGCGAGGTCCACGGCCTCCGCGCACAGACGGTCGGGGGTGCGGCTTCGCGTTGTCGCTGCGCTCACAGGTATCGCTTCTCTCCTACGCCGTCTGCAATGAGTGCGGCTGCCTCCGGCGGTCAGGCGGACGGAGCGGACCGGGGGACCGCATCGACGTCTGCATCCGACGCGCACTCGGGCGCACCTCTGCCATCCATTCTGCGTTATGGCTGAGATACGCACGCTACCCCGTCGTCGGTGGTCGGGGACAGTCCGCCGCTTCGCGGCGATGTTTCCCACCCACCCACCCGTCTCACTCGGCTGCGAAGTGGCCCACCACTTTCCGCATCGGCCGGCTGCGAAGTCGCCCCCGCGTTCCGCCTCGGTCGGCTGCGACGCGACCCCGGCGCGCGCCTGGACCGGCCCACGAAGTCGCCCCCCTCTTTCCGTCTCGGCCGGCTGCGAAGTCGCCCGCGGCATCCCACCTCGGTTCGCAGCGAAGGGCCCCTGGCACGCCGACTCGGCCCGCTGCGAAACCGGCCTGGCATCCCGCCACGCGGGGTGGGGCGAGGTGGGGTGCGGGTTCGGGGTGGGGCGAGGTGGGGTGTGGGAGTGGGTTCGGGGTGGGGTGCGGGGGCGGGTTCGGGGCGGGATGTGGGGGCGGTTTCGTGGTGGGCCGAGGTGGGATGCGGGGGCGGCTTCGCAGCGGGCACACCCGACTCGCTTGGGTTCAAACCGCACTATCGGGCGGCGTCTCGGGGCACTATGAAGCACGTGGCAGCCGCGGACAGTAGGGGCGTTCGAGGTGGCGGTTCGGGCCGGGTCGGTGGTGCCGTCCGCGCGGTGGGGCGTGCCCTGCACTTCCCGGTGACCGGTACTGCGCGCGGGATCCGGAAGGCCACGCACGCCCATGGTGCGGGCGAGTCGGGGCTGGGCAAGCTGATCGAGCTGCACGCGGTGAACGGCGCCGGTGATGTCATGATCACCATCGCGCTGGCCTCGACGGTGTTCTTCTCCGTGCCGACCGACGAGGCGCGCGGGCGCGTCGCGCTGTATCTCGCCATCACCATGGCCCCCTTCACCGTCCTCGCCCCCGTCATCGGGCCGCTCCTCGACCGGCTGCCGCACGGGCGGCGGGCCGCGATGGCCGCGGCGATGCTGGCCCGGGCGCTGCTCGCGCTGATCATCTCGGGGGCCGTGGCCAGTGGGAGTCTGGAGCTGTATCCCGCCGCGCTGGGGGTGCTCGTGGCCTCCAAGGCGTACGGGGTGGTGCGCAGCGCTGTCGTGCCGCGGTTGCTGCCGCCCGCCTTCTCGCTGGTGAAGGCCAACTCCCGGGTCACTCTCGCCGGCCTCCTGGCCACCGGTGTGGCCGCGCCGATCGGGGCGGGGCTGCATGCCATCGGGGACCCCTGGCCGCTGTACGGCGCGTTCGTGATCTTCGTTGCGGGGACGTTCCTGTCGTTCTCCCTGCCGCCCAAGGTGGACTCCGCCAAGGGCGAGGACGTGGCCCTGCTCGCCGCCGACGCCGAGCATCTGCACGGGCCGCACCGCAAGCAGACGATCAAGCGACGGCCGGGGCTGCGGACGGTCGGACCCGCCGTCACCCATGCCCTCGGCGCCAACGCCTCCCTGCGCTGCCTGTCCGGCTTCCTGATCTTCTTCCTCGCGTTCCTGCTGCGCGAGCAGCCGCTGGCCGGGGAGAGCGCGGCGGTCTCGCTGGGGATCGTGGGCGTCGCGGCGGGGGCGGGGAACGCGCTGGGCACGGCTGTGGGGGCCTGGCTGAGGTCCAGGGCCCCCGAGATCATCATCGTGACCGTCGTCGCCGTGGTGCTGGGGACGGCGATCGTGGCCGCCGTGTTCTTCGGGGCCTTCCTGGTGACCTGTCTGGCCGCCGTCGCCGGGTTCGCGCAGGCGCTGGCCAAGCTGTCCCTGGACGCGCTGATCCAACGGGACGTGCCCGAGCTGGTGCGGACGTCGGCGTTCGCGCGCTCGGAGACACTGCTCCAGGTGGCCTGGGTCTTCGGCGGCGCCATCGGCATCGTGATGCCCCTCAACGGCACTCTCGGCCTCATGGTCGCCGCCGCCATCGTGGCCGCCGGATGGCTGACGACGCTGCGCGGACTCCTCTCCTCGGCACGCCACGGCAGCAGGCCGCGGGCGCGAGTGGCGTAACGAACCGGGCACGCCGCACCCCACGTGGGCGGCGGGCTCCGGTGGCCGATAGCCTTCGCCCATGACCACGCTGCCCCGCGGCGAAGCCGCTGATGTAACACGCGTCGTGCGACGCCGCCGTGCCGTCGCCGCCGCCGGCGCCGTTACCGCCGGACTGCTCGTCCTGTCCGCCTGCGAGAAGCCGACTCCCGTCGCGACGGTCACCGTAGGCCGGGACTCGGTCAACTCCGAGGCCCTCTGCTACAACGACGGCAAGGCCCTGGACGCCAAGTCGCTGGCGAAGTGCGCCAAGAACGCCGGGGACATCGAGTCGATCAAGGTGGACCCGGACCAGACCGTCCGCTTCGGCGTCGACCCGAAGATCGCGGACGCCGGCTGGATCCTCCTGGTGAACGGCCGCCAGTTCACCGACGTGAGCAAGAAGACCTACACCACCATCCCGGGCAGCGCGTTCTTCAACGCCCAGTACGGCACCCAGGGCACCAGCAACACCGTCTCCATCCAGATGGGCCAGCAGCCGGCCAAGGGCCTGTGGTCCTTCAAGCTGAAGAAGGCCTGACCACGCCCTCCGTACGCGTTCTCGTAGCCACCGCGGTCCCGGCCGAACGGGATGCGGTGGCCCGGGCGTTCCCCGAGGCGGGTGCGCAGGTACGGCTGCCGGGGGTCTGCCTCGTGCGGACCGGTGCCGGGTACGACCTGCTGGCCGGCGGTGTCGGGCCCGCGCTCGCCGCCGCCTCCACCGCCACCGCGCTCACCGCCGCCGCCCTCGACGGCAGCCCCTACGGTCTCGTCGTCTCGGCCGGGATCGGCGGTGGCTTCCCGCCCGAGGCCCCGGTCGGCTCGCTCGTCGTCGCCGACGCGATCACCGTGGCCGATCTGGGCGCCGAGACCACCGACGGCTTCGTCCCGGTCACCGAGCTGGGCTTCGGGACCGTCACCCACCGGCCGCCGCCCTCGCTCGTGCGAGCCGTGTCCGAGGCCACCGGCGCCCGTCCCGGCACCGTCCTCACCGTCTCCACCGTCACCGGCACCGCCGCCCGCGCCGCCGAACTGCGCGCCCGCCACCCGCGGGCCCTGGCCGAGGGCATGGAGGGGTTCGGCGTGGCCGAGGCGGCCGCGGCGCACGGGGTACCCGTGCTGGAGATCCGGGCGGTGTCCAACCCGGTCGGCCCGCGCGACCGCGCCGCCTGGCGCATCGGCGACGCGCTCGCCGCCCTCACCGAAGGCTTCGGGAAGCTCGCGCCCGCATGGGAGAGTTGGAACACGCATGACCAGTGATGCGATGCAGATCGCGTACTCGCCCTGTCCGAACGACACCTTCGTCTTCGACGCCCTCGCGCACGGCCGCGTCCCCGGCGCCCCCGCGCTGGACGTGACCTTCGCCGACATCGACATCACCAACGGCATGGCCGAGCGCGGCGAGTTCGACGTGCTGAAGGTGTCGTACGCCGTGCTGCCCTACGTCCTTCACGAGTACGCGCTGCTGCCCTGCGGCGGTGCGCTGGGGCGGGGCTGCGGGCCGCTGGTGCTGACCCGGGAGGCGGGAAGCGACCTGACGGGCCGTACGGTCGCGGTGCCGAGCGAGAAGTCGACCGCCTACCTGCTGTTCCGGCTCTGGGCGGCGGACACGCTGCCGGGAGGGGTGGGCGAGATCGTCGTCCTGCCGTTCCACGAGATCATGCCGGCCGTCCGGGACGGCAAGGTGGACGCCGGACTCGTCATCCACGAGGCACGCTTCACGTACCGGAACTACGGGCTGCACAAGCTCGCCGACATGGGCGAGCACTGGGAGCGCAGCACCGGGCTGCCGATCCCGCTCGGCGCGATCATCGCCAAGCGCTCGCTGGGCGCCGAGACCCTCGGCCGGCTCGCCGACTCCGTCAAGGCGTCCGTCCGGGCCGCCTGGGACGATCCCGAGGCCTCCCGGCCGTACGTCATGGAGCACGCCCAGGAGATGGACCCGGCCGTCGCCGACCAGCACATCGGGCTGTACGTCAACGAGTTCACCGCCGACCTCGGCGAGGACGGCTACGCGGCGATCCGCGGGCTGCTCACCCGCGCGGCGGCCGAGGGGCTGCTGCCGCCCCTCGGTCCGGATGCGCTCGCTTTCCCCTGAGGGTCCTGAGGGTCACACGTCCAACTGGTCGGCGACCGCGCGCAGAAGGCCGGCGATCTTCTTTCCGGCGGTCTTCTCCGGGTAACGGCCCCTCTCCAGCTGCGGCGTGATGTTCTCGAGGAGGGTCGTCAGGTCCTGCACGATCGAGGCCAGCTCGTCCGGCTTCTTGCGCTGCGCGGCCGCGACGGACGGCGTCGGGTCGAGCACGGTCACGGAGAGGGCCTGGTCACCGCGCTGACCGGCGACGACGCCGAACTCCACACGCTGTCCCGGCTTGAGCGCATCGACCCCGTCGGGGAGAACCGAGGAATGGACGAAGACGTCACCGCCGTCGTCGCGGGAGAGAAAGCCGAAGCCCTTCTCGCTGTTGAACCACTTGACCTTGCCGGTAGGCACGTCTGTCCTCGTCCTCGTACTTGTCGGGAAAACTGCTTCGGAAACGGCTCTTGATAGCACTAGAGCGGGTCGACCATGACCCGCCGACACCAAGGCTAATGGTCTTCGGGCGGGTGACAAGACGTCCCCGGGTTGTTCTCTTGCGCTGGGAACTACCCTGGTCCGGTGCGTGACAAAACCCAAACGAATTCCGCCGGGCCCGGTGACCGACTGATCCGAGCCGGTGCCGTGGTGTTCTTCATCGGGGCCGTGGCCACCCTTGTCACGGTGGCCCCGCTGTTCCTCGGTGCGAAGCCTTTTCCGACGTACATGTTCGGTCTGAGCATGCTCATGGCCGTCGGCTTCCTGGTGGCCGGGGCGGGTGTGCTGCGTTCCGTCGCGGCCGGGCGGCGTCAGGCGCGGGGCGCCTCGCGGTAGGCGGCCAGCCAGGCCGGGAAGGCCGAGAGGTCGTCGAGCACGACGTCCGCCCCCGCGGTGCGCAGTTCGTCGCCGTCGCACGGTCCGGTGACCACGGCGACGGACAGCGCGCCCGCCGTACGGGCCCCGAGGACGTCTCCGACGTGGTCACCGACGTACACGGCCGCGCCGTACTCGCGCAGGGCCGCCGCCTTCTGCTCGGCCCACAGGTCGCCCACGACCACGTCGGGTGCGATGCCCAGGTGGTCCAGGTGCAGCTTGGCGTTCGGCTCGTACTTCGCCGTGACCACCATCGTCCGGCCGCCGACCGACCGCACCGCCTCCATCGCCTCCCGGGCGCCCGTCATCGCGGGCGTCGCGGCGATGGCGATCGAGGGGTACATCTCGCGATACAGATCGGCCATGGCGGCGACCTCCTCCGCGGGGAACCAGTTGACCAGCTCCTCCGCGAGCGGCGGCCCGAGCCGGGTCACCGCCAGGTCGGCGTCGATGAACGTCCCGGTCCGCTCCGCCAGCGCCCGGTAGCAGGCGTGGATGCCCGGCCGGGAGTCGATGAGCGTCATGTCGAGGTCGAAGCCGACGGTGAGGGCGGGGGCCGGGGTGACGGTCATGGGGGACATTGTGCCGGGTACGGGTGCGGGCGCGTCGGCGGGCACCCGGCCTTCGGCCGGGCCTGGATTCCCGCCCGCACCAGCCGTGCGGCTTGTGTGGTCGCGTGGTGCGGGTGGCCCCTGTGGGGCGGATCCGCCGTCGGCGGCTGTCTCCGGGTCCCGTCGGGCTCGTGATCAATACACCTAGCGCTTGCGCTGGGAGCGCCACACCAGGAACAGGGCCGAGGCCACGGCCGCGCCCCGCACCACCCAGGGCCAGGTCTCCGCCACGGCGTCGTTCATGTGCCCCTGGGCGATGGGGGCACCCCAGCGGCCGGTGTCACGGCCCCACAGCCAGAGCAGCCCGGACGCGAGGGCCAGGCCGGGGGCGCCCAGTACGGCCCACTTGGTCTCCGCGGGGGTGAGGCGGCGGGAGCCGTAGGCGATCAGCCATCCGAGCAGGAGCGCGAACCAGTTGCCGAGCACGGCTCCGGCGACCAGTGCGGCAGCGGCCAGCAGGAGGAGGGGGTTGCTCCAGCCGGCGGCGGGGCCCGGCAGCAGGCGGCGGGCGGCCGCCGCGGGCGCGGGCGCCTTGCGGGCGAACAGGCGGCGGCGCGGGGCAGCTGCCTGTTCCGTCGCCTCCGGCGGCTCTGCCTGCCGGGGCTCCGGCTCCTTCTCCCTCTGCGGGCGTTTGAGCAGGTCGGGGATCTCCACCCCGCCCACGAAGCCCGGGACGACATCACCGGCGGGCGTACCGAACGGGCTGCCCTCCACCCGCCACCAGTCGGGGTGCGTCGCGCTGTCCCCCAGCTCGTCCGGGGCGGCGAGATGCGGCGGGGACGGGGCGTCGCGCGGCTCCGGCTCGGCGGCACGCGGCCGGGGTACGACCCTGCGCAGCCCCTTGGGCCGTTCCTTCGGCTCCGGCTCCGGCTGTACGGGCACGGCGGCGGGCGCCGACCGCGGCACCCCCGCGCTGCCGCCCGCGGCCTCGACCACCTCGTCCGGGGTGCCCAGCCGCTCCAGGATGCGGCGCACGGCGGCGGGGCTGTCCACCGTCGCACTGGCCCGGTGCCGGTCGATCTCGTTGCGCAGCTCCGACACCAGCCGCATCCGCGCGGACGACGGCAACTGCCGCTGCTGAGCGATGTCTCCGACGCGGCTCAGATACTCGTAGACGACCTGATCGCTTTCGATCCCCACGGAAAACCCCTCCGGGGCAACGGCGATGACACCCCGTTGGACGACGGTACCGCGTGGGTGCGGGTGCCCGACGCCATGACCTCTCATCCTGAGCGTGACCTGCTCACCGGCCACCGAGGCTGCGAAGCGAGGAGAGGAAACCTGTCTTGACGACCAGACGGAGGGTGCGCCGCGTGGTGCCGGCCCTGCTGGCCGCGCTCGCGCTGAGCCTGGGCATGGCTCAGGCGACCGGGGCGTCCGCTCACCCCCAGGCGGAGGGGAAGCCGCTCCCGGCGCCCCGCATGGTTCACGTGTCCAAACCGAGGGTGGTCAACCCGAGCGGACACGCCCAGCCGAAGGTTCGCAGGGAGCAGGGCCCGCTGCCCACCGTTTCCCGCAAGAAGCTCGCCGCGCTGAAGGCCGCCGCCGCGAAGCACCGGGCGAAGCAGCGGCCCGGACAGACCGGCGGGAACAAGGCCGGGAAGCTGGCGCCGCCGCCGAATCAGGGCGGCTTCGAGGGACTCAGCCAGCCCTGCTGCGTCCGGCCGCCGGACACGACCGGCGCCGTCGGCAAGACCCAGTTCGTTCAGACCGTGGACGGCGCCGGCTTCGGCGTGTTCCGGAATTCGGACGGCGCCCTCCTCAAGAGCGTGTCGTTCGCAAGCTTCTTCCGCTACACCGCGCAGACGATCTTCGACCCCCGTGTCGTCTACGACAAGAAGTGGAACCGCTGGGTCATCTCGGCCGCGGCGTTCCCGGAGAACAGCACGGTCCAGAGGGTGTTCTGGGCGGTGTCCACCGGCTCGGACGCCACCGGCTCGTTCTACGTCTACACGTTCGACCCGCCCGAGAACTCTGGTGACTTGTACGACTTCCCGCAGCTGGGGCTCGACCAGGACGCCGTGATCGTCACGGCGAACATCTTCGACTCCTCGGACCACTACGTCCGCACGCGTGCCTACGGCATGGCCAAGGCCGACGTGTACAACGGCCTCGGCCCCAGGTTCCCGTACTTCAGCCTGGGCACGCCGGGCAGCGTCGCGCCTCCCGTCGTGGAGGACAACAACGCGAGCGCCTTCCTGGTGGGAGCCGCCCCGGCGGACAGCAAACTGACCCTGTTCAAGGCCACCGGCCTGGGCCGCAGCAACGCCACGATCGTGCAGCAGCCCAACGTGCCGGTGACCGCCTACACCGTGCCACCGGACGCCCGCCAGCCCGGTACGACCGACCGGCTGGACAGCTCGGACTCCCGGTTCTCGCAGAACAGCACGCAGATCGGCAACCAGCTGCTCAACATCCACACCGTCAACATCGGCGGACGCCCGACGCCGGTCTGGGTGCAGATCAACACCGCCAACAGCACGGTGCCCGCCGGTCAGACCGGACGTGTGACCGAGTCCAGTAACTCCGACGACTTCAACGCGTCCGTGGCCGGCTCGGCCGTGGGCGGCACCTCGGCGAACCCGATCGGCCGGATGTTCTTCACCTGGTCCTCGACCAACGTCACGGCCGGCGTCACCCACCAGGTGCGGGTCATGAGCGGCGGCCGCCTCGCCACCGACCCGGTCAACGTCGTCGGAGGCAACAATCACTCCCAGGCCTCGACGTTCTACAACCCGTCCACCGACCCCGTCGAGCGCTGGGGCGACTACTCCGCCGTCACCGTCTACCCCTCCGCGGCAGGCGCCTGCGCCGCCGGCAACCGTGCCTACGTCGTGAACGAGCGCCAGAACAGCACCACCGCGTGGGGCTCGCGCATCGGCAAGCTCGGCTTCTGCTAGCCGGCGGGACCGGACACCGCTGACACACCCCAGGGCGGAGGGGGCGGCCGCCGTGCCGCCCCCTCCGCCCTTTCGCGCTGTCCGGGCCCACGCCCCGCTGCCTACAGTGGAGACGTGCTCCCGCAACGCCGCCGCATCGCCCGGCGGCCGCCGGCCGGCCTGCTTCTCGCGCTCGTGGCGCTGACCGTGCCGGTGGCGCTCGCCGCGTGCTCCGAAGCGGCCCCGAGCGGCCCAGGCGGCACCCCGGCGGACACCCGGTCCGGGGTGCGGGGCGTCGTCGTCCGGTGGCCGACCTGTCCCGTGGAGGGCGCTCCCGAGAGCCAGGACTGCAGCAGGCCCGCCGAAGCGACCGTGCGGGTGCGCGACCGGTCCTCGGACACCGAGGTGGCGAGGGTGCACACCGGTCCGGACGGCCGGTTCCGGGTGCCGCTGCGGGCCGGCGCGTACGAGGTGCGGGCCCGGACCTCCGGTCCCGCGCACTGCGCCCCGGTGGAGGTCACCGTCCGCCCCGACGCGTACACGAAGATCACGGTCAGGTGCGACACGGGTCTGCGCTGACCGCGTGACGGCGGACCCCGTCCTGCAGCGCTGCGTCCGGCCGCCATCCGGGTACCGTGGGCGGGATGAGCGCCCACACGTCCCCGTCGGCTCCACGCTCCCTCGCGGAAGCGCTCCGCGCGCGCGACGACGCTTCCCTGGCCGCGCTCCTGCGCAGCCGGCCCGATCTCATCACGCCGGTTCCCACCGACCTCACGCAGCTCGCCACCCGCGCCGGCACCCGCGCCTCGGTCCTGCGTGCCCTGGAGCGGCTGGACCGGTTCGCGCTGCAGACCGCCGAGGCTCTCGCCGTGGCCCCGGAACCGGCGTCGTACGAGATTCTGCTCGGCCTGATGGCCGGGTACGCCCGGGACGAGACCGTCGCCGCCGCGCTGCCCCGCGCGGTGGCCACCCTGCGCGAACAGGCCCTGGTGTGGGGCGACGACGAACGGCTGCGGCTGGTGCGGACCGCACGGGAGCTGCTCGCGCCGTCCGCGCAGCACCCCTCCCCGACCGGTCTCGGCCCGAGCGTGCAGGAGGCCACCGCGGGCATGTCCCCGGGGCGGATCCAGGAGATCGTCGGCGCCGCCGGGCTGGCCTCGACGCACGACTCGGTCTCCGCAGCGGCCGCGCTCACCGCCCTGTTCACCGACCGCAAGAAGATGGCGGCCCTGCTCGCGAAGGCCCCGGAGGCCGCCCGCGAGGTGCTGTCCCGGCTGGTGTGGGGGCCGCCGTACGGGCAGGTCACCGCCGACCCGGCCGCCCATCTGCGCTGGCTGCTGGACCGCGGCCTGCTGCTGCCCACCGCGCCCGGCACGGTCGTCCTGCCCCGCGAGGTCGCCCTGCATCTGCGCGAGGGCCGCGCGCACCGGGCACCCGAACCGCTGCCGCCCGCCGTCGAGCCGGCCGCCACCCACGGTCCGCAGATCGTGGACGCCACCGCGGCCGGGCAGGCCTACAGCGCGCTGGCCACCGTCGAGGAGCTGCTGAAGGACTGGGACGAGGGCGGCCCGGCCGTGCTGCGGGCCGGCGGGCTGAGCGTGCGGGACCTGAAGCGGACCGCCGTCGCCCTCGACGTGCCCGAGCCGGTCGCCGCCTTCTGGGTCGAGCTGGCGTACGCGGCCGGCCTGCTCGCCTCCGACGGCGAGGCCGACGAGCGGTACGCGGCCACCCCCGCCTACGACGAGTGGCTGGAGCGGCCGCCCGCCGAGCGCTGGGCCCGGCTCGCCGAGGCCTGGCTGACGGCCACCCGGACACCGGGGCTGGTCGGCGGGCGGGACGCGAAGGACCGTACGTTGTCCGCGCTGGGCCCGGGACTCGACCGCTCGGCCGCGCCCGAGGTACGGCAGCGGGTGCTGACCCTGCTGGCCGGGCTCCCGCAGGGCGCCGCCCCCAGCGCCGAGTCGGTGCTGGCCCGGCTGCTCTGGGAGCGGCCGCTGCGCGGTCCTCAGCGCGATGGCGGCGGCGCCGACGACCTGCGCTCCCGGCTCGCCCGCTGGACCCTCTCGGAGGCGGAGATGCTCGGTGTCACCGGGCGCGGGGCGCTGTCGACGCACGGTCGGGCGCTGCTCGGCGCGCCCGCGGCCGCGCACCCCTCGGCCGCCGCGGAACCCTCCGGGCCCGGCGACAAACTCCCCGTCCACCACCGCACGGGCGCCCTGCTGGAACCCCTCTCCCCCACCGAGCAGACCGTCGCCACGGCCGCCGCGGCCCGGCTCCTCGCACCCCTGCTGCCCGAACCCCTGGACCACGTCCTGCTCCAGGCGGACCTCACAGCGGTGGCCCCCGGCCCGCTGCGGCGTCCGCTCGCCGACATGCTCGGGATCCTCGCGGACGTCGAGTCCAAGGGCGGGGCGACCGTCTACCGCTTCACACCGGCCTCGGTCCGCCGCGCCCTGGACGCCGGCCAGGCCGCCGCCGACCTGCACGCCTTCCTCACCGCGCACTCCCGCACGCCGGTCCCGCAGCCCCTGGCCTATCTGATCGACGACGTGGCACGCAGGCACGGCCATCTGCGGGTCGGCGCGGCCTCGGCCTACGTCCGCTGCGACGACGACGCCCTGCTGAACGAGATCCTCGCCGACAAGCGGGCGACCGCCCTGCGCCTGCGCCGCCTGGCCCCGACCGTCCTGGCCGCCCCGACGGACCCGGCCACACTGCTGGACGGCCTGCGCGCGATGGGCTACGCGCCCGCCGCCGAGTCCGCCGAGGGCGACGTCCTGATCACCCGCGCCGACGCCCACCGCACCCCGCCGCGCACCGCGCCCGAGCCGGTGCCGGACGGACCGCCGCCGCCCGACGCCACGCTGCTGGCGGCCGCGATCCGCGCGATCCGCGCGGGCGACCTGGCCGCCACCGCGCCGCGCAAGCCGTCGGGCGGCGCGCTCACGGGCGGCGAACTGCCCCGCACCAGCTCCGCCGAGACCCTGGCCACCATGCAGGCCGCCGTCCTGACCGGCGAGTCGCTGTGGATCGGCTACGTCAACGCCGAGGGCACCGCCAGCCAGCGCGTCATCGCCCCGATCCGGGTCGAGGGCGGTTTCGTGACGGCGTACGACCACACGGCCGACGAGGTGCGCACGTATCCGCTGCACCGGGTCACGGGGGTCGCGGAGCTGGCGGAGGACTAGGGCCTGCCTGACAATTCCCGTCGTCCGCCCGGAGGGCGGGTCGCGCGGCGTCTGGTGCGTGCGATCGCAAGGCGCCGGAGCGCCCTCGTGGCGGAGCCACGTGGGCGGTTCGGCAACGCGGCGAGCGTGCGTGCCAGACGCCGCGCGACAGGCGGGAATTGTCAGGCAGGTCCTAAGGCGCCGACCCGGTCAGCAGTCCTTGACCGGAGCGTTCGCGGGCAGGCCGAAGTGCTTGCGGGCGGCGGCCTCCAGGCCGTCGGACCCGCCCGTGCCCTCGGGGCCGGGCTCGTGGAAGAAGCTGAAGTGGTCCTCCACCCACTTCCCGCTGCCCGCGCCGTCCGGCCCCTCCTCCCGCGACGTCACGCGAAAGCCGCCGTGCGCGCCCGCGTCCCGCTTCAGGCGCACCACCTGCGGGACATCGGCTCCGGAGCACTCCACCAGAGCGCCTTGGCGCACCCCGTACTCCGTGCACAACGTGGTCACGCCCGCCCGGACGACGCCGTCGTGCTCGTCGAGGTCCCGTGCCTCGGCCCTGCAGAACCACTGCGCCCGCACACCGGGCTGCGTCTCCCCGTACCCGCTGCCCTTCGAGTCCGCCACCAGCCGCGCCTCGATCACCGGCCGCACCTCGCCCCACAGGTGCTGATCGACACCCGGGGGCCACACCGCCCACACCCCTGCCGCCAGCAGTACCGCCGTGGCTCCCAGGCCGGTCACCCACCTGCGTACCGACATCGCGCCCCGCTCCTCCCCGGACCGCGCCCCCGCGCCGGCCCCGCGGTAGGAAGACCCGTGTCGGGTGCCCATGGTTGCAGCGCCCCGCCGCGATCATCCGCTGATAGGGCACACTGGACGTTTGGCCACGCGGAAGGGAAGTGCGTCGGTGAACGGACCGCTGATCGTCCAGTCGGACAAGACCCTGCTCCTGGAAGTCGACCACGAGCGGGCCGACGACTGCCGGCGTGCCATCGCGCCCTTCGCCGAGCTGGAGCGGGCGCCGGAGCACATCCACACCTACCGGGTCACCCCGCTCGGCCTGTGGAACGCGCGGGCCGCCGGGCACGACGCCGAGCAGGTCGTGGACGCGCTGGTGCAGTACAGCCGCTACCCGGTGCCGCACGCGCTGCTCGTGGACATCGCCGAGACGATGGACCGGTACGGGCGGCTCACCCTGAGCAAGGACCCCGCGCACGGACTCGTCCTCACCACCACCGACCGGCCGGTGCTGGAGGAGGTACTGAAGTCCAAGCGGATCACCCCACTGGTCGGGGCGCGGATCGACCCGGACACCGTGGTCGTGCACCCCTCCGAGCGCGGGCAGATCAAGCAGATGCTGCTGAAGCTGGGCTGGCCGGCCGAGGACCTCGCCGGGTACGTGGACGGCGAGGCGCATCCGATCGAGCTGCGCGAGGACGGCTGGGCCCTGCGGGCGTACCAGAAGCAGGCCGTGGAGAACTTCTGGCACGGCGGCAGCGGGGTGGTCGTGCTCCCCTGCGGCGCCGGAAAGACGCTGGTCGGCGCCGGGTCGATGGCGCAGGCGAAGTCCACCACCCTCATCCTCGTCACCAACACCGTCTCGGCCCGGCAGTGGAAGCACGAGCTGGTGAAGCGGACCACGCTGACCGAGGACGAGATCGGCGAGTACAGCGGGACCCGGAAGGAGATCCGCCCGGTCACCATCGCCACCTACCAGGTGCTGACGACCAAGCGGAAGGGCGTCTACCCGCACCTGGAGCTGTTCGACTCCCGCGACTGGGGTCTGATCGTCTACGACGAGGTGCACCTGCTGCCCGCGCCGGTCTTCAAGTTCACCGCCGACCTCCAGGCGCGCCGCCGCCTCGGTCTGACCGCGACCCTGGTGCGCGAGGACGGCCGCGAGTCCGACGTCTTCTCCCTCATCGGGCCGAAGCGGTTCGACGCGCCCTGGAAGGAGATCGAGGCGCAGGGCTACATCGCGCCCGCCGACTGTGTCGAGGTCCGGGTGAACCTCACCGACTCCGAGCGGCTCGCGTACGCCACCGCCGAGACCGAGGAGAAGTACCGCTTCTGCGCGACCACCGAGACCAAGCGGAAGGTCACGGAGGCGATCGTCCGCCGGTTCGCCGGTCAGCAGATCCTCGTCATCGGCCAGTACATCGACCAGCTGGACGAACTGGGCGAGCACCTGAACGCCCCGGTGATCAAGGGCGAGACGTCCAACGCGCAGCGCGAGAAGCTCTTCGACGCGTTCCGCGAGGGGGAGATCAGCGTGCTCGTGGTGTCGAAGGTCGCCAACTTCTCCATCGACCTGCCCGAGGCCACGGTCGCCGTCCAGGTGTCCGGCACCTTCGGCTCCCGCCAGGAGGAGGCCCAGCGCCTGGGCCGCGTGCTGCGCCCCAAGGCCGACGGCCACCAGGCCCACTTCTACTCGGTCGTCGCCCGCGACACCATCGACCAGGACTTCGCCGCCCACCGCCAGCGCTTCCTGGCGGAGCAGGGGTACGCGTACCGGATCGTGGACGCGGACGAGATCCTGGCGGGGAGCTAGGCGGGGCGGCGAAGAACCTGGGGCGTGGAGGGGTACGGCCTAGAAGAAGGCGTGCTCCTCCATCCAGCCGTAGGTCGAGCCGAACTTGCCGTAGTACCAGGAGCCGCTCTTGGCGGTGCAGTACACGCGGACCTTGTTGCCCATGTACACGGACTTCTTGACCCGGTAGTTGTTGCCGGGGCCGGTGTGCATGTCGGCGTGGTCGTACTGGACGACCGTGTAGGTGGTGTCCCTGATGTTCTTGGTGCAGCCGGAGGAGCCGACCGCCGAGGCGGTGGGAGCGGCCATGAGGGTGGCGCCGAGGGCGAGCGCGGTGGCGGCGGTCAGTCCGCTCACCGCCCTGCGGAACGGAAGCTTCGAGAAGGGCATGCCTGTTTCCCCGTTTGCTCGGTCGAATGGATCGGACAACGGTTGATCATGTTGGCACACGCCCCTGCAAGACCGAGCGCCAGGATCGGGTAAGGGGCCGCCAACAGCTGCTGCCACCAAGGAAGTTCGAGGTCCAGGACGCCCTCGTGGGGCACCAGCCACATCGTGCGGGCGGTGAAGACGAGGGCCACGAGCCCGGCGGTGAGCGTGCGGCCCTCGGCCAGGAGCACCGCGAGGAGCGGCACGCACCACACCCAGTGGTGCGACCAGCTGATCGGGCAGACCAGCAGGGCCGCGCAGGCGGCCAGCAGGATGCCGTGGCTCTCCTGGCAGGCACAGGCGGCCAGCAGCAGGACGATCACCGCCACCAGCGCCGCCGGGAGCGCCCAGGCGAGGCCCGGCGCCGGGTCGCCCAGGGCCCGCGCGATCAGCCCCCGTAAGGACTGGTTGTCCACGATCCACGCCTTGCCCACCCGGCCGGTCTCGTACAGGCGCCGGCTCCAGAAGTCGGCGCTCGCGGCGGGCAGCAGCAGGAACCCGAGCAGGGCCGTGGCCGCGAAGCCGGTCACCGCCGTGGCCGCCTCGCGTTTGCGTCCGCGCAGGAACAGATGGACCACGAACACGGCGGGCGTGAGCTTCACGCCGGTCGCGAGGCCGAGGGCGAGGCCCTTGGCGCGCGCGCCCGGAGGCCGGGTGAGGTCCCACAGGACGAGGCAGGCCACGGCGAGGTTGACCTGGCCGAACAGGAGCGTCTGGAAGACCGGCTCCAGCCAGAGGGCCAGGGCCGCACACGTGCAGAGGAGGGGCGGGGGCAGGGGGCGGGCGGCCAGGCGGGCCGAGAGGGTGACCAGGCCGGCGAGCAGGAGCGCGTTGCCCGCCAGGAAGGCCGCCTTCAGCGCCGGGACGGGGAACCAGGCGGCGGGGACGAAGAGGATCGCCGCGAAGGGCGGGTAGGTCGCCGGGAGCCGCCACTCGGTGACCGTGAATCCGTACAGGTCGCCGCCGTGGGACGCGGCAGCGCCCTCGGCCCGGTAGACCAGCAGGTCGGCCATCGGGGCCCGCTGCAGGACGCACAGGGCGGTGAAGGAGCAGACGGAGACCGCGAGCAGGAGCAGGGACAACAGGGCAGGGCGGGACGCCACCGTCCGTTTCGGCACGGAGGTGACCCTATGCCGCTACTTACGGCGTATGCCCGCTTCCTCGCCGTACTCGCCGAGGATCACCACGCGGAACGCGGCCTCGACGAACACCTTGACGGCGCGCAGGGCGTTGCCCAGGGGGTGGTGATGGGAGCCGTCCATGGCCGTGGCACCGGACGGGGGGCGGACAGAGGCTGGGTGGATGGTTGCTGCGCTCATGTCTCCATGGTGGAACTTCGCACCCAGGTCACGCATCGGTCTCCAGAGCCAATCCCCAAGGCGTCCGCGTAGGTCTCCGGGTGGACCCCCGCCCCTACGCCGGACGGTCCGCGTCCCCTAGGGGGCACGACCTCCGGAGGACCCGCGAGACCCCGCGCGGAAATTCATTGGCCTCCTCCCGGCCACCCCGCCTACAATCTCCGCTCTTGCCCGCCTCCCTACGGAGAGCCGCCGCCCGCACGGAAACCGGGCGGCCTTCAGTCATGCCACGAGCAGATCCGGAGGCACCCCTTGTCCACGCCCGCCCACGAACCGCTCGACGACCCACTCGCCCGGGAGCGCAGCCACCTCGCCTCCTCCCGGTCCGCGCTGCGCGCCATGCGCGAGGACGTCGAGGCGCTGGACATCAGCGACGTCACCGCGAACTGGGTCAACGCCGAGGTGCTCGCCCGCCAGATCGACGAGCGCATCAAGGCGCTCGCCGACCTCAGCGACACCCCCCTCTTCTTCGGGCGGCTCGACTACGTGCACGCCCCGCGCGCCGACCAGGCGGAAGGGGCCGAGGGCGAGAGGTTCTACATCGGGCGGCGGCATGTGCACGACGGCGACGGCGACCCCATGGTCATCGACTGGCGCGCCCCGGTCTCGCAGCCGTTCTACCGCGCGTCCAAGAAGGACCCGATGGACATCGGGCTGCGCCGCCGCTTCGGCTACACCGGCGGCGACCTGACCGCGTACGAGGACGAGCACCTGTCCGACCCGGCCGAGGCGGCCACCACCAGCAAGCTGCTCCAGCAGGAGATCGAGCGGCCGCGCGTCGGCCCCATGCGGGACATCGTGGCGACCATCCAGCCCGAGCAGGACGAGATCGTCCGCAGCGGGCTGGGCGGGACCGTGTGCGTACAGGGAGGCCCGGGCACCGGAAAGACCGCCGTCGGCCTGCACCGTGTCGCCTACCTCCTCTACGCCCACCGGGAGCGGCTCGCCCGCACCGGCACGCTCGTCATCGGCCCGAACAAGTCCTTCCTGCACTACATCGAGCAGGTCCTTCCCGCGCTCGGCGAGCTGACCGTGCAGCAGGCGACCGTGGACGACCTGGTCGCCCATGTGGAGGTACGCGGCACGGACGAGGCGGCCGCCGCCGTCGTCAAGGGCGACGCCCGGATGGCCGAGGTGCTGCGCCGGGCCCTGTACTCCCACGTGACCATGCCCACCGAGCCGGTCGTCGTCGTACGCGGCTCGCGGCGCTGGCGGGTTCCGGCATACGAACTGGAGGAGCTGGTCCGCGAGTTGCTGGACCGGGACATCCGCTACGGCGCCGCCCGCGAGGCCCTGCCGCAGCGGATCGCGCACGCGGTGCTGGTGCAGATGGAGCGGGCCGGGGAGGCGCCGGACGACCGGGTGCAGGACGCGGTCGCCCGCAACAGCGCGGTGAAGGCGGCCGTGAAGACGGTCTGGCCGGCCGTGGACCCGGCGAAACTGGTCCTGCGCCTGCTGACGGAGGCCGACTTCCTCGCCGAGCACGCCGAGGGCGTCCTGGACGAGGACGAGCAGAAGACGATCCTGTGGGCGAAGCCCGTGCGCAGCGTGAAGTCGGCCAAGTGGTCGGCGGCGGACGCGGTGCTGATCGACGAGGCGGCCGACCTGACCCAGCGCACGCACTCGCTCGGGCACGTCGTCCTGGACGAGGCGCAGGACCTGTCCCCCATGCAGTACCGGGCCGTCGGCCGCCGCTGCACCACCGGCAGCGCGACCGTCCTGGGCGACCTGGCGCAGGGCACGACCCCCTGGGCGACCCGGAGTTGGGACGAGGCGCTGTCCCACCTCGGCAAGCGGGAGGGGGTCATCGAGGAGCTGACGGCGGGTTTCCGCGTCCCCACGGACGTCATCACCTACGCCTCCCGCCTCCTCCCCCACATCGCCCCCGGCCTCACCCCGGTCGCCTCGGTCCGTGAGAACCCCGGCTTCTTCGAGGTCCGCACCGCGACAGCGACGACCGAAGTGATCGCCGCCTGCGCGGAGTTGCTGGGCAACGAGGGCTCGACCGGTCTGATCGCGGCCGACGCGCGCATCCCGGCCCTCGCCGAGGCCCTGACCGCGGCCGGGATCACCTACCTGGCCCCGGGCGAGGAGACCACCCGCGAGACCCGGCTGACCCTGGTCCCGGCCTCCCTCGCCAAGGGTCTGGAGTACGACTACGTGGTGCTCGACGAGCCCCAGGCCGTGGTCGACGGTGAGCCGGACGAACGCACGGGCCTGCGGCGCCTGTACGTGGCCCTGACCCGAGCGGTGTCGGGCCTGATCGTGACGCACGCGGCACCGCTGCCCCCGCAGCTCGCCGCCTAGAGACTGCCTGTCGCCTCAGCCTCTGCCTTTCAGATTTCAACGAAAGCGCCTTGCCAGTGAGTACATTTGTTATAAGGGCAGGACATAAAGAGGTTGATGGCGATGGATCCGATCGTATCGTCGGCAGCCACGACCTTGATTGGGGTCATGACAACCGACGCATGGCAGCAGGCGCGGGTCGCCGTTGTCACCTGGTGGCGTCGCATTCGCCCGCGTCAGGCGAGCCGGGTGGATGCAGCGCTCGTGGAGTCCCGGGACCGCATGCTGACCGCCCGTCGAGCGGGTGATGAGGACACCGAATCGGACCTGGTTGCGGCCTGGGGATCCCGTCTGAGCGCGTTGTTGCAGGACGACCCCGCGCTGACCGACGAGCTGCGGCGGCTGATCGACGAGGAGATCGCCCCGCTCCTGCGCCACGAGGACGTCGCCCGGACTGGGTCCCATGAGTTCCAGGCCGAGGCATCCGGACACGGCCGGGTGTACCAGGCCGGCCGTGACCAGCACATCTACGGGCCATGAGCCCCGTCGGCAAACAGCCCGAGGCCGAAGAGGAGATCCGGCTGGAGGCGCACGCCTCGGACCGGGCCAGGGTCTACCAGGCACATCGGGATCTCTACCTGTCGGAACGGGACCTGCATCTGCACTACGAGGACGGGGTGCGCACGGCCCGCCGGGTGTGCACCGACTCCGTCTCCGAGGAGTGCCCATATCCCGGCCTGGCCGCATTCGGGACCGACCAAGCCCAATGGTTCTTCGGCCGGGACGCGCTGGTGGCCAAGCTGCTGGTCCGGCTGGATGCCTGCCTCGCGGTGGGCGGTGCGCTGGTCGTCGTCGCACCGTCCGGGGCGGGAAAGTCGTCGCTGCTCAGGGCGGGGCTCCTGGCCGAGATCGCGCGTGGTGCGCTGCCGGGCTCGGCACGCTGGCCCTGCCTGTGGCTGACCCCGACCGTGCACCCGATGGCGGCCCTCGGCGCACGGCTGCCAGAAGTGACGGGCAGGCGCCGGGACGGGCCGGGCAGCGAGCCGTGGCAGCCTGAAGCACTGCGTCGCGCCCTCTCGGAGGGCGACGGCGACGGAACCGGCTCCGAGCGCCGCATCGTGGTGGTTGTGGACCAACTGGAGGAGCTGTTCACGCTTTGCGCCGACGAGCGGGAGCGGCGGGACTTCCTAGACGCGGTGCTGGACATCGCGGAGTCGGGGCCCGGCGGCGAACCGCCAGTCGGATTGGTCGTCTTCGGACTACGCTCGGACTTCTACACCCACTGCGCCGCCCACCCCCGGCTCCTCAACGCCGTGGAATGCAACCAGGTGATCGTGGGACCGCTGACCCGAACCGGGGTCCGCCAGGCGATCCTCCACCCGGCCCGCTCGGTCGGGCTGAATGTCGAACCGGGCCTGGTACAGGTCCTGTTGCGCGACCTCGGCACACCGGAACCGGCTGGCGCAGATTCGGCGCCGGACGAGGCCAGCGCCTACGAAGCCGGTCGGCTGCCGCTACTCGCACACGCGTTGCGCGCCACCTGGCTGCGTCGGGCGGGCCATCTCCTCACGGTCGACGGCTACGAGTCCACAGGCGGCATCGCGCACAGCGTGACGGCCGAGGCGGACCGCTGGTTCGACCGCCTGGATCCACCGGCGCAGCAGACGGCACAGTGGGTGTTTCTGCGCCTGGTCAAGTTCGGCGACGGCACAGACGACACCCGTCGGCCGGTGCGGTATGCGGAGCTGCTGGGCCACGGCGCACGGGCCGAAGAAGCCGCCCGGGTCATCGAGACGTTCACCCGGGGGCGGCTGCTGACCCGGGAACAGGACACGGTCACCATCACCCACGAAGTGCTGCTGCAGGCCTGGCCTCGCCTTCGGCAGTGGATCGAGACTCACCGCGCCCGATACCGCGCCCGCCAGCGGCTGGAGGACGCGGCCGCCGCCTGGCAGGAAGCCGGGCGCGACCCGGCGCTGCTATACCGGGGCCACAGACTGGACGAGGCCAGGGCATTGGCCGACGACCCGGACATCGGCGAGTTCGATCAGGTGGTGTCCGCGTTCCTGACCGCCTCGGTACGGCAAAGGCAGCGCACGCGCCGGATCCGCCAGGGGGTCATCGCCGGTCTGAGCGTGCTGACGGTGCTCGCCGCGCTCTCGGCCGCCCTCGCGTTCCAGCAGGCCAGCACGGCACGGCAGGAACGCAACACCGCTATCCTCGGCGAGATCAGGGCCGAGGCCGACCATCTGCGCGCGACCGATCCGTCGCTGGCCGCCCAGCTGGACCTGGTGGAGCACCGGATGTCACCGTCCACGTCGGCCGAGAACCAGCTGCTCAGCGACCAGAACATGGCCCTGGCCAGGGTGCTGACCGGCCACCGGGACCGGGTGAACACCGTGGGATTCAGCGCGGACGGACGCGTGTTGGCCAGCGCGGACAGCAGTGGCACGATCCGCCTGTGGAACACCGCCCGGGCGAGCCAACCTGGCCCGCTGGGCGCCCCGTTGCGCGGTTCGCCGGGCGCGATCCGGGCGCTCGCCTTCAGTCCTGTCGGCTACCTCCTCGCTACCACCGGCGATGACGGCACCGTCCGGCTGTGGGACGTACGCAACCCCCACCACCCCGCCAGCCTTGGCACTCCCGTCCGGGCCGGCGGTGCCCTGAAGACGCTCGGCTTCAGCCCCGACGGACGCGCTCTGGCCGCGGCGGGACACGACGGACGCATCCGGCTGTGGGGCATCGCGGACCCTCGGCACCCCAAGCCGCTCGCCAAGTCGCTCACCGGCGCCGACGGCGAGGTGAACGGACTGGCGTTCAGTCCGGACGGCAAGCTGCTGGCATCCGGCGGGAGCGACGCAACGGTACGGCTGTGGCGAGTGGCGGACCTGCAGCATCCGTCTGCCGTCGGCCGCGTGCCGGACCCCATCCCCTTCAAGGCCGGGGTCCCAGGCTCCGCCCAGGCGGTCGCCTTCAGTCCGGACAGCCGCACGCTCGCCGTAGCCGGGAGTGACCAGGTCGCACACCTTTGGGATGTCACGAAGCCTGCCAAGCCGACCGCGCTCGACGTCCCATTCAGCAATGGCGTCGTCAACGCCGTCGCCTTCTCCCACAGCGGCCACTTCATGGCGTACGGCGGCGATGACAACCACGTCTGGCTCGAGAACGTGGCTGATCCGAGCCACTCCCAGGACCTCACCAACGCCCTGACCGGCCACACAGGACACGTACTAGCACTGGCTTTCAACCCGAAGGGCGGCGTGCTGGCCACCGCAGGCGCTGACCGCACCATCAGACTGTGGACGATCCCTCGTACGATCCTCGACGGACATGCGGGGTACGTCGACACCGTGGCCCTGAGCACAGACGGGCGTCTGCTCGCCTCGGGCTCCCAGGACGACACCGTCCGCCTCTGGGACGTCAGCAACCCCGCCGTTCCCCGCCCGGTCGGCACTCCGATCCGCGGCCGCACCCCGTTCATCAACTGGGTTGTCTTCAGCCCCCGTGGAAGGGTGCTGGCCGTCGCGGACGGACAGGACGTTCAGCTGTGGGACATGACCGTACCGGCGAGTCCCAGGCTGCTGGGTAGTCCGCCGCACCGTTCCCAGGAAGGCTTCCGGGGCCTCGCGTTCACCCCCGGCGGGCGCACGCTGGCAGGCGGCAACAACGACGGCACGGTCACCCTCTGGGACGTATCCAACCCATCCCGTCCAGCGGCCCTCGGACCGCCACTGGACACACACGCGGGCAGTGTGATCTGCCTGGCCGTCAGCCCGGACGGCCGCACGCTCGCCGCCGCAACGCAGAGCGGCAGCCTCCGCCTCTGGGACATCACCGAACCCGCACACGCGAGGGTCCTGGGTACATCTCTGCGCGTTAGCGGGGACCCGCTCCAGTCAGTCGTCTTCAGCCCGGACAGCCGCGCCCTCGCTACTTCCGGAAGCGACGACACGATCCGGTTCTGGGACCTCACCGACCGCACGCACCCCACAGCAGTGGGCCCGCCCCTGACGGACCACACGGACAGCGTCAACACCCTGGCCTTCACCCGGGACGGGCGCACCTTGGTCAGCGGTAGCTCCGACGCGACAGTCCAACTGTGGGACGTCCGCGACCGCAACCACGCCCGGGCCCACGGGCTGCCGGTGACCGGCATCGTCAACTGGGTCAACGAGATCGTGTTCTCACCGGACGACCGCTACCTCTTCATCGGCGACGGCGAGAACACCGTGCGCATCCTGCCCCTGTCCACGCGGACCGCCATCGACTACGTGTGCCAAGCGACCGGGAACCTGCTAACCCGCGCACTATGGCACACGTACATCCCGCAATTGCCCTACGATCCACCGTGCGCCCGGCGCTGAGATCTGCCCACCACCCGAAGGCACCCGGGTCAGGCGCCGTCGACCACCCTCCGCCACTCGCCCACAGCCCACTCCGACACCGGCCCCGCCCACCCCTCGGGACGAGCCGCCCCGCCGATGTGGAAGGCGTCGATGCCGGCGTGGCGGAGGGCGGGGACGTGGTCCAGGCGGAGGCCGCCGCCGACGAGGATCGTCTGGTCGTAGCCGGGCTCGCCCCGTCGGCGCACCTCGGCGACCAGGGTCTGCAGGCCCTCGTCGACGCCGGAGGCGGAGCCGGCGGTGAGGTAGGTGTCCAGGCCGGGCAGGTCGGCGAGCTGCTTGCGCAGGGCGTCGCGGTCGACGGCGCGGTCGATGGCCCGGTGGAAGGTCCAGCTGCAGCCGCCCAGCGCGGCGACGACCCGCTCCACCGCGTCCAGATCGACGCCCCCGTCCGCGTCGAGGAACCCGAGCACGAACTGGTCGGCGCCGGCCTCCCGCAGCTCGCCCGCCACCCGGACCAGACGCTCGACGTCCTCGGGGTCTCCGGCCGCGAACCCGTCCGCCGGCCGCAGCATCACGCGCAGGTCGATGTCGACGGCGGCCCGGATCCCGGCGACGGTGGCCGCCGACGGGGTGAGCCCGTCGGCCGCCATCTCGGTGACCAGCTCCAGACGATCCGCGCCTCCGGCCTGGGCGGCGACCGCGTCCTCGACGTCGAGGGCGATCACCTCCAGGACTGCACGCTTGCTCATGGCACCCCATTCATCGGCGGCTACAGGTCTAGTCCAATTCAAGACTACGCCGGTTCCGTACCCGCCCGGGCCGCCCCTCATCCGAAGATGTTCAGATCCCCCTCCGCCGCGCCCGCCAGCTCGTACGCGGCTGCGTCCAGCGGCCGCCCCGCGTACAGCCGTACGAGCGTGGCGGCCGAGCCGATGTACCGGGCGGGCGGAGCCCCCGCCGCCGGGTCCCCCAGCCGCAGCGGCTCGTCCACGTCGTCGAGGTCGGCGTGCAGCGGCAGGTGCTTCTTCTCCCGGGTGACACGGACCAGCAGCGTCAGCGCGTCCGGCAGACCGGCCCCCGCGTACGCCCCCGGCACCCCGAGGACGTCCCGCACGTCACCCGCATGCACCCACTCCCCGAGCGCGATCATGTCCAGCACCCCGCCCGCCTTGGCGATCACCGGCCCCGCCTCGGTCATCCCGCGCTCCAGCTCGTCCACGACCTGCGCGTTCGTCCACTGCGCGCGCTCGGCGACGTCCCGGTCGTTCGACTCGGGCGAGAACACCCCCTTCTCGAACCGGCTCTCCACGACCCGCATCAGCGCGGCGGAACAGTGCGCCAGCACATCCCGCACCGTCCACCCCGGACACGCGACGGTCGGCAGCGCGAAGTCGGCGTCCGCACGCGAACGCAGCAGCGGTATCAGGGCATCCCGCTCGACCTCCAGCAGCCGACCGGGCAGTTCAGGATCCCGTGCTTCCTCTACGTGAGTCATGGGCCCACGCTAGGGCCTGTCGTCAAATTCCCGTCGTCCGCCCGGAGGGCGGGCTCGGCGGCGTCTGGTGCGTGCGATCGCAAGGCGCCGGAGCGCCCTCGTGGCGGAGCCACGTGGGGTTCGGCAACGCGGCGAGCGTGCGTGCCAGGCGTCGCCGGGCAGGCGGGAATTTGACGACAGGCCCTAGGGGCGCCGTCCGCCGCGCGTCACGGAAGAATGAGCACATGGCCGACCTCGACGCCCTGCGCCTGCGTTTCACCCACGCCCTGGAGGGAGCCCGCGCCCCCGGCGACGGCCCCGACCCCACCCCCTATGCCGACAGCCTCCTCACCCGCTGGCAGGAGCCCCAGCGCCACTACCACACGCTCGCCCACCTCACAGCGGTCCTGGACCACATCGACGTACTGGAGAAGCACGCGGCCGACCCGGACGTCGTCCGCCTGGCCGCCTGGTTCCACGACGCGGTCTACCTCCCGGACCGCTCCGAGAACGAGGAGCGCTCCGCGCACCTGGCCGAGCGCGCCCTGCGCGAAGCGGGGGTACCGGAGGCGAAGACAGCCGAGGTGGCCCGCCTCGTCCGCCTCACCGTCACCCACGACCCCACCGACGACGACCGCAACGGCCAGGTCCTCAGCGACGCCGATCTCGCCATCCTCGCCGCGCCCCCGTCGGCGTACGCCACCTACACCGCCGAGGTACGCGAGGAGTACCACTTCGTCCCCAACGAGGCCTTCCGCGAGGGACGTTCAGCGATCCTGCGCCAACTCCTCGACCTGCCCAGTCTGTTCCGCACGCCGTACGGGCGGGAGCACTGGGAGGCGACGGCGCGTTACAACCTGGCGGGCGAGCTGGAAATGCTGTCGACCTGAGGGACCCCGCACCCTAGGGTTCGCCCCATGCGATCGATAAACGGGGACGATGTGATCGCTGCCGTCGAGGGCAGCGTGGCGGTGCTCGGCACGGCAGTGGAGCGGGACTGGAAGGGCGTCAGGGCCGGGCGTCTTGAGTGGAGTTGCCGGGAGACGGCCGACCACATCGTGACCGCCTTCATGGGCTACGCGAGTCGGCTGGTCGTAGGCGCCCAGGACTGGCTCCTCTTCGACGTCACCGTGGACGAGGACGCCCCCAACGCCGGTGTGCTGGACGTGATCCGGTCGACCGGCGCCCTGCTCGCCGCCACCGTCCGCACCACCCCGCGCGACGTCCGCGCCGTCCACCCCTTCCCCTTCGGCAGCGCCGACCGCGAAGGCTTCGCCGCCATGGGTGTCACCGAGGTGCTGCTGCACACGCATGACATCGCCGAGGGACTCGGGATCGCCTACGAGCCGGCCGAGGAACTCGCCGAGGCCGTCCTGACCTGGCTCTTCCCGCACGTCCAGCCCGGCCCGGCGCCCTGGCCGACCCTGCTGTGGGCGACCGGCCGCGGCGAGCTGCCCGGCCGTGCCCCGGTCACCGAGTGGCGCTGGCGGAACAACCTGGTCATCCCCACCGAGCGCCTCACCCTGGTCGGGGTCCGCCCGGCCGCCGCCCGCGACCTCCGCCTCGGCGGCGACGGCGGCTTCGAGTGGATCGAGGGCGGGCCCTTCGAGGGCACGCGAGTGGCCGCGACCTACATGGTGAAGGCCTATGAATCGGGCGTGCACCGGCCCGAGTTCGGCGTCTTCGCCCTCGTACGCCAGGAGGACGGCCGCGCCATCGGCGGCATCGGCTTCCACGGCATCCCGGACGAGGAGGGCCGGGTGGAGGTCGGCTACGACCTGGTCGAGGGCGCCCGCGGCCAGGGCTACGCGACCGAGGCCCTGCGCGCGCTGACGGAGTGGGCGCTGGCCCGGGACGACGTCGACACGGTGTTCGCGACCATCGAGGCGGACAACCTCCCCTCACAGCGCGTGGTGTCCCGGGCGGGGTTCACCCGGGCCACCGTGGAGGAGGAGCGGACGGCGCAGGAGGAGCACGGCGCGGACGGCGAGCTGCAGCTCCACATCCGGCGGCGGTGAGCACCGCTCGCGTCCCCTGCGACGGCCCGCGTGCCCACTGGTTCGGTTCAGTCCCGCACTGAAGGAGCCGGGCGGCCCTTGGGCCGTCGCAACCCCGCCTCCGTGAGCCTGCGGACGAGTTCCTTGGAGCCGATCTCCACCGCCCCGGCGGCCACCGCGTCCGCGTAGTGGTGGGACGGGATGTCGTAGTGGTCGCGTTCGAAGGCGCGGCGGGGTACGCCCAACTCGGCCGCGAACACGTGCAGTTCGTCGAAGGACACATCGCTCACCAGGTGTGACCACATGCGTCCGTGGCCGGGCCAGGACGGCGGGTCGATGTACACCGTCACGGGAGCCTCACGAGGACTGCATCCCGCCCGTGGCCCACCCCAGCGAGCCCACCGCGGCCACCTTCACGCCCGCCTTGCTGCACACCCAGTGCGGGTCGGGCCCCAGTTCCGGCTCCACGTCCAGCGCGTGCGGGTCGCCCGAGCCGCACACCGGGCACAGCGGCCACCGGCCGTACCGCTCCAGGAGCGCGTCCTGGACGTCCTGCGCGACCAGCCCGGCCACGTACTCGACGCCGTCCGGCCACTGCTCGACCCACCAGCGGCGCTGTGTGACGGAGTCCTCGACCAGGGAGACCACGTCGGCCTCGGCGACATCGCCCGCGACCAGATCGGCGAGCACCAGCGCGCGGGCGGCGTGCAGCGCCTGCTCAAGCGGGAATAGGGACTCCATGGTCCCATTGTGCGCACTCTTGTGCGCACTCTTGACCGCGAGAGGGAACCGAAAATATCTTTCATTGGTGACCCAGGACGTGAAGGAAATTTTCGGAAGTCCGGGCGGCTCCCTCGCCGCCAAGGTGCGCACCCTCGCCCCTTCCATGACCCGGTCCATGCAGCGCGTCGCCGAGGCGGTCGCGGGCGACCCGGCCGGGTGCGCGGCCCTCACGGTCACCGGCCTGGCCGAACTGACCGGCACCAGCGAGGCGACGGTCGTACGCACCGCGCGGCTGCTCGGCTATCCCGGTTACCGCGATCTGCGCCTCGCCCTGGCCGGGCTGGCCGCACAGCAGCAGTCCGGCCGGGCGCCCGCGATCACGACGGACATCGCGGTGGACGACCCCATCGCCGACGTCGTCACCAAGCTCGCCTACGAGGAGCAGCAGACCCTCGCCGACACCGCCGCCGGACTCGACACCGCCCAGCTGGGCGCGGCCGTCACCGCGCTCGCCGGCGCCCGCCGCACCGACGTGTACGGCATAGGCGCGTCCGGCCTGGTCGCCCAGGACCTCACGCAGAAGCTGCTGCGGATCGGGCTCATAGCCCACGCGCACAGCGATCCGCATCTCGCGGTGACCAACGCGGTGCAGCTCCGGGCCGGGGACGTGGCGATCGCGATCACGCACTCCGGGTCGACCGGGGACGTCATCGAACCGCTCCGGGTCGCCTTCGAGCACGGGGCGACGACGGTGGCCATCACCGGCCGCCCGGACTCGCCGGTCACCCAGTACGCAGACCACGTCCTGACCACGTCGACCTCCCGGGAGACCGAGCTGCGGCCGGCCGCGATGTCCTCGCGGACGAGTCAACTGCTGGTGGTGGACTGCCTGTTCGTGGGGGTGGCACAGCGGACGTACGAAAGTGCGGCGCCCGCGCTCGCCGCGTCCTACGAGGCGCTGGCGCACCGGCACCGCACCCATCCCAGGTGAGTGAAGAGCACGCGAATCGGAGAGAACCACCCCCCATGACCTCCCACGACCTGCGCAACGAGCTGGAGTCCCTCACCACCGAAGCCTTCCGGCCGGAACTCGCCGAGATCGACCGGTTGCCCACCCTCGACATCGCCCGCCTGATGAACCGCGAGGACACCGGCGTGCCCGACGCCGTCGGTGCGCGGCTGCCGGAGATCGCCGCCGCCGTCGACGCCGTGTCCGAGCGGATGGACCGGGGCGGACGTCTGATCTACGCCGGCGCGGGCACCGCCGGACGCCTCGGCGTGCTGGACGCCTCCGAGTGCCCGCCCACCTTCAACACCGACCCCGCCCAGGTCGTGGGCCTGATCGCGGGCGGCCCCGAGGCCCTGGTCACCTCGATCGAGGGCGCCGAGGACTCCAAGGAGCTGGCCCGCAGCGACCTGGACGCGCTGAAGGTCGGTGCGGACGACACCGTCGTCGGCATCTCGGCCTCCGGCCGCACCCCGTACGCCATCGGCGCCGTCGAGCACGCCCGTGCGCTCGGCGCGCTGACCATCGGGCTGGCCTGCAACGAGCACAGTGCGCTCGCGGCCGCCGCCGAGCACGGCATCGAGGTCGTCGTCGGGCCCGAGCTGATCACCGGCTCGACGCGGCTGAAGGCGGGCACGGCCCAGAAGCTGGTGCTCAACATGCTGTCGACGATCACGATGATCCGTCTGGGCAAGACCTACGGGAACCTGATGGTCGACGTCCGCGCCTCCAACGACAAGCTCCGGGCCCGTTCCCGCCGTATCGTCGCGCTGGCCACGGGAGCCTCGGCGGAGGAGATCGAGAAGGCGCTCACCGAGTCGGGCGGCGAGGTGAAGAACGCCGTCCTGACCATCCTCGCCGGCGTCGACGGCCCGACGGCCGCCCGCCTTCTGGAGGAGTCCGGCGGTCATCTGCGTGCCGCGCTGGCGGTCACGGGCACCTGAGCCGCACGCTCGGGGCGTGCGCAACGACCCCGCCTCCATCGCAGCCGCCGTCCTCGCCCGGGTCGGCGGCCCCGCGAACGTCACGTCCGTCGCCCACTGCATGACCCGGCTCCGGCTGGGCGTCGCCGATCCGGCGGCGGTGGACGGGGAAGGGCTGCGGGGGCTGCCCGGAGTGCTGGGGGTCGTCGCGGACGGGGAGTCGTCCTTGCAGGTCGTGCTGGGGCCGGGGGTGGTCGTCGAGGTCACGGCGGCCGTACGGATCCAGGTCGACGAGGTCGCCGGGGCCGATGCGGTCACCGCGACGACCGCGACGACCGCGACCGCTCAGCCTGTCGGTGATCTACCGGTCGATGCGGCCGGCCGCCAGTTGAAGGAGCAGGTCCGGCAGCGCAATGCCACCCCCTTCAAGACCGCTCTGCGCCGCGTCGCCGCCGTCTTCGTGCCGCTCATCCCCGCCCTGATCGGCTGCGGCATCCTCGCCGGGATCAACGGGCTGCTGGTGAACGCCGGATGGCTGCCCGGGCTGACCCCCGCCCTGGCCGCCGTCGCCTCCGCGTTCATGGCGCTGATCGCGGTGTTCGTCGGGTACAACACCGCGAAGGAGTTCGGCGGCACGCCGGTGCTGGGCGGGGCCGTGGCCGCCGTGGTCGTCTACCCGGGCGTGGCGAAGGTGACGGCGTTCGGGGTGCAGCTGGCGCCCGGCCAGGGCGGGGTGCTCGGCGCACTCGCGGCGGCGCTGCTGGCGACCCGGGTGGAGAAGTGGTGCCGGGGCCGGGTACCGGGCGCGCTGGACGTGCTGCTGACCCCGACCGTGACCGTCCTCGTCTCCGGCCTGGTCACGCTGTACGGCCTGATGTACGCGGCCGGCGTGGTCGCCTCGGCGATCGGTACGGCGGCGAACTGGCTGCTGGCCACGACCGGAGCCCTGGCCGGACTCGTCCTCGGCGGCCTGTTCCTGCCCCTCGTCATGCTGGGTCTGCACCAGGCGCTGATCCCCATCCATGCCACCCTCATCGAGCAGCAGGGCTACACCGTCCTGCTCCCGCTGCTGGCCATGGCGGGCGCCGGCCAGGTGGGCGCGGCGCTGGCGGTGTACGTCCGCCTGCGGCACGACGTCTCCCTGCGTACGACGATCAGGTCCGCGCTCCCGGCGGGACTGCTGGGCGTGGGCGAGCCGCTGATCTACGGGGTGTCCCTGCCACTGGGCCGCCCGTTCGTGACGGCGTGCGCGGGCGGCGCGGCCGGCGGGGCCTTCATCGGGTTTTTCGCGATGCTCGGGGACAAGGTGGGGGCGACAGCCATCGGCCCGTCGGGCTGGGCCCTGTTCCCGCTGCTGGCGGGGAACAGGAGTCCGGGGATGACGGCCGCCGTCTACGGGGGCGGACTGCTCACCGGTTACGCGGTGGGGTTCGCAGCGACGTACTTCTTCGGTCTTCCCCGCGGCTCCCGTGCGGCCGCATCGGCGTGACGCACCGTCGGGACCGGTCGTTGCCCCGGGCATGATGAAGAAGCTTCTGGCCACCGCCGCCCTGACTGCCTGCGGCGCCGCCCTGGCCGCCCCCGCCCACGCCGACGACCACTGGACCGCCACCGCGACCGCCCTGTGCGCCAGTGACCTCGTCGTGACCCCGGCGGCCAAGGCCGTCTCGCCCCTGCCCCTGACCGACGCCGCCCCCGCCTGCGGCAAGGGAAGCCTCATCCACAACGACGGCTGACGGAGCGGCACTCTGCTCACCTTTGGCGTCCTCCCGCAGCTGAGGCCTTGCTGGACCCCGCCCGAGCCGTCCCGCGCTACCGTCGACACCATGAACCACGCCCAGCTCACCGCCCTCGGCCGGGCCCTGCGGCTGCTCGGGGAGCACGGGGAGGCGCTCACCGGGGACACCCCGGATGCCCGGTTGTACGAGGTCAAGGCCGATCTACGGCGGGCCCTCGACCTGCTGGAGGAGAGCGTCGGGGCCGGTGCCCCCTCGACCCGGTGCCCCGAGCATCCGCACGGGCCCGTCGACGAGAGCGCCCCCGATCTGTGCCTGCTCTGCGAGACCCGGCGCCGGGCCGCCCGGCGCTCGGAGTACCAGGGCAGGCCCGGCGCGGCCGAGCCCGTCGCCACCGCCCCCTCCCGTTACGGCGTCCGGGCCGACCGCCCCCAGCCCCAGCAGCGGTGGCTGCCGGAGGCCTGGAACGGGCGCGAGTGGGAGCTGTGCGGGACGCCCCGGCGGGACCGGCGCGAGGCCGAGGCGTATCTGGCCGCCCAGCGACGCGGATCCCGGCCCGCCATGGCGTACCGGCTCGTGCACGAGTTCACCGACTACGAGGTGCTGCGGATCTGGGGGACGCCGGTGCACGTCGACATCGAACCCCTCGGCGGCAACCTCTAGCCGAGCAGCGGCAGGGGCAGGAAGTCGTAGCCCTCCCAGAGGCGCCTGCTGCGCTCCTCCGGGTAGGCGGCGACCGTCGGCTCGGCGTCCAGGATCTGCACCGGGCGGGTCTTGGTGTCGTACGCCGTCCAGCCCGGGTCTCCGGTGCGGGCGAACGACGTCCACGCACGGCGGAAGCGGGCGGACAGCTCCTTCGCCTCGTCCGGTATGTCCGCCCCGGCGAAGAGCAGACCGCCCAGGAAGCCGCGGTACGTGCCGAAGAGCAGGGCGACGTCCAGGACGTGGCACGCGCCCAGGACACCGCCGCTGCCCGGCGCCTCCCAGGTCAGTTCGTAGACGTGGGCCCTGCCGCCGCCCGCCAGCTGGGCCTCGGCGAGATGCAGGCTCGGCATCCCGAACAGCCAGTCCGTCTGGACCCGCTCGAACAGCTCGCTCGGCGAGGCGTCCGGGAAGGCCGAGCGGTAGGCCTGTTCGCCCGCTTCGCCGCCCGGGGCGAACATCCGCAGCGCCGCTGTCGCCCGGTCCTCCGTGATCTTGCCGAGCATGCCGCCCATGGCCAGGAACAGACGGAACTCGTTCCGGTTGTGGCCCACCAGGAGGTCGACGTCCCTTGCCGCGCCCGCCGCCAGCGCCTGCCAGGGGGTGCTGGGCAGGATGTCGCCGTCGACGACCGGGGAGAAGGGCGTGACCGTCGGTGCCGCCTGACCCCATCTGTCCGTGTACTGGAGCATCTTGGCGCCCAACGTCTGTCCGGCGCCGACGAGTTCACGGGGGTCCACCGCGGCCAGATCCGCCGCCGTCGGCTGCCGCCCCGCCTCCGCCGCCAGCGCCCCGGCCATGTCACGCGCCAGCTCGGCGGAGAAGAACGTGCCCGGCAGGCTCTGTGCCACCGCCCGCCGGAACAGTCCCCGGGCTCTCGGCATCGTCAGCAGCGAGGCCACCGAGCCCGCTCCGGCCGACTCGCCGAAGACCGTGACCTGGCCGGGGTCGCCGCCGAACGCCGCGATGTTCTCCCGCACCCACTCCAGGGCCGCCACCTGGTCCAGCAGGCCCCGGTTCGGCGGCGCGCCCTCCAGAAGGGCGAAGCCCTCCATGCCCACCCGGTAGTTGAAGGTGACCACGACGACGTCGCCGTCCCGGGCGATGCGCTGTGCGTCGTAGCCGGGCTGGCCGGCGTGGCCCATCTTGTACGCGCCGCCGTAGATCCACACCATGACCGGGCGGCCGGCGGACGGGTCCGGGCAGGGCGTCCACACGTTCACGGTCAGCCAGTCGTCACCAGTGGGGCCGGTCACCCCACCCCCCTGGACTCCCAAGTCCTGCGGAGGCGGGGGTCCGAAGGCGTACGCCTCCCGGGTGCCGTGCCAGGGCCGGGCCGGGCGCGGGGCCTGGAACCTGGCCTCGCCGACCGGGGGTTCTGCGAAGGGGATGCCACGGAAGACCGCCAGACCGTCCTCGTGGCGCCCGCGCACCGCGCCGCAGGCGGTGCGCACCACAGGTCCGGCGGTCTCCGCCGCCCGGGCACCGGACTCGCTCGTCGTCATGCTCGCTCCTCACTGGTCATCAGGGGAACGGACGGGAGCGATCACAAGTGCCCGGCGAACTCGGCTACTTCAGCCGAGGTCAGCCGAGGTCAGCTGAGGGTCTTCAGCGCGGCCGCATCGTACGGCTTCAGCTCGTCGAAGCGGTCCGCGAGCACCTTCGCCGCCCACTCCGGGTCCTGGAGCAGCGCACGGCCGACGGCGACCATGTCGAACTCGTCGGCCTCCAGGCGGTCGAGCAGGTTGTCGATGCCCTTGACCGGGGAGCCCTCGCCCTGGAAGGCCTTGATGAAGTCGCCGTCGAGGCCGACCGAGCCGACGCTGATGACCTGCTTGCCGGTGAGCTTCTTCGTCCAGCCCGCGAGGTTCAGGTCGGAGCCGTCGAACTCGGGCAGCCAGTAGCGGCGGGTGGAGGCGTGGAAGACGTCGACGCCGGCGGCGGCCAGCGGGGTGAGGATCGCCTCCAGCTCCTCGGGGGTCTCGGCGAGGCGGGCGCCGTAGTCCTGCTGCTTCCACTGCGAGTAGCGGAAGAGGATCGGGAACTCGGGGGAGACGGCCGCGCGGACCGCCGCGACGATCTCCGCCGAGAACTTGGTGCGGGCCACCGGGTCGCCGCCGTACGCGTCGGTGCGGCGGTTGGTGCCGGCCCACAGGAACTGGTCGAGGAGGTAGCCGTGGGCGCCGTGCAGCTCGACGCCGTCGAAGCCGATGCGCTCGGCGTCGGCGGCGGCCTGGGCGAACGCGGCGACGACGTCGTCCAGGTCCTGCTGGGTCATGGCCTTGCCGGTGGGCTCGGCACCCTCGGTGACCAGGCCGGACGGGCCGACCGCGGGGGCGTCCGCGAACGGCGGCTCGCCCTGCTTGCGGACCATGCCGATGTGCCACAGCTGAGGCACGATCGTCCCGCCCGCCGCGTGCACGTCCTCAGCGACCTTCGCCCAGCCGGCCAGCTGCTCCTCGCCGTGGAACCGGGGCACACGGTCGCTCTGCCCGGCCGACTCGTGCCCGACGTACGTCCCCTCGGTGACGATGAGACCGACACCGGCGGCGGCACGGCGCGCGTAGTACGACCGCACGTCCTCGCCGGGGATACCGCCCGGGGAGAACATGCGGGTCATCGGCGCCATCACGATCCGGTTGGGGACCGTGAGCCCGTTGAGGCTGATCGGGCGGGAGAGGATCTGGGCCGCGCGGGAGGCGGGAAGCGTCGTGTCGGTCACGTGGGGGCTCCTCGGGTGTTGCTCGGTCTGACCAGCTGGTATGTGCATGCGCATCGTTGCACCTCCTCAAAGAACCTCCTATGCAGTGCGGAACATTCCGATTCCGGCGCCGACTGCCATGTGATCCCGGCCACGCCCGCCGGTCGTCAGGGCAGCTTGGTCGCCGGGCGTGAGCGGGCGTCATGGTTCAGCCGCCGGACCTTTTCGCGCAGCACCTCGTCCGGCGCCACCTCCCCCAGCTCCTCGGGCGGACAGTCCCACTCCCGGCCGCCGCCGACGGGCCGAAGCTGCACATAACCTCCTACACGCGCCATGACCTCGCCGATCCGCCCGCTCCGAACGTCGACGGCGTACGTCCCGATCTCCCCGATCACGCATCCCCACCCGCCCGCCGCAGCGCCGACGCCAGCCGCGAGGCGACACCCAGGTTGCAGCGGCCCAGGTCGACGAGGGCGTAGGGGTGACCGTGAGCGCCGGTGACCGGGTCGATCCGCAGTGAGGGCAGGATGATCCCGACCTCGTGCAGGGCCGCACGCAGCCGCTCGACGGCTTCCGCCGCGGACCGGGCGGGCCGGTCGTCCGCCGTCATTTCCTTCGCATCCATTGCACCAATCCCTCCACGCTGGGTGTTCGTGTTCGCTACACAGCGTGGCCGACAGCGCTCTAACCTGGCCAGAGAGGGCGCCCCAACAACCTCTGCTGTCAGACCGGGAGTTGCCATGGCAGGACCTAAGGACCTCGATCCGTCGTCGTCGCCGCGCGCTTTGCTGGGTGCCGAGTTACGGCATGCTCGCGAGCGGAAGGGGCTGAGTCAGGAGCAGTTGGGCCAACGGCTGTTCGTGAGCGGGTCGTTCATCGGGCAGCTGGAGGCGGGGACTCGGCGGATGCAGCCGGAGTTCGCGCGGATGCTGGACGAAGTGCTGGAGACGGGTGGCTTCTTCACGCGGAATTGCAGGGCGGCAGCCACCTCGAAGTATCCGGCGCACTTCGTGGACGTGGCGGAGTCGGAGGCTCAGGCGACAGCGATCAGGCAGTACGCACCGCTCCTGATCCCCGGGCTGATCCAGACGGCCGCATACGCCTGGGCCGTGAACCGCGCGTACGACCCGACGACGCCGGAGGAGACCATCGAGGAGTGGACTGAAGGCCGGATGGAGCGGACCCGTCTACTGGACCACCCAACAAAGCCGATGTTGTGGGCGGTGCTTGACGAGGCGGCGTTGCGCCGGGAGATCGGTGGCCGGGCGGTGATGGCAGAGGCCCTGAGGCACATCGCCGGCCTGGCTCGCCGGAGCCGGATCATCTTGCAGGTGCTGCCCTTCAGCGCGGGTGGGCACGCGGCGTTGCAGGGCGCCATGAAGCTGATGGAGTTCGCGGATGCCCCTCCGCTGGTCTACTTCGAGGGGGTGCGCAACTCGCGGCTGGAGGACGACCCGGCAAGAGTCGCCCAACTGAGGTTCGTGTTCGATCTCCTCGTGGCCTCCGCGCTCTCGCAGGAGAAGTCTCTAGCTCTGGTAGAGGCGTTGGCGGAGGATTACACCCATGAGGAACATCCGTGACTACGACCTGAGCTGGCGCAAGTCGACGTACAGCGGCCCCGGCGGCGACGACTGCCTGGAAGTCGCCGACGGCCACCCCGCCCTCGTCCCCGTCCGCGACTCCAAGACCCCCCAAGGACCGAAGCTCTTCTTCAGCTCGGTCACCTGGGCTGCCTTCACCTCTTCTCTCAAGTGACCGTTGGGGCCGCCCGCTTCTTGGCCAGTGTCGTGCTTCCACGGCCCGACGGTCACTGACCAACTCCCGGGGCTCAAGCCTCGCACCCCCGCCCTGCGAGTTGACTTCACTACGCAGACTGACCGTATGCCGAAACCCCCACTGATCTCCGCGAGCGACGAGCTGGAGCGGTCCTCCGTCGTAGCGAACAACTCCATGAACCGGGAACGCGGGCTGACCGGAGTCAACAGCTACGCCCGCGAGTTGGGCTTCGATCCCGTTGCCCGGCTGGCCGGTCGTCCCGCTCCCTCCTGGCTGGACCTGTGCAGTGGTGAGGGCCGGGCGCTGCGGGAAGCGGCCGGTGTTCTGTCGGACGACGCCGTGCTCACCGCCGTAGACCTCGTGGGGCCGCTCGTGCCCGGGGCGCCGACGCCGCCTGTCCTAAGGGAGATCGTTGCCTCCGTTTCCTCTTGGGCGCCCTCACGGACGTACGACCTCATCACCTGCGTACACGGTCTGCATTACATCGGCGATCAGCTGGGGCTTGTCTGCCGGGCCGCCTCCTGGCTCTCTCCCGGCGGGCTGTTCATCGCCCACTTCGACCCCGACTCCGTCCGCTGGGTCGATGGCTCACCTGCCGGGCGGGCCGTTCTTTCCGTCCTCCGCGCCGCCGGGTTCCGTTACAGCTCCCGGCACCACCGCCTCACCCTCGATGGCGCCCGCGACATCCGACCGCCGTTCCGCTACGTCGGCGCCGATCCCTCCGCCGGGCCGAACTACACGGGTCAGCCCGCAGTGGGTTCCTATTACGTGGAGACCTGTGTTGGCTGAGCTTTGAAAACGCCCGAGGGCGGCACCCCCAGCCAGAAGCTGGAAGTGCCGCCCTCGGTCCGAAGGACAGGCGATCAACCGTCAGGTCGATCAGAAGTCCATGTCACCGCCCGGCATGCCGCCCGGAGCGGCCGCGGCGGCCTTCTCCGGCTTGTCGGCGATGACGGCCTCGGTGGTGAGGAACAGCGCGGCGATGGAGGCGGCGTTCTGCAGGGCAGAGCGGGTCACCTTCGCCGGGTCGATGATGCCCTCGGCGACCAGGTCGACGTACTCGCCGGTCGCGGCGTTCAGGCCGTGGCCCGGGGTCAGGTTGCGCACCTTCTCCACCACGACACCGCCCTCGAGGCCGGCGTTGACGGCGATCTGCTTCAGCGGGGCCTCCAGGGCCAGCTTCACAGCGGCGGCACCGGTGGCCTCGTCGCCGTCCAGCTCCAGCTTCTCGAAGACACCCGAGGTCTGCAGCAGGGCCACGCCACCACCGGCGACGATGCCCTCCTCGACGGCGGCCTTCGCGTTGCGGACGGCGTCCTCGATGCGGTGCTTGCGCTCCTTCAGCTCCACCTCGGTGGCGGCACCGGCCTTGATGACCGCGACACCGCCGGCGAGCTTCGCCAGGCGCTCCTGCAGCTTCTCGCGGTCGTAGTCGGAGTCGCTGTTCTCGATCTCGGCGCGGATCTGGTTGACCCGGCCGCCGACCTGCTCCGAGGAGCCGGCACCGTCGACGATGGTGGTCTCGTCCTTGGTGATGACGACCTTGCGGGCGCGGCCCAGGAGGTCCAGGGTCGCGTTCTCCAGCTTGAGGCCGACCTCCTCGGAGATGACCTCGCCGCCCGTGAGGATGGCGATGTCGCCGAGCATGGCCTTGCGGCGGTCACCGAAGCCCGGGGCCTTGACGGCGACGGACTTGAAGGTGCCACGGATCTTGTTGACGACCAGGGTCGACAGGGCCTCGCCCTCGACGTCCTCGGCGATGATCAGCAGCGGCTTGCCCGACTGCATGACCTTCTCCAGCAGCGGGAGCAGGTCCTTGACCGAGCCGATCTTGGAGTTGGCGATGAGGATGTACGGGTCCTCGAGCGACGCCTCCATGCGCTCCATGTCGGTCGCGAAGTAGGCGGAGATGTAGCCCTTGTCGAAGCGCATGCCCTCGGTGAGCTCGAGCTCCAGACCGAAGGTGTTGCTCTCCTCGACGGTGATGACGCCTTCCTTGCCGACCTTGTCCATGGCCTCGGCGATCAGCTCGCCGATCTGGGTGTCGGCGGCGGAGATGGACGCGGTGGAGGCGATCTGCTCCTTGGTCTCGACGTCCTTCGCCTGCTCCAGGAGAGCGGCGGAGACGGCCTCTACGGCCTTCTCGATACCGCGCTTGAGGGCCATCGGGTTGGCGCCGGCGGCGACGTTGCGGAGGCCTTCCTTGACCAGGGCCTGGGCCAGGACGGTCGCGGTCGTCGTGCCGTCACCGGCCACGTCGTCCGTCTTCTTGGCGACTTCCTTGACCAGCTCGGCGCCGATCTTCTCGAATGGGTCCTCGAGCTCGATCTCCTTGGCGATGGAGACACCATCGTTGGTGATCGTGGGGGCGCCCCACTTCTTCTCGAGGACGACGTTGCGACCCTTGGGGCCGAGCGTCACCTTGACGGCGTCCGCGAGCTGGTTCATGCCGCGCTCGAGGCCGCGCCGCGCCTCCTCGTCGAACGCGATGATCTTGGCCATGTGAAGTGGTCCCTCCAGGACTGGGGGTGATTCCTTCGGACCGCGCCCGCGCCCGCGACGGACGGCTCGCCGACCTGTGGTTCCTTGCCCCACCTGGCCTGCGGGCCTCACCGACCCGGTCCTTCTTTGTCACTCTCACCTTCAGAGTGCTAACGCCAATGATTAGCACTCGGCACCCCCGAGTGCAAGCGCCTCGGGGGTGCCGGGGGTGCGCTCAGCCGCGCGCGAACAGGGGGCGCCGGGCATGACGAAGGGCCCGCACCCCGGGAGGTGCGGGCCCTTCGACGATGTACAGAAGAACGTCGCTGTTCAGTCGACGCGTGCTTCAGCTGGTCGCCAGCCGGACCATGTCCGCCTGCGGGCCCTTCTGGCCCTGCGAGATCTCGAAGTCGACCCGCTGCCCCTCTTCCAGGGTGCGGTAACCGTCCATCTGGATCGCGCTGTAGTGGACGAAAACATCCGCACCACCGTCGACCGCGATGAAGCCGTACCCCTTCTCCGCGTTGAACCACTTGACGGTGCCCTGAGCCATGCCTAACTCCCCTATTACTGGCCCTTGCACAGATCCACACTTCGCGGACCCGGGTCAGACCTCACCCCCCATTGGTCGGGGGCGTGCGCCGGAACGCGTCGACCGCGGCTGAATGTATCTGTCCAACTGCCCTCTGCAACAGGTCAATCGGACGAGAAATCTGGACGAGCCCGATCCGGAATCTGCCGAGAATTCGTCCGAATTCAGGGCAAGTCGGGCTCCATAAAAGGCGCAAAAAGGCGCATACAGCCCGTGCACTTTGGCTGCTTCTCACCGGGCGTAACGCATGATTCCGGGGCCCTCGACCCGCAGACCCGGCACGCTTTCCCCAACTGTACCGCGCTCAATCACGCAGAATGGCCCCCTCCGCTTCTCTCACGGAGGAGGCCATTCGATGAACATTCAGTAACCGCGGTTACCGTAGGTAATGGTCGCTTTTGATCAGCCGCCGGCGACCGCGGGAATGATGGAGACACCGGCACCGTCCGGGGTCGCCGTCTCCAGCCCCTGCTCGAAGCGGACGTCGTCGTCGTTGACGTACACGTTGACGAAGCGGCGCAGCTTGCCCTGGTCGTCCAGAACGCGGGCCGCGATGCCCGTGTGGTTCTTCTCCAGGTCCTGGATGACCTCGGCGAGGGTCCCGCCCTCGGCGGCGACCTCGGCCCGGCCACCGGTGTAGGTGCGCAGGATGGTGGGGATGCGAACGGTCACGCTCATGCGAGGCCAGCCTCTCGGAAGGAGTCCAGGGTCGGACGGATGGTGGCGGTGAGACCCGTGCCGGCCACCGCGTCGAGGGTCTTGAGGCCGTCACCGGTGTTGAGGACGACCGTCGTCAGGGTCGGGTCCAGCACGCCGGCCTCGATCAGCTTCTTCGTCACGCCGACCGTCACACCGCCGGCGGTCTCCGCGAAGATGCCCTCGGTCCGGGCCAGCAGCTTGATCGCGTCCACGACCTGCTCGTCCGTCACATCCTCCACCGCGCCACCGGTACGGCGGGCGATGTCGAGGACGTACGGGCCGTCGGCCGGGTTGCCGATCGCCAGCGACTTGGCGATGGTGTTCGGCTTCTGCGGGCGGACCACGTCGTGACCGGCCTTGAAGGCGGTGGACACCGGCGAGCAGCCCTCGGCCTGCGCACCGAAGATCTTGTACGGCCTGTCCTCGACGAGCCCGAGCTTGATCAGCTCCTGCAGACCCTTGTCGACCTTCGTCAGCTGGGAGCCGGAGGCGATCGGGACCACGATCTGGTCCGGGAGCCGCCAGCCGAGCTGCTCGCAGACCTCGTACGCCAGGGTCTTCGAGCCCTCCGCGTAGTACGGCCGCAGGTTGACGTTGACGAAGCCCCAGCCCTCGCCGGCCGGGTCACCGATCAGCTCGGAGCAGAAGCGGTTCACATCGTCGTAGTTGCCCTCGATGCCGACCAGCTCGCCGCCGTAGACCGCGGCCATGACGACCTTGCCCTGCTCCAGGTCGTGCGGGATGAACACGCAGGAGCGCAGGCCCGCGCGGGCGGCGGCGGCGCCGACGGCACCGGCGAGGTTGCCGGTCGAGGAGCAGGAGAGCGTGGTGAAGCCGAAGGCGCGCGCGGCCTCCAGGGCCTGGGCCACCACCCGGTCCTTGAAGGAGTGCGTCGGGTTGCCGGAGTCGTCCTTCACATACAGCCCGCCGGTGACGCCCAGCTCGCGGGCCAGGTTGTCGGCCTTGACGAGCTTGGTCCAGCCCGGGTTGATGTTGGGCTTGTCGGCCACGTCGGCGGGGACGGGCAGCAGCGGCGCATAACGCCAGATGTTCGCCGGGCCGGACTCGATGCGCTTGCGCAGTTCTTCGGTGTCGTAGGCGGAGAAGTCGTAGGCGATCTCCAGCGGACCGAAACACTCCTCGCAGGCGAACACCGGTCCGAGGGGCACCCGGTGACCGCACTCGCGACAGCTCAGCGCCGCGGCGGGGCCGAGGTCTACGGTGGGATTGCTGGTGCTTGCAACTGTCTGCACAGCCATGGAGGCGAGGCCCTTTCTCCTCATCTTCCTCACGACGCATCTCGCCGTGAGACGGATTTGGCACCTTCCCTAGCCGGGAGCCTCGCTGGAGAACGAGAACCGACTGGAGGGTTGCCGGGGCTTCATCGGGCCGTTTCCCTCTGCCCCTCTGGATGAGCTGTATGTGGTTGTCAACGCTCGTTGACCCTGACATGCGATGGTCACCGGCGTTGTTCAAGACTGTAACCGAAGGCCAGGACAGTTGAGATAGTCGTCCGAACCGCGAGATGGATCACACGGTCACGCCATGTGATCAACGACAGTGAGGAGCCGCAGACCGTGCTGGAAGAAGTCGAGCGCTGGCTGGCCACCCGCTCCTGGTCCGTGACCGATCGTCCGCTCCACCGGATACTCGCCGCCAAGCAGCGCACCGGTCAGTCCGTCTCCGTCGTCCTGCCCGCGCTGAACGAGGAGGAGACGGTCGGCGACATCGTCGCGATCATCCGTCACGACCTCATGCAGCAGGTCCCCCTGGTCGACGAGATCGTCGTCGTCGACTCCGGGTCCACCGACCGCACCTCCGAGGTGGCCGCCTCGGCGGGCGCCCGGGTCGTCCACCGCGACGAGATCCTCCCGCGCATCCCGGCCGTCCCCGGCAAGGGCGAGGTGCTGTGGCGCTCGCTGCTGGTTACCAGCGGCGACATCATCTGTTTCATCGACGCCGACCTGAAGGAGTTCTCCTCCGACTTCGTCTCCGGCATCGTCGGCCCGCTGCTCACCGAACCGGGCGTCGACCTGGTCAAGGCGATGTACGACCGCCCGCTCCGCGGCGCAGCCGGACAGGGCGGCCGGGTCACCGAACTCATGGCCCGTCCGCTGCTGAACATGCACTGGCCGCAGCTGGCCGGTTTCGTGCAGCCGCTGGGCGGCGAGTACGCGGCCCGCCGCTCGCTGCTCGAACAGCTCCCCTTCCCCGTCGGCTACGGCGTCGAGCTGGGCATGCTGGTCGACGCCCTGCACCTGGTGGGCCTGGACGCCCTCGCCCAGGTCGACGTCGGCGTGCGCAAGCACCGCCACCAGGACGGCCAGGCACTGGGCCGGATGGCCGCGGCGATCTACCGCACGGCCCAGCTCAGGCTCGCCCGCGGACACCTCGTCCGGCCGTCCCTCACCCAGTTCGAGCGGGGCGAGGACGGGTTCGAGCCGCGCACCTACTCGGTGGACACCGAGGAACGGCCGCCGATGGCGGAGATCGCGGAGTACGCGGCGCGCCGGGTGGCGTGAGGGTCGCACGAGAACGGCTGTATACAGCCCCCTTCCGGGGCTGACCGTACGTTTGAGCGTTTCCGGGCCGGGCTAGGTTGAGGACCATGGCTTCCGCGCACGCTGCTGATGTGCTGGTCGCGTCCAACCGCGGCCCGGTTTCGTACGAGGTGCACGAGGACGGCTCGCTGCTCGCCAAGCGGGGCGGCGGCGGGCTGGTCTCGGGGCTGTCGGCCATCGGGCCGAACCACAATGCGGTGTGGGTGTGCGCCGCGCTGGGCGGCGGCGACCGCGAGGCGGTACGGCGCGCGGACGGCGGGCTGCTGCCGGCCGAGGAGACCGGCGGGCAGCGGGTGCGGATGCTCGACATCGACGCAACCGTGTTCACCGACGCGTACAACGGCATCGCCAACTCGGTGCTGTGGTTCGTCCACCACATGCTGTACCAGACCCCGCTGGAGCCGGTCTTCGACGCGGAGTTCCGGCAGCAGTGGGCGTCGTACGAGGCGTACAACCGTGCCTTCGCCGAGGCGCTGGCCGAGGAGGCGGCGGACGGCGCCGCGGTGCTCATCCAGGACTACCACCTGGCCCTCGCCCCCCGGATGCTCCGCCGGCTCCGCCCCGACCTGCGCATCGGCCACTTCTCGCACACCCCGTGGGCCCCGCCGGACTACTTCCGCCTGCTGCCCGACGACATCGCGGCCGAGCTGCTGACCGGCATCCTGGGCGCGGACCGGGCCGCGTTCCTGACCCGGCGGTGGGCGGACGCGTTCACCGACTGCTGTCATGCGGTGCTGGGCCCCGGCATCCCGTCCGGGACCCGGATCGGTGTGCACGGGCTCGGCGCGGACGCGGACTTCCTGCGTGAGCGGGCGCACCGGACGGACGTGGACGAGCGGATGGCCAGGCTGCGGGAGGAGATCGGCGAGGGGCGCCGGACGATCGTCCGGGTGGACCGCACCGAGCTGTCCAAGAACATCGTGCGCGGCCTGCTGGCGTACCGGCAGCTGCTGGAGGACCACCCCGAGTGGCGCGAACGGGTGGTTCATCTCGCCTTCGCCTACCCGTCCCGGCAGGACCTCGGCGTCTACCGGGAGTACACGGCCGAGGTGCAGCGGGTGGCGGAGACGATCAACTCGGTATATGGGACTCCGGGTTGGACGCCGGTCGTGCTGCACGTCAAGGACGACTTCGCCCGCTCCCTGGCCGCGTACCGGCTCGCGGACGTGGCGTTGGTCAACCCGATCCGGGACGGCATGAACCTGGTCGCCAAGGAGGTGCCGGTCGTCTCCGACGAGGGGTGCGCGCTGGTGCTGTCGCGGGAGGCGGGGGCGTACGAGGAGCTGGGCGAGGACGCGATCGTGGTGAACCCGTACGACATCGGGGGCACGGCGAGCGCGTTGCACGAGGCGCTGAGCCTGCCGGCGGGTGAGCGGGCGGAGCGGTCCAAGAGGCTGGCTGCTGCAGCTACTGCGTTGCCTCCGGCTCAGTGGTTCCTGGATCAGCTTGGTGCACTTGAGCGGTGATTTCCGGGCACCCGGCACGGCGCTGATCACGCCATGTGTGCTGCCAGTGCCCGCAGCAGTGCTACGACTCCCGCCGGGCCGTCCACCACCACGTCCGCCCGTTCCGCCAGTTCCGTGACCTCGGTGCTGCCGCTGCAGACCAGGAGGCCGGGGATGCCGTCGGAGCGGAGTTTGTCGACGGCCGCGTAGGCGGGGAGGTCGCCGAGGTCGTCGCCGGCGTAGAGGACGGACTGGGCGCCGGTGGCGCGGATGTGCTCCAGGAGGGCGACGCCCTTGTCCATGCCCGGCGGGCGGAGTTCGAGGACCAGCCGGCCGGGCTCGACGATCAGGCCGTGCCGGGTGGCGAGGTCGGCGAGGGGGTCGCGCAGGGCCTCGAACGCGGCCTGCGGGTCGTCGGCGCGGCGGGTGTGGACGGCGACGGCGCGCCCCTTCTCCTCGATCCAGGTGCCGTGGCCGGCGCCGACGCGGTCCAGGAGGCCCGGCAGCTCGGCGCGGACCGCGGCCACGCCGGGGTGGGGTGGGGGTGCGGTGACCGTGTTCGTCGCGGCGTCCCAGCGTTCGGCGCCGTAGTGGCCGAGGACGACGAGGTGTTCCAGGCCGGGAGTGCCCCCGAAGCCGCCGTGCTGGACCGCCACCTCGGCGGGTCTGCCGGTGACCACGGCCACCGAGGCGACCTTGGGGGCGAGGGTGGCCAGTGCGGGGACGGCGTCGGGGTGGGCTCGGGCCTGCTCGGGGTCTTCGACGATGGGGGCCAGGGTGCCGTCGAAGTCCAGGCCGATCACTGCGGTGCGGGGCCTTTCGAGCAGCGCGGCAAGTCCATCCCGGCCGGCCTGGGTCACCGGGGTCGGCAGAAGGTCCATACGGCGACAGTATCCAGAGCGGACCGTGGTCACTCCTGGCAGCAGAACCTCAGCGTTCGGAGCGGCGAGCCTCGCGGACCCGGCGGAGGCGGTTCACCGTCACCGGGTCCAGGGACAGGGCCCGCTCGTCGTCCAGGAGGGCGTTGAGGAGTTGGTAGTAGCGGACCGGGGGCAGGCCCAGTTCCTCGCGGATGGCTCGTTCCTTTGCGCCGGGGCCGGGGAAGGTCCGGCGCTCCAGCGCGAGAATGGCCTTTTCGCGGGTGCCCAGTTCCATGGGGCCACCGTAGTGCCGGGCAGTGACAGCCGGGTCAGTTCATGTCGCTGCTGTCCGCCTCGGTCGCCGTCGCCTGGAGGCGGCTCAGGACTCCGGCGGGGCTGCCGCCGGGGGTGACCGCCTGGCCGATCTCCTTCTTCACGGACGCGCTGACCGCTGCCCAGGAGGTCTTGCCGACGGGGTACAGCTCGGAGATCGGGAGCTGGTCGAGGAAGGGGCGCAGGTCCTTGTCGGGGGCGGAGTCCGACTCGGTCATGGTGTTGGACGCGGAGCCCGTGACCGGGAGGAGTCCGTACTCGCGGGAGAAGGCCAGGACGTTCTTCTCCTTGTAGGCGAAGTCCAGGAAGTCGCCTATCTGCTCGGCGTGCCCGTGCTGCTTGAAGCCCATCATCCAGTCGGCGACACCCATCGCGGCCTTGGCCTTGCCGGTGCGGCCCGGCATCGGGACCATGCCGAACTGCACACCCTTCTTGGCGGCCTGCTGGATCAGCGTGGGGTGCCCGTTGAGCATGCCGACCTGCCCGTCGGCGAAGGCGGCGAAGGCGTCCGCGCGGTTGAGCTTGCCGGGGGCGACCGGACCGGTCAGGCCCTTGCCGACCAGGTCGTCCTTGAGCCAGGTGAACGTCTCGACGTTCTGCGCCGAGTCGATGGTGTAGGTGCCGACGTCGTCGGTGTAGCCGGCACCGCCGCCCAGCAGCCACTGCATGGTCTCGGCCTGCGCCTCCTCGGAGCCGAGCGGCAGCGCGTAGGGGTACTTCACCCCCTTGTCCTTGAGGGCCTGCGCGTCGGCGGCCAGCTCGCTCCAGGTGGTGGGCGGGGTGATGCCGGCCTTGGCGAAGAGGGTCTTGTTGTAGAAGAGCACCCGGGTGGACGCGGCGAACGGGATGCCGTACTGCACGTGCTTCCACTCGCCCGCGTCGGAGAGCTGGGAGAGGAAGTCGGCCTGGGTGCGGATGGAGAGCAGGTCGGAGACCTGGTAGAGCTTGCCCGCGGCCGCGTAGTCGGCGTAGGCGCCGATCTGGGCCAGGTCGGGAGCGTCCCCGGCGTCGACCATCTCCTTGACCTTGCGGTCGACGTCGTTCCAGGAGTAGACGCTGACCTGGACCTTCACACCGGAGTGCTGGGACTCGTACGCCTTGACAAGGTTGTCCCAGTACTTCTTCGAGCTGTTGGCGGCCGAGTCGCCGTAGTCGGCCGCGACCAGTCTGAGGGTCACGTCGGAGGAGCCCGTACTCCCGCAGCCGCCGAGGACCGCCGTCATGCCCAGTGCGGACACCACCGCGATCGTTCCTGCCGTACGCCGACGCACCCTCAAAACCCCAACCCTGCTGTCTGACCGTTCAATATGTGGACACGTAAGGTCTACACCACGTGAGTGGACTAGACCTCTTGTGGGTCCGCGGGCCACACTGTCCCCCGTGAGACATGTCATCGCCCTGGACGTGGGCGGTACCGGGATGAAGGCGGCCCTCGTCGGAGACGACGGCGCTCTGCTGCACCGCGCCCGCCGCGCGACCGGCCGCGAGCGCGGGCCCGACGCGGTGGTCGGGACCATCCTCGACTTCGCCGCGGAGCTACGCGCGTACGGCGTGGAGCACTACGGCGAACCGGCCGCCGCGGCCGGCCTCGCGGTCCCCGGCATCGTCGACGAGGAGCACGGCGTCGCCGTCTACGCGGCCAACCTCGGCTGGCGGGACGTACCCCTGCGCGCCCTGCTCGCCGACCGGCTCGGCGTACCCGTGGCACTCGGCCACGACGTGCGCACCGGCGGGCTCGCCGAGGGCCGGATCGGCGCGGGCAAGGGTGCCGACCGGTTCCTGTTCGTGCCGCTGGGCACCGGCATCGCCGGCGCCATCGGCGTCGACGGGCGGGTGGAGGCGGGCGCGCACGGCTTCGCCGGCGAGATCGGCCATGTCGTCGTACGGCCCGGCGGGACCCCGTGCCCCTGCGGGCAGCGCGGCTGCCTGGAGCGGTACGCCTCCGCGTCCGCCGTCAGCGAGGCGTGGGCGGCGGTCTGCGGGGACCCGGAAGCGGACGCGTCCGACTGTGCGAAGGCCGTCGCGTCCGGTGACCCGAACGCTGTCCGGGTCTGGCAGGAGGCGGTGGACGCGCTGGCCGACGGGCTGGTCACCGCGCTCACCCTGCTGGACCCGCGCACGCTGATCATCGGTGGCGGCCTGGCCGAGGCGGGGGAAGTGTTGTTCCAACCGCTGCGGGACGCCGTCCGGCGACGGGTCACCTTCCAGAAACTCCCGTCCATCGTCCCCGCCGCCCTCGGCGACACGGCCGGCTGCCTGGGCGCGGGACTTCTCGCCCGGGATCTCCTCAACCACACCGACCCTACGGAGGTAACCCCCTGATGGCAGCCGACCCAGGGGCGCGGGACGCCTCGACATGCGGCTCCGCCGCGTGGGCGCGATCAGCCCCCACCGGCCCGCAGGTGCTCACCGGCGCGAAGGTGGTCCTCCCCACCGGAACCGTGGAGAGCGGGCAGGTGGCAGTCGACGGCCGGCACATCACCGGTACGGCCCCGGCGAACGCTCAGGTGCTCGACGTGACCGACCACTGGGTAGTCCCCGGCTTCGTCGACATCCACAACCACGGCGGTGGCGGAGCCTCCTTCTCGGGCACGGTGGACGACGTGCTGAAGGCCATCCGCACGCACCGCCTGCACGGCACGACCACGCTGGTCGCCTCCACCGTCACCGACGAGATGGATCTGCTGGTGCAGCAGGCGGGGCTGCTGAGCGAGCTGGCCGAGCAGGGCGACATCGCGGGTATCCACTTCGAGGGGCCGTTCATCTCGCCGTGCCGCAAGGGCGCGCACTCCGAGGAGCTGCTGCGCGACCCGGACCCCTCCGAGGTGCGCAAGCTGATCGACGCGGGGCGCGGCAAGGCGAAGATGGTCACCCTCGCCACCGAGCTGCCGGGCGGCATCGACTCCGTACGGCTGCTCGCGGAGCACGGTGTGATCGCGGCGATCGGGCACACGGACGCCACCTACGAACAGACGGTGGAGGCCATCGACGCGGGCGCCACGGTCGCCACCCACCTCTTCAACGCCATGCCGACGCTCGGCCACCGCTCCCCCGGCCCGATCGCCGCCCTGCTGGAGGACGAGCGGGTGACGGTCGAGCTGATCAACGACGGCACGCATTTGCATCCGGCTGCGCTGGAGCTGGCGTTCCATCACGCGGGGGCTTCCCGGGTCGCGTTCATCACCGACGCGATGGACGCGGCCGGCATCGGCGACGGCCGCTACATGCTCGGCCCGCTGGAGGTCGAGGTCAGTGAGGGTGTGGCCCGTCTGGTGGAGGGCGGCTCGATCGCGGGCTCCACGCTCACCCTGGACCGCGCGTTCAAGCGGGCGGTGACGGTCGACAAGCTTTCGGTGGAGGACGCGGTCGCCGCTCTTTCGGCCAACCCGGCCCGTCTCCTGGGCCTCTCCGAGCGCATCGGTTCCCTGGAGCCCGGCAAGGACGCCGACCTGGTGCTGCTGGACGCCAAATTCGACCTGAAGGGCGTGATGCGCAGGGGTGAATGGGTGGTGGCGCCCCAACTGCCCTGATCCGTTCCCCGCTTCGCCAGCCGGCGGCCGATCCTCGCACTGGGCCGGCCGCCGTCTCTTTGGCATGATCGGGGCCCCGGAACCGATGGCACACGGACTTCGAGGGAGGTCGGCCCGGGTGATCCTCACGGTCACACTGAACACCGCTCTCGACATCACCTATCGCGTACGGTCCCTGCGGCCGCACGCCTCGCACCGCGTCTCGGACGTCATCGAGCGGCCGGGCGGCAAGGGTGTGAACGTGGCGCGGGTGCTGGCGGCCCTCGGACACGAGGTGACGGCCACCGGTTTCGCGGGCGGCGCCACGGGCCGCGCGGTGCGCGACCGGCTCGCCGAAACCCCCGGGGTGACGGACGCGCTGGTGCCGGTCGCGGGGGCCACCCGGCGCACGATCGCCGTCGTCGACGAACTCTCGGGCGACACGACCCAGTTGAACGAGCCGGGCCCGCAGATATCCCCCACCGAGTGGGGCGTCTTCCTGGACCGCTACGAGGAGTTGCTGGTCCCCGCCTCTGCGGTGGCCCTGTGCGGCAGCCTGCCGCCGGGGGTACCGGTGGGCGCGTACGCGGGCCTGATCCGCGCCGCCCGCGCCGCCGGCGTCCCCGTACTCCTGGACACCAGCGGCGAGCCCCTGCGCCGTGGGGTCGCGGCCCGCCCCGACATCATCAAGCCCAACACCGAGGAACTGGCCGAACTCACCGGCTCCCACGAGCCGTTGCGCGCCACCCAGGACGCCCGCCGCCGGGGCGCCCACGCGGTGGTCGCCTCCCTCGGCCCGGAAGGCCTGCTCGCGGCAACCCCCGAGGGCCGCTGGCGCGCCGCCCCTCCGGCCCGCGTCCACGGCAACCCGACCGGCGCGGGCGACTCAGCGGTCGCGGGCCTGCTGTCGGGGCTCGTGGAGCGGCTCTCCTGGCCGGAGCGGCTGGCCCGCGCGGTCGCCCTGTCGGCATCGACCGTACGGGACCCTGCGGCGGGCGAGTTCGACCCCGGGGCGTACGAGGAGCTGCGGGGGCGGGTGGCGGTGAGCGGGGTGGTCAGCGCGGCGTGATGCCATCGCTCGGGGCTCAGCCGCGGGGCTTAACTCAGCCCTTCACCAGCCACAACTGGTCGAGATTCGCGTTGCACTGGTTGCCGTCGTTGCAGGCGATCTGGATCGTGTTCGCGCCCCTGTTCAGGTTCACGTTTGACCAGGTGGTCTTCCAGCCCTTCTCCCAATCGCCTGCGGGCGTGCCGCCACCGAAGTTCTTCATGCTCATCGGCCGCGGGTCCACCTTGTTGTTGACCACCAGGGTTGCGTTGGCGTCCACGCCCGGGATGCCGTAGCGCACGTACAGCCGGTAGGAGCCGGCCTTCTCAAGGTCGTTGACGGTCCAGGTGACTGTCGCTCCAACGTGGTTGAAGCCCGTCACATAGGTACCGCCCTGGGCCTTCGCGCCTTTGATGTCCGACGCTTTCGTAACACCGGGCCCGAGCTGCAGCGCGCTCGCGTCCGTCTTGGGCAGCTCCCCCGGAGCCGCCGAGCTGCTGCTCGACGGGCTCGGCTTTGTGTTCTGGGACTGGGTCGGGGTGGCGCCCGCCTGGTTGCCGGACTTGTTGTCGTCCCCGTTGTCGTTGAGCATCGCGATGCTGATGCCGATCACCACGGCGGCGACCACGGCGATCGCGCCGATCAGCAGGCCCTTGGTGTTCGGGCCGCCGCGGGCCGGGGTCGGCCCGGGCCGGCTGCTCGTCGGGGCGCCGCCGGGGAGCGTCTCCGGGGCCTGGTAGTGGGCGTTCGGCGCGCCGTAGGCGCCCTGCTGCGGGACAGGCTGCGTCTGCCCGCCGTACGTGCGCTCGCCGACCGAACGCACCCTGCTGACCGAGTTCGGGTAGCCGTACCCGCCGGACGGCGGCTGGGCCCCTCTGGCCTGACCGTCGGCGTACAGATAGCCGAACGGGTCGTCGTCCTCGGGCGTGCTCGGGCTGTTTTCGCCGGGCGTCATCCCTTGGTCTCCTCAGCAGGTGCGGGTGGATGCGGTACAGGTCTGGAATGGCGAGCCTACCCGCTCTGGCTGGCCCAAACGGGTGACTCGGACCGCATCAACTCACTGACCTGCGGATCATCCGGCGCGCCGGTGCTGTTTGGGACGAGATCGTTTCTCTACGTACATCCGTTCGTCGGCTGACTTCAACACTTCGTCCGCAGTCATGCCGCAGTGTGCCCAGCCGATGCCGAAACTGGCGCCCACCCGGACGGCCCGTCCCTCGGCGCGGATGGGCTGGATGATCTCGTTGCGCAGGCGTACGGCGAGGTCCTGGGCGTCGGCCTTGCCGAGGCCGTCGGCGAGGATCACGAACTCGTCGCCGCCGAGGCGCGCCACGGTGTCGCCGTCGCGGACGCCCCGGGAGAGCCTGCGGGCGACCTCGATCAGGACCGCGTCGCCCGCGTTGTGCCCGAAGCGGTCGTTGATCGACTTGAAGCCGTCCAGGTCGCAGAAAAGGACCGCGAGGCCCTTGGTGCCGTCGTCGTGGTCGTCCTCGGGGGCGACGGTGTGGACGTGGTGGTCGAACCCGTCGTACTCCTCCGCGCCCGGCGCGAAGTCGAAGCCGTGCCCGGCGGGGGCGTCGAAGGCGGGGTGGCCGTAGGCCGCGTCGAGGGACTCCAGGGCGCCGGCGTGGGTCGGGCGCTGACACAGGCGTGCCGACAGCCGGGAGCGCAGCTCGGCGGAGTTCGGCAGCCCGGTGAGGGAGTCGTGGGAGGCGCGGTGGGCGAGCTGCAGCTCGCGGCGCTTGCGCTCCTCGATGTCCTCGACGTGGGTGAGCAGGAAGCGGGGGCCGTCGGCGGCGTCCGCGACGACCGAGTTGCGCAGCGACACCCACACGTACGAGCCGTCGCGGCGGCCGAGGCGCAGTTCCGCGCGGCCGCCCTCGGCGGAGGTCCTGAGCAGGGTCCCGATGTCCTCGGGGTGGACGAGGTCGGAGAAGGAGTAGCGGCGCATCGCGGAGGCGGGGCGGCCCAGCAGGCGGCACAGGGCGTCGTTGGTGCGCAGGATCCGGCCGTGCTGGTCGCCGCCCATCTCGGCGATCGCCATGCCGGAGGGGGCGTACTCGAAGGCCTGCCTGAAGCTTTCCTCACTGGCCCTGAGGGCCTGCTGCTCCCGCTCCAGGCGGACCAGGGCGCGCTGCATGTTGGCACGTAGACGCGCGTTGCTGATCGCGATGGCGGCCTGGAAGGCGTACATCTGGAGGGCCTCGCGGCCCCAGGCGCCGGGGTGGCGGCCGTTGCGCGGCCGGTCGACGGATATGACGCCGAGCAGCTCACCGGAGGAGCCGCCCTGCACGCCGGGCGTGTACATCGGTGCGAAGAGCCGGTCGGAGGGGTGCCACTCGTCCTCGAAGCGGGGCGCGGGCCCGTCGGTGTACCACTGCGGGACGTCGTCGTCGTCCAGCACCCAGCCCTCGGTGTGCGGTATGAACACCAGGTCGCCCCACTGCTCGCCCATGCTCAGCCGGCGCAGCCAGGACTCGCGGGAGCCGACCCGGCCGGTGATCAGGGCCTCGGCGGCGGGGTTCCCGGAGAAGGCGGCGACGACGAGGTCGCCATCGGGGCGTACGAGGTTGACGCACGCCATCTCGTACCCGAGGGCGTTCACCGCGCCGTCGGAGACGGTCTGCAGTGTGTCCGCCAGGCTGCGTGCCGTGTTCATGTCGGCCATGACCTGGTGCAGCTGCCGCAGGGACGCAAGACGGACATACGGCTCCGACTCGGTCTCCATGCTCGCCCTCCCCCCGAGACCTCGCAGCGAATCAAGGGTTGTCTTCGGCGCTTCTTTACCCCGGTGGTTCTTGTCGTGTTCTTAGCTTCCCGCCACTGAATCACAGCGCGCTGCCCACTCGGTACACAGGGTCAACAATTCCTGCCCCTTGTGACTCAAGTCACAGAAGAACGTGAACAATTGGGTGGAGTTTCTGCGGTTTCCCTGTGTGTTTACTGGTCCCCGGGTCCTAGGACCCGGTTCGGTCCAGGGCCCGATGCGGCGCGCACGGAGCGGAGATTAGCGTCTCCGGCGTGCTGAACACTCCCTCACTCACCGCCGCACCTGCTTCCGGGCATGCTGAGGGGGTGAGCAACGACGAGTTCCGGGCGGCGATGTCCCGGCTGGCCGCGGGCGTGGTCCTGGTGACCGCGCAGGAGCCGCCGCTGGATCCGGACGACCCGACCGCGCCGGGCGGCGAGGACGTCGGCATGACCGCCACGGCCTTCATGTCCGTCTCGCTGGACCCGCCGCTGGTGCTGGTCAGCCTGCGCACGGGTGCCCGCATGGACGACCTGCTCGACGAGCAGCCGCTGTGGGCGGTCTCGGTCCTCGCCGAGAGCCAGCGTCACGTCGCCGGCCGCTTCGCCATGAAGGGCCGGATCAGCGACCGTCTGCTCTTCGAGGACCTCCCCTATCTCCGCGGGGAGGTCTCCGGCGCCCCGCTGGTGGGCGGCGCGCTGGCCACCCTGGAGTGCCGCACCGAGCAGCGGGTGGTGGCCGGGGACCACACCCTCGTCATCGGCCGGGTGCTGACCGCCCGGGTGCCGAGCGCCGAGGGCGGCCCGCTGATGTATTTCCGAGGCCGCTACCGGCAGTTGGGGTAATCGGGCGCCGCGGAATTCGGTGGCGGTGCTGTGAACGCTCGGCTTAATGCGCGCGGACGACTGCGCGGATGACTGCTCCTCCGGAAGAGACTGCTACTCCGGAAGAGAGATAACCGGGGAATCCCGAAGCCGAGAGCCGAGATGACCGAGAGCCGAGATCGCCGAGAGCCGAGATGTACGTCACCTGGCATCCGGAGGGGCTACGACCAGTCGCGGCCGGACCTGCCCCGCTTGGTGTCCGAGCGCTGCTTCTTCTCCCGCAGCCGCCGCTCGTTGATGCCCCGCGGGATCCGGGTCGGTCGGCGCGGCTTGGGCGGTGGGGCCGTGGCCTCGGCGAGGAGGGCGGCGAGGCGCACGGCGGCGGTCTCGCGGTTGCGCCACTGGGAGCGGTGCTCGGAGGAGCGTACGACCACGACCCCGTCGACCAGTCGCCCGGCCAGCCGCTGCAGCGCCCGCTCCTTCCACACCTCGGGAAGCGCCTCCGTGGCCGCGAGGTCGAAGCGCAGCTCCACCTGTGAGTCGCTGGTGTTCACATGCTGCCCGCCGGGCCCGGAGGATCTGGAGAAACGCCACGTCAGCTCGGCCTCGGGAAGCGAGACCGAGCCACGGATGAGGTAGGGCCCGGACATGCATCCCATGTTCCCGGTCCGGCCGCCTCGCGTCATCCGGTTTTCGACATGGGTAAAAAAGGTAAAGGGATCCGGAACCATCGGGACCCCCCTCGACGTTCTCCCCGGTGACGGTAGCTTCGTCGGCACAGAAACCTAAAAGGGAAGGGACTCCCAATCATGGCTGTAAGCCTGTCCAAGGGTGGCAACGTCTCGCTCACCAAGGAGGCTCCGGGCCTGACCGCCGTCACCGTGGGCCTCGGCTGGGACGTCCGCACCACCACCGGCACGGACTTCGACCTCGACGCCTCCGCCATCGCGGTGAACACGCAGGGCAAGGTCTACTCCGACGCCCACTTCGTGTTCTTCAACAACAAGCAGACCCCGGACAACTCCATCGTCCACACGGGTGACAACCGCACCGGCGAGGGCGCGGGCGACGACGAGGCGATCAACGTCAACCTCGCGGCCCTCCCTGCCGACGTCGACAAGATCGTCTTCCCGGTCTCCATCTACGACGCCGAGAACCGCGGCCAGAACTTCGGCCAGGTCCGCAACGCGTACATCCGCATCATCAACCAGGCCGGCGGCGCCGAGATCGCCCGCTACGACCTCTCCGAGGACGCCGCCACCGAGACGGCCATGGTCTTCGGCGAGCTGTACCGCAACGGCGCGGAGTGGAAGTTCCGCGCGGTCGGCCAGGGCTACGCCTCGGGCCTGGTGGGCATCGCCCAGGACTTCGGCGTGAACGTCTGACGGACGCCGCGCTGTGCGGGGACCCCCGGCTTCGGCCGGGGGTCCCCGCATTCGGTGCCGTGTAGCAGCCCTACGAGCCCGCCGGCCGGTAATACCCCAGCACGGCGGACAGTTGGGCGAACCACTCCCCCAGCCGCGCCCTCGGCTTCGCCTCGACGACGCACTCGTAGAACCGGCCGTCGGGGAGGACCACCGCCACCATCAGGGCCTTGCCGGACGGATTCGCCTTGTAGTGGACGCTGCGGATCTCCTGCCAGGGGAAGTCGACGGACATGCCGTGGTCCTCGAAGGCCACGCCCTGGGTGTCGACCACGATCGAGTTGTGGCGGTCGACCGCCATGAACTCCGGGCCACTGGCCTGCGGTGGGGGTGCGGCCGGGGCGTAGGTGTACGGGGGCGGCGGGCCGAAGCCCGGCTGGGCGGGGGCCGGCGGGAGTGGTGGCGGTGGCTGCTGGCCGTAAGAAGGCTGGTTGCCGTACGGCGGTGGCTGGGTCGTCATCGTCTTCCGTCTCCCCGAACATGGTGTGGCTCCTGCGGAAATCTATCCAGCACCGCGGCGCCCCAGAAACGGCCGGCCAGTGGATAGGGTCCCGTCATGCTCCTCGAACAGCTCTCGTCGACCGACGGCTCCCTCCCGGCCGAGCTGCTCACCGAGCTGACCGCCCTGTACGCCTCCAACCGCGAGTTCCACGCGCTCAGCGGCGACTTCCCCGACCCGGACGACGTACGGCCCGAGCAGGTGGCGGCCGCGCTGGCCGACGAGTTGGCGCATCCGGACGCCGAGGTGCTGCTCGCCCGCAGCGAGGGGCGGGTCGTCGGCATCGTGGTCACGCTCGCGCGGCACCCCGACCCGGCCGACCCGGACCCGTGGATCGGGCTGCTGATGGTGGACGCGGCCGAGCAGGGGAAGGGGTACGGCCGGCGGGTCGCCACGCTGGTCGAGGAGCGCTTCCGCTCCGGCGGGCGCCGGGCCGTCCGGCTCGCCGTCCTGGACAACAACCCCAACGGGCTGGCCTTCTGGACCGCCCTCGGCTACGAGGTCATCGACCACCGCCCCGACCGCGCCCACGGCCGCCCGTGCGCCGTGCTGCGCAAGGTCCTGCGGACGCGTCAGTAGGCAGCCCGGGGCGCGGTCGTCGTCCCGGAGGGCGCGGTGCCTACCGAGGGCCGGGGGGGGGTGTGACATAAAGAGCGTCACATGCGCTGGAGCTAAGGGGGGTTGTTTCCTCAGCCCCCATGTCCGCATATCGGATGCCAGACCACGTCTTTCGGATACAAACACGTAAAGTCTTGTCGGCGGCCTGTCAAACAGGCCGTTCCTGATGTCACTCTCTCCTCGCCGCCGCATCTATGCATCCCCTGTGTCCTGCCTGCGTCTCCACCCCACGGAGACCGGCCTGAAGGAGATCGAGTGAGACAGCAGCCCCACGCTCCCCGCAAGACCGCCGTGCGCGCCGCCGCCCTGGTCGGCTCGGCCGCGATGGTCGTCCTCGCGCTGCAGAACGGCGCCGCCACCGCCGCCCCCACGCACACCCCCGGCGCCACCGCCCTCCCGCTCGGCGCCACGGCCCGCGCCGCCGCCCTCGAGTCGGCCCAGCAGCACGCCGGTGCGGCGGCCCGGGAACTCGGCCTCGGCGCCAAGGAGAAGCTGGTCGTCCGGGACGTGGTGAAGGATGTGGACGGTACCGTCCACACCCGTTACGAGCGGACGTACGCCGGGCTTCCCGTCCTCGGCGGCGACCTGGTCACCCACGTCGCGAAGAACGGTTCGCTGAAGGGTGTCAACAAGGCGGCCAAGGCCCGGATATCCGTGCCGACCACCACCGCGGCCGTCTCCCCCGCGAGCGCGAAGAAGACCGCCCTCAAGGCCGCCGACACCGCCAAGGCGACTGCCTCGACCTCCCGCAAGGTCGTCTGGGCGGCCGGTGCCAAGCCGGTCCTCGCCTACGAGTCCGTGGTCAAGGGCCTCCAGCACGACGGCACCCCGAGCGAGCTGCACGTCATCACCGACGCGCAGAGCGGCAAGAAGCTCTACTCCTACGAGGGCATCGACACCGGCACGGGCACCAGCCGGTACAGCGGCACCGTCACGCTCGGCACCACCCCGTCGGCCTCCGGCGGCTTCGACCTGATCGACGGCGGCCGCGGTGGCCACAAGACGTACGACCTGAACGGCGGTACGTCCGGCACCGGCGCCCTCTTCCACGACGCCGACGACGTCTGGGGCGACGGCACGAACAGCAACCGCCAGACCGCCGCCGTCGACGCCGCCTACGGCGCCGGCGTCACCTGGGACTTCTACAAGTCCGCGTTCAACCGCAACGGCATCGCGGGCGACGGCAAGGCCGCCTACTCGCGGGTCCACTACGGCAACGCCTACGTCAACGCCTTCTGGGACGACAGCTGCTTCTGCATGACGTACGGCGACGGCGCGAACAACAACGACCCGCTGACCTCGCTCGACGTGGCCGGTCACGAGATGAGCCACGGCCTGACCGCGGCCACGGCGAAGCTCAACTACAGCCGTGAGTCCGGCGGTCTGAACGAGGCCACCTCGGACATCTTCGGCACCTCGGTGGAGTTCTTCGCGAACAACGCCTCCGACCCCGGTGACTACCTCATCGGCGAGAAGATCGACATCAACGGCAACGGCACTCCGCTGCGTTACATGGACAAGCCCAGCAAGGACGGCAGCTCCGCCGACTACTGGTCGAAGTCCGTCGGCCGCCTCAACGTGCACTACTCGTCCGGCGTCGCCAACCACTTCTTCTACCTGCTGAGCGAGGGCAGCGGCGCGAAGACGATCAACGGGGTCTCCTACAACTCCCCGACCTACGACGGCTCCACGGTCACCGGCATCGGCCGGGCCAAGGCCGACCAGATCTGGTACAAGGCCCTGACCACGTACTTCACGTCGACGACCAACTACGCGGGCGCCCGCACCGGCACCCTGCAGGCCGCGGCGGACCTGTACGGCTCGGGCAGCGCGGAGTACAACGCGGTGGCGGCGGCCTGGAAGGCCGTGAACGTCAACTAGCACGTAGGTGAGTGAAGGCCGGACTGCCTGTCATGGGTGGTCCGGCTTTCCGTCGCCGTACAGCCAGTCCTTCCAGATCTCGCGGAAGTCCTTGTCCGGGGCCTTCTTCTCCACGTACGCGGTGAAGTCGGCCGTGTCGGCGGTGCCGTAGCGGTGGGCGGCGGCCCAGCCCTGGATGATGTCGTAGAAGGTGTCGTCGTCGACCTTCTGGCGGATCTTCTGCAGGACCATCGCGCCGCGGTCGTAGACCGGTCTGTCGGAGATGTGCGCGGCGCTTGTGGGCTTGGCCGGCGGGAAGGCCCACAGGGCCTCGTCGTCGTCCTCGTACAGCTCGTCGAAGGTCTCCTGGGCGCTCTTGTCGCCGAAGTCCTCCTCGTACAGCCACTCCGCGTAGGTCGCGAAGCCCTCGTTGAGCCACATGTCCCGCCAGCTCTTCGGGGTGACCGAGTCGCCGTACCACTGGTGGGCGAGTTCGTGCACGAGCGTGCTGGTGTCGAACTGGTCGGCGGGGAAGACGGGCCGGGTCTGGGTCTCCAGGGCATAGCCGACGTCTTTCGGGCGGTCGACGACCGCGCCGGTGGAGGAGAACGGGTACGGCCCGAAGTTGGTCTCCTCCCAGTCGATGATCTCGGGGATCTTCGCGAGCACCTTCGCGCTGTCCTCGGCCTGGGTGGGGTCGACCGCGGTGAGGACGGGCAGGCCGTGCGGGCCCGTGGTGCGGGTGATGTCGTAGCGCCCGATGGCGACCGTGGCGAGGTAACTGGCCATGGGCTGGGCGGAGTGCCAGGCGAAGGTGGTCCGGCCGCCCTTGGTGTGCTGACTGGTCAACTCTCCGTTGGAGACGGCCTGGAGGCCCTTCGGGACGGTGACCGTGATGTCGTACGTCGCCTTGTCCGAGGGGTGGTTGTTGCCGGGGAACCAGGCCATGGCGCCGACGGGCTCGCCGAGCGCGAGAGCGCCGTCTGCGGTGCGCAGCCAGCCCTCCTCGGAGCCGTCGGCGTCGGTGAGGGTCTTCGGTCTGCCCGCGTAGCGGACGGTGACGCGGAACGTCTCGCCCTTGTCGAGGTCGTCGTGGGGCCGGACGGCGAGTTCCTGGCCGGCGCGGTTCCAGCGGGCGCGCCTGCCCTCGACGGTGACCGAGTCGACGTCCAGTCCGGCGAGGTCGAGGTCGAAGGCGGACAGGTCCTTCGTGGCGCGGGCGGTGATGACGGCTTTGCCGGTGAGGTGGCTGGTGCCGGGGGTGTAGTCGAGCGTGAGGGCGTAGTGGGTGACGTCGTAGCCGCCGTTGCCCGCCTTCGGGAAGTACGGATCGCGCAGGCCGGAGCCCCCCGGGGTGCCGTGGACCCCGCCGTCGCACGCGGTGCCGGTGAGGGCGAGAGCGAGCAGGGTGGCGACCGCCGGGACAAGGCGCGCGGATCTGGACATGTCAGTGATCTTAGGCGGGCGGAGCAGACGGGAGCAGGGGTGAGGCGGTGGGCGTGACACCATCTCTTCCGTGCTCGACATCGGCTACGCCCTCTCCAACCGCTTCCCGGACCCGCCGCAGACCGACTACCGCCGCGCGGACGTCCACGCGCTGCGGCACGACCTGTTCTGCGGGGACGTCTATCTCGCGGACACCAAGTCGGACCGGGAGCTGTCCACAGCCTGGGGATGGGTGCCGGTGCTGGACTTCGCGTGGGCGCTGTGCGACATCGCGGAGCAGCTGGACCGGGATCCCATGGGCTCCCGCGCCTCCCGGCCGCAGCACGCGGAGCTGGACTTCACCGAGTCCACCGACCGCATGCTGTTCGAGCGCCGCTTCGGCTGGGTGGACGTCGAGGCCGACTGGATGCCGGCCGAGGAGCCCCCGCTCACCTTCTCCCACACCGAACTGCGCCGCGAGGCACGGGACTTCCTGCACGACCTGATCGCCGATCTGACCGACCTCCACGAGGACCTGGCGGAGAACCCGGCGATCTGGACGCTCCAGTCGCGTTTCCCCCGCCTGCCCTGAGCGCTCAGTCCTCCACCCGGATCCCCAGCTCCCCCGCCAGCACCGGCGCCAGATCGAGCAGCTGCCCGGTGCTGATCACCGCCCCCGACAGCCGGTCCAGGCCCCGGACGATCTCCAGCGGAGCGGCCCCGCGCAGGTCCACGTCCTTCAGGGTCGCACCGCTGAAGTCGGCCTCCTTCAGGGCGCAGTCGAGGAACTCGACCCGCTCCAGGCGGGCGCCCGCGAAGTCCGGCTCGACCAGGACGCAGGAGTCGAAGACCACGTCCTTGAGGCGGGCCTCGCGCAGGTTGAGGTAGTCGATCTTGCCGCCGCGGATCACGACCCGCTCCAGGACGGCGCCGTGGAGCTGGGTGCCGCCGAGGCGGGGGTCGATCAGCTCGACGTCGCGGAGCGTGGACTCGGCGAGGTGGGTGCCGACGCCCCGCAGGCCGGTGAGGACCGAGTCCAGGAAACGGGCCCGGCCCAGTGCCGTCTCGTCCAGCGCACAGCCCGTCAGCGCGCAGTCCAGGAAGCGGGCGCCCGCGCCGTCCTGCCCGGCCAGGTCCGCCTCCTGGAACTCCAGCCCGTCGTAGTCACCGTCCGGCGCCAACTCCCCGTCCGTCCAGGGTTCCAGGGGCGGCAGCCGCAGCTCCGGCCGCCGTGCGCCCTTGATCCCCGCCCTGTTCGTGCCCGTCGCTCTCCTCGCCATGGCCCCATGCTGCACCCCGCCACTGACAACCCGCCTGAGCTGCGGACTTCAGATCCGCGCCGGGCCGATGTCACATTTCGGGGCCCTGTTCGGTCGTATGCACGGAAGGTGAACCGACCCGAGGGAGAACGCACCCCATGCATCGCATCACCGTCGTCGGCGGCGGCTTCGCCGGGCTCACCGCCGCCATCACGGCCGCCGAGGCAGGCGCCGAGGTCACCGTGTACGAGGCCCACCACACCCTGGGCGGCCGGGCCCGCACCGCCGAGGCGCCGTACCGGACGAACGAGGGCCCGCACGCCCTCTACAACGGCGGCCCGCACTGGACCTGGCTCAAACAGCGGGACCTGATCGGGCCGCTCGCCCCGCTCCCGCCCCTGGAGGCGGCCCGGCTGCGGCTGCGTCACCACGGCGTCCTGCGCCGCACCCCGCCCTTCGCCCTGCTCAAGCTGCTGCGCCCCAGCGTCCGCCAGGCTCCCGTCGACAGCGACTTCCTCAGCTGGGCGACCGGCATCGCCGGTGAGGAGGGCGCCCGGGCGGCGGCGAACTACTCCGCCGTCGCCCTCTTCCACCACGACCCGGGCGCCCTGTCCGCCGCCTTCGTGCAGGAGCGGCTGCGCCGGGCCACCAAGCTGCCACCCGAGGCGCACTATCCACGCGGCGGCTGGGCGAGCGTCATCGACCGGATGGCCGCGCGGGCCTGGAACCTCGGTGTGCGGATCGAGACGCTGTCCCGCGTCGACACCCTGCCGACCGACACCCCAGTGGTCGTCGCCACCTCCCTGTCCGCCGCCCGGCGGCTGCTCGGCGACGACTCGCTGACCTGGCCCGGCGGCCGTACCGTCCTGTTCGACCTCGCCCTGCGCACCCGGCGCGGGGACGCCTTCGCCGTCTCCGACCTGGACGCGCCCGGCTGGATCGAGCGGTTCACCGCGCAGGACCGGACCCTCGCCCCGGCCGGCGAGCAGCTGATCCAGGGGCAGATCCCGATCGGGCCCGGCGAGGCGCGCGCCGGCGGTCTCGCCCGCGCCGAGGAGCTGCTCGACCTGGCCTTCGAGGGCTGGCGGGAGCGGGTCACCTGGCGCCGGGAGTCCGTGGCGGAGGGTCGTACGGGGGCCGTGGACCTGCCGGGGACCAGCTGGCGGGACCGGCCCTCGGTGGACCGCGGCGACGGCGTCTACCTGGCCGGCGACCAGGTGGCGGCGCCGGGCGTGCTGTCGGAGGTGTCCTTCAACAGCGCGGTCACCGCGGTGTCGCTGATCCTCGGCCGGACCGTCCTTGACCTCAAGCATGCTTGAGGTTGAAAAGTGGCCCCCGGAGACGGAGACACGATCACTGGGAGGTCCCATGCACGCCGTGCGCCTGTACGCCTTCGGACCGGCCGAGAACCTGACCTACGAAGAGGCCGCGGACCCGGTCCCGGGGCCGGGCGAGGTGCGGATCGCCGTCGCGGCGGCCGGGGTGCACCTCCTCGACACGGCCCTGCGCGAGGGTCAGCAGGGTCCGCTGCCCGAACCGCTCGCGCTGCCGACCGTCCCCGGCCGTGAGGTCGCGGGGGCCGTGGACGCCGTCGGCGACGGTGTCGAGGAGACGTGGCTCGGCCGGCGGGTGGTCGCCCACCTGGGCTTCGCGCCCGGAGGGTACGCCGAACTCGCCGTCACCGCCGCCGAGCGCCTGCACGAGATCCCGGAAGGACTGGGCTTCGCCGAGGCCGTCGCCATGATCGGTACGGGGCGTACGGCGCTGGGGATCGCGCAGTTCGCCGAGCCTGGTCCGGACGACGTGGTCGTCGTACCGGCGGCAGCGGGCGGCATCGGCACCCTGCTCGTGCAGTACGCCAAGAACGCCGGAGCGACGGTGATCGGCCTCGCGGGCGGTCCGGAGAAGACCGCCCGCGCGCGGGCCGACGGCGCCGACCTCGCCGTCGACTACAACGACACCGCCTGGCCGGCCAGGGTCCGCGCCCATCTCGCCGGCCGGCCCGCCTCGATCGTCTACGACGGCGTCGGCGGCGCGGCCGCCCGGGAGGCCGTGGCGCTGCTCGGGCCCGGCGGCCGGCATCTCGTCTTCGGCTGGTCGGCGGAGGGCATCGGGGAGGGCGCCCGGGGCCACTTCGTCGACGGGCTCTCCGAGTCGGTCCTCGGACCGGCGATGCTGCAGAAGGCCGGCGGACTGCGCGCCCTCGAACTGCGCGCCCTCACCGAGGCCGGCCGGGGCCGCCTGCGCCCGGCCGTCACCCGTTTCCCGCTCTCCGAGGCGGCCGCGGCACACCGGGCGCTGGAGAACCGCGGCACGATCGGAAAGGTGGTGCTGGAGCCATGAGGCCCAAGCACGGCAAGGCCCCGCACGCGGATGCGATACGCCCTGATTCGTGGCCTTTTCGCCATCGCCGCGGTCCTCGGGGCCTTCGCCCTGCTGCACGACCGCCCCGGCCGCACCGACGTACCCGGTGTCCTGCTCGGCTGCGGCGGACTCGTCGCGATCGTCTACGGCTTCAGCGAGGCCGAGCCGCGCGGCTGGACCGACCCGCTGGTGCTCGGCCTGTTCGCGGGCGGTGTCGTCCTGCTCATCGCGTTCGTCCGGTGGCAGAACCGCGCCCCGAGCCCGCTGCTCCCGCTGCGCATCGTCAAGGACCGCAGCCGCGCGGGCTGCTTCCTGACTGGGTGGCGGAGCCGGTGGCCTGACCCGCCGCGCATCGCGCCGCAACCGTCGAGGGGGAGGGTGGCCGACGGCCACCCTCCCCCTCACCCGTGGTCTGTCGGGCGGGTCAGCCGGTGACCGCCTTGGTCGGCGCGCTGGTCGCGGAGCCGTCCTTGTGTCCGGTGCGGTGGGCGATCACCTTCACGGTGATCTTCTTGCCCTTCTGGGCCGCCTTCAGCGACAGCGACGACTTGGTCGCCCCGCTGATCGCCCGGCCGTTCGCGTACCACTCGTACGCGTACGACGTGGCCGCCGGGCTCCAGGTGCCGTTCGTCGTCCGCAGCGTCCTGCCGACCTTCGCCGTGCCGCTGACCACCGGCGGCTTGGTCGCCTTGGGCGCGTCCCCCTTGGCCACGGTCACCGCGGGCGAGGTCGCCGTACCGCTGCTCCAGCCGCTTCTGGCGGCGGTGACGCTCACGGTGAGCTTCTTGCCGACCAGGGACGCCGGGATCGTGTACGACGCAGCGGTCGCCCCGGAGATGTCCTTCCCGTCGACTTTCCACTGGTAGCCGTACGACGACGGGGCCTGCGACCAACTGCCGGTCGAGGCAGTGACCTTGGCGCCGGTCTTGGCGGTACCGGTCACCTCGGGCGGGGCCGTGTTCTGCAGCCGGGGCTGCTCGGTCACGGTGAACGAGCCGCGCTGGTACTCACAGCAGCCCGTGAACACACTGACGTTCCAGCTGCCCGGGACCGCGCCGGTCAGGTCGAGCGTGGCCGTCACCGAGCGGTTGTCGGCGGCGACCGAGTCCGCCTTCGCCCTGATGGTCTGGCCCGCCCGGCTCAGCCGGACCTCCGTGTCCGGGCCGAGCGCGGTGCCGGTGACGGTGACCTGCACCTTGCCGCCGCTCGCGCCCGTGGCCGGGCTGACCGCCGTGACGGACGTCTTCTCCGTGCCGCACAGCGAGGAGGAGCAGGCCAGCCTGGCTCTGTAGGAGGTGCTCGACGCCTTCTCGGGGAGGCCGAGGACAAACACCGTCGGGGTGGCCGCCGAGGACGAACCGAGCGCGGCGCACCGGTAGCTCTCGGGGACGTAGCGCGTACAGCCGTTGTTCCAGGTGGCCGTGTTGTACAGCGCGGGCACCGCCGTGGTGGTGGCGCCGGTGGTGTCCGTGACGTCGAAGTCGAAACGGTCGAAGCCGCCGGTCGGCAGCGCCGCGCACACGGCGGTGTGCGACTCGTCGAGCGTGCCGGTGACCGGCCCGTACCCGAACGCGACGGACGGCACCTTGGTGCACTCGGGCGCGGGGCCGTCGGCGGTGGCGATGCGCAGGGCGTCCAGGTGGTACTCGGGCGAGGCCTTCAGGTTCGCCGGGGTCTGGACGAGGACCTGGTGGGTGGTGGAACCGGTGACCGCGCAGGAGCGGTTGCGGAAGGAGCACTCGGTGCTCCCGTCACCGCCGAGGACGGCGATGTTGGCGGTACCCAGCGGATCCCGGACGTCGACGTGGAGGACGTCGGTGGCCGCGTCGGTGGTGACCTGCGCGCAGTTCAGCGTGCCGGGAGCGCCGTACGTGCCCTTCACCGACGCTCCGCCCACCCGGGCCGCGGCGGTCCTGGTGCAGCCCGCCGAGTCGGCGGTCGCGGTGACGTCGCGGCGGGTGAGGGTGTAGGCGGCGGCCTGGTCGCGGCCGGTGACGAGCACGGTGTGGGCCTTGCCCGGGGTGAGCGGGCACAGGGTCCAGCCGCTGGTGGTGGCCGAGCGGTCGCAGACCTGCTTGCCGGTGGAGTCCAGGACCGAGAACTTCGCGGGTACGTCGCCGGAGGTGGCGGTCAGCTGGAAGACCTCGGCGCTCGTGTGGGCGTCGGCCGGGATGCTCAGACAGTGCGCGAAGACGCCGTCGCCCGTGGTGAGCGTCGCCTTCGCACCGTCGGCGGTGAAGCTGCCGGCGGGCAGGACGGGGCAGTCGTTCGAGCCGTCCGTGCGGTACAGGGCGACCGCGTACGGACCGGTCGCGCCCTCGGCGCTGTACTCGGTGTGGAGCAGCGCGCGGAAGGGCGCCGTACCAGTGAGGGCGCAGTCGCCGGCGGACAGGCTCCGCGCGTCGCACTGCTCGGCGCCGTCCCGGTCCACCACCTCCACGTCGGCGTCGACGCCGGAGGAGGCGAGCGGGGTGAGCGCGGCGATCCGGGCGCCCTGCGGGGCGGGCAGGGTCAGGCAGTCGTACTGGCCGACCGTGCTCAACTCGCCCTTGTGCAGCCCCGTCCCGGTCGTCTCGCACCCGGCGTCGGAGGCGCGGTCGAGGACGACGAGGCCCTCGCGGGGGCCGGAGAAGGGGTAGGGGCTTTCGAGGAGCGCGGTGTACGTGCCGGCGGAGGGCACCCGGCACGGGTCGGTGCCCGACCGGCACACAGTCCTGCCCTCGGCGTCGTACACCCGCACCGGGCCGGTGGAGCGGTCCTCGCTGACGTGGTGGACGGTGTACCGGCCCGCCTTGTCGGCGGTGAAGGTGAAGCAGGGGTTGGCAGTGAGGTCCGGACCGTTCAGGACGCCGTACGGCCGTACGGGTGCCGGGGTGCAGCCCCGCGGGTCGTTCAGGCGGCGCACGCTCACCGCGTACTCGGCCGGGAAGCCCTTCTCCCCGCGCGTCACCTGGGAGATCACGCGGTAGGGGCCCTTGCCGCCGGAGGGCAGGACGCAGCTGTCCTCGCCGTCCTCCGGGAAGTGCGGGCAGATGCGGGCGCCGGTCGCGTCGGTGATCCAGGCAGAGGAGGAGCCGTCCACCCTGGGGCCGTAGGCGAGACGGATCCGCTCGCCCGGCTTCGCCTCGAACGGCTGGCAGTCGACCTCGACGGGGCTCACCGTCGTCCGGGTGACCACCGGGAGGTCCCAGGCGGTGCCCACGGAGTCCGCGCAGCCCTTCACGGAGGCGAGCGGGACGACCGTCACCGCCGTGTCCGCCGCCGACCCGCCCTGGTTGCGGACGCTGAGCGTGTAGGTGCCGGCCGTGGGCAGGTCGCACCAGCCCTTGTCCGCGTACTCGGCGTTGTAGCAGTCGAGTTGGGTGCCGTCGGCGCTGGTGACGTGCGGGTACAGGTCGCTGCTGTCGTCCTTCAGGGACACCAGGTGCAGGCCCGGCGCGTCGGCGGTGAAGGTGAAGCAGGCGGTGCCGTCGGCCGGGACGCTCGCCTTGGCGGCGGCGTCACCGGGGTCGCCGAACGGTGCGAGAGAGAGCGGCGCGCACGACGGGTCGTCGGCGCGGGCGGCGCCCGCCCCGCTGAGGGTCAGCAGTGAGGCGAGCAGCGAGACGAGGACGGCGACGGCGGTGAGCCGCCCGGGTCTCACCGCCGTACAGGTGTTGCCGGACAAGGAATTCCCCCTGGATGGTCGGTAGTTGAGGCGATGGTCGCACACAGGTGCGACACGGCCTCAACGAGTTTCCAGGGGGCCCGGCGACCCGTGATGCCTCAGTGGCGCCCCGCCACCCGGTCCGCGACCTGCGCCAGGCGGGAGGACTGCGTGCCCGGGCGGAGGAGTTCGCGCCGGTCGGCCGCGCGGTAGGTAGCGTACATGCCCTGGACGCCGAGCCAGCGGAACGGTTCCGGCTCCCACTTGCGGACCTTGTGGTTCACCCAGGGCAGGTCGGTCAGCTCGGTGCGGCCGGCCTGGCCGGAGTCCTGCTCGACGAGGTCGCGCAGGGTGCGGGCGGCGAGGTTGGTGGTGGCGACGCCCGAGCCGACGTAGCCGCCCGCCCAGCCGAGGCCGGTGGCCCGGTCGAGGGTGACCGTGGCGCACCAGTCGCGCGGGACACCGAGGACACCGGACCACGCGTACTCGACGCGCACGCCCGCGAGGGCGGGGAAGAAGCGGGTCAGGATCTCCCGCAGGGCCTCGATCGTCTCCGGCTGGGTGCGGCCGTCGTTGTCGGTGCGCGAACCGAAGCGGTACGGCACCCCGCGCCCGCCGAGCGCGATCCGCCCGTCGGCCGTGCGCTGCGCGTACATGTAGGCGTGCGCCATGTCGCCCAGCGTCTCCCGGCCGTCCCAGCCGACGGCCGCCCACTGCTCGTCGGTGAGCGGCTCGGTGGCGATCATCGAGGAGTTCATCGGCAGCCAGGTGCGCCGCTGGCCCTTCAGGGAGGCGGTGAAGCCCTCCGTGCAGCGCAGGATGTAGGGGGCGCGGACCGTGCCGTAGGGGGTCACGGCGTGCTTGGGGCGGATCTCGGTGACCGGGGTCGACTCGTGGATGATGACGCCGAGCGCCTCCACGGCCACCGCGAGGCCCTTCACCAGCTTCACGGGGTGCAGCCGGGCCCCGTGCGGGGTCCAGGTCGAGCCGACCGTGCCGGCCACCCTGATCCGCTCGGCGGTCTGCCGGGCGCCGTACAGCTCGCGGTCCTTCTCGCCGTACGACAGCTCGTGCTCGTGGAACGCCTTCAGCCGGGCCAGCTGGGCGGGCGTGGTCGCCACTTCCAGTACCCCGCCGCGGTGCACGTCGGCGTCGATGCCCTCGGCCTCGGCGACCGTGACGACCTCGGCCACGGTGTCGTTCATCGCCTTCTGCAGCCGTACGGCGGCCTCGTGGCCGTGCAGCTTCGCGTACCGGTCGCGGCCCGCGATGCCGTTGTACAGCCAGCCGCCGTTGCGGCCGGAGGCGCCGTAGCCGCAGAACTTCTGCTCCAGGACGGTGATGCGCAGGAAGGGGGCGGCCTGCTTTAGGTAGTACGCGGTCCACAGCCCCGTGTAGCCGCCGCCGACGATGACGACGTCGGCGGATGCGTCCCCGGGCAGCGGCTCCCGCACCGCCGGGAGACCGTCGTCCGCGTACCAGAAGGAGATGCCGCCGTTGACGACACCGCTTGCCGTGCTTGTCATGCGCGGACGTTAACCGCTCCTGGAGACTGAGTGGAAGTGGGTCCTACGGGGCGAGGCACGCGCACGGCGGGGGAGCCGATGGGCAGCGAGGTTCGACGGGACGACGACGGCGCCGGGTTGGCGGAGCTGCGGAAGGAGGCGGAGGACGCCGTCCGGGAGGCCCGACGGTTGCTCTCCGCCGCCGACGAGCGGGTGCTGACCGAGTCTTTGCCCGGGACATCACGGAGGCCCTGGAGGTGATCGACCGCCTCGCCGCTGCCCCTCCCGCCCCGGAGTATCCGGAGTTCCAGAAGCGGACCGCGGAGTTCAAGCGGGACCTTGAGCTGATACTCACCGAGGCAGCCGTCACGGGTGCGGCCGCCGCACCCGACATCGCCGAGGACGGCGATGACCCCGATGAGGCCACCGCCCCCGAGGACGCGCTGCTCGACGCCGTCCGCGGCCTGGTGGCCCTGGCCGGCTCACGCAGCACGCCGCAGTTCACCCGCGTGCTGGTCTGGCTGAACATCGAGTTGCGTCCCAAGGGTGACGGGCGAACCAGCGGCGGCGCGGACCTGGTGGACCCGGAAGCCGCGCCGCCGACCCGGTGCTGCGGGCGCTGCGCGCGTTATGACGACGCGTACGGCCGCCGGCCGGACACCGCGGGCCCGCTGGTCGTACTCAGCGCCTGCGAGACCGACCTGAGCACGCGCCACCACGACGAGGCGCTGAGCCTCGCCACCGCGCTGGTCACGGGTGGCGCCGCCGACGTCGTGGGGTCCCGCTGGGCCGTGCATGACAGTGCCACCGCCGTGATGATGGCCGTCTTCCACCATCACCTCACCGCCGGCGGGCTGGCCCCGCCCGACGCCCTGCGCGCCGCCCAGCTGTGGATGCTCAACCCGCGCCGCAAGGTTCCGCACACCCTCGACGGCCTCCTGCGCCGCGAGGCCGCCCGCCCCGACCTCCACCGTCTGCATCACTGGGCCGCGTTCACCCACCAGGGCAATCCGGCGTCCGCGGCGACGGGGTGAGGGGCGGCTCCACCGCGTCAGCCGGTCGGTCCGCCGTTCGACGAGGCGGTCGTGATGCGCCGCAGCGCGGCCAGGGTCTCCTTCGGGTCCCATGCTCTGCCGCGGCCTCTGACCAGCGGACAGCACGCCAGGCCGATCAGTACGGACAGGAAGTGCCCGAAGTCGGTGAAGGTGCGGCTGGTGGCGAGCGGGACCGTGTAGATCGCGAGCAGGACCACCAGGTACAGGTACCGCCAGGGCGCCGCGATCCGGTAGGTGAGCACCGCCGCCACGCCCGCCAGGGCGTAACTCACGCCGATGTCCAGGGTGTTGACCGCGGAGTGCGGGGCCATGCCGTCGTGGATCGCCTTCAGCAGGGCCAGCTCGCTGATCAGCGTGGCGAACACGTGCGCGGCCACGCACACCGCGAGCCAGCGCAGGGTGCCGAGCCAGCGTTCGGCCTGGGCGTGGAAGACGGTGTACAGGACGGCGTACGGCAGCCAGTGCCCGCTGTCGATCCACATCGCGCTGGTGATCAGCACCCGTACCGGGTTCTGCGACAGCTCGTGGATGTTGGTCGACCGCTGCCGCAGGAAGTCCTCCTCGAACTCCGGCGACATGTGGTGCAGGGCGACGGTGGTGACGAACAGGATCAGCAGCCAGACGTAGGTGCCCGGGGCGCTGCGGACGTAGGCCGTGACGCCCGGGGCCCTGCGGACACAGGCCGCGACCGCCCGGAGCCCACGCCGACATCGGATGACCCGGTTCACGCACGTCAGTATGACCGGATGAGCTGAGGAGGCGTGCAGCCGGCGATCAGGCGGGAGGTGCGCGGCGGCTGACACGCCGCCGGATGGACTATCCGGGCACTACCGGATTGAACGGTCATACGGTACGCGATATGAAGAGATGTCACGTCGCATATCTCGCCTGTACCGCGGCCCTCGTGGGCGCGGGACCGGGCGCGGCTCCCGCCGCGGCCGCACACCAGACCCTGCTGGTCCGCCCGGGTGAGTCCATCCAGAAGGCGGTGGACGCCGCGCGGGCCGGAGACACCGTGCTCGTGCTCGGCGGTACCTATCACGAGAGTGTCAAGATCATGACGCCCGGGCTGACCCTGCGCGGCGTGGGCCCCGGGACGGTGATCAAGCCCGTCAACAAGAAGACCTCGGACAAGGCGGCCAACAGCTGCGCCGAGCACGGCACCGGCATCTGTGTGCTGGGCACCAAGACCGAGAACATCGAGGGTGTCACCGTCGAGGACCTGGCCGTGACCGGCTTCAGCAAGACCGGTGTGTTCGGCATGGCGACGGACACCATGACCGTCCGCCGGGTGCACGCCTACAAGAACGGCGTGTGGGGCATCGCCCAGGAGCGGTCCGTGCACGGGCAGCTCCTGCACAACTACGCGCACGACAACGGCGACGCGGGCCTGTTCCTCGCCAACACCATCACCGAGGAGGCGGGCGCCTACGACGCCGGGCAGACGCTGGTCGCGCGCAACCGCCTGGAGGGCAACCGGATCGGCGTCACCGTGCGCAGGCTGCGCAACCTCGCCGTTGCGGAGAACTACGTCACCGGCAACTGCGCCGGGGTGCTCGTCGTCGGCGACGAGAACAAGCCCAAGGCCGGCGCCCTGGAAGTGGCCGCCAACCGCGTCGTCAAGAACAACAAGTCCTGCCCGAAGACCGAACGGCTGCCCGCCCTCCAGGGCTCCGGCATCGTCCTGACCGGCACCGAGGAGGTCACGGTCACCGGGAACCTGGTCACCGACCACTCGGGCACGTCCCCGCTGTCGGGCGGCATCGTGCTGTTCAAGAGTTTCGTGGGCGCCACCGGCGAAAAGAACCGGGTCAGCGACAACATGCTCGCGAGCAACTCCCCGGCGGACCTGGTCAACACCGAGACCGGCAAGAGCAATGCCTTCCAGCACAACTCCTGCCGGGCCTCCAAGCCCGCGGGCCTGTGCTGACCGCACCCCCCTGCCCCTGCTGGACCGACGAACGCCGAAGAAAGAGAGGGCGGCACATGACGTCCGCTGAAACAGCCCCACCGCCACCCATGCGGCTGCGCGAACTCGTGTTCGGCGCGGCCTGTGCCGCCGCCGTCCGGGCGGCGGCCCGGCTGGGCGTCGCCGACGCCCTCGACAACGCGCCGATGGCCGTCGAGGACCTCGCGGCCGCGGTGAAGACCGAACCGAAGCCGCTGCGCCGGCTGCTGCGCGCCCTGTCCTGCTACGGCGTCTTCGCCGAACAGCCGGACGGCACCTTCGTGCACACCGAGACCTCCCGGCTGCTGCGCGAGGACGACCCGAACAGCCTGCGTGCCATCGCCCTGTGGTGCACCGAGCCGTGGACCTGGGACGCCTGGCCCAAGCTGGACGAGGCGGTGCGCACCGGCAGGAACGTCGTGGAGGACCTCTACGGCAAGGAGTTCTTCACCTACCTCAACGAGGACGCCCCCGAGTCCGCGGACGTCTTCAACCGCGCGATGACCCGTTCCAGCGAGCAGTCGGCACGGGAGGTGGCGGCCCTGCTGGATCTGTCCGGCAGCAGGTCCGTCGCGGACGTCGGCGGCGGCCAGGGGCACGTGGTGGCGTGCCTGCTGGACAAGTACCCGGAGATGCGGGGCAGTCTGCTCGACCTGCCCCGGGTGGTGGACAACGCACTGCCGCGGCTGCGCGAGGGCGGCGATCTCGCGCACCGCGCGCGGATCGTGCCCGGCGACGTCCGGGAGGCGATCCCGGTCCAGGCCGACGTCTACGTCATCAAGAACATCCTGGAGTGGGACGACGAGAGCACGGCCCGGACGCTGCGCAACGTCGTCGAGGCGGGCGGCCCCGGCACCCGGGTCGTCGTCATCGAGAACCTGGTGGACGACACCCCCTCGATGCGCTTCAGCACCGGCATGGACCTGCTGCTGCTCCTCAACGTCGGCGGGGCCAAGCACACCACCGACTCCATGGTGAGCAGGCTGACCTCGGCGGGCCTCAAGGTGGAGGACATCCGGCCGGTCAACCCGTATCTGCACGCGTTCGACTGCCACGTGCCCGGGTGACACGAAGAAGTACAGAGCACCGGCCGCCGGGCCCGCGACGCTGCGGGCCCGGCGGCCGGTGGCCGTCCGGACGGGCCGTACGGCTCAGTCGCGCTCCCAGACGTAGAAGCGGTGTGCCATCGCGTCCTTGGGGGACCTCCAGGTCTCCGGGTCGTACGCGCTGACGTACGCCTGCAGGCGCTCGCTGATGTCACGGAACTCGGGGTGGTTGGTCACCTTGGCGATGGCCGGTCCCGGCTCCCGCTCGGACTCGATGAGGTGCATGTACACGTCGCCGAACTGGAAGAGGCTGCGCCGCACCACACCGACGAGGTGGGGCAGCTCTCCGCGGTCGGACTCCTCGAAGACCTTGGCGATGCCGGGTGCGGAGCCCGGGGCCATCCGGGCGACGATCAGGGCCTGGTGCATGGGGCCTGCTCCTTCTTCCGGTTCAGTCGGCCAGGGCCGGTGCGGGCCGGTGTCCGGCGGCGGCCTTCTCGATCTTGTCCCGGATGAGGGCCATCTGGACCTTGGAGTTCCGGTTGATGTTGTCGGTCATCCACTCGTCGTCGACCGGGGCGTCGGGCTTCATCGCGAAGTCCTGCGTCCAGACCATCCGGGTGCCGGCCGGGACCTCCTCGTACCGCCAGTGGATGTCCATGTGGGCGAAGGGGCCGGTCTCGACGCGGCGGGCCTTCACAGTGAGGGTGTCGCGGTCGGGCTCGCGCTCGGAGACCCAGCTCCAGACGACGTCGTTGTCGTCCGGGTGCATGGTCAGCCGGAACGTCGTCTTCTTCCCCTCCCGGGAGAGGACGTCGACGGACGCGTACTCGCTGAACAGCTGGGGCCAGCGCTCCAGGTCGTTGGTCATGTCCCAGACCAGGTCCAGCGGCGCGGCGATGGTGATCTCGTTCTGTGTGTGTCCTGCCATGTCAGGCTCCTGCCATCAGAGTGCTGTTGACCAGGTCGAGGAACTGCCGGGGCGTCTTGCAGCGCTCCGCGTCGGGCGGCATCGGGGTGCCGTGCGTGTTCTCCAGCTCGCCGACGATGCCGAGCAGGCCGAGCGAGTCGACGCCGAGGGCGTCGAAGCCGGACTCGCCCTGCTCCAGAAGCACCTCCGGGGCCACGGTGACCCCGGCGGCCTGCTTCATCAGCGCGGCCAGTTCTTCCACGGTGATCTGTGCGGACATGCGATTACCTCCTGTACTGCTAGGCGTTCACGGCGCCGTGCCGGAGCACCAGCGCCGAGTTCGACCCCATGAGTCCGCGGCTGAGCACCAGCGCCGTACGCAGCTCGGCGACGCGGGCGCGGCCGGTCACGAGGTCGAGGTCGTGGCAGACGTCGAAGACGTTCGGCGTCGGCGGGATCAGCCCGTGCTCCATCGCGAGCACGGCCGCCGCGGTGTCCAGCACGGGCGCCGCGCAGTAGCCCCGGCCGACGCCGGTCTTCGGCGCCGTGACCGGCACCCGGGTGCCGTGTGCGCCGAGGGCGTCGGCGAGCGCGAGCGCCTCGGCCCGGTCCGCCTCCGGCACCCCGAGGGCGTCGGCGAAGACGACGTCGACCTCCTCGGGCGCGCAGCCGGCCTCGTCCAGGGCCTGCCGGATGGCGTGGGCCAGGCCGCCTTGGGAGTCGGCCCAGCGGGAGGCACCGGTGAAGGTGGCCGCATGCCCGGCGACGAAGGCCCGGATGTCCGCGCCGCGCTCGCGGGCGGAGCGCTCCGCCTCGACCACGAGCATGGCGCCGCCCTCCGCCGGCACGAAGCCGCAGGCGGCGTCCGTGAACGGGCGGTAGGCGCGGGTCGGGTCCTCTTCACGGCTCAGCTCCTCGTAACCGAGCTGGCAGACCATCGAGTACGGCGCCAGCGGCGCCTCGGTGGAGCCGGCCACGATCACGTCGGTGCCGCGCCGCACCGCCCGCGCCGCGTGCGCGAGGGCGTCCAGACCGCCAGCCTCGTCGGAGGCGACGACCGAGCAGGGGCCCTTGAACCCCCGGCGGATGGAGACCTGACCCGTGCTCGCGGCGTAGAACCAGGCGATGGACTGGTACGGGCCGACGAACCGGCTGCCCTTGCCCCACAGCCGCTGCAGCTCGCGCTGGCCGAACTCACCGCCGCCGGACCCGGCGGCGGTGACCACACCGATGGAGTACGGCTCCCCGGAGGTGTCGGCCTGCCCGAGCCGGGCGTCGGCCAGCGCGAAGTCGGCCGCGGCCATGGCGAAGTGCGTGAACCGGTCGGTCTGGACGAGGAACCGCTCTTCGATCGTCACCGCCGGATCGAACGCGCGGACCTCGCCGGCCACCTTCAGCGGAAGGTGCTCACAGCCCTCGCGGGTGATGCGGTCGAGGACGCAGAGACCTCCCTGGGTGGCCTTCCAGAAGGTGTCGGTGCTGGTGCCGTTGGGCGCGACCACCCCGATGCCGGTGACGGCCGCGCGCCGGTCATGCGGTTCGCTCATCTTGTCCTCTCCCTAGTCCGGTCCCTCGTCCGGGTCAGGACCACCGCGGACTGGAAGCCTCCGAACCCGCTGCCCACGGACAGGACGCTGGTCAGCTTCCGTTCGCGGGCGACGCGCGGGACGTAGTCCAGGTCGCACTCGGGGTCGGGGGTCTCGTAGTTCGCGGTAGGGGGTACGACCTGCTTGGCCAGGGCCAGCACACACGCGACCACCTCGATCGCCCCGATCGCCCCGAGGGAGTGCCCCACCATCGACTTGATGGAGCTCATGGGGGTGTCGTAGGCGTGGTGGCCGAGCGCCCGCTTCACGGCCGCCGTCTCGTGGCGGTCGTTCTGCCGGGTGCCGGAGCCGTGCGCGTTGACGTAGTCGATCGCCGTGGGGTCGAGCCGGGCGTGGTCGAGCGCGGTGTCTATCGCCCGGGCCATCTCCAGGCCCTCGCTGGTCAGTCCGGTCATGTGGTAGGCGTTGCCGAAGGTGGCGTAGCCGCCCAGCTCGCAGTACACGTGCGCGCCACGGGCCCGCGCGTGTTCCAGCTCCTCCAGGACGAGCACCGCACCGCCCTCGCCCATGACGAACCCGTCACGGTTGTTGTCGAAGGGCCGGGAGGCGTGTGCCGGATCGTCGTTGTTCGGGGACGTGGCCTTGATCGCGTCGAAGCACGCCATGGTGATCGGGGAGATCGGCGAGTCCGACGCGCCTGCTATGCAGATGTCGGCCCGGCCCTCCTCGACGGTGTGGAAGGCGTACCCGACCGCGTCCAGGCCGGAGGTGCAGCCGGTGGAGACGGTCTGCACCGGACCCTGGGCGCCGAAACGTTCCGCCACCGCGGAGGCCACCGTGCTGGGCGAGAACGCCCGGTGCAGATGCGGCTCCGCCTCGCGGTCGTCGACGTCCCAGCGCTGCCCGCGGTTGCTGACCAGGACGTAGTCGTGCTCCAGGCGGGTGGTGCCGCCGACCGCGGTGCCCACCGAGACCGCGACCCGCCAGGGATCCTCCCGGGCCAGGTCGAGACCCGAGTCCCGGACCGCCTCCTCCCCGGCGACCAGGGCGAACTGGATGTACCGGTCCGCCCGGGCGGCCTGGTCCGCATCCAGACCGTGCGCCGCCGGGTCGAAGTCGCACTCCGCCGCGATCCGCGACCTGAGCCCCGAGGGGTCGAAGAAGGTTATGCCCCGCGTCGCGGTCCGGCCGTCGGCAAGCAGATCCCAGAATGCCGGTACGCCGATGCCGCCCGGAGCAACGATGCCTATGCCAGTGACCGCCACGCGCCGGGTCATGACCGAACCCGACCCCGGTCGGCCGCGTGCGCGGCATCCGCCTCGGTGATCACCGCGGCGGCCCCGATGACCTCCGTCTCCTCGGTGTCGACATGGCCCAGCTGGGGCCTCGGGGCCAGCGGACCGAGGTGGAAGACGATCCGCGCCTCCACCTTGCCGGTGTTGCGGAAACGGTGCCGCATGTGGGCCGGGATCATCAGACCCTGCTCGGGCCGCAGCGCGTGCGGCTCACCGTCCAGGTCCACCTCCAGCTGCCCGCAGACGACGTACACGAACTCCTCGGAGTACGGGTGGTAGTGCTCCCCGATGCGGTCACCGGGCTGCACGATGGCCACGCCCATGAAGCCGCTGGTGGAGCCGACCGTGGCAGGGGTGAGCATGGCGCGCAGGTCGCCACCTCGCCGGACGTTGGGCTCGACCTCACTGAGGTCCACGATTTTCGGACGGGGTTTGATGGACAACGTTTCCTCCGTTGGATGTGCGCTGCGTCGGCGCTTGGCGGTGGGGGGACCCGGCCGCCGGATCAGGCGCCCGGCGAGCGGCGGTCGGTGATCAGGTCCATGCGGGCGACCTCGGCGTCGAGCAGCTCCCGCACCTCGGCGGCCATCCGGGACTCCCGCGGCACCACCTCGGCCTCCTGGTCGCCGCGCATGTCGACCAGGCGCACGACCACGTCGTCCCGCTGGAAGACCGTGCTGCGCAGCAGGGGGCTCGCCGCATCGTCCGCGGCCGCCGAGTCGGCCTGTGCGATCAGCTCGGCCAGCCGCAGTCCGCAGCCGGACCGGGCCGGGTAGTACAGGGCCTGCCGCCTGCCCTCAGACCGGTCCTCCGTGTTCACGTGGTGCACGGCCGGCAGCGCCGCCCGGGTGAAGAACATCCGGGCCGACTCCGGGTCGCCCAGGTCCCGGTCCTGCTCCAGGTACGGGTTGATCGCCTCCTCGACGGCCCGCACCTCCGGCTGCTGGGCCACGTGCCGCAGCGCCGCGAGCAGGTCGCCGCGCACCTCGATGGCCCGCACCACCCGGTTGCCGTGCATGAACAGCGAGGTCCGGCACAGCCGCGTCTTCTCGTCCACCTGGGCCTCGGGCGAGGCGTAGCCGGCGAGGATCTTCGCGACCTTCTTCTCGCTGCCCGGCTTGACCGTGAAGGTCAGCGCGTGCCGGATCACGCCGTCGCCGATGCGAGGGTGAGCCTGCAGCCGGCGTTCCGCCGACGGCTTGTGCTCGGCGCCGCCGGTCTCCCGCACGATGTGGAAGCGCAGCGACCGGGTGTCCCGGACACAGCTGTGCAGCGGCTGCACCATCCGCACGTGCTCCTCGCTGTTCACCCAGGTGAGGAACGGCGGGGCACTCTCCCACTCACTCGTGATGAGCCATTGGGAGGGATTCTCGATGGACTGGCACAGCTGGTCGCTGACATGGCCGGGCACCGACGCAACCTGCTTGCACAGCTTCTCGTACGCCTCCAGGAACTGCTGCTGTGCGCCGTCGTAGACGTCGACCAGGAGGACGACCCGGAGCCGGGAACCGTCGAACACGGACTGGGAGACACGCTTCGAGACCTCGCGTGTCAGCTTCTCTGAAAGACGTTCAGACGTCGTGGTCATCCTGCACACATCTCCTTCGCGGGGCAGAGGCATCGCCGGCCGCGAGTGACGCGACGGCAGCGTTCCTTGATCCTGTGCCGGTCCCCACCACCCCGCGACTCGTATGAACCACGTGGGTGATTGGGCACGCGGAGCGGGCGCCACCGGGCATGAGAACTCACAGGGCGCCCCACACGCCCACCCCTGCCTCTGGAGGCTTCGATGCATCAAAAAGCCGACCACCGGGTCCCCGTCCTCATCGTGGGCGGCTCTCTGGTGGGCCTGTCCATGTCCGTGTTCCTGGGCCGTCTCGGTGTGCGGCACATGCTCGTCGAGCGCCACTCCGGGACCTCGATCCACCCACGCGGACGCGGCAACAACGTGCGGACGATGGAACTGTTCCGGGTGGCCGGCATCGAGCCGGACATCACGGCGGCGGCCTCACTCCTCGCCGACAACCACGGCATCCTGCAGACGCCGACCCTCGTCGGGGACGCCGGCGAATGGCTGTTCAAGCACATCGACCCGGGCGGCGGACTCGCCGAGCTCAGCCCCACCAGCTGGTGCCTGTGCAGCCAGAACGACCTCGAACCCGTCCTCGTGGACAGCGCCCGGGAACTCGGCGGCGACCTGCGCTACCACCACCAGATGGAGTCCTTCGAGCAGGACGCCTACGGGGTGACCGCGGTGATCCGCGACCGCACCACCGAGGAGCGCTACACCGTCCACGCCGACTACCTGATCGCCGCCGACGGCCAGCGCAGCCCCATCCGCACCGCGCTGGGCATCGGCCAGACGGGCCCCGGCGACCTCTTCGCGAACGTCAGCGTCACCTTCCGCTCCGCGAGCCTGGCCGAGGTGGTCGGCGACCGCCGCTTCATCTGCTGCTACCTCACCCACCCGGACGCCGACGGCGCCCTCCTGCCCGTCGACAACAAGGAACACTGGGTCTTCCACGCCCCCTGGCACCCCGAGTACGGCGAAACGCTGGAGGAGTTCACCGAGGAACGCCTGCGGCGCCACATCCGGCGGGCGGTGGGCGTGCCCGACCTCGACGTGGAAATCACCGGAAAGGCGTCCTGGCGTGCCGCCGAACGGGTCGCCGACCAGTACTCCTTCGGCCGGGTCTTCCTCGCCGGCGACTCCGCCCACGAGATGTCCCCGACCGGCGCCTTCGGCTCCAACACCGGCATCCAGGACGCCCACAACCTGGCGTGGAAACTGGCCGCCGTCCTGGCCGGCTGGGCCGGCCCCGGCCTGCTCGACTCGTACGACACCGAGCGCCGCCCGGTCGCCCTCGCCACCAGCGCCCGCGCCTCCGCCCGCTCGGTCGAGCACAGCCACCCCGGCTTCGCCCCCGCCCCCGGTGTCGGCGGCGCCAAGCGCGGCGGCATCCTCAACGTCGTCCTCGGCTACCACTACCCGCACGGCGCCGCCCTCGGCACCGACCCCGAGCGGCCGGTCGTCCCCGACGCCCTGGACCTGACCGGCCGGCCCGGCACCCGCGCCCCCCACCTCTGGCTGCGCCGCGCAGGCACCCGGCTGTCCACCCTCGACCTGTACGAACGCTCCCTGGTCCTGCTCTCCGACGCCCCGGACGACGCGGGCTGGCACGCGGCGGCCCGCCGTATCGCCGACACGGACGGAGTACGGCTCGACGCGTACCGGATCGGCCCGGGCGCCGACGCGGACCTGACGTACGACGCCGAGGGCACCGACTGGGCCCAGGCCCACGGCACCAGCGCCGACGGCGCCGTCCTGGTCCGGCCGGACGGATTCGTGGCGTGGCGGGCGACGGGCGCCGTCCCGGATCCGGAGGCGGAGCTGCGAAAGGTCCTGCGAACCCTGCTCCACACCGCCTGACCTGCACAGACGACAAAGGCCACCCGCACTGTGAGGTGCGGGTGGCCTTCGCCCTGCCGAGCCCCCTGTCGGATTCGAACCGACGACCTACGCATTACAAGTGCGTTGCTCTGGCCAGCTGAGCTAAGGAGGCGTGCGCTTGCGCGCCCGTGCAGTGTACCCAGGCCCGGGGTACCCCTTGTCGAAAATTTCCGCGAAGTTCACAGCGGCCCGGGTACTGACAGAGCAGGTGAACGCCAGGTACCGTCCTGACCCAGTTCACCCTCGTGGACTACACCACCACCTTCCTACAACGGATCGTCCGGCACGTTCCTGCCGGTAGAAGGGGGCCCATTCACCATGGCCACTGTCACGTTCGACAAGGCGACCCGGATCTACCCGGGTTCCACCAAGCCCGCCGTCGACCAACTCGACATCGCGATCGAGGACGGCGAGTTCCTCGTCCTGGTCGGCCCGTCCGGTTGCGGAAAGTCCACCTCCCTGCGGATGCTCGCGGGCCTGGAGGACGTCAACGGCGGTGCCATCCGCATCGGCGACCGCGACGTCACGCACCTGCCGCCCAAGGACCGGGACATCGCCATGGTGTTCCAGAACTACGCGCTCTACCCGCACATGACGGTCGCCGACAACATGGGCTTCGCGCTCAAGATCGCCGGCGTCAACAAGGCGGAGATCCGGCAGAAGGTCGAGGAGGCCGCGAAGATCCTCGACCTCACCGAGTACCTGGACCGCAAGCCGAAGGCCCTGTCCGGCGGTCAGCGCCAGCGTGTCGCCATGGGCCGCGCCATCGTCCGTGAGCCGCAGGTCTTCCTCATGGACGAGCCGCTGTCCAACCTGGACGCCAAACTCCGCGTCTCGACCCGTACGCAGATCGCGTCCCTGCAGCGCCGCCTCGGCATCACCACCGTCTACGTCACCCACGACCAGGTCGAGGCCATGACGATGGGCGACCGGGTGGCCGTGCTCAAGGACGGCCTCCTCCAGCAGGTCGACTCGCCGCGCAACATGTACGACAAGCCCGCGAACCTCTTCGTCGCCGGCTTCATCGGCTCCCCCGCCATGAACCTGGTCGAGGTCCCGATCACCGACGGCGGCGTGAAGTTCGGCAACAGCGTCGTCCCCGTCAACCGGGACGCCCTGAAGGCCGCCGCCGACAAGGGTGACCGCACGGTGACCGTCGGTGTCCGGCCCGAGCACTTCGAGGTGGTCGAGCTGGGCGGCGGTGCCGCCGCCTCCCTGTCCAAGGACACCGAGGACGCCCCGGCCGGTCTCGCCGTCTCCGTGAACGTCGTCGAGGAGCTGGGCGCCGACGGCTACGTCTACGGCACCGCCGAAGTCGGCGGCGAGGTCAAGGACCTGGTCGTACGCGTGGGCGGCCGCCAGGTGCCGGAGAAGGGCGCCACCCTGCACGTCGTGCCGCGTCCGGGCGAGACCCACGTGTTCTCGACCTCGACGGGCGAGCGTCTCTCCGACTGACGGCCTGAGCAGGGCGTTTTCACGCAGGTTGACGAGCAGGGCCCCGCGGACCCCCGCGGGGCCCTGCTCATTGCCGCGAAATACCCCGGCACAGCAATCATTTCGGGCACCGTGCGTCAACGCTTTACCCAGAAAATTGCGCCACTTCATCCCCCATAAGGGTGACTAAATGTCGCCAAATCATTACCGGGCGCTACCCTCACACGCGTGAAGCACTCCACCAACCCTCAGACGCGACGCGGCCATCGGGGCGGCCCTGCCCACCGGATCGGTCGCACTCTCGCCCTCGTCCTGCCCGTCGTCCTGGTGCTCTCCGGAACCCTCGCGGTCACCCGCGTCAACTGGACGGGAAGCCCCTCCAGCTCGGTGCTCACCGCCTCGGACGTCTCCTCGGCGGAGGTCGCCCCGAAGGCGGTCTCCCACGCCCCGCAGGACGTGCTCCGCGACCAGCTGATGACCGAGCTGCAGGACAAGAACCCGGGCGTGGTCCTCACCCACCTCCAGCAGGCGGTCAACGGGCACCCGGCGCTGGCGAAGCACTGCACCTCCATCGCCCGCGCCCTGGGCAGGGCGGCGGTGCGCATCTACGGCGCCTCGCGCGCCCAGTCCTACGCCCGCCCGGTCTGCGACACCGCCTTCGCCACCGGGGTCCTGGCCGCGCACAGCTGAGTGCCGGTTCGGAACTCGGTAACGGCTCCTTAAGGAGCAGGTTGCGGTCGGAATTCCGGCCGGGGCGCCACGTACAGTTCGGGGCATGACCCATCCGAGCGCCGCGTTGCGCCCCACTCAAGCCGTCGTCCTGGCCGGTGGCCAGGGCTCACGGCTGCGTCCCTACACCGACGACCGGCCCAAGCCGATGGTCGAGATCCCCGGTACGGGCACTCCGATCATCGGCCACCAACTGGCCTGGCTCGCCGAGGAGGGCGTGACGGACGTGGTGGTCTCCTGCGGCCACCTCGCCGAGGTCCTGCAGAAGTGGCTGGACACGGCCGACCTGCCCGTCTCCGTCACCACCGTCGTCGAGACGGAGCCCCTCGGCCGTGGCGGCGGCCTCAAGTACGCCGCCACGCACCTCCCCCACCCCGACCGGCCCTGGTACGCCACCAACGGCGACATCTGGACCCGCTTCTCCCTGCGGGACATGGCCGACTTCCACACCGAGCGGGACGCCGTCGCCACGCTGGCGCTGGCCCGGCCCCGGATTCCCTGGGGTGCGGTGAAGACCGACGGGTTCGGGCACATCACCGACTTCATCGAGGCACCGCCGTCGCCGTTCGAGATCAACGCGGGTGTGTACGTGTTCTCGCCCGAGTTCGTGGAGCTGCTGCCCGAGCGGGGGGATCACGAGCGGACGACGTTTCCTCGGCTGGCCCGGGAGCGGAAGCTGTTCGGGTTCCCGATTCCGCAGGGGGCCTACTGGCGGGCCATTGATACGGCCAAGGACCTGACTGAGGCGGCTAAGGAATTGGCGGCGCTGGGTCGCTGACAGAAGAGGACGTCAAAGGGCCCCGTACCTTCGCGGTACGGGGCCCTTTGGTGTCTCGTACGGCTAGCCCAGGATGCCGCCCACCAGGCCCGGCTGGCCGGAGGACGTGGTGCCGCCCGAGGTGCCGGTGCCGCCTGTGGAGGTGCTGCCGCCCGTTGACGTGCCGCCCGTGGTGGTCGGGCCCGCCGTGGTGCTGGGGGCGCCGCCCGTCGGGGAGGACTGGCGGGGCGGGACCTGGCCCGTGGTGCCCTGGGTCTGGGTGGGCGTCGTGGTGGTCGCGCCGGCGCTGTGGCTGGCGCCCGGGGTCGTGGCCGCCCCGGAGGGGCTCGCACCGGCCGTGGCGCCGCCCGTGGGTGAGGCGGAGGCCGACGGGCTCGTCCGCTGCCGCTGACTGGGCTCCTCGGGCAGCGCGGAGCCCGGCAGGTTGTTGCGCGGGGCGTCGCCGGGGCCGGGGACGACCACGCGGCTGGAGTCGCGTACGGCGCCGCCCAGCATGGAGCCGGCGAGCAGGGTGAGACCGACGGTGACGGCCGTGATGAGCGAGCCGCGGCGCAGGACGTAGCGGCGCAGCTCCCAGATGTCGGAGCGGGGGCCGAGCCGGCGCCAGGCGCTGCCGGCTAGGCGGCCGTCGACGGAGTAGACGGGGGCGCCGGCGATGATCAGCGGGGACCAGGCGGCGAGGTAGATGATGTCGGGGGTGTCGTAGGCGGGGACCGTCTTCCAGCTGACGGTGACGATCAGGGCGGCGGAGAGCAGGGCGCCGACCACGGCGGCGACGCGCTGCCAGCAGCCGAGGATGGTCAGGACGCCCACGACCACCTGGAGGAAGGCGATGACCAGGCCGGAGCCGACCGGGTGGTGCAGGGCGAACTGGCGCAGGGGCTCGGCGACTTCCCAGGGGTGCAGGGTGTTGAGCCACTTGACCATGGAGCCGCGCTTGCCGCCGTCGAAGTAGACGGGGTCGCACAGCTTGCCCATGCCGGCGTAGATGGAGATGAAGCCGAGGAAGATGCGCAGGGGGAGCAGGACCACGCCGAGGTTCATCCGGCGGCCGGGGTAGTAGGCGTGCCGGGCCGAGTCGTCGCCGTGGCGCTTGGCGGGGCGGTCACCCGCCCCGGCGCTCTCCTCGTAGTGGTCGAACTCGTCGTCGGCGTAGGCGGGTTCGTCGTAGGCGGGTTCGTCGTAGGCGCTGCCGACCGTGCGCATGTGGGGCAGGAGCCGGGTGCCGTCCTCGGGGGCGGTGCGCTGGTGGCCGACGACGGGGGTCTCGACGGTCTGGTCGAATTCGTCGTAGCCGCGGGCGTAGCCGCCGTCGTAGCCGGTCCCGACGCGCGGGATGACCTGGGTGGCGCCGGCCTCGACGGGCTCGTCGGCGTGGCGGACGCTGCTGCCCCGCACGGCCTGGAGCAGCCGGTGGGCGCCGGTGTCGTCGGGGGCGGACCTGCCGCTCCACACGACGGGGCGGCGGCGGCCGGCCGCGGTGCCGGCCCGGCCCGCCGTGCCCACGACCGGCATACGGGCGTTGTTCTGGGTGGCGCTCAGGTGCCCGGCGATCCACGAGGATTGGCTGCGTCTCGCCGACGCGCCCAGCTGCACGCGGAAGCTGGCGTGATTGACGATGACCTGCGCCGGATCGCTCGGCACCTTCACCATGCTCAGCGCGGGAGCGTCGTCGAATCCCGACGAGCGGTCCCCCGTGGGTGTGCGGGGTGTTCTGGTGTCCACACTCATCTAACCGAGTGACGTGGAGTTAGGACACTGCTTTGATCGGGCGGATGTGTCCGGACCGCGTCAAAGCGGCCCGGAACGCCATATGGACGCCTGAATTACCCCGCACGGGTGAGACGGCGGACGCTTGTTCAGCCGCGTCGGCGAGCCGTCTCGTACAGGACGATTCCCGCCGCCACACCCGCGTTGAGCGACTCCGCACCACCCGGCATCGGAATCCGCACACGGAAGTCGCACGTCTCGCCGACCAGGCGGGACAGGCCCTTGCCCTCGCTGCCGACCACGATCACGACCGGGCCGTCGAGGGCCTGAAGCGCACCGAGTTCGACCTCGCCGTCGGCGGCCAGGCCGACGACCGTGATGCCGGCCTTCTTGTAGGCCTCCAGGGCGCGGGTCAGGTTGGTGGCACGGGCGACCGGCGTGCGGGCGGCCGTGCCGGCGGAGGTCTTCCAGGCGCCGGCGGTCATGCCGGCCGAGCGGCGCTCGGGGACGACGACGCCGTGGCCGCCGAAGGCGGAGACGGAGCGGACGACCGCGCCGAGGTTGCGCGGGTCGGTGACGCCGTCGAGCGCCACGATCAGCGGGTCCTCGCCCTCGTCGTAGGCGGCCGCGGTGAGGTCCTCCGGGTGCGCGTACTCGTACGGCGGGACCTGCAGGACCAGACCCTGGTGGTTCAGGCCGTTCGTCATGCGGTCCAGCTCGGGGCGCGGGGCCTCCATGAGGTTGATGCCACCGCGCTCGGCGGCGAGCTGGAGGGCCTCACGGACGCGCTCGTCGTTGTCGATGAACTGCTGGACGTAGAGGGTGTTCGCGGGCACGCCCTCGCGCAGCGCCTCGACGACCGGGTTGCGGCCGACGACCAGCTCGGAGGACGACTTGCCGCCCCGGCCCCTGGGCACCGGGCGGCGCACGGCCTGCTTGGCCTTGGCGTTGGCGATGCGGTTCTTCTTGTGCCCCTTGCGCATCTCGGCGGGCGGGGTCGGGCCCTTGCCCTCCAGGCCCTTGCGCCGCTGGCCGCCACTGCCGACCTGCGCGCCCTTCTTGCCGGACATGCGGCGGTTGTTCGCGGCCATGACCTACCTGTCTTCGTGAGCTTCGTACGTACGTCTTATGCAGTGTGCCGCCCGGAGGGCCGGACGGCACAATCGATCAAGCGGGGGCTAGCGCGGGCCGAGGCTCCAGCGCGGGCCCTGGGGGCTGTCCTCGATGACCAGACCGGACTGGTTCAGCTGGTCGCGGATGGCGTCGGCGGTGGCCCAGTCCTTGCGGGCGCGGGCGGACTCGCGCTGGTCGAGGACGAGGCGGACGAGGCTGTCGACCACGCCGTGCAGGTCCTGGCCCCGGTCGGCGCCCTCACCGGCCCAGCGCGGGTCGAGCGGGTCGAGGCCGAGGACGCCGAGCATGGCCCGCACCTCGGCGAGCCGGGCCACGGCCGCTTCCTTGTCGTCGGCGGCCAGCGCGCTGTTGCCCTGCCGGACGGTGGTGTGCACGATCGCCAGGGCCTGCGGGACACCCAGGTCGTCGTCCATCGCCTCGGCGAAGGCGGGCGGGACCTCGGCGGCCGGCTCGACCGTCTTCCCGGCCAGCTCGACGACCCGCTGCACGAAGCCCTCGATCCGCGCGAACGCCGACTCGGCCTCGCGCAGCGCCTCCTCGCTGTACTCGATCATCGAGCGGTAGTGCGGGGTGCCGAGGTAGTAACGCAGGACGATCGGGCGCCAGTGCTTGACCATCTCGCTCACGAGGACCGAGTTGCCGAGCGACTTCGACATCTTCTCGCCGCTCATGGTGACCCAGGCGTTGTGCACCCAGTAGGTGGCGAAGTCGTCGCCGTAGGCCTTGGCCTGGGCGATCTCGTTCTCGTGGTGCGGGAAGATCAGGTCGAGGCCGCCGCCGTGGATGTCGAAGGCGGAGCCGAGGTACTTGTGGGCCATGGCGGAGCACTCCAGGTGCCAGCCGGGGCGCCCACGGCCCCACGGCGTCTCCCAGTCGGGCTCGCCCGGCTTGGACGCCTTCCACATGGCGAAGTCGCGCGGGTCGCGCTTGCCGGTGATGCCCTCCTCGGCGGGCTGCCGCATCTCGTCCAGGTCCTGCTTGGACAGCTCCAGGTAGGAGGGCCAGGAGCGGACGTCGAAGTAGACGCTGCCGTCGGCCTCGTAGGCGTGGCCGCGCTCGATGAGGGTGCGCATCATCTCGACCATCTCGGTCACGTGCCCGGTGGCGCGCGGCTCGTAGGTCGGGGGGAGGCAGCCGAGGGCGTCGTAGCCGTCGTTGAAGGCGCGCTCGTTCTCGTACCCGATCGACCACCAGGGGCGGCCCTGGTCGGCGCCCTTGGCGATGATCTTGTCGTCGATGTCCGTGACGTTCCGGATGAACGTCACGTCGTAGCCGCGGTACTGGAACCAGCGGCGCATGATGTCGAAGTTGAGGTACGAGCGGACGTGCCCGATGTGCGGTGCCGCCTGCACGGTGGCACCACACAGGTAGATCGAGACACAACCCGGCTTGAGCGGGGAGAAGTCACGGATCTGCCGGGCGCTGGTGTCGTACAGGCGAATGGTCACCACTCCAGGGTAGTGGGCCGGGAGTGATGCCTCGTGCCGCTTGCCTCACATCAGCCCGACGACCTTCCGCGGGGTGATCCGAACGATCACACGGTCGGCGTCCTCGGCCGAAGCCGGATTGAACTCCGCGTACGTCTTGCCGGTGTACTTCAACGACAGTTCGTCGATCAGTTCCTTGGCGCCCTGTGTGGTCATCTCCGCGGTGCCCCGGATCTCGCCGTAGACGTAGGGCATCTGAGGGTCCTGGACGACGACGCTCACCCGGGGGTCACGGTCGAGGTTCTTCTTCTTGCGGCGGTCGACGGTCGTGGAGAACAGGATCTGGTCGCCGTCCCGCTTCACCCACACCGGGGACAGCTGGGGGCTGCCGTCGGGCTGGACCGTGCCGACCACGATGAAGACGGGACCGTCGAGCAGGGACTTGAGCTGGTCGGAGAGGGCGGCGGGCATGGGGGTACCTCCGGGACCTGGGGGCGGGTCACTGATCGCTCTGCAGGCACCCTCGCACGCCGTCAGCCCACTCGCACCACGAGCGCCGTGGCCACCGCCATCAGCCCCTCCTCGCGGCCGGGGAAGCCGAGGCCGTCCGTCGTCGCGCCGGACACCGACACCGGTGCGCCCGCCGCCTCGGAGAGGATCTTCTGGGCCTCGTCACGGCGCTTGCCGATCTTCGGGCGGGGGCCGACGACCTGGACCGCGATGTTGCCGATGGCGAACCCGGCCTCGCGGACGATCCGGGCGGCCTCGGTCAGCAGGGTGACACCGGAGGCGCCGGACCACTCGGGCCGGCCGGTGCCGAAGTGCTGGCCGAGGTCGCCGAGCCCGGCGGCGGAGAAGAGCGCGTTGCAGGCGGCGTGGGCGACGACGTCGGCGTCGGAGTGCCCGGCCAGGCCGGGACCCTCGCCCTCCCACTTCAGGCCGGCGCACCACAGTTCGCGGCCTTCCTCGAAGGCGTGGATGTCGGTGCCGATGCCGACCTGGGGGAGCACGGGCAGCCCGCCCTGCGGCCGCAGAGCGGATGCTTCAGAAGCCATCGTTCAGCCTCCTGCGGGCCAGGACCGCCTCGGCGAGGACGAGGTCGAGGGGGCGGGTGACCTTGAAGGCCTCCTCGTGACCGGGGACGGTGACGACCCTGAGGCCGAGCTGCTCGACCATGCTCGCGTCGTCGGTGACGTCCTCGGTGACGGTCTCGTGGGCGCGGACCAGGGTCTCCCGGTCGAAGCCCTGGGGCGTCTGCACGGCCCGCAGCCGGGCCCGCTCGGGCGTGGCCACGACCGGCTCGGGGTCGCCGGCGACGGCCGCGGGCTCGACCTCCTTGACGGTGTCGGCGAGCGGCAGCGCGGGGACCACGGCGGGGGCGCCGTCGCGCACGGCCTCGATGACCGCGTCGACGGTGTCGACGGGGACGAGCGGTCGGGCCGCGTCGTGGACGAGGACGACGCCGTACTCGGGCGGCAGGGCGTCGAGGCCGAGCCGGACCGACTCCTGGCGGCTGTCCCCTCCGGGGACGACGAGGAAGTCGGTGCGCTCGGGCAGCGCGTGCACGTCGAGCAGGGACTTGACCTCGGCGGCGCCGTCCGGCGGGGCGACGACGATCACCAGGGAGACATGGCGGGACGCGGCGAGGGCGCGGACCGCGTGGATCAGCATCGGCGTGCCGTTCAGCGCGCGGAGCGCCTTGGGGGCGCCCGGGCCGAGCCGTACGCCCCGGCCGGCCGCGGGAATCACGGCGGCGACGGGGATCTGCGCAGGTGCGGGGCGCGAATCGTCAGACATCGGTTCCTGTCAGGTTTGTGTGCTCGACCTAGGTGGGTATGGCCTGGAGGAGTGCCGGGCGCGAAGCCTTGACCGGACCCTTCCGTGACCCTGGTCGAGCCATCTGCCCGGGCCCGGCACACCAAGTATCGGGGGACTTCCCCCGAGATGAACGACAGGTGGTCCGGCGGTCTCACGGCGGCCGGAACATTCCGGGGACGAACATGCCGCAGCGCCCGGCGACAGGATCAGTGTCATCGGGCACCGCGGCATTTCACTGTGCTGAACGGGCTGCGGGCAGCGGAAGCCGCCGGTGGCACGTCAGGAGGCGAGCACCTCGTCGAGCAGGGCCTCGGCCTTGTCCTCGTTCGTGTTCTCCGCGAGGGCGAGCTCGCTCACCAGGATCTGCCGAGCCTTGGCGAGCATGCGCTTCTCACCGGCGGAGAGACCGCGCTCGCGCTCACGACGCCACAGGTCACGCACGACTTCCGCGACCTTGATGACATCGCCGGAGGCGAGCTTCTCCAGGTTTGCCTTGTAGCGACGAGACCAGTTCGTGGGCTCCTCGGCATACGGCGCACGCAGCACCTCGAAGACCCGGTCCAGCCCGTCCTGACCGACCACATCACGCACGCCCACGAACTCAGCATTGTCCGCTGGCACACGCACCGTCAGGTCACCCTGGGCGACCTTCAGCACCAAGTAGGTCTTGTCCACGCCTTTGATCTGGCGAGTTTCGATGGCCTCGATCAGCGCGGCCCCGTGATGGGGATAGACCACGGTGTCGCCAACCTTGAACGTCATGTGACAGGTACCCCTTCCGTGGCTATCAAGGGTAACACGGATACGGCGTCTTCTGAATGGCGTTTTCGCAGGTCAGGGCATATCTCGGGGCTTGACAACAACAACAGGAACGTGCTTCGCGGGCACTCGCCGGGCCGAGATGCAACAGGTATTCGCAGGTCGGGGCAGTTCTCCGGGCGAGGCGAAACACGTACGTCACAACCTCGCGGAGTCTCGCCCAAGAGGTTGAACATCCCGATTTGTCCAGTTCCAAGCGTACGACTTCCGCTACTCCGTTCGGCCGCAGGAGCCGGGTACGAGACGAATCCGGAATTGATCACGGGAGGCCGGATGGGCACCGGATGATCAATATCCGAGGTGGCCATACATTCCTTCACGGAAAATTTGGGGACCGTGTTGCGGGGATGCGGACTGCGGTCTTGCGGGTGGGTTATGTGAATGGCGGACGAGCGCCTCGGCAAAGTGACTCGCGAGTCACTTGTGGGCGGCGAGGTACCCCCACCCGGAGGGAAGCCCGGTGCCTGGGGGAGGGTCGGGTGCGGCCGCGCGGGAACGGCTCGGTAACCTAAGGCCGCTGACAGACACTTAGGGCGGCTTTATAAGGGGAGCCGCCCCTGCGTTCAAGGAGTTGCCGCCGCCGTGAGCAGCAGCCTTCGACGCGGCGCCCTCGCCGCATCCGCCATCGCCTTCTCGATCGCCTCGCTCGCCGCCTGTGGCGCCGGAAACAACTCGCAGACCCTGCAGGTCAAGCCGGACAACGCGGCGACCAGCGTCGGCGACATCATGATCCAGAACGCCACGGTCATCACGCAGCCCGACCTGAAGGCGACCGGTCCGGCCGTCGTTTCCGCGACCCTCTTCAACAGGGGCAACACGAACCAGACCCTGCAGTCGATCTCCGTCGAGGGCAGCGGCGAGCCGGTCAAGCTGTCCGCCGCCAAGGGCCAGAGCCTGACCGTCCCGGCGCACGGCTCGCTCGTCATCGGCGGCAAGGACAACGCGTCCGCCGTGATCGCCAGCGGCCGTGAGGCGGTCCAGGACGGCAACGCGCAGAAGGTGACCTTCACCTTCAGCAAGACCGGTCCGGTGAGCCTGCGCGCGTTCGTGGTCCCGGCCGCCAGCTACTTCAGCGGCTGGGGTCCGAGCGAGATCCCGACCGCCTCGGCGACCGCCACCGCCGCGCCGGGCTCGACCGCGTCCGGCAGCGGCAAGCCGCGCAAGGGCGGCAAGACCAGCCCGTCGGCGACCGCCACGGACTCCGCCACCGGGACCGCGACCACGGGCGCGACCCCGAGCGACTCGGCGTCGCAGTCGGCCACGAGCCACTGAGCAACAGCCAGTACATACGAAGGGCGGCACCCCGCAGTGGGGTGCCGCCCTTCGTATGTGCGCGGTACGACTGACGTACGACTCGGCGCTGTCGTACGGCTTACGGCTCGAACTTGTAGCCCAGGCCGCGGACCGTCACCAGGTACCGCGGCGCCCCCGGGTCCGGCTCGATCTTGGCGCGCAGGCGCTTGACGTGGACGTCGAGGGTCTTGGTGTCGCCCACGTAGTCGGCGCCCCAGACCCGGTCGATCAGCTGCATGCGGGTCAGGACGCGGCCGGCGTTGCGCAGGAGCATCTCCAGGAGGTCGAACTCCTTCAGCGGGAGGTCGACCTTCGAGCCCGACACCGTCACCACGTGGCGGTCGACGTCCATGCGGACCGGGCCCGCCTCCAGGGCGGCCGGGGTGACCTCCTCCGGCTCGCCGCGGCGGCGCAGGACGGCGCGGATGCGGGCCACCAGCTCGCGCGAGGAGAACGGCTTGGTGACGTAGTCGTCGGCTCCTATTTCGAGACCCACGACCTTGTCGATCTCGCTGTCCTTGGCGGTCACCATGATCACGGGGACGTTGGAGCGGCCGCGCAGCTGGCGGCAGACCTCCGTGCCGGGCAGACCCGGCAGCATCAGGTCGAGGAGGACGAGGTCGGCGCCGTTGCGCTCGAACTCGTCGAGTCCGTCGGGGCCGGTGGCCGCCACGGCCACCTCGAAGCCCTCCTTGCGGAGCATGTACGACAGGGCGTCGGAGAAGGACTCCTCGTCCTCGACGACGAGCACTCGGGTCACGGAAGGACCTCCGGGGCGGGAAGCGGTTCGTACGGGGTTGAGTCGGCGGTGCCGCCGGCCTCTTCGTCGAGGTCGGGGTGCTGCTGTGCACGGTCGCGGGCGGCACCCGCCTCCGGCAGCCTGAGGGTGAAGGTGGAGCCCTGGTTCTCGGCGCTCCAGACCGTGACCTCCCCGCCGTGCGAGGCGACCACGTGCTTCACGATCGCGAGACCCAGGCCGGTGCCTCCGGTCTGCCGGGAGCGGGCCGGGTCGACGCGGTAGAAGCGCTCGAAGATGCGCTCCTTGTCCTTGTCGGAGATGCCGATGCCCTGGTCCGTGACGGCGAGTTCGATCATGTCGCCGCCCGGGGCGTTGACCCGGCGGGCGGCTATGCCGACGCGGGTGCGGGCCGGGGAGTAGTTGACGGCGTTCTCGACGAGGTTGCCGAGGGCGGCGGCGAGCTGGCCGCGGTTGCCCCAGACGTGCAGGTCGGCGGTGCCGCCGGCGGCCATCGTGATCTGCTTGGTGCCCGCCTGGTGGCGGCAGCGGTCGATGGCTTCGGCGACGAGGTCGTCCACGCGGACGGGCTCGGCGTCCTCCAGGGGGTCGTCGTTCTGGACCCGCGAGAGGTCGATCAGCTCCTGGACCAGGTTGGTCAGCCGGGTCGCCTCGATCTGCATGCGGCCCGCGAAGCGCTGTACGGCCTCGGGGTCGTCCGAGGCGTCCATGACGGCCTCGGAGAGCAGGGAGAGCGCGCCGACGGGCGTCTTCAGCTCGTGGCTCACGTTGGCCACGAAGTCGCGTCGTACGGCCTCGATCCGGCGGGCCTCGGTGAGGTCCTCGACCAGCAGCAGGACCAGGCGGGAGCCGAGCGGGGCCACGCGCGCGGAGACGGCGAGGGCCTCGCCCCGTCCGGTGCCGCGCCGGGGCAGGTCCAGCTCGACCTGGCGTATCTCCCCGTCCCGGCGGGTGTCCCGGGCCATCTGGAGCATGGGCTCGACGGCGAGCTTGCCGCCGCGGACCAGCCCGAGGGCGTACGCGGCGGAGCTTGCCTTGACGACGGCGTCGGCCTCGTCGAGGACGACGGCCGAGGAGCGGAGCACGGACAGCACGGTGTCCACGCCGGGCGGGAGTACGGGATCGGTGTGCAAAGAAGTCCTGGTCGGTCGCTTCTGGTCGCGTTCGCTCCAGCGGAACGCCAGCATGGCGATGACGCCGGTGAGCACCCCGGCGATCGCTGCCGCTGCGGCGACCGCCGCGTTCACGTCCATGCATCCAGGTTAGGCATGGGGTACGACATACCCACAGCCGTCGAGGTGCGACCTCGGACACTCGTCGCCCAGAGTTCACCTTGGAGCCAGTAGTGGTTCATTTGGGGTGGCAGAAACGGACGCGTGCGAGGCAGAACGTGGGAGCGTGGGGTTCGCACCGCCGGTTTCGCCACGGGGCGCCTGGTGTCACGGCCCCCGGAAGCCCCGAAAGAGAACGTACGAGAGGGAACCCTGATGCGGGACGCGTACCACGAGGAACTTGACTCGATCGGCGACGGTCTGGTGGAGATGGCCCGGCTGGTCGGGTCGGCCATCGGGCGCGCCACGACGGCGATCCTCGACGCCGACCTGAAGCTGGCCGAGAGCGTCATCGAGGCCGACCAGAAGGTGGACGAGCTCCAGCACGACCTGGAGGCGCGGGCGATAGCCCTGCTCGCCCGCCAGCAGCCGGTGGCGACCGACCTGCGGATCGTCGTCACGTCGCTGCGCATGTCCGCCGACCTGGAGCGCTCCGGCGACCTCGCCCAGCACGTGGCGAAGCTGGCCCGGCTGCGCTTCCCCGAGCGCGCCGTCCCGCACGACCTGCACGCCACCATCCTGGAGATGGGCCAGCTCGCGCAGCGCCTGATGGCGAAGGCGGCCGAGGTGCTCGTGACGAAGGACGTCGACCTCGCCCTCCAGCTGGAGCAGGACGACGACGAGATGGACCAGCTGCACCGCACCCTCTTCCAGCACCTGATCGACGAGCGCTGGAAGCACGGCATCGAGACGGCCGTCGACGTGACCCTGCTGGGCCGCTACTACGAGCGGTACGCCGACCACGCGGTGGCCGTCGCCAAGCGCGTCGTCTTCCTGGTCACGGGCGAGCACGCGGACGAGCTGCAGCCCGACATCCAGCCCGTCACCGGGGTCGACGAAGCCTGACACCGGCGTTGCCCCGGGGGCTCGAAGGCCATCGGGCAGGGCGCGCGGACGCCTCTGTGCGCCGTTGATGCGCCCGGATAAACGGGCATGGAATGGGCGAGGGCATCAGGCCCCAGTGTCGAGGAGGGACCCATGGCCGAATCCCCCAGCACCACGCCCGACCCCACCCAGGAGCGCGAGACCGACCAGCCCGCCGAGATGAGGAGCCTGCCGCTCGTGGCCGCGTGCGGCTGCGGTTCCGGCTGCGGCTGCGGCTGCCAGTCGGGCGCTCCCTGCCAGTGCGGCTGACGGCGTACGACCTGTGAGGGGCCCCGGTGACTCCGGGGCCCCTCACTTCGTCCACCGGGCACCGGCTACTGCAAGCTGAGTTTGCGGGCCAGGACCCTCCGGGCGGCCTGGCTGACCGTACGGCCCTCGGCGAACGCGCGGGCCCGTATCCGGTCCAGGGCCTGCTCGGGGTCCAGGTCGAGCTGCACCATCACCATGCCGACGGCCTGCTGCACCTCGGTGTGATCGGCCTGCGAGGCGCACACCCAGGACGCCGCCTCCCCCTCCTCTCCCCTCTCCTCTCCCCTGGGCCGCAGCTCCGTCAGTGCGTCCGTCAGGGCGTCCCGCACCCGCAGCGCGGTCCGCAGATCCGGCTCGGCCAGTCCGCCGGGCCGGTCGCAGTACAGGTCGAGGGTGCCGATGGCGGTGCCGGTGACGCCGAGCGGCAGGGAGAACACGGCGGCCGCGCCGAGCCCGACGGCCTCGTGCGCGAAGATCGGCCAGCGGCAGGTGTCGCTCCGCCCGGCGAGGTCGGCCGCGAAGACCGGAACGCCCTGATCGAGGGCGGTCTGGCAGGGCCCCTCCCCCACGGTGTACTGCAGCTCGGCGAGCCGTGCGGCGACGCGGTCGCTGGCGCACCAGGTCACCCGGATCCCGCGCCCGCCGGACAGCGACACGGACGCGCCGGTGACGGGCAGCAGCCGTACGCAGGCCGTGCAGAGCGCGTCGGGAACGCGCCGCGGATCCCCGGCCCCCCGCGCCGCTGCGGCGAGCGCCGCGCCGACCCGCGAGGCCGACTGCTGGGACTGCCCGGACTGCATGGTCATCACCCCCGGCACGGCGTGCGGTGAGCGGGTCCCGTGCCTGCCGGGTTCCCCGGTTGCGCGGAGCTAGTGCACGACACGTCGTGCCGTCCGGGCGGCAATCCGAAAAGGCGCCTCGCACGTATCGAAGAAGTAGGGCCGCAACCTGGGGGTACGTCCCCGGTCGGCTCGTTCCGGAAGGAAGAGTGCATCCATCATGCGAGCACACGACGCGGGGCGTCTGCTCGCGGTGTCCGCGGCCGGCGTTCTGCTGGCCGGCGGCGCCGCGATCGGCACGGCGGGCACGGCCTCAGCGGCAGCCCCCGCCGTGCACACCCAAGTGACCACCGACTCGTGCTTCGGCCACGACAACGACAACGGGCGCTGCTTCGACCGCGGTGGATTCCGCTTCGACCACGGATTCCGCTTCGATCACCGCGGCTTCTGCTTCCACCACCCCGGGTTCTGCTTCGGCCACCACCACTTCGACAACCGCTTCGGCAACGGATCCGTCGTGATCATCATCGTCAGGTAGCGGCAGGCCGGCCCGGGACCACACGGAAAGACGAACAACTCACTCGGCAGCAAGAAGGCCCGGGTCACGGCCCGGGCCTCGTTCTTGGTTCTTGCTAAGCCGCCTCGGGCCGCACCGCACGTACGCCCGAGGCGGGCTCCGGTACGTCCTCCAGCGGCAAGGTCTCGTCTTCCCCGAAGTCGGGAGCCTGGAAGGGGTTGGTCGCCGGAGGCGGAGATGCCGCGGTGGAGCGGCGGGGTTGCCCTTCCAGGGCGGAGAACAGCGACGTCGTATCGATGGGAGGACTCTCTTTCCTTCGGTCCTACAGCTTGGTCATCTTGGCGTACGGGCTCAAGATCCGCATCTGCGCCGAGCCGAAATCCACGAGCGCCGCGATTCCGTCCTCGATGCCGACCACTCGGCCGAGGCCGTACATGTCGTGTGTGACCTGATCTCCCACGGCGAAGTGCTTGGGAGCCGGTGGAACCGGGGCCTTGAAGGGACTCGTAGGCAAATGGCGCTTCGGCGCAGCAGGCTTCGTCATGGTTCAGTATGGGCCCACGCGTCTCCCGTTCGCTGTGGCCGTCGGCACAGATCACGACGGGCACGCCCGGCACAAAGGCCCCTGCCAAGGGCTAACCGCAGGTAGGGGCCTTGATCAGTACTGCTTACTTCTTCTTGCCCTGGGGTCTTGCCGGGGATCTTGCCGTACAACCCTGAAGGGGCTCCAGGGGTCTTGTGGGCAGTCTTTTCTTCCTCGTGGGGGTTGCATCACTGTGCGTGTGCGCAGCATTTCGGCCGTGACGGCGCTCGCGGTCGCTCTCAGTTCTGTAGCCCTGATCGGGTCGGCCGCGGGCCCTGCTGTCGCCGATAGCAGCGCCACGCTGCCCATCTCGTCCAGCGGCGACATCATCGTGGACGGCGTTCACCAGCGGGTCTTCATCAGTGACCCGTCGGGAGGCAGGGTCGTTGCCACCGACTACAACGGCACCGTCATCGGGACGATCACCTCGCTGCCGCAGGCTGACGGCCTGGAGCTTTCCGCCGACTCGGCAACGGTCTACGTCGCCGTGCCGGGAACTGATGAGATCGTGGCCATCGACACGGCGACGGTCACCGAGACGGGGCGGTACGCGACGGGTGACGGCACAGATCCGCAGCACCTGGCGCTCGCGGGCGGCAAACTCTGGTTCGGCTATGGCAGCGTCGGTCACGGCAACATCGGCTCTCTCGACCTGTCCGGCGGGCAGACGCGGGTTTCCCTCGCCCAGGAGGCCGACGGAACGTGGAACGACGCTCCCCTGCTGGACTCGGCACCCGGCGCTCCCAACACCCTGGCGGCCGGCTCGCGCCAGTACTACTTCACCCTCGGCATCTATGACGTGTCGTCCGGCACGGCCAGCCGGACCGCGTTCCTCGGCGGGCAGGACGCGGCCATCGGCAACACCGCGGAGGACCTGGCGCTCACCCCGGACGGCACAGAGCTCGTGGTGGCCACCACAGCAGGCGAGTTCCAGCAGGTCTTTCGGACCTCAGACCTGTCAGAGACCATCAGGTATCCGAGCAGCTACTGGGAACAACGGTCGGTGGATGTCGCGCCGGACGGCCTCGTCGCGGGGGGCACCGATACTTACGCCTCCTTCGGCCTCCCCCATGTGTCCATCTACAAGCCGGGTAGCACGACCCCGAGGCGGACCGCCGACTTCACCGACTACCAGGGGGGAGTCGCCCAAGAGACCCTGCTCGACCACGGCGACCTCGCTTTCGCGCCCGACAGCAGCCGGCTCTTCGCGGTCACACACGACCTCCGCAACAAGTACCGCCTGCGCGTCGTCACCGACCCCAGCAAGGCCGTCACCGCCATCACGGTGAACGCCCCGGCGACGGCCGCCCGTGCCAAGTCGCTGACCGTCTCCGGCAAGGTCACGAACACGCTCGGGCTGCCCGCGGGGACCACCGTCGCGGTCACCCGAACGGACCTGGAGTCCCCGAACGGCAAGGCGCTCCCGGCCGCGACAGTGAAGGCGGACGGGACCTTCTCCTTCACCGACACCCCGCCCGCGGGCGGCAAGGTCACGTACAAGGTCTCCTACGCCGGCGACGCCGATCGCACGACTGCCTCCGCCTCCGACGCGGTCGAGGTCTCCCGGAGCTCCACGACCCTGACAGTGAACAAGAACGGCAACATCTACGCCTACGCCAGCAACGTGCCGTTCACCGCCCACCTCGGCACGACGTACAAGAACCGGACGCTCTCGCTCTACGCGGACACCGCGGGCGACGGCAAGGGCAAGTACCTGGTCAGGACCGGCACGGTCAACAGCGAGGGCAACCTGTCGGTCACCTTGCCCCTGAAGCGCGACACCACGGTGAGCGCGTACTTCTCCGGCGACGCGCGGACCGCCCCGAAGACGGCCAAGAGCTGGGTGGGCGCGAAGGTCAGGGTGTCGCTGAGCCTGAGCCGCTACTACAAGACGGCCACGGTCGACGGGCACACCAAGTACTACTTCCGGAAGGCGACCAATCCGCACCTCACGACCACGATGACGGCCTACCCCGGCCGCTCGCAGAGGCTGCAGTTCCAGATCTACTACGCCGGCGCCTGGCGGTCGGCGGGGTCCCAGTACTTCAAGCTCGACTCCACGGGCAAGTCGGTGGTGGAACTGGGCGGCACGCACCAGACCGGCTACTCGATGCGCGTGCGGTCGTCCTACGTCAACAACTCCTCGGGCGACACCGTGAACTCGACGACGCACGGCTCCTGGAAGTACTTCACCTTCACCAGCTGAGGCCGCAGTGCCCGGTGTCTGAGATGGCTCAGGCACCTACGCTCCTGATCAGAACGGGAGGGAACCAGGGATGGCGGTCGAATACTTCACGTTGGTCTGCGACGACGTGCCCAAGGACGTGCTCCTCGTCGACCCGGGCGCCAGCCCGCTCGATGTGGCCCAGGTCGTACGCCGACTGGCAGGACTGAGCCTCTGGCGTAGCAAGGCCCTGGTGGATCAAGCCCCGGTTGTGATCCTCGACGGCATTCCAGAAGAAGCCGCCGGAATCGCGGTCGCGGCGCTCCGCGATGCGGGCGCACAGGCAGAGGCGAGGCAGCAGACCTGATCGCACTCCGTCGGTCCTGTCACCCGACTCGCCCGACGGCCCGGCCAGGCAGCTCACGGCCCAGAGACGGCCCCGGCGAAGTACAAAGGCCCCTACCAACGGCTGAGCCGCAGGCAGGGGCCTTGATCAGTACTGCTTACTTCTTCTTGCCCTGGTTCTTGACCGCCTCGATCGCCGCCGCGGCCGCCTCGGGGTCGAGGTACCTGCCGCCGGGGGTCACCGGCTTGAAGTCGGCGTCCAGCTCGTAGAAGAGGGGGATGCCGGTCGGGATGTTCAGGCCCGCGATGTCCGCGTCCGAGATGCCGTCCAGGTGCTTGACCAGGGCGCGGAGGCTGTTGCCGTGGGCCGCGACCAGGACGGTGTGGCCGTCGAGCAGGTCGGGGACGATGCCGTCGTACCAGTACGGGAGCATGCGGACGACGACGTCCTTCAGGCACTCCGTCTTCGGGCGCAGCTCCGGCGGGATGGAGGCGTAGCGCGCGTCGTTCGCCTGGGAGAACTCGGAGTCGTCCGAGAGCGCGGGCGGCGGGGTGTCGTACGAGCGGCGCCAGAGCATGAACTGCTCCTCGCCGAACTCGGCGAGCGTGGCCGCCTTGTCCTTGCCCTGCAGGGCGCCGTAGTGGCGCTCGTTCAGGCGCCAGGTGCGGTGGACCGGGATCCAGTGGCGGTCGGCGGCCTCGAGGGCCAGCTGCGCGGTGCGGATCGCGCGCTTCTGGAGGGACGTGTGGACCACGTCGGGGAGCAGGCCGGCGTCCTTGAGCAGCTCACCGCCGCGGACCGCCTCCTTCTCGCCCTTCTCGTTGAGGTTGACGTCCACCCAGCCGGTGAACAGGTTCTTCGCGTTCCACTCGCTCTCGCCGTGGCGGAGGAGGATCAGCTTGTACGGTGCGTCGGCCATGCCTCAGAGCGTAATCCACGCATTAGCCCTGCCAGGGCCCGCGCCCAGCAGCCGGACAGTTGACGGCATCCGTTAATTGAGTGGCCGGGATTCAGCCGCTGGACGTAAGTTGCGCTTTTGGTTGTAGCTACTTACATCAGCGTGCATCGTGGGGGTTCCTTCATGTCCGTCGCCCGTCTGAGACGAGCCGCCCGGGAGACCGTCTCCGGGCTCCCCCGCGAGTTCTGGTGGCTGTGGACCAGCACCCTCGTCAACCGGCTGGGCGCCTTCGTCGCCACCTTCATGGCGCTCTACCTGACCCTCGACCGCGGGTACTCGGCCTCGTACGCCGGTCTCGTGGCCTCGTTGCACGGGCTCGGCGGGGTCGTCTCCTCGCTGGGCGGCGGGGTGATGGCCGACCGGATCGGCAGGCGGCCCACGCTGCTGATCGCGCAGACCGCCACCGCCGGGTCCGTCGCGCTGCTCGGGTTCATGCGGGACCCCATCGCCATCGCCGCCGTCGCCTTCCTCGTCGGCATGGCCTCCAACGCCTCCCGGCCCGCGGTGCAGGCGATGATGGCCGACATCGTGCGGCCCGAGGACCGGGTACGGGCCTTCTCGCTCAACTACTGGGCCATCAACCTCGGCTTCGCCGTCTCCTCCATGGGCGCGGGGTTCATCGCCGAGTTCAGCTATCTCGCCGGGTTCCTGATCGAGGCCGGGATGACCCTGGCGTGCGCGCTCGTCGTGTTCCTGAAGGTGCCCGAGTCCCGGCCCACCGCCACGGCCAAGCAGGCCGACGCCGACGTCAGCCTCATGACGGTGCTGCGCGACGGGCGGTACATGGCCGTCGTCGGGCTGTCCTTCCTCGTCGCCCTCGTCTTCCAGCAGGGCGCGGTCGGACTGCCGGTGGCCATGGGGCGGGCCGGGTTCTCGCCCGCCGACTACGGCCTGGCCATCGCCGTCAACGGCGTCCTGATCGTCGCCCTGCAGATCCCGGTCACCCGCTTCATCGAGCACCGGGATCCGCGCACGCTGCTGGTCGTCTCCTCGGTCCTCGCCGGCTACGGCTTCGGGCTCACCGCCTTCGCCGGGTCGGTCGGGGTCTTCGCGCTCACCGTGTGCGTGTGGACGCTCGCCGAGATCGTCAACGCGCCGACCCAGACCGGGCTCGTCGTCCGGCTCTCGCCCGTGCACGGACGCGGTCGCTACCAGGGCATGTACACGCTCTCGTGGTCCGTCGCCGCCCTGATCGCGCCGCTCATGTCCGGCGCCGTCATCGACCGGTTCGGCGCGGAGTGGCTGTGGGCCATGTGCGCGGCCGTCGGGACGGTGGCGGGGGTGGGGTACGGCGTGCTCATGCGACGGCTTCCCGAGCAGGGGAACGCGGAGGGGGTCATGGATGGGGACATGGAGGGGGACGCTGCGGCGCCCGGGCGGCAGCAGCGGTCACAGGCGGCCGAGCAGGCGGTCTGACCCCCACCGCCCGACCCCTGGCGATTACCGCCCGGCCCCTGGCGAACGAGTGACGCAGGCCACATTCAGTCCTGTCACATCTCGCCGAGTCGTTCCGTCATGCAGGTGTAGCCAACAGCAACGACACAGGAGCCCACGATGGAAGCTCGCCTGAACCTCTTCGCCAACCCGGTCGCCGGCAAGTTCATGCGGTACATCAACTCGGCGGGCAAGGCGATCTCGGACTCGACCCTGCCGGCCGCCACCCAGGAGCTGGTGAAGATCCGCGCCAGCCAGATCAACGGCTGCGGCTTCTGCACCGACATGCACACCAAGGACGCCGCGCACGCCGGGGAGACAGCACAGCGCCTCCACCTGGTCGCGGCCTGGCGGGAGGCCAAGGTCTTCACCGACGCCGAGCGCGCCGCCCTGGAGCTGGTCGAGCAGGGCACCCGGATCGCCGACGCGGCCGGTGGCGTCACGGACGAGGCCTGGGCCGACGCCGCCAAGCACTACGACGAGGACCAGCTGGCCGCCCTGGTCTCCCTCATCGCCCTGATCAACGCCTACAACCGTCTGAACGTCGTCGTCCAGCAGCCCGCGGGCGACTACGAGCCCGGCATGTTCGGCTGAACGACCAGCGCCTGACGAACATCCGCGCCCCCTTTGGCAGCTCTGCCGGAGGGGGCGCGCGCGTAGGCCGCCTTCACTCCCCCGGCAAGCCCCCGGCCGGGACCAACCATTTTAATTCCAGTACTCAGGGAATGTAATTGACTGGGTATTCACATTTCCAACAACCATATATTGACAGGCGCTCAAAAACTCCCCTTTCGGGGGACCCGCATCCCCCGAACGCCTCACAACCTCACCTCCACTGGCCGTCGTTAGGTGACCGTGACGCGATTCAACTGGTACGCAAGTGAAGATCATCCGACGACCATGCTCCGCTGGGACGGCGACGGGGGCCTCAAGTCGTGCTCGGACCTGCTCGATGATTTCCTGACCAATATCAACAGAATGGAAACCGAATATCTGCGGGCGATGGCAGATCTGTACGGAGCTTCCTGAGGCGGGGGCCGGAGGATCACCGATGGACAGGATTCACGACCAAGCCGGTCTCTACGGCGACGCCTGGAGCGTCCCGGAGCCGGACATCGCGGCGACCGACTGGGACCCGGTCGAGGAGCTGGCCCAGATGCTGTCCACGACGGCCAGCATGCCCACCGTTCCCAGCACCCCGCTGACCATCCCGTCCGCGCGCCGGAGCAGCCGTCGACGCCCCCGCCACGAATCCCATTTCCTCGACGGCGGTCGGCGCGTCACCCACATCTCGTTCCTGATCGCGACGGTCTCGCTGTGCGCGGTGGCCATGCTGGCCTGGTCCGTCTGCTATTCCTACGACCAACTGCGCGGGATCGCCTCGTCGATGCTGCCGACGGGACTGGCGCAGTGCTGGCCGCTGACGGTGTACGGGCCGTGGTTCGTGGCAGCTCTTTCGGTGATTCGGGCCACCGCTCAACGGCGGAGTGCCCGGCGGTCCTGGTGCGTCGTGGTGGCCTCCTCCGCGATGGCCATGGCGCTGTGTGTCAGTCACTCGTCACACGCGCTGCTCTCATTAGTCATCTTCGGAATTCCGCCGGTCACCGCTCTGGTGTGCTTCTGGGAACTCGTCGGCCAGATCTCGTCCAGGAGCAGGCCCCGGCACTCCACACACCCCGGCCGGCCGGCGTCCAAGTCGTGAAGGGGGCGCGGCCCTCGCCCTCACGGGTGCATCCGCGCCCCCTTCAGCACCTTGTCCACCCCGTTCCGCGGTCCGTACACGGCCAGGCCGACCCGGTCCAGATCCGCGGTCCGCACGGCCCGTACCGCCGCGCGGTTGTCGCGGTCGTTGCCCGTCAGGAAGAGGTCGGCCGTGAACACCGCGCACGGCAGGGCGCGCGCGAGGGCCCGGGTGTGCGCCGCCCGCAGGGTCTCCTTGGTGCCCTCGAAGACCAGCACCGGCTGGCGGAACATCGGCAGGTACGACGCGCCGTCCGCGTCCTCGTACGGGTCCCCGATCACCTCGGGGACCCGGCTGCCCAGGCCGCTGACCAGGAACGCGGTGACGTTCAGGCGCTGCCAGGGCTCCAGGTCCGTGCGGAGCAGCACGGCGATCTTCGTGTCGAAGCGGACCGGCTCGGCGGGGGCGTCGGGACGCTGTTCGGTGTTCTCGGCGTTCTCGGCGTTCTCGGTGTTCTCGGTGTTCATGGGGTGAGACTGCCGACCGTCGTACGGCACCGTCTTGTACGTTTTTTGCGTGGCCGCCGCAGCCCAGTCCGAGGTCTCCGCCTGGCGCCCCCGCATCCCGGGCGTCGTGGAGGTCTTCCACGCCCACTTCACCGAGTACGCCTACCCGATGCACGTCCACGACGCCTGGACGCTGCTCATCGTGGACGACGGAGCCGTGCGGTACGACCTCGACCGGCATGAGCACGGGACCCCGCACGACACCGTCTCGCTGCTGCCGCCGCACGTTCCGCACAACGGTTCCCCGGCCACCCCGCACGGCTTCCGCAAGCGGGTTCTCTACCTGGACGGCAGCCACCTCGGGGACGAGCTGATCGGTGCGGCCGTCGACGGGCCCGATCTGAGGGATCCCGTGCTACGGCTGCGGGTCGGGCAGTTGCACGGCGCGCTCGGGCGGCCCGGTGACGAGCTGGAGGCGGAGAGCAGGCTGGCGCTCGTCGGCGAGCGGTTGCGGGACCATCTGCGGCGGCGGGAGAGCGGCGCCGCCCGCCCCGACCCCGCCCTCGCCCGTTCACTGCGGGAGCTGCTCGACGAACACGTCGTCGAGGGGCTCGCCCTCGCCGGGGCCGCGCGGCTGCTGCACGCCCATCCCGCCCACCTCGTACGGGCGTTCAGCACCGCTTACGGCATCCCGCCACACCAGTACCTGATGTCCCGCCGCGTCGGCCGCGCCCGCCGGCTGCTGCTGGACGGGCTGGCGCCGGGCGAGGTGGCGGCGGCGACCGGGTTCTGTGATCAGGCCCATCTCACCCGGCACTTCAAGAAGCTGGTGGGGGTCACCCCGGGGCGTTACCGGCTCAGTTCCCGCTGAGCCTCGTACAGATTGCGCGGGCGCACCCCGTCCGCGCAGCCAGGGCCTCGGCGGTGGCGCCGGCGAGGAGTGTCCGTCTGCTGACGTGCCCGTGGTTCATGTCCAGCCGCCCCTTCATATGCATGCATATGAACGACGTTCAGGAATGCGTTGGCGGAGAGCATGAATCACCACCCCTTGGCGGGGAAGAGGCCGGATCGGCGGAAGTCCTCCGTCCGGTGATCATCACCGGTTAACGTCCCGCCATGGATGACACACAGAAAGCACAGGAACCACAGACTCCTCGCGATCCATCCATCAAGACCCGTTCCCTGCCGGTCAGGCGTCTCACGACCGCCGTCGTCGGTGCCGTGGCCCTGGTCGCCCTCAGCGTCGGCGTCGCTCTGGCGGCGACCTCGGGCGACGAACCGAGTCCCGGGCCGAGCGCCACGAGCACCCTCCCGCCGGGCACGGACTCCGGGGGCACGTCCGGCGGCGGCACCGTTGACGGAGGCGGCACCGTCGGCGGCTCCGGCGGCGGCGATCCGAGCCCGACGTCCACCTCTCCCGACGACCCGCCGATCCCCGATCCCGACCCCGACCCCTCGGGCGAGCCCTCTCCACCGGCCGACCTGAACGAGCTCAACCGGCGCATCACGGAACTCGACAAGAAGGTCGACCAGCTGCCGACGAAGAAGGAACTGGCGGACGCCCTGCGGGCCTTCGCCGACGAACTCGACCACAGCGGCCGCAGCGGAAAGCCCCAGCCGGATCCGTCCTGAGCGTCCGGTCGTCCCGGGGTCAGTCGGCCTGGCGCTCGATCAGATGCTTGAACGCGTCCAGGTTCCGCGTCGACTCGCCCCGGGACACCCGCCACGCGTACTCCCGGCGGATCGCGGAGGCGAAGCCCAGCTCCAGCAGGGTGTTGAAGGCGCCGTCCGCCGCCTCCAGGACCTGGCCGAGGAGGCGGTCGATCTCCTCGGCGGTGACGGCGGTCAGGGGCAGGCGGGCGGTGACGTAGACGTCGCCGAGCCGGTCGACGGCGTAACTCACGCCGTACAGCTTGAGGTTGCGCTCAAGCAGCCAGCGGTGGACGCCCGCCTCGTTCTCGTCGGGGTGGCGGACGACGAAGGCGTTAAGGGAGAGGGTGTGGCGGCCCACCAGGAGGGAGACGGTGGTGGACAGCTTGCGGGTGCCGGGGAGCTTGACGACGTAGGTGCCGGGCTCCGGGCTCTCCCACTCCAGTTCGGCGTCCTTCAGGACCCCCTCGATGACCTGCGCTGCCTTCTCCACATCACCCATGCTGGGAGCGTACGCGACGGCGGTGGGACTGGGTCGCTGCCATGTAGACGTCGGCGGTGGCGGCCGCGGCGGTGTCCCAGCCGAAGGACTGCGCGTGCCGGGCGGCCGCCGCGCCCATCTCGGCGGACAGGGACGGCTCGTCGGCGAAACGGCCCAGTACGCGCGCGTACTCGGCCGGATGATGACCCGTGACCAGGAAGCCGGTGACGCCGTCGCGCACGGCCACCGGGAGGCCGCCGACCGCGGCCGCGAGCACCGGGGTGCCGGCGGCCTGTGCCTCTATCGCGACCAGGCCGAAGGACTCGCTGTAGGACGGCATGACGAGGACGGAGGCGGCCCGGAACCAGTCCGCGAGCTGCTCCTGGCCGACCGGCGGGCGGAACCGTACGACGTCGGCGATGCCGAGCCGGGCGGCGAGCTTCTGCAGCCCCTCGGGCTTGGCCAGACCACTGCCGCTGGGGCCGCCCACGACGGGTACGACGAGCCGGGAGCGCAGCTCCGGGCGCTCCTCCAGCAGAACGGCGACCGCCCGGAGCAGCACGTCGGGGGCCTTCAGCGGCTGTATGCGGCCCGCGAAGAGCGGGACCAGCGCGTCCTGGGGCAGGCCGAGGCGGGCGCGGGCGGCGGCCCGGCCGTCGGCGGGGCGGAAACGGTCGAGGTTGACGCCGGGGTGCACGACGGCGACCTTCGCCGGGTCGGCGGCGTAGTGCCGCACCAGCTCGTCGGCCTCCTCGGCGGTGTTGGCGATGAGCCGGTCGGCGGCGGCGACGATCTGGGTCTCGCCGATGACCCGGGCGGCGGGCTCGGGGGTGTCGCCGTCGGCCAGGTTGGCGTTCTTGACCTTGGCCATGGTGTGCATGGCGTGTACCAAGGGGACGCCCCAACGCTGGGCGGCGAGCCAGCCGACGTGGCCGGAGAGCCAGTAGTGGGAGTGGACGAGGTCGTAGTAGCCGGGGCGGTGGCCGGCCCAGGCCTGCATCACACCGTGCGTGAAGGCGCACAGCTGGGCGGGCAGGTCCTCCTTGGCCAGGCCCTCGTAGGGGCCGGCGTCGACGTGCCGGACGAGGACGCCGGGCGCGAGCTGGACCGTGGGCTCAAGGTCGCCGGCCGTGGCCCGGGTGAAGATCTCGACCTCGATGTTGATCGCGGCGAGGCGCTGGGCCAGCTCCACGATGTAGACGTTCATGCCGCCGGCGTCGCCGGTGCCGGGCTGGTGGAGCGGTGAGGTGTGCACGGAGAGCATGGCGACGCGGCGAGGCCTGCGGTGGAGCCTGAGCCGCGAGGGGGCCGCCGGGGAGCGACGCCCGAGCCTGCTGACGTACTGGCTCACGTGGGCTTCCTCCTTGCTGCGGGCATGCCTGCCGGAGGACCGACCTCGCCCTCCAAGGGGGTGCAACAGCGGCGGGGGCGGCTCGAATTCCCCTGCGGCAGCCTTTGCCGAATCATTACCGTTATCCGCTCAACCGTTCGACAGGTGTCGCGCGGGCATCTGGCCTCCTGGGCTCCACCTACCCTCATAGATATGACAGCCCGCGCGACGGCCCGCCCCGTGGGAACGGTGACGCGCGGGACGACCAACCCCAACCGGTTGCGGCGCATGGACCGCTGGATAGCGGCCACGCACGGCGCCGAGCTGCGGCGTGCCCCGGATCCGGTGGCGGTCGACCTCGGGTACGGGGCGGCGCCGTGGACCGCGGTCGAGCTGCTCGGCCGGCTGCGGACCGCCGCACCCCGCGCGCGCGTGGTCGGCGTCGAGATAGAGCCGGAGCGGGTCGCGGCGGCGAGGCCGTACGAGCGGGAGGGCCTGGTCTTCCGGCACGGCGGTTTCGAGGTGCCGGTGCCCGGGCGGCCGGTGCTCGTGCGGGCCGCCAACGTGCTGCGCCAGTACGACGAGGGCCAGGTCGCCGCCGTGTGGGAGCGGCTGTGCGCACGGCTCGCACCGGCGGGCGGGGGCTCGCGGGGCGGACTGCTGGTCGAGGGGACCTGTGACGAGATCGGGCGCCGGCACGTCTGGGTGGCGCTCGGCCCCGAGGGCCCGCGGACGGTGACCTTCGCGACCCGGCTCGGCTCCCTGGAGCGCCCCTCGGACCTCGCCGAGCGGCTGCCGAAGGCCCTGATCCACCGCAATGTGCCCGGCGAGCCCGTGCACGCCTTCCTGCGCGACTTCGACCGCGCCTGGGCGGCCGCCGCCCCCTACGCCTCCTACGGCGCCCGCCAGCGCTGGATCCGTACAGTCCGGGACCTGTGCACCGATTGGCCCATAACGGACTCGCCGGCGCGCTGGCGCCAGGGGGAAGTGACGGTGACCTGGGGAGCGTTGGCGCCGCGCGGGCGCTGAGCACCCTCGGGAACGATCTCCGTGCGTCATGCGTCACATCGGCGCGCCGATCGTCGTAATCGGCGCGGACAGGGGGAAGTGCGCCGGATGGGTGGGGCGAAACTCCGACTTCCCGCGACCTCTGTCGTTTTGCGCGTCGCCGTGGCACGATCCGTCGGGCGACCGTAAGTTACTGACGGTAAATCAGTTTGGGGAGCACATGGGCACGGACAAGCGCGGTCTGCTCACGGCCGCCGTGACGGTGGTCTGCGCGGTGACCGTACTGGCGGTACCCGGCACGGCGTTCGCCGCCCCGACCCCCACACCGAGCACGAGCGCGTCACCGACTCCCCCGCCGAGCGAGGACCTTGAGAAGGTCCGCGAGAAGCTCGACAAGCTCTACCACGACGCCGCCGTCGCCACCGACGCCTACAACGCGGCCGAGGAGCGGACGAAGGAGCAGTCCGCCCGCATCGTCGAGCTGGCGAAGAAGATCGTCGAGGGACAGCAGAAGCTGGAGCGGCTCAAGAACCAGGCCGGCGCGGCGGCCCGCGCCCAGTACCGCACCGGCGGACTGCCGCCCACCGCCCAGTTCCTGCTCAGCGACGACCCGCAGGAGTTCATCGACGGGGCCGGCACGGTGCTGAACGGCCAGCGGGCGACCAACAAACTGATCGCGGAAATGACCCGCACCCAGAAGGACTTGCGGAGCTACGCCGACGACGCCTCCGCCCAGTGGCAGAAGCTGGAGGCCAACCGCAAGGCCAAGGCGGCCGCCAAGAAGAAGATCAAGCAGCAGATCTCCGAGGCGGAGCAGCTCGAGTCCCGGCTGGAGAAGAAGGAGCAGGAACGACTCGCCGAGCTGGAGCAGCAGGCCGCCTCCCAGGCCCAGACCAAGTGGCTGGACACCGGCATCCTCGACGAGATCAACGGCAAGGCCTCCGCACAGGGCAAGAAGGCGGTCAAGTTCGCCACCGCCCAGCTGGGCAAGCCGTACGTGTGGGGCGCCGAGGGCCCCAAGTCCTACGACTGCTCGGGCCTGACCTCCCAGGCCTGGCTTAACGCCGGTGACCCCATCCCGCGCACCTCGCAGGAGCAGTGGAAACAGCTCAAGCACGTGGACGTCAAGGACATGCGCCCCGGCGACCTCATCATCTACTTCGACGACGCCAGCCATGTCGCGATGTACGTCGGCGACGGCGCGATCATCCACGCCCCGCGGCCCGGACGCACGGTGACGGTCGCGGGCGCGGGTTCGATGCCGATCCTGGGAGTCGTACGACCGGACGCGTGAGCCAGCTCATGTGACGGCCCCCACGCGCCCCGCACCCCCCGCGTGCGACCTCCCGTGTGACCCACCACACGCCCAACCCCCGCCCAAACCCGGGCGATACGTGAGCTTCGTCATCCCAGCTCGCCGGCCGTCCTGTCCAACTGCGATACGGATCGCGGCATATGACAGCGGACTGCGCCCGAGCGACGCGGCTCACACCATTCCATCGGGGCGGGCAGTACCGCTATGGTCACCCGACGGTGGGTCGAGGTCCCTCGCCCCGCCTGCCCTCGGGGGGAGGGAAGGAAACAAAGACGATGCCCGTACCCGTACCGCGGCAGAGAGCGATCCCGGCCGCGGAGAGTGGTCAGGCGCAGGCCGCCGCCCATGGCGGTCCCCTCAAGGAAGAGGCTCAGCGCAGCGCCAATGCCGGCGGCGCCACCGGCGCTCCTCTCACGCTGCTGCTGATCGAGGACGATCCGGCAGGCTCGCCGATCGTGCCCGAACTGCTGGACGCCTCCGGCAAGCCGATCCGCGTCCGTACCGCCCGCAACCTCACCGAGGCCGGGCGGCTGCTCACCGACGACGTCCACTGCATCCTGCTGGACCTCGCGCTTGCGGCCCCCGGCCGGGCCGACGACGAGGACGCCGACGAACTGGCCGTGCTCAAGCACGTGCTGGCGCTGGCGCCCCGGCACGCCGTGCTCGCGCTGACCGCCTCCGGCGACGCCGAGCGCGCCGCCGAGGCCGTGCGCGTCGGCGCCCAGGACTACCTGTTCCGGGACGAACTGGACGGCCGTCTGCTCAGCCGCGCCATCCGTTACGCGGTGGAGCGGAAACGTTCCGACACGGCAGAACGCCGCCTGGCGGAGGGACGGCTGCGCGCCCAGGAGAACCGCCGGCTGGAGCGCGGGCTGCTGCCCACACCACTGCTGGACGGCTCCTCGCTGCGATTCGCCGCCCGCTACCGCCCCGGCCGCTCCCGGGCCCTGCTCGGCGGCGACTTCTACGACGCCGTCCGCACCCCGGACGGCACCGTGCACGCCATGATCGGCGACGTCTGCGGCCACGGCCCGGACGAGGCCGCGCTCGGCGTGGAGCTGCGCATCGCCTGGCGGGCGCTGACGCTGGCCGGGCTGTCCGGCGACGAGCTGCTGGGCACCCTCCAGCAGGTGCTGGAGCACGAGCGCGCGGACGAGGAGATCTTCGCGACGGTGTGCACGGTGGACATCGCCCCGGACGGCCGCTCGGCGGGCCTGTGCCTGGCCGGACACCCGGCCCCGCTGCTCGCCCGCCCCGGCCACAGCGCGAAGCTGCTGCCGTACGACAAGAACGGCCCCGCCCTCGGCCTGCTCCCCAGCGCCCGCTGGCCGCGGATGCAGGTGGAGCTGGGTGCCGAGTGGAGCCTGATGCTCTACACCGACGGTCTGATCGAGGGCCGGGTGGGCACGGGCGGAGAACGCCTGGGCCAGGACGGGATGGTGGAGATGATCCGCCGCCAGCTCTCCGAGGGCCGACGGGGCGAGGATCTGCTGCGGGCGGCGGTGAGTGAGGTCCGCGACCTCAACGGCGGAGAGCTGACGGACGACGTGGCAGTGGTCCTGCTGGACCGCACGCCGTAAGCCCCCCGCCGCGGGGGCTCAGCGGCCGCCGTTGTACGGCCCGTACGGGCCGTCGCTGCTGCTTCCGCCGCGGCGGCGGCCCCAGCCGCTGCCGCCGCCGGAGACCTGCTTGAGCGCGGGGCGTACGTCGACGATGTAGACGATGCTGGCCACCAGGCCGGCGATGGGCAGGATGCCGAGGATCGAGAACAGGTAGCTGACCACGAGCGCGATGCCGAGGATGATCAGCCAGAAGACCTTGTTCTGCTTGTCGGCCGCGCGGAAGGCGTCCTCGCGCCGGAACGCGGCGTCGACGAGCCCGAACGCGGCGAGGGCCATCAGGATGATCTTCAAGATCCCCATGAACCCCGCGAAGCCCAACATCAGCATGCCGTCCACCGCCCGCCGTCTCCCGATCCGTACCTCGCCACCGTACCCATAGAACGGGCCGGACACCCCCATGGTGCCCGGCCCGTTCACGCCTCGTCGGTCACGCTCACTTCGCCGGCGGGGTCGTCTTCTTCGCGGGGGCGGCCTTGCGGGGGGCCGGGGTCTTCCGGGCCGCGGGCTTCTTCGCCGCAGCGGGCTCGGTCTTGGCCTCGGCCGGCTGCGGCTCCTCCTCGGCCGCGGCCGGCTCGGGCCTGCCCTCGACGGCGATGGCCAGCTCCTCGATCTCCTCGGCGGCCTCGCCACGCCAGCTCTTCACGGCCTGCTCGCCGTGCTCGGCGACCCGCTCGTAGGTCTCGCGGGCCTTGACGGCGTACTCGGCGGCGACGCCGACACCGCGCAGGGCGAGGTCCTGGGCGCTCTCGCCGAACTTCTTGAGGTCGCCGTCGAGGGTGCCGATGAACTCGTTGACCTTGGTCTGCAGGGTCGCCTGCGCCTCCTTGGCCCGGGCGGCGGCCTTCTCCTGCACGGCCTTCGGGTCGGTGTTGCGCACGGCGTCGATCCGGGCCGGGGCCTCGGCACGCAGCTGCTCGACCAGGCCGGGCACCTTCTTGGCCTGCTGGAGGGCGAGGTCGGCGGTGCCCGCGGCGAAGTAGAGCGGGGTCGGGTCGCTGAGGGTCTTGCGCAGGTCGTCGGTGATGGCCATGGTGATGGTCCTCCCGGATTCGCGTTCGGCTGAGGGTTGGTGTGGTCCGCGGTGTGCGGCCGGACGCCCTGGTCCGGCTCTATCCGGCCGTCCGCCGCGGACCGGCATCACTGCCGCCGGCCGTGCGGGTGCCGCGTACGGCGGTGTCGCTCGGGTCATCGGTGTCGCTGGGCACTTCCTCCGCCGCCCCTTCACCGAGGTCCTCCACCGCTTCGCCGACCCCGAATCCGTTCTCCTTGCGGAAGGATTCGTAGATCTGGAGCAGCACCTGCTTCTGCCGCTCGTTGAGCGAGGGATCGGCGAGGATGACGGCGCGGGTCTCCACGTCGTCCCGGTCCCGTTCGGCGTCGAGGATGCCGGCGCGGACGTACAGCGTCTCGGCGGAGATGCGCAGCGCCTTGGCGACCTGCTGGAGCACCTCCGCGCTGGGCTTGCGCAGCCCGCGCTCGATCTGGCTCAGGTACGGATTGGACACCCCGGCGGCGTCGGCGAGCTGCCGCAGCGAGAGCTGGGCGTTGCGCCGCTGCTCGCGCAGGTACTCACCGAGATTGCCGACGTTGAGCGATGCCATACCCCCACCTTGCACCAGTCGCGCTAACTATTGCAAGCACCTGCTTGCAATAGTGCGCCACGCCACGCCCGGACTTCACCCGGTCGCCGCAAGGGCGGCCCGCACCCCTTCCGTGAAGTGAACTGGATCACACCCTGTCACAGCGATCCGACCCGCGGTGTCTTGAGGTCGAACTCCCGTACCGAGCCCCGTACCGAACCTCCGAAGCGAAGGAAGAGGCCATGCCCGAGAACACCGAAGTGCTCGTGATCGGCGGCGGTTACGCCGGAGTCTTGGCGGCCAACCGCCTGACGCAGCGCGCCGACGTGTCCGTGACCCTGGTCAACCCGCGGCCGTCCTTCGTCGAGCGGATCCGCCTGCACCAGCTGGTGGCCGGGACCCACACCGCGGTCGTCGACTACAGCCAGGTGCTGGCCGAGGACGTCCGGCTGGTGGTCGACACCGTGACCCGGATCGACGCGGTCGGGCGGAAGGTGGCGTTGGCTGCCGGCGGCACGGTCGGCTACGACTACCTGATATACGCCGTGGGCAGTGGCAGCGCCGACCCGCACGTGCCCGGAGCGGCCGAGTTCGCCTACCCGGTCACCAGCCTGGAGGACGCGCAGCGGCTGCGGACGGTTCTCGACTCCGCGTCCGCGAAGGCTGCCGTGACCGTGGTCGGAGCCGGTCCGAGCGGCATCGAGACCGCCGCCGAGCTGGCGGAGCGGGGCCACGGCGTGACCCTGGTCTGCGGCGGGGTGCTCGGCCCGTACCTGCACCCGCGGGGCCGGCGCTCGGTCGCCGGGCGGCTGGCCGGACTCGGTGTGACCGTGCTCGAAGGTCCCGACGCGAAGGTGACGGCCGTGACCCGCGACGCCGTGCGGCTCGGTGACGGCCGTGAGCTGCCGAGCGAGGTGACCGTCTGGACCGCCGGATTCGGCGTTCCGGACCTGGCCGCGCGCAGCGGCCTGAGCACCGACGCCCTGGGCCGCCTGCTCACCGACGAGACCCTGACGAGCGTGGACGATGTGCGGATCGTCGCGGCCGGGGATGCGGCGGCACCGTCGGACCTGCCGTTCCGGATGAGCTGTCAGGCCGCCACGAGGATCGGCGCACATGCCGCCGACACGGTGCTCAGCCGGATCGCGGGTGGCCAACCCGCACCCATCAACCTGGGGTTCTTCGGTCAGTGCATCAGCCTGGGGCGTCGCGCCGGTATCTTCCAGTTCGCCGCCAGGGACGACACCGCCACAAAGCTCTACCTCGGTGGACGACCTGGCTCGAAGCTCAAGGAGTTCGTTTGCCAGGCCACCGTCAAACATCTGGCGAACGAGGCACGCAAGCCCGGCTCGCTCACCTGGGTCAGGGACGACAAGCGCGGGCAGCTGCTGCGGGCCGAGCGCGGCGGGGCGCCGGCCGCCTCCGGACAGGCTGCCTAGCAAGGCGAACAAGGGGGAACCAGACATGAGCGACCACGCCACGGACCCGGCGACCGAGGCTTTCGCCGCCCACCGCAACCTGCTCTTCACCGTCGCCTACGAGATGCTCGGATCGGCGGCCGACGCGGAGGACGTCCTCCAGGAGACCTGGCTGCGCTGGGTCGGGGTCGACCTGGAGCAGGTGCGCGACCAGCGCGCCTACCTGGTCCGGATCACGACCCGGCAGTCGCTCAACCGGCTGCGCACCATGTCGCGCCGCAAGGAGGCGTACGTCGGCCCCTGGCTGCCCGAGCCGCTGCTCACCGCGCCCGACGTGGCCCAGGACGTCGAGCTGGCCGAGAGCGTGTCGATGGCGCTGATGCTCGTCCTGGAGACCCTGTCGCCGACGGAACGCGCGGTGTTCGTGCTGCGCGAGGTCTTCGACGTCGGCTACGACGAGATCGCGGCCGCCGTCGACAAGAGCCCCGCGGCCGTCCGCCAGATCGCGCACCGCGCCCGCAGGCACGTCGACGCCCGCCGCCCGCGCGAGGTGGTCTCCGCGAGCCGGACCCGGGCGGCTCTGGAGTCGTTCCGGCGCGCGCTCGACACCGGGGACCTGCAAGGTTTCCTCGACGTGCTCGCCCCCGAGGTCGTCCTGATGAGCGACGGCGGCGGCATCAAGCAGGCCGCGGTGCGACCGATCGTCGGCGCGGACAAGGTGGCCCGCTTCATCGTCGGCGGCGCCGGGAAGCACACGGCCACGATCACCACTGAGCTGACGGTGGTCAACGGCAGCCCGGCACTCGTCCTCCGGCTGGACGGCGAGATCGACGGTGTCATGGCGATCCGCGTGGAGGACGCCCGTATCACCGGCCTCTACTACGTGCGCAACCCGGAGAAGCTGACCCGCGTCGAGTCCGAGACCCCGCTGACCCTGCGCTGACCGAGGCACCGTCGCCTCGCGAGGGGACGGACTTACGGACGACGAGGGCGGCGGTCAGGCACACGGCTCCGGCGACCGCCATGCCGGACGCGGGGCCGAGAGCCGTCATCACCCCGCCTGCTGCCGCCAGGGTGAGGGTCTCCAGGCTCATCCGCGTCGTGCTGAACAGCGCGGCGCCGGCCCCTCCGCGCCGGGCAGGCACGTACCTGAGCGCCTGCCCGTCCGGGACGCCCTCGGTCAGCCCGAGGCACAGACCGACCACCGCGGCCGCGCCGAGAAGAGCCGCGGGACGGTCGGTCACCTGGAGGACGACCGCGGTGACCGTGCAGGCGAACAGGGCGGTGGTCACCAGCGGCCGGGCCAGTCGGCGCGCGAGCCGCGCGGCGAGCAGCGGAAGGACCGTCGACGGCACGGTCAGCAGACTGAGCATGACCGCTGCCTCGCCCCGGCCCATGCCCTGGGCGGAGCCGAGCCGGGGGAGCACGGTCAGTCCCACCACGAGCATCCCCATGAAGGCTCCCGTCGCCACGGCGTACGCGCGATAGGCGGGGATCCGCAGCAGGTCCACGGGGATCGCGGGATCGCAGGCGCGCCGTTCCACGCGGACGAGTCCGGTGGCGCAGGCCGCCGCGACGAGGACGAGCAGGGCCGGCCCCCACCACGGGACGCCGGACCCGAAGCCCAGCCCGAGCGCGGTCACCCCGGCGGCGACGGTCACCCCGAACAGGACGGCGCCGGCCCGGTCGAAGCTCTCGTTCGGCTCGGGGTCGCGCAGGCCCGGCAGTCCGAGCGTGGCCAGGGCCGCGACGGCGGCGACAGCGCCCGGCACGACGAAGACGAGCCGCCAGCCTCCGACGGCCATGAGGGTCTGGGCGACGACCGGCCCCAACGCCAGGCTGCTGCCCAGCACGGCGCCCGCACAGCCGTACACCCGACGCCGTTCCTCGGGCGGGTACACGGCCAGGACCATCGACGATCCGCCGGCGGCACACATCGCCGCCCCGACACCGCCGACCGCGCGCAGTGCCACCAAGGACGGCAGGTCGGGAGCGAGGGCGGACAGGAGCCCGGTGGCCGCGACGAGGAGGTTGCCGACGGCGAAGAAGCGGGTGCGGGCGCTGCGATCCGCCGCTGCTCCCGCCAGCAACAGGGCCGCGGCGAAGAGCCCGTTGTAGGCGAGGACGAGCCACGGACCCAGGGCTGCGCCACCCGGCAGTTGGGCCGTCACATCGGGGACAGCGGCCGTCGCCCCGGTGATGGCGAGGGGGAACACGGCCGTGGAGACGAGGTCGGCCACGAGGACACGCCGACGCTGACGAACAGTCAAGGGGAACATGAAGTGCGCTCCGGAACAGGGAGATCCGAGCGCCACGAAGGCGCTCCTGGCCAAGGGGTCAGGAGCGACGGCGAGAACTGGGGTTGTGCGCCGTCGCTCTCAGCGACGGCGCACCCTGTCTGATTCCGGCACGGGCTCACGCTAACAGTGGAGTTGGAGCCCGGGACACTCATTGATGGCTGGCGTTCTACAGGCTGCGGGCGGTGATGTCGCCGTAGGTGGTGGTCGCGCGGATGTTCAGGCCGGCGGCGGCGCCGTCGGTGTTCCTGAGCGCGTTGTGGATCCGGCCGTAGCCGGTGCCGGCGTCCAGGGAGGCGGAGACCCCGCGGGCGGCGCCGACCTCGATCCCGCCGTGCTCGGTGCGCAGGGTGACCGTGCCGCGCACGGCCTCGGTGATGCGCAGGTCGCCCTTCTGGGTGCTGATCTCCGCGGGGCCGCCCAGGTGGCCGACCGAGATGTCGCCCGCCTGCAGGGTGAGGCGCGCACCGTCGGTCTCGTCGAGCTTGACCGTGGCCTGGGCGCCCTCGAACGCGACGTCGCCGAGCCGTCCGACGCCCCGGAGTTCGGCGAGGGCCGCCTTCGCCTCGACACGGGAGCCGGCCGGCAGCTGGACGGTGACCTCGACGGATCCGGAGTGCCCGAGGATCCGGTTCTTGGCGTTGGGGGCCTCGATCCGCAGGACGCCGTCGACGTAGGCGACCTCGATCTCCTCCGCCGCCTTCACGTCGCGGCTCTTCGAGGGGTTCGCGGGCAGGACCTCGACCGTGGTGTCGGCCCGGTCGGCGGCGATGAGCTGGATGCGTCCCGCGGGGATGTCGAGGACGGCCAGGACCGGGGCGGTGGTGTCGAACTTCTGCATCGTGCTCTCCTTCAACTCGTTGTTTCCGATGACAGAAAAGCTACGTTGCGTTCATAGATTTGGCAACATCTTCATTGCACTTCATCGACATCTTCGCAGGTCATAGGCAGGAAATCGTTGCAACGGTTTGAACTAGAACGCAACGGCACCTTACCCCGCCGTTGCAATGAATTGCGCGTGAACGCTATGCTGGAGACACCGGGAGCCAGGAAAGACCGCGAAGGAGACCGCGATGCCGGGAGGCAGACTCACTCAGTCGGAGCGCCAGCAGATCGCGCTGGGACTGGCCGACGGCCTCGCCTACGCGGAGATCGCCCGCCGCCTCGACCGCCCCACCTCGACCGTCACACGCGAGGTCATGCGCAACGGCGGCCCCACCGCCTACCGCGCCGACCTCGCCCACCGGGCCACCGAACGCCGCGCCCACCGCCGCAGGCAGGCCGCGCCGCGAGGGCCTCAGGCGTCCCCCCAGGCCCACGGACGTGACGCCGAGGCCGTGCGCGAGTACGAGGAGACGCTGACCGTCGTCCTCATGCAGTCGGGCACGCCCAAGATGATGGCTCGGGTGATGGCCTGCCTGATGACCAGCGACGCGGGCAGCCTCACCGCGTCCGAACTCGTCCAGCGCCTGCAGGTGAGCCCGGCGTCCATCTCCAAGGCGGTCGCGTTCCTCGAAGAGCAGGGCCTCGTCCGTCGGGAACGCGACGAACGCCGCCGCGAGCGCTACGTCATCGACGACGACGTCTGGTACCAGTCCATGATGGCCAGCGTCCGCGGCACCGCCCACGTCGCCGAAACGGCACGACAGGGCGTCGGCGTCCTCGGCGCCGGCACCCCGGCCGCAGCGCGCCTCGAGAACGTCGCCCGCTTCCTCGACTTCGTCTCCGAGAGCCTCGCCCGCGCCGCGGACCAAGCCCGCGAAGTTCTCCACACGAGGCCCGTGACGCCCCCGGACGACACTGCCGAGCCGAGTGCGGATCGCTGACGGACAGCTGCGGACCTTCAGCTGCCGCCGAGCCACTCCCGTACCGCCTCGAAGTCGGCCTCCGTCAGGCCGTAGCCGTGGTCGACGCGGTGGAGGAGGGCCGGACCGGGGTGATGGACGGCGACCCAGGAGCGGTCGGCCTCGGTGAGTTCGTCGTCGATCCAGACGAAGGGGCGGCCGGCCGCCCAGGCGACCAGGGGGCGGGTCTTCCAGTGCAGCAGGTCCGGTGGCTCGTCCTCGTCGGGCCACTCCACGACCGGCAGCGGGGGCAGGCCCAGCCAGGGGGCCAGGCAGACGTTGGCGTCGTCCATCCAGGTCGTGGCCCACACCAGGTCGCAGCCCAGCGCCGCGAGCCGTCGGCCGAGCGCCGGGTCGACACGGGTGAGCAGCGGGTGCCCACCGGCGCTCACCGGCGGGCCCTCGTACACCGGGTAGGCGCGGTCCGCCGCCCCGAACGGGATGAGCGGACCGTCGACGTCGAGGAAGAGCAGCATCACCGACCAGGATCAGCCCTCGAAGCCGTTCCCCGCGAGGAACATGTCGATCCGGGTGCGGTGTGCCGCCTCCCACGCGTCGAGGGTCTCGGCGGCCTCCTCGGCGAGCTTGGCCCGTGCCTCCGCGAGCGTCCCCGCCCGGCGGGCGCCCGGGACCACCACCACGCCCTCCTCGTCGGCCACCACCATGTCCCCCGCCCTGACCCGTACGCCCCCGCAGCGCACCGGCTTGTTCAGCGGCCGCACGGCCTTCTTGGCGCCCGGGATCGGGATCACGCCCCGGGCGAAGACCGGGAAGCCCAGCTCGCGCACCTCGGCGAGGTCGCGGATCAGACCGTCGGCGACGAAGGCCGCGACCCCGCGCCGCCGGGCCACCGCGCAGACGTTTCCGCCGGCCAGCGCCCAGTCCAGGTCCCCGGACTCCACGACGATCACCGAGCCGGGCTCAGCGCGGTAAATCGCGGCGTGCAGCATCAGGTTGTCGCCGGGCGGGCAGCTCACGGTGAACGCCGGTCCGGCGATCCGCGGCACCGGGGCCCACAGCGACCGTATGCCGATGTCCATGACCTGGTCACGGCCGAGCAGATCGGCCAGGGTCGTGGTGGGGATGTCCTGGAACTCGGTGGCGTCAGTCATGTCAGGGACGGTAGCGTCCCTGACATGACTGCCGGGTCGGCCTTGTGCCGTGAGCGAGTTGGGTGCCCGGCCTCTGAATGAGGTCCGCGCGGGCCAGGAGCCCGCCGCTTTCTCTGCGTACTGAGACCAGTTCATCAGCCGCAGAGAAGGAAATCCCGAGTGCCCAACCCTTTCAACCAGAACATCATCGATGAGTTCCGCGCCCACCACGGCCGCATGAGCGGCTCCTTCGAAGGTGCCCGGCTCATCCTGCTCACCACCACCGGTGCCCGCACCGGCACCCCGCACACCACCCCGGTCGGCTACCTCGCCGACGGCGGCGAGCGGATTCTCGTCATCGCCTCGGCCGGGGGCTCTCCCCGGCACCCCGACTGGTACCGCAACCTGCTCGCCCACCCCGAAGTAACCGTCGAGAGCGGGGTGTTCACCTATCGGGCCCGTGCCGAGGTGCTCACCGGCGAGGAGCGCGACCGCGCCTTCGCGCGGGCGGTGGAGGCCGAGCCCGGCTGGCAGGCGTACCAGGAGAAGGCGGGTGACCGGGTGATACCCGTCGTCGCGCTGTACGAGATCGCACAGGGCGGACCGCCGAACATCGCCGCGGACTCGCCCGGCGAGGCGATCCGTCTTGTCCACGACATGTTCCGGCGTGAACTCGACCTGATCCGGAAGGAGATGGCCGCGGGCGACGGTACCCTGCTCGGCGCCCAGCTCCGCGTCAACTGCCTCACCCTGTGCGCGGGGCTGCTCAACCACCACAACGGCGAGGACACGGCCCTGTTCCCGTTCCTCGCCGGCCGCCATCCGCACCTCGCGCCCACCCTGGAGCGGCTGGAGCAGGAGCACGTGCACATCGCGGACCTCGTGGAGCAGTTGCGCCGCGCGGTCTCCGGCGAGCATCCCGACCCGGCCGCGGCCCGCGCCGAGGTGGACCGGCTGACGGCCGCGCTGGAGGCGCATCTGGCGTACGAGGAAGAGCAGTTGGTGCCCGCACTGGGCGGCTAGTGCCCCAACAGCGCGGCACTAGAACGGCAGCGGCCGCGCGTGGACGACGTCGAGCCGGGACACCGCCCGCGTGAGCACGACGTACAGCCGGTGTGCGCCGCGCTCCTCCGCCTCGGTGACGGCGGCCGGTTCCACGGCGACGACGTGGTCGTACTCCAGGCCCTTGACCAGGCTCGCGGGCACCACGGTCACCCGGGCGCCGAGTTCGTCGGGTCCGGCCGGGTCGATGCCGGCCTCGGTGAGCGCGGCGCACAGGCCGGTCACGTCCGCGTCCGCCGCGACGACACCGACCGATCCCGCGTGGGCAAGGGCCTCGCGTACGGCCGTCACGGTCGTGCCGGGCACGTCGTCGGTCGGCCGGAGGGTCAGCTCGCCGTCCGCGCGCAGCGACCGTGCGGCGGGCACGGCCACGTCCAGTCGGTCCAGCAGCCGGTTGGCCAGCTCGACGACGGCGGCGGGCACCCGGAACCCGGTGGTCAGCGGCACCACGGCGGCGTCCGGCTTGCCGAGGTGGCGCAGCTGGACGTCCCAGTCGCGGGCCGCCCACGGGGTGGTGCCCTGGGCGAGGTCGCCGAGGACGGTCAGCGAGCCGAAGGCGGCCCGGCGGGCGATCGCCCGGCACTCCATCGGCGAGAGGTCCTGCGCCTCGTCCACGACGATGTGGCCGTACCCCTCGGGGTGCTCGATCAGCCCCGCCAGCTCGTCCAGGAGGACCAGGTCGGCGGCCGACCAGCGGGCGGACTTGTACGAGCGCGGCGGGCGCGGCCACAGCAGTGCCGCCTGCTCGTCGGGGTCCAGCAGCCCGTCGGCGGCCGCCGCCAGCGCCTCGCCGTCGGTCAGCAGTCCGGCGAGGGCCTCCTCGGGCCGGACCTTCGGCCACACCGCGTCGAGCCGGGCGGTGAGCGGCCGCATCCGCTCGACCTTGCGCAGCCAGGCGTTCGGCGGCGGCCCCGAGCGCCGCTCCACCTGCTCCAGCAGCAGGCGTACCACCCGGGCGCGGACCCGCTCGCGCCCGATCGCGTACGGCGGCTCCTCCGCGCGCACCTCGTGGACGACGCCGGCCAGCTGCCCGGCGGTGACCCGCAGCCAGTAGGAGCCGTCCCGTACGGCGAGGTCGGTCACCCCCTCGGCCGACACCCGCGCGTACAGCGCCCGGCGCAGCACCTCGGCCATGCGAGGGTCGTGCTTGAGCGCGGCCGTGGGGGTGGGGTCGGTGCCGGTGGCCGGGTGGCGGGCGATCTCGTCCTGGAGGGTGGCCTGGCGCACCCCGCTCTCGCCGAGGGCGGGCAGCACCTCGGCGATGTAGGCGAGGAAGGTGCGGTTGGGGCCGAGGATCAGCAGGCCGGAGCGCTGGACGCGTTTGGCGTGGGTGTAGAGCAGGTAGGCGGCGCGGTGCAGACCGACGGCGGTCTTGCCGGTGCCCGGGGCGCCCTGGACGCACACGGAGGCGGTGAGGTCGCCGCGCACCAGGTCGTCCTGCTCGGGCTGGATGGTGGCGACGATGTCCCGCATCGGGCCGACCCGGGGCCGCTCGATCTCCCGCGCCACGATGTCGCTGACCTGGGTCTCGCCCCGGCCGAGGTACTCGTCCTCGAACCCGGTGAGGTCGGCGGCCTCGCCCTGGCTGCCTGACGCCCAGCCGAACCGGCGGCGGACCTCGACGCCCTGCGGATCGCGCGCGCCGGCCTGGTAGAAGGCGCGGGAGACGGGGGCCCGCCAGTCGACGACGAGGGGCGGGGCGGCCGGGTGCTCGGTGATCCGCAGCCGGCCCACGTGGTAGTTCTGCCCGCCGTGTTCGGGCTCGGTCGCGGCGAAGTCCAGCCGGCCGAAGAAGAGCGGGCCCCGGGGCAGTTCGCGCAGCGCCTTGGCCTGGCTGCGCAGCTGGTAGCCGAGGACCTCGGCGTCGGCGCCGGAGGCGGAGACGTCCTCGCCGATGACGACCTGTTCGGCGGCGCCGTCGACCATGGCGGCGAGGGCGGCGCGGCAGGTGTCGTGGTAGGCGCGTTCGCGGTGGAGGGCGGCCTCGATGTCCTCGGGGGCGGGGTGGAGTGACGGCATGGCTCCACCGTACCCAGAAAATGTGACTGAGTTAAATATGTGACCGAGTATCACCGGGTTGGGCGGTCAGCCCGGGCAGCCCCGCCGCCAGCCGCTCGAAGGCCCGCTCGGCGGCCCGTACCGCGTCCGGCCGCACCTGCTCCACGCCCTCCCCCGCCGCGATCCGCCGCCAGTTCTCCAGCGCGAGGATCCGCTGGACGGCGATGATCTGCCCGGCGGCGAGCCGGGCGTCCAGACCGCCCCCGAGCGCCTCGGCGAGCGCCGCCTCCGACCGCTCCTGATAGCCGTACACCCGTGCCACCAGGGCGGGCGTCCCGTACAGCAGCCGGTGGAAGGCGAGCACCGCGGGATGGTCGTTCAGCCCCGTGACCGGATCGGAGCGCTCCAGCCCGTCCAGGAAGCTGCGGCGCAGCGCGTCCAGCGGGTCGGCCGCCCCGGCGACCACCCGCGCGGCCTCCGTCTCGTGGTCCGCGATCCGGTGCAGGACCAGGTCCTCCTTGGCCGGGAAGTACCGGAAGAGAGTCGGCTTGGAGATCCCGGCCGCGGCGGCCACCTCCGCGACCGACACGGCGTCGAAGCCGCGCTCCAGGAACAGCGCCACGGCGGTGTCCGACACGTTCTGGTACATCCGCCGCTTCTTGCGCTCACGCAGGCCCATCTCTTCCATGGGACCGAGCCTACGCAGCACCGTCCGGGAGGGTCGGCCAGGCCAGGGCGCCGGTGAGGTAGGGGCTGGTCCGGTGCCGGGACGACAGGCCCAGGGAGGCGGTGGCCGCCGCCAGGGTCATCGCGTACGACTCCACCGCGCGGCGGACGTTGGGGGCGTCCAGGCTCGCGCCGGTGACCAGGCGGTCGAGGTCGACGTAGGCCGAGCGGACGATCTCGACCCACCGGTACACCCGCCAGTCCTGGCGCCAGTCGTGGGTGTACTGCGCGGGCAGGCGGGTCTCCCAGCGGCGGAACATGCGGTCCCGGATCTCCGGCCGGGTGGGGGTGAGGTGCATGTGCCGGACCAGCTCGTACAGCGGGTCGCCGACCAGGGCCATCTCCCAGTCGATGACGGTCAGGGCCGGGCGGCCGTCACGGCGCACCAGGTTCCAGGGGTTGAGGTCGCCGTGCAGCAGGGCCGGGGCGCGGGAAGTGACCTGGTGCCGGGCGAGGATCTCGCGCAGCCTCGGCGCGTCGGGCAGGCCGAGGAAGCGGGCCAGCTGCTGGGACCCCTTGGGCAGGCCGGCGACCAGCGCCACGAGCTGCTCGCTGAGCCAGCCGTAGAAGCCGCCCCGGCCCGCGACCGGGTCGATCTCGGTGTAGTCGACCGCGGTGAGCGCGGCCAGCTGGTCGACGAGATCGTCCGCCTCGTGCGGGCGCAGGCCGCCCACCGGGTGGACGGGCCCCCGGCCGATGTCGCCCGGGCCCTCGTAGGTGTGGATGGCGAAGCGGTCCCCGGAGTACGTCCGGATGCCGGAGCGGTCCATCGAGTGGCTCTCGCCCAGCGCCAGCACCCGGGGCGCGGCCACCGCCGCCCCGGACCGCTCGATCGCCCTGAGCACGGCGTGCTCGCTGAGGAAGCTGCGTTCGCGCCGGGTCACGTTCACGGCCTTGCGGCGGACCACGACGGGGAACGGGGTGCCGGGCACCCGGAGCACCGTGTTGAGGTGCGCGGTGCCCTTGAAGACCCGGTCGGCCGGGGCCGCGCCCTCCAGCAACAGGGCGTCGGCGACGGCCCAGTGGGGGAAGTCGGGGTGCTCGGGGACGCGCCGGTCCGGCGTCCAGTCGATCGCCCGGACCGCGGGCACGCCCAGCGCCCCGCCACCGGTCCCCGTCCGCACGCCGGGCCGCACGGACGCCCGCCAGCGGAACAGGATCCGCTCGATCTCCCGCTCCCCGGGCACATGGGCGAGGCGCAGCGGCGCGGCCGCCGCCTCCAGGGCGCGCCGGACCCGGGCCGTCGCCTCGTCCAGGCTCTTCTGGTCGAAGGACTCGTCCAGGGACGTCGCGGCCCGCATCACGTCCGGGTACACCGACTGGGCCTGCTCGAAGGCGATGTAGTGACGCAGGTCCCTGGTCACGCCGTTGACGGCCGCGGGGCGGACCTCGCGCATGGCGCGCGCCCACGCCTCGACGACCTCGTCCCGCTGGTGGTCCGGGTAGCGCATCCGGACCAGGTGGGTGGCGAGGTCGTGCAGCGGGTCGCCGTAACTCGCCAGCTCCCAGTCGACACGGACCAGGGGCGAGGTGCCGTCGCGGGGCATGATCACGTTGTCGCGGTGCAGGTCGGCGTGGAGCAGGCTGTAGGGCCGGCGGGTCATGACCGGGACCCGTTCGGCCAGCCGGACCAGGGCGTCCTCGGGGATGCCCAGGGCGGCGAACAGGCCGCCGAAGCAGGCCCGGTTGGGCTGCCGGATCTGCAGGTCGGCCATGCGGGCCAGGGTCCGCAGAAAGCCCTGGCTGTCGGTGAAGTTCCGGGGCCACAGGGCGGGCAGGGGCGGCAGCGCGGCGCTGCTGCGCACCTGGGCCGTCTCGGCGAGCAGGCCCGCCAGGGCCCTGACCAGCAGGCCGTCGACGGGCTTCCCGTCGCCGCAGACGCTGGAGAGCGGACTTCCGTCCACATGGCTGTGGACGGCGAAGCCGTCTCCCTCGGCCAGGCACTCGGGCACGCCGGGCAGGACACCCCTGACGGCCCGCAGGACCGCCGCCTCGTTCTGCCAGGTCCGGATCACCACGGGCAGGGCGCCCGCGCGCCGTACCCGCACGGTCACGACGGTGCCCGGCTGACAGCCGATCAGCCGGGCCATCGGTTCGTCCAGCTGCAGCACGTAGTTCTGGTGGTGGAAACCTCCGCTCGCCCGTCCGGTCGCGGTGGCCCGCGCCAGAAACTCCTGGCACACGGCGCGGGGCAGAACTCGGTCGGCGCGCCTCCCGGTCATGTCGCGGGGGACGGGTGGTGCGCCCACGGGCCGCTCCGGGGTTCGGTCGCGCTGTGCTGGAGGGGGACGAACGGGTCGGGGAAACGCTAACTCCCCACAGATGGTTCGGCATGCTAGCGCACGGACGGCGCGCTCCGGAGCAACTGCAGCAACGGCTCCAGCGACCGTACGACGCGCTCGGCCCCCGCCGCCCTCAGGAGTTTCTCCTTCCCTTCGTGACGCGCGTAACCCAGGAACGGAACCCCCGCCTCACGGGCCGCCAGCAGGTCTGAGGGGGTGTCGCCGATCATCAGGGCCTTGGTGGGCGGGGCGCCCGTCCCGTTCAGGGCGCGGTTGAGGCAGTGCGGGTCCGGCTTGAGCAGGTGCAGGTCCTGGGTGCGGCCGTAGACATGGGGGGCGAAGCAGGCGTCGAGGCCGCGCTGCTCGAGGTAGGCCCGGACCACCCGGGGGGAGTTGTTGGTGGTGATGGCCAGGCGGGATCCGACGGCCGTCCAGGTGCGGATCAGGGGGTCGGCGTAGGCGGTCGGCAGGGCGGAGGCGGCGGCCCGCAGCTCCTCCTGGGTGAGCCGTTCCTCCACTTCGGCGACGAGGTCGCTGCCCGGGTGCCGGCGGTCCACGGCACGCAGCACGACCTGCGGGTCCAGCGTGTCGCGCTCGGTGTCGGTGAGCAGCCCGCGCAGGCCCTGCAGCTCGAGCCACTCCACCAGCTCGGCAGCCACGCCCGCCGCCTTGTGCCTGGCGAACAGGCGGCAGATCGGCCCGTCGAAGTCCCAGAGGACGACCCGCGCAGCTGTGATCAGTTCTCGTAGCTTCTCGATCTCGTTCGCATCAGGAGTCGCATCAGAAGTCACTAGGAGAGTGTCAGGTCCGTCGTGATGGTTTCCCAGAGGGCGTCGAACCACTTCTGGGATTGCTCGACGAACGCCGCGTCCCGCTGACCGGCCCGCTTCTCGAAGGAGAAGAGGAGGGACTCGGAGCCGACGGTGTCGTACATCTCCAGCGTTCCGCCGTCGGTCGGCTCCTCGCGGCGCGTGATCATGTAGTACGCGTACAGCGCCTCGGACCCGTTGAGCAGGTACAGCTTGGCCGGCGGGGTGAACGGCAGGGCCCGGAAAGTGACGTGTACGTCGATGTCGTGGGTGGAGCGCAGGGCCTGGAGGTTGTACTGCAGGACCTGCCCCTGGGCGTTGCGCATCGCCAGCCAGCGCTGGTGCACGGTGTCGTCGTCGGGGCGGGCGTCGACCGAGACCGGGAAGGCGAGGTTGATGGCCCGGGAGGGCAGCAGGATGCGGACGTCGATCCGGTCGGGGCGCAGCCGGCCCTCGTGGATCAGGCGCAGCGGCTCGCCCAGGGCGGGAATCAGGGACTGCGCGGTCAGGCAGGCCGCGTCGATACGCACGTGCGGCGCGGAGAACGCCTCGGTCAGCCGGGGGGCGAGGCCCACCATCGTCGGCTGGGGCTCGTCGTGGGCCGGGGCGGGCTCGGCGATGCGCGGGGGGCTGCCCTTGCTGACGTTGCTGAGCAGGCCGGCGTCCGCGAGCGCCCGGATGGCCTGGCGTACGGCACCGCGCTCCACCCCGAACTCCTCGGCCAGCTCGGCCTGGGTGGGCAGGCGCTCGCCCGCCTTCAGGGCGCCGGTGCGGATGCGTTCCCGCAGGATGTCGGCGATCTCCTGGGGCGTGAGCCTTCTGCTGCCGTTCACTGCCACGTTCTCCTGGGTCACAACCAAACGCTACAACCCTGATCCATCTAAAGGGAGTTGTTACGAAGTTGTTTGCGAGTAGCGACCAAGTGGGGACAACCTAATTAGAGTTGGTTGCCAACTTGGTCAAGTTGGCAGACCGAAAGGGGGAACCACCATGCCCGTCCTCGCACTCCTCTGCGCCGTCTTCGTCGTCGGCTTCGAGCAGCTCGTCCAGTGGAAGTACGGCGCCGCCGGCATCGTCGGCCTGCTCCTGCTCTCCGTCGGCATCAAGGCCAAGAGCCCGGCGGTCAGCTCCGCCGGGGCCGTGCTGCTCGCGGTGCTCCTCGCGGGCCCCACCCTCTGATCGCGAGCCTTCGCTACGTCAGCACCAGCTCCGAACTGATCGTCTCCCACAGCGCGTTGAACCACAGGTGGGACTGCTCCACGAACGTGGTGTCACGCAGGTCGCCGCCCTGTTCGAAGGCGAACAGCAGCGACCGCGTGCCCTCGGCGTCGTACAGCTGCAACTGCTCGTGGTCGATCTCCCGCTCGCGGCGGCTGAGCGTGTAGTACGCGAACAGCGCCTCGGACCCGTTGAGCAGATACAGCTTGACCGGCGGCGTGAACGGCAGCGCACGGAAGGAGACGCGCACATCGATGCGGTGCGTGGTGCGCAGCGCCTCCAGGTTGTGCCGCAGCACCTGGCCCTGGGCGTTGCGCTGGGCCAGCCAGCGCCGGTGCAGCAGGCCGCCGTCGGAGGCGTCCACCGGGGCGGGGAAGGCGAGATCGATGTCCCGGCTGGGCAGCAGCACCCGGACGTCGATCTTGGCCGGTTTCAACTGCCCGGCGTGGATCTGGCGCAGCGCGACGCCCAGGGCCAGCGTGAGCGAGACCGACGTCAGGCAGAGGGCGTCTATCTCGACGTGCGGGGCGGCGAAGGCGGCCGCGATGCGCGGGGCGAGGCCCACCATGGTGGGCTGCGGCACCGCCGGGACGGTCACGGGGCGGGCGTGCTCCTCGGGCGCGGCCACGGTGGCGGGGCTGCCCTTGGACACGTTGGTGAGCAGGCGCTCCGACTGCAGGATCCGCAGGGCCTCCCGTACGGCACCGCGCTCCACGCCGAACTCGTCGGCCAGCTTGGCCTGGGTGGGCATGCGCTGACCCGGTCGCAGCACACCGGAACGGATCCGGGCGCGCAGTTCGTCGGCCACCTCGCGATGTGACGTGCGTGACCGCTGTGGCCTCTTCCGTTCACTGGCGGAGGCGTGTTCCGGGTCCACGAACAAACACTACAACTTCTCGCCATCTTCCGGCAGTTCACGGAAAGGTGGTTATGAGCCGCATCCAAGCGGAGATAAGTACAGTGAAGTTGGTCGCCAACTTGAACAACATGGTCGAGCTTCCCCAGTGGTTGGCCGATCGGGCTCCCTTCCGGAGGGGAGCCGGGAGCCCGGGCAGGGGGCGGCCACCGGAGCGCACAGTCACAACTGAACAGCCGGCACAGCCACAACTGAACACGGTCATGGCACAGCCACAACTGAACAGCCAGCTACGGATGCACAGTCAGCGTCGGCCGGACGAGGGGAGCCTCAGAAGATGTCCGGGCACCACGGTCGCCCGGACGTGCGAAACAGGGCGTCGGCCTTCCGGGCGGCGCCCTCTCGTTCTTCCCGGACCCGGCCGAGCGCCGCGAGCCGCACCAGGGACTCGTCCCCGAGCCAGACCGTGGCCAACTCGCCCACCGGCAGCGTGAGATCGACGGCGGCACCGCCCGCCGGAGTGCAGGACGCACCCTCCGGCGAGGCCTCAAGCCGGAACCGGCCCCCGGCCAGTCCTCCCTCGTCCACGACTTCCAGCACCAGCGAGCCCGTCCCCTCGTACGTCCGCGCCTCCAGGGCCCGTACGACGTCCAGGATCCGCACCCACAGCCAGTCCGCGTGGTCGGTGACCCGGGCGGCGCGCGGGTCGGGCAGGAAGAACGGCAGCAGGTCGTCCGGGCCGCGCCAGCCGCTCTTGACCTTGGTGATCCAGTCGATCGAGCACAGGTACCGCCACAGGGCGCCCTCGGCCGCCGGGGTCGTGGCGAGCAGCCAGCTGACGTCGGCGGTGTTGTGCGGCTGCTTGTCGTGCCAGTTGTCGTCCGACCGGTACGACACCAGGCCCTCGACCTCACCGGAGGCGGAGCGGTACACGGCGAAGAACGGCTCGGTCCAGTCCTTGACGAAGAGCACGGTGCCGGTGATCTTCTGCCACCACAGCTCGTCCCGGCTGACCGCACCGGGCTGGGCACGGCGGACCCGCTCGTGCAGCTCCGGGCCGAGCTTGCGGAGCTCCTCGCCGTCCACCAGGTCGATCCGGCCGCCGTCCTCGGGGCCGGACCAGCGCGGGTCGAGACCCGCCCGGGGCACCTCGACGGTCCACTGGGTCGTCCAGGTCGCCGGACCGAAGCCGTATCGGCCGTAGATCGGGTACTCCGCCGCGATCAGGGTGGCGACGACGTCACCGCGCTCCTTCGCCGCCGCGAGGTCCCGGCTCATCATGCGGGTCAGCAGGCCGCGGCGGCGGTGGGTGGGGGTGACCGTGACGTTGGAGATGGCGTTCGCGGGCACGAACGCACCACCCACCGCGGTGAGTTCCTGGGCGAAGGAACGGAAGGTCGCCACGCAGCGGTCGCCGTCGAAGGCACCGAGCATGCGGGAGGACACGCACTGCCGCCGGTGGGCCTCGATCTGGTCCTCGTTCGGCCCCGGTTCTCGCAGGAACCCGGTGTTCAGGGCGCGCAGCCAGCCCTCGAAGTCGGTCTCGGAGACGGTGCGTACGTCGGTCATGGAGCCACCGTAGGCATCCTCCGGACGACGTGTCGCCCCAATATCAGCCCGCCACCCCTCACATCAGCAGATCGTCCACCTGCGCCTCACCCACCCGGTAACGGCGGGCGATCTCCCCGCTGCAGTCGTCGGTGATGCGCTGCAGCCGCTGGCGGCGCCGGGAGACCTCCTGCTCGTAGCGGACCAGGCGGCCCATGGCGGTGGTCAGTTCCAGGTCGGTGCGGGCCGTGAGGTCCGACAGCTCGACCTCGCCGAGCATCTCCGCGGCCAGCAGCCGGTACTCCTCGTTGTGCGGGGTGCCGAGCGTGACATGGCGGGCCGAGGAGCGCTGCCGGGCCGGGGCGTCGGTGAGGATCTCCGGGAGCCGCTCCACCACGGAGGCGTCGGCGGGCGCCGGCACGGACGCCCGGCCGCGCCGGGCCAGTTCCGCGCGCAGGATGTCGATCCGGCCCTGCAGCAGCCGCCGCACATAGCTGAGGTCCGCCTCGTCGCGCTGCGCGTCACGGCGCAGGACGCGCAGTTCGGGCAGGCTCAGCGGGGCCAGGTCGCGCTCGGGCGGCTCCGCGGGCAGCGACGGGCCGGGCGGGCCGTCGCCGCGCTGCGCGGGCGGCCGGAACGTCTCCAGCCGCCCGGAAATCGGTGTGCTCATGTGCGTGTGACCGTCCCCTCGACCGGCGTGTGGAAGCATCGTGCCACCCCAAGTGGCAGCTATGTGACCGAGAGCCCCCGAACGGCCCCAGATGGGGGCTTAAGGAGCAATAATGGACCGCCTGTGACCACGGCCGGGGGCACCCGGCATGATGGTCGGCATGCGTGCGGTGGTGCAGAGAGTGGACGGCGCGAGTGTCGTCGTGGCCGGCGAGACGGTGGGCGCGATCGAGGGCGAGGGCCTGTGCGTCCTGGTGGGGGTGACCCACGAGGACACCAAGGAGAAGGCGGCCCAACTGGCCCGCAAGCTCTGGTCGATCCGCATGCTGGACGACGAGAAGTCCTGCTCGGACATCGACGCCCCGCTGCTCGTCATCAGCCAGTTCACTCTCTACGGCGACGCCCGCAAGGGCCGCCGCCCCACCTGGAACGCGGCGGCCCCCGGCGATGTCGCCGAGCCCCTGGTCGACGAGGTCGTCGCCCAGCTGCGCGCCCTGGGCGCGACGGTGGCCACGGGCCGGTTCGGGGCCCAGATGCGGGTGTCGTTGACGAATGACGGGCCGTTCACGGTGCTGCTGGAGATCTAGCACCGCGAAAGCCGGCGGCGCTGCCTCCCTGAGCTACGGCTCGACCACGACCTCCTGCGCGGCGGCCGTGTCTCCGGCCAGGAGCCTCGCGTCGGTCGGGACGTTGCGCTTCACCAGGGCCAGGGCGATCGGGCCCAGCTCGTGATGGCGTACCGACGTCGTCACGAAGCCGATCTTGCGGCCGTCGGGGCCCTCGTCCGCGAGGCGGATCTCGGTGCCGTGGACCGGCAGGTGGACCTCGCTGCCGTCCAGGTGCAGGAAGACCAGGCGGCGCGGCGGCTTGCCCAGGTTCTGCACCCGGGCCACCGTCTCCTGGCCGCGGTAGCAGCCCTTCTGGAGGTGGACCGCGGTGCCGATCCAGCCCAGCTCGTGCGGGATCGTGCGGTGGTCGGTCTCGAAGCCGACGCGGGGCCGGTGGTGCTCGACGCGCAGCGCCTCGTGGGCGAGCAGGCCCGCCGCGGGGCCGGACTCGGCGGCGAAGGACTCCAGGTCGGCGCGGGGCAGGAAGAGATCACGGCCGTACGGCGTCTCGCGTACGACGACGCCCCTCGGCACCTCGGCGATCGAGCCGGCCGGCAGGCTGACGACCGCGAAGTCGGCGGTGCGGTCGGCGACCTCGACCCGGTAGAAGAACTTCATCGACTCCAGGTACGCGAGCAGCGCCTCCTGGGTGCCGGGCTCCACATGGGCCCAGACCGTCGTCCCGTCGTCCACCAGGTACAGCGCGTGCTCGATGTGGCCGTGCGCGGAGAGGATCAGTGCCTCGGTGGCCTCGCCCGCGGGCAGTTCGCTGACGTGCTGGGTGAGCAGCAGATGCAACCAGCTGAGGCGGTCCTCGCCGGACACGGTGACCACCCCGCGGTGGGAGAGGTCGACGAATCCGGTGCCGTCGGCGAGGGCGCGCTGCTCGCGGAACAGGTCGCCGTAGTGGGCGGCGACGCCTTCGTCCACACCCTCGGCGGGGACGGCGCCGGGCAGGGACAGCAGAGGGCTCTTCATACGGGTAAGCCTACGACTTGGTACTTGAACCCTTGAGCGAACAGTCCTGGCATCGGCCGAAGATCGCGAAGTGCTTCATGTCGGTGTCGAAGCCGAACTGTCCCCGCAGCTTGGCCGTGAACTCCGCGGCCACGTCCACGTCGGCCTCGATCACGTTCTCGCAGTCGCGGCACACCAGGTGCAGATGGTGGTGGCGGTCGGCGAGGTGGTAGGTGGGCGCACCGTGGCCGAGGTGGGCGTGGCTGACCAGGCCCAACTCCTCCAGCAGCTCCAGCGTGCGGTACACGGTGGAAATGTTGACCCCCGACGCGGTCTTCCTCACTTCACCGAGGATGGCGTCGGGGGTCGCGTGCTCAAGGGTGTCCACGGCTTCGAGCACGAGTTGCCGCTGCGGCGTCAGCCGGTAGCCGCGCTGCCTGAGGTCGCTCTTCCAGTCGGTGCTCACCACACTGGAAAGTCTAGAGCCACCCGGTGGAAGGCCTACTTGAAGAACGCGATGCCGTCGTCGGGCAGGTCGTCCGGGAGGGCCTTGGCCCAGCGCTCGACCTCCTCCGGGGTGACGACCTTCTTCAGGTGGGCCGACATGTAGGGGCGCAGCTCGACCTCGGGGGTCTGCTTCTCGCCGACCCACATGAGGTCGCTCTTCACGTAGCCGTACAGGCGCTTGCCGCCGTTGTAGGGGCCGGAGGCCGCGGTGCGCGCCACCGCGTCCGTGACCAGGTCGATCTGGGGCTTCTTGGCGGCCATCTCGCCGTACCAGACCTCGACGACGCCGTCGTCGCGGACCATCGTCACCTCGACCTTGCGGTCGGCGTCGATACGCCAGAAGCCGTGCTCGGACTCCAGCGGGCGGACCTTGTTCCCATCGTTGTCCAGCACCCAGGTGTGGGACTGGTACTCCAGGAAGTCCCGGCCGTCGTGGGTGAAGGTGACCTCCTGCCCGAAGTTGCACTTCTCCGAGCCGGGGAAGTCGTGGACGCCCGCGCCAGCCCAGTTACCGAGCAGGAAGGCGAGGGGGACCAGGTCCTTGTGGAGGTCGGACGGGATCTCGATCATGAGCGGCAGTTCCTAGGTGGGGGTCAGCGCTGGCCCTGGTACAGCTTCTTCACGGTCAGCCCGGCGAAGGCGAGGACGCCGACGCAGACCAGGACCAGCAGGGTTTCGAAGAAGATCTCCACGGGTGCTCCTTGAGCGAGGGTGGGCGTACGACAGAGCCGGGGCCCAGCTTACGCGGCTGGGGCCCGGCCCTCTTTCCGAGGTCTGTCTCAGGTGAGCAGCTCGGTCTGCAGCGTCACGGTCTGCCGGAACGGCACGGCGTTCACGCCGCCCTTGCGGGACTGCGTGATGACCGCGATGGTGTCCCCAGCCGCGAGATAGGCCAGCCGGACCTGCTCGGCGCCGTACGGCTCGGTTTCGGTGTACGGCATGAGGGTGACACCGTCGATCTGCGCCGCGGACGGGAACTTCTCGTCCAGCACGTGGGCATCGGCTCCGCGCTCCGCGTACGTCGGGCCCGTGAGGCCGGTCAGTTCCTGTGTCATCAGCTGGTCGGCGACGGCAGCCGTGTCGAACTGCAGCAGGTAGATCCGGGTGTGCGTGCCGTCCTCGGAGGCCCAGCCACGGGCCGCGACATGTCGCAGGCCGTAGTCGATGAGCTTCTGCCCCAGCTCCCGGCGGTCGTCCTTGACCGCGTACCGGGTGACGAAATCCTGGGTCGTCAGCCATCCGCCGTGACCGCGCAACGCCTGTTCCTCGGTGGCGCCCTTCGACGCAGGCAGCAGCAGCGCACGCAGGTCGGCGTAGTGCGTTCCCGTTCGGTTCGCGTCGGAGAGCGGCCCCGGACTGCCGGCCGGCACCGGCGGCCTGACCAGCTCCGGATACTCCCATCGGCCGTCGGAGGCGGTGGCAAGGCCGGGCACGTCCGTCCGGTCGATCCGGGTGATCCCGAAGGCGGTTCCGGCTCCGACCACGGCGAAGACGGCCGCGGCAGCGGTCCACCGCAGCGTCGCCCGCAACACCCGTCGGTCCTTCCCCGAGCTGGGCGCGGGCGAGTCGCCGACGGGCGGCGACGGCTCGGGGGCCGGGAGCTGCGCCTGTGCCTGCTCGGTCATACGGCCTTCCCCGGGTCCTTGATGCGGTTGAGCTGGGCGGCGAGCATCTCCGCCACCCCCTCCTTGTCCAACGGCCCGGCCGAGGTCGCGGTGGCCGTGACCAGGACGTCTCCGACGTACCCGGAGCACACCATCATGTCGAGCTTCTCCCCCTTGTCGGCCGGCGGCAGGAAGCACGCGGCGTTCTTGTGTCCCTCGATGGCCGGGCCCTTGCGGAAGATCTTCATGGCGGAGAAGAACTCCTGCTGGAAGGTGGTCATGGAGCGCACGATCCGCCGGTCCGCCATCTGTGACAGCACGACCTGCAGGGTGAACACACCACCGGAGGAGGCTTCGGAGTCGCTCACCTGCACCGTGCTCAGGTAGCTGCGCATCGCCATGCCCTTGACGGGGTTCCGGTCGATCTGGCGCTCCAGCGACCGCCGCTGGGACCGGGGCAGCTCTGCCAGCGATTCCTTGCGCAGGGCCGTGGCCTGCCGGCCGGACAGTTCGGCGTCGGAGCCGAACCCGGCCAGGTCCGGGCCACGCCCGTACCGGTCCTCGCCGTAGGGCAGCAGCATGGCGCTCAGCCCGGTGCCCTGGGCCTTGGCGGGCTTGTCTGCGGACGCCTTGGGCAGGCGCCAGGTGGCGGCGCCCGGGTCGTGCTCGGCCTCGTGCACGACGACCGCGGTCCAGCCGACACCCGCGACGGCGGCGAGCAGCAGCGCGGCGCCACCGGCCAGCAGAGCGATACGGCGACGGGGGCGGTGGGTCTGGTCAGGGGAGGGATCCGAAGCGAGAACCTCCGCCGCTCCCTGCGCCTGCGGTACCTCGGGCTGTACCGGGTGCTCGGTGCTGTCGGTCGTCACAGCCGCTCCATCTGCCGCTTCGCCAGGCCCAGGATCGCGCTCTTCGGGACCGGCTTGGTGTCGTACATCCAGATCTCCATGGCGACGTCCCCGCGCCACGCATGCGCCTCCGCCTGGTACACGCTCACGCCGAACTCGCTGCGCGGATTGCGGTGGACGTAGGCCATTCCGTCACCCGTGCCGGGAATCGCCCAGCTGTCGGCGTCGTGCGCGTTCTCGGCCCAGTAGTAGCTGTCGTCGGCCGCGTCGTAGGCGCCGAGTACCTCCTCCTGCCGGTACTGGACCAGCCGGATCTCGACCGTGCGGGTGCTGCCCTCGCGCCACGAGACGACGGCGGCGCGGCGGAACTCCTCGCTGAGCAGCCAGCCGTAGCCCTGCGCCGGTTTGCGGTATGACTCCGCCAACTGCGTCAGGTCCATCCAGCCGTCCTTACCGACGGAGAACGGGGCCTCGCGCGCGTCGCCCGGCTTCTTCAGGAGGAGTTTGCGCAGGTCCCCGTCGACTTTGACCTTGCGGTCCTGCGCGGCGGACAGGGGTTCGGGTGCCTTCCCTCCGGCCTGGGCGAGCTTCGGCTGCGACAACGGGGGCAGCGCGGTGGGCTCGCGGTCGGCCTGGACGAGGTACCCGGCACAGGCGCCGGCGACCAGGCCGAGCAGGGCGGCGGCGCCGATCAGCCGGGGCGTACGGCCGCGCCGGCGGGGCCGGGACGGGTCGGGCGCATCCGGCACAACCGGCGCGTCCGGTGCGTCCGGTGCGTCCGGTGCGTCCGGCGTATCCGGCGTATCCGGCGCGCCGGATCTCTCTTCAGTTACTTCCAAGATGTCTCCCTGATCACGGGAAGCGTGGATTCCGTCATCCGCGCGCACAGGAGACTCATGGCATGTGCATGGAGTTGTAAGGGGAAGGATTACGATTCGGCCATGGCGAAGAAGCTCGTGATCAAGGTGACCGCCGGGGCCGACGCACCCGAGCGCTGCTCACAGGCGTTCACGGTGGCAGCGGTGGCCGTGGCCAGCGGGGTCGAGGTCTCGCTGTGGCTGACCGGGGAGTCGTCCTGGTTCGCACTGCCGGGGCGGGCCGCCGAGTTCGAACTGCCGCACGCCGCGCCGCTGCCGGACCTGATCGACTCGATCCTCGCGGCCGGCCGCATCACGCTGTGCACGCAGTGCGCCGCCCGGCGCGAGATCACCGAGAAGGACGTCCTGGAGGGCGTACGGATCGCGGGCGCGCAGGTCTTCGTACAGGAGGCGCTGGGGGACGAGACGCAGGCGCTCGTCTACTGAGCAGCCCGTCTCACGACCTGGGCCGCTTCTTCCCGTCCAGCTCGTCCCACCACTCGTCGGACTGCGGGTCCCCCGAGGGGTCGTCCCACCAGCGGTCGTCGGGCCCGCGCCGGTTCGCGATCATCGCGGCGACCGGCGGGATGATCATGGCGACCACGCACATGCCGACCGCCACGGGGATCGACCAGAGGCGCACGACTGCCCAGGCCAGGACGAAGAGACCGATGCAGGTCCCCATCATGGCGAGGTACACATGACGTCGCCTTGCGAGCACAACTCCAGGGTAGGTCCGGGCAGGCCGAAGGGCCGCACCCCAGGCGTCCAACCCGGGGGGTGCGGCCCTTCGGCCGGTTCTGAGGTTGCTCAGACCGCGATCGCGACCTCCGCGAGGCCGCCCTTCTGGGCCACGACCGTGCGGTCGGCGGTGGCGCCGGGGACGAGGGCGCGAAGGGTCCAGGTGCCCTCGGCCGCGTAGAAGCGGAACTGTCCCGTGGCGGAGGTGGGGACCTCCGCGGTGAACTCACCGGTCGAGTCCAGCAGACGGACGTAGCCGGTCACCGGCTCGCCGTCGCGGGTCACCTGACCCTGGATCGTGGTCTCACCGGGCTTGATCGTCGAGGCGTCCGGGCCGCCGGCCTTCGCTCCACACATGTCTTTCTCCAGAGGGGTCTGACCAGAAGGTCGGGTCGGGAAGGGTTACTTGTTGGCGCCGAGCTCGATCGGCACGCCGACGAGGGAGCCGTACTCGGTCCAGGAGCCGTCGTAGTTCTTGACGTTCTGGACGCCCAGCAGCTCGTGCAGCACGAACCAGGTCAGGGCCGAGCGCTCACCGATGCGGCAGTAGGCGATCGTGTCCTTGGCGAGGTCCACCTTCTCGTCGGCGTACAGCTCCTTGAGCGCGTCGTCCGACTTGAAGGTGCCGTCGTCGTTGGCGTTCTTCGACCACGGGATGTTGCGGGCGGTCGGGACGTGGCCCGGACGCTGCGACTGCTCCTGCGGGAGGTGCGCCGGGGCGAGCAGCTTGCCGGAGAACTCGTCGGGCGAGCGGACGTCGACCAGGTTCTGCGTGCCGATCGCGGCGACGACCTCGTCGCGGAAGGCGCGGATCGAGGTGTCCTGGGCCTTGGCCTTGTAGTCGGTCGCGGCGCGCTCCGGCACGTCGGCGCCGTCGACCAGCTCGCGGGCGTCCAGCTCCCACTTCTTGCGGCCGCCGTCGAGGAGCTTGACGTTCTCGTGGCCGTAGAGCTTGAAGTACCAGTAGGCGTACGACGCGAACCAGTTGTTGTTGCCGCCGTAGAGGATCACCAGCGTGTCGTTGGCGATGCCCTTCTTCGACAGGAGCTTCTCGAAGCCCTCCTGGTCGACGAAGTCGCGGCGGACCGGGTCCTGCAGGTCCTTGGTCCAGTCGATGCGGATCGCGTTCTTGATGTGGTTCTTCTCGTAGGCGGACGTGTCCTCATCCACCTCCACGATCGCGATGCTGGGGTTGTCCAGGTTGTCCTGGACCCAGTCGGCGTCGACGAGGACGTCGCTACGGCTCATGCTCTTCTCTCCTCCGGGGCAGTTACGGCGAGGCGTGCGAATGCGTACGGGTACGGCTCCGGTTCGTCCGGAGGCGCACGGGTGCCCTTCCATGAGGGCGGGGGGTGAGATGCGGAAGTCGGGGACTTTCGCTCAGAAGGGGCGACAGAGCATGGCGGCAACGCGGCACAGGTCGACTGCCCGCCGCTTCGTGAGATCCGCCTGTCGCTTCATGGCCCCGATCGTAGGGACGTCCGGGCGGGCGTGTCACCGGCGTGTCGGACTGTGAGACGAGATCGTCCGAATATTGGGACAAGAAAGCGCCCGGGGCGTCGCGGGACGGCCTCCGGGCGCTTGCGCCAGTCAGTGCTTCTGCGGTGCGGACGGGGGCGTCTCGCCTGTCGGACACCCGCCGTTCAGTCGGCTGTCGTACTACCCGGCAAGCCGGACGTTCGAACCCTTCACGCTGATCTCCACGCCGTCCTTGGCCGCCTGCACCTTGTCCAGCTTGATGCCGCCGGGGAGCTGGTCGATGGCCTGCTGGAAGTCGGTGATCTGGCGGATGCGGTTCTCGGCGATCACGGCGGCGCCGAGCTTGGGCAGGCTGTCCGCGTGCACCCGGACCCTGTCGTTCTCGACGGTCACCGAGCTGAGGACGGGCACCGTCTGCTTGAGCCCGACCGACGCGACGGTCCCCTCCACCATGACCTTGATCTTGCCGTGGCCGCCGTCGGAGAGGCCGACGACCCGGGCGGTGATCCCCGGGGCGACCTCGGTGGGCTCGGACTTGGCGGTCTTCAGCAGCTCGTCGTACGAGATCGTCGCGGTACCGGTGGCGGACGCCGCGGTGGCGGAGCTGTAGTCGCCGGAGAAGTCCACGCCCTTCATGTCGGCCTGGAGGTCGTCGATGCGGATGGTCTTGCCGTTGGTGCCGGTGGCCGCCTCGTAGTCCTTGATGCCGACCTCGACGTCGTCCAGGGAGCCGCCCGCGACCTGGGTGAGGAAGGGGAAGCCCTTGATGTCCACGTCCGGGGTCGACGCCAGGTTCTCGGTCGTCCTCAGCTTGTCCGCGGCCTCACCCTCGGCGAAGTGCACGGCGACGCGGTCGGCGATCACGAAGAGCCCGCCCAGGATCACGACGAGGATCAGGATTATTCGCAGGGCGCGCATGTGGTGGTTTCCCCCGGGTCGGCGGTCGTGTGCGGTGGTGTACGTGTACGCCACGGTAACCGGACGCACCGGACCGCCGGGGGGTTGTGGATCAGTTGTGACAAGGGCCCGGTTCAGCGGCCGGCCGCGACAACGGTTGCCACGAGCAGCGCGCCGAGGCAGAGGGCGACGAGTACGCCGCTCACCGCCGCGCCGTCGACCAGCCGGGGCCGCCGGTACCGACGCCGGGCGTGGGGGGTGGGGCCGTGGCCCATGTCGGGAGCGTCAGTCGTAGTACCGGCGAACCCGGGATGGAACGGCGGGAGCGCATACGCCGGCCAGGGGCGTGTCCGATCTCGCGGCGCCGCGTGTTTCTGCTGCCGCCGGCACTCCTCGTACGGCAGACCCCGGCCGCCCCTCATGCGCGGTGCTCCTGTCGCTGGTGCTGGCGAAGCAGGACGTTCGCGTCGGTCTCGGCGCTGCGGTCGTACACCGCCCGGGCCTCCTCGCGCCGCCCGACCAGTTCCGCGCAGCTCGTGCAGCCGGGAACGGGCGCGGGCGGGCGACCGACGTCCTCGGGGTCCGGCGGCGTGCTCATGTCGGCCGCGCGGGTGTGCTGGTTCGCCGCCCGCACTCCCGCGCTCAGCCGCTCCCGGTGCGTGGCCGGGCGCAGCGAGGCGGGGTCGGCCTGCCACTCCCGGCCGCCGCCGACGGGGCGCAGCATCGCGTACGGGCCTGACTTGTCCTGGTACTCACCCACCCTGCTCGTCGCCGGGTCGTAGAGAAGGGATCCGGGTTCGAGGGGCTCCGACTTCGTTGTCATCGGATTCCGCTCCTTTCCGTGAACGTCCGTGCGCAGCGCAAGCGCTGAACTACGCTGCGTGTTCGGGTGCTTCGAGCATGGCGCACGGAAGAGGCGTTTGGGCTGTTGAGAGGCCCAACTTCAACGCTGGGCCTGCCAAATTCAACAAATTCAACAGGAGCGGGATGCCGCAACGATTGGTGATCACGGGGCGGAGCCAGGAGCCGAGGGAGCGATTCACCGAGGAGTTACGGCGCCTGAGGACCGAGCGGGGCCTGAGCCTGCGGGACCTCGCGAAGGAGGTGGGCTGGGACTCGTCCCAGTTCAGCAAGATGGAGAGCGGGCGGACGCTGGGCGGGCCCGAAGTCGTACAGGCGCTGGACCAGTTCTACGGGACGCCGGGGTTGCTGGTGACGCTGTGGGAGCTGGCGGTGGCGGACCCGACGCAGTTCAAGGAGCAGTACAGGCGGTACATGATTCTGGAGTCGGAGGCGGTGAGTCTCTGGCACTACGGCGTGAGCAGGCCGCCGGGGCTTCTTCAGACCGACGCGTACGCGCGTGAAGCACTCGCGGCGGGTGGGATCAAGGGAAACGAGCTGGACCAGCAGGTAGAAGCGCGCATCGGCCGACGGGAGCTGCTGGAAGGAGGCGAAGCCCCGACGTTCCGCAGCATCCTTTCCGAGGCGGTCCTGCGGACTCCGTTGCCCAACCGGGGCGAGTGGCGGGAGCAGTTGGAGCACCTGGTGGAGATGTCGGAGCGCCCGAACATCACGCTCCAGGTGTTGCCGTTCAGCGCCAGTTTTCACGGTCTGGCGAGCACCACCATGATGTTCCTTCGGCTGCTGGACACCCGTACCGTGGCATACGCCGAGAACGACGTACACGGTGAACTGATCCCAGAACCAAGCAAGGTCGAGCGTTTCCAGCGCACTTATGATGCGCTGCGCGATACGGCCCTGACCCCGGCCGAGTCGCGCAAGTTCATCCTGCGGATGTTGGAGGAAGTGCCGTGCGGGCCATCGACCTGAACACCCTGACGTGGCGCAAGAGCAGCTACAGCAACTCGGACGGCGGTGAGTGCATAGAGGTGGCCGACAACCTCCCTGTCGTCCCCGTCCGCGACAGCAAGCACCCCGCCCGCGGAGCCCTCCTCTTCGACGCGGGCGCCTGGTCGGCCTTCGTGGACGGAGTCAAGCGGCAGGTCAACGGCGCCTAGCCCAGGGCGCGCCCCAGTACCCACACCACCGGTGCCGCCGCCGACAGGGGAAGGGCCACGCCCGCCGTGAAGTGGACGAAGCGGGACGGGTAGTCGTAGCTGGCGACCCGGTGGCCGATCAGGGCGCAGACCGCGGCGGCCGCTCCCAGGACGGAGCCCTTCGCGCCGAGGCCCGTCATGCCGCCCACGGCGATGCCCGCGCCGGCGGCGGCCAGCACCGCGACCACGACCGACGCCGGGGTCGGCAGCGGCAGCGCGCGGGCCAGGATCGCCACGGCCACCGCCGCCGCGCCCACCGAGACCGCGTGCGGGTCGGCGGCCAGGTAACCCGTCGCCAGGACCGCGAGGGCCGAGGAGGCGACCGTCGCCATCAGGCCGTACATCCGCTCGTCCGGCGAGGCGTGCGAGCGCAGCTGGAGGACCAGGGACAGCAGGACCCAGACGCCGAGGGGGCCGAGGATCGCGGCCGGCGCGTTGTCGCGGCCCGCGGCCAGGACGGCCACGTCCGCGGTGAGCGCGCCCAGGAAGGCCAGCGCGATGCCCTGGCGGGCGGGCCACATGCCGTTCAGCCGGAACCAGCCCGCCGCGGTCACGGCCTGGAGCAGCACCAGCGGTACGACGAGGGCGTACGAGGCGACAGGGGCCGTCGCGGCGAGGAGCAGGCCCAGCCCGGCGGTGAGCAGGGCCGGCTGCATGCCGGGCTCGATGATCGGGGAGCGGCCTTCCAGGCGGGCCCGCTGTGCGTCGGTGATGCGGGAGTTGCCGGAGAGGGTGGCGGGGCCGTAGCCGGGATCCGCCTCGGACTCGGCCTCGGGCACAGGCGCGGGCTGCGGCTGCCGGTACTGCTGCGGCTCGGGCTGCGGCTGCTGGTATTGCTGCGGCTCGGGGGCCGGTGCCTGCGGCGCGAACGGCTCCTGCGCCGGCAGGTACGCCGTCTCCGCCGCGTGCACATGCCCGTGCGTCTGCGTCTCCCAGGTCTGGCCCTGCCACTGCTGGGTGTGCTGCGGGTCGTACCCCGTGTGCGGGTAGGCGTCGCCGTACTGGTCGTACCCGGCCTGGGGCTGCTGCCCGGGCCAAGCCTGCGGCGCCGCCTGGTGCTGCTGATGCTGCTGGTATTGCTGGTGCTGTCCGTACGGGTCGTAACCCTCGTACCCCTCGTACGGCCCGCCCTGATACGGCTGGTCGCTCAACGCCTCATCCTCCTGCGAACGGCGGGAGCACCTCGACCGTGCCGCCCTCGGCCAGCCGTACCGTCTCATGCGCGCGGGTCCCCACGGGGTGACCGTCGACGATGAAGGAGCATCGCTGCAGGACGCGCGTGAGTTCACCGGGGTGTCGCTCACGCACCGCGGCGAGCGCGTCGGCGAGGGTGGCCGCGTCGTACGGCTCCTCGGCGACCTGGGCCGCGGCCTTGGCAGCGGCCCAGTAGCGGACCGTGACCTTCGGCATCTGGTTCCTCAATCGACGACAAGAGACTAGGGACGGATGGTGTCAGGCTAAGGCACCCCGGCGGCGCCGGTACGCGCGTTCCCGTCGCCCCAGTCGCCGATCCGGGCCAGCAGGGCCTCGTCCGCCGCGTGCTCGGCGTGGCCCATGCCGGGCTCCAGCCAGAGTTCGGCGTGGTCACCGGCCGCCTCGGCGAGCATCCGGGGGTGGTCGAGGGGGAAGTAGCCGTCGCGGTCGCCGTGCACGATGAGCAGCGGGGTGGGGGCGATCCTCGGGACCGCCTGCACCGGGGAGAGCGGCACCGGGTTCCACTCGCGGTGGTGGATACGGGTGCGCAGGCCGTAGCGGCCGACCAGGCGGCCCTCGGGACGGGTGACCAGCCAGTGCAGCCGGCGCATGGGGGCCGTGCCCCGGTAGTACCAGCGCGCGGGGGCGCTGACCGAGACCACCGCGTCGACCGTGCCCGGGTACAGGGCCGCGTGCCGCAGCACCACCGAGCCGCCCATGGAGAAGCCGACGGTCACCACGCGCGCGTGCCCGAAGCCACGCGCCCACTCCACCGCGGCGGCCAGGTCCAGCACCTCCTTGTCGCCGACCGTGGACCGGCCGCCCGAGGCGCCGTGGCCCCGGAAGGAGAAGGTGACGACGGCACCGTAACGAGCGAGGACGCCCGCCACCCTTCGTACATGCGGCCGGTCCACGTCCCCGGTGAAGCCGTGGGCGATCACGAACACCAGGTCGCTGGAGGGTGGACGTGAGGTGTCCGAGGCTGCTTCGTATACGACCGCTGCCGGGTTGTATACGGAATGGACCGGAACTCCGTCGGCCGTGTGCAGAAACGTCCTGTTAGGGGCCCGTCTGCCTGTCTCGGGATTCGGACGAACGGTGGAACGTGCCGCATGACCTGCCGGACGGTTGCTCATGTGGGCTATTCTGCTGGGCAGAGGACTCGGGCAGCGTAGCCCCCGGGTCCTTTTGTGCTTTCGGAAGCGTTGTATACGAAGCGGGAAACCTACGGTGACCGCGGGTGTACGGGGCCTTCGGGATCGCAGAGCAGTGCCGCACCGCACACGTCCTCGCAGGGACCGAGGAGGAACCAGACGTATGAGTTCTCTGCTGCTCCTGACCAACGCCCTCCAGCCGTCGACGGAGGTGCTGCCCGCACTCGGCCTGCTCCTGCACAACGTGCGGGTCGCCCCGGCCGAAGGCCCCGCCCTGGTCGACACCCCGGGCGCCGACGTCATTCTCATCGACGGCCGCCGCGACCTGCCGCAGGTGCGCAGCCTCTGTCAGCTGCTGCGCTCGACCGGCCCCGGCTGCCCCCTTCTCCTCGTCGTCACCGAGGGCGGCCTGGCCGCCGTCACCGCCGACTGGGGCATCGACGACGTCCTGCTCGACACCGCCGGCCCGGCCGAGGTCGAGGCCCGGCTCCGGCTCGCGATGGGCCGGCAGCAGATCGTCAACGACGACTCCCCGATGGAGATCCGCAACGGCGACCTGTCCGTGGACGAGGCGACCTACTCGGCCAAGCTCAAGGGCCGGGTCCTGGACCTCACCTTCAAGGAGTTCGAACTCCTCAAGTACCTCGCCCAGCACCCGGGCCGCGTCTTCACCCGCGCCCAGCTGCTGCAGGAGGTGTGGGGCTACGACTACTTCGGTGGCACCCGGACCGTCGACGTGCACGTACGGCGGCTGCGCGCCAAGCTCGGCCCCGAGCACGAGTCGCTGATCGGGACCGTCCGGAACGTCGGTTATCGATTCGTTACGCCCGAAAAAGGCGACCGGTCCGGTGACGGCTCCAAGGCCAAGGCGGACCCGGCAAAGGCAGAAGATACGGGCGCATCGGCCGTGTTGGACGACTCCGAGGTCCGCGCGGACGCGTAGCGGATGCATGGGAACCGCTTGTGCAGGGCATTGCTACCGCACAGTCGGCATGCGATACGCCCTGCCCAGAGCGGGTCCATCCGCGTAGACTCCGCGCGTGGCCAAGGTGACTCGGGATGATGTGGCACGGCTGGCTGGGACCTCCACCGCCGTCGTCAGTTATGTCATCAACAACGGACCCCGGCCGGTCGCCCCGGCCACGCGCGAGCGTGTCCTCGCCGCGATCAAGGAGCTGGGATACCGGCCCGACCGGGTCGCCCAGGCGATGGCGTCCCGGCGCACCGACCTCATAGGCCTGATCATCCCGGACGCCCGTCAGCCCTTCTTCGGGGAGATGGCGCACGCGGTCGAGCAGGCCGCCTCCGAGCGCGGAAAGATGGTCCTCGTCGGCAACACCGATTACATCGGCGAACGCGAGGTGCACTATCTGCGCGCGTTCCTCGGTATGCGGGTGTCGGGCCTGATCCTGGTCAGCCACGCGCTGAACGACCTCGCCGCCGCCGAGATCGAGGCCTGGGACGCCCGGGTGGTGCTGCTGCACGAGCGCCCGGAGGCCATCGACGACGTCGCCGTCGTCACGGACGACCTGGGCGGCGCCCAGCTCGCCGTACGCCACCTGCTGGAGCACGGCTACGAGTACGTCGCCTGTATGGGCGGTACGGCCGAGACGCCGGCCGTGGGCGACCCGGTCTCCGACCACGTCGAGGGCTGGAAGCGGGCCATGGCCGAGGCGGGCATCTCCACCGAGGGCCGCCTGTTCGAGGCGCCGTACAACCGCTACGACGCCTACCGCGTGGCCCTGGACGTCCTGTCCGGTCCGAACCGGCCGCCCGCGGTCTTCTGCTCCACCGACGACCAGGCGATCGGCGTACTGCGGGCCGCGCGCGAGCTGCGCATCGACGTGCCCGGTGAGCTGGCGGTGGCCGGGTTCGACGACATCAAGGAGGCGGCGCTCGCCGACCCGCCGCTGACGACGATCGCCTCGGACCGCTCGGCGATGGCCCGGGCCGCGGTGGACCTCGTCCTGGACGACGGGCTCAGGGTGGCGGGCTCGCGGCGCGAGCGGCTGAGGACCTTCCCGTCCCGGCTCGTGGTCCGCACGAGCTGCGGCTGCGTCTGAGCCCTCTTTATATCGGGCAAACGAGGTTCTGTCGGGCTTCTCAGGGAGCACTCAGGAAGCTCTCATGGTTCCGGGACATCCTCCTTTCATGACCGAGAGCCAGGGCACATACAGCCCTCAGCCGCACAGCTACTCCGCTCCCGTGAACCCCGAGTGGCCGCCCCCGCCGCCGTACGAGCCCCCGACGGCCACGATGCCCGTCCCCGAGCCCGGCCCCGCGCCGAGGCGCAGGCGCACCCGCGGCCCGATAGGGCTGCTCGCGGCGGTGGCCATCGTCGCGGCCGCGGTCGGCGGCGGCACGGCCTACGCCTTCCAGGAGCTGACCGGCAAGGACACGGTCGACTCCACCGGTACGACCACCACGGTGGTCCCCTCCAGCAAGAAGGGCGACGTCGCAGCGATCGCCTCCGCGGTCAGCCCGAGCGTGGTCGAGATCCAGGCGACGCTCGGCAGCGGCTCGTCCACCGGCTCCGGCGTGATCATCACCGGTGACGGCGAGATCGTCACCAACAACCACGTCGTCTCCGGCGCCACCTCCGTCAAGGTGCGCACCAGCGACGGCAAGAGCTACACCGCCGAGATCGTCGGCACCGACAGCTCCAAGGACCTCGCGCTGATCAAGCTGAAGGGCGCCTCCGGTCTGAAGGCCGCCGCGCTGGGCAACTCCTCGAACGTCCAGGTCGGCGACTCGGTCGTGGCGATCGGCTCTCCCGAGGGCCTGACCGGCACCGTCACCAGCGGCATCGTCTCCGCGCTCGACCGTGACGTGACCGTCTCCACGGACGAGAACCAGGGCCAGAACCAGGGCGGCGACGGGCAGTGGCCGTTCCAGTTCGGCGGCCGCGAGTTCAACGGCGACACCGGCTCGTCCACGACCACCTACAAGGCGATCCAGACGGACGCCTCACTCAACCCCGGCAACTCCGGCGGCGCGCTGATCGACGCGAACGGCAACATCATCGGCATCAACTCCGCGATGTACTCGTCGAGTTCGCAGTCCTCGTCCTCGTCGGACGCGGGCAGCATCGGCCTGGGCTTCGCGATCCCCGTCAACACCGTCAAGTCCGACCTGGCCAAGCTGCGGGCGGGCTCCACCAGCTGAGCCCCCGCGAGACACGAGGGAGTACGTCATGATCAAGCACGTTTCGCACCAGGCCTCCGGCACCGGTCCGGCCGACCTCACCCTGGCCCTCTCGGTCGCGCACGCACTGCACGCGCCGGTCCCGCGCGCCCCGGAGGTGCCGCCGGTCCCGCGCGCTCCAGAGGTGCCGCCGGTCCCCCAGCTGATGGGCCTGCGCACCCCCGCCGGCCGCCCGCACCGCCGCAAGGTGCCGCTGCACCGCCTCTCCGCGTTCCGCGAGCTGACCACGCTGGGCGCCTGAGCCCGGCACACGCGCCCGGCGGCCTCGACTCGTGCGAGGCTGAGAGACACCCGTCCACGACCGAGACACCCGTCCACGACCCACCGCACCCCGAGGAACGCGAGCGATGAGCCCCGCCGAAGGCGACCGTGACCCCCAGCGCATCCTGATCGTCGACGACGAGCCCGCCGTCCGCGAGGCGCTCCAGCGCAGCCTCGCGTTCGAGGGGTACGACACGCAGGTCGCCGTCGACGGCGCGGACGCGCTGGACAAGGCCCAGGCCTACAAGCCCGACCTGGTCGTCCTGGACATCCAGATGCCCCGCATGGACGGCCTGACCACCGCCCGCCGCATCCGGGGCGCCGGCGACACGACCCCGATCCTCATGCTCACGGCCCGCGACACGGTCGGCGACCGGGTGACGGGCCTGGACGCCGGGGCCGACGACTACCTGGTCAAGCCCTTCGAGCTGGACGAACTCTTCGCCCGTATCCGCGCCCTGCTCCGCCGCAGCACCTATGCGTCGGCCGTGTCCACCGAGGCCCAGGAGGACGAGGCGATGACCTTCGGCGACCTGCGCATGGACCTCGCGACGCGCGAGGTCACCCGGGGTGGCCGCCCGGTCGAACTGACCCGCACGGAGTTCACCCTGCTGGAGATGTTCATGGCCCACCCGCGCCAGGTCCTCACCCGCGAGCAGATCCTCAAGGCCGTCTGGGGCTTCGACTTCGAGCCGTCGTCCAACTCCCTGGACGTCTATGTCATGTACCTGCGCCGCAAGACGGAGGCCGGCGGCGAGCCGCGGCTCGTGCACACGGTCCGGGGCGTGGGATACGTCCTTCGTCAGGGCGGCGCGGAATGAACAGGCTGGTCCGCAGCTACCGGACCCTGCCGATCCGGGCGCGACTGGCGATGCTGGTGGCGGCGGCGGTGGCGTTCGCGGTGGCCGCGGTCTCGGTCACCTGCTGGTTCATCGTGGAGCGGAAGCTGTACGACCAGCTCGACAACGATCTGCAGAAGGCCTCCTCGCCCCAGCGGTACGGGGACGCGATGTCCACGCTGGAGTCGTGCCCGCAGAAGCCGAGCGGGTCCGACTTCGGCGGCTTCCGCATCCACAGCAGCTACTACCAGCTCATGAAGCGGGACGGCACCGCCTGTGTGTTCGCGAACTCCGCGGGCCGGGTGAAGACCACCGACTCCGACATCTCCGTCATCGCCGAAGCGGCCGCCCGCGACGGCGTACTGCACATGAAGTTCCTCAGGCGCAACGGCACCGACTCCGAGGGCAACGCCGTACGCGTGCTGACCCAGCCCCTGACCGTCACCGGTACTCCGGGCACTCCGCCGCAGCTGGTTCCGGACGCGGCTCTCCAGGTCGCGATACCGCTGAAGAACACCCAGAAGACGCTCAACGACCTCGCGCTGATCCTCCTCATCGTCTCCGGTATCGGCGTCGTCGGGGCCGGTGCGGCGGGCCTCGCGGTGGCCCGTGCGGGACTGCGGCCGGTCGACAAGCTCACCGAGGCCGTCGAGCACGTCGCACGGACCGAGGACCTGAGTGTCCGCATCCCCGTGGCGGACGACAGCGAGGACGAGGTCGCCCGGCTCTCCCGCTCCTTCAACTCGATGACCACCGCCCTGGCCGGCTCCCGCGACCTGCAGCAGCAGCTCATCGCGGACGCCGGCCATGAACTCCGTACACCCCTCACTTCCCTCCGCACCAACATCGAGCTGCTCACCCGAAGCGAGGAGACGGGCCGCCCGATCCCGCCGGAGGACCGCAAGGCGCTCCTCGCCTCGGTGAAGGCGCAGATGACGGAGCTGGCCTCCCTGATCGGCGACCTTCAGGAGCTGTCCCGCTCGAAGGGCCAGCGCGGCGAACGCGTCCAGGTCGTCGCCCTCCAGGACACGGTCGAGGCCGCCCTGCACCGGGCCCGGCTGCGCGGACCGGAGCTGACGATCACGGCGGACCTGAAGCCCTGGTTCGTACGCGCGGAGCCCTCCGCCCTGGAGCGGGCGATCGTCAACATCCTCGACAACGCGGTGAAGTTCAGCCCCGACGGCGGCACGATCGACGTCCAGCTGGCCGACGGCGTCCTGACCGTCCGCGACCACGGCCCCGGCATCCCCGCCGACGAACTCCCGCACGTCTTCGACCGGTTCTGGCGCTCGCCGAGTGCACGTGCGTTGCCGGGTTCGGGCCTGGGCCTGTCCATCGTGGCCCGTACGGTGCAACAGGCGGGCGGCGAAGTCACCCTGACCCGGGCGGAGGGTGGCGGCACGGTGGCGACCGTGCGGCTGCCGGGGGCGGCTACTGCTCCGCCGGAGGTTCTGTAGGGGGTTCGGTTCCTAGCCAGAAGAGCTGTTCCACCACAATCTGCGGATCTTCGGTGCGGGGTACGAAGACGAACCTCAGCCAGCCTTGTCCGTTGTCGAACAAGCAGATGTGACGGCCCTTCGGCTCAGTGGACCGGATTGGCCGCACCTTCATGCCATCGGGAAGGCCCGCATCGGTCTCGATGCCGCGGAAATAGGGGTCCTTGGCAGTGACCAGTTCGGCACGCGCGGCGTAGACCATTTCTCGTGCATGCGCAGGCAACGCTTCCAGGGCAGCCAGAGCATCGAGCCGCCAGTCCATCTGCCAGGGCGGTCCCATGAACCCGTCGGTCACTGGCCGGGCTCCAGTTTCTGCACACGGTGGTGGATCTTCGCTGCCTCTTCGAGAAGGGCCTTGGCCTCGTTGATGTCGGTGCACTCGTACGCGGCCCGGTGTTCGAGATCACGAACGTGCGCGTCCAGCTTGGGATCGCGGGCCAGGGCGTACTCGCCCCACCAGAGGGCCATGAACGCCGGCACAGGGCCCAGGTCGTACGTGTCGGCAATCGCCCGCTTCCAGTGGGCGTCGAAGTCGGGGAGCAGCTTGGGGGCGTGCTCGGCGATGGCCTCGCGCAGCGCCTTCGGCGTCCGTTCGGGCATGGGAGGGACGACCGACTCGGGTTCCGCAGCGTGAGCAGCCATGACCGATGTCCTCCTTTGACGCGCTGTGTCTACGACCATAACCGCCTTGCACCTTTGCCATCAGGAGTTCGTGACCCGGCCGCCCCTCGGCCGCAAGACCCACGATGGCCGAGGCACAGCCCCCGAAGCGGCACACCTACCAGCGATCACCCGAACGTGTGCACACCAGCCAATGACCAACTCCTATGTCGTCGGGAACGTCGACTTCGTCTGATCAACCGCCGCCGCTGGCCCCGCATCGTCCTGGGCCAGGCCGCCTGGGCGATGCTCTGTGCCCTGCTTCTCACCCAGGTGCCATGGACGGACCGGACCGTTCCGCAGATCATCTTCTGGGCGGGCTGGTGCCGACGGCGGCCACGATCTGGTTCGACCGGCGGAAGAGGACCTGAGGCAGCGCACGGAGGCGGGCGGGGCGTGGACACGTACGACGGCGGGATCGAGCGCGAGTACCGCAAGCGGAAGAAGACACCGCCTCTCATGGCCCTCAGCATGGGACTGCTGGGTCTGAACGCCCTCTTCCAGCTGCACCGGCAGCACACCACGCCCCCGTGGGTTCCGGCGTCGATCGCCGCGTGCTACCTCCTGGGGGCCGCACGGATGGTGGTGTACATGCGGCGCGGCCGCACCCTCATCGGCGCCCGCGGGATCACCGCACGGCGGGCCCTGACCGAACGCAGCCGGGCCTGGCACGAGATCTACGACATCCGGGCCGAGCCGGTGCCGAATGCCGCCAAGTCGGCCCGCAAGTGGTTCACGTTCCTCTACGACACCGAAGGCCGCCGGTTCGTGCTGCCGCACATGGACGACTGGCAGCTGGACGACGTGCCCGCCGAGGTCGCCGCGCTGCGCGAGGCCGCCGCCCGGCACCGCGGCGCGGCCTGGGACCGGCGGCCGGAGGTGGAGGCCCGGATACGGCGCCGGGCGGGGCACCGCAAGGCGTGGGAGCGGGCGTTCACCGGCGGCGTCATCGCCCTGGTCTGCGGCTTCCTGCTGTGGGTGGTGCTCCTGTTCACCAAGGACCACCCGCCCACGTTCCTCCCCTTCCTGTGGCTTCCGCTGGGCACGTTCGCGGTGCTCGCCGCGCTGCTGCACTGGCGCTGGGAGTCCCAGGTTCCCCGGGAGCTGCGACAGCCCTGAGAGGCATCCTCAGGGCTGTTCCGGAACCGCAGCACTGTTCACACAGGCTCTACTGCCTCTACTGCACGACGGTGATCCGGTCCGCCGCCGTAGGCGCGAGCGGTGAGGCGGCCGACGAGTGTGCCGTCAGGTACTTCTCCAGTGCGGCCAGGTCGTCCCCGCCGACCAGGTCGCCGGTGCCCTTGCCGAGTGTCGGGAAGCCGTCGCCGCCGCCCGCCAGGAAGCTGTTGGTGGCGACGCGGTAGGTGGCCGCCGGGTCGATCGGCGCGCCGTTCAGCCGGACGGAGTCGGTGACCACGCGGTCGGCGCCGGTCTTCGTCATGTCCAGCGTGTACGTCAGACCCGCCGACGGCTGCAGGATCTTCGGTGCCGCCGCGTTGACGCCGCTCACCTGCTCCTTGAGCACCTGGATCAGCTGGGCGCCGGTGAAGTCCTGGAGGTTCACGGTGTTGGCGAAGGGCTGGACCGTGAAGCCCTCGGCATAGGTGACGACTCCGTCGCCCTCGGCGCCCTTGGCCTGGTAGGTCAGACCCGCGCGCACGCCGCCCGGGTTCATCAGGGCGAGGCTGGTCTTCGGGTCCAGCTCCCGGCCGTAGGCGAGCTGCGCGTCGGCGATCAGGTCGCCCATCGGGGACTCGGTGCCGGTGTTGTTGATGTCGGCCGAGATGTAGCCGATGGCACGGTTGCCGATGGGGGCCGCCAGGGTGTTCCAGCGGGAGATCAGGTCCGTCATGTCCGGGGCCTTCGGGACGTCCCGGGTGACCACGTGGTTCGCGGACTTCACGGCCGTACGCGCGATGTCGCCGGTGAAGCGGTCGTACGTCAGCGTGGTGTCGGTGTACAGACGGCCGAAGGAGGCCGCCGAGGTGACCATGCGGGGCTTGCCCGACGGGTCGGGGACCGTGCAGACGTAGGCCTGGTGGGTGTGGCCGGTGACGAGGGCGTCGACCGCCGGGGTCACGTTCTTCGCGATGTCGACGATCGGGCCCGAGATGCCGGAGCCCGCACCCGGGGAGTCGCAGTTGTAGTTGTACGCGCCCGAGGCCGGGAAGCCGCCCTCGTGGATCAGGGCCACGATCGACTGGACGCCCTGGCGCTGCAGCACCTTGGCGTACTTGTTGATCGTCTCGACCTCGTCCTTGAAGGCCAGTCCCTTGACGCCGTCGGCGGAGACGATGCCCGGGGTGCCCTCCAGCGTGACGCCGATGAAGCCGATCCGTACGTCCCGCTTCTTCCAGACCCAGTACGGCTTCAGGATCGGCTTGCCGGTCTTCTCGTCCTGGACGTTCGCGGCCAGGTACGGGAAGTCCGCGCCCTCGAACTCCTCGTCGTTGTAGCAGCCGTCCGTGGGGTGGCAGCCGCCGTTCTGCAGGCGGGCCAGTTCCCGTGCGCCCTCGTCGAACTCGTGGTTGCCGACCGAGGTGACGTCCAGGTCCAGCTTGTTGAGCGCCTCGATGGTGGGCTCGTCGTGGAAGAGACCGGACAGCAGCGGGGAGGCGCCGACCATGTCGCCGCCGGCCGCGGTGATGGAGTACGGGTGGCCGTCGCGGGCCTTGCGCAGGTGCGTGGCGAGGTACTCGACGCCCCCCGCGTCGATCGTCTTCGTCGTGCCGTCCGGCTGGAGTTCGGTGACCCGGCCGGAGGAGCCCGACGGGGGTTCGAGGTTGCCGTGCAGGTCGTTGAAGGACAGGAGCTGGACGTCCTGGTAGCGGCTCGGCAGCGGGTGATGCCCCTGGTCCCCGTGGGCCTGCGCGGGCAGCGCGGCGGCCAGGGCGGCGGCCGTGGCGAGAGCTGCGGTCGCGCCGAGGAAGGCGTAGGTACGACGTCTGGTGCGCCGGGGCGCGGCTGGCATGGGACCCCCCTGTGGGTCGGCTGTGGCGAGTGGCCGTTTCCGGCGCAGCCTAGGGTCAACGCGCGTAGCGCGACAGGGGGTTCGAGGTTACTTCCTGGTTTCCCTTTGGTGATTCCTTTAAGTGCTGCGGTGTCGGCACTTCGGCCCGCCCGCCCCGTACCCTCGTACGCATGAGCAGCGACGACGCCGTACGGCCCTTCCCCTCCCGCTCCATCGAGACCTTCTCCGCGCTCGACCCGGACCGGGCCGAGGCCGTGCTCGGGCTGCTCGCCGAGGCCGCCCGCGTCGACGGGCAGCAGTCGGTGTCCGAGCAGGGCCGGCTGCAGCTGCGCGGGGGCGCCCGCCCCGGTGTGTCGCATCTGCTGCTGACCGTCGGGGACGAACTCGTCGGCTACGCCCAGCTGGAGGACACCGACCCGGTGGAGGCGCCGGCCGCCGAACTGGTCGTCCACCCCGCGCACCGCGGGCACGGGCACGGGCGGGCGCTGGGCTCGGCGCTGCTCGCCGCCTCGGGCAAGCGGCTGCGGGTGTGGGCGCACGGCGGGCACTCCGCCGCACGGCACCTCGCCCAGGTGCTGGGGCTGACCCTGTTCCGCGAACTGCGCCAGATGCGGCGGTCGTTGACCGATCTGGAGCTGCCCGAGCCGGTGTTGCCGCCTGGCGTGACCGTGCGCACCTTCGAGCCCGGCAAGGACGACGCGGCCTGGCTCGCCGTCAACGCGGCCGCCTTCGCACACCACCCGGAGCAGGGCTCGCTGACTCAGCGCGACCTGGACGACCGCAAGGCCGAACCGTGGTTCGACCCGGCCGGGTTCTTCCTCGCCGAGCGGGCCGGGGAGCTGGCCGGCTTCCACTGGACCAAGGTGCACGCCGAGGAGGGGCTCGGCGAGGTGTACGTGCTCGGGGTCCACCCGGGCGAGCAGGGCGGCGGCCTCGGCAAGGCCCTGACCACGATCGGCCTGCGCCACCTGGCCGCCCAGGGACTGCCGACGGCGATGCTGTACGTCGACGCGGACAACACGGCGGCGGTGTCGGTGTACGAGCGGCTGGGGTTCGGCACGCACGAGACCGACCTGATGTACCGCACCGAAACGTGACACAGCGACGTGACATGACCCCACGCGAGGGGCGGCCGCCTTGACGGCCGCCCCTCTTTTGCACCACCCTTTCACTACTCAATTAGTGAAAGGGTGGTTCAGCGCGTGGTCGAATTCCGTATCGACCGGCACAGCGGTGTCGCCACCTACGTCCAGATCGTCCAGCAGACCAAACAGGCCCTCCGCCTGGGCCTGCTGCAGCCCGGCGACCGGCTGCCGACGGCCCGCGAGGTCGTCGAGGCCACCGCCATCAACCCCAATACCGTCCTCAAGGCCTACCGCGAGCTGGAGCGCGAGGGCCTGGTCGAGGCGCGGCGCGGGCTCGGCACCTTCGTCCGACGGTCCCTGGGCGCCGCCCCGGCCGACTCCCCCCTGCGGGCGGAGCTGGAGGAGTGGGCGGCGCGGGCCGTCGAGGCGGGGCTGGACCGGGACGACGTGGCGGCCCTCTTCACCGCCGTACTCGACAAGCACTTCCAGGGAGAACGTTCATGAGCGACACGGCTCTGGAGGCCACCGGCCTCGGCAAGCGCTTCGGGCGTCGGGGACGCTGGGCACTGCGGGACTTCGCGTTCCGGCTGCCCGCCGGGCGGGTGTGCGCCCTCGTCGGGCCCAACGGCGCCGGCAAGTCGACGCTGCTCGCGCTCGCCGCCGGGCTGCTCCCGTCCACCGAGGGCCGGCTGACGGTGCTCGGCAGCACGCCCGCCGAGGCCCGCGCCCGGGTCGGCTTCGTCGCCCAGGACAAGCCGCTGTACCCGCAGCTCACCGTCGCCGAGACACTGCGGATGGGCGCCGACCTCAACCCCGAGCGCTGGGACGCGGCCACCGCCGAGCAGGTCGTGACCGGCGGCGACCTGGACCCGAGGTCCCGCATACGGTCCCTGTCCGGCGGACAGCGCACCCGCGTCGCGCTCGCCCTCGCGCTCGGCAAGCGGCCCGAACTGCTGCTGCTGGACGAGCCGATGGCCGACCTCGACCCGCTGGCCCGGCACGAGCTGATGGGCACCCTGATGGCCGACGCCGCGCAGCACGGCACCACCATTGTCATGTCCTCGCACGTGGTGGCCGAGCTGGAGGACTCCTGCGACCACCTGATGCTGGTCGGCGGCGGCCGGATTCGCCTCGCCGGCGAGATCGACGACCTGCTCGCCGCCCACCTGAGGATCAGCGGGGCCGCCGAGTCCACCGATCTGAGCAGGCACACCGTGGTCGAGTCCCGGGTCACCGGCCGTCAGCTGACCGCGCTGGTCCGCCCGGCCGGACCGCTCCCCGGCGACCTGCGCACCTCGACGCCCTCGCTGGAGGAACTGGTCCTCGCCCACCTGCGCAACCCCGAGGCCCCGGCGCTGGGCGCCGCTTCGGCCGTGGCCCAGGAGAGTGCCGCGTGAGCGCCGTGACGACACCGGCGGCCGTCCGCCGCCCGCACCTCACCCGCTGGGTCCTGCGCCTGCACCGGCCGGAGCTGCTCGTCTGGGCGGGCCTGGTCCTCCTCGGCGCCGCCCTGCTGCTGTGGCTCGGGGGACCCCTCACCGACGCGGCGGCGGACGGCTGGCGGCAGTACAAGGCCTGCCACTGGTCCGAGAAGTGCGCCTACGACCAGGACGCGATCCTGCGCTACAAGGACACGTACAACTACCTCACGCTCCCCCTCGCCGCGCTGCCGCTCCTGGTCGCCGCCTGGGCGGGCGCCGCCCTCACCGGCCGCGAGCTGGAGTCCGGCACCGCGCGACTGGCCTGGGCACAGGGCGTCACCCCGGCCCGCTGGCTGGCGACCAGGCTGGCCCTGCCGGCCGCCGCGGTCACCGCGGGGACGAGCCTGCTGGTGTTCCTGCACCACCGGGCGTGGGTGGCCGCTCGCGGCCGCGTCGACACCCTCAAGAGCCAGTGGGACTGGTGGACCTTCCAGACCAACGGCCCCACCACCGTCGCCCTGTCCCTGGCCGCCCTCGCCGTGGGTGCCCTCGCGGGCCTGGCCCTGCGCCGCGCCCTGCCCGCGCTGGCCACCGGCGTCGTCGCCACCGGGGGCCTGTGGGGCGTCGCGCAGTGGATCATGCCGCACCTGTGGCCGACCGTCACCCACGTGACGAGCTTCGGACACGCCTCCGGCTACTCCTCCCCCGGCCTGGGCGTCGACCAGGGCCTGGTCACGCGCACCGGCGGGCACATCCCCGAGCCCCGCTGCCACGCGGACACGTGGGAGGGCTGCCAGCGGCTGTTCCAGAAGCGGGGTGGCGTCGGCTTCTACTACACCAACCACCCCGACGCGCACTACTGGCCGCTCCAGCTGACCACCAGCGCCCTGGTCCTGGCCCTGGCCGGACTGTTCACGGTGGCCGCGTTCCTCGTGCTCCGCCGCCTCACCGGCGCTCTTCGTCTCCCGAAGGGAGCCACCGCATGAGCGCCGCCGTCCAGGGGCTGCCCCGCACCGTGCTGCGGCTGCACCGCACAGCCCTGCTGATCTGGGCCGCCGTCGTCGCCGGCCTTGTCTGCTGGCTGGTGTACCTGAACGAGGTCACCGCTCCCGCCACCCGCAGGGCGGTACAGGCCTGCGCCCACGCGGACGTGTGCATCGACGCCTTCGACAGCTTCGACTACGGCAACACGGTCGGCTGGGTCGGCACCCTCATCTGCTACACCTTCCTCGCCGTCGCCGTCTTCGCGGGCGGCGCACTCGTCGGCCGCGAACTGGAGTCCGGTACGGCGCGGCTGGCCTGGACACAGGGCGTCACCCCGGTGCGCTGGCTGACCGCCAAGCTGGCCCTGTCGGCCGTGGCCGTCGCCGCCGGGGGACTGGCCCTGGTCCTCGTGTTCCGCTGGAGCTGGGCGGCCAACGAGGACCTGATCCCCATCACCAACTGGTACCAGAACGACATCATCGTGGCCCGCGGCCCGCTCACGGTGGCGTACGGCCTGTGCGCCCTCGCCGTCGGCGCGCTCGCCGCGCTGCTGCTGCGCCGCACCCTGGCCGCGCTCGGCGCCGCCTTCGCCGCGATGTGGCTGCTCAACTTCCTGCTCACCCGCTACCGCGCCGACCTGTGGCCGGCGGTCACCCGCACCTCGCCCAGCGAGCCGGACCTGGCCCACGACGTCTGGCGCGTGAACTGGGGACGGAACGCCGACGGCTATTTCGCCGTCTACCACCCCGCGTCCCACTTCTGGGCACTCCAGTGGGTGGAGACCGGCATCGTCCTGGCCGTGGCGGCGCTGACCACCGCCGCCGCGTACGCGGTACTGCGCCGCCGGGCGGCCTGACACCGAGGCGAGCCGAGGCTCCGTACGCCCCTTCGGTCCCGTACGTCCCTTCCACGGGGGGAGTGACGTACGGGACCGCAGTTTTCGCGGGTACGGGAACGTCAATTTCGGGCGTACGGGATCGTCACGCGCGCACCGCGGACCCCTTCGGGCCGCCCCCCGATATCCCGCACGTCATGTCTCCGTAACCATCGATTCAGACGGTCTTGCGACGCTCAACCAATGAACCCCGCCGTGCCAGAGCCTTCGCCGCCCCCCGAGGGGCTCGCGGGAAACGGGACCGTAAGGCTCCCTCCCGCACGTTCCGACGCGCCTGTCTCGCCCTTGGCGCGGAAGAATGGGTTCATGAGTCAGCAAGACACCCAGGCAGAGGTCCAGCACGTCCAGCCCTCCGTGGGCTCCATCGCCGCGCACCGGCCGCACACCGTGTCGGCGAACGTCTCCGACCTCGAGCCCGACATCGATGCGGACCTCGACGCGTACGAGGAGGCGCAGGGTGAGGGGGCACCGCTGCCGCAGGGGCGTTTCCTCGACCGGGAGCGCAGCTGGCTCGCGTTCAACGAGCGCGTACTGGAGCTGGCCGAGGACCCGAACACGCCCCTGCTGGAGCGCGCCAACTTCCTGGCGATCTTCGCCAGCAACCTGGACGAGTTCTTCATGGTCCGGGTGGCCGGTCTGAAGCGCCGGATCGCGACGGGCGTCGCCACCCGTTCGGCCTCCGGACTGCAGCCGCGCGAGGTCCTGGAGATGATCTGGGCCCGCTCCCGCGAGCTGATGGCCCGGCACGCCGCCTGTTACCACGAGGACGTCGCCCCCGCGCTCGCGGAGGAGGGCATCCACCTGGTCCGCTGGAACGAGCTGACCGAGAAGGAGCAGGCGCGCCTCTTCACGCTCTTCCGGCACCAGATCTTCCCGGTCCTGACCCCGCTGGCCGTGGACCCCGCGCACCCGTTCCCGTACATCTCCGGCCTCTCCCTGAACCTGGCCGTCGTCGTGCGCAACCCGGTCAGCGGCCACAAGCACTTCGCCCGGGTGAAGGTGCCGCCGCTGCTGTCCCGCTTCCTGGAGGCCGCGCCCGGCCGGTACGTCCCGCTGGAGGACGTCATCGCCGCGCACCTGGAGGAGCTGTTCCCGGGCATGGAGGTGGTGGAGCACCACGCCTTCCGGCTGACCAGGAACGAGGACCTGGAGGTCGAGGAGGACGACGCCGAGAACCTGCTCCAGGCCCTGGAGAAGGAACTCATGCGGCGCCGCTTCGGGCCGCCGGTGCGCCTGGAGGTCGAGGAGTCCATCGACCGCGAGGTGCTCGACCTGCTGGTGCGCGAGCTGAAGATCAGCGAGGCCGAGGTCTACCCGCTGCCGGGCCCCCTGGACCTCACCGGCCTCTTCCGCATCGCCGGCATCGACCGTCCCGAGCTGAAGTACCCGAAGTTCATCGCGGGCACCCACCGCGACCTCGCCGAGGTCGAGTCGGCGTCCGCGCCCGACATCTTCGCGGCCCTGCGCAGCCGGGACGTCCTGCTGCACCACCCGTACGACTCCTTCTCGACATCCGTGCAGGCCTTCGTCGAGCAGGCGGCCGAGGACCCGGACGTCCTCGCGATCAAGCAGACCCTGTACCGGACCTCCGGTGACTCCCCGATCGTCAACGCGCTCATCGACGCCGCCGAGGCCGGCAAGCAGGTCCTGGTCCTGGTCGAGATCAAGGCCCGCTTCGACGAGCACGCCAACATCAAGTGGGCGAAGCGTCTTGAGGAGGCCGGCTGCCACGTCGTGTACGGCCTGGTCGGCCTGAAGACCCACTGCAAGCTGTCCCTGGTGGTCCGCCAGGAGGGCGAGACGCTGCGGCGCTACAGCCATGTCGGCACGGGCAACTACCACCCGAAGACGGCACGCCTGTACGAGGACCTCGGTCTGCTCACCGCCGACCCGCAGGTCGGCGCCGACCTGTCCGACCTCTTCAACCGGCTGTCCGGCTACTCCCGCCGCGAGACCTACCGCCGGCTCCTGGTCGCTCCCAAGTCCCTGCGGGACGGCCTGATCTCGCGGATCAACAAGGAGATACAGCACCACCGTGCGGGCCGCCCGGCCTTCGTCCGCATCAAGGTCAACTCGATAGTCGACGAGGCGCTCATCGACGCCTGCTACCGGGCGTCCCAGGCGGGCGTGCCGGTCGACATCTGGGTGCGGGGCATCTGTGCCATCCGCCCGGGCGTCGCGGGCCTGTCGGAGAACGTCCGGGTCCGCTCGATCCTCGGCCGGTTCCTCGAACACTCCCGGGTGTTCGCCTTCGGCAACGGCGGCGAGCCCGAGGTGTGGATCGGCAGCGCCGACATGATGCACCGCAACCTCGACCGCCGGATAGAGGCCCTGGTCCGGGTCACCGACCCCGGCCACCGGGCAGCCCTGAACCGGCTGCTCGACACCGGCATGTCCGACACCACCGCCTCCTGGCACCTCGGCCCCGACGGCGAGTGGACCCGGCACGCGACGGACGCGGACGGACAGCCCCTGCGCAACGTTCAGGAGATGCTCATAGACGCCCGGAGGCGCCGGCGTGGCACAGCAACACCTTGACCCGACGGACCCCACGGCCACGGAGGTGACGGGGGACGCCCTGGCGGGCTACCTGCGCGCCCAGGCCACGGAGTTCCTCCGCGCGCTGCGCCTGCACCGGGAGAACGGCGGTACGGCGAACGGCGGCGCGGCGAACAAAACGGAGGAGGCCGTCGACGCGGCCCGGGCGCTGCGCCGCTCGGCCCGCCGCATCAGCGGCAGCCTGCACACGTTCCGCCCCCTCCTCGACACGGACTGGTCGGAGGAGATGCGTCCGGAACTGGCCTGGCTGTCCGGCACGTTGGGCCTTGAACACGCGTACGAGTCCCGCCTGGAACGGCTGTTGCTGGCGTTGCACCGGTTGTCGGGGGCGGCGGTGTTCCCGGGACAGGCGGTGAGCGACGCGGCGGGCCGCCGTAGCGGGGCTGCGGGCGCGGCCGCTCCCTCGGCCGACGCAGCCGGCGCGTCAGCCGCCGTAGCTGCGGGCAGTCGTGCCGCTGGGGCGGCACGGGTGGGCGCGGCACGGGTGGGCGCGGCACCTTCCAACGCCAGTGGCCCTGCCCACCCGACGGCCACCCCAGAGCGCGGCAACCTCACAGTAGGCGCGGCAAAAGCAGGCGCCCTACTCGAACGCCAGCTCACCCTCGCCCGGACCCGAGCCCATTCCACGGCCCTCCAGGCCCTGGGATCGAGCCGCTTCCACGCCGTCGCCGACAAGGTCGCCGTGCTCGCCAGCGAGGTCCCCCTCACCCCGGCCGCCCCCACCACCGACCTGCGCCCCCTCGCGGCCGCCGCCGAGGAACGCCTCACGGACGCCATCACCGCCCTCCCCCTGCTCACCGCCGGCCACCCCTACAACGCGGAGGCCCTGGTCCACGGCCTGTCCCCGGACCCGTCCCCGCACCCCCAGGACGGCCCCTGGCACCAGGTCCGCCTGCTGCTGCGCCTGCACCGCTACGCCTTGGAGGTGCTGTGCGGAGGCAGCACCCCCGTGGACGTACGCCTGCTCGCGGCGGGCCAGGCCCTGAACCGGCACCGGGACGCCTCGGAGGCAGCGGCCGCGGCCGCCCAGGCGGCTCGCACGCCCCGCATCGCACCGGCGACGGCGTACGCGCTCGGCGTGCTCCACGCCGACCAGCGGCACGAGGTGGAGGCGGCCCGGTTCGCCTTCCAGCAGGCGTGGCAGAAGCAGACGGTCAACGCACCCTGAACCCTCCCGAGGAGGCGGTGTGAACGACACCCTGGTCCTGGCGGCGGGCTGCGTGCTGTGGCGCCGCTCGCCGGTGGACGACGAGCTGGAGGTCTGTCTGGTCCACCGGCCGAAGTACGACGACTGGTCCCACCCCAAGGGCAAGCTCAAGCGGGGTGAGGACCCGCTCGCGGGTGCCCTGCGCGAGGTCGCCGAGGAGACGGGCTACACCGCCGAGCCCGGCAACGAGCTGCCGGCCCTGCACTACCTGGCCAACGGCCGCCCCAAGCAGGTGCGTTACTGGGCGGCCGAGGCGGTCTCCGGCCGGTTCACCCCGAACAAAGAGGTGGACCGCATCCTGTGGCTCTCCCCCACCGCGGCCCGGGGCCGGCTGACCCAGCCCCGCGACCGCGACCTCGTGGACACCCTCGTGCGGGAATTCGAGCACAGGTAGCGGCGGGGGGCGGCCGGGGCCCTCACAGGGCCGCCGAGTGGCCCGCCGCGTCCGTTCTGGCCTGGCTGCGCGCCCGGCGGGCCGGGCCGCGCCAGCCGCAGGTGCAGCGGGCGACACAGAAGCGCCCCTGCTCGATCGTCGTCGTGAGGTGCTCCTGCCCCTGCCGGAGTCGCTCCGGCCCGTCCTCCTGCGCCACGCCGACAACGTTACCGACACCCCGGTTAAAGCGTTTGTATGCCCTATCCCAGCCTTCGGCAGTGCGTGACGGCACTCCCTACTCGTCGTTAACCGGAACGACAGGGGGCCCGTGACGGACGTACCGGCTGGGGGTAGGCAGGCGATGGATCGGCGGCAGCAGAGGCGCGCGGGCAGGACGGTCGTCGCGGTGGGGATGATGGTCGGGCTCGGCGTGGGTGCCACAGGGTGTTCCAGCAGCGGTGCCGCGGCCCAGGGCGTCAACGGCGCGGGCGGCAACCCCGTGACCGCCCTGCAGCGCGCCGCCGACACCCTGCGCGGTGCGGGCAGCTCCAAGGCCACCACGTCCATGGAGATGGCGACCGGCGGCACCCGGGTCACCATCCGCGGCAAGGGCGTCTACGACTACCGGCGCCGGCTCGGACAGCTGACCGTGATCCTGCCGGAGGACCCCGCGGGCACCTCCGGGCACCGGCCCATCACCGAACTCCTCGCCCCCGGCGCCCTGTTCATGAAGAACCGGGGTGCGGGGGTGCCCGCCGACAAGTGGGTGCGGGTGGAGACCGCGAGCCTGTCCGACGGCAACCTCGTCACGGGCGGCGCGACGGACCCGTACGCCGCCGCGGAGGTGCTGCGCGGGACGCGTACGGCGACGTACATGGGGCGGACGAAGGTCGGCGGCACACAGGTGCGGCACTACCGCGGGACGGCCGATCTGTCCCACGCGTCGAGGCGTGCCTCGGCCGCCGGCCGGGCGTCCCTGGCAGCGGCAGCGAAAGGGTTCGCCACGGCCGAGGTTCCGTTCGACGCCTATCTGGACGACGAGGGCCGCATCCGCAAGCTGCGTCAGCACTTCAGTTTCGTCAACGGCCGCGAGAAGACCGCCGTGGCGGTCGCCTCGACGACCCTGCTGTACGACTTCGGCGCCCCCGTGGACGTGCGCCTGCCCAGTCCGAAGGACATCTACGCGGGCCGGATCGCCGACAGCGGGGCCGAAAACCAGTCGGCGCACTAGTCCGGACCGCCACCCGCGAACTAGCCCGTCCGTGCCATGCGCGGTGTGTAGACCGCTCCCTACTCTAGGAAGTCGGTGACGGTTGAGAAGAGGTGATGCACGTGGCTCCGGTCGGCGGTACGGCAGTTCAGGACCACGTGGCCCTCGCCGAGATCGAGCTGTGCGGAGAGCTGATCATCGCCGCCTCGGCCGCCGAGGACCGGCTGAGCCTGGAGAGCATCGACGAGGTACTGCGGGTGGCCGAGGAACGGGAATCCGCCGAGGTGTGATCAGGCCCTGCCGGCCCTGATCACACCCCGCCGGCTCCGATCAGGTGCGCAGGAGCCGGCCGATCGCCTTCGTGGCCTCGTCCACCTTCGCGTCGATCTCGTCGCCGCCCTTGACGGCCGCGTCCGCGACACAGTGCCGCAGGTGCTCCTCCAGCAGCTGGAGGGCGAAGGACTGCAGGGCCTTGGTGGAGGCGGACACCTGGGTGAGTATGTCGATGCAGTAGGTGTCCTCGTCGACCATGCGCTGCAGACCGCGGATCTGCCCCTCGATCCGGCGCAGCCGCTTGAGGTGCTCGTCCTTCTGCTTGTGGTAACCGTGCGTGGCGCCGGCCTCGGTCGTCGTCATCGCGGGCCTCCATATCGGGACGAACTGAGGAAACATACCCCTGGTGGGTATATGGTAACGAATTTTGCTGGGTAAAGGGCCCTTGGTACGCCCCCGTGCTGATCACCATGCCCGATGGGTGACACTGGAGGACGACCCGATAGCCGTGGCCGGATGTTGCGCCTAGCATCAGCCTGACCGAAACCGAAGCACCCCGAGGACCACACGTGCGCTTTCGTCTGACCCCCAGGGAGACGAGCTTCTACGACATGTTCGCCGCATCCGCGGACAACATCGTCACCGGCTCGAAACTCCTGATGGAACTGCTCGGGGCGGACGCGTCTGCCCGGGCCGAGATCGCAGAGCGTATGCGGGCCGCGGAACACGCAGGTGACGACGCCACGCACGCGATCTTCCACCAGCTGAACTCCTCGTTCATCACGCCGTTCGACCGCGAGGACATCTACTCCCTCGCCGGGTCCCTGGACGACATCATGGACTTCATGGAGGAGGCCGTCGACCTCGTCGTCCTCTACAACGTCGAAGAGCTGCCGAAGGGCGTCGAGCAGCAGATCGAGGTGCTGGCGCGCGCTGCCGAACTGACGGCCGAAGCGATGCCCAACCTGCGCACGATGGACAACCTCACCGAGTACTGGATCGAGGTGAACCGTCTGGAGAACCAGGCGGACCAGATCCACCGCAAGCTGCTGGCCCACCTCTTCAACGGCAAGTACGACGCGATAGAGGTGCTCAAGCTCAAGCAGATCGTGGACGTCCTGGAAGAGGCCGCGGACGCGTTCGAGCACGTGGCGAACACGGTGGAGACCATCGCCGTCAAGGAGTCCTGAGGCGTCGATGGACACCCTCGCTCTCGTCGTGACCATCGCGGTCGCGCTCTTCTTCACGTACACGAACGGTTTCCACGACTCCGCGAACGCGATCGCGACGTCGGTGTCGACGCGGGCGCTGACCCCGCGGGCGGCGCTCGCCATGGCTGCGGTCATGAACATGGCCGGCGCGTTCTTCGGAACCGGGGTCGCCAAGACCGTCAGTGAGGGCCTGATCGAGACGCCCTCCGGGTCGACCGGGATGGGGATCCTCTTCGCGGCCCTGACCGGCGCGATCACCTGGAACCTGATCACCTGGTACTTCGGCCTGCCCTCTTCCTCCTCCCATGCACTGTTCGGCGGCCTGGTAGGGGCGGCGCTGGCGGGCGGTACGGACGTCCTCTGGAACGGCGTCCTCGACAAGGTCGTCATCCCGATGTTCCTGTCGCCGGTCGTGGGCCTGATCGTCGGCTACCTGGTCATGCTGGCGATCATGTGGATCTTCCGCCGGGCCAACCCGCACAAGGCCAAGCGGGGCTTCCGTATAGCGCAGACGGTCTCGGCGGCGGGCATGGCGCTGGGCCACGGCCTCCAGGACGCCCAGAAGACCATGGGCGTGGTGGTCATGGCCCTGGTGATTTCCGGCCACGAGACGTTCGGTGAGCCGATCCCGGTGTGGGTGAAGATCGTGTCGGCGGTGATGCTGTCCCTCGGCACCTACGCGGGCGGCTGGCGCATCATGCGCACGCTGGGCCGCAAGATCATCGAACTCGACCCCCCGCAGGGTTTCGCCGCCGAGACGACCGGTGCGTCGATCATGTTCGCGACGGCGTACCTCTTCAAGGCGCCGATCTCGACCACTCACGTGATCACCTCGGCGATCATGGGTGTCGGCGCGACAAAGCGTGTGAACGCCGTCCGCTGGGGCGTGGCCAAGAACATCGTCATGGGCTGGTTCATCACGATGCCGGCAGCGGCCCTGGTAGCGGCCCTGTCCTTCGGCCTCCTGAACCTGACGATCCTGTAACCCACAGACCCGCCCACCACACCCACCCGTCTCGGTCCGCTGAAAAGCCGGACAGAGGGGGTGGGTGTTCCTTTCCCCGCTTCTCAGCCGACCGAGACGGGTGGGCGAGTGGGAAAGAAAACGGGGACCAGGGGCGAACCCCTGCGAGGTTGGGGGCGGAGCCCCCGGAGCAGCGGCCGAGGCCGAACGCAGTGGGCCCGCCCCCGGGAGCCAGGGGCGGGCCCTCTTGCGTCCTCGCGGTGGCACCGCCATGCAGCACCGCGAGGGGACTGGGGAGGCTCAGCCGAAGCGGCCCGAGATGTAGTCCTCCGTAGCCTGGACCGAGGGGTTCGAGAAGATCCGCTCGGTGTCGTCGATCTCGATCAGACGGCCCGGCTGACCGACCGCGGCGAGGTTGAAGAACGCCGTACGGTCGGACACACGCGCAGCCTGCTGCATGTTGTGCGTCACGATGACGATCGTGAATCGTTCCTTCAGCTCACCGATCAGGTCCTCGATCGCGAGCGTCGAGATCGGGTCCAGCGCCGAGCACGGCTCGTCCATGAGCAGCACCTTCGGCTCGACCGCGATCGCACGGGCGATGCAGAGCCGCTGCTGCTGACCACCGGACAGACCGGAGCCCGGCTTGTTCAGGCGGTCCTTCACCTCGTTCCAGAGGTTCGCGCCCTTGAGGGACTTCTCGACGATCTCGTTCAGCTCGGCCTTCTTGTAGCTGCCGTTCAGCCGCAGCCCCGCCGCCACGTTCTCGAAGATCGACATCGTCGGGAACGGGTTCGGGCGCTGGAAGACCATGCCGACCTCGCGGCGCACCGACACCGGGTCGACGCCGGCGCCGTACAGGTCCTCGTCGTCGAGCAGCACCTTGCCCTCGACGCGGCCACCGGGCGTGACCTCGTGCATACGGTTCAGCGTGCGCAGGAACGTCGACTTGCCACAGCCGGAGGGGCCGATGAACGCCGTCACCGAGCGGGGCTCGACGGTCATCGAGATGTCTTCGATCGCCTTGTGGGATCCGTAGTAGGCGGTGAGTCCGCTTACGTCGATTCGCTTGGCCATGTCTACTTCACTTCCAGAAAGTCTTGAACGGTCGCTGTCGGCCGGTCAGCGACCGGTCTTCGGGGCCTTCCAGCGGGCGATCGCCCGGGCCACCAGGTTGAGGATCATCACGAAGGCGATCAGCGTGAGCGATGCCGCCCAAGCCCTGTCGTACGCCGCTCCGGAACCCGCGCTGTTCGCGAACTGCTGGTAGATGTACAGCGGCAGCGAAGCCTGCGCACCCTCGAAGGGGTTGTTGTTGATGAACGGATTGCCGAACACCAGCAGCAGCACCGGCGCGGTCTCACCGGCGATACGGGCGACCGCCAGCATGATGCCGGTGGTGATGCCGCCGATGGAAGTCGGCAGGACCACCTTCAGGATGGTGCGCCACTTCGGCACGCCGAGCGCCAGGGACGCCTCGCGCAGCTCGTTCGGAACGAGCTTGAGCATCTCCTCGGTGGACCGGACGACGACCGGCATCATCAGGATGGCCAGGGCCAGCGAACCGGCGAAGCCGAACGGCTGCATCTTGAAGATGAGCATCAGGCTGAGGATGAACAGACCCGCGACGATCGACGGGATACCCGTCATGACGTCGACGAAGAAGGTGACCGACTTGGCGAGCCTGCCTCGTCCGTACTCCACGAGGTAGATCGCGGTCATCACGCCGATCGGGGCGCCGATCAGGGTGGCGAGGCCGACCTGCTCCAGGCTGCCGATGATGGCGTGGTAGATGCCGCCGCCGGGCTCGGTGTCGGCGACGACGCCCATCGAGTGGGTCAGGAAGTAGACGTTCAGGACCTTCACACCGCGTGCGACGGTCACCCAGATCAGGGAGACCAGCGGCACCACGGCGACCACGAAGGCGACCCAGACCAGGCTGGTCGCGATGCGGTCCTTGGCCTGCCGGCGGCCCTCGACGCTCGCGGCGATCACGTACGTGCCGAGGACGAACAGGACCGCGGCGATCAGACCCCACTGGATCTTGCTGTCGAGACCGGCGGCCAGCGAGATGCCGATGCCCAGGGCGATGGAGCCCGCGGCGATCGCCCACGGGGACCACTTGGGCAGGCTGGCGGCGCGCAGCGTGCTGGGGCGCTTGTCGGTGACGGCTGCGGTGCTCATGCGTTGGCCCCCGAGTACTCCGCGCGCCGGGCGATGATCAGCCGGGCCGCGCCATTGACCAGCAGAGTGATGACGAACAGGACCAGACCGGACGCGATGAGCGCGTCCCGGCCGAACTCGTTCGCCTCGCTGAACTTGCTGGCGATGTTCTGGGCGAAGGTGCCGCCGCCCGGGTTGAGCAGGCTGGCCTGGATGTCGAAGGACGGGGAGAGCACGGTGGCCACGGCCATCGTCTCGCCGAGCGCGCGGCCGAGGCCGAGCATCGACGCGGAGATCACACCGGAGCGGCCGAAGGGCAGCACGGCCATGCGGACGACCTCCCAGCGCGTGGCGCCGAGGGCCAGGGCCGCCTCCTCGTGCATCCTCGGGACCTGGCGGAAGACCTCACGGCTCACGTTGGTGATGATCGGCAGGATCATGATCGCGAGCAGGATGCCGACCGTGAGCATCGAGCGCGGGGCGCCCTGGTCCCAGGAGAAGAGGCCGGTCCAGCCGAAGAAGTCGTTGAGCCAGCCGAAGAGGCCGTTCATGTGCGGTACGAGGATCAGCGCGCCCCACAGGCCGTACACGATGGAGGGCACGGCGGCGAGCAGGTCGATCACGTACGCGACGGGGCCGGCCATCCGGCGGGGCGCGTAGTGCGTGATGAACAGCGCGATGGAGACCGCGACCGGGACCGCGAGGGCCATGGCGATGACCGAAGAAACGATCGTGCCGAAGGCCAGCACCGCGATGCCGAAGGTCGGCGGGATGAGGTTGGTGTTCCACTCGAAGGTGGTCAGGAAGTTGCCGTGGTCCTTGCTGATCGCGAGGGAGGCACGGTAGGCGAGGAAGACCGCGATCGCGGCCATGATCGCCAGCAGCAAAATGCCCGAGCCGCGCGACAGGCCCAGGAAGATGCGGTCACCGGCGCGGGTCGCGGCGTGGGACTTGCTCTTGTGCTGGGCCGCTTTCGGCTGGGGAGCGGGGGGAGATGCGTCAGTTGTCTGCGTCGATATGTCCATCGGGTTCTCCGGTCTGCGGAGCCGCGCGGTGGGCGGCGGCTCCATGGAGCCGCTCCCCCAACGGTACGGGGTGCGGCTCCGGGCGGCGGTGCACCGGACGGTGCGGCCCGGGTCGGTGAGAACCGGGCCGCACTCTCGGATCAGGTCAGCTCAGGCCGTCGATGGTGGTGCGGACCTTGGCGATGATCTCGTCGGGGACGGGGGCGTAGTCGATCGTGGAGAGGATCTTCTGGCCGTCCTCGCTGGCGATGTAGCGCAGGAACGCCTTGGTGGCGGGCAGGGTGTCCGCCTTGTTGCCCTTGTCACAGACGATCTCGTAGGTGACCAGGGTGATCGGGTAGGCGCCCTCGGCCTTGGTCTTGTAGTCCAGCTGGAGCGAGAGGTCCTTGCCGGTGCCGACGACCTTCGCGGCGGCGATGTCGGCGGTGGCGCTCTCGGTGCTGGGGGCGACCGGCTTGCTGGCACCCGTGTTGACGGAGACGGCCTTGATGCCGTCCTTGACGTAGGACAGCTCGAAGTAGCCGATGGCGCCGGAGGTCTGCTTGACCTGCTGGGCCACACCGGCGGACTGCGGAGCGGACTGGCCGCCCTTCGCCTGCCAGGCCTTGCCGCCGGAGTACTTCCAGTTGTCCGGGGTGGTGGCGATCAGGTACTTGGTGAAGTTGTCCGTGGTGCCGGACTCGTCCGAGCGGTGGAACGCCTGGATCTTGAGGTTGGGCAGCTTGACGCCCGGGTTGAGCTTGGCGATCGCCTTGTCGTTCCAGTTGGTGATCTTGCTGTCGAAGATCTTGGCGAGCGTCGGGGCGTCCAGGACCAGGTTGTCGACACCCGGGACGTTGTAGCCGAGGGCGATCGGGCCGCCGACCATCGGCAGGTCGATGCCCTGGCCGCCGGAGCAGATCTTCTTGGAGGCGGTGACCTCTTCTTCCTTCAGCGCCGAGTCGGAACCGGCGAAGGCCACCTGGCCCTGGGTGAACGCGGTGACACCGGCACCGGAGCCGCCACCCTTGTAGTTGATCTGCACGCCACAGGCCTGCGAGAAGTTCTTGACCCAGGCGTCGATCGCGTTCTTCTGCGCGGAGGAGCCGTCGGCGAGGAGCTGGCCCTTGGCGTCGTCGCACTTGATGGAGCCCGCGCTGGCCGAGGACGACGGCTTGCCCGTGGCGTCGTTGTTGCCGTTGTCGTCGGAGCCGCACGCCGTGAGGGCCAGGGCGCCGGAGACGGCGAGAGCACCGAGAGACAGGGCGCGCAGCCGGTTCTTGCGCTGAAGCATCACTTTCGGGAGTTCCTTCCAGGAGCCGCCGCAGGCAGTCGGCGGCGTGCGAAGTACTTCGTGCGCGAGCGCATTCCTGAACCGCCCCCGCACCGGGTAAGGCCGAAATTAGGCAGATCAGGTGAAGCGGCCGATGGCCATAAGTGAACGGCGGGTGAACCCCTGCCGTCGGTGCGGTGAGGTCACGGAATGCTTACGGGGAGGGCACACGTAGGTTCCGACAACGAGGTTAACCGGACAGGCATTCGAGACTCGTAAAGCTGTCGGCTGGAACCTCTGTGCGCATGGCGTCGTCTCGTTCCAGGAGAGCCGAGGAAAGGCGACGAACACATGGAACGGCGTACGTTCATCTCGGGCGGCGCGGCCGCTCTGGCGGCGACCGCGCTGGCCGGGTGCAGCACTGGCTCGGGCACCTCCGCCGGATCCTCGGCGCACACGCTCACATCCTCCGGTACGGCGCTGAAGACCACCAGCCAGGCGGCCGCCGCGAACTGGGCGGCCCTCGCCCGCGACCTCGACGGGCCCCTGGTGCGCCCCGGGGACGCGACCTGGAAGACGGCCCACCAGCTGTACAACACCCGCTTCGACGGCCTGAAGCCCGCCGCGGTCGCCTATGTCGCCCACGCCGACGACGTCCGTACGACCCTGTCGTACGCCCAGTCCCACGGGATACGCGTGTCGATACGCAACGGCGGCCACTCCTACGCCGGCTACTCCTCGGGCGACAACCGGCTGATCCTTGACGTGTCCAAGCTGAACCGGGTCCGGGTGAGCGGTGGGACGGCGGTGGTCGGCGCCGGCTCCAAGCTGATCGACGTCTACCGGGCGCTGGGCGCGAAGGGCGTGACCATACCCGCGGGCTCCTGCCCCACGGTCGGCGTCTCCGGCCTGGTCCTCGGCGGCGGCCACGGGGTCGCCTCCCGCGCCTACGGCCTGACCTGCGACAGCCTCACCCAGGCGACGGTGATCACGGCGGACGGCACCCAGGTCACCGCGAACGCCACCTCCCACTCCGACCTCTTCTGGGCGCTGCGCGGCGCGGGCAACGGCAACTTCGGTGTCGTCACCGAACTGCAGTTCAAGACCCACGCGGCGCCCCAGGCGGTGACCGCGTACATGACGTGGTCCTGGTCCAAGGCAGCAGCGGTGATCAAGGCGTGGCAGGAGTGGGGGCCGAGCCAGCCGGACGAGATCTGGTCCTCCCTCCACCTGTCGAACACCCCGGGCGGCACGCCGACGATCTCCGTGGCCTGCTTCTCCCTCGGCACCTACGGCGAACTCCAGAACGCGGTGGACCGCCTCGCACACAAGGCAGGGGCAAACGCCCGGACCGTCTCCCTGCGCCGCCGCGGCTACGAGGAGGCGATGGAGATCTACGCCGGCTGCTCCTCCTTCTCCACGGACGCCCAGTGCCACCTCCCGGGCTCGACCCCCGGCCGCTCGCCCCAGGGCCGCCTGGGCCGGGAGACCTACGCGGCCCGCTCCGACTTCTTCGACCGCTCCCTGTCCTCGGCGGGCATCCAGACCCTGCTGAAGCAGATCGGTTCCGTCCGCGGCGGCGGGGGCAGCATCGCCTTCACGGCCCTCGGCGGCGCGGTCAACCGGGTCAGCCCCACGGCGACGGCCTTCGTCCACCGCCGCTCCCGCATGCTGGCCCAGTACATAGCCTCCTGGGGCGCGGGTGCCTCCGGCAGCTCGGCCCAGTCGTGGCTCACGTCGGCCCACAACGCGATGAAGCCGTACGCCTCCGGCGCGGCGTACCAGAACTACACCGACCCGACACTGACGAACTGGCGCAAGGCGTACTACGGCGACGCGGCGACCCGCCTCGGCAAGGTGAAGAAGCAGTACGACCCGGAGAGGTTCTTCTCTTACGCGCAGGGGTTGTAACAGGGTTGTCAGGGATCGTGGGGACCTGCGGGCCGGTGGGGGCTGGGCGCGCACTTCCCCGCGCCCCCGGGGAGTTGTAGTCCCGCTGCGCTACGCAGCCAGGTCCTTCTCCTCCGACTCCACCGGCTTGCGGGCGCTCGGCATCACCGCATCGCGCTGCTCGTCCGCCGCCGACCGGCGTCGCACGATCCACCCCGCCCGCGGCGACCGCTCGACCGCCTTCGTCAGTGGGGTCAGCAGGGCCATGGCCAGCGGGGAGAGGAGCAGTACGACCGCCGTGCCCAGGGCGAAGCCGCCGACCACGTCGGTCGGGTAGTGCACGCCCATGTACACCCGGCAGAACCCCTCCAGCAGGGCCAGGCCGATGCCCGCGAGGCCGAAGCGGCGGTTGGCGACGAAGAGGCCGACGCCGAGGGCCATGGTGATCGTCGCGTGATCGCTGACGAAGGAGAAGTCGGTCTTGCCGGTGACCAGGACGTCCAGGTTCTGGTGGTCGACGAAGGGGCGGGGGCGTTCGACGAAGCCGCGGATCGGCACGTTCACCAGCACCGCGATGCCGGCCGCGAGCGGCGCCCAGACCAGCGCGGCGACGGAGGACGCGGCGTCCTCCTCGGCCCGGCGGCGCACCGACCACCAGCACCACAGCACGAGCAGCACCATGGCCAGAAGCAGTCCGTACTCACCCACGAACTCCATGACCCGGTCGAACCAGTGCGGCGCGTCCTTGGCCAGGCCATTGATGTCGTAGAGCAGGTCGACGTCGGGGTTCGATCCGGATTCGGCGAGTACAGCCATCGTGCTGCGGCCCCTTCGTCGTCTTCCCGGACGCACCTCGTGTGCGTCGCTCCAGCCCCCCGTGGTTCGTAGATCCGCTTCCGCTGCACTGCCGCTGACGTCCGCTCGGCTACGTCATCAGGAACGCACAGCCCCCATTGATACGTTCCACTCTCCACCGAATGATCACTCAGACGTTATCGAAGAGAGACTCATCACCGCAGCTCAGGGGGTGGGTTCACCATCGGTTCACACCGCGGTCGGGAGCGCTTTTGCGCCATCTTCGGTGACCCGCGTGGCACCGAAGTAGTCGGGGGTGTCGACCGGGTCGAACCGGATCACGGCGCCCGACCGCGGCGCGTCGATCATGTACCCGCCGCCCACGTAGATCCCCACGTGCCGGATGGCCCGCGAGTCGGTGAGGTCGTCGGAGAAGAAGACGAGGTCACCGGGGAGCAGTTGGTCGCGCGAGGGGTGCGGGCCCGCGTTGTACTGGTCGTTGGCGACCCGGGGCAGGGTGATGCCGACCTTCTCGTACGCGGCCTGGGTCAGACCCGAGCAGTCGAAGCGTCCCCCCTGGTCGGCAGTGCCGTTGCCGCCCCACAGGTAGGGCGTGCCGAGCTTGCTCTGGGCGAAGGCGATGGCGCCCGCGGCCTGCCGGGTGGGGTCGATCCGCCGGAGCGGCGCGGCGAAGCTCTTCTCCAGGCTGCGGATCCGCTGGACGTAGTTCTGCGTCTCGCTGATGCCCGGGACGCCGCCCGCCTTGATGACCCGGTAGGCACCGGCGTTGTAGGCGGCGAGCATGTTGTCGGAGACGTTGCCGGGAACGTCCTTGACGTACTTGGCGAGTTCGCAGTCGTACGACGCGGCCGACGGGATCGCGTCGCTCGGGTCCCAGATGTCGCGCTTGCCGTCGCCGTTGCCGTCGATGCCGTGCGTCGCCCAGGTGCTCGGGATGAACTGGGCGATGCCGCGCGCGTCGGCGGGGCTGACGATCGTCGGGTTCCAGCCGCTCTCCTGGTACAGCTGGGCGGCGAGCAGGGCCGGGCTGAGCGCGGGGCAGAGGTTCCCCCACTGCTGCACAAGCTGCTTGTAGGCGGCCGGCACGGCTCCCTTGGCGAGCCCGCGGCTGCCCGTGGTGACGCTGTTGACGAGATTCCCGGCGACGACGTACACGCCGACGACGAGCAGCATGACAAACGCCGTCCCGAGCCCGACGGCCGCCCCACCGATCACCCATACCTTCCGCACGGTTCAACTTTCCCCCATGCGCCCCCGGTTCAAGGCGCTTTCGGCATGATGTGGCGTCATTTCACAGTGAAGCCGCCACACGTGATGCTGCTGTAGTCGTGGGGCGTACGGATGTGGTGCCACTCGATGGTCCAGTCACCGGGATCGTTGGCGAGCGGGATGGCAGGCCATGACCTCTTCCCGTCCGGCGACCAGGAACGGAAGTCGTCCGGGTAGGTGAGGTACTTCCAGGCGGACTTGTCGCCGCCGTAGAGGTCGACAGGCTTGCTGGTGTAGCCCAGCGTCACGTTGTCGATGAGCGCCCCGGGCGCGGGCTTTCCGGTGCTGGAGTCGATGCTGTGCGGCGGCTTCACGCTGACGGTCACGTAGTACGGGGCGTGGGTCGCGGATTTCCCGCTGGTCCAGGAGTAGACGTTGTTCCAGAAGCCGATCTTCACCTTGTGATCGAGGATCAGCCGCTCGCCGCGCTTGTCGGGGTCGTCGGGGTCGGACACGGAGGTGATGAAGCCCTCGGGCGCCCGCTCCTCGGCGGGCAGCTGGCACTGCGCGCTCGACGACTGCCAGAAGGTGCGGTCGATGTCGTCACCGGCGTAGGCGGGCGCGCCGCCCTTGCCGTCGTCCGCCTTGGACGCCGTGGCCTTCGGGCTGGACCCCGTGGCCTGCGCACTCGCGGAAGCCCGCCCGTGCGCGGTGTCCTTCTCATCGCCCTGCTGGGTGAGCACCACGGTGGCGGCCGTCCCGACGCCCACCACGAGCCCCACTGCCGCGGCCACCATCCACCGCTTGCCCGAGCGCCGGCTCGGCTGGGCCAGCTGGGTGGGCGTGTAACCGGGCGGACCGTACTGCGCCGACCCCACCGTCGGCAGGTCGTGCGGCGTCACCGGCGGAGCCGTCGACGGCGCCACCGACTGCCGTACCGGCGTCGGCGGGGTCTGCGGTGCGGCCTCGCCCAGCACGGCGAGCCCGGCGTAGACCGGGTCCTCCACCAGTGCGGTGCGCACCCCGCAGCGTGCGATCACCTCGGTGAGCCCCGGCCGGGCGGCGGCGTCCTTGGCCACGCACGCCTCGATCAGGGCCGCCAGTTCCGGTGCGACACCGGCCAGGTCGATGGGCTCGTGAACGGCGCGGTAGCTGACCCCGTTCGGGTCGCCCGAGCCGAACGGTGCCCGGCCGGTGGCCGCGTAGGCGAGGGTGGCGCCGAGGGCGAACACATCGGCAGGCGGTCCGACCTCGTTGCGCATCAGCACCTCTGGGGCGGTGAAGCCGGGTGTGCCGGATGCCAACCCGGCATCGGTGAGGGCGGTCTGGCCCACACCGCGTGCGATGCCGAAGTCGATGAGCTGCGGGCCCTGGGCGGCGAGGATGACGTTCTGGGGCTTGAGGTCCCGGTGGGTGACGCCGTGTGCGTGGACGGCGGCGAGGCCCTCGGCGAGCGCCGCGAACAGCCCTCGGCAGGACTCCGTCGGCAGCGGGCCGCGTTCCGCCACGGCCTTGGCGAGGGTGGGCCCGGCGACGTACTCGGTGGCCAGCCAGTAGGGGGTGTTGTCCAACGAGGCGTCAATGAGGTTGGCCGTATAGGCACTCCGGACCGTCCGCGCGGTCTCCACCTCGCGCCGGAACCGCGCCAGAGCCTCGGGGTGATCGATGATCTCGTCCCGGATCACCTTGAGGGCGACGAGCCGACCGCCGGGCGACCGCCCGAGATAGACCTGTCCCATCCCACCCGCCCCGAGCCGGGCGAGCAGGGTGTGCGTGCCTATGTGCGGCGGGTCCTGGGGCTTGAGTGCGTCCACGGACCCACCTTGCCACGAAGATCACTCAGACGAGCGGGGTGTTTCACAACCCCGTTCCGCTCCCCGGCCACTGCCCTCGCCCCGCCTCAACCCCGCAGCCCCTCCAACACCACCGCCCGCAACTCCCCGTACCGCTCCGCCAGATCGGCCCGTCGGCTGAGCACGTCCGAGACGTGCTGCATGCCGAAGAACGCGGAGACGATGACCCGGGCGGCCGAGCGCGGGGTGACGCCGGCGCGCAGTTCGCCCGCCTTCTCGACCTCCTCGACCAGGCCGGTGAGGAAGTCCTCCCAGCCGACGTACGGCTCGGGCAGGTCGGCGGCGATCAGCGACCGCTCGATCTGCAGCCGGGCACCGGCCTGCACCACGACGTCGTCGCGGAAGGCCTCGGTGACCCGGTCCAGGACCGCCACGAGCGCCTCGAACGGCGGCAGTTCGCGGGCCGAGACCGCCTCCAGGATCACCGGCCAGCGGGCGTAGTGCTCCTGCACCACGGCGACGGCGAGGTCTTCCTTGTTCTTGTAGTGGAAGTACACCGCTCCTTTGGTCATCGACGCCCGTTCGGCGACGTCCTGCAGCGTCACCGTGGCGTAGCCGCGCTCGGCGAAGAGTTCGGCCGCCATCTCCAGGATGTGGGCCCTGGTCCGACGTGCCCGTTCCTGCTTCGGCTCCGCCCTGCTGCTTGGCATGTACTCCACCTTCCCGAGGATCTCCATTGCAATATACATTCCCGAAGGTATATTTCTTGGGCGGGGGGCGCCAGGCAGCCGATCAGGCACCCCTCATCTGCGCGTAACGCAAACAGCCTTGGGGGGAAACAGGCATGTCTGTCAGCACGCTGCGGTCCGCGTCTCCGATGGAGCACGCCCGGGCCGGTCTCACGTACGACCGCACGGTTCCACGCCAGTTGGTGCACCGCGCCTCCGTCACCGAGGTCTTCCTCACCGACGCGGCCGCAGTCGCCGGCGACCGCTTCCTGGTGGGCGCACAGTGGCCTCGCCACCACGCGCTCTACCACCCCGACCAGTCCGGCCGCTGCGACTTCATGCTGCTCGCGGAAACGGTTCGCCAGGCGGGGATCTACCTGCTCCACCGCTTCTACGACGTTCCGCTCGGCCACCACTTCGTCTTCAGGTCCCTCGATCTGCACATCGACGACCACGCCGCCCTGCGGGTGGGGGGCACCCCGCTCGGCGCCGTGCTGGACGTCTGCGTCACCCCGGCCGGCAGCCCGGGCTCGGGCCGCTTCGACGCCCGGATCGACATCACCATCGAGGTCGACGGGCAGCCGTGCGCGCACAGTACGGTCGCCGTCGTCGTGGTCGACGCGCGTCGCTACGAGGTCCTCAGGAACCGCGGCCGCGACCTCACGAGCGGCATCACGGCCACGACCACGGCCGCCGCAACGCCCTCCCGGGCACCGGTCATCGCCGGCCGCCAGGACGCCAACGTGCTGCTGCGCACCGCGGCCGACGACGACTCCTCGACGTGGCTGCTGCACGTCGACCTCCAGCACCCGGGCTACTTCGAGCACCCCTCGGACCATGTGCCCGGCATGATGCTGCTGGAGGCGTTCCGCCAGGCGGGTCATCTGACCGCGGCCAGCAACTGCGTCCTCACCGCGCTGGAGGCCAGGTTCCGGTCCTTCGGCGAGCTGTTCCAGCCCATCGTCATCCGCTCGGCCACCGGCTCCGACGGACTGCTGCGGCTGACCGCCGTACAGGGCGAGCGCACCCTCGCCGAGGCCGACGCCCTCTTCGTCCGGGACTGACCATGGATCTCCAGCGTCTGCGCACCTTCCGGGAAGTCGCCCGCGAGCTGAGCTTCACCCGCGCGGCCCGCAACCTGCACTACTCGCAGCCGACCATCACGGCCCAGATCAAGGGCCTCGAAGAGGCCGTCGGCACACCGCTGTTCGTGCGCCGCGGCAACCGCGCCGTCGAACTCACCTCGGCGGGCACCCGGCTGTGCCCGTACGCCGACCGGATCCTGGACCTGGTCGAGGCCGCCCACACGGAGCTGCACTCCGGCCGGTGACACCGGTCCGCCACACCGCACTCCGTCCCCACACCATCCGCAAAGGGTTTCCCACCTCATGACGACCGACCCCGTCAGAGCCGCGTTCTTCGACGTCGACGAGACGCTCATCACCTGCAAGAGCATGCTGGGCTTCCTCGGCTTCCACTGGGGCCGCGCGGGCCGCTCCCCCGCCCGGCTGACCGCGGCACGGGCCGCACTCGGCCACCAACTCCGCTCGGGCGTACCCCGGGAACAGGTCAACCGCGCCTTCTACCGCCTGCTGCGCGGCAGCCGCGCGTCGGACCTGGAGGAGAGCGGCCGCCTCTGGTTCGCCCGCGAGAACGCCCGCGGTCTCTTCCACCCGCCGGTCCGCGAGGCCTTACGGCAGCACCACCGGGCCGGCGACCTCACGATCCTGCTCTCCGGCTCGTTCGCCGCCTGCCTGGCCCCCATCGGCCAGGCGGTGGGAGCCGACCTCCTCGTCTGCACGACCCCCGAGGTCACCGACGGCATCCTGACCGGCGACCTCACCGACGGCCCGATGATCGGCCAGGCCAAGGCGGACTGGGCCCACCGCATCATGACGGCCTTCGCCCTCGACCCGTCCGACTGCCACGCCTACGCGGACGACGCCACCGACCTGCCGCTCCTGACCAGCGTGGGCCACCCGGTGATCGTGGGCAGCGACCCCACCCTGACCACAAGAGCAACCAGGGAAAACTGGCACCGCCTACCGGGCCCGGCCCTCAACGGCCTCTTGGCGAAGGCAGCCTGAGAAACGGCCACGACGCAGGTCCCTGCGCTCCAAGGCCCCAAAGGAGCGCGGGGCTGTGCCGATCAGCGGCTCCGCCGCGGGGCGCGACAAGCCACAACGAGCCGGCACCCGCCAACAGACCTGGCCACCCGAGCTCTCAGGCCCCCGCATCCAGGGCCGACAACACAACATCCCACAGCTCACCCACGTCCCCACCGCCAACCTCCCAGCGGGCCACGTGCGCCCCCATCAACAAGGTCACGACCAACCGAGCCAAGGCCTCCGGCCGATGGGACGCATCGATCCGCCCCTCCCGCTGAGCATCCCGGACCAACTCCAGCAGCCTCACCCGCAACTCGCCGACAGGCACCGGCTCCTGCCGGGACACCCGGGCCGCATCCGCGGCTAGCCGCAGCCCCGCGGCGAACCGAACGTCCTCGTCCATCCTGCGCGCCAGCCCCACGGTCAGCTCGCGCAGCGATCGCAGTGAACTCCCGGCCGAGGCGAGCAACTTGGCCCACTCCGCCTCGAACCCCCGGGTCAGCTCCTCGGCCAGCTCCGTCTTGGAGGCGAAGTGGCCGTAGAGCGCGCCCTTGGTGAGGCGGGAGCGGGCGGCGACGTCGGACAGGTTGGTGCCCACGAAGCCGTGGAGAACGAACTCGGCCGCCGCCGAATCGAGGAGTACCTCGTGTGTGCGCCGCGCTCTGTCCTGCTTCACCTCGTCCGTCCCCGTCTGTCGACCTGGTGCAACTGCAACCACCAAAGAAAATACCTTCTCGATCGAATCTTTTTCTACCCGTCAGCGTTTCTTCACGAAAGGCACCCAATGACCACGGCCCTGCCCGCCCCGCCCCTCGCCCCGACCGCCGTCACCGCCGTCACCGCCCTGGCGGCCCGGCACGCCCGCGCCACGGAGGAGGCCGCGAACCTGCACCCGGACGTGGTCGACGCACTGCCGGCCGCCGGCTTCGCCCGCCACTTCGTGCCGCGCCGCTGGGGCGGACGGGCGGGCGGCTTCACGGAGTTGGTGAACGCCGTGGCCGCCGTCGGCGAGGCGTGCGCCTCCACCGCGTGGTGCTGCGCGCTGCTGGCCGGGCACGCCCGACTCGCGGCCCATCTGCCCGAGGAGGCGCAGGCGGAACTGTGGGCCGACTCGCCCGACACGGCGATAGCGGCGGCGGTGGTCCCACCCGCCGGCCGGCTCACCCGCGTCCCCGGGGGCTGGCGCCTGACCGGGCGCTGGGCGTTCGCGAGCGGTGTCGAACACGCCGACTGGATCCTGCTCGCCACGCTGGACGAGCAGCCGGCAGGTCCGCCCGCCTACCGCATCCTGCTGCTCCCCCGCCGGGACGTACGCGTGCACCGCACCTGGGACAGCGTCGGCCTGCGCGGCACGGGCAGCCACTCGGTCGGCGTCGAGGACGTGTTCGTACCCGAACACCGCTCCTGCCTGCGGGACGCCCTGATGACGGGCGTGCGCGAGCCGGACGCGGCGCCCTGCCACCGGGTGCCGTACCCCCTGGTCGCCGCGCTGCTGTTCTGCGCGCCCGCGCTCGGCACCGCCCGGGGCGCGCTGGACGCCTGGACCGCGCTGACCGAGGAGCGCGGCGCCGCGGCCGACGCCGGCATCCAGCGGACCCTCGCGCGCTGCTCGGGCGACATCGACGCGGCCGCCTTACTCCTGGAGTCGGCGGCGCAGCGCGCGGACCGGGCGGCGCTCACGCCTCCGGCGGCGTTCGAGCCGGAGACCGCGGCCCGCAACCAGCGTGACGCCTCCCGCGCCGCCGACCTGCTGACCGACGCGGTGGAGCACCTGTTCCGCACGGCGGGCGCCCGCGCCCTGACCCGGTCGAGCCCCCTGCAGCGCGCCTGGCGTGACATCCACGCGGTGGCGGCCCACGCGACCCTGCAGCCGGGCCCGGCGGCAACGGCGTACGCGACGACGGTGTTTCCACAGGACAACGCGTAGTCGGGACACAGCTGCAGGGCTCGGGGTGGAGGTCGACCCCGGGCCCTGCGGCGTACTCCCGCTCAGCCCCGGGCCCCGCGGCCCACTCCCACTCAGCCCCAAGCCCCGCGGCCCACACCCGCTCAGCCCCAAGCCCCGCGACACACTCCCGCTCAGCCCCGGGCCCTGCACGGCGCACCCCGGCCCCCACTCCATCAGCGTTCCCGATAATATTTGATACCTTCGCGAAGGTTTTGTTTTATGGAGGCATGACCGAACCCACCAGCTCCACTCCCGCCTCCGGGGAGGGCCCGCAGGCGGCGCCCCGGCGTCACGGGGCGAGCAGGACGCCGCTGGCCGATGCCGTGCTCGCGGTGGCCCGCCGGGACATCGCCTCCTTCCACGCCCTTCCGCTCTCGCACGGCCGGTCGATCCGCGACTCCCGCATCCGGAAGTCCTACGAGGCCCTCTTCGGCGCGGCCCAGCTCGCCGCAGACGTGTCGTACAGCGGCACGATGCTCGACTCGTTCTTCCGCCCCCGCGGCCCGCTCCGCGAGGCCCAGCGGCTGGCCGCGGACAGCTTCGGCGCCGACGCGACGTTCTTCCTGTCCACCGGCACCAGCACCGCCAACCGGGTCGCCCTGACCGCGCTGGCCCGCCCCGGCAGCCGGGTGCTGGCCGACCGCAGCTGCCACCAGTCGGTGCACTTCGCGCTCGGCGCGCTCGGCGTGGACGTCACCTACGCGCCCATGCAGAAGTGCTGCGCCGGCTGCCCCCGCACCTTCGGCGACCTGCCCCGGCTGCTGGAGACGTTCCGGACGGCGGTGGCTCAGGGCCGGCCGTACGACACGGTCGTGCTGTCGGCGGTGTCGTACGACGGGGTCCGCTACGACCTGCCCACGGTGCTGGCCGAACTGGCCGCGGCCCACCCCACGGTGTCGGTTCTGGTCGACGAGGCCTGGGGCGCGGTGCACCGCTTCCACCCCCAACTGCGGCCGCTGACCGCCCTGCACGCGGTGGAGACCCTGCGCCGCACCGAGCGCCCGCTGCCCCTGCGCGTGGCCGTGACGCACTCGGCGCACAAGTCGATGTCGGCGCTGCGGCAGGGCTCGTACCTGCATCTGATCGGCGACGGCGAGGCCCAGGAGCGCACCGCACAGGCGCTCTTCCAGCACCACACCACCTCGCCCAGCTGGCCGGTGCTGGCGAGCCTGGACCTGGCCCGGCTGCAGGCCGAGACCGAGGGCGAGCAGCTGCTGGAGCGGTCCCTGAACCTGGCCCGCACCCTGCGCACCGAACTCGGCACCGACCCGCGCCTGTCGGCGTACCGCGCGCTCGGCCCGGACGGCCATCTGACCGACCCGGCGCTGCTGGTGAGCGACGACCCGACCCGGGTGCTGGTGGACATCAGCGCGCTCGGCATCACCGCGGCCGACTTCCGCCGGATCCTGTTCGACGAGTACGCCCTGTACGTGGCCCGGGAGAGCGGCGACGCCGTGCTCTTCCACGTCCACATCGGTGTCGACGAGGCCACGCTGCTACGACTGCTGGACGCACTGCGCACCATCCAGCGCACCTACCGCACCGCGTCGGCGGCCCTGACGCAGGGCACCTCGGACCACTTCATCATCGCCTACCCGCCGGGCATCCCGATCACCGTGCCGGGTGAGCGGCTGTGCGACCGGACCCTCGGCGAGATCGACGCGCTGCGCTCCAGCGGCTGCGAGATCTACACGCTGCAGCAGCCCGGCGCCTCCACCGCCGCGTACGGCGTCCCCTCGGGCCCCGCCGTCCCTGCTGTTCCTGCTGTTCCTGCTGTTCCTGCTGTTCCTGCTGTTCCTGCTGTTCCTGCTGTTCCTGCTGTCTCTGCCGTTTCCGCCGGAAGGAAGTGACCGTAAATGATCAAGCTCTCGGACATCCGCAAGCACGCCGGGCGCCGCCCCGGACACGTCGCCTTGGTCGACGGCGAAGTCCGGCTGACCTGGGCCAGTCTCGCCGACAAGGTGGCCCGCGTGGCGACCGCGATAGAGGAGCGGCTGCCGGACATACGGCCCGCCCGCGCGGTGTTCGTCGCCGAGAACCGCTGGGAGCTGGTCGTCGCCATGGCGGCGGTCTCCTCGCTCGGCATCCCGTGCGTCGGACTCGACTACACCGCCGGGCCCGAGGCCACCGCCGGCGCGCTGGAGCAGCTGCAGCCGACCGTGGTCATCAGCACCTCCGCCCAGCGCGCGGCGCTCACCGACGTCGGCTGGCCCGGGGGCCGGGACGTCCTCGACATCCGGCTGGACAGCGACCCGCCGAAGAACGCGCCGGGCATCGCCTTCACCGACCTGCTGCTGTCGGAGCCGGGCGAACCGCGGCCGGTGGAGCAGCCGTTCGAGGCGTTCTCCTTCACCTCCGGCACCAGCGGCATCCCCAAGCTGGTGATCCGCCGGGCCTCCTTCGAGGCGCGCCGCTTCGCCGACCTGGTGGACCAGTACTCCTTCGACGAGGACGACGTCCACCTGGTGACGGTCCCGATGTACCACGCGTCGGGTCCCGGCTGGGCACGCATCTTCCTGTCCCTGGGCGGCACCATCGTCCTCGGCCCGTACGACGACACCGCGGCCCTGATCCGCCTGATCCAGGACGAGGGCGTCTCCACGACCCTCATGGTCCCGCCGGTCCTCAAGCGGGTCGTCGCCCACCCGGCCTCCGAGCACCTGCACAAGACCTCCCGGCTGCACTTCGTGCTCTCCGGCGGACGGCACCTGAACCGCTGGGTCGTCAACAACACCTGGGACCGCCTCGGCCCGGTCCTGCACCTCTACTACGGAACCACCGAGACCGGCGTGAACGTCATGATCGGCCCCGAGGAACTGCATGTGGCGCCCTGCCGTTCCGGCCGCCCGATGCCGGGCAACACCATCGCCGTCCTGGACCCGGAGAACCGTCCGGTGCCCAAGGGCATGCGCGGCCGGGTCGCGATCGCCAGCTACCAGCTGATGGACGCCTACGCCACCGCCGAGCCGGAGTTCCTCGACCTCGACCACGGCGGCCGCACCCAGCGCTTCCTGCTCACCGGCGACAGCGGCTTCATCGACGAGGCCGGCCGGCTCGAACTCACCGGCCGCAACGACGGCGTCTCCAAGGCGGTCGAGGGCAAGCCGCTCGACGTCAACATCTTCGGCCTCGAGAACGACCTGATGGACCTGCCCTGCGTCCGCGAGACCGCCGTACTGCGCACGAAGCTGCAGGACACGGGCGAGGAAGTGCTGATCGTGCCGTTCGCCCCGGTCTCCCCGGAGCGGCTGGAGAGCGGCCGGCGGGCGGTCGCCGCCGCCTGCGCCCGCCGGGTGCCGTGCCTGCCCGCGTACGTGATCCCGGTGGAGGCGATCCCGTACAGCCCGACGGGCAAGGTGCGGGCGGCCCGCCTGCTGGAGACGGTGCTGCCGCTGGTCCACGCCGAGGCAGCGGCCCGCCACAAGGACCTCGTCCCCGCCTGACCGACCCGACCCGAACACCACTGCCCACCACTGCCCTTGCCGTCCCCCCACTCGACAGGAAGAGTCATGAACGATCAGAAGAACTACGGCCGAGGCGTGCTGCTGTGCCTCCTGGCCACCGTGTCCTGGGGAGCGATGTTCCCCCTCATGGACGTGACCCTGAAGCACATCGACCCGTTCACCTTCACCTGCCTGCGCTACGCGATCGCCGGCGCGATGTTCCTGGTGTTCCTCAAGCTGCGCGAGGGTGCGGCCGGGTTCAAGCTGAAGGGTGAACGGATCGGCCTGGCCTGGCTGTTCGGCACGGCCGGCTTCGCCGGCTTCCAGTTCCTGGTGTTCTTCGGTCAGGACCTCATCGGTGCGCGGGGCGCCCTGAACGCCTCGATCATGATGGCGACCATGCCCATGATGGGCTTCCTGGTGAACTGGGTGCTGCGCAAGGTCGTTCCGCCGAAGGGCGCGCTGGCCTTCATCGCGATGTCCTTCGTCGGCGTCATCCTGGTGGTCTCGGACGGCAGCCTCAGCACCCTCCTCTCCCACCCGTCCGACCTCGGCCCCGACGCGCTGCTGCTGTTCGCCGCGCTGTGCTGGGTGATCTACACCTCCGGTGCGACCTACTTCCCGACCTGGTCGCCGATCAAGTACACCGCGATCACCACGGTCCTCGGCCTGGCCAGCGCCTCCGTCATCACGGCGGTCATCCTGGCCACGGGCGGCGTCCCGGTCCCGACCGCCCACGCGGTCACCTCGATCCTGCCCGAGCTGGCCTACATGAGCGTCATCGCCGGCTTCGTGGGCGTGCTCGGCTGGAACTTCGGCAACAAGTACCTCGGCCCGCTCAACGGCGTCCTCTTCATGGACGTCGTCCCGATCACGGCGTTCATCATCTCGGCGCTGACCGGTGTGATCCCGGCGGGCATGCAGGTGGCCGGCGCCGCCCTGACCGCGCTGGCGCTGGTCCTCAACAACCTGTACCTGCGCAAGGTCGCCAAGCGCACGGCGGCGGAGGCGGCGGCGAAGAAGCCGGCGGTGACGCCCGCTGCTGCCGAGAAGCCCGCACCGGTGGCGGCCGCGCGCTGACCCGGCTCGTTGGAAACGGACACGGCTGCCGTGGGGGTACGACTCCCACGGCAGCCGCGCTGCTGTGTCCGCCGGGCTCACGGATCGGCAGTGGCGTCCTCATGCCCGCCGAGCACGGCGGTGACCCCGAGGACACCCTTCCGATTGCGGTCCGCGTGACGGCAACTTAGCGTCAGGGGCGTCGGAATCTTCCGATATGCCACATAGGACACCTATGTCGGAATCCCTCAAGGCACATCGAACGGAGCATTCATGTCGGTGATGACCGCTGCCCAGCCCCAGCAGCAGTTCGGCCAGCAGATCGGCACTGCCCAGCAGCCGATCGCGCAGATCGTCCAGCAGACCATCCAGCAGGCCTGCCAGCAGGCGAGCGTGCAGATCGCGCAGCGCATGCAGCAGACGCTGCAGCAGCTCCAGCAGGTCCAGCAGCAGCTCCAGCAGCAGGGCCTGGCCCACCATGCGCACCCGTACCTGTCCGTCGCACTGCAGCACACGCTGCGCGAGGGCGTCCGCAGCGCGGTGGAGCAGTCCGTGCAGCAGGCGCTGCCGACCGCAATCGTGACGCTGCTCCAGCAGAGCCAGCAGAGCCTGCAGGGCCAGCAGGGCCAGCAGGGCCAGCAGGGTCTGCAGAGCCAGCAGGGTCTGCAGGGTCAGCAGCCGTCGGGCGGCGGCTTCGGCCAGCAGCCTTACGGCCAGCAGTTCCCCCAGTACCAGCAGCCCGGCTTCGGCTACGGCCAGATGGGTCAGCCCTTCGGCATCGGCTGACATCAGGCGGCGCGCGCGATGCGGTGTGCCCAGGAGCGATTCCCGGGCACACCGCATCACTGCGGATGCGCGAGCCGGCCGACACCGGATCAGGAGCACAAGGACGACGTAGGCGTGGCGAAGGTGGACGTGATGGTGAAGGAAAGGCCGGCAAACAACCGCGAGAGCGGGTCCGGGGGTGCGGGAGTCGGGGGGCCGGGCCCTGAGGGCCCCAAGAGCAAGCAAACCGAACTGCGCGGGAAGGGCGCGCCCGCGCCCATCGCGGTGCAGCCGCGCCGGGCGCGGTACATGGTGACGCCGCTGCCGCAGAGCATGCTCCCGCCCGGGGTGGACGAACTCGGTATGGACGCGGTGTGCGACCGGCTCGACCGGTTGCCCGAGATCACGGTGGTTCGCAGGCTCCGGCCGTCGGAGAAGCTGCAGGGCGCCGGTCTGTACCCCTCCTGTCCGGAGATCGCAGTCGTCGAGGCGGCGGAGGCCCAGGTTCCGGCGATGCGGTCGCTGCACGTGCACATCGAGCCGGATCTGCCGCTGTCCGCGGCCATGCCCGCCGCCGCGCCGACCGCGGGGATGCCGCCGCTGCTCGATCCGGGACTGGTCGCGCCGCTGGAGCAGCCCCTGGAGATCTCATTGCGCGTCTGCGGCCCGGACGACGAACCGCTGGCCGGTGCGGGAGTGTTCCTGATCGGCGCGACCTGGCCGAGCCAGGGCATCACCGGGGCCGACGGAACGGTCACCCTCACCCTGGCGACGGAGACCGTGGAGTCCGTCCAGGCCCTGTACGTCCGCCCCGCAGGCGGCTATTCGGACCGCTGGATCCACCGCCCCGACCTGTCGGCGAGCCAGGAGAATCTCGTCACCCTCACTCCGCTGGCCAAGATGTATCCGGAGCTGGAGAAGCGTCAGCAATACGGCTGGGGCCAGCAGGCGATGGGGCTGGACCGGTTGCCGCCCACGTTTCGCGCCTTCGGTGTCAGGATCGGCCTCATCGGCTCCGGCGTCAGCGCCGAGCACCCCGATCTGGCGCAACGGGTGCACTCGGGCACCGATCTCGTGCGCGGCACGGACAAGGGCTGGACCCACGACACGATGGGTACCGGAACCCACGCGGCGGGCGTCATCGCCGGAGCGGACACCGGCCGGGGCATCATCGGCATCGCCGTCGACGCCGAGATCGAGGTCTGCCAGGTCATGCCGGACGGGCACTTCAGCGACCTGATCGCCGCCCTGGACCACTGCATCGAGCGCGAGGTCGACATCGCTCACATCGCGGTCGCGACCCCGTACCCCTCGGCGCTGGTCTCTCGCAAACTCGCCGACGCCAACGCGGCGGGCGTCGCCTGCGTCGCCCCGGCGGGTGACACCGGCGGACCGGTCGCCTTCCCGGGTTCGCTGCCCACCGTGTTCACGGTCGGCGCACTCGGGGCCTACGGTTCGTACGCACAGGAGACCTCCCAGGCCACCCACTCCGGACCACAGTTGACTCCGGAGGGACTGTTCGCCGCGCCCTTCAGCTGCTACGGCTCCGGAGTCGACGCGGCCGCCCCCGGAGTGGCGGTCCTGTCCTGCGCCGCACAGGGCGGATACACGGCCCTCGACGGCACCGGCACGGCATCGGCCCATGTCGTCGGCCTCGCCGCACTCGTCCTGGCCCACCACGAGGACTTCCACGGCCAGTTGCTGCCCCGCGGACCCGGCCGGGTACAGCACCTGTTCGACATCATCGGCACCAGCTGCCGCCAACTGACCGCTCCGGGAACCATGGAAGCGGCCCGCGTCGGCCGCGGCCTGCCCGACGCCCTGGTCGCCCTCGGCCTGGCACCCGGAGTACAGCTCGCTCCGGCCTTGTCGCCCTACGCCCCGTCCATGGCCGGTTAGCCGACGCCCGGCCTGCGGGAAAGGGCGGTTGGGCGGACGTCGCTGCGGTGCGTTGAGGCTGGGTGGCTTCCACCCTGCCCTCAGCCCACCGCAGCAGAGCCGACGCCGCTCACCGCCCGCTCGCTGCATCCCTGTACAACTCGGCAGCCTCCGCGCCCAGCACCACGCTGTAGGAGATGTCGGCGGTGTCCCCGCCGTGCTCATGCCCGCCCAGCACCCCGACGACCTGCTTGTCCCCGTTCACCCAGGGACTGCCACTGGTCCCGCCGGTGAACTCGGGACAGTCGATCCGCTGCTGGGTACGGCTGTGCAGGGCCGGCTTGTTGGTGCAGGTGATGGGCACCTCGCGCTCGTCCGGATACCCGGTGACGGTCACGGCGGTGGCCCCGGTGGCCGTCCCGCTCACGAACCGGTTCCCACCCACCACATCCTCGACCCGCTTCCCACCCAGCTCGTCAACATAGGCAAAGGCGATGTCACTGTCCTCGCTCTGCCCCTTGGCCCACCCGTCGGGCAGGAATCGTCTCCCCACCTTCCACACCCCATAAGGCGCGCGCCCATCCCTGTACCCAGGCGCGAACACCAGATCCCCGGCGTCACCATCCACACAGTGCGCGGCCGTGACAATGAGAACCCGCTGCCGGCTGTGCACGACCGAGGCGGTGCAGAAGTGCCCGCCGACCAGCTTGCCGACCCGGTCCGAGCCGAACAGCGCGCCGACCCGCGCGCTCTGCCGCGACGCGACCGTGGCGGCGGTGACCCCGAAGGGCCCCGGCCCGTCGGAGGCGGAGGCCACGGACGCCGACGTCAGGCCGAGCGTCACCACACCGCACAGCAAGGTGGGACGCGAAGTGAGCCAGATGCGTGAGATGCGCTTCATCAGGCGTCACTCTCTCCCATAAAGGTGAGAAACCCGTCCCGACTTCACTGAGATTTTCCTGTGAACCGTCCCTATGGCTGCGCGACGCCGGCCGCTGGGCTCCACCGTACTGTGGGGCATCCGCTCCCGCCTGCTCACTCGTCACGCCCGGTCATCTCCCCTGCACTCCGCCCACAACAGCTTCCCGCCCCTCGACGCGCCCAGCTGCTGCAGCACGGAGACTCCCCAGGATTCGGCACAGGCTCGTACGAGGTGCAGCCCACGTCCGGTTTCGGCGTCGTCCGGGGCTACGGCAACGTCGGCGGCCTCGCCCTTGTCCTCGGTGAAGCCTGGCGGTACCCGGGGGTCGGTGTCCCACACGGCGACGCGCAGCCGACCCGGTTCGCCGCCGAGGAGGCGGAGGGCGTAGGGGCCGGCGGTGTGCAGGTGCGCGTTGGTGAGGAGTTCGGCGGCGAGGAGTTCCGCGGTGGGGGTGAGGGCGGAGAGGTCGTGTGCGGAGAGGACGCTACGGAGGGTTGCTCGAGCGATCCCCGGTGCGCGTGGATCGTGCGGGAGTTGGAGGGTGTAGGTCCAGGGCGGGGATACGGTGGGCATGGAAGTCTCCGTTCAGTGAAGGGGGTTGAAGGTCTGAGCGGGGCCCCAGTTGTAAGGTAGCGGCACCCAGTGAAGGCCTTCACTGAAATGTAGGGATCGCCTTCACTACCACCCATGTGAGTGACTGCAAGGAGGCGGCAAGCCCGTGAGGAACCCAACGGGTCGCCAACTGCGCTTCGGCACGGAGCTGCGGAAACTGCGCGAGCGTGCAGGCTTGACTTCCACCGAGGCCGGTCAACTCCTCGGCATCAAGCAGGCGCAGGTCAGCAACATGGAGGCCGGCCGCGTAGGCGTGAGCCCCGAACGGGTACGCACGATCGCCTGCCGCTACGACTGCTCCGACAAGCCCCTCATCGAAGCGCTCAGCTACATGACCTCGGAGCGCACCCGCGGCTGGTGGGAGCAGTACCGCGAACTCCTGTCCAGCTCACTCGTCGACCTGGCCGAACTGGAGCACCACGCCCTGTCGTTGCGTGACTCGACCACTGCTCGCATCCCAGGTCTGCTCCAGACACGCGAGTACGCTCTCGAGATCTTCCGTCAGGCCGTGATCGAACTCTCGCCACCCGACATCGAGCACCGCCTGTCATTCCGCATCAAGCGCCAGGCGATCCTCTTCCGCGAGGACGCTCCGACCCCGTACGAGGCGATCATCCACGAGGCCGCCCTGCGCATGAAGGTCGGCGGCTCCGCAGTTGCCCGAGCGCAGTTGCAGCACCTGCTCGACATGAGCGACCGAGACCACATCACCCTGCGCGTCATCACCTTCGGCGCCGGCGCCTACCCGGGATCCGGGCAATCGATCCACTACGCGCACGGACCGGTGCCGCAGCTGGACACCGTCTACCTCGACCAGGCCCACGGCCTGGCGTTCCTCGACGCCGAGGCCCAGTTGCACAAGTACCGCGCGCTGTTCGACCGGGTCGCGGCTGTCGCACTCACGCCGAAGAAGACCCGAGATCTCATCCACAACGTGATGCGAGAGCTGTGAAGGGAACGCCCGTGAAACCGCGCTGGCAGAAGTCCTCGTACTGCTCCGAGGGCGCCTCCTGCATCCACATATCCGCCACCCCCGAAGCGGTCCACATAACCGAGTCCGCCGACCCCACCGGTGCAATACTCACCACCACCCCGGCGGACTTCGGCGCCCTCCTGGCCGCACTCAAGGAAGAACCGAACAGCACCGCACCCATCGAGATCACCTTCGCCGAAGGCGACGACGAAGAAACCCCCGTCCACCTCCACGAGACCAGCACCCCGAACACCGTGGTCAAAACCACCCGCCACCAGTGGGACACCTTCGTTCTCGGTGTCCGAGCAGGCGAGTTCGACCATTTCGTGAGGCACGCCCACTTGCCGTAGTCCCGGTGCGGGATCACGAGGCACATGTCGGCCTTGTCTGTTCCGCCCAAACACACCAATGGGCAAGTGCCCGACCCGCGTTGCGTCAGCAACTCCTGGATATCCGGACGGGTCGTGGCCACGGTCTTGCTGGCCTGGTGGGTTTGGGCGATGCGGAACCGACTCCCAGTGCAGCCTCGGTGAGCTGCCTACTCCGAGGCATCCCGGCCGAAGTGCTCGTTGAAGATTTCAAGGGCTCGCTCGTGGGAGAGGACAGGGCCGGCGTAGTCGTTGCTCCGGATGTGGGCGATGAACTCGGCGGGGAGAGCGATGTGATGCCGACGTACGTAGTGCGCCAGCTCGACAGGCCACAGCCAGGTCCCGTCGGTGACCAGGGACCCGGCGCCGGGAATCCATGCATCACCGGTGATGGCGTCCCGCTCCGCTCCCATGACGGAGTAGATCTCGGGGGACGATTCCAGGTAGGCGACGATCCGGTCCTCATCCCACTCCCCGGCGGTTCTGACCGCATCACGAAGGGAAGGGGCGGAAACCGACGGATCGCCGTGATCGCCGAACTCCTGGTAGAAGCCCACTCTCTTGATCATCGGTCACGGAGCGCGGGGAAGCGCTCATCTCCGTCCTGAAAACCTTCGGTGTAGCTCACGGATTAGTTCTTGGGCTCAGGACCACCAGGGTACGGGGTCAGGACGTCGATTCCACCACCATCCGCGTGCCGAGGCGACGTCCACCGAACTACATCAACCACAGCTGGCTTCCGGTGGCCTCGGCAAGTTCGCGGCGACCAGGCGGCGCATCGCGTCGGTGGCCGTTGGTTCGTCGAAGCGGCGCATGGCGATCGTGAGCAATGCGAGTTGGAGGCCGAGGTCGAAGGGGATGCGGTCATCGGCGGCAAGGCGTTGGATGCCAACGGTCGACGGTGGCGCGGATCTCGTCCTGGCAGGCGTCGATGACGTCGGACTGCAGCACATGCCCGAGATGCCGGTCGAACTGGACCACGTCGGCGATGGCGATGAGGCTGCGGGCAGCTTCGATGCGCTGTTGGGCGGTGCCCCGCTCGTCGACCATGTCCCGGCTGGCGCCGACCGCGTCCGCAAGCTGCCCAAACGTGTCGTCCTGAGTGAAGAAGCGGTCGTACGACTGCCCCCGCCACACCACGTCGTCCGGAGCCTCGGCGGCCGCGATGACGGCCGCGTAACCGGCCGGGTCCGCCCAGCTGGTCAGTGCGGCGCAGGCCAGAAGACGCTCAGCCGGGTCGGCTTTGCTGTCTTGAAGGACTGCGCTCAAGGCAGGGGTACGTTCGGCGTATCCGCTGTCGAGCGCGTCGGCGATCACGCCGTCCGGTTCGGCGGGTTCGCCGTCGAAGTCCGTGAACAGCAGCGCGCGCATCTCGGGGCTCGGCTGCCAGCGGTTTGGGGCCTCGGCCATGTTCGTGTTCTTCTTCCTACGATCCCGACGTGGGGAACGGGCCGGTGACGTACTCCTTGGGAACGACCCCGCTGATCCTTGCAGGCGATGTCCTTGCCGATCTTGCCTACTGCGCCGCCGGCAGCTCTTACATCACGCCCATGCCTCGCTTCGCGAGCCGTTGAAACTCTCGGATGTACGTATCGATGAGCTCTTCGGCTTCACGGTGCAGTTCGCGGACAACCGAATGCACATCCGGGGCAAGTCGCTGATCCGCGCGTGACTGGTGCGAGGGGATTTCCTGGTCCAGGATGGCCGCTTTGGCGCGGACAACATGTGGCATCTGCCAGAGCTTGCGCGGGTCTGGAGCCATCGAGGTCCATGGTGGCGCCGTCCTTGACATGCCTGGCGCTATTCGCCGCCAGGGCTCGGGAGGCGTTTGCCCGGACAGGGCAGGCATAACTGGACCCCGGCCTCCAGGAAGGGGGCACAGAAGCTTGTCAGGTCGGCTTGTAGCGAGTCCAGTTTTTCGAGAGTCGCGGCTTTAATTCCTAATCGTCCCGTTACCCTTCCCGCTGTTGCCGTTGCCACAGCTCCAACGACCGCACCTCCAAGGCCAATGAGCGCCACCGGGATCTCAGACTGTGCCACCCGCCCCCCTAGGTGAATCCATGGCCCTCGATTGTGGCGATGGCCTGCCCGCAAGGAAACCCTGCGAAGCACACCCCCTTGCGTGACACGCTCAGCCCACACACGAAGGGCAGCGAGAAGGCCGATAACACGCGGGAAGGAGGCCATCCGCTGGTATGACTCGGGTATGATCCCAGTATGACCACGAAGATCACCGTGTCACTCTCGGACGCATCCGCCGGTTACATTCGTGCTCACGCCCCCGAGGGCAACGTGTCCGCCTACATAGACCGTCTCATCCGACGCCAGATCACGTTGGACGCAGCGAAGCAGCTGGCAGCAGCCGGATACCGCCCGGACCTGGACGGCGAGGGCGACGCGTGGTGAACAAGGGTGACATCTGGCAGGTCAAGGGCACCCAAGGCGAGCGCACCGTCTGCGTGGTCAGCCTCGACGGGCTCGACGAGACCTTCGGCGCCTGCCTCGCCATCGTTCTGCATCCGCCCGGCGCCTATCCGGACACCATCATGTCCGTACACCTCAGTGCCCCCGTCGAAGCCGTAGCCGTGGCCCTCAACATCACCCAGCTCAAGACTGCGCGGTTTGACGACGGCACGTACCTGGGGAACATCGGCCCCGATGCGACCGCGCGCATCGACGAGGCCCTGCGCGCGGTCCTCGACCTCTGACAGACCATCCAGGCGGGCGGCTCGGCGAGTTCCGGCTGGCGGAGAGGGCAGGATTCGAACCTGCGTGGGCCCCCTGAGGGGCCCGACCTTGAGGCGTGCTCGCTGGTCCCCGATCAGCCACTCCGGGCACCTCTCCCCGTGACCGGCTTCCGGTTTCCCGTGCCCTTCACAAGTACGAGAGTGGCAGGAGGAGCTGACGGCCCGCTGACGGAGTGCTGACCGTCAACGGGCGTCCGGGGAGGGGGACTAGTCGACGTCGACCGGACCGTCGTCCGACTTCTTCTCGTTCCTCGCGGGCAGCTGGATCAGGCCGTTGACCTTGCCCTCCTCGGGGCGGCGGCCCTCGGAGTCCGGCCCGTTCAGGTTCTGGCGGACCGAGTCGAGGATGGTCAGGCCCTGGGACACCAGGCCGGCCGCGATCTCGCCGAGGCCGTCCGCGCCGTTGAGGACGTTGACGTTGGCGCCGGCGAGGCCGCCCGCGGCCTCCTTGACGATCTGCGGGAGCTGGTCGATCAGCATCCGGTCGAGCGCGACCCGGTCGTACGAGGCCGCCGCCTCCGCCTGGATCTTCATCCGCTGAGCCTCGGCGGCGGCGAGGATCCTGACCCGCTCGGCCTCGGCCTCGGCGGGCTTCACGACCTCGGCCACCAGCTGCTGCTGGCGCAGCTTGGCCTGGCGCTGGGCCAACTCAGTCTGGGCAGCGAGCACCTCCTGCTGGGCGTGCGCCTGCGCCAGCGGTCCGGCCTGCGCGGACTGCGCCTGCGCTCGGTCCACCTCGGCCGAGTACTCCGCCTTGACGATGGCGGTCTGCCGGGCGTACTCGGCCTGCTTGCGGGCCGCCGCCTGCTCCGCCTCGACCGCGGCCTGGGTGGCCTGCGCCTGGGCGATCTGCGCCTGCCGCTGGATCGCCGCCTTGTGCGGCGCGGACATCGCGTCGATGTAGCCGGTGTCGCCGTCGTCGATCGACTGGATCTGCAGCGAGTCCACGATCAGGCCGATCTTCGCCATCTCGGTCTTCGAGGTGTCCAGGACCTCCGCGGCGAGCTTCTGTCGCTCGGTGACGATCTCCTCGACCGTCATCGAGCCGATGATGGCCCGCAGGTGGCCGGCGAAGATCCGGCCGGTCAGCACCGACATCTGCTCCTGGTCGGAGAGGAAGCGCTGGCCCGCGTTGATGATGCTCTCGTGGTCGTTGCCGACCTTGAAGGCGATGACCGCGCGGACGTGCAGCGAGATGCCCTGCCTGGTCACACAGGTCTCGGTGACCTCGGACTCGCACATCGACAGGGTGAGGAAGCGGACCTTGCGGAAAATCGGCAGCACGAACTTGCCGTGCCCCGTCACCACTCGGAACGGCGCGCCCCCCAGTCCCCGCCGACCGCCCGAGATCAACATCGCCTCGTCCGGTGCGGGAACGCGGTATCCGAACATCCTGTACTCCTCAGCCGGCGCCGGCGGGGTCGCCGCCGAGCGCATCCAACGGATCCACCCACTCGATGACACCGACTTCGCGGCATCCACGGGATTCGATCACGAGGACCGTCGCGCCCGTCGGCAGGGGCTGCTCCGACCACGCGAGGAAGGTCTCGGAGCCTCCTCTGACCCGCACCAGGACCTCACCGGGGCCCGCGGATCCACGCGTTCCGATGAGCACTTTCCCCGTGCAGCCGATCACGGCCTCGTCCTGCGGCATCACCGGCCGTCCTCCCGTCCTGGCCCATCCCGCCCCAGGATTCCGACGATAGACCCAGTCGGGGCGGGGGCCCAACGGACAGTAGGACAGTTCCGTAGTAGTACTCGGTTCCGTAGAAAGACTCGATTCCGCAGGACTCCCCAGGACTCCATAGGTCTCGGTGCCGCCGCCGGAATGGACGGGATGGAGGGGCCGTGACGCGCCTTGTCCGCCCTGGCGCACCGCCCCGTCCGCCCTAGCGCACCCCCTCCGCCCCGGCCGGCCTCGCCACCGCGGCGAGCCCCCACTCGACCCCGGTCATCTCCTCCGACAGCACCCACAGCCTCCGCGCCCCCTCGGGATCGCTCGCCGCCGCGCTGCGGCCCACCAGCGTCGGCGCGCCCCGCATCTCGCCCAGGCCGTCCGGGCCGACGTACGCCGCCCCCGGCAGGTCCTGGCTGGCCGCATACAGCGTCGGCAGGGCGCCGGACTTGTCGTCCTGGGCCATGACCTTGTTGCCGACGGCCATGAACGCCCGCATGAAGGGGTTCGCCGTGTGGCTCTGCAGGTTGGTCGCCGCGTAGCCGGGGTGGGCCGCCAGGGCGCGTACGGAGGAGCCCGCCCCGGTCAGGCGGCGCTGGAGTTCCAGGGTGAACAGGAGGTTGGCCAGCTTGGACTGGGCGTAGGCGCGGGTCGGGGAGTAGCGCCCCTTCAGGTTCACGTCCTCGAAGTGGATCACGCCGTCGCCCCCGCGGTGGAGGCCCGAGGACACCGTCACCACGCGGTCCGTGACGTACGGCAGCAGCAGGTTGGTGAGGGCGAAGTGGCCGAGGTGGTTCGTGCCGAACTGCATCTCGAAGCCGTCCTTGGTGCGCTGCTCCGGCAGCATCATCACGCCCGCGTTGTTGATCAGCAGGTCGATCGGCCCCTGCCATCCGGCCGCGAACTCGCGCACCGAGGCCAGGTCCGCCAGGTCCAGGCGGCGCACCTCGACGCTGCCGCTCACGTTCGCCGCCGCGGCACCGCCGCGCGCGGGGTCCCGTACGGCGAACACCACATGCGCCCCGGCCCGGGCCAGCGCCTCGGCGGTCGCGAGGCCGAGGCCGCTGTTGGCGCCGGTGATCACGGCCGTACGGCCGGAGAAGTCGGGGAGGTGGGTCGCGTTCCACTTGCGCGCAGGGCGCGTCGTCTTGCTCGTATCAGCCATACCCTCAATGTAGGCAGCGCCAACAATGCTGTCAATGACAACAATGATGGCGATGTCAACTATATAGACGCCGTCTACATCGAGATACGATGGTGCCCATGCCGCGCATGTCCCCGTCGTCCCCGTCGTCCCCGTCATCCACGAGCCGCCCTTATCACCACGGAGATCTGCGCGCCGCCCTGCTCAAGAGCGCCGAGCGCACGCTGCGGGAAAAGGGGGTCGGCGCGCTGTCGCTGCGCGAGCTGGCCCGTGACATCGGGGTGAGCCATGCCGCCCCGGGCCGGCACTTCAAGGACAAGCAGGCCCTGCTCGACGCCCTCGCGCTGGACGGGTACGAGCGCCTCAACCAGGCCCTGGGCGCCGCCGCCGAACAGCCCGGCCTCACCCTGGAGCAGCGGATGACGGCGCTCGCCCGCGCCTACCTCGGCTTCGCCGTCGAGAACCCGGAACTCCTGGAGCTGATGTTCGCGCGCAAGCACGACCCCGACAGCTCCGCGCAGCTCGCGGCGGCCGTCGACGAGTCCCTCGGCTCCTTCGCCCGGATGATGGCGGACGCCCAGGAGCGGGGCGAGATCATCCAGGGTGATCCCGAGCGCCTCACGATGGTCGCCGCCGCGAGCCTGCACGGACTCGCCGCCCTCATCGCCAGCTGCGCCCTGGAGGCCGAGGAGGCCCTGGCCGGCCTCGACGAACACGTCCATCTGCTGCTGCACGGCCTCAAGCCCAGGTGACCACCTGACCATCTGCTGCCGCACGGCCTCAGAGCCAGGTGGCCAACCGACCATCTGTGCGCTCCCTGTGTGCCCGGTCAAGCGCAGACCAACACAGAGCCAGCACAGAGCCATTGATCAGTAAGCCCCCAACACCCTTCGGTATGGCGGAAGTCAGGATTCCGAAACCTGCCTTGTTTGTCGCGTACTCAACAAGCGATCGTCGTCGCGGGCCGCCGCCCCCATCGGCAACCACCCCGGTGATCCCCCACCCGCAGGCCTCTGTCACCCCACTCACAGGAGGCTGTACGTTGCGTACGCCCACCCCCACCACCCCCCACATACGCGGCAGATGGCGCCGTACCGGCTCCGCCGCCGCGGCCACCGTGGCGCTGCTCCTCGCCGGACTCGGCACCGCCGCCCACGCGGACGCGGCCACCCCCACGGCCACGAAGTCCGTCAGCGCCAAGGCCATTGCCGCGCAGGTCGCCAAGGCCCATGTGCACTACACCAACGCGTGTGGCGCGACCCCGAAGAAGGGCTACGCGTCCTGCCACGCGCTGCGCGTCACCAGCGGCACCACCGCCTTCCAGGAGGAGCAGGCCGCCAGGAAGGGCGTCGCGCCCAGGTCCGTCTCGCCGAAGGCCTCGTCCGACTCCCCGACGGGATACGGCCCGAGCGACCTCCAGGACGCCTACGGCCTGACGTCCGCCGCCTCCTCCAACGGCTCCGGCGAGACCATCGCGATCGTCGACGCGTACGACGACCCGAACGCCGAGGCAGACCTGGCCACTTACCGCTCGTACTACGGCCTCCCGGACTGCACGACCTCCAACGGCTGCTTCAAGAAGGTCGGCCAGACCGGTTCGACGACCTCGCTCCCCAGCGCGGACAGCGGCTGGGCCGGTGAGATCTCGCTCGACCTCGACATGGCCTCCGCCGTCTGCCCGAACTGCAACATCCTGCTCGTCGAGGCGAAGTCGTCGAGCATGGCCAACCTCGGCACGGCCGTGAACGAGGCCGTCAAGCTGGGCGCCAAGTTCGTCTCCAACAGCTACGGCGGCTCCGAGTCGTCCAGCGACACCTCGTACGACTCCTCGTACTTCAAGCACCCGGGCGTCGCCATCACCGTCAGCGCGGGCGACGAGGCCTACGGCGCCGAGTACCCGGCCGGCTCGAAGTACGTCACCGCCGTCGGCGGCACCGCCCTGAAGTCCTCGTCCAACAGCCGCGGCTGGACCGAGAGCGTCTGGAAGACCTCCGGCACCGAGGGCACCGGCTCCGGCTGCTCCGCGTACGACGCCAAGCCCACCTGGCAGACCGACACCGGCTGCACCAAGCGCATGATCGCCGACGTCTCGGCCGTCGCCGACCCGGCCACCGGTGTCTCCGTCTACGACACCTACGGCTCCGACGGCACCGGCTGGAACACCTACGGCGGCACCAGCGCCTCGGCCCCGATCATCGCGGGCGTCTACGCCCTGGCCGGCACCCCGGGCTCCAGCGACTACCCCGCCGCCTACCCGTACGCCGCGGCCGGCACGTCCGCCCTCAACGACGTCACCAGCGGCAACAACGGCACCTGCGCCACCAGTTACTTCTGCACCGCGAAGTCGGGCTACGACGGCCCGACCGGCTGGGGCACCCCTCAGGGCACGGACGCCTTCACCGGCTGACGGGCATGTGAACCACCCCGTCGGGTCACGGGGAGCCGCCAACTGAGGGGGACGTGGGGTCCCTTCGGCGGCAAGGAAAAGGAAGACGGGTCACGGCATCCGGCCGCGGCCCGTTTTCCCGTCCTCACTACCATGCCCCGCAGCACACTTGGTCCATGACACCCACGGGGGAAACCACATGAAGCGCACGCTCGCAGTCCTGCTCACCGTCGCCGCGCTCACCGCGCCGCTGGCCGGTTGCAGCAACACATCGAAGAACGTCACCGGCACCGTCGTCAGCAAGGACACGGACTACGAGTGCAAGACGAAGAAGAAGGGCACGAAGAAGACCCGCAGCTGCCACACCGAGTACGAGTTGACGGTCCGCACGAAGGGCGGCGACGAGGAAGAGGTCGACGTCAGCAGCGGCGCCTACGGACTCTGCGTCGAGGGTTCGAGCTACCCCAAGTGCGCCACGCGCTAGTCGGCGTGTGTCGAGCCCGTGCAGATCTCCGGTGCCTGCTTGCCGAGCAAGGCCGGGCACCTATGCTGCACTGAACATCTCAAGATCATCTGAAAAAACTCACGGGGACATGAACAAGTACACAGTGACGGCCGTCGGCCTCGTCCTTGCGCTCGGGCTGGTCGCAGGCTGCGGTTCCTCCGACGGCGACGACTCGGCCGCCAGACCGAAGGGCGGCAGCTCGGCCAGCCCAGCCGGCGCCAAGCCCACAGGACCCGCGTACAGCGGCCCCGCGATACCCGGCCTTGCCGCCCGGCCCGCATGGAGCCTGCCGCCCGCCCACGCCATCGACCTCGGTGACACCCTCCTGTTCGTCAAGGATGCCCAGGGCAAGTACGACACCGGTCAGGGATACGCGCAGGAGCCGGCCGACGGCTCGGTCGGCACCCTCCACTCCACCAACGACCCGGAACCGGCCACCTTGGAGTTCCGGGATGTGAAGACCGGCCAGGTGCGCAAGACCCTCAAGGTGAAGACCGATCGCGTGGCCGCCACGACCTGGCACAACGGCGTCCGGGCGGTCGCAGTGTTCGCCGAGGCCACTACGGAGTCGGACGGTCTGAGCGAGGAGAAGACCACCACCAAGGTCACCGTCTACGGCAGTGACGGCACCGAACTGGGCAAGGCCACGGCCGAGGGCGACAAGTTCGACGTCCACGACGGGTACATCATCGAGCAGGACGGTGACGCGAGCCTGAAGCTCACGCCCATTGACGGCGGCGCCGCCCGCAAGGTCACCTGCACCGGACAGCTGGCGCGGTGCTCCTTCGACTCGCGCACCAACGAGATCGACGGTGGTCAGGCCCACGCGCCCTTGATCACCGGCAAGTACGCCTTCTACGTGGAGAACGCGTCCACCTACGAGGACGATCCCGAACAGCTCGTCATGACGGACCTCTCCACCGGAAAGAAGGCCTGGAGCACCGCGGACGTCACCCCGCCGGCAGGCGTGGAGCTGGACGACGACGGGAAGCGCACCAGCGGCGCCCTCCGGGTCCTCGACGTGCGCGACGGCCGTGTCCTCACCGCCTGGGGTGCGGGCGCCTTCTCTCCCGACACCTGGGTGACGGCGACGTACGACATCGCGAGCGGCAAACAGGTCGGCGGCTCCTCGAAGTACTCGTACCAGGACAGCCCTGCCGACACCATCGACACCGAGGGCTCCTCCGTCTTCACGCCCGACCACACCCTGGCCGCCGCTCACACGAAGCAGGGCACCGCCGTGTGGCAGCCCGCCGACGGCAAGGAGGTCTGGGCACAGAAGGAGGGCGAAAATGCGATGCAGCCGCTGCGCTTCTCCCCGAACGGCACCCTCTACGGCACCACGAAGGACGACTTCAGCCCGAGCAAGTTCCTCGCAGTCGACGGCCGTACCAAGAAGGTGCTCGCCAAGAGCCTGCCCGAAGAGAACATCCCGCTCTTCTCGCAGCCGTCGGGGTACGGCTACATCAGCACGCAGAAGGGCTTCTTCGTGTTCCCGGCCCAGGGCTGAAACGTGTGCCCCGGTATCGGCCAGGGGGGCCGCGCGGCCGGACGCCGTGAGCGGTACCTTCGTAGCGCTTGCCATAAGCGCGGCCAGGCTCCATTCACTCGTACGAGGGGGATGACGGTCGACCGCGACCAACCGTTGCCTGCCCGACCGGCCGTCAGAAACCCTGCCGGGCCGTAAAGGGGGTCAACGACCGAACCGCACGACAGGTTCCGCTCAGGCCTCGTTGCCCGGCGTGACCTGCCGTGATACACAGAGTGACCGTACGAGGTATTCGTACGAAACCCGCCAGTCAATGACGTCAAGTCGACATACGACGGCGACGTTGTCAGCGAGAATGATGCGTGACCTCTGCACACCGCAGGGTCCAGCGGAACTACCCACCAGGGGCGGTGACTTACATGCTCTTTGCGGCCGACAAGGGAGACATCAACACCATCATCGGCGGGATCGCTCCGGACTGGGGCCCCTTCGGCAGCCTGGGCAACGAGGCCAAGGTGATGATCGAGGTGGTGATGGCCGTGGCCATCCTGCTCTGCCTCGGCATCGCGGTCTGGGGTGCGGCCAAACAGCGGATCGGCGCGACGGCGCTGCGCGACACCTTCAGCGCGGAGCAGGGCAAGGGCCTGATCATCGCCGGCCTCACCGGAGTCTTCATCATCGGCTCCCTCGGCACACTGTTCACCATCGTGTACGGCATGGCGGTCTGACGCCCCTTCTGCTCCCGGGCGCGCCCGGTCGTCCCCCTCCACCCCACCCACCCGTCGTGCCCACCGGCAGAGGTTGCGTTTCCCTGATGTCGAGTCACCACACCGCGCCCGCGCGGGAACCAGCACGGCTACCGTCGTATGTCTACGAGGTGGAGGGGGCGTACGCGGCATGAGTCCCACAGACGAGCAGGATTACACCGAAACCGGCCAGACCCGAACCCGCCTGCCCGGCGGCGACCCCTACGGCGGCGCACCCCGCAGAACCGGCCGCTCCTCGTCCCGGAGCCTGGTCACGGTGGTCGGCGTGGTCGTCCTCCTCATCGCAGCGATCGCCTTCGCGAACCGCGGTGACGGCTCGTCCACCGACAACTCCTCCGGCAAGAGCGACCAGCCCCGAACGTCCTCCACGGCAGCCAGCGGCACGAAGCCGGTGGAGACGAAGAGCGGGGGGATTCCGTCCGGGTTCGCGCACAGCGGGCAGGGGGCGGAGAGTGCGGCGGCGAATTATGCGGTGGCATTGGGGTCGGCCGAGATGTTCAACACCGCCTGGCGGCACCGGATCGTCGACTCGGTCTACGCCCGGGATGCCGCCGCCGCCAAACAGTCGGCCATGGACAGCGCGTACTCCAACGAGAAGTTCCTCTCCAACATCGGCCTGGCCAAGGACGGCACCGCGCCGAAGGGCCAGACGTTCGTCTCCCGGGTCATCCCCGTGGGCACCAAGGTCACCTCATCGGGAACGGACGCCACCACGGTCGAGGTCTGGTACACCTCGCTGTTCGGCCTCTCTGGTGACGGCTCGAAGAACCCGGTGACCGAGAGCTGGTACACGACGACGTACGAGCTGAAGTGGGTCGACAACGACTGGAAGATCACCGACTTCCAGCAGAAGGACGGGCCCGTCCCCGTGGGCCGTGACCAGACGGCCTCCACCGCCGACGACATGACGAAGGCCGTCGAGGAGTACGGAGGGTTCACGTATGCGCGCTAACCACCGCATCCTCAAGATCACGGCGGTCCTCGGAGCCGTGCAGACGACGACGCTGCTGCTGGCCGCCCACGCCGTAGCCGCGCCCAGTCCCACACCGTCCGCTACGAAGAGCAACGACCCCTGCGAGCTGATCCGGGGCGCCGCCAAACAGTTCTGCGAAAAAGACAACTCCGGCGGAGGAGGCTCCAAGGGCGTCACCCCCAACAGTCCCCTGGGCGACACCCTCGACCCCCTCGCCTCCCTGGCCAAAGGCTGTGCCGACGCTGCCTCCTGGACCATCGGGAAGCTCAGTGGTGCCGTGAAGGAGACGGCGAACGTCGACTTCACGAACACGAAGTTCCTGCAGCAGTACGCGGTGGTGTTCGCGGCGTCCACGATCCTCACCCTGCTCCTGTGGCTGCTGGCCGTGGCCAAGAGGGCAGTACGAGGGGTGCCCCTGACCACCGCGATCGGCGAAGCGGTCGGCTTCCTGTGGCTGACGGTGCTCGCCTCCGCGTTCACCCCGCTGATCCTCTACACGGTCGTGTCGGCGACGGACGGCGTGACGGACGTACTCGCGAAGGCCACCGGCGACCAGACCGACACCTTCTTCGGCACCTTCTCCGGCGCCCTCAGCAAGGGCAACGACATCGGCGGCGGCCCGATCATGCTGATCGTCGTCTCCCTGGTCAGCATCCTCGCCGCCGGCGTCCTCTGGCTGGAGCTGGTCATCCGCGCCGCCCTGCTCTACGTCGGCGCGCTCCTCGGCACCGTCGTCTACGCGGGCCTGGTCGACAAGAACCTGTGGGGGCACGTCAGGCGCTGGGCCGGGATCATGATCGCCGTCATCCTGGTCAAACCGGTGATCGTCATCGTGCTCGGCCTCGCCGGCGCCCTCTCCGGCGACAGCGGCCCCGACGCCTTCTCCGCCGTCGTCTCCGGCCTCGCCATCATCCTGCTCGCCATCTTCGCCAGCGCGATGATCTACCGCTTCGTCCCCGGCTTCGGCGACGAGATCGCGAGCGGCCGCAACAACCGCATCATGCAGGGCGCCGAGGGCAAGGCCGCCGCCGTCATCAGCTCGCCCGCCACCCTCGTCGCCCAGGGCATCAAGACCCACAGCACCCGCGCCGACAACAACGGAGGAGGCTCAGGCGGCTCCAGCAGCGCCCGCGCCTCCAACCCCGCCTCCGGCGGTGTCGCCGCCCACAGCAGCCGTACCACCCACGGCGGCGGCGGAGCAGTCCCCTCCGCCACGCCCGCGCCGCGCGCACCCAGCCCGGCCAACACCCCGCACGCCAGCAACACCCGCAACAGCAACCGCTCGGGAGGTGAAGGGCGTTGACGACCGAGTCCCACCTGTCCCATCCGGTCACGCCCCGCCGTACGTATCTCATCGGCCGCGCCCGGCCGAACGCGATCGTCGGCCGGAACCGCGAGTCCGGCGAGATCGCGCTGATCATCGCCGGCGCGTTCCTCGGCATGATGTGCGGCCTCCTCGTCCCGGTCCTGTCCCTGCGGATCGTGCTCCTGACGGGCTTCCCGCTGCTCGCGCTCGCCGCGGTCTACGTGCCGTACAAGCGCCGCACGTTCTACAAGTGGTTCGAGATCAACCGCTCGTACAAGCGGACCGTCAAGCGCAGCGCCGTGTACCGCTCCGGTGCCGTCGAGGCCGGTACCGGGCTCGACGGGCGCGAGGTCGAGATCGGGCCGCCGCCGGGAATCGGGCGGATCAACTGGCTCGCCGCGCCCTTCGGACCCGACGAGATCGCCGTACTCCTGCACGCCGACCGCAGAACCGTCACGGCCGCCATCGAGATCGAGGGCCCCGGCGTCGGCCTGCGCGACTCCGAGGACCAGGAAGCCCTCGTCGACCGCTTCGGCACGCTCCTCAAGCACGTGGCCAACGGCGACGGGTTCGTCACCCGCCTGCAGATGCTCGCCCGCACGCTCCCCGCCGACCCCGACGCCCACGCCAAGGACGTCACGCTGCGCGGCGACGAGAAGGCACCCGACTGGCTGTCACGGTCCTACGACCAGCTCCAGTCCATGGTGTCCACCAGCAGCGAGCAGCACCGCGCCTACCTCGTCGCCTGCATGCACTACACCCGCGAACTGGCCGCCGAGGCCCAGGCCATGGCACGGGCCGCACGGCCGCAGGCCGGCCGCAAGCTGGACCGCGATGCGGGCCTGGCCGTCGTCATGGCCCGTGAGCTGACCGACATCTGCTCGCGTCTCCAGGAGGCCGACATCCGCGTCCGCCAGCCCCTCGGGCAGGGCAGGCTCGCCTCCCTCATCCACTCCATGTACGACCCGGACCACCCCATCGACCACATCCAGGCGATGACCCGGCGCAACGCCTGGCCGGCCGAACTGGACGCCATGGAGCCCACCTACCTCCAGGCCAAGACCCGCGAGTCCGCCACCCGCGCCCCCTGGTGCCACGCCACCGCCTGGGTGAAGGAGTGGCCGATGACCCCGGTCGGCGTCAACTTCCTCGCGCCCCTGCTCGTCCACACCCCGGACGTCATCCGCACGGTCGCCGTGACGATGGACCTCGAACCCACCGAGGTCGCCATCGAACGCATGCTGACCGAGAAGACCAACGACGAGGCCGAGGCCTCCCGCGCCGCCAAGATGAACCGGACGGTGGACCCGCGGGACATCGCCGCCCACAACCGCCTCGACCAGCGCGGCGAGGACCTGGCGAGCGGCGCGGCGGGGGTCAACCTCGTCGGCTACATCACCGTGTCCTCCCGCTCCCCGGAGGCCCTCAACCGCGACAAGCGGACCATAAGAGCCTCCGCCGGAAAGTCGTACCTGAAGCTGGAGTGGTGCGACCGCGAGCACCACCGGGCCTTCGTGAACACACTTCCCTTCGCCACCGGCATTCGAAGGTAGGGGCTGATGCGCTGATGCGGGACCCGCTGTCCGTCCTCACCGACGCCTTCACGTCCTTCCTCTTCGGCAAGGTCGAGACGACCCGCCTGCCGGTCCGCACCTCCACGGGCCAGGCCCAGGCGGTCTACCTGCCGACCGCCGCACCCGGCCTCGGCGACTCCGGCGTCATCATCGGCCGCGAGGTGTACTCCGGGAAGGGCTACATCTACGACCCCTTCCAGCTGTACGGCCAGCAGCTGCCGGCGCCGCACTGGCTGGTCCTCGGCGAGTCCGGCAACGGCAAGTCGGCCCTGGAGAAGACATACGTCCTGCGGCAGCTGCGCTTCCGCGACCGCCAGGTCGTCGTCCTCGACGCCCAGGGCGAGGACGGGGTCGGCGAATGGAACCTCATCGCCGAGGAGCTGGGGATAACTCCCATCCGCCTGGACCCGACGGCGGCCCTGGACCACGGCATCCGTCTGAACCCGCTGGACCCCTCGATCACGACGACGGGCCAGCTGGCGCTGCTGCGCACCATCATCGAGGTCGCCATGGGCCACGGCCTGGACGAACGTTCCGGCTTCGCCCTCAAGGTCGCCCACTCCTACGTCAACGAGTCGATCCTCGACCGCCAGCCGGTCCTCACCGACATCGTGGAACAGCTGCGGCACCCCGAGCCGGAGTCGGCGGAGGCGATGAACGTCGCCATAGACGACGTACGGGCGTGGGGCCTGGACGTGGCCCTGGTCCTGGACCGTCTGGTCGACGGTGACCTGCGCGGCATGTTCGACGGCCCGACGACCGTCGGCATCGACCTGGACGCCCCGCTGATCGTCTTCGACCTGTCCCACATCGACCGCAACTCCATCGCCATGCCGATCCTGATGGCGATCGTCGGTGTGTGGCTGGAACACACCTGGATCCGCCCCGACCGCAAGAAGCGCATCTTCCTGGTCGAAGAGGCCTGGCACATCATCAACAGCCCCTTCGTGGCACAGCTGTTCCAGCGCCTGCTGAAGTTCGGCCGACGGCTGGGCCTGTCCTTCGTGGCGGTCGTCCACCACCTGTCCGACGTGGTGGACGGCGCGGCGGCAAAGGAGGCCGCGGCGATCCTGAAGATGGCCTCGACCAGGACCATCTACGCCCAGAAGGCGGACGAGGCGAGGGCCACGGGCCGGGTTCTGGGCCTCCCACGCTGGGCCGTGGAGATCATCCCCACCCTCACCCCCGGCATCGCCGTCTGGGACGTCAACGGCAACGTCCAGGTGGTCAAACACCTGGTCACGGAGACGGAACGGCCACTGGTCTTCACCGACCGCGCCATGACCGAGTCCTCCAGTGAACTGTCGGCCGACGACGCCCTGCGCGCGGCCGAGCTGGAGGCCGAGCAGCGGGCGGCGGCCTTCGTGGAGCAGCACCTGGGCGACTCCGAATCGACGGTGGCGTAGGGGGAGAACGTGAGACCGGACGACCGCGACCGTCGCGACAGCCGTGACAGACATGACAGACGTGACAGCCGTGACAGCCGTCGGGAAGGCCAGGGAGGCATCCCCGACGGCCTGCTGATCGGCATACTCGGCTTCCTTCTCAGCATGACCCTGCTGGTGTGGACGGCCACGGGTCTGGCAAGCCTCTTCGCCAAGGGTGCCTGGCCCAAGGGCGTCACCTTCACCCGCACCCCCCTGGCCATGCGCCATCTCATCGGCCGGCCCCACGACATCACCGGCGCCTGGCCGGACACCCCCGCAGGACAGCTCTCCGGCTGGGGCCTCTTCTGGGGCCTGTTCATCGGCCAGTTGATGGTCCTCTTCGTCCTGGCCCTGTTCGTGATGGGAGCGGTGGCGAGGTGGCGGGCGGGGAAGGTACGGCGGGCGTTCGAGCGGGGGGCGGCGAAGGGGCGGGCCCAGGCGACGGCACCCGTTTCCGCTCCAGCACCGGAACAGCGTTCCGAGGTCCCGGTGCCGCGCGAAGAGCCGGAGCCGACCGAGGTGCTGCGGGCGGCGCAGCCGACCGAGGCACTGCGAGCGGCGCAGCCGACGGAGCCCCTCCAGGCGGCGGGTGCGCCGGACCCCTTGGGCACCTTCTCAGCCAACGCTGAACGGGTGGGTCGATGGGAAAAAATCCTCATCGCACCCAGGGAAAGTCGCCACGCAACCGCAACCCAGGCCATCCAGGACGCGCCAGGCCCCACCCTTGTCGTCACTTCAAACCCCGCCCTCTGGCAGGACACAAAGGACGCCAGAGCCAAACTCGGCCCCACCCTCCTCTACGACCCCACCCACCTCTGCGACACCCCGGCCCGCCTCCACTGGTCCCCGACAACAGGCTGCGAGGACAAACAGACAGCGCTGAGCCGGGCCACAGCGCTCCTCAGCCCCGTCCAGCCCACAGCCAAGATCGACCAAGCGGTCGCCGACACGGCGACAACGCTCCTCCGGAGCTACCTGCACGCCGCCGCTCTGGAATCCCGCACCATCCGCCACGTCCACCGCTGGTCCCAGGGCACCCAGATCCAGGACGCCGTACGAACCCTCCGTACCCACCCCAAGGCCGCCCCCGGCGCCGCGGGCGAACTCGAGGCCGCCCTCACCGCGCACCCGGAACGCCGTGACATGGCCCAGGAGTTGACGAGCCGGGCGCTCGCCGCCCTCTTCACGGTCAACATCCGCGAGGCCTGCACCCCAAACCGAGCTGATGCGCTCGCCTTGGATTCCTTCGTGGACGAAGGGGGCACGCTTTATCTAGTAGGTGAATCCATCGAGGACCCCAGGACCAACCCGGGTGCGATGCCCCTCCTGACGGCCCTCGTCTCCAGCGTGGTCGAGCGCGGCCGGCGCATGGCCGAACGGTCATCCTCCGGTCGGCTCGACCCACCACTCACCCTGGTCCTGGACGACGTCGCGGCCGTAGCGCCGCTCCCCCAGCTGCCGGACCTGCTGGCCACCGGAGCCGACCGGGGCATGCCGACCCTGGCCCTGCTCCGCTCCCGCGAACAGGCCAGATCCCGCTGGCCCCACCAGGACCTACCGGTCTAGGACGAACTCCAGCTCCTTCTGCTCACCCTGGTGCTCGACCGGCACGGTCACCCCGCTCGGCACGAACCCCAGTTTGCGATACGCCCCCTGCGCCCGCGGGTTGTCCTCGTGCACGAGGAGCCGTACCCGCTCGGCGTCCTGCTGCCAGCCCCACTCCACGGCGGCGTCGAACAGCGCCTTGATCAGCCCGTTTCCGCGGTGCTCCGGCCGTACGAACACACCGACCACATGCCCCTGCCGCCGCTCGACCGGAAACCCGGCCCAGTCGTTCGTCCCTGCTTCCTCGATGAGCATGACGACCGTGCCGGCCCAGGTCCCGTCTGGCGCCTCGGCGATGAACTGACGTGCCCCCGTGGCCCCTTCACCGGACCTGGTGGCCCGCCCCTGCCAGAACTCGTCCGGCTGGGCCATGGCCTGCTCGTACGTCTCCAGGAAGGCGACCGGCGCGGCCGGATCGCGCAGCGCGTCGAGCCGCAGCTGCTTCACGGCGGGCCAGTCATCGGGTCGTATGGCGCGGATGACGTAGTCACCGCTGGTCAGAGTGGTCATGGCGGTAACCGTAGCCGCAGCCCTGCCGGGTCCTCACCTCATATTCGGGGCCGTTGTCAGTGGTGGGTCCTACTGTGGCCCCATGACCACGCTTCCCGATCGACCCAACACCGCAGTACTCGTCATCGACGTCCAGAACGGCGTGGTGGCGAACTCCCACGACCGCGACGGCGTCATCGCGAACATCAACACCCTGATCGACAAGGCCCGCGCGGCGGACGTGCCGGTCATCTGGGTGCAGCACTCCGACGAGGAGCTGGCGTACGGCAGCGAGACCTGGCAGTACGTGCCGGAGCTGACCCGCCTGGACGCCGAGCCCCTGGTCCACAAGAAGTATCCGGACTCCTTCGAAGACACCGACCTGGAGACCGTGCTGGCCGACCGGAAGGTGGGCCGGCTCCTCGTTACGGGCGCGCAGACGGACGTGTGCATCCGCTCGACCCTGCACGGCGCGATCGTCCGCGGGTACGACGCGACGCTGGTCGCCGACGCCCACACCACCGAGGACCTGTCCAAGTACGGCGCTCCCGCCCCGGAGCAGGTGATCGCCCACACCAATCTCTACTGGAGATGGCACAGCGCACCCGGCCGCGAGGGCGGGACGGTGGAGGCGGCTGAGGTGACCTTCTAGCCACCTGTCCTGAAGGACCCTGAACGCAGAAAAGCCCCGCACCATACGGTGCGGGGCTTTCCCACAATGATTGTTCGGCGGCGTCCTACTCTCCCACAGGGTCCCCCCTGCAGTACCATCGGCGCTGTGAGGCTTAGCTTCCGGGTTCGGAATGTAACCGGGCGT
>NZ_JBIATY010000005.1:0-654283 GCF_042892235.1 Streptomyces sp. NPDC001816
CGTATGCGCGCCAACATCGGCATCCGCCGCCGCCTCGCCCCCCTGCTCGACAACGACCGCAACCAGATCGAGCTGTTCACCGCCCTGCTGCTCTCCCTGCCCGGCTCACCGATCCTCTACTACGGCGACGAGATCGGCATGGGCGACAACATCTGGCTCGGCGACCGCGACGCCGTGCGCACCCCCATGCAGTGGACCCCCGACCGCAACGCCGGATTCTCCTCCTCCGACCCCGGCCGGCTGTTCCTGCCCACGATCATGGACCCCGTCTACGGCTACCAGGTCACCAACGTCGAGGCCTCCATGTCCTCGCCGTCCAGCCTGCTCCACTGGACCCGCCGCATGATCGAGATCCGCAAACAGAACCCCGCCTTCGGACTCGGCACCTACACCGAACTGCAGTCCTCCAACCCCGCCGTCCTCGCCTTCCTCCGCGAACACGGCGACGACCTGGTGCTGTGCGTCCACAACTTCTCCCGGTTCGCACAGCCCACCGAACTCGATCTGCGGGTCTACGACGGACGGCACCCCGTCGAGCTGATCGGCGGCGTGCGCTTCCCCGCCATCGGTGAACTGCCCTACCTCCTGACCCTCGCGGGCCACGGCTTCTACTGGTTCCGGCTCACCCGAGTCGCATCCCGCATCGGCCGCCGCCGCTGAGCAGCGGCGCCGAGGAAAGGACGCGTCACCATGCCGAAGACCATCACCCACCGGCCGAGAGGCGCGAGGGGCACCGAGCGGCCCCTGGCCTCGCTGAGCGGGCTGCTGCGCGAATGGCTGCCCCTGCAGCGCTGGTTCGCGGGCAAGGACCGGCCCGTCACCGATCTGTCGCTGCTGTCCATGAGCGAGCTGTTCCCGGGATGCCTGCACCTGCTGGTCCACGCCTCGCACGCGCCGGTGCCCACCCCCGGCGGCACACCGCCGCCCGGCGACTGCTACCAGCTGCTCCTGGGTGTGCGTGAGCACCTCGCACCGCGGCTGGAGCGGGCGTACGTCGGCCGGGTCGAGGAGGGTCCGTTCGCCGGCCTCGCCGTGTACGACGCGCTGCAGGACCCGCGCTCGGCCCATCTGCTCCTGGAGCGGCTGCGGCAGCCCGGCACCTCGGGTCCGCTGTGCTTCGAGAAGACCCCGGGCGTCCGACTGCCCGGTGGCCTCCCGCCGCGGCTGCTGGAGGCCGAGCAGTCCAACTCGTCGATCGTCTACGGCGACGCGTACATCCTGAAGCTCTTCCGGCGCATCCAGCCGGGCGTCAACCCCGACCTCGAGGTGCCGGGCGCACTGGCCGCACAGGGTTGTGCGCGGGTGCCGGCGCCGGTCGCCTGGTTCAGCACGAGTGCTCCGAGCCCGGCCACGCTGGGCGTCCTGCAGCCGTTCCTGCCGGACGCCACCGACGGCTGGACGCTGGCGCTGCGCGCGCTCGCCACGGGTGACGACTTCACCGCCGAGGCCCGGGAGCTGGGCCGGGCCATGGCCGAGGTGCACCTCGCGCTGGCCGACGCCTTCCCGCCGGCCGGGCCGGGCGAGCGGGGCCGTACCGCGGAGGCGATGTGCGCGCGGCTGGACGCGGCCACGCACGCGGTGCCCGCGCTGCGGCCCTTCGTACCGGGCCTGCGGGCCGCGTTCGGTGCGCTGGCCACGTGCGACACCGGGCCGCCGGCCCAGCGCATCCACGGCGACATGCACCTCGGGCAGGTGCTGCAGGCAGGGCGCGACTGGTTCGTCATCGACTTCGAGGGCGAGCCGTCCCGGCCGCTGGCCGAGCGGCGGGCCGCGCAGTCCCCGGTGCGGGACGTGGCCGGGATGCTGCGCTCCTTCGACTACGCGGCCCGGCAGCGCCGCCCCTGGCGGCCGGAGTGGGCGCGCCGCTGCCGCGAGGCGTTCTGCGCGGGCTACGCGGCCCGCGCCGGGTGGGATCCACGCAAGAAGCACGCGCTGCTGCGCGCGCACGAGACGGACAGGGCGGTGTACGAGGTGCTGTACGAGGCGAGACACCGTCCGGACTGGCTACCGGTTCCGATGGCCGCGATCCAGCGGCTCGCGGTGTGGGGAGGCTGACGTCATGACCCGGAACGACACCGCACTTCCCCGGCCGGCGGGACCCGCTCCGTCCGCGGCCGCCCCGCTCGACCAGGGCGACCGCGACCGTCTGCTCGGCGGCGCGCACCACGACCCGCACGCCCTGCTGGGCGCCCATCCGGTGCCGGGCGGCACGCTGTTCCGGGCGCTGCGCCCGAACGCCCGCAAGGTCAGCGTCGTCGTCGACGGGATGCACAGCGCGCTGGCGTCGGAGGGCGGCGGTCTGTTCGCCGCCGTGCTGCCGTACGACGAGATCCCGTCGTACACGCTCCATGTCGCGTACGACGACGGTGAGCAGGAGGCGGAGGATCCGTACCGCTTCCTGCCCGCCCTCGGCGAGCTGGACCTGCACCTGGTCCGCGAGGGCCGGCACGAGCAGCTGTGGCGGGCGCTCGGCGCCGAGCCCATGACCCATCAGGGGGTCGCGGGCACCCGCTTCACCGTGTGGGCGCCGAACGCCCAAGGGGTGCGGGTCGCAGGCGACTTCACGTACTGGGACGGCATGCAGTACCCGATGCGGTCGCTCGGCGCGTCGGGCGTGTGGGAGCTGTTCCTGCCGGGCATCGGCGAGGGCGCCCGGTACAAGTTCGAGATCACCTCCCGCCACGGCGACCGGCTCCTGAAGGCGGACCCGATGGCCCGCCGTACGGAGGTCCCGCCCGCGACCGCCTCGGTGGTCGCGGTGTCGCGGTTCGAGTGGGGTGACGCGCAGTGGATGGCCCACCGGGGCGACACGCCCGTCCACGAGGCGCCGTTCTCGGTGTACGAGGTCCATCTGCCCTCCTGGCACCCAGGACTGACATACCGCCAGCTGGCCGACGAACTGCCCGCCTATGTCAAGGAGATGGGCTTCACCCATGTCGAGCTGATGCCGGTCGCCGGACATCCCTTCAGCGGCTCCTGGGGCTACCAGGTCACCTCCTACTACGCGCCCACGCCCCGCCTCGGCTCCCCCGACGACTTCAAGTACCTGGTGGACGCGCTGCACCGGGCCGGCATCGGCGTGATCATGGACTGGGTGCCGGCCCACTTCCCCAAGGACGACTGGGCGCTGGCCCGGTTCGACGGTGAGCCGCTGTACGAGCCCGGGGACTGGCGGCGGGCCGAGCATCCGGACTGGGGCACGTACGAGTTCGACTACGGGCGGACCGAGGTGCGCAACTTCCTCGTCGCCAACGCCGTGTACTGGTGCGAGGAGTTCCACATCGACGGGCTGCGGGTGGACGCCGTCGCCTCCATGCTCTACCTCGACTACTCGCGGGACTCCGGGCAGTGGGCGCCGAACGTCTTCGGCGGGCGGGAAGATCTGGACGCGGTGGCCTTCTTGCAGGAGATGAACGCCACCGTCTACCGGCGCTGCCCGGGCGTGGTCACCATCGCCGAGGAGTCCACCGCCTGGGACGGGGTGACCCGGCCGACGGACAGCGGCGGACTCGGCTTCGGGCTGAAGTGGAACATGGGCTGGATGCACGACTCGCTGGAGTACATCCGGCACGAGCCGGTGCACCGCAAGTACCACCACCACGAGATGACCTTCTCGATGGTGTACGCGTACAGCGAGAACTACGTCCTGCCGATCTCCCACGACGAGGTCGTGCACGGCAAGCAGGCCCTGGTGTCGAAGATGCCGGGCGACTGGTGGCAGCGGCGGGCCAACCACCGCGCCTACCTCGGCTTCATGTGGGCCCACCCCGGCAAGCAACTGCTCTTCATGGGCCAGGAGTTCGCCCAGGGCGCCGAGTGGTCCGAGGCGCACGGCCCCGAGTGGTGGCTGCTGGACGAGGACTACCACTCCGCGGGGGACCACCGGGGCGTACAGCAACTCGTCCGGGACCTGAACGCGCTGTACCGGGCCACCCCGGCGCTGTGGCAGCGGGACACGGATCCGGGCGGTTTCCGGTGGGTGCAGTGTGACGCGGCGGACGACAATGTCTTCGCGTTCCTGCGGTTCGACACCGGTGGATCGCCTCTGCTGGCGGTGTCGAACCTCTCCCCCGTGGTCCGTGGTGACTACCGTCTCCGGGTCCCTGAGGAGGTCCCCGCCTGGCAGGAGGCGCTGAACTCGGACGACGCGCGCTACGGCGGCAGCGGTGTCGGTGTCGGCGCTCCGGGAGCGATCAAGCCCGAGGACGGGTTCCTGCGGCTCACGCTGCCGCCGCTCGCCACTGTCTGGTTGACGCCCGTGCGCTGAACCCACAGGTGTCGGCTGCCCGCTCCGGGGGGCAGTCAGGGTCGTACAGACTTACGACTGCTCCTCGTCATGAACAGAAGGGCGGCCCACGTGCGCACTGTCGGAGTGGAGGAGGAACTCCTTCTGGTCGACCCGGACAGCGGGGAGCCGAAGCCGCTGTCGGCCGCAGTCCTCGCCCGTGCCACCCAGGACGATCCCGGACAGGACGTGTTCCAGAAGGAGTTGTTCGGGCAGATGCTGGAGTTCGCCACGCATCCGCAGGCGGACATGGCGGACCTCGGCGCCGAGATCGTGCGCCTGCGCAAGGAGGCGTCCCGGCTGGCCGGTGAGATCGGCTGCGCGGTCGCCGCGCTCGCCACGTACCCGATGCCGGTGACTCCCTCGTTCACTGTGCACGAGCGCTACCAGTGGATGGCCGGGCGGTACGGGATGACCGCCCACGACCAGCTCGTGTGCGGCTGTCATGCGCATGTTTCGGTGGAGTCCGACGAGGAGGGCGTCGCCGTCCTCGACCGGATCCGGCCGTGGCTTCCGGTGCTCCTGGCGCTGAGCGCCAACTCGCCGTTCTGGCAGGGCCGGGACACCGGCTACGTGAGCTACCGCGGCCGGGTGGTGCGGCGTTGGCCGCAGGCGGGGCCGAACGAGCTGTTCGGCTCGGCCGAGCGCTACCACCGGCTGGTGCGGGACATGGTGGCCAGCGGGGTCGTCCTCGACCGGGGGATGCTGTACTTCGACGCGCGCCTGTCCGCGAGCTACCCGACGGTGGAGATCCGGGTGGCGGACGTGTGCCTGCGCGCGGACACCACCGTCCTGATCGCCACGCTGGCCCGTGCCCTGGTGGAGACGGCGGCCCGCGAGTGGCGGGCGGGCCGGCCGCCGCTCGACCACAGTGTGAGCCTGCTGCGGCTCGCCGCCTGGCAGGCCGCCCATTCCGGCCTGGACGAGGACCTGTTGGACCCCGTGACCATGCTGCCCCGGCCCGCGGCGGAGGCGCTGTACTCGCTGCTGGAGCACACCGGGGACGCCCTCACCGACAGTGGTGACGCGGCCGGCGTCGAGGAGGCCGTCACCAGGGTGCTGCGCCGGGGCAACGGCGCTCGCGAGCAGCGGCTGCTCATGGAGCGGACGGGCAGCCTGCGGGACGTCGTGACCGCGTGTGTGCGACACACCCAGGACTGAGGGGCGGTCGGCCGGGGTCCGGGTTCAGGTGACTCGTGTGCTCAACGGCCGCTGGACACGCACAGATCATCAGCGGATCACGACTTGCCTGTTCCTGGCCCCGAAACCGCTTGCCTGGGCTACATTCGAGCACCGCCGGCAACTGAGCCGACCGGCGGAGTCACCCTCCGTACACCTCGGGAGCAGCGCATGCGCGACGACGCCCTCGCTCCGGCAGCCGTACCGCCGATGACCGGCGGGCTCGCCGACAGCGTCTTCGAGACCGCGCACCGCAGTCCGACGCTGCCCCTCCTCGCGCGGCGCACGGATGCGGCGCCCGGCGTGTGGGAGGAGGTGACGGCGGTCGAGGTGCGGGACGAAGTGGTCGACCTGGCCAAGGGCCTGATCGCCTCGGGGATCTCCCCGGGCCACCGGGTGGCCCTGATGGCGCGGACCCGTTACGAGTGGACGGTGTTCGCCCACGCACTGTGGACCGTCGGCGCGGAGGTCGTCCCGATCCACCCGGCGTCCTCGCGGGACCAGGTGGAGTGGATCCTGCGGGACGCCAACTGCGTGGCCGTGGTGGTGGAGGACGAGCAGGGCGTCATGACGGTCGGCACCGTGTGCGCGGGGCTGCCGCGGCTGAAGCACGTCTGGCAGCTGGACGCGGACGCTCTGGCCCGGCTGGCCGAGCAGGGTGCGCTCATTCCGCTGACCACGGTGGAGTCGCTGCGCCGGATCGTGCTGCCGGACGCGACGGCGGTCATCGCCTACACCTCGGGCACCACCGGCCGTCCGCTGGGCTGCGCACTGAGCCACCGCGGCCTGGCCCACCCGTGCGACATCCTGCTCGCCGGCTGGGGGCACACCGCGGCGCCCCCGGGCGAACAGCCGTCGGTACTCGCCTTCCTGCCCTTCTCCCACGTGTACGGGCTCATGATCCAGGTGATGTGCGTACGCGGCGGGGTCCTGATGGCGCACGAGCCGGAGATGACGGCGGAGGCCCTCGCATCGGCGCTGCGCACATTCCGGCCGACGTACCTGTACGGCGTGCCGTCGGTGTTCGAGAAGCTGTACAAGACCTTCCTGAGGATCGCTCAGCAGGCGGGACGGGGTGCGCTGTTCGAGCGGGCGGCGCAGACCGCGCGGGACTTCGCCGAGGCGGAGGAGCGCCGGCGGCTGGGTCTCGGGCCGGGCCCCGGGTTCGATCTGCGGCTGCAACACGCCCTGTACGAGCGGACGGTGTACCGCAGGCTGCGGGCCGCGCTCGGCGGGCGCGCCGTGCGGGGCACCTCGGGCGGCTCGTCGCTCAGCCGGGAACTGTCCCTGTTCTACGAGGGCATCGGGCTGTACCTGCACGACGGTTACGGGCTGACGGAGACCTCCGGCGGGATCACCATGCAGCCGCTGGGCCGGGAGAAGTCCGGGACCGTGGGCCGGCCGCTGCCGGGCACCGAGGTCCAGGTGGCCGACGACGGCGAGATCCTGGTGCGCGGCGCGTCGGTGTTCCAGGGCTACGTCGGCGACGAGGCGCGGACGCGGGCCACGCTGTACGGCGGCTGGCTGGCCACCGGGGACATCGGACGGCTGGACTCCGAGGGCTATCTGACGATCACCGGCCGGAAGAAGGACGTGATCGTCACCAGCAGCGGCAAGAGCGTGGCGCCGGCCCCGCTGGAGCAGCGGCTGCGCATGCATCCGCTGGTGCACCAGGCGGTGGTCGTCGGCGACGACCGGCCCTGCGTGGGGGCCCTGATCACGCTGGACCCGGAGTTCCTCGCGCACTGGCGGGCCGGTCTGGCCCTGCAGGGCGAGTCGCCGAGCCGGGAGGCCCGGGAGGAGAACGCGCTCAGGGAGGAGATCGCGCGCGCCGTCTCCTCGGCCAACAGTGCGGTGTCCCGCTCGGAGTCCATCAGGGTCTACCGCGTCCTTGCGGAGCCGTTCGCCCCGGACAACGGGCTGCTGACACCGTCCATGAAGCTGCGCCGGGACGCCATAGCGCGCCACTATGCCGCCGAGATCGACGCGATGTACGAGGCCCGGTCGCGCGCGGCATGGCGGCCGGGTCCCGAGGAGCCGGCCGACTGGGACGAGTCGGACAACGTCTTCCGCTAGGAGTTCCGCCAGGAGGTGCAGGTACGGGGCCCAGGTGGCCGGGCGGAGGGGTAACCCGGCCCGGCTGGGGGAACCCGCAGCAGTGGAGTGATCAGCAACGACGACCGCCCTGGTCGCGAGGGGCCGCCGGCCCCGACCGGACGGGGCCGGGGAATGCGAGATGGCGACGGAGCCGCGTGGGGACGACACACCGCCCTCGGAGGAGTGGGCCGAGCGGGCGTTCTCCTTCCCCGGTGAGCTGCGCAATGTGACGGGGGCGCGGCTCGCCGCGGAGGAGTTCCTGTGCGCCCTCGCCCGGGACGCGCCGCCCGGCACGCCCGAGTGCTGGGACGACATCCTGCTGGTCGTCACGGAACTGGCCGCCAACGCCGTCCAGTACGCACCCGGGCCCTTCGGTCTGCGGATGCGCCGCACCTTCGACGGGGTGCACGTGACGATGCACGACACCAGCACCACCCGGCCCGAGCCGCGGCCCTTCCAGCCGAGTGCGGGCGGCGGCGGGATCGGCTGGCACCTGGTGCACACGCTGTGCAGTCAGGTGAGCGTCGTCGTCGAGGACGAGGGCAAGGACATCCACGTGTTCCTGCCCTGGTGACGGGGAACGCCGTACGCGTGGTGCCCATGAGTACGACGTATATCTGTGCGAGATCGGGTTACTACGGGCTTCAGCAGGGGCATGCTGGTGCCCACGCGTTCGTCTGCCTGCCGCACCCGGCTGGCGGAGCGGCTCGGGGCACGGTGGGATCGGTGTGGCCGCAGCGATCCCGGGCATGCGAACGGCGTCGAGTCGGACCGCCTGGAGCCGCAGAGAGGGATGAACACCGTGACACGACCCAGGATCCTGGTGGTTGGCGCAGGCTTCGCCGGAGTCGAGTGCGTCCGCCGCCTGGAGCGGAAACTCACCCCGGACGAGGCGGACGTCACTCTGGTGACGCCGTTCTCCTACCAGCTCTACCTTCCCCTGCTGCCCCAGGTCGCCTCCGGTGTGCTGACACCGCAGTCGATCGCCGTCTCACTGCGCCGCAGCAAGAAGTACCGCACCCGGATCATCCCGGGCGGTGCGATCGGCGTGGATCTGAAGTCCAAGGTCTGTGTCATCCGCACCATCACCGACGACGACGTCAACGAGCGGTACGACTACCTCGTGCTGGCGCCGGGCAGCGTGACCCGCACCTTCGACATCCCGGGGCTCACCGAGCACGCCTTCGGGTTGAAGACCCTCGCCGAGGCCGCCTACATCCGCGACCACGTCATCTCGCAGCTGGACCTCGCGGACGCCAGCGACGACCCGGCCGAGCGGGCCGCGCGGCTCCAGTTCGTGGTGGTCGGCGGCGGCTACGCGGGCACCGAGGCCGCGGCCTGTCTGCAACGGCTCACCCACGCGGCCGTGCAGCGCTATCCGCGTCTCGACCCGAACCTGATCAGGTGGCACCTCATCGACATCGCGCCCAAGCTCATGCCGGAGCTGGGCGACAAGCTGGGCCGCAGCGCGCAGGAGATCCTGCGGCGGCGCGGCATCGACGTCTCGCTGGGTGTGTCGATCGACAAGGCGGGAGCCGAGGAGGTCACCTTCACCGACGGCCGGGTGGTGCCGACGCACACCCTCATCTGGACGGCCGGTGTGGTCGCGAGCCCGCTGATCGCCACGCTCGGCGCGGAGACGGTCCGCGGCAGGCTCGCGGTCACCTCCGAGATGACCGTGCCCGGTCACGACGGGGTGTTCGCACTCGGCGACGCGGCCGCCGTGCCCGACAAGGCCAAGGCCGAGGAGAACGCGGTCTGCCCGCCCACCGCCCAGCACGCCATGCGCCAGGGCCGGAGGGTGGCCGACAACGTCATCGCGACCCTGCGGGGCGAGCCGCTGTTGCCGTACGTGCACAGGGACCTGGGCCTCGTCGTCGACCTCGGCGGCAAGGACGCCGTGTCCAAGCCGCTGGGCCTCGAGCTGCGGGGCGTGCCCGCGCAGGTGGTGGCCCGCGGCTATCACTGGTCGGCGCTGCGCACCAACGTCGCCAAGACCCGCGTCATGACCAACTGGCTGCTGAACGCGGTCGCCGGCGACGACTTCGTCCGCACCGGCTTCCAGTCCCGCAAACCGGCCCGGCTGAAGGACTTCGAGTACACGGACAACTATCTGACACCGGAACAGGTCCGCGCCCGGGTGGAGGGCGGCGACGCCGCGAGTTCCTGATGTAGCAGGTCGGCCGAGGGCAGGCGGGCCGGGCCGCCGTGCCATGCTGGAGCGGAGATCAAGTTCTGGCACGGGAGAGAGCGCGGCGGCGTGAGGGCAGCGGTTCGGTCGGGGTGGGCACGGATGTGGGACCGGCTCGCGGCGTCCGATCCCGGACTGCTGCGGCTCACCGCGGGTCTGCGCACGGTGGCCGCCATCGTCCTCACCCTCGCCGTGCTGGCCCTGCTGCGGGTCCCGGTCCCGCAGCTCGTCGCGGGCGCCATGGCGTCGATGGTCGCGACCTTCGCCCTCCGCGAGAAGCAGCGCTCCCGGCAGGCCGTCACCCTCGCGCTGGGCCTGCCGGTGGCGCTCGCCTCGGTGTCGCTGGGTGCGCTGCTGAACCAATGGGTCGTCGTGGGCGACGTGTTCTTCGTCGTGCTCATCTTCTGTGCCGTCTACGGCCGCCGGTTCGGCGACCGCGGCACGGCGCTGGGCCTCATCGGCTTCCAGATCTACTTCCTCTCCCTGTTCGTGCACGCGACCACGGCCACGCTGCCCGCCCTGTACGGCGTGATCACCGTGGCGTTCGTGTGCAGCGCCGCCGCCCGCTTCGTCCTGCTGCCCGAGACCCCGGCGGGCACCCTCGACCGGCTGCGCCGGGCCTTCCGGGCCCGGCTCGGGCAGCTGATCGCGGCCCAGATCGAGCTGCTGGACGCCGGTCCCGACGACGTCGAGAAGGTGCTGGCGCACCTGCGCACCGGCACCGCACGGCTGCACGAGACGGCGCTGATGATCCAGGGCCGGCTGGAGGAGGGCACCGCCGACGAGGCGACGGCACGGTTGCTGCAGCGCCGTATCGCCGACGCCGAGATCGCCGCCGAGCGGCTCGGGCTGCTGCTGCTCACCGCGCGCAGTGCCGAACGGACGGACACGCTCACCCTGCATCTGCCCGGCGCGCCGCTCCCGTCCGGCGGCGAACTGCCGGTGCGGGACGAGGCGACGGCGGTGCTGCGCCGGGACCTGGAGGCGCTGCGCCTGCTGGTGCTGCGCCCGGTCGGCGAGGCCTCGGGTACCGCGCTGGCGCAGGTGCGCAACCGGCTGCTCGGCTACCGCGAGGAGGAGAACCTGCCCAAGGCGTCCCCGGCCGTACAGGACGTCTTCCGGGGACTCGGCGAGGCCGCGCGGGCCGTCCTCGGGCTGCGGATCGCCCTGGACGGGCCGCAGGACGAGTCCGACGACACTCCGGCGACGGCCCGCTCCCGCGAGGAGCTGGACGCCGAGGACGCCGCCATCGAGAGCGGCGAGGAGGCCGAGCCCGAGAAGCCGGAGCCGACCGGGCTCGGGCGGCCCACCACCCGGGCCGCCGTGCAGGTGGCCGTCGGTTCGGCCCTCGCCATCGCGGGCGGTGAGCTGCTGTCCGGCCAGCGCTGGTACTGGGCGGTGCTGACCTGCTGGATCGTCTTCCTGAACACCGCGTCCACCGGCGAGATCCTGGTGAAGGGCTACCGGCGGCTGGTCGGCACGGTGCTCGGGGTGGTGGCCGGCATCGGGCTCGCGGGACTGGTCGGACACCACACCTGGACGGCGTTCGCGCTGGTGCTGGTGTGCATCTTCGCGATGTTCTTCACCGCGCCCCTGTCCTACACGCTGATGTCCTTCTTCGTGACGGCGATGCTGGGGCTGCTGTACACGCTGCTGAGCACCTACAGCGTGTCGGTGCTGGTGCTGCGCGTGGAGGAGACGGCGCTCGGCGCGGCCGCCGGGGTGATCGCTGCGGCGGTGGTGCTGCCGGTCCACACCGACCGGCGCACCAACGACCTGCTAGTCGATGTCCTCGACAAGCTGGCGGACGTCACCCGGGCCGCCATGGACCAGCTGAGCGGCGCGCCGCCGGCCGACCTGGTGGACCAGGCCCGCGACCTGGACCAGGCGCTGGCCGACCTGCACGCCGCCACCCAGCCGCTCACCCACCCGATCGCCCCGCAGCGCGGCCGCCGGGACACCGCCCGGTACGTGGTGGCCCTGCTGGAGACCTGCGCCTATCACGCGCGTTCGCTCGCGGCCACGGCCGAACTGCTGCCGACGCACCCGTCGATCGCGGCGGATCCGCGGCTGCGCGGGGCCGGCCGGCGGATCGTGCACAACATCGAGGCGATCGCCGCGCACGTCGCCGACCCCCGCTCGACGGCGGGGATCGAGACCGGCCCCAGCATCGCCTCGATGCTGGAACCGGGCACCCTGCGCACCCCGCGCTACGGCCGGGTGACCGACCGGGTGCTGCGGCATCTGCAGCGCCTGGACGAGGCGGTGTCGGGTCTGGCCCGGCCGCTGGGTGTCGCGCGGGAGCGGTCGAAGAAGTGACGGCCGGTCATCCGGCGGTCCGGCCGCCCTGCCGCTGTCCCAGTGCGACGGCACGTACGCGGGCGCAGCTGCGGCTGATGAGCCGGGAGACATGCATCTGGGAGATGCCGAGCCGGTCGGCGATGCGGCTCTGCGTCATGTCCTCGAAGAAGCGCATGTAGAGGATGGCCCGCTCCCGCTCGGGCAGCCGGCGCAACCCCTCCTTCGCGGCCTCGCGGTCGACGACGACGTCGTACGAGGTGTCCGCGGCACCCAGCGTGTCGGCCAGGCTGTGGCTGTCGTCGCCGGTGGGCAGCTCGGCGTCCAGCGAGAGGGTGCTGAAACTCTCCAGTGCCTCCATGCCCTCGGTGACCTGGTCCTCGGTGAGGCCGGTGTGCGCGGCGATGTCGGCGGCGGTGGGTTCGGGGGCGCCGGGGTGCTGGGTGAGTTCGCGGCGGGCCAGGCGCACCCGGTTGCGCAGCTCCTGCACCCGGCGCGGCACCCGCACGGCCCACATCCGGTCCCGGAAGTGCCGCTTCACCTCGCCGGTGATGGTCGGCACGGCGTAGCTCTCGAAGGCCCCTCGGGAGGGGTCGTACCGGTCGATGGCCTTGACCAGGCCGAGCGCGGCCACCTGGCGCAGATCCTCGGTGGACTCCCCTCGGTCGCGGAACCGGCCGGCGATCCGGTGGGCCATGGGCAGCCACTGGGTCGCCAGTTCGTCGCGTACGGCCTCCCGTTCGGGGCCGTCGTCCAGTTCCACGAGCCGCTTGAAGAGGGCCACGGTGTCGGGGGCGTCGTCATGGGTCCGCCGCACCGAGGCGACGGAGGCGGTGTCGGTGTCGGGCGTACTCGTACGGCTTGTCGACGTGTCGGTCAGCATGCGCAATCGCTCCTGAAAGGTGGCTGCAGCGCGGCGGACTGGGGGTGCGCCTGCCCGGCCGCCCGGGTGGCAAACGCCGCTTGCCGGAACTTCGGCCACCGGCTTCGGCACGGCGCCACCGGGATCAGTGGGCGCGGTCCGGGTACCCGGACCACATGACCGACTGTGTGGACGCGGACGAGTTGTTGCGGCGCATCCGGCTGGGCCGGGACCGAGCGGCTGAGCACGAACGAGCCTGCCGGGAGCGGGCGCGGGGGCTGACGGTGACCGATCCGGACGCGGCGAGGGAGGCGTCCGCGCGGGCACTGGCGTACGAGGCGGTGCGGCTGGTACTCGAGGAGGTGGTCGACCCGGGCGGATCACCCCTGGCGCCGACCGGGGTGAAACAGGTCACGTGACCGGCTCCCGATTGGGTGAATTCCCGGGAGATGGTTTACCGTTCATCAATAAGTGGTGACGGAGTCGACCGAAACCGTCCTCCCTTGCCACCGCATACGGCCCTGGCTGGCTCCCCCGTCCAGCCAGGGCTTTTTCATGCCTCCGCGACACATCGCCGACAGAAAGTCGCGCCCTTCGAGGTGCCCCGGACGGCGGCAGCGGCTGAAATGGGCTTGGGGAAACCACCCCAACCGCTGCCGGCGAGGAGTCCCGCGCCATGACCAAAGCGATAAAACTGCTGACCGCCCTCCCGCAGGCCCAGCGCGAGCGGCTGATGGAGCTGGCCAAGGAGGTGTCCTTCCCGGAGGACACCCGCATCTTCGAGGCGGGCGGCACCGCCGACCGCTTCTGGGTGGTCCGCTCCGGCGCGGTCCACCTGGACCAGCAGGTCACCTCCCGGCAGCGGGTCACCGTGGCCACGCTCGGCGCGGGCGACATGCTCGGCTGGTCCTGGCTGTTCCCGCCGTACGAGTGGGACTTCGGCGCCGTGGCCTTCAGCAACGTACGGGCCTACGAGTTCGACGGACCGTCGGTGCTGGCGCTCTGCGTGGAGGACCCGCTGCTCGGGCTGTCGCTGGTGCGCACGGTCGCCGAGGTCCTCGCCCACCGCCTGGAGACGACCCGCGGCAAGCTGATGGAGCAGTACACGATCCGGCGGCGCAGCGGCCCCCTGTAGGCCCTCAGATCCGGTAGCGCCGCAGCGCCGGAACCGCCGCTGCGAGACCCAGCATGACCGCCACCACCAGCGCGCCACCGCCCGCCACGGCCGCCCTGGGGCCGAACGCCGAGCCCGCGGTGCCGTGCAGCACGTCGGCCAGGCGCGGACCGCCCGCGACGACCACGGTGAACACCCCCTGCATCCGGCCGCGCATCTCGTCGGTCGCGGCCGAGAGCAGGATCGCCCCGCGGAACACCATGGAGACCATGTCGGCGACCCCGGCCGCGGCGAGGAAGGCCACGGCCAGCCAGAGGTTGCCGCTCAGCCCGAACCCGGCGACGGCCACGCCCCAGCCGACGACCGCGCCGATGACCATCCAGCCGTGCCGCCGCGCCCGCGAGAAGACGCCGGAGAACAGGCCGCCGAGCACCGCGCCGACCGGGATCCCGGCGAACAGCACACCGAGCGCCAGCCCTTCGCCGTAGGAGCCGTACGTCTGCGCGGCCAGCTGCGGGAACAGGGCGCGGGGCATGCCGAAGACCATGGCCACGATGTCGGCCAGGAACGAGAGCAGCAGCACCTTGTGCCCAAAGATGTAGCGGAAGCCGGCCGCGATCTCGCGCACCCCGGCCCGGCGGGCCGGCCCGTCGCCCAGCGGGGGCAGCGCGGGCAGCCGGAACACCGCCCACACGGTGACGCACAGCGCCAGCGCGTCGATCAGGTACAGCTCGGGCAGCCCGATGACCGGTATCAGCGCGCCGGCCAGCAGCGGACCCGCGACGAGGCCGGTCTGCATCACCGTCGAGCCGAGCGCGCCGGCCGCCGCCAGCTGCTCGGCCGGGACGAGGCGGGCGATCGAGGCGGTGCGAGCCGGGGAGTTGAGGCCGAAGAACGCCTGCTGCACGGCGAGCAGCAGCATGAGGACCACGACGGAGTGCAGGCCGGTGACGGCCTGCGTCCAGAACAGCACCGAGGTCACGGCGATCCCGCTGTTGGTGACCAGCAGCAGCTTGCGCCGGTCCACCGTGTCGGCGACCGCCCCTCCCCACAGCGCGAACACCACCATGGGCACCAGACCGGCGAGGCCGGCGTAGCCGACCCAGGCCGAGGAGTGGGTGATGTCGTAGATCTGCTTGGGTACGGCGACGGCGGTCAGCTGGCTGCCCACGGCGGTGACGATGGTCGACGACCACAGCCGCCGGTAGGCGGGGATGCGCAGCGGCCGGGTGTCCATCGCCCAGCGGCGCCGGCCGCGCCGGGGCGGGGCCTGGGCGGCGGGGCTGTCGGTCCCGGTGCCGGCGTCACGTTCGGCGCTGCTCTCGCTCGTGTCCACGGGCTTCCTGGTTGCTCGATACATCTTTCGATTTCGAGCCTCACTATGGCAGCAACTTCTGTGCCTGCCGAACCGGTTGTTCCAGGATCCGGTGCCTTAAGGATCCGGTGCCTCAGGATCCGGCGAGGAGTGTGGCGCCGAGCGCGAGCATGGTGACGGCGACCAGGCCGTCCAGGACCCGCCAGGCGGTGGGCCGGGCGAGGAAGCGGCCGAGCAGCCGCGCGCCGAAGCCGAGCGCGGCGAACCAGCACAGGCTTGCGAGGGCGGCGCCGAGCCCGAAGGTCCAGCGCAGCGGGCCGCGGTCGGCGGCGAGGGAGCCGAGCAGGAACACGGTGTCCAGGTAGACGTGCGGGTTGAGCCAGGTCATCGCCAGGCAGGTCAGGATCGCACGCCGCCGTGAGCCCACCGCCTCGCCCTCAGCGCGCAGACCGGTGCCGGGCCTGAGGACGCGGCGGGCGGCGAGGGCGCCGTAGCACAGCAGGAACGCGCCGCCGATGAGCCCGACCGCCCGTACCGCGCCCGGCCAGGCCACCACCACGGCCCCGACCCCGCCGACGCCGAGGGCTATGAGCAGCGCGTCGGACAGGGCGCAGATGCCGACCACGGCGAGGACGGCGTCGCGGCGCACCCCCTGGCGCAGGACGAAGGCGTTCTGGGCGCCGATGGCGACGATCAGGGAGAGGCCGGTGCCGAATCCGGCGGCCGCGGCGGTCAGTGCGTGGTTCATACCGTCGACGCTAGGCAAACGATCACTGCAGGTACAGCTAAAGATTCTTACGTATCATTAGTGCTCGTGATGGAGGAGCTTCCCCTGGAGCAGGTGCGGACGCTGCTCGCCGTGGTGGACGAGGGCACGTTCGACGCGGCGGCCGCGGCCCTGCATGTGACGCCGTCGGCGGTCAGCCAGCGGGTCAAGGCGCTGGAGCAGCGCACCGGCCGGGTGCTGCTGCAGCGCACCAAGCCGGTGCGCCCGACGGAGTCCGGCGCGGTGCTGGTCCGGTTCGCCCGGCAGCTGGCCCGGCTGGAGCGGGACGCGCGCGGCGAGCTGGGCCTGAGCGGTGCCGGCGAGCCGACGCGGGTGTCGGTCGCGGTGAACGCGGACTCGCTTGCGACCTGGTTCCTGGGTGCGCTCACCCGGGTGGAGGGGCTCTGCTACGAGCTGCACCGGGAGGACGAGGCCCATACGGCGGCGTTGCTGCGCGAGGGCCTGGTGATGGCGGCCGTGACCTCCTCGCCCGACCCGGTGCCGGGCTGCTCGGTCCGCCCGCTCGGCCGGATGAGGTACGTGGCCGCGGCCGCACCGGGGTTCGCCGAGCGATACCTGGACGGGCCGCTGCGGGATGTCCTGCCGGAGGCTCCCGTCGTGGTCTTCGACCGCAAGGACGACTTCCAGGACGGCTTCGTGCGACGGCTGGGCGGCACGGGCGCCGGCCGGCTGCGGCACTACGTGCCGTCCTCGGGGGCCTTCGCCGACGCAGTCGCCGCGGGCCTCGGCTGGGGCATGATCCCGGAGCCCGAGGCCCGGCCGCTGCTGGACGAGGGCCGCCTCGTCGTGCTCGCGCCGCGGGAGTGGTTCGACGTCCCGCTGTACTGGCAGCAGTGGAAACTCGACTCCCCCGCGCTGGCGGCGCTGGCCGAGGCGGTGACGGCGACGGCGGCCGAGGCACTGCGCCGGTGACGGCGGCGGTCAGGGCGCCTGTGGGTCGAGCCGCCCGGCCGCGCTGTCCAGCAGCATCTCCAGGGCCGTCGGGTAGGCGCTGGTGACCATGCGCCGGGCCAGCAGCGGGGCCGCCTCGGCGATGCGGGGGTGGGTGGCGCGGGGCAGCCGGGCGTAGGTCGAGTGCCACTTGTCCTCGTCAGCCCGCTGGGATGCGCTCGGCAGGGCCAGGGACGCGGCGTCGAGCGCGGCGAAGGCCAGCGTCTGGTCGATGAAGGCGTGGTAGACGCGGACCGTCTCCGGCAGGGAGAACCCGGCCGTGCGCAGGACGTCCAGGACCGCCTCGTCGGCGGCCAGTTCCTGGGCGCGCCCGGTGACCCGGTTGGCGGTCAGCAGCGCCGCCTGCGGGTGCGCGACGTACGCGGCGTGGATGCGCAGCCCGATCGTCCGCAGGTCCGCCCGCCACTGTCCCGTCGGCTCCCAGCCCGCCAGGGCCTGACCGATGAGCGCGTCACCGATGGCCAGCGTCAGGTCGTCCATGCCCCGGAAGTACCGGTACAGCGTGCTGGGGTCGCAGTCCAGGGCGAGGCCCAGGCGGCGGGCGGTGAGCCCGGTGCTGCCGTGCTCGCGCAGCAGACGCAGCGCGGTCTCGACGATCAGCGGCTCGGACAGCACGGTGCCGCTGCGGGTCGGACGGCGCCGACGGCGTTTCTCCTCGGGCACCACGGGCTTGGGCACGACGGATCCTCCCTGCGCTCCCAGCTCTCCTTATGCCAACGCCATTGACCTTCCGCCATGCCCCGGCGTTGGATTCCGGACAAGGCGCGCCTGCCCCGTCCCCCCGTTACGTTCGTGTCAGGCAGGGAGTTTCGTCATGCGTGTACTGCTCGTGGGAGCCGGCGGTGTGGGCACCGCCATCACCCGGATCGCGGCCCGGCGCCCGTTCCTCGACCTGATGGTGGTCGCCGACTACGACCCCGCCCGGGCCGAGGCGGCGGTCGCGGCCCTCGGCGACGCCGAAAGCCGGTTCCGCGCCGAGCGCGTGGACGCCTCCGACGAGGCCGCAGTGGCCCGGCTGCTCGCCCACCACGGCTGCGACGTCCTGCTCAACGCCACCGACCCGCGCTTCGTCATGCCCCTGTTCCGCGCGGCACGCGCCGCCGGCGCCGGCTATGTCGACATGGCGATGTCCCTGTCCCGGCCGCACCCCGAGCTGCCGTACGAGGAGTGCGGGGTCAAGCTGGGCGACGAGCAGTTCGCGCTGGCCGAGGAGTGGGAGAAGGCGGGGGCGCTCGCCCTGGTCGGCATGGGCGTGGAGCCCGGACTGTCGGACGTGTTCGCCCGCCACGCGGCCGACGAACTCTTCGACACCATCGAGGAGATCGGCATCCGCGACGGCGCGAACCTCACCGTCGACGGCCACGACTTCGCACCCTCCTTCAGCATCTGGACCACCATCGAGGAGTGCCTGAACCCGCCGGTCGTGTACGAGGCCGGGCGCGGCTGGTTCACCACGCCCCCGTTCAGCGAGCCGGAGGTGTTCGACTTCCCGGAGGGCATCGGCCCGGTGGAGTGTGTGAACGTCGAGCACGAGGAGGTGCTGCTGGTGCCGCGCTGGGTCGGCGCGCAGCGCGTCACCTTCAAGTACGGCCTGGGCGGGGAGTTCATCGAGACGCTGAAGACCCTGCACCGGCTGGGACTCGACCGCACCGAGCCGGTGACCGTGCCCGGCCCGGACGGACCGGTCGCCGTCTCGCCGCGTGACGTGGTCGCCGCGTGCCTGCCCGATCCGGCGACGCTGGGCGACCGGATGCGCGGCAAGACCTGCGCGGGCACATGGGTGCGCGGCACGAAGGACGGGGCGCCGCGCGAGGTGTACCTGTACCACGTCGTCGACAACCAGTGGTCCATGACGGAGTACGGCTGTCAGGCGGTGGTGTGGCAGACGGCGGTCAACCCGGTCGTCGCCCTCGAACTCCTCGCCACCGGCGCCTGGTCGGGCACCGGCGTCCTCGGCCCGGAGGCCTTCCCTGCGCGTCCCTTCCTCGACCTGCTGACCGAGTACGGCTCCCCGTGGGGCGTCCGGGAACAGTGACGTGGCCGGTATCCGCTGTTTCACCGCGCATCGACAGGCGACCCGAAGGCGAGTACGCATCTTCCAGGGGCAGGTACGACCTCGATCGCAGGTGACGTTGATGGACGACTGGCGAGACGGCGCCGCATGCCGCCGCGAGGAACCCGACCTCTTCTTCCCGATCGGCACCACGGGACCGGCACTGGTGCAGACACAGCGGGCGAAGGCGGTGTGCGGACGCTGCTGCGTCCGCGAGGAGTGCCTGCACTGGGCACTGGACACCGGACAGGACGCGGGCGTCTGGGGAGGCATGACGGAGACGGAACGCCGCGCCCAGGCCCGGCGCATGGGGGCACGGCGCCCGCGCTAGGGGCACGGATCCGGCGTGCGTCGCCGGCCCTGGAGCAACTTGCGGGACGGGCAGCGCTATGCACCAAATGGGTGGTAGTGGTGCCCGTCCCGCCGATGGGACCGCGCTGACGAACGGCCTCATCTCCGACGTCGACAGCGGATACATCGACGACTCCGCACGGAAGCTACGGCCCGCCGGACTGCCCCGCTCGCCGGCACGCAGATCCGCGGGCCGGGTCGGGAGACACGATGACGGTCCGGCGACCGCTCGGTGGTGGTGGCAGGCGATACCGGCGAGGGACCGGCAGGGGCGTCGGCCGCCGCAGGATCGGCACGGTGGCAGGCCTGGTGGCTGCCGTGCTCCTGACGGTCGGCGCCGCCGGACGGGCGAACGAGGAGCCGACGCCGGCCGGGCGGGCGAGTTACGCTCCGGCCACGTGTCCGCAGCCGATTCTCCCCGGGGTGCCCCCGCTGGGGCCGAAGTTCAGCTGCGGCTATCTGACCGTGCCGGAGAACCGCGCCGAGCCGGGCGGGCGCACCATCAGGGTCGCGGTGGCCCGGCTGAAGGCCGCCGCGGCGCGGCCCGAACCCGACCCGGTGGTGTGGCTGACCGGTGGGCCGGGCGGGTCCGGGCTGCTGGACGCCTACACCGTGACCAGGCTCAAGCCGGCGATCAACGCCGACCGGGACGTCATCTTCGTCGACCAGCGTGGTACGGGACGCTCCGAGCCGCATCTGAGCTGCCCGGAGATCGACGCGGCCAACCGGCAGGCGGTCACGCGGGTGTCCAGCGACCCGGAGACCACCCGCGAGGGCATCGAGGCGACCTGGGCATGTCGCGCCCGCCTGGCCGGCATGGGTTACGACCTGTCGGCGTACAACACCACCGAGAACGCCGCCGACATCGCCGACCTGCGCACGGCGCTGGGCATCAGGGAATGGAACGTCTACGGGGTGTCCTACGGCAGCGACCTTGCCCTGCAGCTGCTGCGCGACCACCCGCAGGGCATCCGCAGCGTCGTCCTGGACTCGGTCGTCACCCCTCACCTCAACCTCCTGGAGGGCCTGTGGGCCAATGCCGCCGAGCAGTACCGGGCCATGTTCGAGGCATGCGCGGCCCAGCCTCCCTGCCGGGCGGCCTACCCCCGGTTGCAGGCGGAGTTCGCCGCCACCGTGCAACGCCTCGACCGCCACCCGCTGACGGTGACCGTGCCCGCCGCGGCGGGAGCCCCGGCCACCACCGTGGTGTTCGACGGCTACCAACTGGCCGACATGGTGGTGGTGGCGTCGCTGCCGCCGTGGGCGCTGACCACCGTGCCGACCGCGGTGCACGCCCTCGCCGCCGGTGACGGTCTGCCTGCGGCCAGGACCATCCTCGCCGGCCTGTCCCCGCCCGGCTTCACCGGCTGGGGTCTGTTCTACGGCGTCGTCTGCCGCGAGGAGGCGGCCTTCACCGACCCCCAAAAGCTGCGGGCCGCGGCCGAGGCCGCCCTGCCCGGCTTCCCCGACCGGGTGCTGTCCCAACTTCCCCAGCAGGAGTTCGTCGACCGGATCCTCGCCCGGTGTGCGGCCTGGGACGTCGGACGCGCCGATCCCGGAGTGAAGGCCCAGACCCGCAGCGACGTGCCCGCCCTGCTGATGTCGGGAACCTTCGACGGGCCCGCCGGAACACGCTGGGCCGCTGCCGCCGCCACCGGTCTGTCCCACTCACGCCGCCTGGTGTTCCCCGGCCTCGGACACGCCGCCCTCCTCCAGTCCGACTGCGCCCGGTCGATCCTGGTCAGCTACTTCGACCACCCCTCCGGGGGCTACGACACCTCCTGCTTCGACACACTGACCGTCCCGCCGTTCAACACACGCTGACCTCATGCCGGGGAGGCGTCCCGCGGCCGGATCACGGGGCGTCCGCCGGCGCCGGGGCGGACGGCAGCCGCAGGGTGAACACCGCGCCCGCGCCCGGCTCGCTCGCCACCTCCGCCGTACCGCCGTGCGCCGCGACCAGGTGGCGGACGATCGGCAGGCCGAGGCCGCTGCCGCCGGTGCGGCGGCTGCGGGACTTCTCGGCGCGCCAGAACCGGTCGAAGACGTGCGGCAGGTCCTCGGGGGCGATGCCCGAGCCTGTGTCGGTGACGGTGAGCAGGACCGACTCGCCGGCGCGGTGGGCGGCCAGGGTGACCGTGCCGTCGGCGGGGGTGTGCCGCAGCGCGTTGGAGACCAGGTTCCCGAGCGCCTGCCGCATGCGCACGGGGTCCGCGTCCAGCCAGGCGGCGTCGTCGGCCTCGGTGCGCAGGGCGACCCCGGCGGCGTCGGCGGCCACCCGGTGGGCGGCGGCGACCTGGTCGAGCAGGTCGCCGGCGTGCAGCGGCTCGCGGTGCAGGCGCAGGGTGCCGGCGTCGGCGGCCGCGAGATCCTGCAGGTCGTCGATGATCCGCTGGAGCACCAGCGACTCCTCGTGCAGGGAGGCCAGCAGGGCCGGGTCCGGGTCGACGACGCCGTCGCGGACGACTTCCAGCCAGCCGCGGATGTTGGTGAGCGGGCTGCGCAGCTCGTGGGCGATGTCGCTGACCATCGCCTTGCGCTGGGCCTCCAGGCGCTGGCGTCGCTCGGTCAGGTCGTTGAACGCCTCGGCGAGGATGCCGGTCTCGTCCCGGGTGGTCACCGGCACCCGCACATGCAGCTCGGGCGGCTGCTGAGCGGCCGCGGTCAGCGCGCGCAGGGGCCGTACGAGACGTACGGCGACGACGGCGGTCACGGCGACGGTGACGGCGAGGACCAGCCCGGCCGCGCCGACCACCTTGGCCTTGTTGCCCGTGGACATGTCGAAGCGGGAGGGGTTCTGGTCCCCGATGCCCAGGAACAGCTCGGCGACCGGGGCGACATACGGCTCCAGCTGGATGCGGCGGGCGCTCAGCACGCAGCTCTGCGACGCCTGGATCTCGGACTTGCTGTCGGCCACCCGGGGAGACTTGCCCACCAGGAAGCCGCCGCCGAGAGGATTCCTCGCGCTGGGGTCGAAGGTGAGGAACAGCCGGCCGCCGATGTACAGTCCCGCCCGTTTCAGGCACGGCCGGGCCAGCTCCGTGAGGTCGGTCAGGGCCTGCTCCTCCGTCGGCGTGGGGGTGTTCAGCTGCCCGTCCCCGCACTGCTGCAAGGCGTAGGAGGTGTCGGTGCCCTCCGGGGTGCTGAGCACGGGGCGGCCGCTCGGGATCCGGACGACCGTGGCGTCGACGCCGAAGTGCTCGTAGCACTGCCTGCGCTTGGCGGCCAGCGCGTCCAGCCGGTCCCGCTCCTTGGCCGTGACCCGGTACGGCCCCACCACCCGGGGGTCGATGCCGCTGAGCTGGCTCCCGCTGTCGGTGTAGGTGTCCGTGCGCAGGGGGTCGACGGTGGCGGCGGGCCGGGGCGGCAGCGGGGTGCCGCGCGGCGCGGAGTCGGCGACCAGGGTGCGGTCGGCGTTCGTCAGGGCGATGCGCCGGCCGGTCGAGCGGGCCAGGTCACGGACCGTGCGCCGGACGCCCGACCAGTCCGGGTGGGCGGCGGCGTACCCGCTGAGCTCGGCGAGGATGCTGTTGTCGGCGGCGAGGTCCTGGCCCTGCTCCTCCTTCAGCGCGCTGGTGGTGGTCGTGACCGCGAGCCAGGCGGTGGCCGCCACCGAGCAGACGGCGATGAGAGCCGAGACGAACAGCAGCCGGACGAGCAGCCGTTTGCGCAGGGGTACCCGGCGCTTCACGGCCGGCCGCCGGTCAGCTTGTAGCCGACGCCGAACACCGTCACCAGGCGCACCGGTCGCCGCGGGTCGGCCTCGATCTTCCGGCGCAGGTTCATGATGTGCACGTCGACGGCCCGCTCGGTGGAGGCCCGGTCGAAGCCGCGCGTGCACTGCAGCAACTGCCGCCGGGAGAACACCCGGTCCGGCTCCCCCGCCATAGTCAGCAGGATCTGGAACTCGGCCGGCGTGCACTCCACCGGCTTCCCGTCGCAGCGCACCTCGTGCCGTACAGGGTGCACGCTGATCCCCCCGGCCCGTACGACCGGATCGTCGTCCCGGACGCTCCCGCCGCGCCCGCTGCGCCGCAGGACGCTACGGATCCGGGCCATCAGCTCGCGCGGGCTGTACGGCTTGGTCATGTAGTCGTCGGCGCCGAGTTCCAGACCGAGCAGCACGTCGTCCTCGGCGGCGCGGGCGGTGAGCATCACCACGGGGATGTCCGGGTCCTCGCCGCCGCGCAGCACCCGGCACACCCCGAAGCCGTCGATCACCGGGAGCATCAGGTCGAGCACGACCAGGTCGGGTCTCAGGCGCCGGGCCGCGTCGAGCGCGGCGGCGCCGTCGTGCACCACCGTGGCGGTGTGCCCCTCGGCCAGCAGGGAGCGGCGGATCAGTTCGGCCTGCTTCTCGTCGTCCTCGGCGACCAGCACATGTGCGCACACGAGTTCGGATCCTAGGCCGCTCAGAGGGCGAGCCAGTCGGCGTACCCCATGACGACCACCGGATGCCGCTGCGGGTCGAGGGTGCGCAGGAGGTCCTTCATGTGGGACTTGGCGACGCTGACGCAGCCGTGGGTGGGGCCGCCGTGGTCGACGTGGAACCAGACTCCGCCGCCCCGGCCCGGGCCCAGGGGGCGGGTCCAGTCCAGGGGCGAGGTGCCCGGCCTGCGGTTGTAGTCGATGGCGACGACGTAGTCGAAGGACCCGGCGAGGGGTTCGCCCTCGAAGCCGGTGCCGGGCGAGACGAACCCGCTGGAGTGGTGGTACGGAAGCCTGCTGCCCGGGTCGGCCAGCAGGCCGCCGGCGTCGCTGAGCGTGAAGACGCCGAGCGGGGAGCGCAGGTCTCCGGCCGTGTGGTGGGCGCTCCAGCCGCGCAGGGCGTTGTGGGCGGGCCACGCGGTGCCCGCCTGCCAGCCGCCGGCGGTGCGCTCGTGCAGCACGACCGTGGACCGCGGGGAGTTCCTGCCGCGCCCGGTGACGACGACGGCCTGCCGGGAGTGGTCCGGTATCGCGGCGTGGAGCTTGGGGCCGAGGCCGACTATCCGACGGGCTGCCGACTCCACATCTGGCTGGGACGTGGGGGCGGGCGTGGGGGTGGCCGTCGGCGCCGGGCGGGCGGCGGGGGTGCGGCGCTCGGTCGCCTCGGCTCCGCCGCCGCAGCCGGTGAGCAGCAGCGGGGAGACGAGGAGAGCGACGGCGGCTCTGCGATCGATCATGGGTCGACCCTGGCCGACACATGTTTGGAACCCGTCAGGTTCCGGCAGCGGGGCCGCTAGGCCTTGCTCGGCTTGCCCTTCGTGTAGAGCCAGGTGTGGAAGAGACCGTCCAGGTCCTTGCCGGACACCCGCTCGGAGAGCTTCACGAACTGGGCCGTCGTACCGTGCCCGCCCCGGTGCTCGGTTGCCCAGGCTCGCAGGATGCGGAAGAAGTCCTGGTCGCCGACCGCCTTGCGCAGCTCGTGCAGGGCCATCGCGCCGCGGGCGTAGACGGGCGTGTCGAAGAGGTTCTTGCCGCTGCCCGGGTCGCCGGGCGGGAAGGCCCACAGGCCGTCGTTCGCCGGGCGGGCGTAGAGGGCGTCGAATGTCTTCTGGGCGCTGTGGCCGCCGTGCTGCTCGCTGTAGAGCCACTCGGCGTAGGTCGCGAAGCCCTCGTTGAGCCAGATGTCCTTCCAGGCGGTCAGCGAGACGGAGTCGCCGAACCACTGGTGGGCGCTCTCGTGGACGAGGGTGCTCAGGTCGGGCGCCGAGTCGTAGACGGGCCGGCTCTGGGTCTCCAGGGCGTAGCCGACGTTCGGTGCGTGGTCGACGATGGAGCCGGCCGCGCGGAACGGGTACGGCCCGAACAGCTTGCTCTCCCACTCCAGTACGGAGGGCAGCTTCTTCAGCACGGGCGCGGCCGAGCGCGCCTCCCGGGCGTCGACGGCGTTGTAGACCTGGATGCCGTCGGGGGTGGTGTACTGCTCGACCTTGAACTTGCCGACGGTGGCGGTGGCCAGGTAGGCGGCCATGGGCTCGGCCTGGTGCCAGCGGAAGGTGGTGCGGCCGTTCGCGGTGCGCTGCCCGCGCAGTACGCCGTTGGCGACGGCGGTGCGCCCCTTCGGGACCGTGATCGTGAAGTCGTACGACGACTTGTCCTTGGGGTGGTTGTTCCCCGGGAACCAGGTCATCGCGCCCTGCGGCTCGCCCGCGACGAACGCCCCGTCGTCGGTGCGGATCCAGCCGTCCGCGGAGCCGTCCGGGTCGGTGACCGACTTGGGGGTGCCGTGGTAGGTGACGGTGACCCGGAACTCCTGGTCCTTGCTCAGCGTGTGGCGCGGGGTGACGACGAGTTCCTGGCCGCTGCGGTGGAAGCCGGCGGCGGTGCGGTCGACGGTGACGCCGGTGACCTTCAGGCCCTTGAGGTCCAGGTCGAAGCGGGTCAGCTTCTGGGTGGCGCGGGCGGTGAGGACCGCCTTGCCGTCCAGGCGCCGGGAGGTGGTGTCGTAGCGGAGCGTCAGGTCGTAGTGCTTGACGTGGTAGCCGCCGTTGCCGCTGAGCGGGAAGTAGGGGTCACCGGCGCCCGAGGTGCCTATGGTGCCGGCCGACGCGGGTCCGGCGGCGCCGAGCAGTGCCGCCACGGCGACGGGGACGGTGGCGAGGACCGCCTCACGGCGCAGGACCGCGGTGCGTCGTGGTGAGGTATGTCTGTGCGCTGCCGTCATGGGCGCTCCTTTGGGGGTGGCGATGATCATTCGTCACAGACTAGGGCCGCGCCTGTCCCCGTTTCCCCCTCATTCAGGTCAAGTCACGCCGCGTTGCCGCCCGGTGTCGCGGGGCGGCCGAAGTACGCTCGCAGGGCCGTCCGCGACCGAGGGGAGCCAGACCGTGAACGTGCGCGTGCGCCGGATCTACGAGCCGCCGGAGCCCGACGACGGCCTGCGGGTGCTGGTGGACCGGCTGTGGCCGCGCGGTGTCGCCAAGGAGGCGGCGCAGGTCGACGAGTGGCCCAAGGGGCTCACGCCGTCGACGGAGTTGCGCCGCTGGTACCACGCGGGCGAGGCCTCGTACGAGGAGTTCCGCGGCCGCTACGAGGCGGAGCTGACCGCTCCTGAGGCCGCCGAACTCCTCGACGGCCTCAGGGAATCGGCCCGCAAGGGGCCGGTGACGCTGCTCACGGCGTCCAGGACGCCGGAGCAGAGCCATGCCACGGTGCTGGCGGATCTGCTGACGGGCTGAATTCAGCCCGTCTGCTTCGCCGCCGCCCGGCCCGCCGCCCGGCCGGAGAACAGGCAGCCGCCGAGGAAGGTGCCCTCCAGGGCGTTGTAGCCGTGGACGCCTCCGCCGCCGAAGCCGGCTACCTCGCCCGCCGCGTACAGGCCGTCGACGGGCGTGCCGTCGGGGCCGAGGGCGCGGGAGTCGAGGTCGGTCTGGATGCCGCCGAGGGTCTTGCGGGTCAGGACGTGCAGCCGGACGCCGATCAGGGGGCCCGCTGCCGGGTCGAGGATGCGGTGCGGGGTGGCGACCCGCCCGAGGCGGTCGCCGATGTAGCGGCGGGCGTTGTGGATGCCCTGGACCTGGGAGTCCTTGCTGTACCGATTGGCGATCTGCAGGTCGCGGGCCTCGATCTGGCGGCGCACCTCGGCCGCGTCCAGCAGCGGCTTGTCGGTGAGGCCGTTCATCTTCTCGACCAGCCGCTCCAGGGTGTCCGCGGTGACGAAGTCCGCTCCCTTGTCGAGGAAGGCCTGGACGGGTGCGGGGGCGCCCTTGCCGAGCAGTCGGTCGCGCAGCACGGCCCCCCGGTCCTTGGCGGTGATGTCGGGGTTCTGTTCCGAGCCGGAAAGCGCGAACTCCTTCTCGATGATCTTCCGGGTGAGGACGAACCAGGAGTGGTCGTACCCGGCGATGTCCTCGGTGGTGCGCAGGTACTTCAGAGTGTTGAGGGTGTCGTAGCCCGGCAGGCAGGGGTCGGGCAGCCGGCGGCCGAGGGCGTCGAGCCAGATGGAGGACGGTCCGGGCAGGATGCGGATGCCGTGGCCCGGCCAGACGGGGTTCCAGTTCTGCAGGCCCTCGGTGTAGTGCCACATGCGGTCCCGGTTGACCAGGCGCACGCCCGCCTCGGCGCTGATGTCGAGCATGCGGCCGTCGACGTAGGCGGGGACACCGGTGACCATCTCGGCGGGGGGTGTGCCGAGCCGCTCGGGCCAGTAGCGGCGGACGATGTCGTGGTCGGCGCCGATGCCGCCGGTGGTGACGATCACGGCCTGGGCGGTGAGTTCGAAGTCGCCGACGCGGTCGCGGTTGGAGGCGACGCCGCGCGGCGCGTCGTCGTCGGCCAGGACCGTGCCGCGCACCCCGCGGGCCGTGCCGTCCTCGACGACGAGTTCGTCGACCTGGTGGCGGTGGTAGAAGGTGAGCAGCCCGTCCCGGGCGGCCTGCCGGGCGTACCGGACGAAGGGTTCGACCACGCCGGTGCCGGTGCCCCAGGCGATGTGGAAGCGGGGTACGGAGTTGCCGTGCCCGTCCGCGCGCAGGTCGCCGCGCTCGGCCCAGCCGACGGTCGGCAGCAGCGCGATGCCGTGCCCCTCCAGCCAGGACCGCTTCTCGCCGGCCGCGAACTCGACGTAGGCGCGGGCCCAGCGCACCGCCCAGGAGTCCTCGCCCTCCAGGCGGTCGAACCGGGCGCTGCCACGCCAGTCGTTCCAGGCGAGGTCGAAGGAGTCCTTGATGCCGAGGCGCCGCTGCTCGGGCGAGTCGACGAGGAAGAGCCCGCCGAAGGACCAGAACGCCTGGCCGCCGAGGTTGGCTGCGTTCTCCTGGTCGACCAGGGCGACGCGCCGGCCCCGGCTGGTGAGTTCGTGCGCCGCGACCAGGCCGGCGAGGCCGGCTCCGACGACGATGACGTCCGCGTCCATGGCGTCCGTTCCTTCCTTCCGCTTGCTTCCGCTTGCTTGTGCTTGCGTCTACTTCCGTCTGCGGCTCATGCCGGGGTGCCGCTTCCGTCGGTCAGCAGGGCGGTGAGCAGTTGCCCCAGCCAGGTGCGGGCCGCGTCGACGTCCTTGTCCAGCAGCAGCTGGGTGGTGACGCCGTCGTAGGCCGCGACCACCGCGCGGGCGGCGCCGTCGGCATCGCCGAGCACGGCGGGCAGTTCGGTGTGGCCGCGGGCCCGGAAGAGCCGGTCGGCGATGGCCTCCCGGAGCCGGGTGCGGTGGTCGAGGAGGGCTTGTGCGACGGCCGGGTCGCGGGCCGCGTGCACCAGGAAGTCGGTCTTCACCAGCAGCCAGTCCACGTCGAGCAGCAGGACCTCGGTGACCCGGTCCACGGAGGCGGGCACGTCGAGGTCGGGTCCGTCCTGGGCGAGGGCGTCGGCCACCTGGGCGGCGATGAGGTCGGCGCGCTCCTGGTAGAGGGCAAAGAACAGCTCGTCCAAGGTGGCGAAGTTGGAGTAGAAGGCGCCCCGGCTGTAGCCGGCGGCCTCGCAGACCTCCTCGATGGAGACGCGGCCGAAGCCCTTGGCGGCGAACACCGCGAAGGCGGCGTCGAGCAGGTTCGCCCGCGTCCGCGCCCGCCGCTTGGTGACCCGCCGGGCCGTGTCCTGCGCCGTCATCGTCGAGACCTCCGTCGCCCTGCGTTCGATACAGAAATGTATCCGATACATCGATGTATCGAAAGACTCTCCACGATGGGAACGTATTTTCGATTCAGGGGTACGCTGGATCCATGTCCACGCAACTCCAGGGGTCCCTGTTCGACCAGACCGACGAGCTGCGGCTCGGCCCGCTCGACGGGCTGCACCGGACCGAGCTGGGCCGGGGCGCCTGGATCGACGTGCTGCCGGGCTGGCTGAGCGGCGCCGACGCCCTGTTCGAACAGCTGGCGGCCGAGGTCCCGTGGCGGGCGGAGCGCCGCAAGATGTACGACAACGTGGTGGCCGTACCGCGTCTGCTGGCCTTCTACGCGGCGCAGGACCCGCTGCCCCACCCCGTCCTGGACGAGGCCCGCACGGCCCTGTCCGTGCACTACGCGGAGGAGCTGGGCGAGCCGTTCACCACCGCCGGGCTGTGCTTCTACCGCGACGGACGGGACAGCGTGGCCTGGCACGGCGACCGGATCGGGCGGGGCGCCCGGCAGGACACGATGGTCGCGATCCTCTCCGTCGGCGCGCCCCGGGACCTGCTGCTGCGGCCGGCCGGAGGCGGCGGCACGACGGTCCGGCGGCCGCTCGGGCACGGCGACCTCATCGTGATGGGCGGCTCCTGCCAGCGCACCTGGGAACACTGCGTCCCCAAGACCGCCCGCGCGACAGGACCGCGCATCAGCATCCAGTTCCGGCCGCACGGGGTGCAGTGACCGGCCTGTGACGGCCGCCCTCTTGCGCAGGACGGTGCGCCATCTGGTTGGCTGTCCCCGACGACCGGTCGCTCAGGGCCTCGGGGAGATCATGCAGGCAGACGTACGCCAAGTCGCCGACGGCACCTACCTGGTGCACGGCCACAACACCAACTGGGTGATCCTCAAGGACGGCGACGCCGTCACGCTGGTGGACACCGGGTACCCCGGGGACCGGCAGGGCGTCCTCGAATCCCTCGCCGTGGTGGGCAGTTCACCCGAGGCGGTCGCCGCCGTCCTGATCACCCACGCGCACAACGACCACGTGGGCTCCGCCGAGTACCTGCGCAGCAACTACGGCACCCCGGTCTACCTGCACCCGGCAGAAGTCCCGCACGCGCGCAGGGAGTTCCTCCAGCAGGCCACGATCGGCGACGTCGTGCGCAACGCCTGGCGGCCCGGTGTGGTGCCATGGGCGGTGCACGTGATCCGGGTGGGCGGGATCGAGCACAACCCGGTCACCGCGCCCGAGCCGTTCCCGGCCGAGGGCGCGCTCGACCTGCCGGGCCGGCCCGTCCCCGTACACACCCCCGGCCACACGGACGGCCACTGCGTGTACCACCTGCCCGACGCCGGCATCGTCATCTCCGGCGACGCCCTGGCCACCGGCCACGCGACCTCGCGGCTCAAGGGCCCCCAGATGCTGCACGGCTTCTTCCAGCACGAACGCTCCCGGGCCGTGGCCTCGCTGGACCTGATCGCGGCGCTGGACGGCGACACCCTGCTGCCCGGGCACGGCCCGGTCCACCGGGGCTCCGTGCGGGCCGCCGCCGAACAGGCCAGGGAACGCGCCTCCTGAGGATGCCCGGTGGGGCCTTAGGGTTCGTCCCATGGCCTTGCAGATCAGCGCCACGAACCCGGAGCACCCCGCGCTCCTGCTCGAACTCCCCTGGGACGTGCCCCTGGAGGAGTGGCCCGAGGAGTACCTCGTGCCGCTCCCCAGGGGCATCTCCCGGCACGTCGTGCGCTACGCCCACGCCGGCGACGAGGTGATCGCGGTCAAGGAGCTGGCCGAGCGGCCCGCCCTGCGCGAGTACGAGCTGCTGCGCGACCTGGACCGGCTGGGCATCCCCGCGGTCGACCCCCTCGCGGTGATCACCGGCCGCACGGACCGCGCGGGCGCCCCGCTGGAGCCGGTGCTGGTGACCCGGCATCTGCGCGGCTCGCTGCCGTACCGCTCGATGTTCGAGACGACCATGCGCCCGGCGACCATGCACCGCCTGATGGACGCACTCGCCGTGCTGCTGGTGCGGCTGCACCTGGCCGGGTTCGCCTGGGGCGACTGCTCGCTGTCCAACACGCTGTTCCGCCGCGACGCGGGCGCCTACGCCGCGTACCTGGTGGACGCCGAGACCGGCGACCTGCACCCCCGGCTCAGCCCCGGGCAGCGGGAGTACGACCTCGACCTGGCCCGGGTGAACATCAGCGGCGAGCTGCTGGACCTGGAGGCGTCGGGCGCGCTGCACCCGTCCGTCGACCCCGTCGATTTCGGCCACGAGATCTGCACCCGCTACGGCGGCCTGTGGCAGGAGCTGACCCGCACCTCGGTGTACCCGGCGGGCAAGTACCACTACATGGAGCGCCGGATACGCCGCCTGAACGACCTCGGCTTCGACGTGGCCGAGATGCAGATCGAGCACTCCTCGAACGGCGACACGGTCACCTTCGTGCCCAAGGTCGTCGACGCCGGCCACCACCAGCGCCAGCTGCTGCGACTGACCGGCCTCGACACCGAGGAGAACCAGGCCCGGCGGCTGCTGGGCGACCTGGAGAGCTGGATGGCCACCCAGGACGACTACGCGCCCGGCGACCCCCTCGCCGCCCGCCCGGAGGTACTGGCCCACCGCTGGGTGCGCGACGTGTTCCGGCCCACCGTCCGTGCCGTCCCGCTGGAGCTGCGCGGCACCATGGACCCGGCCGAGATCTACCACGAGCTGCTCGAACACCGCTGGTACCTGTCCGAGCAGGCGCAGCACGACATAGGCCTCGACACCGCGGTCGAGGACTACATCGCGAACGTTCTGCCGAAGGCCCGCGGGACCCTGGAGCCGACGACCCCCGACTAGATCACGCGTACCGCGTCCTCGTGCCGGGTCACTCGTTCGGGACCACGGCGACCGGGCACTCGGCGTGGTGCAGCACGCCGTGGGCGACCGAGCCGATGCGGGCGCCCACCGCCGTGCGGTGCGCACGCCGGCCGACGACCATCAGCTGGGCCCCGCCGGCCACCGAGAGCAGCACCTGCCCCGCGCTGCCCATCTCGATGTGCTCGGCCACGCGCACCTGCGGGAAGCGCTCGCGCCACGGCTGGAGCGCCTCGCTCAGGGCCTTGCGCTCGTACGGTTCGAGCCCGCCGACGTCGTCCAGGAGCTTCAGCGAACCGGGGCTGTAGGCGAAGACCGGCGGCAGCGTCCAGGCCCGGACGGCCCGGACGGTGGCGCCGCGGGCGGCCGCCGTCTCGAACGCGAACCGCAGCGCGGCCGCGCTGTCCTCCGGACCGCCCTGCTGGCCGACCACGACGTCCCGTCCGGCCGCCTCCGCCGCCGGCTCGTTCCCGGCGCGCACCAGGACCACGGGCCGGTTCGTCCCGGCTATGACCTGCTGGCCGACGGAGCCCAGCAGGAACCCGACCACCGTGCCGTGCCCGCGCGAGCCGAGCACCAGCATCTCGGCCTCCGCCGCGGCGGCGACCAGCGCCTCGACCGCCCCGGCCTCGACCACGTCGACGCTCATCCGCAGCTCCGGATGGCGCGCGGAGAAGGCGCGCAGGGCGTCCGACACACCGTCCGACACCCAGCCGTGCTGGGTGTCCCGGTCCGCCGCGTGCAGGCCCTCGTGGAAGCGCCAGGCGTGCACCACGCGCAGGGGCAGCCCCCGGCGTACGGCCTCCCGGCCCGCCCAGTCCAGCGCGGCCAGGCTCTCCTCCGTACCGTCCACCCCTGCCGTGATCGGGCGTGTCATGCGCGGGCCTCCCAGCCTTCCGTGTCCGTGGGGCCAGTCTTCACCACTTGGCGGTCCCGCCGCTGGTGGCCGCCCCCCGGGGCCGTACCCCGGAGCGAACCGGGGCGATCGAACATACGATGGGCGGGAACCGGTGCGGTGGGCCCAGCAACACCGTCCCGTGGAACCGATCGCTCGGGGTGGGAGACGTATGGCACAGGCCGCCGACGCAGCGCGGACCGTCATCCTGACCGTGGACGACGACCCGGGGGTCTCCCGAGCCGTCGCCCGTGACCTCAGGCGGCGCTACGGCGAGTCCTACCGGATCGTGCGCGCCGAGTCGGGCGAGTCCGCCCTGGAGGCGCTGCGGGAGCTGAAGCTGCGCGGCGACCTGGTGGCCGTGATCCTCGCCGACTACCGGATGCCGCAGATGAACGGCATCGAGTTCCTGGAACAGGCCCTGGACGTGTATCCGGGGGCGCGGCGCGTGCTGCTCACGGCGTACGCGGACACCAACGCGGCGATCGACGCGATCAACGTCGTCGATCTCGATCACTATCTGCTCAAGCCGTGGGACCCGCCGGAGGAGAAGCTCTATCCGGTGCTGGACGACCTGCTGGAGGCGTGGCGCCACAGCGACTACCGGTCCGTGGCCACCACCAAGGTCGTGGGGCACCGGTGGTCGGCGCGGTCGTCGGACGTGCGTGAGTTCCTGGCCCGCAACCAGGTGCCGTACCGCTGGTACTCGGTGGAGGAGCCGGAGGGGCAGCGGCTGCTGGCGGCGGCCGGGCAGGACGGGCAGCGGCTGCCGCTGGTGATCACCCCGGACGGCTCGGTGCTGGTCGAGCCCGAGGCGCCGGAGCTGGCCGCACAGGTGGGCCTGGCGACGACGCCCACGGCCGACTTCTACGACCTCGTGGTCATCGGCGGCGGTCCGGCCGGGCTCGGCGCTGCCGTGTACGGCGCCTCGGAGGGGCTCAGGACCGTGCTGGTGGAGCGGTCGGCGACCGGCGGGCAGGCCGGGCAGAGCTCCCGGATCGAGAACTACCTCGGCTTCCCGGACGGCGTCTCCGGAGCCCAGCTCACCGACCGGGCGCGGCGGCAGGCGGCCAAGTTCGGAGCCGAGATCCTGACCGCGCGCGAGGTGACGGGTCTGGAGGTCAACGGCGCGGCCCGGATCGTACGGTTCGCGGACGGCTCGGCGATCGCGGCGCACAGCATCATCCTGGCGACCGGCGTGCAGTACCGGCAGCTGGAGGCTCAGGGCTGCATCGACCTGACCGGCTGCGGGGTGTTCTACGGCTCCGCGCTGACCGAGGCGGCCGCCTGCCAGGGACACGACGTGTACATCGTCGGCGGCGCCAACTCGGCGGGCCAGGCGGCGATGTACCTGTCCAGGTTCGCCAAGTCGGTGACGCTGCTGGTGCGCGGCCCCGACCTGTCGGCGTCGATGTCGTACTACCTGATCCAGCAGATCAACGAGGCCCCGAACATCTCGGTGCGCAGTCACACGGTGGTCGACGCCGCGCACGGCTCGGACCGCCTGGAGCGGCTGACGCTGCGCCATGTGGCGAGCGGTGAGAGCGAACAGGTCGACGCCCAGTGGATGTTCGTGTTCATCGGCGCGGCTCCGCTGACCGACTGGCTGGGCGACACGGTGCTGCGCGACGAGCGCGGTTTCATCCTCGCCGGGCCCGATCTGACCGCCGACGGACGGCCGCCGGCCGGCTGGGAGCTGGACCGGCCGCCGTACCACCTGGAGACCAGTATTCCCGGCGTGTTCGTGGCGGGCGACGCACGCGCCGAGTCCGCCAAGCGTGTCGCGTCCGCCGTCGGAGAGGGAGCCATGGCCGTGATGCTCGTCCACCGGTATCTGGAGCAGTCATGAGCGGGCAGGTGATGCCGTGCAGCCCGAGGGAGATCGGCTCCCTGTTCCTCTTCGAGAAGCTGACGCCGGAGCAGTTGGGCCGGCTGTGCAGCGAGGGCCGGGTGGAGCTGTTCCAGCCGGGCCCGGTGTACACCGAGGGGGACCTCGCCACCTGCTTCTTCGTGATGATCGAGGGCACGGTCGTGCTCTCGCGGCGTGTCGGCGGCGACGACGTGGAGGTCACCCGCACCTCGCAGCGCGGGGTGTACGCGGGTGCCATGCAGGCGTACCTGGGTGACCGGGTGCGGCAGGTGTACAACAACTCGATGCGGGTGACGGAGCCGACGCGGTTCTTCGTGCTGCCGGCGGACACCTTCGCGGCCATCGTGAGCGAGTGGTTCCCGATGGCCGTGCACCTGCTGGAGGGTCTCTTCTTCGGTTCGAAGAACCTCCAGGCCACCGTCGGGCAGCGGGAGCGGCTGCTGGCGCTCGGCTCGCTGTCGGCCGGTCTCACGCACGAGCTGAACAACCCGGCAGCGGCGGCCGTCCGGGCCACGTCGACCCTGCGGGAGCGGGTCGCGAAGATGCGGCACAAGCTCGCGGTCATCGCCGAAGGCCCGTTCTCCCGGGACGCGTTGGCGGGCCTGATCGAGATCCAGGAGCGCACCGCCGAGCGGGTCGCCAAGGCTCCGGCGCTCAGCCCGCTGGAGGCCGCCGACCGGGAGGACATGCTCACGGAGTGGCTGGAGGACCACGGCCTCGACTACGGCTGGCAGCTGGCGCCGACCTTCGTGCAGGCCGGGCTCGACATCGACTGGCTGGAGCAGGTCGCGGCGGCCGTGGACGAGGAGATCCTGCCCGGGGCGATCGGCTGGCTCAACTACACCATCGAGACCGAGCTGTTGATGACCGAGATCGAGGACTCCACCACGCGTATCTCGCATCTGGTCGACGCGGCCAAGCAGTACTCGCAGCTGGACCGGGCGCCCTACCGGGTGGTGGACGTGCATGAACTCCTCGACAGCACGCTGCTGATGCTGTCGGGAAAGATCGGCTCGCGCATCCAGGTGGTCAAGGAGTACGACCGTACGCTCCCGCCGGTCCCCGGCTATCCGGCGGAGCTGAACCAGGTGTGGACGAACCTCATAGACAACGCGGTGTGCGCCATCAACGGCGCGGGCGGGGAAGGCACGTTGACCGTGCGGACCGCGCTGGACCACGAGCGGTTCCTGGTGGAGTTCCGGGACACCGGACCGGGAATCCCGCCGGAGATCAAGAGCCGTATCTTCGACCCGTTCTTCACGACCAAGCCGGTCGGTCAGGGCACCGGTCTCGGCCTCGACATCTCCTGGCGGATCGTCGTGAACAAGCACCACGGCACCCTGCAGGTCGAGTCGGTGCCCGGCGACACCCGTTTCCAGGTGCTGCTGCCGCTGACCGCCGAGACGCCGGACGGCGAGACGTCCGCCCTGACGACCACCTCCGAGGAGGCAGTATGAGCGACGAGGCCGCGATAGACCCGAGCGCACCGCCGAGCGGCACCGGGTGCGTGGAGTGCGACGAGGCCGGCGGCTGGTGGTTCCACCTGCGCCGGTGCGCGACCTGCGGGCACATCGGCTGCTGCGACGACTCACCCGCCAAGCACGCCACCGGCCACTACCGGGAGACCGGGCATCCGGTGATCCGCAGCTTCGAGCCGGGCGAGGGCTGGTTCTGGAACTACGACAAGAACGAGCTGTACGAGTCCGGTCCCGAACTCGCGCCCCCGGTCAGTCATCCGGCCGACCAGCCGACGCCCGGACCGGCGGGCCGGGTGCCGGCCAACTGGGCCGAGACGCTGCGCTGAACCGGCGGCCGGCCGGGTCGGAGTGATCCGGCCGGCCCCGGCTGTCAGCGGGTGCAGTCGAGGCTGCCCAGGTCGACGGAGTCGGCCAGGGCCTGCATGCCCTTGTCGTTGGGGTGCAGATGGTCGCCGTTGTCGAAGAAGGGCAGGATCCGTTCGCGGACGTAGGGGCTGCGCAGGGTGCGGTCGAAGTCGGTGACCGCGTCGAACTCCCCGCTGGTGCGGATGAACCGGTTGACGTCGTCGCGTACGGCCTCGGCGGCCGGGTCCCATTCGGACCAGCCCTCGAACGGGCCGACGGTCGCGCCCACCACGCACTTCCCGGCCGCGTGCGCCCGCCGGGCGATCTCCCGGTATCCGGCGATGAGGTCGGCCGCGGTGACGCCGGTGTGGGCCTTGAGGTCGTTCACCCCCTCGAAGAGGAAGACGGTGCGCACGCCGGGCAGGGCGAGGACGTCCCGGTCCAGCCGGTGGAGTGCGCTCTGCCCATTGCCGTCCGCGAGCACCTTGTTGCCGGCCACGCCCTCGTCGGCCACGCCCTGGACGGCCGTACCGGCCCCGCTCAGGCGCCGGGCCAGGTAGTCGGGCCAGCGCCGGTTGAGGTCGGTGGTGGACTGCCAGCCGTCGGTGATGGAGTCGCCGAGCACCGCCACGGCACCGGTGGCGGCGTTCTGCGGGCGTACGGAGACGGCGTCGAGGTACCACCAGGATCCGGTCGTCCCGGTCCAGTTGGCCGCGCCGGCCTCGGCGGTGTGGTCGCCCTGGGCGACGTACGACGTCTGCATCGCCATGCCGTGGCCGGTGGCCGGACCCGCCGCCTCCGGGCTGTGCAGGCTGACGACCAGGTTGACGGCGGCGGGAACCTTTCCGGGCAGCGGGTCGCTCCACGCGACGGCACCGGCCGGGACGGTGACCGTGCGGGCGCCGCCGAAGGTCAGCCGCCGATTGCTGCCCGGCCGGAGTGCGGCGCCCTCGCTCTGCAGCCCGGCGTAGACGCTGTCCAGGGTCAGCGGGCGGTCACCGAAGGCGTTGGACAGGCGGACGCGCAGGTCGCTGCCGCCGACGCTGGTGTGCACGACCAGCCGGTATGCGCTGTCGGCCGTGCCCTCGCCCAGCCGGTCGGCGCCAGCCGCCCAGGTGACCACTCCGGAGCCCCGGGTGGTGGCCTCGGCCGGCGGGCCGGAGGCCCTGGCCGGTACGGACTGGCAGGCGACGGCCACCAGCAGGACGGCGGCGATCCGGCAGACGCGCCCGAACCGGCCGGTCACCGTGCGAAGTCCTTCAACGTGACGGACTCGCCGGGCTTGAGGCGGACCGTCCGGGACGTGCCTGCGTATCCCACGGAGGTCATGGTGCCGCCGATGCTGCGGATCCGCACCTCGGTGGGTTTCCCGTCCCGCCAGCGCAGGTCGACGACGAAGCCGCCGCGGGCCCCGGCGCCGGTCAGCGAGCCGGAGGCGGCCCAGGCGTCCGGCAGGGCGGGCAGGAGTTCCAGGTGCCCGGGGCGGGAGTACAACAGCATCTCCAGCGCGGCGGCCGGGGTGCCGAAGTTGGCGTCGATCTGGAAGATGCCCCGGCCCTGCTCGACCTGGTAGATGTCGAAGAGGTTGGGAGCGGTGCCGTTGCCGCCGCCGGTGGACGGGCGGAGGTTGTTGACGATCAGCTGGTAGGCCTTGCCGGGGTTCTTCAGCCGGGCCCAGCACAGCGCGCGCCAGGCGTTGGCCCAGCCGAAGCTGTCCATGCCGCGGGCGGTGAGCAGGGCGGTGGCGCCGGCAACGATGTCGGCGGGGGTGGAGCCGTCGGGGCGGATGCGGTCGCCGGGGAAGAGGCCGATGAGCGGGGACAGGTGCCGGTGGGTGGTCTCGCCGAGGTTGTCGGGGGACATCCACTCCTGGAGCCAGCCCGTCTTCGGGCTGACGACCGGGAGGTAGAGGCGGTCGCGGAGTGCGCCGACGGTACGGGCGTACTCGGCGTCCCGGCCCAGCTCGGCCGCGGCGGTGCGGAAGTTGCCGAAGAGCGCCAGGACGAGTTCCTGGGCGTAGGTGATGCCCTGGGCGTCGAGCGGGCCCTGTTCCGGTGACCAGTCGCTGTCGGCGATGAGGACCTCCCGGCCGGTGTCCGGCAGGGTGTGGGTGAGCAGCCGTGCCTCCCAGAACTGGCAGGCGCCCTTGAGGAGCGGGTAGATCTTCTTCAGATGGGCGCGCGATGCCGTGAACTCGTAGTGCTCCCAGAGGGAGTTGCAGAGCCAGGCGTTGCCCGCCGGATGCCACCACCAGCCGCCTCCGCCGTACGGGTTGGTGGAGATGGCGACCGTCCAGCCGGCGTTCCTGCCGCTGGAGTTGCGGTAGCGGTTGCGGGAGTCGTTGAAAAGCCTCCTGGTGAGGTCGGTCCAGGAGGGGAGCTGGGCCACGCAGTAGTCGGTGAACGCGTCGAAGCAGGGCGCAAGGCCCGCCCGGTCGGCCATCCAGTAGTTCATCTGGATGTTGATGTCGGTGTGGTAGTCGCCCATCCAGTCCGGGTCGTTGCCGTCCAGCCACAGTCCCTGCAGACCCATCGGCAGGCTGCCGCGGGAGCCGGAGATCATCAGGTAGCGGCCGAACTGCAGGTAGGCAGCCTCCAGTTCGGGGTCCGGCGTGTCGTCCAGGGCGCGGGCGTTGATCCGCTCCCAGGTGTCCAGGGCGCGCTGCCGGTCCGACGAGGTGCCGAGCCGGATGTCGAACCGCCCGTACAGCGCCTGGTGGTCGGCGACGTGGGTGCGCAGCAGCGTGTCCGCCGGGTGGCCGGCGGCCGCGTGGACCTTGGTGCGGGCGAGGGCCTCGGGGTCGAGGGAGGGGTCGCGGTAGTGGGCGGCGGCGTCGGGCGCGTAGTTGGTGCCGCCGCTCAGCACCACGGTCAGGTCCGTGCACCCGGAGAAGGTCACGCGGGTGCCGTCGACACGGACGGTGCCGCCGCTGCCGTACGCGGTGACCGCGGCCGCGTACCGCAGTCCGTTGCGGAAGGAGCCGACGAAGGACGTGGCGCTCGACGACTTCTCGCCGTGCGTGCCCTCGAGGGTCACCGTGCCGGTGTAGCGGCCGCCGCCCTTCTGCGTGAGGTGCAGGACCACCACGTCGTCGGGGCGGCTCACGAACAGCTGCCTCTGGTACGTCACTCCGGAGCGGACGTACGACGTCGTCACCACGCCCTGGGCGAGGTCGAGGGTGCGGCGGTAGCCGGTGACGGCGCCGAGGTCGTGGTCCGGGACGTCGACGGTCAGGCGGGCGAGCAGGGTGAGCGAGCCGAAGTCGTCGCGGCCGTAGGGGAACTGACCGTCGGAGTCGAGGGTGTCGTTGAGCCCGCCGGTCCACAGGGTGGCGTCGGTGACGAGCAGGACGTCCCGGCCGGGATCGTTGGTGGCGAGGGCACCCAGCCGGCCGTTGCCGACGGGCAGTCCCTGCTCGATCAGCGAGTGCTCGTCGGCGGGGGCCCGCCACCACAGCTGGTGACGGGGGTCGGGCGCGGGAGTCGCGGAGGGCCGCTGCGGGGCGGCGGTCGCGGTGAAGGAGGGCAGTGAGGTGAGGGCTCCGGTGGCCGCGGCGAGGGCGAGGAAGCCGCGTCTGCTGGTCGGATTCTCCATGGCGGGCTCCGATCACAGGCGGGGGGAGGCGGGGACGTCGATGCGGTCGATGTCGGGCGCGTAGTCCGAACCGCTGTCGAAGGTGAGGGTGTTGGCGCCCCCCTTCAGGGTGACGGGCACGCTCACCGTCTCGACGCTGCCCCAGTCGCCGGTGGAGGGGAACTTGTGGCGGGTGGCGCCGCCCGAGCCGGCGGACATGTTCACCGGGCGGGCGTCGCCGCTGACGTAGGCGACCTTGATCAGGTAGGTGCCGGGCTTGTCGACGACGACGTTGTCGAAGCGGAGCTTGCCGCCGAGGTACAGGTTGCCGACCTTCTTGCCACCGGAGCAGGCGGAGCAGTCGGCGACCGACGCGTTGCCGCTGAGGATGTTGCCCGCGGACTCGGCCTCGTAGCCGGTGGTGTGCAGGGTGCTGCCGTGCGGGGAGACGGTGAACAGGCGGGAGCCGTGGGCGGGCAGGGCCTCGGTGATCTTGTTCTTGTACGTGCCCAGGTTCTCGTGGTTCCACAGGTCCCGCACACCCGCCTTGCCGGTGAAACCGAGGGAGGACCAGTCGGCGGTGACGGCGGCCGGCGAGCCGGCGAGGTTGAACAGGGCGAGGGTGTAACTGCCGTCGGGGTTCTTCGCGGCCCACACCTGCTGCGGGTCGGAGGGTGTGACCGGCCGGGCGGGCGGTGTGTCGCCCTGGTCGACGGCGATGACCTCCTTGTTGGTCAGCAGGGAGAGGCCGTAACTGTCGAGCGTGGTCAGGTCGTCGCCGGTGTAGAGCGGGGACTTGGCGACGGCCCACAGGGTGGCGTAGGTCTGCCGTTCGGCCTTGGTCAGGCCGTCCATGGCGCCGTTGCCGACGTCGAGGGAGTCGAGGTCGTTCCAGCCGCCGGGTCCGGCGTGCCGGGTCCAGCCGGGGGTGTCGTCGAAGCGGTCGTCGACGGAGTTCTCCCAGCTGACGAGGGTGTTGCAGTAGCACTCGACGTCGGTGTCGACGCGCCAGCCGCCCGAGTACTTCTTCCAGTCGGCGGCGTGCCCGATGTCCAGGGACCAGGAGATCTCCAGATGGACGGGCCGGCCGGTGGCGGCTATGGCCTTCTGCCAGGCGGCCACGTCGGCAACGTTGTCGTAGTTGTCGCCGCTCTTGAAGGAACCGGGGCCGACGCCGTCGAGCTTGAGGAAGTCATAACCCCAGTCGGCGAGCGCCTGGGCCTGGGAGTCGACGTACTTCTGGGTGCAGGGCTTGGCGAAGTCCAGCTTGTAGGCGCTGTCCCAGCCGTTGGTGGTGCGCAGGTCGCCGTGGACGATGTCGGCGGTGGTGCAGCCGTCGGTGTGCCATATCGGCACCTTGCCGTCGCCGTACGCCTCCTTCTCCAGGCCGACCGGCAGGTAGATGCCGGCCTTGAGGCCCTTGGCGTGGATATGGTCGGCGACCGCCTTCATGCCGTGCGGGAAGCGGCCCGGGTCGGGCGTCTGGCGGGCGTACTGGTCGAACTCGGGCTTCCAGGTCTTGTCCCGCCACCAGCCGGCGTCGATGTTGACGTAGGTGTAGCCGTACTTCTTCAGCTTGGCGGCGAGGGCGTCGGTCTGCTTCAGGACGTTCGCCTCGGTGAGGTAGCTGTAGTCGCCGTCCGGGTTGAGACCAGGGTACTTGGACGACTGCATGCTCCAACTGGACCAGCCCATGTAGGGCCTGGCGGCCGGGGCCGGCCGGGTGTCGGCGTGCGCGGCGGCCGGTGCGATGGTGGCGAGACCCGCGGTGAGGGCGAGGACGACGGCCGCTCTGAGCCCGCGTGCGGGCAGGACGGAATACGAGGGTGACCACATGGGCCGTACCTCCTGGGTGGGTGAGGGTCGGGGCGCTCAGCCCTTTCCGCTGCTGGGGGTCGAGGTGATGAAGGACTGGATCGCGGCGGCCGCGGCGCCGCGCGCCCACTCCTCGAAGGGGAGCGGGCGGGTCTGAACGTCGCACTGGGCGGCCGAGCCGAAGGCGGCCGCGGTGAACGCCTCACGGATCTGCTCGGCGAAGAGGTCGTAGGCGGCCAGGCCCTCGCCGGAGATGATCACGCGCTCGGGTCCGAGCAGGTTGGCCACGGTGGCGATGCCCCGGCCGATGGCCTCTCCGGCCCGTGCGTAGACCTCGCGGGCCCCGGGAAAGCCCTGGTGGGCGAGGGCCACCGCCTCGGCACTGTCCGTGACTTGACGGCCGGTCACCTCACGGATGCGGGCGACGACGGCGGCGTCCCCGGCGATCGCCTCGACACAGCCGCGGTTGCCGCAGTGGCAGGGCGCTCCCGCCGGGTCGATGACGATGTGGCCGATCTCCCCCGCCACGCCGTGCGCGCCCGCGACCACCTGTCCGTGGACGACGAGTCCGCAGCCGATGCCCGCGCCGACGGTGACCACGGCGAAGTCGCTGAGGCCCGCTCCGGCGCCGAACCACTGCTCGGCGACGGTCAGCGCGCGCACGTCGTTGTCGACCGTGACCGGCAACCCGCTGGTCATTCCGGCGAGTTCGGCGAGGGGTACGTCCCGCCACGCCAGGAAGGGCGAATAGCGCACCACGCCCTCGGCACGGTCGACGTCGCCGGAGACGGCGATGCCGAGCCCACGGACGGGGGCCCCCGACTCGGCGGCGTGGCCGAGGAGTTCCTGGACGAGGTCCGCGATCGAGGCCAGCACCTTGCGGGTCGCCCGGCCCGGAAGGGCGACGCGCCGGGCGAGGCGGATGCGGCAGCACAGGTCGGTCAGTACGGCGATCAGCTCGTCGCCGGTCACCTTGACGCCGATGAACAGGGCCCGTTCGCCGTTGACCCGGACCAGGCCGGCGGGCCGGCCGAGGGCGGGGCGGGCCTCCTCGTCGGCGCCCTCCACCAGATAGCCGGCCTCCAGCAGGGGACGGACGGCCTTGGTGACGGCGGCCGGGGACAGCCCCGCGCGGCGGCCCGCCTCCAGGCGGGTCAGCGGGCCGTGGGACAGGACCGTCGTGAAGACCTGCGAGGCGGCCGGCGTGTGGACCGGGAACGACTCGGCGGCGGGGGTCGGGCGCATGGCCGGGAACCTATGGTCATTAATTTCCGCTGTCAATAAAAGAAACAGCAGTTGTTGCGGGGGCAGTTGGCCCGGCACCGGCCCACGGCTGTGGACATGCGGATGCCCCGCGCGAGGCGGGGCATCCGGTGGTGCTGGTGTGCTGCTGCCGTCCGTCAGTGGGCGGCCGGCGTGTTGGCGGCGGTGACGTTCACCGCGGCCCACGCCTTGTTCACCGTCTTGTACTCGGTGCTGGTCGAGCCGTACAGGTCCTTGGCCGCCTTCAGCGTCGCGACGCGCGCCTGGTGGAAGTCGGTGGTGGAGACCATGTAGCGGGTCAGCGCACGGTAGAAGATGGCCGTGGCCTTGGTGCGGCCGATGCCCTTGACCGTGGAGCCGTCGAAGGTCGGCGAGTTGTAGTTCACGCCGTTGATCGTCTTCTTGCCGCTGCCCTCCGCGAGGAGGTAGTAGGCGTGCGAGGAGACACCGGAACCGGCGTGCACCTCGGTGTAGTACGTGTCCGGCGACCAGTAGTCGATCGTGCCCTCGAGCTTGTCGAGCGACGGGTGGTCGAGACGGCGCAGGAACTTCTGGTCCAGGCCCAGCTTCTCGCCGACCAGGTAGTCCGGCGTGTCCTTCGTGTTGTTGGCGTAGAACTCCACGTTGGAACCGAAGATGTCCGCGAGGGACTCGTTCAGCGAGCCGGGCTCACCGTACTGGTTGCCGTCGTTGTCGACGTAGGTCGGCTCGAGCTTGGCCGTGGCCTCCACGACGCCGTGGGTCAGCTCGTGACCGGTGACGTCGAGGACGACGAGCGGCTTCTTGAACATCGTGCCGTCGCCGTCGCCGTACAGCATGCAGTTGCAGGTCGGGTCCCAGAACGCGTTGGCGACCTTGTTGCCCCAGTGGACCATCGCGCGGGCGGCCTTGCTGTTGTTGGCGATGCCCTTGCGGTTGAAGGTCTTCTTGTAGAAGTCCAGGGTCTTGGTCACGCCGTACTGGGCGTCCGCGGCCGCGCTGGCACGGCTGCTGGTCTTGTTGTTGCCCCACACGTTGGTGGTGCTGGTGAACTTCGTGCCCGCGCCGAAGCTCTCCGTGTACTTGTTCTTGGCGTCCCGGGTCTCGGTGCCGTACCGGGTCGGGTCCTTGAGCAGGTAGTGGCCGCGCGAGGTCGCCGTGGTGGTCAGACCGACGTTGCCCACGAAGAGGGTCTTGCCGGTGCCGTGCGCGGTCGAGGGGTAGCTCGTCGCGCCGGAGGCGCCCGAGCCGAGCAGACCGGCGGAGGCGTCGGAGCCGATGCCGGTGGCCGGGTCGATGGTCTCGCCGCGCTTGCGCAGCGTGTCCACCAGCTTCGGCGACAGGAACTGGTCCGCGTCGGGCGTGTTGCTGCGCACCTTGCCGGTGACGGCGTCGATGACGACGGTGCTGGAGGCACCCTTGTCGGTGACGGTCACCTGGTAGGCGAGGGCGGAGGCGCCGCCACGGGCGTCCACGACCAGCTCGGCGTCACCCGCGTCGCCCTTGGCGACCTGGGCTGCCTTCGCCGCGGCCTGACCCGCGGTCAGCTTGGCCTTGGTGGTGGCGGGCTTGACGGACTTGCCGGCCGCGCGGGTGACACCCGCGTAGCCCAGCTGCCGGTTCAGGTGGACGATGAGGTCGCCACCGAGAACGGGCATTCCGTTGTGAGTGCGGACGAAGCGGACGTGGCGCGCACCCTCGGGGTCGATCATCACGTCCTGGACGTGGAGTTCGTCGCCCTGCGAGACGCCGGTCGCCGTGTTGTGGGCGAAGGCCGCGGTGCGCGCCGCCTCCACCACCAGCGTGGCCGTCGAGGCGGCGGAGGCGGAGGACCGCTCCACCCCCGTGGAGGGACCCGCGAAGGCCGTACCGGCCAGGCCCGTAGCAGCCGTCGTCACCGCGACGGCGACCGCCACGCTGCGTATGTGCGGTCTACGCAATCTGATCAGGGTTCCTTCGTTCGAGGCAGCAGGAATCACCAACTGCCTTGAGACATGGCACTGTTGGGCACCATGGGAGCTGGTCGGGCTCCGAGGGGTAACCCTTACGGATGAGTCATGCGCGCGTAAAGCCGGAATGATCCATTTCGCGGTTTTCTATGACAATCCTTTACGAATGCCTGCCGCGAGGGTGATCACGATACGGCCAACTGTGTGTCGGATGTGGAGACGTTGCCCACATCCCCTAGGTTCCCAGGCCGGAATGTGACCGATGTCGCATCAGAAACCGCATGGATGGAGTGAGAGCCGGATGGTCTCAGCAAGGGTGAGCAGCGGTGCGGTACTCGGAGCGGTCGTGCTGTCGCTCGTCGCGGTCCCGGCGCGGGCCGCGACCGCGCAGGCGGACGCACCCACGCCGGCGGCGCTTCCGGCGCCCGACACCACGGGCCTGGACGCGGTGCTGCGCTCGGCGGTGGCACAGGGCGCCCCCGGTGTGCTGGCGCGGATCGACGACAACGGCAGCACCTACCGGCTGAGTCGGGGCGTCGCCGACCGCGGCACACAGCGGGTCATCAGCACCGACGACCGCTTCCGCATCGGCAGCGTCACCAAGTCCTTCTCGGCCGTGGTCCTGCTGCAGCTGGCCGACGAGCGCAAGCTGGACCTGGACGCCCCCGTCAATCGCTACCTGCCCAAGCTGCTGCCGGACGACCACATCACGGTCCGGCACATCCTGAGCCACCGCAGCGGCCTGTACGACTACAGCAACGACATGTTCGCCAAGAGCGTGTCCGGCTTCGAGGCGGTACGGAACAAGGTCTACACCTACCAGCAGCTGGTCACGCTCTCCCTCAAGAAACCCCGCACCAACGCGCCCGGCGCCGCGTACTCGTACTCCAACACGAACTTCGTGGTGGCGGGCATGCTCATCGAGAAGCTCACCGGGCACTCCGTGAAGACCGAGTACCAGAACCGCATCCTCAAGCCGCTGAATCTGACCGACACCTTCTACGTCCACCCCGACACGAAGATCCCGGGCCGGTACACGCGCGGGTACCTCACCCCGGACACGGCCGGCGCCCAGCTCGTCGACGCGACCGCGCAGACGGTGTCGTGGGCACAGAGCGCGGGCGCGATGATCTCCAGCGCGCACGACCTGAACACGTTCTATTCGGCGCTGCTGCGAGGGAAGCTGATGTCCGCCGCGCGGCTCGCCGAGATGGAGCGGTTCACCCAGGTCAACAGCACCACGGCATACGGGCTCGGGCTGCGGCGGCGGGATCTGACGTGCGGGGTGTCGGTGTACGGGCACACGGGTGCGGTGCAGGGGTACTACACGTACGCGTTCGCCTCCAAGGACGGGAAGCGGAGTGTTGCCGCCGTGGCCAACACGTCCAACAACTCGAAGGTGCTGAACACGATGGCGGGGGTGCTGGAGTCGGCGTTCTGCGGCAAGCCGGCGAAGACGCCGAGCGGCTCCGCGGTGATGGAGAGGGATCTGAAGGAATAGGGGTTTCGTCGTCGCTGGAACCTGCCCGTGCCCGCCATGCGTTCCTTGTGATGTGACGAGCGAGTTGGTCCCCGGAGGGAATCTGGCTCTGCCCGGCGGTGCGCTGGTGTTGCGGGTTGCCGGGCCCTTCGATGTGTCCGCCCTCGTCACGGACGGGGGCGGGAAGGTCGGTGGGGACGGGGACTTCGTGTTCTACAACCAGCCGGGTGCGCCTGGGGTGCGGCTGCGTGGTGACGCGCTCCACGTCGATCCGGCACGGCTGCGGGCCGGGGCCACCCGGGTCACCGTCGCCGTCAGCGCGGCCGAGCCAGGCATACCTCTCGGGCGGTTGCCCGCGCCCCGGCTGGAAGTCACCGACGGTTCCGGACGCACTTTGATCCGCTTTGTCCCGCCGCGGCTCGGGCCGGAGACCGTGCTGCTGCTCGCCGAGCTGTATCAGCGGGGTCCGGGGTGGAAACTGCGGGCGATCGGGCAGGGGTATGCCGACGGGCTGGCAGGGCTCGCCCGGGACTTCGGGGTGGACGTCGTGGACGACGGTCCGCAGGCGGGGCCCGGTCCGGATGCCGACGGCTTCCTCGGGCTGGTCAACTCCGCCCGGGCCCGGGCCGGCTCCCCTCCGGTGGCGCTCGACGCATGCCTCGGCTCCGCCGCGCGGGCGCACGCCGACGCGATGGCCGCCGCGGGTCGGCTCACCGCCGAGGGCCTGGACGGCGTCTCGGTTCACCAGCGGATCACGGCCACCGGATACGCGTACGTCACCGTCGGCGAGCACCTCGTGTCCGGGCCCCGCACCCCGGCCGAGTTCGTCGCCTACTGCCTGGACACCGGCCAGGCCCGGCACACCCTGCTCGACCCGGGCTTCACCCATCTCGGCCTGGCCCACTCCGACGCGGGCGACCGGTACTGGACCGCACTGTGGGCCAGGCCCCTGACGCCGGGCGAGTTGGCCCGGACGGTCGCCGAGGTCGTCGCGCTCACCAACGCCGAGCGGGCGAGGGCCGGGCTGGCTCCGCTGGCGGCGGATCCGCCGCTCGCGCGGGCCGCGCAGGCGCACTGCGCGGACATGGTGGCCCGCGACTTCTACGCGCACACCTGCCCCGACGGAAGCCGGCCCTGGGACCGGGCCGCCAGGGCGGGCTCCCGCCGGCGCACCATCGGCGAGAACATCGCCTGCGGTCAGCGCTCCCCCGCCGAGGTGGTGGACGGCTGGATGAACAGCCCGGGCCACCGCGCGAACATCCTCAAACCGGACTTCACGCACATCGGTGTCGGCTTCACCGGCGGCGGCCGGGCGGGCACCTACTGGGCCCAGTTGTTCGGTGGCTGACCGGGCACGTGCCGTGATCTTGGCGGAGCGACACCTTCCGGGTCACCATGCCCCGCATGAAGGGTGATCTGTTTTCCAGTCAGCACATGGTGCGTCCGGCCGTGGAGCCGGGCATGACCGTCGAGAACGCCAAGTGCATCAAGTACGCGGTCGACGGTGAGATGTTCGCCCGCCAGGGCGCGATGATCGCCCACCGCGGCGGTCTCCAGTTCGAGCGCAAGGGCCAGGGCGTGGGCGGCATGCTCAAGCGCGCGGTCACCGGTGAGGGGCTGCCGCTGATGGCGGTGCGCGGGCAGGGCGAGGTGTGGTTCGCGCACGAGGCCCAGAACTGTTTCATCGTCGAGGTGGAGCAGGGCGACCAGTTCACCGTCAACGGCCGCAACGTCCTGTGTTTCGACCCGTCGTTGTCGTACGAGATCAAGACCGTGAAGGGCTCGGGCATCACCGGCGGCGGCCTGTTCAACAGCGTGTTCAGCGGACAGGGCCGGCTCGGTCTCGTGTGCGAGGGCAACCCGCTGGTCATACCGGTCTCGGCCCAGTACCCGGTGTACGTCGACACGGACGCGGTGGTCGGCTGGACCGCGCATCTGCAGACGTCCCTGCACCGCTCCCAGTCGTTCGGCTCGATGCTGCGCGGCGGCTCCGGGGAGGCCATCCAGCTGATGCTCCAGGGCGAGGGATACGTCGTCGTACGACCGAGCGAGGAAACCCCGCAGAAGGTGCAGCAGCACTGACGCCCCGTGACGTGATCTACGCCTCACGGGCAACCCCCGTTGCCGTACCGGCGTCTTGACCGACAACAGACCAAGCCCTGACCCCCGGGGTCAGGGCATGTTTTCGGCACGCTATACACATCATGTATACACACCGTGTATAGAAAGGCATACATGTACGGCAAGGCTTTCGCCCCGGAGTACCAGGGCACCCTGACCACCCTGTCCGTGAACTCCTCGCTGGTCGACGTACTGAGCGAGGGCACCGAGCGGCTGCGCGACGCCGAGCGGTCGGGCCGCCCCGACGAGGCCGCCCGCTGCGGGCTCGCCGTCGCCGAGGCGCACCGGCGGCTCGGCCAGGTGCGAGACGCCGACCGGGCCTGGAAGGCGAGTTACCGGTCCGCCCGGGAGGCCGGGGACACGGCCGCGATGGCGTGGGCGCTGTGGAGCGGCGGCACTCTCGCCCGGCAGCGCGGCGCGTTCCCGCTGGCCTGGCGGCTGCTCGGGCTCGCGGCCGAACTCGGCGAGCAGGGCGGCGACATCGTTGTCCGCGGCTACTCGCTGGCGGGCCTCGCGGAGACCGGCCGCATCCAGGGCGACTACGAGGCGGTCGGCCGGCTGCACGAGCAGCTGCTGGCCGAGGCCCGCAGGCGCGGGGAGGCCCGGCACACGGTGTGGGCGCTGGAGGGCATCGCGCAGATGCACCGCAACACCGGGGGGTACGACAAGGCGTACACGCTCTTCGAGGAGGCGGCGGAGATAGCCGAGCGGGCCGAGGACCGGCGCGGCCACGCCTGGGCGCTGCGCGGACTCGCCGACGTCCTCTCGGTCCGCGACAAGGACACCGAGCGGGCGCTGGAGCTGCTGGCGCGGGCCGAGGTCACCTGCCGGGCGATGAACCTGTCCAGCGCGCTCGCCTACAACCACAAGATGCGCGGCAACGTCTTCTACCGCGCGGGGCGGTACGCCGAGGCGCGGGACCTGTACGAGCTGGCCCTGGAGGAGTTCCGGGCGATGAGCGAGCCGCGCGGCGAGGCGCTGGCCCGGCTGGGCCTGGCCAAGTCGCAGGCCCACCTGGGCCACGACCGCGCCGAGACGGCGGCCGAACTCGCCGACCTGGCCCGGGTGCTGGAGCGCAGCGGACTCAGGCACGCACGGGAGATGGTGGCCCGGGCGCAGGCGGAGTTCGGCCTGGACGCGGAGGCCGTACGATGACCGCGCTCCCCTCGACGGTGCAGGCGCCGACCCCGGCTCCGGAAACCCTCGACCACTGCCGGAAGTTGACACGCCCTGCGCTGACGGAGTTCGGCCTGGACGTGGGGGTCGTACGGTGACCGCGCTCCCCTCGGCGCTGCAGGCGCCTGCCTCGGCTCCGGAAATCCTCGACCACTGCCGGGAGTTGGTGCGCCCCGCGCTGACGGAGGCGGTGGGACGGCTGCACCCCTGGGTGGCCGAGATGGCCGCGTACTCCTTCGGCTGGTGCGAGGTCGGCGGCGCTCCCGCCGCCGCGCCGGGCGGCAAGGGCGTACGGCAAGCGCTGGCGGTGCTCGGCGCCCGGGCGGCCGGCGCCGACGGGCGCGCCGGGGTCCCGGCGGCGGTCGCGGTGGAACTGGTGCACGCCTTCTCCCTGCTCCACGACGACATCATGGACGGCGACGCCACCCGGCGCCGGCGCCCCGCGGTGTGGAAGGCGTACGGCACGGGTCCCGCGGTCCTCGCCGGTGACGCCCTGTTCGCGCTCGCCGTGGAGACCCTGGCCGCCGAGCCGGGCGGTCCTGGTGCCGTACGGCTCCTGTCCACGGCCCTCGCCGATCTGGTGCGCGGCCAGGCCGACGACCTGCTGTTCGCCGCACGGCCCTTCGGCGGGCCGGAGCGGGTCACGCCCGAGGAGTACCGGGCGATGGCGGAGCACAAGACGGGCGCGCTGCTGGGCTGCGCCGCTGCGCTCGGGGCCACACTGGGCGGGGCGCCCGAGCCGGTCGTCACCGCGCTGGACCGCGCCGGGCGGCATCTGGGCGTCGCCTTCCAGCTGGTGGACGACGTGCTGGGCCTCTGGGGCGACCCGGCCGTCACCGGCAAGCCGGCCGGCGGCGATCTGCGCGAGCGCAAGAAGACCTTCCCGGTCCTGGCCGCGCTCGACTCCCCCGCCGCCCGCCACCTGCCCGCCCTGCTGGACCACCCGGGCCGGACCGAGGAGGCCGCCGCGCTGATCGAGCGGGCGGGCGGCCGCACGGCGGCACTGACCGAGGCGCGCAGGCACACCGCCGCCGCGCGCTCCCTGCTCACGGAAGTCCCGCCGCCCGCCGCCGAGGAGATGCTCCGGCTGCTGGACTTCCTGGTGGCCCGCGACCTCTGAAACCGCACTGATTCCAGACATTCCGAACACGGCGGCGCACCCGGGCATTTACCATCGGTTACCCGCAGGTCGATGCCCGGTCATGTGCCGTTATCCCAAACTCGCAAGCGCTTTCGGCAAGTTGAATAAAAGGCAGGAACGGGGCCGGAGTTTCGGATTCTTTGAACGCTCCCCCGCACACCCCGCGTACCTGTGAGAAAGGACGAGTCAGGGGTTTCAGCGAGGGATGACCATGGTCAAGGCGCACGTCTCCGCACACGAGTTGGTCGCCGGCCGGTACCGGCTCCTCGAGGTCTTCGCCCGGGAGACGAACCGGCTGTGGTGGTACGCGGAGGACGTGGTGGCAAACCAGCCCCGCCTGGTGGCACAGACCGGCCTCCCGGAGACCTGCGACGCGGACACCCTGCGCCGCGCGACGGCCCGGGTCGTCCGGACCTCCGAGACCATGCGGCTCCTGTGTCCCGGCCAGGTCGCCACGGTCGTCGACGCCGTCGTGGAGGCGGGCACCCTGTGGACGGTCACGGACTGGATCGACGGCACCCCCCTCAGCGAACTCCTCGACCGCGAAGGCCCGTTCAACCCGGTGCGGGCGGCGCGCATCGGCCTCGAAATTCTCGACGTGCTCCAGGCCGCGCACGACGAGGGCATCACCCACGGCGAGCTGAGCCCCGGCCAGGTCTTCGTCCGGGACGCGGGCCCGGTCGTGGTCGCCGGGTTCGGGCTGGCGGGCGCAACGCTGGCCCCGAGGCTCACGGCACCGTCGTACGCCTCGCCGGAACAGGCACGCGACGAGCGCATCGGACCGGCGGCCGACCTGTGGGCGCTGGGCGCGATCCTCTACACGGCGGTCGAGGGGCGCCCGCCGTTCCGTGACCGGGGCCGCCCGGACGCCACGCTGAAGGCCGTGGACCGGCTGCCCCTGCGCACCCCGCTGCGCACCGGCCCGCTCACCCAGTCCGTCCAGGGGCTGCTGCGCAAGAACTCCCGGGAGCGGCTGACCCGGCCGGTGGTCCGCGAGGCGCTGATCCGGGCCCTCGACGAGGACGCCGACGCGGACCGCGACCCCGCGCCCGCGCCCCGGCTGCGCAGCGCCTACGCGGCCGTCCGGCACGTGGGCCCGGTACGCGGCAGAGGGATGATGGTGGCCGGGACCGCGCTGGCCGTCGTCACCGTCACGGCGGCCGTCCTGGCAGCGACCCACCAACTGCCCGGCACCTCCACCGCTGCCGAGCCGCCACGGCCCACCGCCACGGCCGCCCCACCGGCCGACCGCACCGAGAACAACACCCCCAGCCCGAGTGCCAGCCCCACTACGAGCAGCACGAGCACGAGCATCAGACCGAGCCCCAGCAGTTCCCCGTCCCCGGCCCTGCCTGCCGGCTTCCACCGCTACACCGCCCCGGAGGGCTTCTCCGTGGCCCTGCCGGACGACTGGAAGCGGCTGACCACCTCACGCGGGGCCGACCACGCCTACCGCATCACCTTCGGCACCGACGCCGACTCCCCGACCCTCGCCGTCACCTACAGCGAGCAGGCCGGCCCGGACCCGGTCGCCGTATGGCGGGACGAGGTCGAACCGGTGCTGGAGCGGCTCCCCGGCTACCACCGGGTCGGCAGCATCCGGGCCACGGCCTACCGGAGTTACCAGGCAGCCGACCTGGAGTGGCTGTCCGGATCCGGCGACGCACGGGTGCACACCTTCGGGCGCGGATTCCTGCTCGGCGGCGGGCGCAGCTTCTCCCTGCGTTTCACCACTGCGGACAAGGCCTGGGACGATGCCGGTAGCCAGCTCGCTCTCAGGACCTTCCTGCAGACCTTCCGCGAGACCAAGGGCTGACCGGCACCCGGCGGCGGACAGGTAGGGCCGTCAAAGCGTTGCCAATGGGTGGATATAGGCTGTCCAGTCGCACTCGCGCACCGAGTGCGGTCCCGCCCAGACATGCCTCCAGGAGAGTCATCCGTGACCCTTGCGATCGACCCGTCCGAGACGTCCGTGCCGGCCGTGGCGCCCCTGTCCGACCTCGTGGCGCGGGACGCACGCGAGTTCGGCGTCTACGCGCGCACCGGCGGCTGGGCCTTCGCGCTGATGGTGGCGCGCAGCGTGCGGCCGGGCGGACAGGCCGCCGGAGAGACACCCAAGGTATCGGCGAAGGAGTTCGCTGAGCTGGCCGGCTGCTCGCCCGAGCGGGTCATGCGCTACTACAAGGCCTGGGACCGTGCGGCCGACGACGGGCTCGTCCCGCACTTCGAGGCGCTCCGGCCGGGCCAGGACGTCGAGCTGCCGGACGCCGACGTGTGGCTGAGCTACTACGTCTCCCGCAACAGCGCCACCTCCGAGCGCGGCACCGCCATCGCCCAGGCCGCCGAGGCCGAGGGCATCCGTCCCACCAAAGCCCTGGAGGTCGCCGAGAACCCCACCGCGCTGCGCGCCGCGATCCTCGCCGACCCCTCCACCGCCCGGGCCGCCCGCTCCGCCCTGCTGGACCGGCTCAAGGAGGACCCGGACCTGCAGGCCGAGCTGGCCCGGGACGTCGTACGCACCGACGACCTGAAGAAGGCCGTGGCGAGCGAGAGCCGCTCGGCCGACCGGATCGGCTACGTCCGGCAGATCGCCGAGTCCGGACAGATCAGGACGCCGGCCGGACAGACCGTGGACGCGCCCGTCGAGCTGCGCGAGGAGGCCGAGCGCCACCTGTCGCTGATCGACGAGCTGGACGACGGCGAGGACACCGGCGAGTGGGCCACCGAGGCCTACGACACCCTGAAGTCCCTCGTCGCCGAGACGGTCGAGGCCGACCCCGAACTGCGGGTCCAGGAGCGGCGGACGAAGTTCTACAGCAGCCTGCAGAAGGCGACCCGGGCGTTCGAGGAGCTGACCTTCGACGACGCCCAGGACTTCTACGAGGACGACATGGTCCAGCGCCTGGAGGAGCTTCAGCAGGCCATCGGCACCTGCCTGACCGTGCTGCGCGGGGCCGTCGGAAGCCAGTCGTAGGGCGCGGCGGACATCCTCAGCCCGGGCTGAGTAGCGGTACTCATGCCCGGGCCCGTCGGCCGCCGTCACGATGGGGGTTCCTTCCTCTCCTCCTGCAAGGAGCCCCGCCATGACCTCAGTGCACCCCGCCCCGCTGCCCGCACCGCGCCGCGTGCCGCCCGCCCTGTTCGCGGGCGTGGTGGCCGTGGGCCTCGCCGTGTCGGCGTGGGACGTGCACGACCGCACGACCTGGTTCCTGGAGACGGTCTGGGCGCTGGTCGGGCTGCCCCTGGTGGTGCTGGTCTGGCGGCGCTTCCCGCTGACCGGGCTGCTGTGCGGGCTGCTGGCCGTGCACGCGCTGGTCCTCGCGGTCGGCGGCCACTACACCTACGCGCAGGTGCCCGCGGGCGACTGGGTGCGGGACACCTTCGGTCTGTCCCGCAACCCGTACGACCGGTTCGGGCACCTGATGCAGGGCTTCGTCCCGGCCGTCCTCGTCCGCGAACTGCTCAGCCGCACCTCGCCGCTGCGCGGCAGCCGCTGGCTGGCGCCGCTCACCGTGTGCGCCTGCCTCGCCTTCAGCGCCTGCTTCGAACTGCTGGAGTGGGCGGCCGCCGTGACCGGCGGGCACAGCGCGGACGCCTTCCTCGCCACCCAGGGCGATGTGTGGGACACCCAGTGGGACATGTTCTGCGCGCTGATCGGCGCCGTGCTGTCGCTGCTGCTTCTCAGCAGGGTGCACGACCGTCAGCTGGCCGCACTGGAAGCCCGTACGGCCGGCTGACCGCCCGGACGGCACCTACCAGCGCTGCTCCACCTGGTCCTTGATCCGGCGCTCGTACAGGTCGCGGATCGCGGTGAACGTCTCCTCGGGCAGCGGTGGCAGCTTGGCGGCGGCCGCGTTGGCCCGGGCCTGCTCCGGGTTGCGGGCGCCGGGGATGACCGTGGTCACGCCGGGCTGCTCGGCGATCCAGCGCAGGGCCAGCTGGGCCGGGGTGTACCCCTCGGGGGCGAGCGCGGCGAACTCGGCGGCCGCCTCGACGCCGGTCGCGTAGTCGACGCCGGAGAAGGTCTCGCCCTGGTCGAAGGCCTCGCCGTGCCGGTTGTAGGTGCGGTGGTCGTCGGCCGCGAAGACCGTGTCCTTGGTGTACTTGCCGGACAGCAGTCCGGAGGCGAGCGGCACGCGCGCGATGATGCCGACGCCCGCCTCCCGTGCCGCCGGGAGCACCTCGTACAGGGGCTTCATGCGGAACGCGTTGAGGATGATCTGCACGCTCGCCACGTTCGGCCGGGCGATCGCGGTCAGCGCCTCGGCACAGGTCTCCACGCTCACGCCGTACGCGGCGATCCGCTCCTCGGCCACCAGGGTGTCGAGGGCGTCGAACACCTCGTCGGAGGAGTAGACGGGGGTGGGCGGGCAGTGCAGCTGCACCAGGTCGAGGCGGTCGACGCCGAGGTTGCGGCGGGAGCGGTCGTTCCAGGCGCGGAAGTTGTCCAGGACGTAGTTCTCGGGGATCTGCTCGACCCGGCGGCCCATCTTGGTGGCCACGAGCACGTGCAGATCGGGCCGGCCGCCCAGGAAGGCGGCGATGGTCGACTCGCTGCGTCCGTCGCCGTACACGTCGGCCGTGTCGAAGAAGGTGACCCCGGACTCGGCCGCCGCCTCCAGGACGGACAGGGCCTCCTTGTCGTCCACCTCGCCCCAGTCGGCGCCCAGCTGCCATGTGCCGAGTCCGACGACCGATGCCCGCTGACCCGACCTGCCGATTACGCGTTCGTCCATGGCGTCAGTGTGTCACCAGGTCTCGCATCCCGCGGAACACGTCGCTCCGGCGGGAGTCTGTGCGTGTTTCACCCGCACAGTCCGTGATCGATCGTTCAGCGAGCAACTCCCTGTACCGGGACGGTGGTTCGGTTCCCGTGAGCCGCCGCGGCCGAACTCCCGGGCTTTCCGGCCGAGGTGGCGCTCCACCGCTCGGCGTACCGCAACTGGGTGGGCGATCTCACCGCGGACGGGCTGTGGGCCTGCGCGCCCACCACCCCGGAGCAGGTGCTCTCCGTCGTCAACTGGGCCTGGCGCAGAGGGTGGTGGGTGCGTGCGCGGGGCAGCTCGCACGACTGGTCGCCGCTGACGATCACCGAGGGCACCACGGCGGACACCCGCGTCCTGCTGGTCGACACCGCACCCCATCTGACCGGCATGGCGCTGGAGGGTGCGTCGGCGGTGCGCGCCGGCACGGGAGTGAGCCTCGAAGCCCTGCTCACCTTCCTGGAGGAGCAGAGCCTCGGCCTCACCGCCACACCCGCGCCCGGCGACCTCACCCTCGGCGGCGCCCTGGCGATCGACGCGCACGGCACGGCCGTGCCGGCCGACGGTGAGCACCCGCCGGCCGGCATCTCGGCCGGTCCTTCGTCACGGAGGTGGTCCTGCGGGTCGGCCCGACGGGTGCGCGATCCTCACCACTCGGGCCGGGGTGCAGCGGGTGGTGCACGAGTTCACCAGCCGCTACCGGGAACGGCTCGAGGCGTGCGCGGCGCTGGGCCGGTTCCCGGTGAAGGGCTCGGTGGAGATCCGGGTGACCGGCCTTGACGACGCCGCCGACACGGGCGTCGAGGGCGCCCGCGCCCCGCTGCCGTCCGGGCTGCGGCCGAGCGGGGCCCGCCCCGAGTGGGACACCGCGGTGTGGCTGGACGTGCTGACCCTGCCGGGGACGCCGTACGCGCAGGCATTCCTGCGCGAGCTGGGGGGTTCCTGCTGGACACGTACGACGGCGGGTACGCCCTCGCGCGCGTGGAGTGGTCCAAGGGCTGGGCGTACACCGAGGACGCCGCATGGAGCGACCCTGAGGTGCTGGGCTCGGCCGTGCCCGGCTCGTCCGAGGCGGGCGTGTGGGAGCAGGCGGTCGGGATCCTCGACCGTCTGGACCGCACCGGGTGTTCGGGAACGGCTTCCTCGACCGTCTGCTGCGCTGACTTCGCCTGGACGCGGCTGACTACGCCTCGAAGTAGTGGCCCGCGTCGAGGTCGGCGAGGAGGCCGGGCCCCTGCGGCTCCCAGCCGAGGAGCCCGCGGGTCCGCGCGCTCGACGACGGGCAGTCGGCGCCGGCGAACCGGCCGAGCCAGCCGAAGTGGTCCTGAGCCCCTTCGACGGGCATGCTGACGACGGGCACGTCCAGGTGCCGGCCGATGACCGCGGCGATGTCCCGGAAGGGCACCCCTTCCTCGTCGGTCGCGTGCAACCGGGTGCCGGCCGGTGCGGACTCCAGGGCCAGCCGGTACAGCCGGGCCGCGTCCGAACGGTGCACGCCCGTCCAGCGGTTGGCACCGTCGCCGACGTAGGCCGACACGCCCTTCGCCCGGGCGATCCCGATCAGGCGCGGCACGAAGCCCTGGTCGCCCCGGCCGTGCACGGAGGGGGCGAGCCGGACCAGGCAGGCACGCACCCCGCGCTCGGCCAGTGCGAGCGTGGCCTCCTCCGACGCGGTCCGGTGCCCGCCCGGCGCGGGCCCGTCCTCCTCGGTGACCGCTCCGCCCCCGTCCGCCCGGACGATCCCCGTGCCGGAGGTGACCAGGAAGGGCTTGCCGGAGCCGGTCAGAGCGGCGCCCATCGCCTCGATGGCGCGCAGGTCGGTGGCGCCCGCGGCGTAGATGTCGGTGAAGTCGTGGATGAAGGCCAGGTGGATCACGCCGTCGGCCGCGGCCGCGGCGCGGGCCAGGCTCTCGGGGTCGTCCAGACTGCCGCGGTACGCCTCGGCCCCGGCCGACTTGAGCGAGGCCTCAGCCTCGTCCGAGCGGGCGAGGCCGACGACCTCGTGTCCGGCGGCGACGAGTTCGGGAACGACGGCGGATCCGACGAACCCCGTGGCGCCGGTGACGAAAACACGCATGGTTGATCTAGCTCCTCGGATGCTGGGTGGGAACGACTTCATCGTTGGCCCGGGGCCGGCTCCAGGTCCAAAGCCTGTTTCGCATCACGCAATGCACATCAGGCATCACCGCAGCTCAGCATGGTTACGAGCGTCCACTCAGACTTCGTGCGGCAGTACGCTTGAGGCATGACCGACTCGGCCGCCCCCGTGGACCTCGACCTCCGGCTGGTGCGGTACTTCACGGTCGTGGCCGAGCACCGGCACTTCGGCCGCGCCGCGACCGCCCTGCACATCGCCCAGCCGTCCCTGAGCCGTCAAGTGCGGCGTCTGGAGCAGCAGGTGGGTGCCCGGCTGTTCGACCGCACCCCGCAGGGCACCCGGCTCACCGAGGCCGGAGAGGCCTTCCTGCCGCGCGCCAAGGCGCTGTTGCGCGCCGCGGCCCAGGCTACGGCCGTCGCCCGGGCCGCGGCCGAGCCCAGCCGGATCACCGTCGGCTACACCACCGGCGTCTTCGTCACCCCGGCCGTGCGCGACCTGCGGCGCAGGTTCCCGGACGCCGACGTGCGGACCGCGCATCTGCGCTGGAACGAGGCGCGGGACGCGCTGCTCGACCACCGCGTGGACGCGCTCGTGGCCCGGCTGCCGTTCGTCACCGAGGGCCTGCGGGTGACCGTCCTCTACGACGAACCGCGGATCCTGGTCGTCCCGCTCGACCACCGGCTGGCGGGCAAGGAGTCGGTCACCGTGGACGACATCGCCGACGAGCCGCTCCCCCGGGTGCCGGACCGGCTCTGGGACGCGTTCTGGCGCATCGACCCCCGCCCCGACGGCAGCCCGGCCCCGGACGGCCCCTACATCGACGACATCGAGGACAAGTTCGAACTCGTCGCCTCCGGGCAGGCGGTGGCGATCGCGGCGGGTGTCCCCAGCCTCCGCATCCGCCCCGGCCTCACCTCGATCCCGCTGCACGGCGTCGAACCGAGCCATGTCGCGCTGGCGACCCGCGCGGGCGACAACGGCCGTCTGCTCACGGCGTTCCGCAGGTGCGCGGAGGCGCTGCTGACCGGCCCCCAGGCCGTCGAGTGACTCAGGTGCCGGGCGTCAGCTGTTCCTGTACGAGGGGGCCGTAGCGGTCGGCGATGACGTCGATGTCGGTCTCGCGCAGATGCGGGCCGCGCGCGATGCCGTACATCGCCCCGAGCCCGAGGAGTCCGGCGACGGCGAGTTCGGCGCGCAGGCCCGCGTCGGGGCCGGTGAGCCGGGCGGCGAGGCGTTCGATCACCTGGGCGCGGAAGTTGGCGCGCAGGATCTCACCGTGGTCGCCCTGCAGGGGCGCGAAGGCGATACGCACCAGCGGGTCGGCGCCGCGCTCGCGCTGGCTGGCCAGCACATGGCGGACCATGTGGCGGCCCAGCTCCTGAAGCGGCGCGTCGAGCAGGTCGTCCGCGTCGGTGTCGAAGGACATCACGCGGGCGAAGAGGGCGTCCTTGTTGCCGAAGTACTTCAGGATCAACGGCGGACTGACACCGGCCCGTTCGGCGACGGCCTTCAGGGTGATGTCGGCGTGCGCGTGCCGGGCCAGCAGGTAGCGGGCGGCCTTGAGGATGACCGCCTTGGTGGCCTCGGCGTCGCGACGTGCGGGGGCTTCCGGGAGGTGCGCTCGGGGGCCGGATGGAGTGCTCACGGCACTCATGCTCCCTCCATCGCCTCGTCGCGCGCGCCCCGGGTGGCTGCCCCGGCGCGCCTGGTGTCGCCGGAGGGCCCGTCGCCCGGGATGGACAGGGCCGCGGCGCAGGCGACCAGGGCGATGGCCCCGGCCATCGCGAACGCCAGCAGATAGCCGTGCAGTGTGGGCACCGGAACGCCGCCGACGGGGCTGCTGTGGTGGACGAGGACGGCGGCGACGGCGGCGCTGGAGACGGCCTGGCCGATGGTGCGCATGAGGACGTTGACGCCGTTGGCGGAGGCGGTCTGGGCGGCCGGGACGGCCCGCAGGATCAGGGTCGGAAGCGCGGAGTAGGCGAGGGTGGTGCCGGTCGCCACCACCGTGGCGCCGAGGATGATCATCCACAGGTCGCGGCTGTCGGCGATGCGGACCGCGTAGCCGCAGGCGATGACGGCGGCGCCGAGGGCGAGGGTGACGCGCGGGCCGCGCGCGGCGGAGATACGGGCGGACAGGGGCGAGAAGAGCAGCATGGTGACGCCGCCGGGCAGCAGGCACAGGCCGGTGGAGACGATGGACAGCCCGAGGCCGTAGCCGGTGGCCTTGGGCGCCTGCACCAGCTGGGCGGTCACGAGCGAGTTGGCGTAGAAGGCGAAGCCGGTCAGCAGGGCCGCCACATGGGACAGGCCCACCCGCGGCCGGGTGACCATGCGCAGGTCGACCAGCGGCCGCTCGGTGCGCAGCTGCTGCCACCACCACAGGGCGAGGACGGCGACGGCCGCGAGGAACAGCCCGAGGATCCGGGGGCTGCCCCAGCCCCACTGGCCGCCCTGGGAGACGCCCAGCAGCAGGCACACAAGGCCGGCGGCCAGGCCCAGCGTGCCGAGGACGTCGAAGCGGCCGGGCTCGCGCACCGGCGACTCCCTGACCGCCCACCAGGTGGCCGCCACACCGAGTGCGCCCAGGGCACTGGTCAGCCAGAACATGGTGTGCCAGTCGGCGTACTGGATCACCAGCGCGGCGAGCGGCAGGCCGAGGGCGGCGCCGATGCCGACCGTGGAACTCATCAGGGCCACCGCCGAGCCCCGGCGCTCCGGCGGGAGTTCGTCGCGCAGGATGCTGATCGAGAGCGGGACGACGGAGGCGGCGGCGCCCTGGAGGGCACGGGCCACGATGAGCACGCCGATGTCGGAGGACAGGGCGCACATCACCGAGCCGACGGTCATCAGCCCGAGCGCGGCGGTGAGCACCCGGCGCTTGCCGTACATGTCGCCGGCCCGGCCGAGCACGGGGGTGAGCACCGCCCCGGACAGCAGGGTCGCGGTGACCATCCAGGAGACGGTGGCCGCCGAGGCGTGGGTCAGCCGTGGCAGGTCGGGCAGGAGCGGTACGACCACGGTCTGCATGACGGCCATGAGGATGCCGCCCGACGCGAGCACCGGGATGGTGAGGCGGTCCCGCAGCCGGGGCGCCGCGGTGGACGTGCCGGACGGCTGGGATATCGGGGCGGGGTGGCCCATGGGCGCTCCTGTGAACAGCTCGGACTGCCAGGTGAATACGAATTCACCTTATCCGGTGAATGGCCATTCACCCAAGATTTCACCCCGCACTCCGGCCGCCCACCGGGCCAGGTTCTCCTCGCACCCGGTCGCGGACGTGGGCCACGCCCTGGTTCCAGCCGGATCGCGTCAGTCTGGCGCGGTGACCCGCGCCACTCGGGCGCATCGCGAACGAGAAAGATGACCGGATCACCGGACACCCCGGCAAGGAATTCCCCGTTCCGCAGCAGAAGAGCCCATCTTCACAGCAAGATCACCTTGCTTCAATCTTCTACGACATGTGGCCAATTGTCCGGATCACAGCCAACCGGTTCCGGGCGATTTCTTCCCCTCCGGGACGGCCCGGTAGGCATGCGGAGTCACCACTCGAACTCCCCCACAGGAGGACACGCATGCCCGAAATCACCCGGCGCCGCGCGCTCACCGCGGCGGCCGCCCTGGCCGCCACGGCCTCGGCCGCCACGCTCGTCGCACCCGGCGCCTCGGCCGCCGGACACCAGCACGGCGCACCGGACTCCTTCGACGAGGTCTACAAGGGCCGCCGAATACAGGGCCGTCCGTCGAGCATGGGCGGTCACCACCACGAACACGGCGGCGGCTACTCGGTGTTCGTCGACGGGGTGGAGCTGCACGTGATGCGGAACGCGGACGGCAGCTGGATCAGCGTCGTCAGCCACTACGACCCGGTGCCCACGCCGCGCGCCGCCGCCCGTGCCGCTGTGGACGAGCTGCAGGGCGCCCCGCTGCTGCCGTTCCCCGCCAACTGACCGCCCCCGCAAGGACATCCGGAGCACCACGCACATGACCGTTCGCAAGAACCAGGCCACCCTGACCGCCGACGAGAAGCGCCGTTTCGTGGGCGCCGTCCTCGAACTCAAGCGCAACGGGCGCTACGACGAGTTCGTTCGCACGCACAACGGCTTCATCATGTCCGACACCGACAGCGGTGAACGGACCGGCCACCGCTCACCGTCCTTCCTGCCCTGGCACCGCAGATTCCTGCTCGACTTCGAGCAGGCCCTGCAGGCGGTCGACTCCTCGGTCGCCCTGCCGTACTGGGACTGGAGCACCGACCGCACGGTGCGCGCCTCGCTGTGGGCGCCGGACTTCCTCGGCGGCACCGGGCGCAGCAGCGACGGCCGGGTGATGGACGGCCCGTTCGCCGGGTCCACCGGCAACTGGCCGATGAGCGTGCGCGTGGACGGCCGTACGTTCCTGCGCCGCTCGCTCGGCACGGCTGTGCGCGAGCTGCCGACGCGCGCGGAGGTGGAGTCCGTGCTGGCCATATCGACGTACGACATGGCGCCGTACAACAGCTCCTCCGACGGCTTCCGCAACAACCTCGAGGGCTGGCGCGGGGCCAATCTGCACAACCGGGTCCACGTGTGGGTCGGCGGGCAGATGGCCACCGGGGTCTCCCCCAACGACCCGGTGTTCTGGCTGCACCACGCCTACATCGACAAGCTGTGGGCCGAGTGGCAGCGCCGGCACCCGGACGCCGGTTACCTGCCGACCGGCGGAACGCCCGACGTCGTCGACCTGGACGACACGATGAAGCCGTGGAACGACGTGCGTCCGTCGGACCTGCTGGACCACACGAAGTTCTACACCTTCGACAGCTGATCAGGCCTCGGCGGTACGGCACTCCGGGTGGCCCCAGCCCTGCGCGTTCTTGGCGATGGACTCGCCGGCCGCGTAGCTCCGGCCGCACAGGCAGCGGCCGGGGAACTTCGCCTTGATGGTGCGCGAGGACGCTCCGCCGCCGGTCCGGCGGGGCGCCTTGCGGCGCGGGGCGGCCGCCTTGGGCGTGTCGGGCGACGGCGGCGGCTCCGCGGAGCCGAGGGCGCTGCCGGCCTCCTCCTGGACCGAGGCGGCCTGGCTGGCGGCGCGGTCGGCGAAGTCGTTGAGCGGGTCGCCGTCGACCTGGTGGGCGGGGACGTAGCGGAACTCCACGGAGCGGCCGTCGAGCAGCTCGTCGATGCGGACCACCAGCTCCTGGTTGGCGACCGGCTTGCCGGCGGCCGTCTTCCAGCCGTTGCGCTTCCAGCCGGGCAGCCAGGTGGTGACCGCCTTCATCGCGTACTGCGAGTCCATGCGGATCTCCAGCGGCACGTCCGGGTCGACGGCCGCCAGCAGGCGCTCCAGCGCCGTCAGTTCGGCGACGTTGTTGGTGGCCCGGCCGAGCGGGCCCGCCTCCCAGCGGGCGGGGGTCCGCTCGTCGTCGGAGACCACCCATGCCCATCCGGCCGGTCCGGGGTTTCCCTTCGAAGCCCCGTCGCACGCGGCCACCACACGTTCACGCATGCGCTCGATCATGCCATGGCCGCGCCCGCCACCGCTCCGGGCCTGGTCAGACGTCCTGGAAGCTGGGCCTGTCGCCCTCGGTGGTCGTGGTGTCGATCACGGAGAAGTTCGCGCCCTGCGGGTCGCTGAGCGCCGCGAACCGGCCGAAGGGGCTGCCCATGGGCCCGAAGCGCAGAATGCCGCCCAGCTTGGTGGCCCGGGCCACGGCCCCGTCGCAATCGTCGACGCCGAAGTACACGTTGATGTACGACGGAACCTCGGGCGGGAACTCGTCGGTCATCCGCATCCGGCCCAGGACCGTGTCGTCACCGAGGTTGAAGACACGGAAGTCGACCCCGTCGTCCTCGAGCTGCTTCGCCGCGTACGGGAAGACAGCCGTGAGGAACGTATCCGTTTTGTCGGGGTCGCGGGTGAAGACCTCGGCCCAGGTGTAGGCGCCGGGCACCGCCGTCGCCTCGAAGCCCTCGTGGGCACCCGCCTGCCATACGCCGAACACGGCACCGCTGGGCTCAAGAGCGAGGCACATCGTGCCGAAGTCGCCGACCTGCATCGGCTCCATCAGCACCTCGCCACCGTTGTCCCGGATCCTGGCCGCGGTGGTGGTGGCGTCCGGCGACGCGAAGTACAGGCACCACTGCGACTGCCCCTCCTGGCCGGGCATCGGCGGTACGACGGCGGCCACCGCCTTGCCGTTCGCATAGGCCTGTGTGTAATTGCCGTACTCCGACGCCGCCTCGCCGAAGGTCCAGCCCAGGACCTCGCCGTAGAAGCTCTTGGCGCCCTCGACGTCGCTGAACATCGCGTCGGCCCAACAGGGCGTTCCTTCAGGTTGCACGGCCATGGTCACGGCCCTCTCCGGTGAGGCGTATGGTCCCGATTCTCACGCTAGCCATCCCTCGGTCGGCCCGCGCGCCGAACGAGTGAAACTGCCTGACACTGGACGAGGGAGACGAGGGCGGCGAGGGAGACGGCGGGCTTCGACGGGACGGGGCGCGGAATGTCGGAGTTGATGGCGACGGCAGGGACGGCACGGGCATGGTCGGTGACCCGGCCCGGGCCGGTGGAGGAGGATCCCCTCCGGTTCGTAGAGCGGCCGGTGCCCGTTCCCGGGGACGACGAGCTGCTGGTCCACGTGCGCGTCTGCGGAGTGTGCCGCACCGACCTCCACGTCACCGAGGGGGATCTGCCGGTGCACCGGCAGGGGGTGACCCCCGGGCACGAGGTGGTGGGCGTGGTCGCCGGGTTCGGGGCGGGTGTCGAGGGCTTCGCCGTGGGCGACCGGGTGGGCGTGGCCTGGCTGCGGCACACCGACGGCGCGTGCGCGTACTGCCTGCGGGGCGCCGAGAACCTGTGCCCGCGATCCCGGTACACGGGCTGGGACGCCGACGGCGGTTACGCCGAGTACACGACCGTGCCGGCGGACTTCGCCTACCGGCTGCCGGGCACACTCGACGACGTGCCACTGGCGCCGCTGCTGTGCGCCGGGATCATCGGCTACCGCGCGCTGCGACGCGCCGCGCTGCCGCCGCGCGGCCGGCTCGGGCTGTACGGCTTCGGGGGCAGCGCCCACCTGTGCGCGCAGGTGGCCATCGCCGAGGGCGCCACCGTGCACGTCCTCACGCGCGGCGCGGCCGCCCGGCAGCTGGCCCTCGAACTGGGCGCCGCCTCGGCTCGCGACGCGTACGACCTGCCACCGGAACCCCTGGACAGCGCGATCCTGTTCGCCCCGGTCGGCGACCTGGTCCCGCTCGCGCTGCGGGCGCTGGACCGCGGCGGGGTCCTGTCCGTGGCGGGCATCCACCTGAGCGACGTACCGCCCCTGCACTACGAGACCGACCTCTTCTACGAGAAGGAACTGCGCAGCGTCACCTCCAACACGCGCGCGGACGGCCGCGAGTTCCTGGAGAAGGCCGCGCTGCACAAAGTCCACGCGACGACGCACACGTATCCCCTGTCGCAGGCACCGCAGGCCCTGAAAGACCTCAAGGCCGGGCGCTTCGACGGGGCGGCGGTGCTGGTGAACGATCTTTCCTGATCGCAAACATGAGAATTCACCGCGTGCGGAGGCAGAGTTCCGGCGTGTGATCACGAACACCGCCTCCCAACGCTCTCACCGGCGGGTTCGCACCACTTGTTGATCAAAGGCGCCCCCTGCGCGCTGTACCCGAAGATCACGCGTCCTGTTTGGCTGGTCGGAGCGCACCGGCACCCCGTGCACCACCGACCGATCCCCATCACCCCCGTTCGCCTCTCCGCAGGAGGGAATGTGTCCACTCCGGACATCGCCACCGGTTCCGCAGTCGACGAACCCGATCCCGGGCCCCCGACCGACGGGCAGCTCACCAGCCTGAGCACCCGGGCGGCCCGCAACCTCGCCACCACGACCAAGTCCGAACCGCAGATGCAGGCCATCACCTCGCGATGGCTGCTGAAGACCCTGCCGTGGGTGGACGTCAAGGGCGGCACGTACCGGGTCAACCGCCGTCTGCAACTGCGCACCGGGCGCGGCCGCGTGCACTTCGAGCAGAACGGCGCCGACGACATCCGGGTCATTCCCGAGACGCTGACCGAGCTCCCGATCCTGCGCGGCTACCCCGACCTGGACGTGCTGCGGGAGATGGCCACCCGCTTCCAGCCCCGGGAGGTGCGCCCGGGCCAGGTGCTGTTCGAGGCCGGGCAGCCGGTCACGGAGGCGTACCTGGTGGTGCACGGCCGGTTCACCCGGTTCGCGGCCGGCAAGTACGGCGAGGAGGAGATCGTCGGGGTCGTCAGGGACGGCGACCAGATGGGCGACGAGGCGGTCGGCCAGTCCGACCCGCTGTGGCTCACCTCGGTGCGGGCGGAGACGGCGGGCGTGGTGCTGGCGCTGCCCTGGGACGCAGTCCAGGAGTTCACCGAGCGGGTGCCGTCCCTCGCCGCCCATCTCCACGCGTACGTCGAGCAGCAGCGCAAGCCGATGAACCGCAAGGGGGAGGCGGAGGTCCCGGTGCAGGCCGGCCACGTCGGCGAGCAGACGCTGCCCGGCGGCTTCGTGGACTACGAACTCGCCCCGCGTGAATACGAGTTGTCGCTCACCCAGACCGTGCTGCGGGTGCACACCAGGGTCGCCGACCTCTACAACAGCCCGATGGACCAGACCCAGCAGCAGCTGCGCCTCACGGTCGAGGAGATCCGTGAGCGCCAGGAGTGGGAACTGGTCAACAACCGGGAGTTCGGACTGCTGCACAACATCGACTACGGCCAGCGGATCAGCTCCTTCACCGGGCCGCCGACGCCCGACGACATGGACGAGCTGCTCTCCATGCGCCGCAAGACCAAGGTGTTCCTGGCGCATCCGAAGGCGATCGCGGCCTTCTTCCGGCAGTGCAACCGGCGCGGTCTGGTGCCCGCCTCCGCGAACATCGACGGGCACGAGATCCCGGCCTGGCGCGGGGTCCCGATCTATCCGTGCAGCAAGATCCCGATCAGCGACGACCACACCACCAGCATCATCGCGCTGCGCACCGGCGAGGCCGACCAGGGCGTCATCGGCCTCTACCAGACCGGTATCCCGGAGGAGTTCCAGCCGGGTCTGAACGTCCGCTTCATGGGTATCGACACCGCCGCGATCATCAACTACCTGGTCACCGCCTACTACTCGCTGGCCATCCTGGTCCCCGATGCCGCGGGGATCCTGGAGAACGTCCAGCTGGGTCGGACTGCCGACTGAGGGCCTGGAGCACACCATGACCACACCCACCAACGCCTACACACTCCCCGGGCCGCACAACATCGCCCAGAGCATGCGCCGGCCGCGGCGCACCGGGGTCATCCCCGGACTGCACTACCAACCGGCCGTTCCCGCCGACCCGGAGAAGGCCGCCGAGATCGACAGCCGGCTCGAGACCTGGGCCCGCGACCTGGATCTGTTTCCCGCGGCCTGGACCGGGGACTTCTCGGACTTCCAGTTCGGCCGGGCCGTCGTACTCCAGCATCCGGGCGCTCTCGACCTTGACCGCCTCACCGCCGCTGGCAAGCTGCTGCTCGCCGAGAACATCGTCGACTCCTGCTACTGCGAGGAGGACGAGGGCCGGGGCGGATCGCGGCGCGGTCTGGGCGGCCCGCTGATCATCGCCCAGTCGGCGCTCGACCCCTTCCACGGCATCCCGGAGCTGGAGGAGGAGTGGCGCGAGGGCATCCGGGCCGACGGTCCGCTGCGCTCGTACCACTTCGCCCTCGCGGACTACGCGGCCATCGCCACGCCCAGCCAGACCGACCGGTTCGTGCACGACATGGCCCGGCTGCACATGGGCTACCTGGGCGAGGCAGCCTGGATGGAGACCAAGTACGTGCCGCGGGTCTGGGAGTACCTGGTGATGCGGCAGTTCAACAACTTCCGTCCCTGTCTGTCGCTCGTCGACGCGGTGGACGGCTACGAACTGCCCGAGCAGGTCTACGCCCGGCCGGAGATCCAGCGGATCACCGCCCTCGCATGCAACGCCACCACGATCGTCAACGACCTGTACTCCTTCACCAAGGAGCTGGCGAGCGATCCGGACCACCTCAATCTGCCCCAGGTGGTCGCCGCCAACGACCGGCGCGGCCTGAAGGCGGCCTATCTGAAGTCCGTCGAGATCCACAACCGGATCATGGAGGCCTTCGAGGAGGAGTCCGCCCTCCTGTCCGCCACCTCGCCCCTCGTCGAGCGCTACGCCCAGGGGCTGTCCGCCTGGGTCGCCGGCAACCACGAGTGGCACTCCACCAACACCAGCCGCTACCACCTTCCCGACTACTGGTGATCCCACCAGTTCTCCGAAACACCGTCAGACGCACTTCGAGGAGTCACTGTTGACCACCGCCCCTGTCGCCCGGAAGACCCCCACGTCAGCTCCGGTGCCGACCCAGTCCACGTACCAGACCCGTGTCGCGGACTACTGGAACGCCGAAGAGAACCCGGTCAACCTCGAACTCGGAAAGATCGACGACCTGTACCACCACCACTACGGCATCGGGGACGCCGACTGGTCGGTACTCGACGAACCCGACCCGGACCTGCGCAAGAAGCGGGTCACCGGCGAACTGCACCGTCTGGAGCACGCCCAGGCCGAACTGCTGGCCACCCACCTCGGCCCGCTCACCGCCGCCGACCGCGTCTTCGACGCCGGCTGCGGCCGGGGCGGCGGCAGCGTGGTGGCGAACCTGCGCCACGGCTGCCACTCCGACGGTGTCACGATCTCCGCCAAGCAGGCCGAGTTCGCCAACGAGATGGCCCGCAAGCGGGGCATCGACGGCAAGGTGCGCTACCACCACCGCAACATGCTCGACACCGGCTTCGAGTCGGGCGCGTACGCCGCGTCGTGGAACAACGAGTCCACCATGTACGTCGAGCTGGACCTGCTGTTCGCCGAGCACGCCCGGCTGCTGCGCCGCGGCGGACGGTACGTGGTGATCACCGGCTGCTACAACGACACCTACGGGCAGGCCTCGCGCGAGGTGTCCCAGATCAACGCGCATTACATCTGCGACATCCACCCGCGGTCGGAGTACTTCCGCGCGATGGCCCGCAACCGGCTGGTGCCGGTGCACGTCGAGGACTTGACGCAGGCCACCATCCCGTACTGGGAACTGCGCAAGGAGGCGGACCACCTGGTCACCGGCATCGAGGACACCTTCCTGTCCGCGTACCGCAACGGCAGCTTCCAGTACCTGCTGATCGTGGCCGACCGGGTCTGATCCCGGCAGGCCGACGGGCGGGGGCGGTGTCCAACGACGCCGCCCCCTCGGTATTTCGCTCGACAGGGGGCGCGCCGGGCTCTTGGATGGGGCCCCATGTGTGCGGTGAAGATGCACGAGGACGAGGTCGAGACCGATGCTGCGCTGGTCCGACGGATGATCGCACGGCAGTTCCCCGCCTGGGGGTCGCTGCCCGTCCGGCGTCTGGAGTCGTCCGGTACCGAGAACGCGATGTTCCGTCTGGGGACGGAGCTGGTGGTGCGGCTGCCCCGGCGTCCCGGCGCCGTGGGCGACGTGGTGCACGAGCAGCGCTGGCTGCCCCTCCTCGGGTCGCGCGTTCCGGTGGCCACGCCCGAGCCGGTGGGGCTCGGCGAGCCGGACGAGGACTTTCCGTGGCCCTGGTCGGTGTACCGCTGGCTGGACGGGCGCAACCCGGTCGCGGGCGCCGTCGAGGCGCCGGAGCGGCTGGCCGAGGAGCTGGGGGCGTTCGTGGCCGCGCTGCGCCGGACCGACCTCGGGGACGGGCCGTCCGCCGGCCGGGGCGTCCCGCTCGCGGCCCGCGACGAGCCGACCCGTGCGGCCCTGGAGCAGCTCACCGGCAGGATCGACACGGACCCGGTGACAGCTCTGTGGGAGCGTGCGCTGCGCGCCCCGGAGCACGGCGGGTCGCCGGCCTGGATGCACGGCGATCTGTCCCCCGGGAACGTCCTGGTGGCCGACGGGCGGCTGAGCGCGGTGATCGACTTCGGTTGTGCCGGGGTCGGCGATCCCGCCGTGGACCTGATCGTGGCCTGGAACCTGCTGCCCGCGACCGCCCGAGACACCTTCCGCAAGGCCGTGGGAGCCGACGACGCCGAGTGGGCACGCGGGCGGGGCTGGGCGCTGTCGATCTCGCTGATCCAGCTGCCGTACTACTGGCACACCAACCCGGCGCTCGCGGAGAACTCCCGGCATGTGATCGCCGAGATCCTCGCCGAGGATCCCGGCACGTGATCACCGAGGACGGGTGGCGGCCCAGCCTGCCGTGGGACGGACGGCCTACTCGCCCGCGTACGCCTTGTCCAGCTCGGCGATGTCGAGCTTGCCCATGCTCAGCATGGCGCGGCTGGTGCGGGTCGCCTTCTCCGGGTCCGGGTCGCCGATCATGTCGATCAGGCGGTCGGGGACGACCTGCCAGGAGACGCCGTACCGGTCCTTGAGCCAGCCGCAGGGGCCGGCCTCGCCGCCGTTCTCGGTGAGCCGGTTCCAGTAGTAGTCGATCTCCTGCTGGTCGGAGCAGAAGATCTGGAACGAGATCGCCTCGGTGAACTTGAACTGGGGGCCGCCGTTGAGCGCGACGAACCGGTGGCCGTTGGCCGTGAACTCCACGGCCACCACCGAACCGGCCGGCCCGGGCCCGGCCTCGGTGAAGCGGCCGACACGGCCGACGCTGGAATTCTTGAAGATCGACACGTAGTAGTCGGCGGCCTCCTCGGCCTGGCCGTCGAACCAGAGACACGTGGTGAATCCGTCGGTGGTCATGCGCACCTCCTGGAGCGTGGAACACGGTCATGTGTATCGACCGGCCCACGCCCCGAAACTCATCGGCCGGCCACCGACCGGCTTCCCAGGGACACGGCCCGCCGGGCACTGGCATCCGGGCCATGACGTCTGCGTCCGCCGAGACCGTCCGGCCGTATCGACTGTCGGTCCCGCAGAGCGATCTGGACGACCTGTACGACCGCCTCGACCGCACCCGCTGGCCGGCCGAGCTGCCGGGGACCGGCTGGGAGTACGGCGTTCCCGGCGGCTACCTGCGGGATCTGGCCCGGTACTGGCGGCACGAGTACGACTGGCGGGCCGCCGAGGCGCGGCTGAACGAGTGGCCGCAGTTCACCACCACCGTGGACGGGGCGCACGTCCACTTCGCCCATGTGCGCTCCCCCGAGCCGGACGCGACCCCGCTGATCCTGACCCACGGCTGGCCAGGGTCGATCGTCGAGTTCCTGGACGTCGTCGGGCCGCTCACCGACCCCGTGGCGCACGGCGGCGAGGCCGCCGACGCGTTCCATGTCGTGGTGCCGGGCCTCCCCGGCTTCGGTCTCTCCGGGCCCACCACGCAGCCCCGCTGGGAGGCGGCCCCGATCGCCGGCGCCTGGGCGGAGCTGATGCGGCGGCTCGGCTACGAGCGCTTCGGCGCGCACGGCGGCGACTGGGGCGCGGTGGTCTCCCGCGAGTTGGGCCGCGCCCGTCCCGACCGGGTGATCGGCGTTCACCTCACCCTGCTGCCCGGCGCCCAGGCCGCCACCGAGCCCGGCCCGGAGGAACTGAGCGGGCTCGGCGCGCAGGAACGGGAGAACACCCTCGCCTCGTGGCGGCGGTGGGCGCAGTGGTCGCGCGAGGGCACGGGCTACGCCGTCCTGCAGTCAACCCGGCCGCACACCCTCGGGTACGCGCTGACGGACTCGCCGGTCGGTCAACTCGCCTGGATCGTCGAGAAGTTCCGGGAGTGGACCGACTCCGAGGCGGTCCCGGAGGAGGCCGTCGACCGGGACCGGCTGCTGACGAACGTCATACTGTACTGGCTGACCGGCACGGCCGGTTCGTCCGCGCGCATCTACTACGAGCGGGCCCACGCGCACGGCCGGACCACCCGGCCCGCCGAGCCGTCCACGGTGCCGACGGCCCTCGCCCTGTTCCCGGCCGAGCCCCAGATCCCGCTGCGCCACAAGGCGGACCGGACCGAGAACATCGTGCGCTGGACGGAGTTCGACCGGGGCGGGCACTTCGCGGCCCTGGAGGAACCGGACCTGCTGGCCGCCGACCTCCGGGCCTTCTTCCGGCAGCTGCGCGAGAAGGGCACCGGCTGAGCGGACCGGGAGCCGTACCTCAGGCCACCAGGCACAACCCGTTGTACGGCTGGTACGGGTGCTGCGGCACCGCGGCCGTACGGCGGCCCGCGGCGGTGTGCCGGGTCAGCTCGCCCTGCGCGAGCGACAGCAGGTCACCGAGGCCCAGGCCGAGCGCGCGGGCGGCCGCCGCGAGGACCTCGGAGGAGGCCTCCTTGCGGCCGCGCTCGATCTCGGAGAGATAGGGCAGGGAGATCTGGGCCTCATCGGCCACGTCCCGGAGCGTGCGCTCCTGCGCCAGCCGCTCACGGCGCAGCACCTCACCGACGAGATCGCGCCACAGGGGCTCCCTGGGCGCGGGCTCAGGAGCGTCCGTCCGGACCGGCTCGGGGCGGACGGGCTCGGGGCGGACGGGCTCCGTCCGGATCGGCTCGGTCCGGATCGGCTCCGGGCGGAGCGGGATCACACGGGCTTCGTTGCTCACCTGGTTGCTCACCCCCTCACCCTAGGCCCCGAGTTCCACTCGCGCGCACACGCGCTTGCCGACCGGCACGCGCTCCACGGTCACCTGCGCGGCCAGGGCGTGCACGATCTCCAGACCGTGCCGGCCGACGCGCTCGGGGTCCTTCGGGAACCGGCGGGGCAGAGCCGAGCTGCTGTCGTACACCACCACCGTGACGGCGGTGTCCGTGCCCTCCAGTTCCAGGATGTACGGGCCGCTGCTGTGCCGGTCCGCGTTGGTGACCAGCTCGCTCACGACGAGGAGCAGCTCGTCGTCGGCCCGGCTGTCGATGGCGGCGCACCACTCGGTCCTCAGCTGCTGCAGGAACTGGGCCGCGAAAGCCCGTGCGTCTCCGATGCATCCGGGTTCGCCGGTGTAGTGCGCCGCGCGTCGCAGCGGCTCCACGGGTACGTCGAAACCAGTCGGTATCACTGCCCCGCCCAGGTATTCGGTCATGCGTGTCTCTCTCGGAAGCCCGATCCGGCCGTTCAGTGTTGCACCAGTCCTCGTACCCCGAGCCGGGCCCGGCAGTCCCCCTGGTGCGTTCGCCGACCGCGCACAGCGAGCTTTGTCACAGCCGCCGGGGCGGGAGTGTGGGGCCGCTCACGTCGCCGGGGCGTTCTCGGCGGGCGGGTTCTCGGCCGGAGAGTTCTCGGCGGGCGAGTTCTCGGTCGGCGGCTGCTCCTGAGCGCTGGAGGGCTCCGCGGCGCTGGACTTCTCCGCCGACTGTCCGGTCTGCGGGGATTCGCCCTGACTGGACGGGGGCTCCGACTTGGGGGACTCCGAGGACGGCGACCCCGAGGTGGAGCCCTCCGTGGACGCGGACTCCGAAGAAGGGGACTCGACCGACGGCGACTCGGACGACGGGGACTCGGACTTCGGCGACTCGGACGACGGCGACTCGGACTTCGGCGACTCCGAAGACGGCGACTCCGACGATGGCGACTCCGAGGACGGCGACTCGGACTTCGGCGATTCAGAGGATGGCGACTCGGAGCTGGGCGAAGTCGAAGTCGAAGTCGGGGACGACGACGAAGGGGACGACTTGGACGGGCCGGTCGACGTGGACGTCGGCGAAGGTGTCGACGGACAGGGCTTCGGCCCGGTGCCCGGTGCCCCGGTCGTGCCCGGGGTGGACGCGCAGGCGACGGGGGGCCGGGTCCAGGGGTGGGTGTCCCGTGGCGGCTTGGTGTGCTGGTCGTGCCGGCCGCTGTCGTCGCCACGGTGCCGGTCGAACCAGTCGTCGCGGTGGAAGTCGTAGATCACGAAGACGTTGACGATCACCGTGGTGGGCCGCACCACGACGACGTTCGCGGGCTGGTACGACGCCCAGTGGTCACCCGTGTGCCGTGGCGTGGCGCGCTGGGCGACCGGCGGGGTCAGCGGGTTGCCGCAGGCGCAGCGCGCCCGGGGAACGCCGTGCCCGTCGACCAGGACGGCGGTGCCGGACTGGAGGACGGCCTGGTAGGAGGTGCCGGAGCCGCCGCGGTAGCCGTGGTTGGTGACGCGGGTGTCGGCACGCAGCGTCACGGGGGTGAGCGAGCGCAGGTAGGCGGGGACGGCGGAGGGCTGGATGCCGGCTTCCGCCGCGTACGCGCGGTTCTTGGCCGGGTTGGCCTGGAGGGTCCTGATCTGCTTCTCGACGTCACAGCTGGGGCGGTTCTTGACACCGCTGTAGAGGCCCGGCGCGCCGCCGTCGACCGTGCGCACCTGGCCGGCGGGCGCGGACGTGGTCGCCTGCGAGGTGCCGGTCGGGGCGGCGGTCTTCCCCGGTGAGGCGGTCGTCGCCGGGGCGGAGGTCTCGGGCGGGGCGGAACTCTCCGTCGCGGTCGACTCCATGAAGGGGTCCGGGCCGGTCTTGCTCGCGGCCTGCAGGAAGACCTCGCCACCCTGCGCGGTACCTCCGCCGCCGGGGCGGGTCAGGACCAGCGCCACCACGACCGCGGCGACCACGACGCCGGTGAGGACGGCCACGCGCGGGGCGGACCTCCACCACGGCCGGTGCGGTCCACCGGCCCCCGCCCCGGCGCCACCGCCGGGTGGTGGTTCGGGCGGTCCGGAGGGGGGCTGGGAGGGTCCCGACAGCGGGCCGGAGGGCGGCCCGGTCGGGCGGCCTGATGACGGAGGTTCGACGCCCACGAGCACTTCTTCCCGTCGCGCTTCCCGTCGTGATGCGCGGCTCTTGTCCGAGAAAGACCCGTTTATTGTGCATTTGCTGCACAATTCCTCCTATTGTGTGCTCCTGCCCCAGGTGACTCGCAAGCCGACGCGGACGGGCCACCCGGCGGGCGGGGTGCCCGCGCGCTGCCTAGCGTGGCAAGGGTGAGCCCTGAGACCGTCCCCGAGCGGCCCGTCGCCCGCCACGGCTGGGTGCAGGCCGCGGCCGCGGTGCTGGCCGGGCTGGCCGTCATGGTCGTACTCGCAGCGCTGGGCCTGTGGGCGGCCGGAGCGGCGGATCTGCCGGACGGCGCCTTCGCCCGGGTGGTGATGGCGACCGTGGTGGCGGCGGTGGGCGGCACGCTCGAACTCTCCGGCAACGCGGGTGTGCTGGCGCAGACCCGGGCCGGCCTCACGGTGATCCCGCTGTCGGTGACCCTCGCCGGTGCACTGGTGATCGGCGCGGGTTTTCTGCGGCCGTTGCGGCACAGGGCGGTCGCCTCGGCCCGGGAACTGGTGGGCTGGGCCGCCCGGATCGCGGTGCTGTGGCTGATCGCGCTGCTCGGCCTTTCCTTCGCCGCCCGGCAGACCTTCGCCGTGGACGTGGGCAACGGCGCCCTCAGCGATCTCACCGACCTGTTCGACGCGACGCCGAAGGTCGGGTTCACCACGAACGTGCCGCTGACCGTGCTGTTCGGGCTGCTGTGGCTGGCCGGGGTGCTGGTGCTGACCGTGCTGGTCGCGCCCGGCGCGCCGCTGCCTGGGCGCCTGCTGCGCTGCCAGGAGTCGGTGCGCCCCGCCGCGCACGCCATGGTCGTCCTGCTGCTGGCCTATGTCGTGCTGGGCCTCGTCGTCGCGCTGGTGTCGGCGGTGACGCGCGGGCACGTCACCGAGATGTTCGCGGTGATCCTGCTCGGACTGCCCAACCTGGCCTGGCTCGCTCTCACCCTCGGTCAGGGCGCCACCTGGCACGGCCGGGTCGAAGGTCCGTTCGGCCTGCCGATGCCGCATGTCCTGGACCAGATCCTGCGCACACCCGACGTCGCCACGCTGAATCTGCGCACGCTCACCGAGTACGACCGCGGGATGTGGTGGCTGCTGGTCACGCAGGTGGTGGTGCTGTCGGGGGTCGCCTTCCTGATGGCGGCGCGGTCCCCGGCCCGGGTCCGGGCCTGGCAGCACGCCCTGCGACTGGCCGCCGCCCTGGCCCTGACGGTGCTGATGATCTGTCTGCTGTGCCGGGTCGCGGCGCACTACGGCCTGTCCCTGCTCGGCATCGGCGACCTGGGCGGCGGTCTGTCCGGGGAGCTGTTCCTCGAACCCGAGCTGTGGCAGGCGGTGGGCATCGGTGCGCTGTGGGGGCTGGCTGCCGGCTTCCTGGGCGCGCTGCTGGCCCGACCGGTGCACCGGAGGGGCGAGGTCGAGACGCCTTAGCGACCCTCTTGGCGCCCCTCTAGCGGAAGAAGGGCTGAGCCCACTGCGGTGGCTGCGGGGGTTCGGCCGGTTTCCGCAGGTCCGTCTCGGTGTCCGGATCGCCGTCACCGTCACCCTCACCGTCGCCGTCGTCATGGCCGACGTCGCCGGCCGGGGCCGTGCGCAGGGCGGCGACGAAGTCGAGGCAGGTGTCGTAGCGGCCGTCCGGGCTCTTGGCGAGGGCCCTGGCGAAGACGGCGTCGACGGCCGGGACGAGGTCGGAGCGGGACTCGCTCGGCGGGGGCGGCTCGTCGTACTGGTGGGCCCACAGCAGCGCCATGTCGTCCTCGCGCACGAAGGGCGGGTGTCCGGCCAGGGTCTCGTAGACGACGCAGGCGAGGCCGTAGACGTCGCAGCGCCCGTCGACGGGCCGGCCGGAGATCTGCTCGGGGGCCACGTAGTCGAGGGTGCCCACGAACTGGCCGACGCTGGTGAACCCGGTCAGGGACAGCGACTTCTTGGTCAGTCCGAAGTCGGTGAGGTAGACGTGCTCGGGGTGCTCGCTGTCGGTGCCCCGGGCGACCAGGATGTTGCCGGGCTTCACGTCCCGGTGGACGAGTCCGTGTTCGTGGGCGGCGTCGAGCGCGGAGGCCACCTGCGCGGCGATGCGTACGGCGACCTCGAACGGCAACGGCCCGCGTTCGTCGAGGAGATGGCGCAGATCACTGCCGGGGACGTACCGCATGGCGATGTAGAGCACGCCGTCCGTCTCGCCCGCCTCGAAGACGGGCACGATGTGCGGATGGTCGATCGCGGCGGCCACCCGGGACTCATGGGTGAAGCGCTGCCGGAAGGTGTCGTTGCGGGCGAGTTCCGGGGCGAGCAGCTTGAGCGCGACCGTCCGGTCCAGGCGCAGGTCGCGGGCGCGGTAGACGACGGCCATGCCGCCGCGGCCGATCTCGCTCTGCACCAGGTAGCCGGCCACCTGGCAGCCGATCAGTTGCGAGGGCCGACGGGAGGACAGGCTCGTCTGGCGGGCCATCACGGCTCACCCTTGGGGGCCGTGAAGCGGGTGGGGGCGTGCCCGGTGTCCTCGTCCGACGGCGTGCGGTCGGTGGCGTAGGTGTGCAGCCGCCGTCCGTCGGCGTACAGCCACCGTTCCTCCTCGGGGTCGTACACCCACATGGACTCGCCGTCCAGCACGACCCCGATGCGCAGTCCGCTGGTGCGGTCACCGAAGGACTGCCCGTCCAGGTCTCCGGCCGCGAGTTCCTCCACCGCGGACCGGTAGTCGGCCAGGGCCTGCTCGGCGCGGGCCAGCAGCGGGCGCGGGTCGGCGGTGCCGGTGGGCGGGCCGTCACCGGCGGGCGGGTCCTGGGGTACGGCGATCAGGTGGCGGCCGTCGACCCAGGCGGCCCAGCCGTTGGCACAGCGGATGTGTCCCCAGTCGCCGAGCCGCTCCACCAGCACCACGGGCAGCAGCGGGTCGAGGGGCACGGTGGGCCGGGAGGGGTCCGGGGCCTCCCAGGCGGGCATGCCGTTCGGCGGGACGACGTGGGTGGGCCGGAATCCGGGGGGCTGCTGTTTCGGCTGCTTCGTCATCGGTCCGCCTACTTCCGCATCACGGCGGGTTCGTGCCGGCGCAACAGCCGGGCGACCAGGAGGCCGTAGCCGACGGACAGCACCAGCAGCATGGCGAGGTCCAGCAGCCAGACGCCGGCCGAGTGCCGGAACAGGGGGTCGGCGGTGAGGTCGCCGGGCACGATCCGGGCGAGGTCGACCGTGCCGGCCATGGCGCCGAGCGCCCAGCGGGAGGGCACCAACCAGGACAGTTGTTCGAGGACGGGCACGCCGTGCAGCGGGAGCAGGGCGCCGCAGAAGACGACCTGGACGATGGCCAGCAGCACCAGCAGCGGCATCGTCACCTCCTCCTTGCGCACCAGCGCGGACACCAGCAGGCCGAGCATCATCGCGGTGAAGGCCAGCAGGGCGACGGCGAGGGTGATCTCGGCCAGGGGTGGCAGCAGGACGCCGTGGCCGCCGGGGGCGCCCAGATCGACGCCGAGCAGGGCGACCAGGGTGAGGACGACGGCCTGGACGACCGTGATGGTGCCGAGTACCACGACCTTGGACATCAGGTACGCCGATCTGGGCAGGCCGACGGCGCGTTCGCGCCGGTAGACCACGCGTTCCTTGACGAGTTCGCGCACCGCGTTGGCGGCGCCGATGAGCACGCCGCCGACGCACAGGATGAGCAGCGCGTTCATCGCGGTGTCCTGGGTCAGCTTCCCGCCCGCGAGGGCGCGGTCCATGGCGCCCATCACGAACGGCAGGGCGATCATGACGGCGAGGAAGGTGCGGTCGGCGGCGAGAACGGCGGTGTAGCGGCGGACGAGCGTGCCGAGCTGGGCGCCCCGGCTGCGGGGGCGGGGCGGTGGTGCGGGGGCGAGGGGCGCGGAGTCCGGGCGGCGGGGCTGGGTGGTGGCCTCGGAGACGTAGTGCCGGTGGAAGGGCGAGTCGCGGTACTCCCCGGCCCAGTCCCGGTCCTGGTCGCGGTCGAAGGCCTCGAAGGCCTCCGGCCACTGCTCGAAGCCGAAGAAGGCGAGGGCGTCGTCGGGCATGCCGTAGTACGCGATCCGGCCGCCGGGGGCGAGGACCAGGAGGCGGTCGCAGACGTCCAGGCTGAGGACGCTGTGCGTGACCACGATGACGGTGCGGCCGTCGTCGGCGAGACTGCGCAGCATGTGCATCACCGACCGGTCCATGCCGGGGTCGAGGCCGGAGGTCGGCTCGTCCAGGAACAGCAGCGACGGCTTGGTCAGCAGTTCCAGGGCCACGCTGACCCGCTTGCGCTGCCCGCCGGAGAGGCTGTGCACGGGCTGCTCGGCGCGCTGTTCGAGGCCGAGTTCCCGGATCACCTCGTCCACCCGGGCCAGGCGTTCCGACCTCGCCGTGTCCTCGGGGAAGCGCAGCTCGGCGGCGTAGGACAGGGCGGCGCGCACGGTGAGCTGGGGGTGCAGGATGTCGTCCTGCGGGACCAGGCCGACGCGCCCGCGCAGCTCGGCGTAGTCGTGGTACAGGTCGCGACCGTCGTACAGGACGGTGCCGTGGTCGGCGGGCCGCTGGCCGGTCAGGGCGTGCAGCAGCGTGGACTTTCCGGCGCCGCTCGGTCCGACCACCGCGAGCAGGCACTTCTCCCCCACAGGGAAGGAGACGTGGTCGAGCAGGATCTTGCTGCCGCGGTCGACGGCGACCGTGAGGTCCTGCACGTCGAGGGAGATCTCGCCGCGGTCGACATACTCCTGGAGTTCGTCGCCGACCAGGCAGTACGCCACATGCCCGACGCCGATGATGTCGCCGGGGCCGACCGGGGCGCGGGTGACGGGCCGGCCGTTGAGGTAGGTGCCGTTGTGGCTGCCGAGGTCGACGATCTCGTGGCCGCCGCCGAGGAGGGCGCGCAGTTCGGCATGGTGGCGGGAGACGGTCAGGTCGTCGACGACGAGGTCGTTGCCGTCGGAGCGGCCGATGCGGATGGTGTACGCGGGCAGGGGCCGTACGCTGCTCGGGGTGCGGAAGGTTCCGGTCAGCTCGGGACGCGAGATCCCCGACGGGCGGTCGGTGGCGGGTGCGCGCGGGCCGAGCGGTACGGCTCGGGGGCCGTCGTCGGGGTTGCCGAAGCGGATCACGCTGCCGGGGCGGACGTCCCACTCCCGGATGCGCAGGCCGTCGGCGAAGGTGCCGTTGGTGCTCTGCTCGTCCCTGAGCGTCCAGCCGTCGTGGCCGCAGCTCAGCACGGCGTGGTGCCATGAGACCCGGGCATCGTCGAACACGATGTCGCTCAACGGATCACGTCCGACGTGGTAGTCGTGGCCCGGGCTCATCACCGTGGAGCCCGTGTCGGTCTCCAGAACGAGTTCGAGTGACGTCGGGGCGACCGGCTGCTCCGCCATGGCCAGAATTGTACCGATTCGTTCACATATGCGCCCCTGTGGCTCCGGGGTCTCAGGGCGCGCGGAGCCGCCGTGGCACGTGTCAGGCGACGGGTACGACGAGCGCCGGGAGGGTGCGTTGCATGCGCAGCGCGTCCACGGACTCGGCGAGCAGCTCGTACTCGGTGGTGTCGTCACTGGCGGCGATCCGCACCAGCCGTCCACCGGCCAACTCGTCCGCGACCAGCTCCTGCTGCACGTCGTCGGCGCACCAGGCACGCAGCAGCGCGGGGACGTCGGCCACCGTGTCCGCGACCGGCACGAGCGCCCCCGAGGGGTAGGCGGGGCCCTCCGGACTGGGGTCGAGCCGCTCGGCGATCCAGGACGCCCGGTCCCGCAGCCACCACAGGGCCAGCGCCAGGGTCGGCGCGCGATAGGTGCCGAGCGGTACGCCGATCCGCTGTCCGCCGCACACGCCGTACGCGGTGACATGGCACAGGAACTCGTCGTGCACGATCACTCCCCCGAACGCATAGCTGCGGTGCCGGCCGAACCCTCGCTTTCCGTACGGCTCCCGTGCGGTGAAAGTGCCCCTGAAGTTCGAGTATCGCCACTCCCGAAACACAGTCACCATGACTTTCCGGCCAGTCTCTTGGCATATTCACCGCGCGTTCTGGCTGAAAATGCACCGGCTATGCGCCGGCTGTACAGCGCCTCCGTCATTACCCGGGAGGTAATCGACCCGCCCCCACCGCTCGGGCATGGTGGTCACACCGGATCGACGGAACCCCGGATCCGGCTTCTGACCAGCAGATACGACCTCGATGGAGGCTGATTCGCCATGACCGTGAACACCAACAGTTACGACAGCGCCGTCGCCCGTTACTTCGAGGCCTGGAACGCCACCGAGCCGGAGGCCCTGCAGAAGGCGGTCGCGGCGGCCTGGACCGCGGACGGCAGCTACACCGACCCGCTCGCCGACGTCCGCGGGCACGACCAGATCGCCGCCGTGATCGCCGCGGCCCACGAGCAGTTCCCCGGGTTCGCCTTCCGGCCGCTCGGCGCGGTGGACGGGCACCACGACACCGCGCGGTTCGGCTGGGAGCTGGTGAACGAGGCGGACGGCTCGGCGCCGGTGGCCGGGTTCGACGTGATCACGCTGGACGGCGAGGGCCGGATCCGCCAGGTGCTGGGCTTCCTGGACCGGCTGCCGGGCGCCTGAGGCAGAGACGGCGATGAGTTTTCCCGCTCGCGGCGGTCTGGTGAGGCAGGAAAGGATCACCGCGAGCGGAGACCGTCATGAACGCCAACGGCAGGAACACGGGCACGGCGGGGAAAGTCGACGAGGAACTGGGCGACGGCACCCACAAGCTCCCCGTGAAGGCCGACGTACGCAAAGCGATCGGCAAGGGCGAGGGCGACACGGTGACCGTACGCCTCCAGGAGCGACTGTGACCTCAGCCCTCCCTGATCACGGAGCGGCTCAACTCCTGGCCACCTCCCGTCCCCGGCCGGATCATCGACACTCTGGGAGGTCAGCGAGCGGCTCACGGCCTGACGGTCACTCACCGCCCCGCGTGCTCAGCCCTTCACGATCGCGTCGATCCGCGCCAGTTCCTCGTCCTCGAAGTCCAGGTTGCGGATCGTGCCGACGCTGTCCTCGATCTGCCGCGGGCTGCTCGCTCCGACCAGGGCGGAGGTCACCCGGCCGCCCCGGAGCACCCAGGCCAGGGCCAGCTGGGCCAGGGTCTGGCCGCGGGACTTGGCGATCTCGTCCAGGGCGCGCAGCCGGCCGACCAGGTCCTCGGTGACCGCGTCCGAGTTCAGGAAGGGGCTGTCGCTCGCGGCCCGGGAGTCCTCGGGGATGCCGTCGAGGTAGCGGCCGGTGAGCAGTCCCTGCTCCAGCGGGGAGTAGACGATGGAGCCCACCTGGAGTTCGTCCAGGGCGTCCAGCAGGCCCTCGTCCTCGGGGCGCCGGTCGAGCATCGAGTAGCGCGGCTGGTGGATGAGGAGCGGGGTGCCGAGTTCACCGAGGATGCGGGCGGCCTCGCGGGTCTGCTCCGCCGAGTAGTTGGAGACGCCGACGTAGAGCGCCTTGCCCTGCTGCACCGCGGAGTGCAGGGCGCCCATCGTCTCCTCCAGCGGAGTGTCCGGGTCGAAACGGTGCGAGTAGAAGATGTCGACGTGGTCCAGGCCCATCCGCGTGAGGCTCTGGTCCAGCGAGGACAGCAGGTACTTGCGCGAGCCCCATTCACCGTACGGGCCGGGCCACATGAGGTAGCCGGCCTTGGTGGAGATCACCAGCTCGTCGCGGTACGGCGTGAAGTCGGCCTTCAGGGCCTCGCCGAGCGCGGACTCGGCGGCGCCGGGCGGCGGGCCGTAGTTGTTGGCGAGGTCGAAGTGGGTGACGCCGAGGTCGAAGGCGCGGCGCAGGATGGCGCGCTGGGTCTCGACGGGCCGGTCGGGCCCGAAGTTGTGCCACAGGCCGAGGGACAGCGCCGGGAGCTTCAGGCCGCTGCGTCCGGTGCGCCGGTAGGGCATGTCGGCGTAACGGTCGGGGTGTGCGGTGTACAACGCGCCTCCAGAGGGGTTGGCACAGGTGAGTCCGGTTCCGGGGAACCGGTGTCCACTCTGTCGCGGCCCGCGGGCAGTGGTCCAACAGGAGAATCCGATGGAATTCAGCGGATACGCTTCTGAGTCATGGAACTGCGCCATCTCCAGCACTTCGTCGCGGTCGCCGAGGACCAGCACTTCACCCGGGCCGCCGAACGCCTCATGGTGTCCCAGTCCGGCCTGTCGGCGTCCATCCGGGCGCTGGAGCGGGAGCTGCGGGCGCCGCTGTTCGTCCGCACCACCCGGCGGGTGACGCTCACCGAGGCGGGGCGCGCGCTGCTGGTGGAGGCCGAGCGGATCCTGGCGCAGGTGCGCTCGGCGCACGAGGCGGTGGCGGCGGTGCAGGGCGTGCTGCGCGGCACGCTGGCGCTGGGCACCGAGCAGTGCATCGCCGGGGTGCATGTGGCGCAACTGCTGGCGGGTTTCCGGCGGCGGCATCCGGACGTGGAGATCCGGCTGCGGCAGGCGGGCTCGGGCGCGCTGGCCGAGGAGGTCGCGGCCGGACGGCTGGACCTGGCCTTCGCCTACCGGACCCAGGCGGACGACGACCAGCTGCGCTCGGTGGCGCTGACCAGCGAGCCGATGACGGTCCTGTGCCATCCCGATCACCGGCTCGCCGCGGCCGGCGCGGTGCTGACACTGGACGACCTGGCCCGTGAGGTCTTCGTGGACTTCCACCCGGACTGGGGGCCGCGCCGCACCACGGACTCCGCCTTCGCCGCGGCCGGTGTCCGGCGCACGGTCGCGCTGGAGGTCAACGACGTGCACAGCCTGCTGGACCTGGTCGACGAGAACCTCGGCATCGCCGTCGTACCGCGGCATTTCCGGCACAAGCGGCCCTCGCTGACGGCACTCCCGGTGAAGGGCACGGGCGAGGCGGAGTACGAGACCGTGGCCCTGCTGCCGCCGGAACGGGCGACGAGCCCCGCGGCCCGCGCCCTGGTCACCCTCCTGGAGACCGGCGCCTGACACCGTCCCAGGACGGGCCCCCGGCCTCCTGATCGGACGGCCGAGAACCCGCCCCTCACCGCCGACACCGGGTTCGGGCACGAGGGGCCGGATTCCGCACGCATGACCGCGGGCGATGCGCGATGGTGGACGCATGCATGCGAAGGACATCCTCATCGACGGCTACGGCCGCATCCAGGAAGAAGTCCATGCCGCCCTCGACGGCCTCGGTCCGGACGAACTGCACTCCCGCCCGGCCCCCGACGCCAACTCCGTCGCGTGGCTCGTCTGGCACCTCACCCGGGTGCAGGACGACCACATCGCCGACGCCTTCGACCTCGACCAGGTGTGGCTGACCCAGGACTGGCAGAAGCGCTTCGGCCTCGACCTGCCCCGCCACGACACCGGCTTCGGACACACGCCCGCGAAGGTCGCCAAGGTGCGGGTCGAGTCGGCCGACCTGCTCACCGGGTACTACGACGCCGTGCACGAGCAGACCCTCGGCGCCCTGCGCGAGCTGGCCGCCAAGGATCTCGAACGCGTCGTGGACGAGCGCTGGGATCCCCCGGTCACCCTGGGGGTCCGCCTGGTGAGCGTCCTGTCCGACGACCTTCAGCACATCGGACAGGCCGCCTACCTGCGGGGGCTGCTTCAGAGCGCGGCGGCGTAACCCGGCAGGACCACGTCCTCGATGAGGGCGTTGCGCTCGTCGAACGGGATGAACGCGCTCTTGAGGGCGTTCACGGTCACCGTGCGCAGGTCCTCGACGGTCCAGCCGGCCTCCTCGACCAGCAGGGACATCTCCCGGGTCATCGTCGTGCCGGAGACCAGCCGGTTGTCGGTGTTGAGGGTGACCCGGAAGCCCAGGTCCTTCAGCGCGGTGATGGGGTGCTCGGCGATGGAGGTGGCGCAGCCCGTCTGGAGGTTGGAGGTCGGGCACATCTCCAGGGCGATGCGGCGGTCGCGCACCCAGCCGGCCAGGCGGCCGAGCTTGCCGTCGACGATGTCCTCGGTGAGGCGCACGCCGTGGCCGATGCGCTGGGCGCCGCACACCTGGAGGGCCTGGTGGATGCTGGGCAGGCCGTGCGCCTCGCCGGCGTGGATGGTGAAGGGCACGCTCTCGCGGCGCAGGTGCTCGAAGGCGGCCAGGTGGTCGGCGGGCGGGAAGCCGTCCTCGGCGCCGGCGATGTCGAAGCCGACGACACCGGCGTCGCGGTAGGCGACGGCCAGCTCGGCGGCCTCGCCGACGCGGTCGAACATGCGCATGCCGCACAGCAGGGTGCCGACACGGACGGGCGTACCGGCGGCGGCCGCCTTGGCCATACCGGCGGCGAGGCCCTCCTGGACGGTCTCCACGACCTCGTTCAGCGTGAGCCCGCCCTTGGTGTTCAGCTCGGGCGCGTAGCGCACCTCGGCGTAGACGACACCGTCGGCGGCGAGGTCGAGGACGTACTCCTCGGCGACGCGCAGCAGGCCCTCACGGTTCTGCATGACGGCGAGGGTGTGCTCGAAGGTGGCTATGTAGCGGACCAGGTCGCCGGAGTTGGCGGCCTCGTAGTACCAGGCGGCCAGCTCGTCGGGGTCGGTGGTCGGCAGGGTGTGGCCGACCGCGGCCGCGAGCTCGACGACGGTGGCTGGGCGCAGGCCGCCGTCGAGGTGGTCGTGCAGGACGGCCTTGGGCAGGCGGCGGATCACGTCGGCGTCTACGCGCGTAGCAGTCATGGCGGGTCTTTCCTTGAGCAGGCGGTTCAAAGCAGCGGGAGGAGGGTCAGGCGGCGGGCTGGAGCAGGTCCCAGCGGTTGCCGTAGAGGTCCTGGAAGACGGCGACCGAGCCGTACGGCTCGTGGCGCGGCTCCTCCAGGAAGGTCACGCCGGCGGCGGTCATGCGGGCGTGGTCGCGGGCGAAGTCGTCGGTGTACAGGAAGAACCCGACCCGCCCACCGGTCTGGTCCCCGATCCGGGCGCGCTGGTCCTCGCCCTTGGCGCGGGCGAGCAGCAGGCCGGTGCCGTGGTCGTCCGTACCGGGCTCCACCATGACCCAGCGGGAGCCGTCCGGCCGCGGCGTGTCCTCGACCAGTCGGAATCCGAGGGCCTCGGTGTAGAAGCGGATGGCCTCGTCGTAGTCGTCCACGACGAGGGTGACCAGGGCAACGCGTCGCATCGGGGCCTTCCGGTGAGGGTGGTTAGCGGGTGAGGTTATACGTAAAACTTCGCGGACGCCAGTCACCCGCCGCACGGGTGGGTCCGGCGGTTCGCGAGGAGCGGTGGATCAGGGCTTTTCGTCGCCCTGGGCGACCTCGACCCGGTGGTGGAAGTCGGCCATTCCGGTCACCGCGGCCACACAGGAGACGGCGGCGCAGGCGAGCAGGAGCGCGGCGATGCGCCGACCGGTGCGGTGCACGGTCCGGGGGGCGGCCAGCAGAGCCTGGACGCGCCGGGGGACGGGGCCCGTCGTGGCCGCCGCGGCGAAGTCGGGGCGCTCCGAGCGGGTGGCCTGGCCGGCGAGGGCGGCGCGGGCGATGGCGCGGGCGGTCAGACGCCGGTCGCCCACCGAGGCCGCGGCGGCCTCGTCGGCGGCGCGCTCGGCGGCGAGCCGGATGGTCTCGCGGACCGGGCGCAGGGCGGGATGACAGTGCGCCGCGAGTTCGGCGGCGGCCAGGAAGTAGTGGTGCCCGCCGTCGTTGTGCGCCCGCTCGTGCGCGAACAGCGCCTCGCGCTCTCGGCCGTCGAGGCTGCGCAGCATGGCGGTGGTGACGACGATGCGGTGCGGGCGTCCGGGCAGGGCGTACGCGTCCGGGCAGGGCGAGTCGACCACGCACAGGTCGCCCGCGGCGGGTCCGCGGCCGGCCTCCGTGCGGGCGGCCCGGAAGGCGCGGGTCTGGCGCAGCACCGAGCGGACGAGGCTCCAGCCGCACACGGCGAGGGCGCCGACGGAGGTCGCGGCGGCGGGCAGGACGACGAGGTCCGAGGCGGTGCGCAGCGGGTGGACCAGCTCACCGAGCGCGGCGAACAGCGGCACCTTGAGCAGACCCGTCAGGACGAACGCGCCGAGCGCGGCCAGCGAGCTGCCCGCGAGGACCACCGCACAGGCGGTGATCGCCCACAGCGCGACGGCCGGGACGAGCCGGTCCAGGGCCCGCCGGGCCAGTGCCGGCAGGGCGAACGGCAGCAGCAGCGGCAGCAGGAGCAGTGCGGTCATCAGTCGTCGGACTCGAGCAGGTCCCGCAGGATGCGTTCGTCGTCGGGGCTGAGCTGGGCGACGAAGCGGGCGAGGACGGTTTCGCGGTCGCTGTCCCGGTCGAGTTCGGTGTGCATCCGGCGGGCGGTGAGGCCCTGGGCGTCCTGGAGCGGGAAGTAGGCGTAGCCGCGGCCCTGGCGCTGCCGCTCCACCATGCCCTTGTCGTGCAGGCGGGTGAGGATGGTCGTCACTGTCGTACGCGCGAGGGCCGCGCCGAGGCTCAGCTGGACCTGGCCAGGCGTCTGGGGCGCGCCGGCGGCCCAGAGGGCGGCCATGACGCTCGCTTCGAGCTCACCGGCCGGCCGGCGTTCGTCCTTGGCGTCGGTCATGGGAACGTTCCTCACCCCGTCTTCGTCTGCAGTTCGGAAGACCGTCTACGCCATTGTAGTCAGCCGGGTGCCGTGCTGGGCCGAGCGCCCGCACGCCCATGACGGGAGGGGGCGCCGACGATCTCCGTACGGCTGCGTGCCAGGCCGCCCTCGGATCCTGCTGCCGATGCCGCCCATGGCCTGCTGCGCGGGTGGCGGCGGGGCAGGTGGTGAGCCGGCCGCCCCGGACCGATGGCCCGGCACGGCCGCGCCGGGTGTCAGACGGCCTGAGTGTGCAGAGCGTTCAGCCGCTCCAGCTCCTCCCGGCTGAGCCGCAGGGCGCCCGCGGCGACGTTCTCCGTCAGGTGGTCCGGGTTGCCGGTGCCGGGGATGGCGAGGACGTGCGGGCCCTGGTGAAGGGTCCAGGCGGTGCGGATCTGCGCGGGGCTCACGCCGTGCGCGCGGGCGACGGCGAGGACCTCGTCGTCGTTGCGCGTGCCGGCCGCGCCGCGCTCGGCGCCCTCGCCCGCGACGGCGAAGTAGGGCACGAAGGCGATCCCCCGTTCGCCGCACATCCGCAGGAGTTCGTCGTCCCGCGGGTCCGGGACGTCCAGTGCGTACCGGTTCTGCACGGAGACAACGGGGGCGATCTCCAGCGCCTCGGTCAGGTGCCGGGGTTGGATCGCGGAGATGCCGAGGTGCCGGACCAGGCCGGCCTCGCGCAGTTCGGCGAGGGCACCGAAGTGTTCGGCGATGGAGTCCTGTCCCATCCGGCGCAGATAGACGAGGTCGAGATGGTCCCGGCCGAGCTGGCGCAGGTTCTCCTCGACGTGACCGCGCAGCTGGTCAGGGCGGGCCGAGGTGCCCCACTCTCCGCAATAGTCGCGGAACGGGCCGACCTTGGTCGCGATGACCAGGTCGTCGCCGTACGGCGCGAGGGCGGTGTTGATGAGTTCGTTGGCGGAGCGCAGGGAGGAGAAGTAGAACGCGGCCGTGTCGATGTGGTTCACACCGAGTTCCACGGCCCTGCGCAGGACGGCGATCGAGCGTGCGCGGTCGCTGACGGTGCCGAGATGGAAGGCGGCACTGCCCGTCAGCCGCATGGCACCGAAGCCGATGCGGTGGACGGGCAGGTCGCCGAGCTTGAACGTACCGGAGGCGTCCGCGGTGATCGTTTCAGCGGTCATCGGCGGAGTCTCGCACAGACGCCCCGGAACCGTCCCTTCAGCCCAGCGGCTTGGCCAGCACCGCCTTGCGGTGGCTGAACGTCTCGATCGAGTAGCGCCCGTGGTAGCTGCCCATCCCGCTCTCCCCCACACCGCCGAACGGCAGGTCGGAGACGGTCAGGTGGGCGAGCGGCAGGCCGTAGCCGAGGCCGCCCGAGGAGGTCTCGGCGGCGATGCGCCCGCGCGTCTGCTCGGACTCGGTGAAGACGTAGAGCGCGAGCGGCTTGTCGCGGTCGTTGATGAAGTCGATCGCCGCGTCCAGGCCGGACACGGTGACGATCGGCAGAACGGGGCCGAAGATCTCCTCCTGCATCACCGGGGACTTCGGGTCGACGTCCGCGAGCACGGTCGGCGCGATGTACTTGTCCGTACGGTCGCTGCCGCCGCCGACCGCCACCCGGCCGGAGCCGAGCAGGGCGGAGAGCCGCTCGAAGTGGCGCTCGTTGACGATCCGGCCGTACTCGGGCGAGGCCTGCGGGTCGGCGCCGAAGAGAGCATCGACGGCGCGGACCAGCGCGGTCTCCAGGGCTGCGGCGGTCTCCGGGTCGGTGAGGACGTAGTCGGGGGCGACGCAGGTCTGGCCCGCGTTCAGGAACTTGCCGCGCGCCAGCCGGTCGGCGACCACGTCGAGGTCGGTGCCGCGGTCGACGAACACCGGGGACTTGCCGCCCAGTTCGAGGGTGACCGGGGTGAGGTGCTCGGCGGCGGCGCGCATCACGATGCGGCCGACGGCGCCGTTGCCGGTGTAGAAGATGTGGTCGAAGCGCTCGGCGAGCAGGGCCGTGGTCTCCGGGATGCCGCCCTCGACCACGGCGACGGCGTCGGTGTCGAGATGGGCGGGGATCAGCTCGGCCAGCGCGGCCGAGGTGGCCGGGGCCAGTTCGCTCGGCTTGGCCACGACCGCGTTGCCGGAGGCCAGCGCGCCGACCATGGGGGCGAGCAGGAGCTGGGCCGGGTAGTTCCAGGGGGCGACGACGAGGACGACGCCGAGCGGGTCGTACTGCGTCCAGGCCGTCGCGTCGCCGCCGAGGTGCGCCGGGACGGGCGCGGACTCCGGGCGCAGCCACTCGTCCAGGTGCTCGAGAGTGTGGTCGATCTCCCGGATCGTGAAGTCGATCTCGGTGCGATAGGCCTCGGTGCTGCTCTTGCCCAGGTCGGCGTGGAGGGCGGCGGCGAGGTCCGCGCCGTTCTCCGTGAGCATCGCGCGCAGGCGCCGGAGCTGGGCGGTGCGCCACTCGACGGGCTTGGTGCGGCCGGTGCGGAAGGTGGCGCGCAGCCGGGCCACGACGTCGGCGGGCTGCTCGGAGGTGGAGTGGTTCACGGATGCCTCGCTGGTGGTGCACGGGCGGGTCGGCCCGAGCGTAGGGTCTCGGAAGGTCAGATGTAAATACCAACCTTTCAGGTACCCAAGTAAATTCCACCTGCTGCCGTCGGTGACGAGGGTCACGTCGTCCGATGGTCGAGGTCCCGTCGGCGCCGCTCCAGATGGGCCCGCTCGGCCTCGCTCGCGGCCAGCTCGACGGCTTTCGCGTACTCCGCCGCGGCCTCGGCGGGCCGGTCCAGGCGGCGCAGCAGGTCGGCGCGGACGGCGTGCAGGACGTGGTAGCCGGTGAGGTCGAGGGAGTCGACCAGCGCCAGGGCCTCGGCCGGACCCTCGACCTCCGCCACCGCGACCGCCCGGTTCAGCGCGACGACCGGTGACGGAGCGACGGCCGTCAACTGGTCGTACAGGCGGAGAATCTGGCCCCAGTCGGTGGCGGCGGCGATCGGTGCGTCGCTGTGCACGGCGTTGATCGCGGCCTGGATCTGGTACGGCCCCGGCCGGTCGCGGCGCAGGCAGCGCCGGACCAGGTCCTGGCCCTCGGCGATCAGGCCGCGGTCCCACCGGGCGCGGTCCTGCTCGGGCAGCGGCACCAGGGCGCCGTCCGCGTCCTGCCGGGCCGGCCGGCGCGCCTCGATCAGCAGCATCAGGGCGAGCAGTCCGGTGACCTCGGGTTCGTCCGGCATCAGCTCGGCCAGCAGCCGGCCGAGCCGTACGGCTTCCGCGCACAGGGCGGGATCGCCGGTGTAGCCCTCGTTGAAGATCAGGTAGACGACGGCGAGGACTCCGCCGAGCCGATCGGGCAGGTCGGCGTCGCGGGGCACGCGGTACGGGATGCCCGCGTCGCGGATCTTGGCCTTGGCCCGCACCAGCCGCTGGGCGAGGGTCGGCTCGGGGACCAGGAAGGCGCGGGCGATCTGGGCGGTGCTCAGGCCGCCCAGCAGGCGCAGGGTGAGGGCGACCCGGGACTGCAGGGCGAGCGCGGGATGGCAGCAGGTGAAGATCAGACGGAGCCGGTCGTCGCGCACGGGGCCCTCCTCGGGCGGTGCGTCGGGCGCGTACAGCCGGACGGCCTCGGCGTGTCGGGCGTCCCGGGAGGACTCGCGGCGCAGCCGGTCGACGGCCCGGTTGCGGGCGGTGGTGATGATCCAGCCGGCCGGGCTCGGCGGCACACCGGTCTCCGGCCACTTGCGCACGGCGGTGGCGAAGGCGTCCTGCACCGCTTCCTCGGCGAGGTCGATGTCGCCGAGGAAGCGGACGAGGACGGCGACCGCGCGCCCGCACTCCGCGCGGAAGACGGCCTCGATGCCGGGCGCCTCGGCCATCAGTGCTGGTCCACGAAGGGCCGTACCTCGATGGGCAGGGTGGTCGCCAGGGCTGCCTTGCGTCCCCACTCCAGAGCCTCGTCCAGGTCGGCGGCCCGGATCAGGCAGAGCCCGCCCAGGTACTCCTTGCCCTCTGCGTAGGGCCCGTCGGTGATGAGCACGTCGCCGTCCTTGGGGCGCAGCATGGTGGCGGTCTCGGGGCCGTGCAGGCCACCGGCGAAGACCCAGGCTCCGGCCGCGCGGAGTTCGTCGTTGAAGGCCTCGACGTCGCGCATGATCTCGGCGAGCGCCTCCGGGGCGGGCGGCTGTCCGCCGGCCGGCTGGACCACGCTGAGCAGGTAGTGCTTCATGATGTCCTCCTGCGGTTCCTCCCCGGCGTCTTCCCGCTGCCGGGGGTGTCTGTCACCTCCTACACGAACGGGCGGAGCCCGGATCGACACCGCGCACCACGGATCCGGAAGAAAAAACCGGCAGCGGTCGGTCTTCGGAAGAATCCTCCGCATGACCGACACCGCACATCCGCTCGTCGTCCGCGCCCGGCGGCTCGCCGCCGACCTGCTCCTCCCCGAGGCCGAACGGGTGGACCAGGAGGGCGTCCCCGCGAGCCACATCGAGGCGGTGAAGGAGTCCGGGCTGCTCGGCGTGGTCGCACCCGTCGCCTACGGCGGCGCGGGGGCACCCCCGGCCGTGCTGCGGGAGACCGCGGAGATCCTGGCCGGCGCGTGCTGCTCGACATGGTTCGTGCAGACGCAGCACCACACACCGGTACAGACCCTGGCGAAGAGCGAACTGCCGGTACGCGAGCGCCTGTTGGGCCCTCTGGCCCGCGGCGAGCTGCTGTCCGGGGTGGCGTACGCGCACCTGCGGGCGTATCCGCGCGTCCCGGTGCGGGTGCGGCGGGAGAGCGGCGGCTGGCGGTTCGACGGGACCGTTCCCTGGTACACCGGATGGGGCCTGAACGACGTCATGCTGCTCGCCGGGGTGACCGAGGCGGACGATGCCCTTTTCGCCTTCGTCGAGGCACGCGACCAGCCGGGCCTGCGGGCCTCGCCGCCACTGCGCCTCGCGGCGCTCACCGCCGCCCGCACGGTGTCGCTGGAGCTGGACGGCCTGCGAGTACCCGAGGAGGCGGTGGCCCTGCGGACGCCGTACGAGTCGTGGGCGCCCGGCGACCGGGCCAGAACACTGAACGCCAGTCCCGCGGTCTTCGGCATCGCTCAGGCGGCCCTGTCCTTGCTGGACGAGGAGTCCGCCCGCCCGCTGCGCGCCCGCCTCGCCGCCGTCCGCCGCCACGCCTACGCCCTGGCCGACCACCCGGTGCCGCTGGAGCGGGTCGCGGAACGGCTGGCCGTGCGTGCCGAGGCGTACGACGTCCTTGGTACGGCCACCACGGCGGCGGTGGTGGCGGGGGGCGGCCGCGCGATGTCCCTGACCAGCCCCGCCCAACGACTGGCCCGCGAGGGGCTGTTCCTGCTGGTGCAGGGGCAGACGGCGGAGACTCGGCGGGCGCATTTGCGGGCGCTGGCCGGGGGGTGGGGCGGGGGTGGGGCGTGAGGCCGGGCTGGGCGTGAGGCCGGGCTGGGCGTGAAGCCGAGCGGGGCGTGTTGCCGTGCCGCGTGTGAAGCGAACGGGCGCGTGAAGCGAACGGCGCTTTGCGGCGCGTAAGCCGAGCAGGGCGTGAACCAGGCGCGGCTTGCAGGTGGGCGCCGAGCGCCCCTGCCGGGGGCTTGCACGGCGACGGTGCGAGATGGGGTCGGTGCCCGGGCACACCCGAGGTGGGCGCCCAGGCACACCGACGGAGGCCGTACGCCACAGCCAGTCGGCTCGCGCGTACGCACCGCACGCGGACGGGCCGGCGGCGGCCGCCCGGACAAACCGGCGGAGGCCGTACACCTCAGCGAGCCGGCTCGCGTGTACGCGCCACACGCGGACGGGCCGGCGGCGACCGCCCGGCCACACCCAAGGCGAACGCCCAAGCACACCGACAGACGCCGCGCGCCACAACCACCCGACTCGCGTGCGCGAGCCGGGGTCAGCGGTGGCGCAGTACCCGGCGCGCCACGGCGTGGGTGCCTACCGTGGCGGCCGCGGCGAAGGCGAGGCCCTGGAGTGCGTCGCGCGGGCGGGTGGGGCGGAGGACCCCGGAGCGGCGCAGGCGGCCGCGGGCCCAGAGGGTGAACGGGAGGACGATCAGCGGGGTGGTCACCGAGCCCGGGGTGTAGCCCCGGAACGCGGCCGCCTGGGCCAGGTGCACCACGCCGTGCAGGCCGAAAGCGTTGAGCGCCGTCTGGTAGACGGCGGAGCGGCCGCCGGTGCGGTGCCCGTCGCCGGCGGCCGCCGCGACCACCACCGCCATCGCGGCCACGGCGGTCGTGAACTCGCGGCCGTCCACCGATTCCAGTTGCCGCCACACCGTCTCCGGCACGCGGGGATACCGCTTCCGCAGCTCCGGGACCGCTGTCCGCACCCACCTCGGCACCATGACCAGTTCCTCGGTGTCGTGCACGGCCCAGGCCGCCAGCAGCCCGAAGGTGACGGACGCCCCCACATCCAGCGGTTCTCGTGTCATGAACCCGCAGTCTGCCAGGCGGAGTTGCTCACCTGGTCAGCGCCCAGAGCGTCGCGGCTGCCGCCGTGCAGGGCGAGCATGCGCCGCTGCCCCTCGGACTCGTTGCGGCCCAGACCCGCCTGGACGGACCGTACGGTCTCCGCGTCGAAACCGTCGAGCAGCCGGTTCGCCTCGGCCCAGGCCTGCTCGGAGGTGTCCCGGGTGATGGCGTGCAGCTCGGCGGCATCGTTCAGCAGGGCTGGTATCGACGGGCTGGATCCACCACCGCGGCCGTCTGCTGACGGCGAGCTTCCTCACCAAGACGCTGCACGTCGACTGGCGGGTGGGCGCCCGGTACTTCCTGGAGCTGCTGGTCGACGGCGACGTGGCCACCAGTGAACTGGCAGTGGGTGGCCGGGACGGGCACGGACACCCGCCCCCCACCGCATCCTCAATCCGGTCACGCAGGGCATGCGGTACGCCCCGGACGGTACGTACGTCCGCCGTTGGGTGGAGGAGCTGAGGGGCGTCGAGGGGCACGCGGTGCACGACCCGTGGAAGCTCTGGGGCCCGGAGCGGACGGCCGCCGGTGCGTAACCGGACCCGATGGTCGAACTGGCCGACGGGCTGGCCCGCTTCAAGCGGGCTCGCGGACGTGGCTGAGGACGGTCCGCCCGCTCTGCGGAGCGTTCTACCGTTCCCGGCCCGGTCGGCCGCAGGCCACCGCCAGCGCGTCGAGGGCTTGGGGCAGGCTCGTGGGGCGGAGCATGCCGTGGCCGGCCCGGCCCGCCCAGCCGGGGCCGCCGAGCAGGACCAGCGGCCGCGACCTGGCCCCCTTCACCCCCCACTCCGTGGCCGCGATGTGCTGCGCCAGCGGCAGGCTCGCCGTGGAGCGGGCCTGCGCCCACAGCACCACGGCGGCCGGGCCCAGGCGCCGTACCGCCGCCGCGAGCGCCTCCGCGGGGACGGCGGCGCCGAACATCCTTGTGGCGATGCCGAGTTGGCTCAGTCCGGCGTTGAGCGCCTCCAGGGGCAGGGTGTGCTGTTCGCCGGGCACGCAGGCCAGCAGGACCGGGCCCGCCGGCGTGGGACCGGCGGACGCTACGGGCGGCCGGGTGTGCCGGCGCAGGGTGGTGGAGACGTGCCAGGACAGCAGGTGCTCCACCTCCACATAGCGGTCTCCGGACGTGGCCCACTTGCGGCCCACGGCATGCAGGGTGGGCACCATGACCTCCTGCCAGGCGTGGATGAGGCCGAACCCGGCCACGGCGGTGGCCAGCCGCTCCTCCATCGCCGGCGCGTCCAGCCGTACCGCCGCGCGGGCCAGGCCACGGCGCTCCTGGCGCACCTCGCCCAAGGGCGGCGCGGCGGCCGTGAGGGGGCGCGCGGTCGCAGGTCCGCCGGTGGTCTCCTCGTCCTGGGCCGCGGGGGGCCGGGGCCCGCCCACGGAGGCCTCGTTCCGCGCGGCCCGGGCCGCCTCGGCAGGGGGCACACCGGCCGAGGTCAGCCGGCACATCGCCTCCAGCACGGCGACGTCCCGGGGCGACCAGCGCCGGTGCCGGCCCGCCACGCGCTCGGCGGGGCCGATGCCGTAGCGGCGTTCCCAGGAGCGCAGGGTGGTGGGTGAGACCCCGAGCCGACGGGCGAGGGCACCCGTGGTCAGCACCACCTCGGCCGCCGCTGTGTCCGGGGCGGACGGGCCGTCTCCGACGTGCTTTCCGTCCACACCGTGACTATACGATGCAGAATCGATGCGGGTTGAGGTCATGGATCCCGCGCTCCGAGGATGACGGCACCGTCTCGTCCGAGGAGCCGTGATCATGCAGCACCACGTCGAGGAACGCCACAGCGACGCGGAGTCGGCACGGAGCCTGCCTACGGGCGACGACGCCTGCCTGGCCGCGATACACCGGCGCTGGTCCGCCCTCGTGTACGGCCTGGCGCGGCGTTCGCTGGGCGATGCCTGGGTGGCGGAGGACGTAGCCCAGCAGGTGTTCCTCGGGGTGTGGCGGGGCGGCGCGGATACCGGCCCGAGCACGGTCCGCCGGCCGGCTGGATCGTCTGCATCACCCGGCGCAGGATCGCCGACGCCCTGTCCGCGCGGGCCCGGCGGGCGTCGCTGGTCGCGGCCGCGGGCTCGGCCCTCGTACTCAACGGCACAGCCGAGCCGGGCCCCGAGGCGGCGCGGCACCGTGAAGAGCCACGCCCGGCGCGGCCTGTACCGGCTACGGCGGCTGCTCGGGCCGCTCCGGGCCGGAGCGGACGCCGGAGTTTTCGATGCGTAAACGGTGCGGTGTGCAGGAGATCGCCGCTGAGGCGCCGCTCCACTCGGTCGACCCCGGAGAGAGTCGGCGCTCTTCGGGGGCTCTCCTTCGCCCCGGGCCGCACGGCCAAAGCTGCGCACCGACCTCTACACATAAAGGGCGAATAAGAGGAAACTAGGTACGCGGCGCTTACCGCACACCGCACCAGAGGCGGTCGGGCCCGCAAGTCAAGAAGGAGACGAGTCATGGCCAACGTCTCGCACAGGGGTGACATGACAACCCACCCCGATATCTCCGAAATGCGGGCCCGGTACGCCCGCATGCTCGGTGGTCGTGATGTGGCGCTGGTGGACGGGCCGGTGTTCCTGCTCGGTCTGTACTGCGCGGCATCTCCGTGGATCCTTCACTACACGACAAGCCAGCCGGCGCTCGCCACCCACAACCTGATCGTGGGCATCGCCATAGGCCTGCTGGCCCTGGGGTTCACCACGGCCCCCGAGCGGATGTACGGCCTCAGCTGGGCCATGTGCGCCTTGGGTGTCTGGATGATCGTCGCGCCGTGGATCGTGGGCAGCAGCCCGGACACCGGCGTGATCCTCAACAACATCATCATCGGCGCCCTGGCCTTCGTTCTCGGCCTGATGTGTGCCGGTACGGCTGCGAAGAGCGTCCCCAAGCCATAAGGACAAGACACGAGGAAGGGAGGACCACGTCGAAGGAAGTGAAGGCCACAAAAGGAAGACGGGGCCGGTCCGCCCGGGCGGACCGGCTTCCGTCTGCCCGCACCTCATGGCGGTGACGTCGGTGCGGCGCACGGCTGTTGGAGTCAGGCCCCCGCCGGCTGACCGTCCGGCAACGGTGCGGCGGCCAGGTACTCCTCGCTGATCTCCCGCTCCCCGAACGGCCACACCTTCTCCAGCCGTGCCCAGATCAGGAAGGCGACGCAGCCGAGGACCAGCCAGGCCAGGGACCACTCGACGGGGTGACGGCCCGGGGAGTTCTTGTCGGCATAGGCGTAGATCACGCACCAGCCGGCGAAGGCGATGACGCTGGGGAGCGGGTAGAGCCACATGCGGTACGGGCGGCGCAGGGTCGGCTGCCGCTTGCGCAGGACGGAGAGGGCGATGATCTGGGCCAGCGCCTGGACGATCACCATCACCGTGGTGAGCAGCTGGATGAGCGTGGCGAGGTCGGTGTGGCGGCCGATCAGGAAGCCGACGGCGGTGATCACGCCCATGGTCGCAAGGCCCAGCATCGGGAAGCGGTGCTTGGGGTGCAGCTTCTCGTACGGGCGGAAGAAGACCCGGTCGCGGGCCGCGTCGTAGGGGACGCGGGAGCCGCCGAGCAGGCCGGTGAAGACCGAGGCGAAGGCCGTGATCAGGATGAGGACGGTCACCGTGTCGGCGGCACCCTTGCCCCAGGTCTCCTCCAGCACCGCGGAGGCCACGGAGGTGGAGGCGATGTCCTTCGGGTCGGTCATGCGCTGCCAGTCGAGGACGCCGAGCGTACCGATCTGCAGGAGCAGGTAGATCGCCATGATGCCGAGGATCGAGAAGAGGATGGAGCGCGGCAGGATGCGGCCGGGGTCCTTGATCTCGGCGCCCATGTAGGCGGTGGTGTTGTAGCCGAGATAGTCGTAGATGCCGATGGTCAGGCCCGCGGCGAAGCCGAGCCAGAAGTGGTTCGAGGTGAGGTCGAAGGCGTGCGCCCGGTAGGTGAAGGCCCGGTGCGGGCTGAAGTCCGTGGCCGCGGCGACGATCACCAGGAGGACCGAGGCGATCATCACGGTCCACATCACGGCGGTGATGCGGGCGATGTGCTCGATGCCGCGCCAGAGCAGCAGCACGACGAGGGCGATGACGCCGAGGCCGATCAGGTCGCCCGAGGTCCGGCCGAGGTCGGGGGCGAGGTAGCCCAGGTACTGGACGAAGCCGACCACGCCGGTGGACATGATCAGCGGGATGAAGAGCATCGCCGTCCACACGAACAGGAACGGCATCAGCCGGCCGGTGCGGTACTGGAAGGCCTGGCGGAGGTAGACGTAACTGCCGCCGGAGCCGGGCATGGCGGCGCCCAGCTCGGCCCACACCAGCCCGTCGCAGAGGGCCAGCACGGCGCCCGCGACGAATCCGATGACCGCCTGGGGGCCGCCGAACGCGGCGACCATCAGCGGGATCGTCACGAACGGGCCGATGCCGCACATCTGGCTCATATTGATGGCCGTGGCCTGGAACAGGCCGACACGGCGGACGAAGCCACCCGAGGGTGGCGGGCTACCGGACATGGGGGCTCCTGACGCGAGGCACGGAGAGGGGTCTGCCGGAGGAGGCGGGATGGCCGATAAAGTTAAGGAGCCTTACTAGATACGTCAAGCATGCGTCAGTAATACGTGAGAATGGTGCGATGGCCGCCAGCGACGCCGTAGAGCAGCACGAACAGCCGTGGAGCCGTCGACGGCTGCGCAGCGCCAACGAGCGGCTGCTCCTCGACCGGCTGCGCCATGTCGGCGCCGCCTCACGTGCCCAGCTGGCCCGGGAGACCGGCCTGTCCAAGCCGACGGTGTCCAGCGCGCTCGCCTCGCTGGAGGCGGCCGGACTCGTGCACGAGGTCGGCACCCATGCTCCCGAGCGCGGGCGCGTCGCCGTGCTGTACGCACCCGACCCGGCCGCCGGTTACGCGCTCGGCGTCGACATAGGCCGCAGCTGGCTGCGGGTCGCGCTGGCCGACCTGGACGGCACGGTGGTCGCCCGGTCCGATGTGCGCAACCCCGCCCGCGGCGCGGACGCCCTCGCCGACCTGGTCGTGGGCACCGCCCGCCAAGTCGTCGCCAACTCCGGGGTGGACCCGGCGGAGGTGGTGCACGGCGTGGTCGGCACGCCCGGGGTCTACGACGCGAAGCAGCGGCGGGTGCGGTACGCGATGCATCTGCCGGGCTGGGGCCGCGCGGGGCTGCTCGACCGTCTGCGCGGGGAGCTGGGGATACCGCTGGAGGTGCACAACGACGCCAACCTGGCCGCCCTCGGCGAGTACACCTACGGGGTCGGCGCGGGCAGCCGGCTGTTCGCGTACATCCTGATCGGCACCGGCCTCGGCATGGGAGTCGTCAGCGAGGGACGGCTGTTCACGGGGGCGCACGGGCTGGCCGGGGAGATCGGGTTCCTGCCGTGGCCCGGCCGGCAGAAGCCGGAGCGGCTGGAGGACGCGGTGTCGGGGGTGGCCGTCGTGGAGGCGGCGCGGCACTTCGGGATGCGCGGGCAGCTCACGGCGAAGGCCGTGTTCGACGCGGCCCGGCAGGGCAACACGGCCGCGGTGCAGGCGGTACAGCTGGAGGGCGAGCGGATAGCGCACACCGTGGCGGCCGCGGCCGCGGTGCTCGACCCGGACCTCGTCGTGCTCGGCGGCGGCGTGGGCCACAGCGTGGACCTGCTGCTGCGACCGGTCCGGGAGCATCTGCGCACGCTGACTCCGCTGCGGCCGAAGCTCGCACCCAGCCGACTGGGTGAGGACGCGGTCCTGTTGGGCGCGGTGGCGACGGCTCTGGGCACGGCGCGGGAGATGGTGTTCGAGCACAGGACGGCCGCGCCCTGAGCATCTGCCGCCGCGGCCACGGTGATTGACACCACCCACCCTGCGCCCTAGCTTGAGGCAGGTTAGTAAAGTTTCCTAACTTTACAAGCCTGGAGACCGCCGTGTTCCCTCGCCCCGCCCGCAGACGCCGCCTCGCCACGGCCACCGTGGCCCTGGGTCTGCTCTGCTCGCTGTCCACCAGTGCCTGGGCCGGGTCCCGGGATCCAGCCCCGGCACACCGGCACGCCGGGGTCACCCATGTCCCCTCCGCAGCCGGGAGCAGCACCCCGCTGTCCGGCTACGCGGTCCAGTCGACGGCGGAGGTCGACGACTCGGCGGAGGCCGTCTCCTCCCCCGGCTACCCGGCGACGGACTGGTATCCGGCGGGCCCCCGCTCGACGGTCCTCGCGGCGCTGCTCGCGAACGGCCGGTACGCGGACCCGTTCCACTCCACCAACCAGGACAAGATCCCCCGGGCCGACTTCCAGGTCCCGTGGTGGTACCGGGCCGACTTCACGGTCGCCGACACCACCGAGCGCACCCACCTCGACTTCAGCGGCGTGATCTCAGCGGCGGACGTCTATGTGAACGGCCGTCAGGTGGCCCGCGCCGCCGATGTCACCGGCGCCTACACCCGCCACGAGCTGGACATCTCCTCGCTGGTGAAGTCCGGCACGAACACGGTCGCCTTCCGCATCCAGCCCAACGAGCCCAACAAGAACCTCACCATGGGCTGGATCGACTGGCTCCAGCCGCCGCCCGACCGGAACATGGGCATCGTCCGTGACGTCCTGGTCCGCCGGGGCGGCCCGGTCGCGCTCCGCGACGCGCACGTGGTGACCAAGCTCGCCGTGCCGTCCCTGGCCTCCGCCGACCTGACCGTCAAGGCGCAGGCCCGCAACGACTCCGGGACGGCGGTCACGGCCGAGATCTCCGGCACCGTCGCCGGGGCGGCCTTCACCAGGTCCGTGCCGCTCGCCGCGCACGAGACGAAGACCGTCACCTTCTCCCCCGCCGACGTCCCCGGACTCCACCTCACCTCCCCGAAGGTGTGGTGGCCGGCCGGCATGGGCGGGCAGTCGCTGTACGACCTGGACCTCACCGCGTCCGTGTCCGGCACGGCCTCTGACACCGCCCACGAGAGCTTCGGCATCCGCGACGTGCAGGCGCCCCTGAACTCCGACGGCGCCCGCCAGTACCGGATCAACGGCCGCAAGCTGCTGGTCAAGGGCGGCGGCTGGTCGCCGGACGAGTTCCTGCGCTGGGACTCCACCTATGTGGAGGACCGGCTGAAGTACGCCGTCGACCTCGGGCTGAACACCATCCGCCTGGAAGGCCACATCGAGCCGGACGAGTTCTTCGACCTCGCCGACCGGTACGGCGTGCTCACGCTGCCGGGCTGGGAGTGCTGCGACAAGTGGGAGGGCCAGGTCAACGGCAACGGCGAGTCCGGCGACGAGTGGACCGCCGCCGACTACCCGATCGCCAAGGCCTCCATGGCCGCCGAGGCCGCCCGGCTGCGTGACCACCCGAGCGTGATCTCGTTCCTGATCGGCAGCGACTACGCGCCCGACGCGACCATCGAGAAGAACTACCTGGACGCCCTGAAGGCAGCCGACTGGCCGAACCCGGTGGTCTCCTCGGCCTCCGACAGGTCCTCGCCCCAGCTGGGCAGTTCGGGCATGAAGATGACCGGGCCCTACGACTGGATCCCGCCGAACTACTGGTACGCCAAGCGCGAGGGCGGGGCCACCGGCTTCAACTCCGAGACCAGCGCGGGCCCCGACATCCCCACGCTCGACACCCTGCGCCGGATGATGACGCCCGCCGAGCTCGACACGCTCTGGAAGAACCCGGGCACCAGGCAGTACCACCGCTCACCCTCGCCCGTGTTCGGCACGCTCAAGATCTACGACGCGGCTCTCACCGGCCGCTACGGCGCCCCGACCGGCCTGACCGACTATGTGCGCAAGGCGCAGCTCGCCCAGTACGAGAACGTCCGCGCCCAGTACGAGGCCTACGCACGCAACGCGACGGACGCGAGCAAGCCCTCCACCGGAATGATCTACTGGATGTTCAACAGCGGCTGGACCTCGCTGCACTGGCAGCTGATGGACCGTTACCTGGACCAGGGCGGTGCCTACTTCGGCGCCAAGAAGGCGAACGAGCCGCTGCACGTCCAGTACTCGTACGACGACCGCTCGGTCGTCGTGGTGAACAACCGGCACACCGCGGCCGGCGGACTCACCGCGCGGGCCACGCTGTTCTACCCCGACGGCACACAGAAGTACGACAAGACCGTGACCGGGGTGACGGTGAACGGCGACGGTGCGCACGGCACCGCGCTCACCCTGCCCGCGTCGGTGAGCGGCCTGTCGTCCACCTACCTGCTGCGGCTGACCCTGACCGGCGCGGACGGCAAGGAGGTGAGCCGGAACGTGTACTGGCTCTCCACCAAGGCCGACAAGCTCGACTGGGCGAAGACCGACTGGTACCACACGCCGACGACCGGCTACGCCGACCTGAAGGGGCTCACCTCGATGGCGCAGGCACCGGTGTCGGCCACGGCGTCGACCGAGTCGTCCGGCGGTACGTCGACCACGACGGTGACCCTGCGCAACACGGGCAGCGGCCGTACTCCGTCGCTGTTCACGGACGTCCATCTGGTCGACGCCCAGGGCAAACCGGTGCTGCCGGTGCGGTGGTCGGACAACGAGGTCGGCCTGTGGCCGGGCGAGTCGGTGACGCTGACCGCCACCTACCGGACCGCCGATCTGCACGGCTCGGCGCCGGGCGTGCGGGTCTCCGGCTGGAACACGCCGGAGCAGACGGTCCCGGCCGCCTGACGTGCCGGGGGTGGGCCCGGTGGCTCACCCCCGCACGGTTCAGCTGACGTTGAGCGCGGTGTCGTCCACGACGAACGACGTCTGGAGGGTGGAGCCCTCGGTGCCGGTGAACTTGATCGTCACCGTCTGGCCCGCGTAGCTCGCGAGGTTGAAGCTGCGCTGGGTGTAGCCACTCGCCGCGTTCAGGTTCGAGTAGGTCGCGAGAGTCGACAGCACCGTGCCGCTGCTGCCCAGGACCTGCGCCTTCAGGGTGTCGTAGGCCGTCGAGGTGGTCGTCTCGGCGGTGTCGACGTGGAGGTAGAAGCTCAGGGTGGCGCTCGTGCACCCGGCAGGGATGGTCACCGACTGCGCGAGGGTGTCGGTGTGGGCGGAGCCGTAACCGCTCAGCCATGCCTTGTAGGAGCCGGTGCGGGCGGCCTCGCCGGTGTCGTTGGTGATGACGCCGCTGGAAGCGGTCCAGGAGGTGGCGCCGGACTCGAAGCCGGGGTTGGCCAGCAGCTGGGCGGCCGTGCAGGTACCGCCACCACCGCCACCGCCTCCGCCGGTCGTGCCGTCACCGGCCAGCCAGGCGGTCGCGTTGAGGGCGAGGGCCGCGTTGGTGGCGCCGGAGTCGTTCCAGCCGTCGTACAGGGTGTTGCCGGACTGGCCGGTGCCGTCGTCGATCGGCGAGCTGTCGCCCCAGAAGGCGACGCGGCCGCTGCCGAAGGTGGACGTCGCGAAGAAGGCGCCGGTGTTGCCGGAGTAACCGGTGCGGTAGAGCAGGCCCTTGACGCCGGCGTTGTCGGCGGGCTTGAGCGTGGCGGTGGTGCCGCTGGCGATCAGGCTCTTGGTGACGGTGCCGAAGGAGCCGTGCAGGACCGGGTCGGTGCTGTCGCTGATCGCCGACGGGTAGTCGGAGCTGATGCTCAGCGAGTCGATGGAGAAGCCGAACGGGTCGGTGGAGTCGACGCTGTTGTTCGTCATCAGGTCGTTGAGGATCTCGACCGCGTCGTAGCCGTCGTTGTTGCGGTCGGCTCCGGTGTGGTCGGAGATCATGAAGAGACCGCCGCCGTTCTTCACGAAGTTCATGATCGCCGTCTTCTCGGCGGTCGTGAACATCGTGTTGGGCTCGGGCAGGACCAGCGTGTCGAAGTTCGACAGGTCGGTGGTCGAGGAGCCGCCGTAGCTGAGGCTGGAGCCCGAGGGCAGCGTCTTCAGGCTGTAGCTGCCGGTCTTCTGCAGGTCGACGCCCCAGGAGGACAGGGCGCCGGTCCAGTCCGTCTCGGCCGACGGGGTGGAGTCCTGGCCGAGCGGGTCGGGCTGGCTGGTGGAGATGATCCAGTCCGCGTTGCCGGCCGTCTCGGCGTGGGCGTTGTCGAACAGGATCCGGTGCGTGGTGGCCGCGTGGGCGGGGGTGGCGCTCGTGCCGATCTGCAGGGCTGCGGACGTGACGAGCAGCCCGAGTCCGGCCAGGGCGGTGGTGAATCTGCGGCGGGATCTCCTCGATCCGAGCATCCGGCGAACCTCCATGAGGGGTGGGGAGAGGCGGTGGGGGCGCCAAGTCTGCGCGCGTAGAACCCGCTTGAGGGTTCTACACGCGTCGATTGGTTGAAAGGTACATGGCATGACGGCTCGGTGAACAGAAAGTCCCGGCAATAAGCGCAGCGGAGTGCCCGCCGCCGGAGCGGGCACATGGAACGTCAGCGGGGAACGCGACGAAGAGGGGTGGACATGGAGATCTCAGGCCTCATCAGCGCCATCGTCATCGGGCTCGTCATCGGCGTGCTGGGCCGGCTGGTCGTGCCCGGGCGGCAGCACATCGGCATCCTGTGGACCATTCTGGTCGGCATCGTGGCGGCACTGCTGGGCTCGGCGATCGCCGCCGGGTTCGGGGTCGCGGACACCAAGGGGCCCGACTGGATCGAGTGGTTCATCCAGATCGCCCTCGCGGCCGTGGGGGTCGCCGCGCTGGACCGGGCGCGGACCCGGCGCTGATGCAGCGTCAACTCCCGTACAAGTAAGGGGTCGTGGTGCTCACCGCGTGGAAGCCGAGGCGTTCCAGGATCGGGCGGCTCATGGCCGAGGCGTCGACCTGGAGGTAGCGGTAGCCGTGGGCGGCGGCGACGCGGGCACGGTGGCCGACCAGGGCACGGTAGATGCCCCGGCCCCGCCAGGCCTCGACGGTGCCGCCGCCCCACAGTCCGGCGAAGCGGGTGCCGGGCACCAGCTCCATGCGGGCGGCGCTGACCGGCTCGTCCCCGGCGAGCGCGACCACGGCGACGACCGTGCCGGGGTCGGCGGCCAGCCGGGCGAGCAGCCGGTGCCGCAGCCGGGTGCCGTCGGTGCCGAAGGCCTTCTCGTGCACGTCCACGACGAGGTCGATGCCGGCCGGGTCGGTGGCCTGGACGAAGCGGATCCCTTCGGGCGGCTCGGCGTCCAGGGCGAGCCGGGCGACCTCGCCGATCAGGAGCGTCTCCTCGGGCTCCGCGCGGAATCCGGCGGCGGTGAGCCGGGAGCCGAGGTCCACCGGCCGGTCGTGGCCGTAGAGCTTCCACTCGAAGTCGCGGCCGAGGCCGGTGAAGTACGCGATCTGTTCGCCGATCGCCCGGTCCACGCTCCCCTCGTCCAGGGCGGACCACACCACGCTGTTCCAGCCCTGCGCGTCGGCGACCTGGCGGACGACCTGACCGGTCCGCTCGATCCGGGCTCCGGGCCCGTCGGGGCGTGCGCCCTCACGTATGTCCCGGTCGTACAGGGCTAGCACCGCGGCATGATCCATGGGATCACTCCAGCATCAGCGCCCCGGCGGGGCAACGGAATTACCCTCCGGGCGCACCACGGACAGGTACGACGGCGCTGCGCGGGCTGCCGCGGCGGCCGGTGCTGTGCGGCGCGGTGCTGGGGTTCGCGGTCAGCGACGCGCCCGTCGCGCTGTCGTCGTCGTACGCGCTCACCTTCCTGGCCCGGCCGGCCGACGCCATGGGCGGCACGCTGTGGGCGATGCTCGTCGGCCATGCGGTCCCGGATGGTGCCGGCCGCCCGGCGCGGCCGGGCCATCGCGGTCGTGCCCGCCGGGATCACCCTGGCCCTGGCGCTGGGCCTGCCCGCCGGTACTGCGCCGGCGGGGCGGTGGGCAGGCGGACGGCCTTCGGCTCGCCGGCCGTCCTCGCCGTCCTGCTCGTGGTGTGGGTACGGCTGCGGGTGCCCGGCTTCACCGGCGAACTCCCGCACGCGCGCGTGCCGCTCGTCCGGGGTTGCCGTACGGCCCGGGATCTGCCCGGTGCTCTCCGTGACGCTGTGTCTGCAGCTGGGGCACCAGGTGATGTACACGTACGTCGCCCCGTTCGCCGCGCACGCCGGATGCGGCCGTACCGGCGGGCTGCTCGCGGTGTTCGGGGCCGCCACGGTGGCCGGGATCCGACTTCGGCGTCCTGGTCGACCGGCATCTGCGGCCCACGCTGCCGGCGGTGCTCGCCCTGTTCCCGACGGTCCTGTTGGTGCTGGGGCTGGCCTCCGGTGCGCACGCGGTGCTGGTCTGCGCCGTCGCCGTGTGGGGCGTGGCCTTCGGTGGGGCGCTGGTACTGATCCAGACCGCACTGGTCGACGTCTCGGGCCCGGCGGGCGACGTTGTGGCGACGTCGCTGCAGACCACGGTGTACACCGCGGGGATCGCCGCCGGTTCGCTCACCGGCGGGGTGGCGCTGGACGCCCTCGGTGCCGGTGTGCTGCCCGCTGCCGTGCTCGCGCGGGCGACGGTCGCGGCGGGGCGCCGGGACGCCTTCCGGCCGTACGGCGCGGTGCGCCGCCGCACGGGAGCCGGGTGGCTGTGTCACCCTCGGTGCCCTTGCCCTGCGGCGCCGGGGATCATGCTGCGAGGAGGTCCGTGCCCCATGGTGAAGGACAGTGAGCTGGGTCATCTGCGCCGGTGCGTCGAGCTGGCGCGGGAGGCGCTGGAGGCGGGCGACGAGCCCTTCCGGTCGGTGCTCGTGGCGGCGGACGGCACGGTCCTCGCCGAGGACCGCAACCGGGTGGCCGCCGGGGACCGCACCCGGCATCCGGAGTTCGAGCCGGCCCGCTGGGCGGCCGCCCACCTCACGCCCGCGGAGCGCGCCGCCGCCACCGTCTACACCTCGGGCGAGCACTGCCCGAGGTGCGCGGCCGCGCACGCCTGGGTCGGGCTGGGCCGCATCGTGTACGTCGCCTCGTCCGGACAACTCGCAGCCTGGCTGACCGAGTTGGGCGTACCCGCGGCGCCGGTGCGGGCGCTGCCCGTGCGTGCGGTGGCCCCCGGTGTGGCCGTCGAGGGGCCGGTGCCCGAGCTGGTCGATGAGGTACGGGACCTGCACCGCCGCTGCCACGCGGAAAGTCGCTGACCGGCGCTTCACGGCCACAGCTGTCGACCGGCGCCGGCCGCCTCAGCCGAGTTCGAGCGTGGCGACACCGAAGATCCGCTCGCGGGCGTGCTCACGGACCGGCCCGGTGTACATCCGGGCGGTCTCGAACGAGGCGCTGAAGCCGGCCTCCTCGGCCAGTGCGACGCCGGCCGTGTTCGGTTCGGGGACGTCGATGGCGACCTCGTGGCCTGCGGCCTCGGCGGTGAGCGCGGCGAACAGGGCCCGGGCGTCGTCGGCGGTGTCGGCGAAGAGCGGGCCGATACGCAGGCTGTCGTGGCCGGGCCGGATCACGCCGTAGCCGGTGAGGCGGTCGCCGTCGTGGCGGAGGAATGCGCGGTGACCGGGGCCGGTGAGCCACTCGGCGAGGAAGCGCGGACGGTCGGCCGGGGAGCAGGCGCTGTCGTAGGCGGTGACGGCGGGCAGGTCGGCGGGCCCGGCGGGACGGACACCCTCGGGCATCCGGCTCTGCGGGGCGGTGCCGGTGAAGCGGGTGGTGCGGTAGGCGAGTTCGAAGCCGGACTGGCGGTAGTTGTCCTGCTGGGCGACGACTCCGTCCAGGCCGACAGTGCGGTTTCCGGCGTGGGCCAGGCCGGTCTTCCAGGTGGCGAGGCCGTGGCCATGGCCGCGCAGGTCCGGGCGGACGAGGTAGCAGCCGAGGAAGGCATAGTCGGAGCCGTAGTTCACGACGGAGATGGCCGACACCGGCTCCCCGTCGATCCGGCCGAGGAAGAACCCGTCCGGGTCCTGGGCGAAGAAGGCCGGACCGTCCGAGGGTCCGGGATTCCACCCCTCTGCCGCCGCCCACCCGCTGATCACCGGCCAGTCGGCGAGAGTGGCCTGCGTGACGACGAGGTCCTGGGGGGCCGGAGAGGTCATCGGTGCGCTCCATTGCGTGGGGGTCGGGACGTGCCGGACGGCGCGGTACGGCGACCGCGCCCGCAGCATCTTTAACATCCTTGCCGATCAACGCGGGCCGCGCCAAGCACGGTTCGGTCGATACGGTGCCCAAGCTGGGCTGCTGCGAGCCGAGTTGGCAGCGCGCGACGGACGTGATCCCGGACCGGCTCACGCCGACGGCCCCACCGGGCCGGCGTCCGGCGGGACCGCTCTGTGCGTGGGGGGGGGTCAGCGGTCCCGGCCGGGGCGGCAGCGGCGGTACAGGGTCGCGCCGGTGAGCAGGAGGGCGGCGCTGCCGGCGACCGCGGGGGCCGTGAGGTCGCTTCCGGTGTGGGCCAGGGTGGCCCCGGGCGGCTGCGCGGCGGGGTGCGGAGTGCGCGGGTGGGACTTGATGGGGGTCGGCGGCTTCGGGGGCGGTGCCGGGTGGTGGGTGTTGACCGAATGGTTGCCCGTGGCCGGGTTGCCCACACCTACGACGTTCACGGAGTTGCCGCTGACGTTCACGGGGACGTGCACCGGGAGCTGGACGGTGTTGCCGGAGAGCACGCCGGGCGAGTCCTTCGTGCCGCCCTGCGCCGACGCGCCGCCGGACGTCGACGAGGCGCCCGTGCCGCCACCGCCACCGTTCGCGCAGGCGTTGCCGGCCGCGGGGTTGAGCAGCCCCACCACGTTCACGGTGTTGCCGCACACGTTCACGGGGACGTGCACCGGGAGCTGGACGGTGTTGCCGGAGAGCACACCGGGCGAGCCGACCGCCGAACCGTCGGCGCCAGCCCCGTCGGCCGCGAAGGCGGCGGACGCCGGCATCGCCACGGCCATCGCGCCGGAGGCGGCGACGACGGCGATCACACCGTTTCGGGTAGCCCGTCTCATAGCTTTCCCTGCCTTCCAGACTTCGTCGCGGGCACTCACCCGCACCCCAGAAAACGCAGACGAACCATCCGAGTTATGGCTTATCGGCCTTTCACCCCGTCGAGTGACATGATCATTCGAACCGCACGCAAAGTAATCGAAAGATCATTGATCATGACGGAAGCCGCGAAGAATAGATCATCGGACATGGCCCCGCTCGCCCGGAGGCGGCCCGTACAAGGCCCGCTTATGGTGAGCGAGGGCGCGGCCCCGGTCCGCGGCGGGTGTGCCCCGGGAGGCGATCGATGCTGGTCAAGCTGTCCACACGGCCCGCCGTGCGGCGCTGCGCGGGCGCCGGAGCCCTCACGCTGGCGCTGCTCGGGTCCGGGCTGCCCGCGGCGGCCGCCGCCGACCAGCCGCAGCCGGACCTGTCCCGCTTCTACCGGCAGAAGCCGTCCTGGGCGGCCTGCGAGGGCCCGGACATGCCGAAGGATCTCCAGTGCGCGAAGGTGACCGTCCCGCTCGACTACGAGCACCCGAACGCGGGCACCCTCGACCTGGCCCTGGCCCGGTACCGGGCCACCGGTAAGTCGCGGGGCTCGGTGCTGCTGAACTTCGGCGGGCCCGGCGGCGCAGGCGTCCCCGAACTCTCCGGGGGCGGCAAGGAGTTCATGGAGCTGACCAACGGCTACGACGTGGTCACCTTCGATCCGCGCGGGGTCGGCCGCTCCTCTCCCGTCAGCTGCGGCCAGGGCACCGAGGAGGCCTCGGCGGCGATGGGTCAGAACGCCGACATCAGCCATCCCCAGGCCCTGCTGCAGAAGCTGCGGCGGGCCGCCGACCAGTGCGCCAGGCACTCCGGCCCGGTCCTGCGGCACATAGGCACCGTGAACTCCGCCCGGGACATGGACGTCATCCGCCAGGCCCTGGGCGACAAGAAGCTCAACTACCTGGGCTTCTCCTACGGCAGCCGGCTCGGCGCGGTGTACGCGGCGCAGTTCCCGCACAACCTCGGCCGGATGGCCCTGGACGGCGTGGACACCCTGACCGAGCCGCTGTCCGAGCAGGGCCTGGCGGGCGCCGAGGGGCAGCAGACCGCGCTCGACGACTTCCTGGACTGGTGTACGACGGACATCGCGTGCCCGTTCGGTCAGGACCGGCGCATGGCCGGGGACCAGGTCGTCCAGCTGGTGCGCTCGCTCGACGAGAACCCGGTGCCCACGGACTTCGGCGGCACGTTCACCGGACAGGACCTGGTGGGCGCCGTCGGGCAGGCCCTGTACAGCAAGGAGATGTGGCCCTCCCTGGAGCGTGCGCTCGTCTCGCTGGTCGAGGACGGCGACACGCGGCGGCTGCTCAGCCTCACCTCCGGCGGCGGTTTCGCCGTGCCCGTCCGGTTGGACGGCCAGGGGAAGGGCAAGGACGGCACGAGGCGGGACGGCGGGCTCGTGGACGCCCAGGACATCCCGGCGGACAACCTGCCGGCCGCGCTGATGGCCATCAACTGCGCGGACGACCCCGACCGGCCCAGCGAAGCGCAGATCACCAGGGACCTCAAGGATCTGCAGGCCGCCTACGACCATGCGTCGCCGGTCTTCGGCCGCTTCCGGCTCACCCAGCTGCTGATGTGCTACGGCCGCCCCAAGGGCACGACCTTCATCCGCGACCGGGTCAAGAACCTCGACTCGGCCAAGATGCTGCTGGTGGGCACGCGCGGCGACCCGGCGACGCCGTACCGCTGGACCGAGGAGACGGCCGGGCGGCTCGGCTCCTCCGCCGTGGTACTCGACAACAAGGGCGACGGACACACCGGCTACTCGTCGTCCACGTGCGTGCACCGCAAGGTCAACGACTTCCTGCTGTACGGCACCCTGCCACCGAGCGGCAGCTCCTGCCCCGCGGATGGGAACACCTGGAGATCCACCACGAACACCGCCAATTGACGACAGGAGCAGCGCAACCGAGGTATCCCGGCCGGCCCGGACGTCACACTGGGCAGGCGCGCCTCGGCCCGCCGTACTCGTACGTGACCGAGACAGGGGAACCCGCCATGCGCATCCGCGCCGCCATCGCCGTACCCGCCGTCTCCGCCGCCACGGCGGCCCTGCTGCTCACCGCGCCGCCGAGCCAGGCGGCCGCGGGGCACACCCAGCCCGCCCGCTGCACCGAGAAGGCGCTGAGCCTGCGGGCGAAGGCCGCGTCCGGCGATCCCGCCGTGGTGCGGGTCAGCGTGACCAACCGAACCGCCCGGGCCTGTGTCGTCGACCGGGTACCCACGGTCACCTTCGGTGACCTGGACGGGGCCGCACTGCCGGTGCCGGAAGGCGGCAACGGCACGTACCGGCTCGGCGCCGGAAAGACCGCCTACGCGGCCCTGCGCACCATCGCCGACCCGGCGGACCCCGAGGCCCGCCGGGTGGACGCGATCACGGTGGCCGCGTCAGCCGCCCAGTGGGGCCGCGCCTTCACCGCCGCACAGCTCGGCACCGGCAGCGAGGTCCGGGTGTGGGAGCCGGTGACCACGTGGTGGCAGCCGACGGCGACGGCCGCGGACCGGGTACTGGGCCTCGGCTGAGAGCCGGCTCCGGAGAGCCGCGGACCAGCACCGGGCCACGGCTGAGGGCCAGCTCCGGAGAGCCCCGGACAGGCACCGGGCCACGGTTGAGGGCCGGCTTCAGGGAGCCGCAGACCGGCACCGGGCCACGGTGTCGGGGCCTCAGCCGAGAGCCACTTCCAGGAAGTCCTGGACCAGGCCCCCGACCTCGCCCGGGGAGCGACGGACCCGGTGTCGGGGCCTCAGCCGACGGGCAGTTCCGGGTTGTAGAGGTCCAGCCACTGGGCGAGGTCCAGGGCGCGCTCCAGGCCGCGGCGGGCCACCTGGGTGTTGACGGGGGTGTCGCGTTCGGCGGTCTCCCGGACCCGCTCGCGGTCGACCAGGTCGAAGACGGGGTGGGAGGGCCGGGCGAGGAGGTCCTTGACCTGGGCCTGCAGGGCGCGGGCGTACCGCGGGTCCTGGGTGGACGGGTACGGGCTCTTGACCCTGTCGTACACCGACCGCGGCAGGAGGTCTGCGGTGGCCTCCCTGAGCAGGCTCTTCTCCCGGCCGTCGAAGGACTTCAGCGACCAGGGCGTGTTGTAGACGTACTCGACGAGCCGGTGGTCGCAGAACGGCACCCGGACCTCCAGGCCGACGGCCATGCTCATGCGGTCCTTGCGGTCGAGCAGGATGCGGACGAAGCGGGTCAGGTGCAGGTGGCAGATCTGCCGCATCCGGTACTCGAAGTCGCTCTCGCCGTCCAGGCGGTGGATGGCGGCGACGGCGGTGCGGTAGCCGTCGGCGATGTATCCCTCCAGGTCCAGGGTCTTGGCCAGGTCGGGGCGCAACACGTCGGCGTCGTCGCCGAAGTGGCGGCCGAAGTGCACCAGCCACGGGAAGGTCTCGGCGCGGCGGGCCTCCTCGTCGAAGAACTGCAGGTAGCCGCCGAAGACCTCGTCGGCGGACTCGCCGGACAGGGCGACCGTGGACTGGTCGCGGATGGCGCGGAAGAGCAGCAGGAGCGAGGTGTCCATGTCGCCGAAGCCGGCCGGCAGGTCGCGGGCGCGGATCACCTTCTCGCGCACGCCCGGGTCGGCGAGGGACTGGGCGTCCAGGACGATGTCCTGGTGGTCGGTGCGGGCGAGCCGGGCCACGTCGTGCACGAAGGGGGTGTCCGGGGTGCCGCGCAGTTCGTCGGCGACGAAGTTGTCGGTCTGGCCGACGAAGTCGACGCAGAAGCTGCGGACCTTCTCGCCGTGCTCGGCGAGCTGCCGGGCGGCGAGCGCGGTTATGGCGGAGGAGTCGAGGCCGCCGGAGAGCAGGGTGCAGCGCGGGACGTCGGCGACCAGCTGGCGGCGCACGATGTCGTCGAGGAGCGAGCGGACGGTGTCGATGGTGGTGTCGCGGTCGTCGGTGTGCGGTCGGGTCTCCAGCCGCCAGTAGACGCGGGTGCGCAGACCCGTGCGGTCAAGGGTCACGACGGTGCCGGGTTCGACCTCGTGCATGCCGTCCCACACGGCGTGTCCGGGGGTCTTGACCATGGTGAACAACTCGCGCAGGCCGTCCAGGGCGACGCGGGGCCGGGCGAGCGGGTTGGCGAGGATCGCCTTGGGTTCGGAGCCGAACAGGACGCCGTCCGGGGTCGGGTGGTAGTAGAACGGCTTGATGCCCATGCGGTCGCGGATCATCACCAGCCGGTCGTGGCGGGCGTCCCACACGGCGAAGGCGTACATGCCGTTCAGTCGCTCGGCGACGGCGTCGCCCCATTCGAGGTAGCCGTGGAGGACGACCTCGGTGTCGGAGTCGGTGGTGAACCGGTGGCCGCGGTCGGTGAGTTCGCGGCGGAGTTCGGTGAAGTTGTACGTCTCACCTGAGTAGACGAGGGCGACGGCTCCCTCAGGGGTGCGGACGGACATCGGCTGGCGGCCGCCGGGGAGGTCGATGATCGCGAGGCGGCGGTGGCCCAGGGCGGCGGGGCCCTCGGCCCAGGTGCCCCGGTCGTCCGGGCCGCGGCAGGCCATCGTCTCGGTCATCGCATGCAAGGCGGCGGACTCGCTGGTCAGGTCACGGTCGAAGGAGACCCATCCGGTGATGCCGCACATGCGCTACCTCCTGCCTCCGGCCCGCGGCCGTCCCCCGCTCACCTGCGCTTTCCGGGTGGACAGAAGGCGACCGCCGAACCAGTTGTATCGAGCACCTATATGACGAGCCTCCGTCAGGCGCTCGCGGCGGTCAACGCGGGCGTAACACAGCGGCCCACACTCCCTCAGAGTTTCGGCCGCGTTTTGCCCGCGCGAAATCGAAGAACCGCCGTCCTGCCGGGCCGGCCCGGCAGGAACCGGCCACGGGCAAAAACTTCACCAAGCGGCTCCCGCACTACGCCTTCGCGGTCAGAAACCAGTCGAGCGCCGCGGTGAGTTCGGCCGGCTTCTCCACGGGCAGCTCATGACCCGCGTCGATGATGCGCACGACCGCGTTCGGGTAGGCCTTCGCCATCCGGAGCATCTGCCGCACGGGCAGCTGGATGTCGTGGTAGCCGTGCACCATCAGGGTGGGCGTGGCGATCTCACCGGCCCGGTCGAGGAGATCGAAGGCCCGCATGGCGCCGTACAGGGTCATGACGACCTCGCGCGGGGTGTCGGCGGAGGAGCGGATGTACTCCCGAACCTCCTCGCGCGGATACCCCGGGGCGAAGGCCCGCTGGATGTTGGTCGCGACGAACAGCTTGTACGGCACCAGCGTGGAGGCGGCCATGAGCAGGCCCCGGCCGCGGTTGTAGGTCATCCGCCCGATCGAGTTGACCAGCACCATCCGCTCCACGCGCTCCGGGTGGGAGAGGGCGATGGTCTGGGAGATCATCCCGCCCATCGAGTGGCCGACCAGCACGAACCGCTCCACCTCCAGGTGGTCGAGGAGGGCGAGGACGTCCTTCGCCAGCTCCGCGATCGTGCGCACCCCGGCCCCCGTGCTCTCGCCGTGCCCGCGCAGGTCCAGCCGGATCACCCGCCGGCCGGCGGAGAAGTGCGCCAACTGGTGGTCCCAGCGGTGCCGGTTCGCGGTCCAGCCGTGCACGAACACCACGGGCACGTCCGCGCCGTCACGGGGGCCCTCGTCGTCGTACGTCAGTACGGCTCCGTCGACGTCGAGCTGCGGCATGGGGGCCTCCTGGGTGCGCTGCGGTTACTGTCCGGTACGGTAACCGGCCGCGCGCCCCGGCGTCACCGGCGTTCCCCGAGGAATTCGAGGATGTGACCGAAGACGTCGAGGGCGGCGCCCCGGCCCAGGAACGTGTCCAGGTGACCGTAGCCCGGGATCTCGGTGTAGGAGACGTCGAGCTGCGGCTGCCGGCGGGCCAGCACCTCGTGGCAGAGCCGCTGCGAGTCCAGCCACAGCCCGTTCTCGCTGCCCGAGAGCAGCAGGACGGGGGTGTCGATGCGGGCGGCCGCGTCGAGGGCGTTCTGCGGCAGGGCCCGGTAGCGGTGGTCGGTGTCGTGCCAGCGGACCACGCTGCGGGCCAGCTCGATCCGGCGCAGGTGCGGCAGGATCCACAGCGGTGCGGGGCCGAGCAGCTCGGCGAGCCGGTCGTGGGTGGCCTCGGCCAGGTTCTCGTGGACGAAGAGCGAGGCGCCCGTGCCCCAGGCCGAGTGGTGCAGGATCTGGCAGGTCGGATCGGGGCAGCTCGCCCTGCGGGCGGCCAGGGCGAACAGCGGGGTGTACTTCGACCACAGGCCCACCTTGCGGAAGTCGACCGGGATGTGGTCGATCCGGGTCTTCAGCAACTCCCCCGCCACGGACATCCGCAGCGACGTCCGCCCCGCCAGCCTGGGCGTCAGGAAGACTCCCTGCGAGACCACGCCGGCCAGCCCCGGCACCAGCCCGGCCGTCATGCTCAGCGACAGGGTGAGCGAGCCGATGCAGTGCGCGACCACGAACAGCGGGCGCTCGCCGATGCGATCGCGGATGTGGGCGACGGCCTCGGGGATGTCGTACAGCGCCACGTCGTCGTAGGTGTAGCGCCGGCCGGTCTCGTTGTACGGCAGCCGACAACTGCCCCGCCAGTCCAGCAGCCAGGGCTCGTAGCCGTCGTCGAGGAGCGCGTCCACGAGGTTGCGGGTCTCGGGCAGCAGGAACATGTCGGCGGAGGCGGTGTGCCCGTGCAGGAGCAGCACGGCGGGCCGGCCGGTGTCCCCGGTGTCGACGCGGGTCAGGCCGAGGCGGACGCCGTCGCTCGTGCGGAACGGGATCTCCTCGACGCGGGCCGGGTCGAGGCGGTGGCGCAGGGGGCGCAGGGCCGCGGTGGTGCGGACCCTGCGGAGCGCCGGCCGGGCCGTCCGGGAGGGGGTGGTCCTGAAGATCATCGGTGGTGCTCCGTGAGGGTGGGGGTGCGGCGCAGGTCGAGAAGGTCCGCCGCGGCCCGGGCGAACGGGGCGAGCAGGCCGCGGCCCATCTCCAGGCCGAACCAGGCGAGCCAGGTCAGCTTGGCGGCCCGCTTCTCCTGACCGGTCAGGCGCGGGTCCACCTTGATGCCGTCGATCTGGTCGCGGACGTAGGAGTCGGCGGGTACGACGACCTCGCCCAGCAGGCTCGCGGCCTCGCCCTCGCGGCCGATCTCCACGGTGAGCGCGCGCGTCTGACGCCACAGGTCCCGGCGGGCCCGCGCGTACTTACGGCCCTCCAGCCACCACTGACCGCCGTCCGCGTCGCGCAACCTGAGCCGGTAGCGCAGGAGTTGGTGACGGAGGCCGTGCTGGAGCGGGATGCCCTCCTCGGGGCGGACCCAGACGTCGCCGCGCTCCACGGTGAGCGGCTCGGGGTGGACCGCCGGGCAGGTCACCTCGCCCGTGACGTCCACCCGGCGCTCCTTGACCAGCTGGTACATGCTGGCTATGGACAGGGTGAGCGCCATCGAGCACGGGGTCTCGGCGGCCGCTCCGACCGGGCCGACGGTGCCCTCGGTCGTCTCGGCGAACCAGAGGTAGGGCTGGTCGTCCTTGTGCGGAAGCCGGGCGAGGCCGTCGTCGGCGAGCTTCTCGAAGGTCTTCAGCTGGGCCTGGGCGTCGTACCGTGCGGCGGGCGTGAGGCCGAGGGCGGCGACCAGGGCGTCGGTGCGGTCCGCGCCGGCGGCGGGGCCCTTCAGGGTGGCCTCGCACAGCTTCAGCGCGGTGGGGCTCTGCAACACCCGGGAGAGGAAGGCGAGTTCGGGCACGGGCTCGGCCTGCAGTCGGGCGAGCGTGTCGGTGCGCCACTCGTCCCAGTCCTGGACGCGGACGTGCATGCCGCCCAGGGCCATGTCCTGTACGACGTCGTCCAGGGTGTTGGGCACGCCGGTGAGGTTGTAGTCGAAGCCCCACGCGTCGGGCTCGCAGATCGCGGCGACCGCGACCCGGCTGACCCAGTCGACGGGGGCCGCGTTGAGGTAGCGGAACGCCGGTACGGTGCGGAAGCGGCCGAAGGCGGAGATCAGACCGCTGCTCAGGTCCAGCGGGTTGTACGCGCCGGTCTTCGTGTGGCCGCCGATGCCGCCCGGGCGGAGCGCGGTCACGACGAGTCCGTGGTCGCGTGCCCGGCGCAGCGCGACCTCGGCGGCCCACTTGGACTGGTCGTAGCCGGAGATGAGCCGGTCGACGTGGGCGAGAGGGTCGTCCTCGCCCATGGACGTGATGCCGACCTCATTGAACACGGCGATGGACGAGATGTGGTGCAGCGGCTTGGGACGGCCGGTCGCGGCGAGTTCGGCGAGGGTGAGCGCACCGAGGACGTTGCTGCTTCTCAACGACTGGTAGCCGCGCAGGAAGTCCACGGCGGCCGCCACACCCACGATGCTGTCGAGTTCGTACGCGAGGGCGTGCCACTGCTCGTCGGTGAGGCCGAGACGCGGGCTGCGGATGTCGCCGGGCAGCACGGTGATACGCCGGCGTATCTCCGAGGACCACGGCAGCTTGTAGCTGCGCAGCTGAGCGCCGAGCCGTTCGGTCGCGGCCGCCTCGTCGGCCGCGCGGACCAGGCAGTACACATGCGCGTCGCTGTGCCGCAGCAGGTCGAGCAGCATATGGCTGCCCAGGAACCCGGTCGCACCGGTCAGCAGGATCCGGCGCGGCGCCAACGGTTCCGGTACGTCGGCGAAGGGCAGCCGGTCGGCGAGGGCGAGGTCGGCCAGGATCTGGTCGAGGTCTTCCTGCCGGGCCCGGGAGTGGGGGGCGTCGGGCCGGTACGGGGTGGCGGGTACGGCGGGTGGGGTGCGGGGAGACGGGATGGGGAGGGTGTGGGGGGCGGGCGCCGGGGATGCGAAAGAGGTGGGGGTGGGGGTGGCTGAGGGGGGCGCGTCCTGGGAGACGCCGGACGCGGCGAAAGCGGCCGGCGCGGCCGAGGGGGTGATGGGCGCGGAAATGCCCGGTGCCGCGGCGAGGGGTGCCGACGCGGTCGAGGGCGCCGTGTCCTGGGAGACACCCGGTGCACCGAGAGCCACCGACGCGGTTGAGGGGGCCGCGGGTGCAGCGGCGACGTGTGCCGGCGCGGCCGAGGAGCCCGCGGCCTGAGAGACACCCGGTGCGGAGACGCCCGGTGCCGTGGCGAGAGGTGCCGGCGCGGCCGAGGGCGTCGTTGTCGTCGCCGCTTCGACCAGCAGCAGCCACCTTCGGGCCAGACTCGCCGGGCGGGCGTCCGCGAAGACCTCGTCGAGGTCGATCTCGATGCCCAGCTCGGCCTCCAGTTCGGCGGCCAGCTCGACCGCGTCGACGGATGTGCCGCCCGCGTCGAAGAAGTCGGCGTCGGGCGCCAGCCGGCCGGAGGGCAGATGGCGGCCGGCCGCGGCGGTGATGATGGCCGTCAGGCCCGGCAGGTCGGGCGCCGGGGCCGGGGCGGGCTCGGGCTCGGTGCCCGCCGCCCGCACTTTGGCCAGCAGGTCGGCCACGCCGAGTCCGCCGCCGCCCCGTTCGATCGACTCGGCGATCGCCCGCCGGCCGGCGTAGGCCGACTCCTCGTTCACGTCACGCATGAGAGCCCTTCGCGTTGTGCTCGGTCTTGTTCCTCACTGCTGCTCCCAGGAGCGGAAGGCCCGCAGGTGTTCGGGGGTGGTCACGACGTCCAGCCGTTCGTCGTCCGGGTCGCCGCCGCCGAGCGCGGCGAGCAGCCGGCGGGCGGGGGCGTTGCGCGGGGTGCGCTCGGCGGTGAGCCGGACCTTGGCGCAGCCCAGCTGTTCGGCCCGGTCGGCGAGCAGGCCGAGCAGCCGCTCCTCGACACCCCGGCCGAGGGCGCGGCAGCTCATCAGCCAGGCGAGCACGTCGAGTTGGTCCCCGTCGGCGTGGACCGCGAGCAGTGCGATCTGGCCGTAGTCGCCGAACCGGTCCCGGGCCGCCGCCGTCCACACCTCGCCCCGTTCCCGCCACCGGGCGAGGTCGCCGCCGTCGGCGGACCGGGCGCGCAGGGTGAACTGGTTGGTGCGGCGCACGAGTTGCTCGCCCCGCTCGACGTCCGCGTCCGTCAGCTCGCGGATGTCGACCTCGAGGTTCAGCTGGGCGAGGAACTCCTCGAACCCGGCGCCCTCACGGACGGCGTCCCGCTCGCGCTCCTGTGCGTAGAACCGGGCCCGCAGGGCGTCCTCGGCGGTCGCCGCGACCGGGACGAGCGGCCACAACCGGTCAAGGAACGTGTCGAGTTCGGTGGCCGGCGGGCAGGTCACGGACAGCACCTGCGGGTGCGCCGCGCGCATCCTCGCGATCTCGGCCGGGTTGTCGTCCAGGAACAGGAAGCTGTCCAGGCCGAGGTTGAGGGTGCGGGCGGCCTCGGCGAGGCGGTCCGGCTTGGGGTTCCAGGCGGCGGAGACCACGCTGAAGTGCTCGGCCTTCAGCAGGCTGTCGGGCCGGTCCAGGACGGCTCGGACCGTGGCCTCGTCGTTGTTGCTGACCAGTGCCAGCAGCGCGCCCGCTTCCCGCCACCGCAGCAGCCTGCGGGCCAGCCGGCCGCGCGGGCCGGTGAGGTCCACCGCCTCGGGCCCGGCCTCGCCCGCCACCCCGCCCCACAGGGTCTCGTCGCCGTCGACGGCGATCACCTTGGGCGCGGGGCGTCGCACGGCCCGTACCACCTCGGCCAGACGCAGCGCCACGGCTGCCTGGAAGGCGGGGGTGAAGGGCAGGTGGGCGAGGCGCTCGGTGCGCTGGTCGAAGCGGTCCTCGACGGTGTGATGCCGGGTCCACTCGTCCGGGCCGAGCACCGCGATGCCGGGCAGTTCGGCCAGGTCGGCGGCGATCCCGCGCTCCCAGTCGAGGAGGCGGTCGTCGGCTCGGGCGGTCGGCAGGACGCCGACGACGAGCGGCCTGCGGGTGCGTTCGGCGAGGGACTTCAGCGCGGCCGGGTAGGCGCCGCGCAGTTCGGCGAGGACCGTGTCGTCCACCGGTCCGAACCGCTCCAGGTCGGCGGCCCGCAGCAGGACGACGCCCACTGTGGTGGCCGGGTCGGCGAGGACGCCCGAGGGGTCCTGGAGGGCGGCGAGCACCTGATGGTACGGCGCCTCGGCGACCGTCGCCCGCTCGTCCTCCAGCGCCGCCTCGCACATCAGGGGCAGGTTGCCGAGGGCGAAGGTGGCGGCGAGGGCGAGACGCGGTCCCTCGACCGGTGTCTGCTGAACGGCCGTCGCGCTCTCGCGTACGACGCCGGTCGCGTCCTCGGCGGTCTGCGCGAGCAACTCCAGGAACTCCTCGCCGAGTTCGGTCGCCGTGTCCGCGTCCAGGATGTCGAGGTTGTGGTCGAGGCGGACGGTGCCCGAGTCCGGGGTCATGGTGATCATCAGGTCGAGGTCGGTGTGGCCGACGCCGGCGGGCAGCACTTCGAGGCTGGTCAACCGGCCCGAGAAGCGGACGTAGTTGAAGTACACCTCGACGAGCGGTGCGTTGGCGCGGTGCAGTCCCTGCCGGGCGAGCGTGGCGAGGACGTCGGAGAACATGGCGCCCTTCGCCAGGATCCGCTGCAGGCGCTGGTCGGTGCGGACCAGCACGTCCGCGATCCGCTCCCCGGCCCTCGCCTCGGCGGGGAAGGGCACAGGGACGCCGAAGAAGCCCACCGCGCCGTACGCGTCGGCGTGGATACGGGTGTCCACGGGCACGGCGAGCGCGAACCGCTCCCGCTCCCGCTTCCTGGCCAGCAGCACGGTGAGCGTGCCGAGGCAGAACGCGGCGGGCGTGACGGCCAGAGCGCTCGCGGCGGCCGAGACCCGCTCCATGAGACCGTCCGGGACGGTCACGGTGACGCTGCCGGACCGGTAGGAGCGGGTCTCGGGGCGCGGCCGGGCCAGGGTCAGGTCGAGCCGTTCGCTGCCCTCGAAGGCCGCGCGCCAGTCCTCGCCGGGGCCTTCGCCGCCGCCTTGCTGGGCCTCGATCAGCAGGTCGATGTCCCGGTTGGTGACGGTGCCGTCCAGCGGGGTGCCGGAGAGTTCGGCGTCGATCTCCGCGGCCACGAGGAGCAGGGACTGCAGATCGCTGACCGCGTGATGGGCGCCGAACACCAGGATCTGGCCCTGCGAGCCGCCGTCGGCGAGTTCGAACCGCCACAGCGGCGGGACGGCCAGGTCGAACGGCGGCTCCAGGAGCAGCCGCAGCCGCTCGGCGGCGTCCACCTCCGTGGCCTCGGCCCACCGCAGCAGCGGCGTGGGCGGCCGGCGGTCCACCCGCAGCTGCCGGCCGCTCTCGTCGCCGGTCACGACGGCGGTGCGCAGGGCGGCGTGGCGGGCGGCGAGCCGGTCCAGGATGCCGCTGAGGGCTTCCTCGGTGGTCGGCGTCCTGAGCCGTACGGCCAGGCCGACGCCGTGGGCCGCGTCGGGCATGTCCGGCTGGGCGCTGCGCAGGAGTCGTACGACATCCCGGGTGGCGGGCCGCAGTTCGGTCTCGGGCACGTCCTGCGCGGGTGAGCTGTCGGCCTCCTCGGCGGAGGCGGCCCGCTCGGCAGGTGCGGCGCGCTCGGGCAGGGCCTCGCCGAGGGTGCGGGCGAGGCCGCGGACGTCGGCGGCGGAGAACACGTCGGCGGCCGGGAGTTCGACGCCCAGCTCGCGGGCGAACGCGTTGCGCAGCCGGACCAGCATCAGCGAGTCCAGGCCCAGCTCCTTCAGGGCCGTGGTGGCGAACACGTCCACGGCACCGCCGGAGACCTCGCCGACGCGGGCCCGTACGTAGGTTTCGAGCCACTCGGTGCGCTCCTGGCCGGGTGTGGCCGCGAACACCTTGTTGACGAGGTCGTCGGTGTCCGCGCCACCGGCCGGGGCGGTCACCAGGTCGGCGAGCAGCGGGCGGCTGCGTGCCGCGTCCGGGTCGAGGGCCAGCAGCTCCCAGTCGAGGGCGATCGGGGCGAGCTGGCGGCGGGCGGTGGTCAGCACCCGCTCGAAGAGTTCGCCGCCGTCCTGCGGGGAGAAGGCGACCAGGCCGGAGCGGCTGGTCTCGGCGGCCCGGGTGCCGGACTCGGCGACCATGCCGACGCCCGCCCAGGCACCCCAGTCCAGGCTCAGCGCCCGTCGGCCGGTCCGGGAGAGGTGGTGCGCCCAGGCGTCGAGGAAGGCGTTCGCCGCCGAGTACGGGCTCTGCCCGGCCGAGCCCAGCAGACCGGCCGCCGAGGCGAACAGGACCAGGTTCCCGGCCTCCGGGACCAGTTCGGTGAGCAGCGCGGTGCCGAGCACCTTGGGCGCGAGGACACGCCGGACGCGCTCCTCGGTGAGGTTCGCCAGGGTGGCGTCGTCCAGGACACCGGCGGCGTGGACCACGGTGGAGACCGGGCCGGCCTCGCGGCGCAGGGCGTCCAGGGCGGCGGTGAGTCCGGCACGGTCGGCCACGTCGGCGCGGGCGAGGTGCACGGTGACGCCCCGCTGTTCGAGGCCCTGTATCCAGGCGGTGGCGGCCGTGCCGGGCGTGCCGCGGCTCAGCAGGGCGAGCCGCCGGGCGCCCCGGCGCACCAGCCGCTCGGCGACGACACGGCCGAGGCCGCCCAGACCACCGGTGATCAGGTGCACGCCGTCGGGCAGCTCGGGGTTGTCGCCGTCGTCGGGGCGGGTACGGGCCAGGCGCGGGACGAGCCGGCCGGTGCCGCGCAGCGCCACAAGGCGCTCGTCGTCGGCGTGCCACAGCTGGGTCCACAGTGCCTCGGCGCCGCCGTCGGCGGGCAGGTCGACCAGTGTGGTGGCGAGTTCCGGGTGCTCCTGGGCCACGGCGAGTCCGAAGCCCCAGGCGAGGGCCTGCTGCGGCTGGTGCACCTCGGTGCTGTCGCCGGCGGCCTGGCTGGCGCGTACGACGACGAACAGGCGCGGTGTCCGGCCCTTGGGCCGCTCGCGCTCGGTGAGGGCCCGCACCAGGTGCAGGGTGGTCAGGCAGCAGAGCCGGGCGGCCTCTTCGGCGCCGCGGTCGTCGGAGACCGGTGGGGCGTCGAGTGCGGACAGCTGGACCACCCGCTCGGGCGGCGCGTCCGCGAAGGCCTCGTCCAGGAGCCGGGCCCACTGGGTCGGGTCGGCGGGGTCGAGGACGTAGCGGCCGGAGCCTTCGACGCCGTACGCGGTGCCGCGGCGGGCGACGACGACGTGCGGCGCCAAGTCGCCGAGCCGGGACGTGAGTTCGTCGGCGACTCCGGTCTCGTCGGCGACGATGAGCCAGCTGCCCTCGGCGGGCGGCTCCTGTGCCGCGGGGCGGGGCTGCCAGCGGGTCTCGAAGAGGGCGCCGTCCAACGGGGACAGCGCGGCGAGCCGGAACTCGTCCGCTGCGAGGACGAGTTGGCCGTCCTCGTCCCACAGGCGCAGGTCGAGGAGGGCGGTGTCGCCGTCCACCGCGCGCAGGTCGCAGCTCACCCAGGCGGGTGCGGCGCGCAGTCCGGTGAACCGTACATGTCCGGCGCCGGCGGGCACGAACGCCCGGCCCTGCGGGGCGGCCGCGGGCAGTGCGGCCGTGTGGAAGGAGGCGTCGAGCGTGGCCGGGTGCAGGAGGTGGCCGGCGGCGGGCCGGGCGGCCAGGCGGGCCACCGCTGTCGTGCCGCCGTCCCGGTGCCCCTCGGCCAGGCCCCGGAAGGCGGGGCCGTAGTCGATGCCGAGGGCGGCGAGACCGGCGTACACGGCGGGCAGGTCGACGCGCTCGGTGCAGCGTTCGCGCAGCGCGGCGAGTTCCGTGCCCGCGTCCGCCGCCGGCTCTGCCGTGAGGGCGGTCGGCTCCGGAGTGAGGGCGATGCGCCCGGTCACGTGCCGCTCCCACCGCGGCCGGCGCGCACCGGCGGGGGCCGAGGCGACGGAGAACTCCCGGGAGCCGTCCTGCGCGGGTCGCAGCACCAGTTGCAGCCGTACGGGCCGGTCGGCGTCCAGTCGCAGCGGCTGGACGAACCGGACGTCGGCCAGCCGCACCTCGCCGCCGTCGGCGAGCGTGGTCGCGGCCTCCAGTGCCAGGTCCAGGAAGGCGGCGCCCGGCAGCCACACCTCGCCCGTGACCTGGTGGTCGGTCAGGTAGGCGAAGCGGCTGTCGTTCAGGTCGATCTCGCTCTGGAAGAGGTCCCGGCCGGGTTCGTCGCTGGCCTGGACGTGGGTGCCGAGCAGCGGTGATCCGCCGGTGGAGGTGGCCTGGACGGGGGCGAGCCAGTGGCGTTCGCGGGCGAAGGCGTAGGTGGGCAGGTCGGCGCGGCGGCCGTGCGGGAAGAGCGCCGTCCAGTCGGGCGTGTGCCCGGCCTCGTACAGCTCCCCCAGCCTGCCGAGCAGTACGTCCTGTCCGTCGCGGCCGCGGCGCAGTGAGCCGATGCCCACCGCGTCGATCCCGGCCTCGGCGGCGACGGCCTCGATCGACGCGGTGAGCGAGGGGTGCGGGCTGAGTTCCACGAAGTAGCGGTAGCCGTCGTCGAGCATCCGGCGGACGGTGTCGGCGAAGCGGACCGGCCGGCGCAGGTTGTCGAACCAGTAGGTGGCGTCCAGGCCGTCCCCGGTGACGGGTTCGGCGAGCACCGACGAGTAGAGCGGGGTCGGTGTGCGGGTGCCCTGTATGCCGGAGAAGCGGTCGAGGAGTTCCGCGCGCAGCGGTTCCATGAGCGGGGTGTGCGAGGCGAACGGCGTCGACAGGACGCGCGTGGAGACACCCCGCTCCTCCAGTTGGCGACGCAGTGCGGTGAGCGCGTCCGTCTCGCCGGACACGGCGGTGGCACCGGGACTGTTGACGGCTCCGACGAACAGCCGGCCGGCGTAGAGCTCCAGCAGCTCCTCGACGTCGGCGAGCGGCAGCTCCAAGGCGAGCATGCCGCCCTGCCCGACGAGCGGGACGACCGCGGCGGCCCGCCCGGTGACGGCGGTGACGGCGTCGTCCAGGGTGAGGGCGCCCGAGCTGTACGCTGCGGCGATCTCGCCCAGGCTGTGGCCGACGACCGCGTCCGGGGTGACGCCGAGTTCCCGCCAGGCGGCGGCCAGTGCGGCGTTGACGGCGAACAGGACCGGCTGGAGGTATTCGGTGCGGTCGAGCGGGGAGAACTCCTCGGGTGCGCGTAGCACGTTGAGCACCGACCAGCCGGCCTGCCGTTCGACGGCGCCGTCGATGCGGGTCAGCTCCGTCCGGAAGGCCTCGGACTGAGACAGCAACTCCAGGCCCATGCCGGTCCATTGACCGCCGTGCCCGGCGAAGACAAAGGCCACCTTCCCGGTCTGGTCCTCGCGGGGTGCGGGCACGGGCTTGCGTCCGCCGCCCAGCGCCTTGAGGGAGGAGAGCAGTTCGTCGCGGTCGCCCGCGACGAGAGCGGCGCGCCAGTCGAAGTGGCTGCGGTGCCGGGCCAGGGTGTGGGCGACGTCCGGGAGGGCGGTGTCGGGGGTGAGGTGGCGGGCGAGCCGGGCCGCCTGCCCGCGCAGACCGGCCTCGCTGCGCCCGGAGAGCAGGAACAGCCGCTTCCCATCCCGGGGTTCCGGTTCCTGCCGCGGCCTGGCGGGAGCTTCCTCCACGATGACGTGGGCGTTGGTGCCGCTGATGCCGAAGGCGCTGACCCCGGCCCTGCGCACCCGCTCCTCCGTCGCCGGCCAGGCGACCGGTTCCTGCAGCAGGTGGAGCCCGCTGCCGTCCCACTCGACGTGCCGGCTCGGCGTGCCGGCGTGCAGGGTGCGGGGCAGGGTCTGGTGGCGCAGCGACTGCACGACCTTGATCAGCCCGGCGACGCCCGAAGCGGCCTGCGCGTGGCCGATGTTGGACTTCAGCGACCCCAGGTACAGCGGGCGGTCCTGGGGGCGGGAGCCGGCGAAGACCTCGGCCAGGGCGTTGGCCTCGATCGGGTCGCCGAGGGTGGTCCCGGTTCCGTGGGCCTCGATGTAGTCGAGGTCGGCGGGTGCCAGCCCGGACAGCTCCAGCGCGCGGCGGAGCACCTGTTCCTGGGCCGGGCCGTTGGGCGCGGACAGACCCTGGCTGCGGCCGTCCTGGTTGACGGCCGTGCCGCGCAGTACGGCGAGCACCTCGTCGCCGTCCCGCTCGGCGTCGCTCAGCCGCTTGAGGACGAGCATGCCCGCGCCCTCGGCCCAGATCGCGCCGTCGGCGTCGTCGGAGAAGGACCGGCAGCGGCCGGACGGGGACAGGCCGCGCAGGCGGCTGAACTCCACATAGGTCTGCGGGGTCACCATGAGCGTCACCCCGCCGGCCAGGGCCAGGTCGCACTCCCCGGCGCGCAGGGCCTGGGCGGCCAGATGCGTCGCGACCAGGGAGGACGAGCAGGCCGTGTCCACGGTCAGGGCCGGGCCGTGCAGGCCGAGCGCGTACGCCAGCCGGCCGGAGGCGACGCTGAGGGCCGAGCCGGTGCCGACGTAGCCGTCGAGCTGGTCGAGGCGGGAGCCCGCCAGGTAGTCGCTGCCGAACATGCCGACGTACACGCCGGTGGTGCTGCCGGCGAGCCGGGCGGGCACGATTCCGGCGCGTTCCAGCGCCTCCCAGGCCGTCTCCAGCAGCAGCCGCTGCTGGGGGTCCATGGCGGCGGCCTCCTTCGGGGTGATCCCGAAGAAGCCCGCGTCGAAGGACTCGATGTCGTCCAGGAAGCCGCCCTCGCGGGCGTAGGACTTGCCGAGGGCGTCCGGGTCGGGGTCGTAGAGCGCCTCCACGTCCCAGCGTCCGGCCGGGAACGGGCCGACCGCGTCCCGGCCTTCGGCGACCAGCCGCCACAGGCCGTCCGGGTCGCTCACCGAGCCGGGCAGCCGGCAGGCCATGGACACGATGGCGATCGGTTCGTCGCCGGCGGGCGCGGCCGTAAGGGTCCGCTGGACCTGGGCCTTGCCCGCGGTGCGCCCCAGCACGGTGGCGAGCAGGTACTCGGCGAGCCGGTCGGCGGTGGGGTGGTCGAAGAGGAGGGTGGCGGGCAGGCGGGTGCCGAGGCGGGCCCCGATGCGGTTGCGCAGTTCGACCGCGGTGACGGAGTCCATGCCGAGGTCGCGCAGCGGCTGGTCGGGGCGTACGGACTCGGCGGAGCGCAGGCCGAGGGCGCGGGAGGCCTCGTCACGGACCAGGGCGAGGACGCGCTCGGCCCGCTCGGGCTCGGGCAGCCGGGCCAGGCGGTCGGCGAGGGCGTCTCCCCCGGTGCCGCGCGGCGCGGGCAGCAGCGAGCGCCACAGGGCGGTGCCGGCCGCGTCCGACTGGCGCAGACGGGGCAGGTCGAGGGCCCAGGCCACCAGGTGCGGGGCGGTGCGCGGCAGGGCCAGCGCGACGAGGTCGCGGCCCTGCTCCGGGGTGAGCGCCCGGTGGCCGAGCCGGGCCATGCGCTCCAGGTCGGCGTGGGCCGCGGCGAGGCCCTCACCGGCCCAGGCGCCGAAGGAGATCGAGCTGCCGGCCAGGCCCAGGGCCCGCCGGTGGTGGGCGAGTTGGTCGAGGAAGGCGTTGGCGGCCGCGTAGTTGCCCTGGCCCGCGTTGCCCACGACGCCGGCGGCCGAGGACACCAGCAGGAACAGGTCCAGCGGGGTGTCGGCGGTGAGCCGGTGCAGGTGGAGGGCGCCGTCGACCTTGGGTCGCAGTACCCGCGCCAGCCGCTCGGGCGTCAGCTCCGCGACGACCCCGTCGTCGAGGATCCCGGCGCAGTGCACGACTCCGCGCAGGGGCAACTCCTCGCCGGCCCGGGCGAGTACGTCGGCGACGGCGGCCGGGTCGGTGACCTCGCAGGCGACGACCTCGGCCGTGGCGCCGAGCGCGGCCAGTTCGGCGACCGTCTCGGCCGCGCGGGGATCCTCGGCTCCCCTGCGCGCCGTCAACAAAAGTCGGGGAACGCCTCGCCCGGCGAAGAGGCGGGCGATGTGCCGGCCGACGGCGCCCAGACCGCCGGTGATCAGGACGGTCCCGTCCGTGGGGAGCTGACCGGCCCGGCCCTGCTCGTGCCGGTCGGGGCGTGCACGCACCAGCCGCGGGACGAACAAAGCCCCTTCGCGAAGGGCGAGTTCGGGTTCCCCGGCCAGGCCTGCCGCCGCCCTGAGCGCGGACGCGGGATCGCTGCCGTCGAGGTCCAGCAACGTCAGCCCGAGGTCCGGGTGCTCGGCACGGGCGCTGCGGGCCAGCCCCCACAGCACCGACTGGGCGTATCCGGCGACCGGGTCGCCGTCGGCGGCGGCGATCGCGCCGTGGGTCACCCACACGGTCCGGGCGGGCGTCCGGTCCTCGGGGAGCGCGATGAGCCGCTGCAGCTCGGCAAGCGCGGCGGCCGCCAACTCGTGGGCTCCGGACATCGGTTCGTCGGGGCGCGGCCAGAATCGTACGGCGACGTCGGCGTCCGTCTCGCGCAGCGCGAGGCCCTGCAGAGCGGCCTCCGCCTTCGCGTCGGCCGGGTCGCCTGCCACGGTCCAGGTGAGGTCCTGCGCGGCGGCGGGCGGCTCCTCGGTGAGGGCCGTCCAGGCCACCTCGTACAGGTGCCGGGCGTTCTCCGAACCTGCGTCGAGGTCGGCCGGGGCGGCGGCGCGCAGGCGTACGGCCTCCAGGCGTCCGGCGGGCAGGCCGTCGGCGTCCCACAGCGTGACGTCGAGGGTGAGGTCCGAGTCGGCGTCGCCGGTGCGCCGCACCCGTGCGGTCAGGTCGCCCGCGCCGCCGTGGGGCAGGACGCAGCGGCCCACGGCGACGGGGAGCAGGGCGCGTCCGTCGGCCGCTCCGAAGGCGGCGGTGACGTGCAGAGCGGCGTCCAGCAGGGCCGGGTGCACCGGGTACGGGTCGGCCGCGTCGCGGGCGCCGGCGGGCAGGGAGAGCCGGGCGAGGAGTTCTCCGTCGCCGGTCGTGACCGCCGACCGTACGCCCTGGAAGGCGGGCCCGTAGCCGAGACCGAGGCCGGCCAGGCGCTCGTACGTCTCCTCCGTCCAGGCCTCTTCGGCGGTCTCGGGCCACTGAGGCGGGCGGCCCGCGGTGAGCGGGGTCGACTCGGCCGCGGACGCGGTGGCGTGCAGGGTCCAGCCGGGGGCGTCCTGGCCGCGCGGGCGGCTGTGCACGGTGATCTCGGGTACGGGACCTGCGGTGACGACCTCGACGGAGACCTCGACCGTGCCGGTGCCGGGCAGGACGAGGGGGCTGAGCAGGAGGAGGTCGGTGACGTCGGCCGCGTCGTCCGGGCGGGCCACGGCGAGCGCGGCACGGCACAGCTCCATCAGGGTGGTGCCGGAGACCACGGTGCGGCCGAACACGGTGTGGTCGGGGAGCCAGTCGGCGGTGGCCGGGGACCACTCGTTGCGGAAGGTCCAGCGGGTCTCGTCGGCGGACTGGAGCTGGATGCCGAGGAACGGATGCGCGGCCTGGTCGAACAGGGCCGGGCCACCGGTGGCGGCCTCCGGTTCGATCCAGTGGCGCTGCGCGTCCCAGGCGTAGGTGGGCAGGTCGGCGGTGTCGCCGTCGGGGACCAGGCGGTGCCAGTCGATCCGCCGTCCGTGGACGTGGAGTTCGGCGGCGGCTCGGTCCAGGCAGGCGGGGCCGTCCTCGTCGCGGCCCAGCGAGCCGACGGCGGTCAGGTCGTGGCCCGTGTCCTCGCCGAGCGTGCGCAGCGCGGTGAGCAGGGCCGGGTGGGGGCTCAGTTCCACGAAGTGGCGGTAGCCGTCGGCGAGCATGCGCTCGACGGTGGGCGCGAAGCGGACGGTCTCGCGGAGGTTGGTGTACCAGTAGCCGGCCTCCAGTTCCTCGGTGACCGGTTCGGCGGTGATCGTGGAGTACCAGGCGATGTCCGCCGGGTACGTGGTCACGCCGTCGAGTTCGTCGAGGATCCGTTCGCGGACCGGTTCGACCCGGTCGCTGTGGGAGGCGTAGTCGACGTCGATACGGCGCACGAACACCTGGCGTGCTTCGAGTCGGGCGAGCAGCGCTTCGACCGCTTCGACGGCGCCCGCGACCACGGTCGCCCGGCCGCTGTTGACGGCGGCGACCGAGACGGGTCCGTCGAGTTCGGCCCGGACCTCGTCGTGGGACAGCGCGATCACGGCCATGGTGCCGGTGCCGGACAGGTCGGTCAGGGCCTGGCTGCGCAGGGCGACGACGGCGGCCGCGTCGTTGAGGCTGAGTGCGCCGGCGACGCAGGCCGCGGCGACCTCGCCCTGGCTGTGTCCGATGACGGCGTCCGGGCGGATGCCCCGGGCGCGCCACACCGCGGCGAGCGACACCATCACGGCGAACAGGGCGGGCTGGACGACGTCCACGCGGTCCAGGGACGGGGCGCCGGCGTCGCCGCGCAGCACGGCGGCCACGGACCACTCGGTGAACGGGCGCAGCGCCGCGTCGCAGTGGTCCAGCTCGTCGGCGAACACCGGGTCCCGGTCCAGCAGGTCGCGGGCCATGCCGGCCCACTGGCTGCCCTGGCCGGGAAAGACGAAGGCCAACTTGCCGGCGGGGGCGGTCCGCTGCGGGCCGGTGGTGTGGTCGGGGTCGGGGTGTCCGTCGGCAAGCGCGCGCAGGGCGTCGACGAGCCGGGTGCGGTCGCAGGCCCGGACGACGGCCCGGTGGTCGAAGTGGGTGCGGTGGTGGACGAGGGTCGCGGCGACCGCGGGGAGCGACAGCTCCGGGCGTGTCTCCAGGGCGTCGAGCAGCCGGGCGGCCTGACCGTGCAGGGCGGGGAGGCTGCGGGCGGAGAGCGGGAAGAGGGTGGGCGCGGGCTGCGGTGCGGGGGGCTCCGTGGTGGCAGGTTCCGGTGCTTCGTGTGCGGGGGTGTCCGCGGTGGCAGGTTCCGGTGCTTCCTCTGCGAGGGCGTCGGCGGTGGCAGGTTCCGGTGCTTCCTCTGCGAGGGCGTCGGCGGTGGCAGGTTCCGGTGCTTCCCCTGCGGGGCCTTCGGCGGCGGGTTCGGGTGCCTCCTCCAGGACCACGTGGGCGTTGGTGCCGCTGATTCCGAAGGCGCTGACCCCGGCCCGGCGTACCCGGTCCGCGGTGCGCGGCCAGTCCTGTCCGGCGCTCTGTACGTGCAGTCCGCTGCCGGTCCAGTCGATCTGGTCGGTGAGGCGCTCGGCGTGCAGGGAGGCCGGTATGTGTTCACGGCCGAGCGCGAGGACGGTCTTGATGACGCCGCCGATGCCCGCGGCCGCCTGGGTGTGGCCGATGTTGGACTTCAGGGAGCCGACGCCGAGGGGGTGGCCGGCCGGGCGGTCGGGGCCGAACACGTTGGCCAGGGCGCGGAGTTCGATGGGGTCGCCGAGCCGGGTGCCGGTGCCGTGGGCCTCGACGTGGTCGAGGTCGCGCGGGGTGAGCCCGGCCGCGTCCAGCGCAGCGCGCACCACCCGTTCCTGTGCCGGGCCGTTGGGGGCGCTGAGGCCCTGGCTGCGGCCGTCCTGGTTGATCGCCGAGCCCTTGACGACGGCCAGGATCCGGTCGCCGTCCCGGCGCGCGTCCGCGAGCCGCTTGAGCACGACGAGACCGCAGCCCTCGCCCCATACGACGCCGTCCGCGTCGGCGGAGAACGGGCTGCACCGCCCGGACGGGGACAGCCCGCGCAGCCTGCTGAACTCGACGTGGCCGCGCGGGGTGACCAGCAGGGTGGCCCCGCCGGCCAGGGCGAGATCGCACTCGCCGCTCGCCAGGGCGCGCGCCGCCAGGTGCAGGGCGACCAGTGAGGACGAGCAGGCGGTGTCGACGGTCACCGCCGGCCCCTGCAGGCCGAGGGTGTAGGCGATGCGTCCGGAGGCCACGCTGGCGGCCGAGCCGGTGCCGACGTGTCCGTCGAGCTGGGTGAGCGGGGCGGCGGCGAGGTAGCCGCTGTCGTACAGGCCGAGATAGACGCCGGTGGAGCTGCCGTTCAGGGACTCCGGGAGGATTCCGGCGCGTTCGATCGCCTCCCAGGTGGTCTGGAGGAGCAGCCGCTGCTGGGGGTCCATGGCGGCGGCCTCGCGCGGGGAGATGCCGAAGAAGGCCGCGTCGAAGCGGTCGATGCCGCCGTCGAGGTAGCCGCCGCGCAGGGTGTAGGCCTTGCCGAGGGCCTCGGGGTCGGGGTCGTACAGGCCGCTCGTGTTCCAACGGCCCGCCGGGACCTCGGAGATGGCGTCCTCGCCCGTGGTCAGCAGCCGCCACAGGGCCTCGGGGTCCTCGGCGCCGCCGGGGAAGCGGCAGGCCATGGAGATGATCGCCACGTCGTCGCCGGGGCCGGTCCGCTCCACGGCTGTACTCGGCAACGGTGTCTCCGCCCGCTCGGGTTCGAAGACGGCCTGCGCGACGGCGGCGATGGTGGGGTGGTTGAAGACGAGGGACGGCTCCAGGAGGCGGCCCGTCAGCGTGCCGAGTTCGGCGGCCAGGGTGACCAACTGGCGTGATCCTAGGCCGAATTCGGCCAGCGGACGGTGCGGATCGACGTTGGCCGGGTCGGTCCCGGCCGCCTCGGCGACGGCCGATGCCAGCCAGGCCCGGACGCCCTCGGAGGTCGTCAGGGACGGCTCGGGGGTGTGCTTCGGGGACTCGTTCGCAGGCATCTGGGCAGCTGTCCTCGTGAACTCGGGTTCATGCTGGATTCCGTACCGGGCGACGGGTGTGCGGTACGGCGGAACGGGCGGCGTACGGCCGCGAGGCCTCCCGCACCGACGGGGGCGCGGGAGGCGGCGGTATCACTCCGCAGCGGGCGCGGTCACCACGGAGAGGGTGCCGTCGAGGTACGCAGTGCGCGTGGCGCGGCGCTGGATCTTCCCGCTGGAGGTCTTGGGGATGGTGCCGGGCTGGACCAGGACGATGTCGCGCAGGGACAGGCCGTGGGCCTCGCCGACCGTGCTGCGGATCAGGTCGGTGATCTTCTCGGACTCGCCGGCGTCGTCCGGGGCGATCTCGGCGACGAGGACGGGCTGTTCCCCGACGGCGGCGGTGTCCACGGAGAACGCGGCGGTGCAGCCGGGGCGCAGGGCCGGGTGGGACAGTTCGGCGGTCAGCTCCAGGTCCTGCGGGTAGTGGTTGCGGCCGTCGATGACGATGAGGTCCTTCAGACGGCCGGTGACGAAGAGTTCGCCGTCCCGCTGGAAGCCGAGGTCGCCGGTGCGCAGGAACCGGCCCTCGTGGCCCGGGAGTTGGGCACGGAAGGTCTCGCGGGTGGCGAGGGCGTTGCGCCAGTAGCCCTTGGCGACGCTCGCTCCGCCCACCCAGATCTCGCCGATCTCGCCCTCGGGCAGCTCCTCCTGCCGCTCGGGATGGACGATCGCCACGCTCATGCCGGGGCCGGGCCGGCCGCAGCCGACGGCGGCCGCGTCGGCCTCGCCGGCGTTCGGGGCGCCGTCGGCGGCGGCGAGCAGCGTCGGCGGGGTGTCCACGGCAGTGCCGGTGACCATCAGGGTGGCCTCGGCCAGGCCGTAGCAGGGGTAGAGGGCCTCGCTGCGGAATCCGGAGGGGCCGAAGGTGTCGGCGAAGCGGCGCAGGGTGGCCGCGCGCACCGGTTCGGCCCCGTTGAAGGCGACCTTCCACGAGCTGAGGTCGAGGCCGTCGAGCAGGTCCGGGCCGGCGTGCTTCAGGCACAGCTCGTAGCCGAAGTTGGGTCCGCCGCTGGTGTGCGGGCGGTAGCGGCTGACGGCGGTGAGCCAGCGGGACGGCTGCTGGAGGAAGTGCAGGGGCGAGAACAGGGTGGCGGTGGCGCCGAGGTACACCGTGTTCAGGACGGGACCGATGAGCCCCATGTCGTGGTAGACCGGCAGCCAGCTGACGAACAGTTCGTGGTCGTGTGCGGCGAGCACGTCGGGCGTGTGGCCCATGCGCTCGGTGATGACCCGCTCGTTGTCCATCAGGTTGCCGTGGGTGACGACGACGCCGCGCGGGGCGGAGGTGGAACCCGAGGTGTACTGGAGGAACGCGACGGAATCCGCGGTGAGTTCGGGTTCGCGCCAGGCGGCGGCCGCGTCGTCGGGTATGTCCTCGGTGGCCAGCCGGGCTATATCGTCGAGTTCGGGCAGGTGCGCGGCCATGCCGTCGAGTGCGGTGATCACGTCCCGGTCGCCCAGGATGACCTTGGCGTCCGCGTCGGCCATCAGGCGCTTCATCCGGGTCAGCGCACGGTGGTTCTGTGAGCGGCCCTGCGGGGGCACGCCCGGGACGGCGACCACACCGGCCGACAGGCAGCCCAGGTAGGCGCAGATGAACTCCAGGCCGGGCGGGTAGAGCAGCATGGCGCGCGAACCGGCCAGTCCGCGCTCCTGCAGCCGGGCGGCGATGGCCCGGGAGCGGGTGGCCAGCCGACCGTAGGTGAGTTCCTGGATCTCTCCGTCGCAGTCACCGGTGACGAGGTGGCGGTAGGCGGTGCGCTCCGGATGGTTCGAGGCGTGCGCGGTCACTAGATCGACCAGGGAACGTGCCATGGGACGAGTCTCACCTGTCTGAATAGGTGGTGTAGAAACAGAAGTTCGGGCGTCGCGCCACACGGACGCACGGGGCCGGATTCAACCCGGCCCCGTTGCCGGATCGATGGACGCGACCCCTCGCACTGGGCGCCATGGGTCAGACAGCGCCGCGTAATCCCCCCGCAGCAGATTGCTACCGGCGAGTAGCACCATAGCAGCCCGAATGACCGACATGTCGAACACATGTAAACGCTTCGTGTCCAAGCTAGTTGACAAAGCTGACGGTCCGTGACGAACGCGTGAACAGGCCGCAGGAATCCGGCCTGACGCGCATCCCGTGACCCTTGTCACGCCCCGCGTTCGACCCGCCACGCAACGTTAGTAAAAATCACGCTATTACCCCGCATGCCGGACAGGTGATTCCGCCCTATCGTTCTGTCATGGAGCACGCACTGAGTCCCGCAACCCTCGCCGAACTGCGGCGCCCGCGTCCCTACCCCGCGGTGTCCGTGCTGACGCCGACACACCGCCGCGAACCCGAGAACGGCCAGGACCCGGTCCGGCTGCGCAATGTGGTGGCCGAGGCCAGGAAACGGCTGGAATCCGACCCCTCGGTCACCCGGGAGCGGCGCGCCGACGTCGTGGCACAGCTCGACCGCGCACTGGCGGAGGTGGACCTGGCGCACGCCGAGGACGGCCTGGTCATCTTCGCTGCCCCGGGTGAGCACCAGGTCTGGTCGCTGGCCCGCACCGTCCCCGAGCGGGTGGTGTTCTCGGACACCTTCCTCACCCGCAATCTGGTCTCCGCGCAGGCCGCCGAGCGGCCTTTCTGGGTACTGTCACTCGCCGCCGACCGCGCGACCCTGTGGAGCGGCGGTCCCGAGCGGGTGGTCGAGGAGCATTCCGGCGGCTTCCCGCTGATCCACATCCGGGAGAACTTCGACGCCGAGCGCCAGGAGCAGATCGGTGACGTGCCGAGCATCTACGCCGACGAGGGCACGCGCCAGTTCCTGCGCGAGGTCGACACCGCCCTGGGCACGCTGCTGCGCGACCAGCCCCGTCCGGTGTACGTCACCGGCGAGCAGGCGGCCCTGTCCCTGCTGGACGAGGTCGGCAGCGCCGCCAAATCCGCCGTACAGGTCCCGCACGGCGGCCTCGCCCACGCCGGCCCGGAGGCTGTGTGGCAGGCCCTGAGGCCGGTCCTGGAGTCGGAGGCCCGCAAGGACGCCTCGTCCGTCGTCAGGGAGCTGACCTCGGCACGCGGGCGCAAGATCTTCGCGGCCGGGGTGGACGAGCTGTGGCAGAACGCCCGGGAGGGCCGCGTCCGGCTCCTCGCGGTAGAGGAGAACTACCGCGTGACCGTCCGCGACCAGGGCGACCACCTCGTGCCGGCCGAGCCCGGTGATCTGGACTCCCGCGACGACATCGTGGACGAGATCGTGGAGCAGTGTCTGGAGACCGGCGCCGACGTGCGCTTCGTCCCCGACGGCACGCTGGGCGACGCGAACGGCATCGCGGGGGTGCTGCGGTACTGAGGCACTCCCCGGACAGCGGCACCGAGGCCCCCTCGGGGCCGCTGCGCCGAGCCACTCCCCGGGCAGCGGTCCCCTCGCGGCGTACGCTACGGCGTGATCGTCGGCAAGAGGGAGCGCGCACATGGGTGACCTGCTGGGTGTGGCCGTACTGGGTGCCGGACACATGGGAGCCGACCACATTCGACGCCTCGACGAGGTGGTGAGCGGCGCCAGGGTGGCCGCGGTGGGCGATCCCGATCTCGAGCGGGCGAAGGAGGCGGTGGTCGGCCTGGACGGCGTCACCGTGCACACGGACCCGCTGGCCGCCCTGGAGGCGCCCGGCGTGGCGGCCGTGCTGATCGCCTCCCCCGGCCCCGCGCACGAGGAGGCACTCCTCGCGGCCTTCGAGCGCGGCCTGCCCGTGCTGTGCGAGAAGCCCATGGTGCCCGACTCCACAGGTGCGCTCCGAGTGGTGGAGGCCGAGGCGCGGCTCGGCCGCCGGCTGGCCCAGATCGGCTTCATGCGGCGCTACGACGCCGAGTACCGACGGCTGAAGGCGCTGCTGGACGGGGGCGGCCTGGGCCGGCCGCTGATGCTGCACTGCACCCACCGCAACGTCTCCTCCCCGCCCGACTTCACCAGCGCCATGCTGATCAACAGCTCCGTCGCGCACGAGATCGACGCGGCCCGCTGGCTGCTCGGGCAGGAGCTGACCGCGGTCACCGTGCTGCGCCCGGCGTCCTCCGCGGGTGCGCCCGAGGGCCTGCTCGATCCGCAGTTCGTGCTGTTCGAGACCGAGCACGGCGCCCTGGTCGACGTGGAGGTCTTCGTCAATTGCGGCTTCGGCTACCAGGTGCGCTGCGAGGCCGTGTGCGAGGCGGGCAGCGCCCGGATCGGCGACGAGCACACCATGCTGGTCACCCGCCGGGGCAGCGCCGCCGAGGAGGTGGCGCAGGACTACCTCGTCCGCTTCGCCGACGCCTACGACCGCGAGGTCCAGGCCTGGGTCGACGCCACGCGGCGTGGCGAGGTCACCGGCCCGAGCGTCTGGGACGGCTACGCGGCCTCCGTCGTCGCGGAGGCGGGGGTCCGGGCGCTGGAGTCCGGCGGCCGGGTGGCCGTCGGGCTCGCCCCGCGCCCGGACCTGTACGCCGAGGTCAGCCGCTGACGCTCGCGGCGCCGGTCTCCAGGTGCCCGGTGAACCGGCGCGACCAGGTCGCGTCGGAGTCGACGGTCACCGTGAAGTCGTACCAGCCGTTCTGGTACGCGACGGCGTTGAAGTAGTCCTCCGCCGAGGCTCCCGCGGCGACGGTGTAGGTCCAGGGACCGTCGGTGCGGTAGTGGTTGGAGGTGATGGTGAACTTCACCGAGGACGGACCCGAGTTGGCCATCTTGAAGTAGACGGCCAGCTTGCCCGTGCCGGGCTCCACGGCGTAACGGGTGCTCACCTCGGCCGATTTGCCCGCCTTGGTGGCGTCGCCCTTGAAGCGGCGCAGGAAGCGGTTGGGGCCGACCATGGTCAGGTCGTACCTGCCGCCGCCGAAACCCGTGCCGATGTTGAAGGAGTCGGAGGCGGTGCCGCCCGCGTCGACCGTGTACTGGTAGGGCGTGGTGTCGCGGTAGGCGTTGGGGTGGATGGAGAAGTGCGCCGCCCTGGCCGCCGGACCGCCCTGGTTGGTCATGGTGAACCAGGCGAGGACCTTGCCGGCCGCCCCGAACTCCAGATGGTCCAGGTATCCGCCCGGCTGGTACGGCAGCGCGCGGGCCGGGCGGGTGCCGGACTCCTGGGCGGGCAGGGCGTTGTTCGTCGGCACCGGGTTGGGCAGCGGGCCGCAGGTGGCCATGCCGATGACGCTCGTCGCGGGCAGCGGGACGGTGCCGTGGACCGGGTTGGCGAAGTCGAAGACACCGGTCAGGTCGCCGCTCACCCTGCGCCGCCAGTCGCTGATGTTGGGGCACTTGGCGGGTTTGCCGATCGCCGCGGTCCAGGTCTCCAGGAACCGCAGCACCGAGGTGTGCTCGAAGACCTCGGAGGAGACCCAGCCGCCCCGGGTCCAGGGCGAGATGACGAGCATCGGGACGCGGAAGCCGAAGCCGTACGGCACCCCGTTGAGGAACTCACCCGCGGTACCGGCCGGCGGGGCCGGAGGCGGGACGTGGTCGAAGTAGCCGTCGTTCTCGTCGTAGTTGAGGAACAGGACGGTGGAGTCGAACACGTCCTGGTCGGCGGCGAGGGCCTGGTAGACGAGGCTGACGAAGTGGGCGCCGTCGCCGGGCGGGGCGTACGGGTGCTCGGAGAAGGCCTGGTTGGGGACCACCCAGGAGACCTGCGGGAGGGTGCCCGCGAGGACGTCGGCCTTGATGGCGGCGGCGATGTCGTCCGGGGTCGAGCCGGTGACCTTCGGGACGGAGGACATGCCGCGGTCGTGGAGCGGGTCGCCCGCCTTGGCGTCGGCGAAGTTCTTGAAGTAGGCGCAGCCGTTGTCGCCGTAGTTGTCCGCGGCGTTCTGGTAGACCTTCCAGGTCACCCCGGCGGCCTGCAGCGCCTCGGCGTAGTTCTGCCAGGTCAGGCCCGACTCGTCGCCGCCGTCGTAGCTGGCGGAGTCGACCTTGCCGCTCCACAGGTAGGTGCGGTTGGGGCCGGTCGCGCTGAGGGTGGAGCAGAAGTAGGCGTCGCAGATCGTGTAGTTGTCGGCGAGCGCGTAGTGGAACGGGATGTCGGAGCGGTCCAGGTAGCCAAGCGAGCGGACGTTGCCGACGCCGGTGACCCAGTTGTCGAGGCGGCCCTTGTTCCACGCGGAGTGCTGCGAGGACCAGGAGTGCGGCAGGTCGCCGTTGCACTGGGCGAGGGTCTCGCCGTCCTTGCCGCCCGCGGCCGGGGTCGCGCTGAGCTTCCACGGGTACTGGCGGCCCGTTCCGTTCGGCTGGTCGAAGACCGAGTGGCCGCCGCTCAGTGTGATGCCGCTGCGGTCGTCGAAGCCGCGGACGCCCTTCAGGCGCCCGAAGTAGTGGTCGAAGCTGCGGTTCTCCTGCATGAGGATGACCACATGCTGCACGTCCCTGATCGTGCCGGTCGCGGCAGTCGCTGCCGCGGCCGCGGTGCGGGAGCCGGCGCCCAGCGCCACGCCTGCCGCCACGGATGCGCCGAATCCCACGAAGCCTCTTCGGCTGATCGGTGTCATTCGCCCCGTCCTCGTCAGCGGAGTGCCCGTGCGGCACACCGCGCGCCAGGGTGCACGCGGTGATCGCCGAGGTCCACAGCCGTGCGGTGAGGCATGTGTGAATAGAAGTCAAAGTCGGGGCACCGGCCCTGACAGGGGCTCACACCCCGCCGAACAGGCTGCTCAGACCGCGTTCCACGACCGCCGCGACGTCCTCCTGCCCGGCCGGAACCACGGTGTAGGTGTGCAGCAGGAAGCGGCGCAGCGCCGAGGTGGGAAACTGGAGCAGGGCGAGGCCGCACGGCGAATGGAGTTCGAGGACCGTCCGGGTGCGTCCGTACGGCCAGATCTGTACGTCCCCGCGTCCGGCCGGGGCGCGCAGACCCTGGTCCAGCAGGGAGCGCGCGAAGGTCCAGGTGACTTCGTCGCCCGCCAGGGTGGCCTCGGGCGGGAAGTCCACGCATACGGCCAGCGGATCGTCCGCCGTGTAGCGCAGGAGAGCGTACACCGGGACCTCCCGGTCCTCGGCGGTGATGAGACGGGCGTGGGCGGGCTGCTCGACGAAGATGTCCATGCCATTAAGGAGTCCGCGAAGGCCCTTCACAGGACGTCAAATCCAGACAGAGTTGGTGCGGATCGAGCAGTCGGCGTCACCATGGAACACCTGAGCGTCGAACGGGTAGCCGACTACGGTTGTGAAGCTCTACGGCATGCGTCAAGTCCCGTAGAAACCCTACGGCTTGAACCTACTCGCGCGTACGCCATCCGTACCCTCGGAGCAGCCCGAGAAGACTCTGGCATATGCCGGAAGCACCACCGTATCGGGTGTTGCCAAATCCCTTACAGGGAGTCGCGGGCTGTGCAACAGTCGTAACGGTCCCTCCACCCCCCTTGGTCGTACCATCCCCCTTCGGAGTGCGTCATGCCGTCCCCAGTCTCCGCGGACCACCCAGCCGCCCAGCCGCCCGGGCGCGGCTCGGTCGAGTCGTTGATCACGCAGGCGCGGCGGCTCAAGGGCGATGTGGACGCCGTACGGCGGGACGCGCAGAGCGAGGGATCGGACCCGGAGGAACGCTGGCAGCGGGCGCTGTACGACCTCGCACTGCACCAACTCGAGGACTTGGACGCCCACTTGGCGCAGCTGCGGGACGGCCCGGAGCCCGCCCCTGCGGACGGGCCCGCCGAGACCCCGGCCGTCCGGCCCGCGGCGGCCGCCGACGCACCGCGCGCCTCGCTGCTCAGCCGTGTCGGCAGCGCGGAGTGGAACCTCCTCACGGACGAGGCGAGTTGGTCCGGAGAGCTCTACCAGATCCTCGGCCTCGACCCGGCCGGCCCCGCCCGCACCCTGGACGAGCTGCCTTCGCTGGTCCTGGAGGAGGACCGGGCGAAGCTGACCCGGATGGTGACGGACTGCCTGGTCGACGCCAGGCCGATCGACGGCGAGTTCCGTGTCGTACGGCCCGACACCTCGGTGCGGACCGTGCACATGATGGGCGAGCCCGTGCTCGGCGGCGACGGCAGCACCACCTCGATGTGGGCCGTGCTGCGCGACGTGAGTGAACTGCGCCGCAGCCAGCGGACGGTGCGCGAGACCCGTGACTCGCTCCAGCACCACCAGCGGCAGGCGCAGACCGAGCAGCGGCTCGCGGTCGAGCTGCAGGAGGCCGTGCTGCCGCCATGGCGCGGCTCCCTGCGGCTCCCGCACCGGGGGCCGCAGACCCTCGACCTCGCCGCCCACTATCTGCCGGCCGCGACGAGCGCCCTGATCGGCGGCGACTGGTACGACGCGCTGCAGCTGTCCGACGGCGCGACCCTGCTCAGCGTCGGCGATCTCACCGGGCACGGCGTCGCCGTCACCTCGGGCATGGCGATGCTGCTGGGTGCCGTGCGCGGCATGGCCATGGCCGGCACGCAGCCCGGCCCCCTCCTGGCCATGCTCAACCAGTTACTCGACGCCACCGTGCAGCCGTCCCTCGGCAGCGCCGTGTGCTGCCACTACCGGCCCGAGACCCGCACCCTGGTGTGGGCGCAGGCAGGACACCCCGCCCCGCTGCTGTACCGCGGCGGGACGGGGCGCGTGCTGAAGGCACCGGACGGCGTCCTGCTCGGCGCCACCACGGGCGCCACCTACGGGCAGGCCGAAGTGGCCCTGGAGCCCGGCGACCTCCTCCTGCTGCACACGGACGGACTGGTGTCCGGGCGCGGCGGAAACACCGCTGTGGACCGCCTGCTCGACCTCGCCCCACGCTTCGGCGCGGCGCGCACCGCGCAGGAGTGTGTGCGGACGGTCGTGGAGGAGTTCGGCGGAGCCGAGCGCGAGGACGATGCCTGTGTGCTCGTCGCCAAGGTCACCTCATGAGCTGACCTACTGCACCTGTTGAAGAACGCAGCGCACAGGCCCCTCACACCTGTGCGCTGTTGTCACGCCCGCCCTTCGGCGTCGGCAGGGCGAGCCTGATCTCCTCCCGCAGTTCGTGGATCCTCGGGTAGCCGGAGTACTCGGCGGTCAGCCGGTACATCTGCCGCAGTCGGTCCCAGGTGCGGCGGGAGGAGTTCGAGCCCATCGACATCAGGGCCAGCCGTGCGTAGCGGTCGGCCTGTTCCGGGTCGTCGGCGATGAAGCAGGCCGAGGCCATGGAGAGATGGTCGAAGATCTTCGACCGCTCCCGCCCGTCGACACGCAGGGCCAGGGCCTTCTCCGCGTAGTACTGGGCGTGCGCGGCCGCACCGGGGTCGAACTCCGCGAGGGTGCGGTAGGCGAGGGCCTGCATGCCGTACAGATCCTCGTCCTTGAAGGTCTGCATCCAGTCCGGCGGTTCCAGGTCCCGCCGGTCGGAGACGAAGAGGTCCTCCGCCTGTCCGAGCGTGCGGCGCATCGCCTGGCCCTTGCCCATGGACGCCTGCGCCCAGGCCTCGATGGTGTGGAACATCGCCTTCGTACGCGGCTGCAGACGCTCCCCCGAACCGGACTGGGCGAGCTTCATCAGGTCCAGCGCGTCGTCGGGCCGGCCGAGGTGCACCATCTGCCGGGCCGCCCGGGACAGGGCCTCCCCGGCGCGCGGCCGGTCACCGCCCTCGCGGGCGGCGTGGGCGGCGATGACGAAGTACTTCTGGGCCGTGGGCTCCAGGCCGACGTCGTGCGACATCCAGCCCGCGAGGACGGCGAGGTTGGCGGCGACGCCCCACAGGCGTCGCTGGAGATGGGGTGGATGGTGGTAGGCGAGCATGCCGCCCACCTCGTTGAGCTGGCCCACGACCGCCTTGCGCTGGAGCCCGCCGCCTCGGGCGGCGTCCCAGGCGCGGAACACCTCGACCGAACGCTCCAGTTCCTCGATCTCCTGCGACCCGATGGGGGCGGCCTCATAGCGGTCGAACCCAGCGGGGTCGGCGTGCAGGGGATCGTCGAGGGCAGGGGCGTCGGCCTTCAGTGTGGGGTCGGCGTGCAGCCAGTCGTACATGGCGCTGCTGAGTGTGGATCCCGCGGCGAGCGCGGCACCCGCGCCCACCAAGCCGCGTCGGTTGAGCATGAGGTCCATTCCCGTGAATTCGGTGAGGACCGCGGCGGTCCGTTCGGGCGCCCACGGCACTCCGTCGGGATGTTCCGCATTCCCGTCGCCCTGCCGTTTCCCCGTACGCCCGTGCCGCACCAGACCGAGGTCCTCGATGGTCACGACACGGCCGAGACGCTCGGTGAACAGGGCCGCCAGCACCCGCGGTACGGGATCGCGCGGGATCTCTCCCATGTCGATCCACCGCCGCACCCGGGAGGTGTCGGTCGACAGCTGGGGGTGGCCCATGGCCGCCGCCTGCTTGTTGACCAGCCTCGCGAGTTCGCCCTTGGACCAGCCGGCCAGGCCGAACAGGTCCGATAGGCGGGTGTTGGGTTGTCCGCTCACGTCAAGCCCCCAGGTTCTCGGCTGAGTTGACAGTAGACCCGTGGACGTTGCCGGGCGACTATTCGCCACGGTTCGCCAGGGTGCGCCAGATGGTGTGCCACTGGGCATCGGGTGTCAGGTAGGAACGCGCCACCCCGACCCGGTCGCCCTCCCAGTGACGGGTGCATTCCCCAGGGTGCACCCGGGCGACCGGGTCGGGTGGGCGTATGAACTCGAAGCACCCGCATTGCGTATCCACTTCGCACGGGGGTTTTGAGCATGGATGTACAGGCAGGCACCGCAGGCACACGAAGGGATCTGTATCTCCCATGTACGCAGCATCATCCTCCGTGTCCGCTCCGCCCCGGCCGCTGCGTCCCCGCCCGGCGGGCGGCGGGCCGTACCTCGACCCGGCGGCGCGGCCGGCAGCACCCGTGCTGGGCGCGGGCCGACCGCGGCGCGTTCCGGGGCAACCCGGATCCCAGCCCCTCAGCGGGCGACTCGACCTGTCGGGTCCCCAGGGCGCGCAGTTGCGCACCGCGATCGCCTCGGTGCACCGGATCTGTCCGGAGTTCGCTCCGGTGCAGGTGCTGCGCCGCAGCGGACGCTCCGTCCTCCTGGTCGGGACGACCGGACGCAGCACGGCCGTGGCCAAGTGTCTCCTCGACCCATCGCCCGCGTGGTCGGAGCGGATCCGCCACGAAATAGCCGCATACCGCTCGTTCGTCCGGCACCGCCCGCCGGTGCGGGTGCCGAGACTGATCGCAGCGGATCCGGACAACTGCACGCTGGTGATCGAGCGCATGCCGGGCCGGGTGGCGGCGCTCCAGCGGCATCCGTTGGAGGCTCCGCCCCGGCCGGACATCCGGGCGGCGCTCGGCGCGATCTGCCGGCTGAACGCCTGGCGCCCCCCGGCGGGCACCTTCGACGCCCCCCTGGACTACGCGGCCCGCATCGCCCGGTACCACGAACTGGGCCTGCTGACCGACCGGGACCTCGGGGACCTGCAGAAGCTGCTGCACGGCATCGCGCACGCGGCGGGCCGCCAGGGGATGGGCCAGTTCTGCCACGGCGACGCCCTGCTCTCGAACATCCTGCTCTCACCGGCCGGTCCAGTGCTGGTGGACTGGGAGCACGCGGGCTGGTATCTGCCGGGGTACGACCTGGCGACGCTGTGGCTGGTCCTCGGGGACGCGCCGGTGGCGCGGCGTCAGATCAGCCAGATCGCCCAGTCGGGGGGCCCGGCCTCCCGGGACGCCTTCCTGGTGAACCTGATGCTCCTGCTGACGAGGGAGATCCGTACGTACGAGACGGCCGTGCAGCGTTCGATGCACGATACGGCCCCGGCGGCACCGGGTACGGCCCACCCGGGTGCTGCGCCGTCCGGCGAGGAACAGCGGCTGCTGCTCAGGCGGCTGCACGACGACTGCCAGCTGGCCCGCCGGGCCGTGCGCGCGGCGGTCGGCACTCGCTGACGGGGACGACGGCTCCGCGGTGCGCCCAGAGCGGCGGCGCACCGCGGACCTTCGTGTGTGACTGGTGTACGCCACTGACGCCCCGCAGGCCCGTGCGCCACCGCGGCGAAACTCGCCGAAACCCTTCGTGACGTGGGAAATCAGGGACCTGAAGGCATCATTGACGGATCGTCGGCAAGCCGGTACCACTGATCCAGCTCGGAGCCGCACGCCCCGCCGCCCGCCCGTCACAGGAGGCCGCACTTGCGAGGATCCGCCACCGACCCCACGTCCACACCCGGCCACAGACACCTGAGGCGAAGCGTCGGTACGCTCGCCTCGGCCGCCTTACTCCTACCCCTGCTCGGCGCGGCCCCCGCCCAGAGCGCGACGGACTCCTCGGCCGGCCGGCTCCAACGCGCCTTCGCCGACGCTGCCGCCGAGTACCACGTGCCGCAGAGCGTCCTGCTGGCCGTCTCCTATCTCCAGTCCCGCTGGGACTCGCACGCCGGGGCGCCCAGTGTGACCGGCGGCTACGGCCCGATGCACCTCACCGACGCACGCACCGCGCTCGCCACCACCGAGCACCTCGCCGAGGGCACCGAGGACGCCCGCGGCGACAGCGCCCGCCCCGCCCTGCACCCCGACATCAAGGTGCCCGAGAACTCGGCACTCCCGGCCCGCCTCAGGACGCTGCCCAAGGCGGCCGAACTGACGGGGCTGCCCGCGGCCGAACTGCGCACCGACCCGGCCGCCAACATCGCGGGCGGCGCCGCCCTGCTCGCCTCCGCCCAGAAGGAGCTGGGCGAGCCGGCGAGCGCCGACCCGGCCCACTGGTACGGCGCGGTGGCCCGCTTCTCCGGCGCGGACGACACGGCGACCGCGCGCGCGTACGCGAACGACGTGTACGACGTACTGCGAACGGGTGAGCAGCGCACCACGGACGACGGCCAGCAGGTGGCCCTCGCCGCCCGGCCGCACCTCTCCGCCGACACCGGTCAGCTGAAGCGGGCGGGGCTGCGCACGGTCGCGGCGGACGACGTCGAGTGCCCGAACTCGGTGTCCTGCGAGTGGATCCCGGCGCCGTACTCCGAGTTCGGGGACAACGACTACGGCAACCACGACCTCGGCGACCGTCCGGACTCGCAGAGCATCAAGTACATCGTCATCCATGACACGGAGGGCACCTGGGACGGGGTGCTGAACCTGGTCCAGGACCCCACCTATGTGTCCTGGAACTACACCATCCGCTCCACCGACGGTCTGATCGCCCAGCACGTCAAGGCGAAGGACGTGGCCTGGCACGCGGGCAACTGGTACATCAACGCGAAGTCGGTCGGCATCGAGCACGAGGGCTTCCTCGCGGCGCCGGACGCCTGGTACACGGAGGCGATGTACCGGTCCTCGGCGCGCCTGGTGAAGTACCTGGCCCGGAAGTACGGCATCCCGCTGGACCGGCAGCACATCCTGGGCCACGACTCCGTGCCGGGCCCGACCACCTCCACCATCCCCGGGATGCACACGGACCCGGGCCCGTACTGGGACTGGCGGCACTACTTCCAGCTGCTGGGCCACCCCTTCAGGGCCACCGGCGGCAAGTACTCCGACTTGGTGACGATCCGGCCGGACTACGCCGCCAACGAGCCGGTGTACACGGGCTGCACCACCAAGGGCGAGCCCTGCACCGAGCACGGCTCCAGCGAGGTGCGGCTGTACTCCGACCACGACGAGAACGCCCCGCTGATCAAGGACATCGGCCTGAAGACGGATCCGACCAACGGGGTGAACGATCTGTCCTCTCGGGTCTCGACCGGCCAGCAGTACGCGGTCGCCGACCGCTGGGGCGACTGGACGGCGATCTGGTACCTGGGACAGAAGGCCTGGTTCGAGAACCCGGCCGAGCAGCCCACGGCGGTGCCGGCGTCCGGTCTCGTCGTCACCCCGAAGGACGGTCCGGCGAGCGTCCCGGTGTACGGCCGCGCGTATCCGGAGAAGGAGGCCTACCCGGCGGGGGTGCCCGCGCAGTCGGTGGTGGCGCTGCCGTACACGCTCCCGGCCGGGCAGAAGTACGTGGTCGGTGACGTGGTGCCGGGCGAGTACTACTACGCGGTCACCTTCACCACCGACTCGCACCGGGTCGTGGTCGGCAAGGACCTGTACTACGAGATCCAGTACGGCCACCGGGTGGCGTTCGTGCGCGCCGCGGACGTCCGCCTGGAGAGTGCCGTCGGCTAGCCGGGACCGGCCGTCAGCCCTGCTGGAACAGCTCCGCCGGGAGCGGCTTCAGCAGGGCGTACAGGTCGTCGGTGATGGGGCGGTCCCAGGCGGCGATGGTCACGAGGACGCCGTCGCTGCGGTCGAACTGGACGCAGGAGATCCGGCTCTCGGAGAGCTTCAGCCGCCGCACGATCAGCAGGTTGTCGCCCTGGAGGACCGGCGTGTCCTCGATGCCGACGACGGTGACCTCCTCGTCGTTGTCCAGCGCGAGCAGCAGCTGGCCCACCTCGAAGGGGACCTCGCCCTCGGTGACCTCCCGGGCCGGGGAGCCCTCGGGGAGATTGCCGATGATCATGGCGGGGCCGCGGCCGCCGAACAGGTCGTAGCGCAGGAAGACGCCCTGGCAGGAGCCGTCGGGGGCGGGCAGCAGACCCGCGCCGAGGTTGCCCGGCCAGTCGCCCGGGTCCATGGCCAGGACGTCGAAGTCGGGTCCGGCGGGAGTGGCGCTGCGGCGGCGGAGGAACGACATGCGGCCATGGTACGTGCCTGAGCACACTCGGCGACGTGTGGGCACCCTCCGGTCTCTAGCCCGGCCCCGTCCCCGCGCCCAGTGCCGCTCCCAGCCCCGACCGGTCGGTTCCGAGCTTCCGGTACACCGCCGAGAGGAGGTGTACGACGCTCTGCTCGTCGGTGTGGAGTTCCACGGCGGTCTCCGCCTCGGTGCAGCCCTGGACCGTGAGGGTGGCGGCGACGCGTTCGCGGCTGGTGAGGGTGTCGGTCTCGGTGCTGTGGAGGCGGCGTGGGCGCAGGCCGGCGGCGGCGAGTTCGGCGCGGGCTGTGTCCACGAGGCCGTCGGCGCCGCACTGGACGGCCGTGTCGAGGCCCCGGTACAGGTGCTCGGCGGCCTCCCTGGGGCGGCCGGCGTGGCGCAGTTCGGTGCCCAGGGCGACCAGCGCGCAGGCCAGCTCGTACGCGGCCGGGGAGCGCTCCAGATGGGCGACGGACTCTTCCAGGTATTTGACGCGCGCTGAGCCCGAGGACACCTCCGCCAGCGTCCGCAGGGCCTGTCCGATCGCGGAGGGGGCGCCGAACTGGCGGGCACGGTCCACCGCTTCGAGGGCGGTGGTCAGGGCTCGTTCGGGGGCGTCGTGGCTCTGGGCGCGGGCCAGGTGGAGCTGCCAGGGGCACCAGGCGGGGTTGCGGATGCCCCGCGGGTCGAGGCGGCGCCCGGCGGCGGACAGCTCGGCCGCCGCGTCCTTGGTGAGGCCGCGGACGAGGAGCAGTTCGCCGTACACCGTCTGGGCGTCGGGGAAGACGACGGCGGCCGGGAAGGGCTGCCCGAAGCAGAAGTCGTCGGCGGTCTGTGCCGCCTCCGCGACGCGGCCCCGGGCCAGCAGGACCTCGATCAGGATGCCGACGGCGTACCAGTGGGCGGGCGTGCCGGGGCCGACGCGTTCGGCGAGCCTGAGGCCCGCGCGGACGAAGTCCTCGGCCTCGGCGAGCCGCCCGCGCCGGTAGCGGACGTAGGCGAGGAGGGTGTACGCGAACGAGAGGTGGGCGCCGCGCCAGCCATGGTGCTCGTAGTCGGCGATCCCGGCGGCGAACAGCTCCTCGGTGCGGCCCGGCCGGTCGGCGTACATGAAGGCGAGCGCGACCAGGACCGGCACCTCGAAGCCACGGTCGGGCTCGGTCCAGCCGAGGCCGCCGGCCAGGGCGCGTTCGGCGTGCTGGAGGGCGACGTGGGCGGGTTCGCCGCGCTGGACGGCGTCCCAGGTGCGCAGCCCGATGATGTAGCGCTCGGTGAGGTCGCGGCCCTTGAGGCGGCTTGCGAGCCTGGCCAGGCGGCGGGAGCGGGAGGGGTGGTCGGGTTCGTCGGCGCGGAAGGCGTCCCACATGAACTGCTCGGAGACCATGCGCAGCCTGACCCGCGCGTCCCCGGTCAGCCGGATCTCGCGGGCCAGGGTGTCGGAGGCCTCGGCGAGGCGGTCGCTGTGGGCGAGGACCTGGGAGAGGCGGTAGACGATGTGGTGCCGCAGCTCGGGGTCGGTGATGGGCTCTTCGAGGGCGGCGCGCAGGTGGTTGACGGTGGTGGCGGGTTCGGTGAGCAGGGAGGCGGACCCCAGTTCGTACAGGACGGCGGCCCGGTCCTTGGGCGGCGGCGGCTCGAGCAGGGCGCGGGCGAGGTAGCTGCAGGCGGCTTCGGGGGCGCCGGCCCGGAGGGTCTCACCGGCGGCGGCGCGCAGTTGCTGCACGACCCAGGTGTCGCCCTCGGGGTGGGTCTCCAGGAGGTGGCGGGCGGCGGCGGAGGGTCCCTGTCCGTCGTTGATCACGCACCAGGCGGCCTGTCCGTGCAGGGCGACGCGCACGCCGGACGGGATGGCGCGGTAGACGGCGGTGGCGATCAGGGGGTGGACGAATTCGAGCGTCTCGACACCCGTCAGGATGCGCGCGCCGCGCAGCGCGTCGGCGGCGTCGGCGGCCTCCTCGTGGCCGAGTCCGGCGACGGCGGCGCCGAGCCGGGGATGGATCTCGGTACCGAGGACGGCGCAGGCCCAGGCGAAACGGACGGTGGAGGTGCCGAGGCGTTCGAGCCGGGCGATCAGGCCGGTGCCCTTGACGGCGGCGGCGAGGTCGCGCAGCAGAGGGGCCCATGCCTCGGTGGGGATGAGTCCGCGATCGTGCACCTTGGCGGTCAGCTCGACGGTCTCGAAGGGGTTGCCGGCGGTGACGACCCAGCACTCGCGGCAGAACGCGTCGTCGGCGTGCGTGCCGAGGACCTCCCGGACCAGCTCGGCGACGGCGGCCGCGCTGAGCGGCTCCAGGTCGAGGGGGCGTCCGCCCGCGCGGCCGGGGAGTCCGCGGAACGACTCGGCGTGGTCGGGAAGTTCGTCGGGCCGGTAGGCAACGACGACCAGCAGCCCTAGTTCCTCGGCGCGGGGCGCGAACGCGGCCAGCCAGCGCAGGGATTCGGGGTCGGCCCAGTGGGCGTCGTCGAGGACGAGGACCATCGGGGCGCGGCGTACGGCGAGGTGGGTGAGGACCCAGTCCAGACCGTCGCGCAGGCCCTGCTGGTCGGGCGGGGCGCCCTCGGTGGGTGCGCACAGGCCGAGGGCGGGGCCGACGATGTCGTACCAACTGCCCAGCGAGGACCGCAGTTCGCCCTCCGGCACTCCGGCGAGCTGCGGCTGGAGCAGCTGGCGGGCCACGTGGAAGGCGACGCGCTGTTCCTGGTCGCCGCCACGGGCGGACAGCACGGTGCAGCCGAGGGCGGTGGCCCGGCGGCGGACTTCGGCGAGGAGGGTGGTCTTGCCGATGCCCGCGCGGCCGGCGAACGCGAGCAGCGCGCCGCGTGGGCGCTGCGCCGCCTCCGCGCCGTCCGCGCGCAGGCCGGTGAGCCCGTCCAACGCCTCTTCCACAGCGGCGAGTTCACTCTCCCGCTCGAAGAGCGTCTTACGGCTGCGCACCATCCGTTGTCCCATCACACACCCCCCCGACGGCGTCGGCCCCGCGCGGGGAGCGGGCGCACACCGTGACCGTCAGGCACCTCAGCGTACGCCTCGCGGGGCCCGTTCGAGCCGGTCTGGCGGGCCTGGCTCGGGCCGGTCCAGGCGGGCTTGCGCTCACATCGGTTCCGGTGGTACCACCGCGATCGGGCTCCCCGCGTGCAGCAGGACCGCCTGGGTGACCGAGCCCATCATCCGGGCGGGCGCCAGCAGGCGTCGCCGGTGGCGGCCGACGACGACCAGGTCGGCGTCCTTCGAGGCGGCGACGAGGTGGCCGGCCGCGTCACCGGGCAGGGCCGCGACGTCGGCGCGGACGTCCGGGTGGCGCTCCCGGTGCGGAGCGAGGAAGCCCTCGGCGAGGGTCCGGGTCTCGCTCTCGACGGCGGCCTGGTCGATCGGGGGCGGCACCAGCTGGCCGGGCGCGGACCAGGTCTGCACCGGCCACGGGTACGCGGCGATCACCTCGACGCGCGCCCCGCGCAGGGCGGCCTCGGCGAAGGCGAGGCCGAGGGTGTCCTCGTCGGGGCTGTCGACGTGCAGGCCGACGACCACCCGGGGCCCGGGCTCGGCCGGGTCCTCCCCATAGACCTCCCGGTCGGGCCGGGGTACGACGACCACCGGGCACTCGGCGTCGCGCGCGGCGGCCAGGCTGTTGGAGCCGAGCAGCAGGCTGGCGAAGCCGCCGCGGCCCCGTGAGCCGAGGACCAACAGCTGGGCGTCCACCCCGAGTTCGGGCAGCACCGCGCCCGGTACGCCCTCCAGCGCGACGTACTCCACGGTCTGTGCGTCGGCGCGGTCCCGCAGCAGTGCGCGGACCTCGTCGAGCACCGGGTCGCCCTGCGTGTCGGGTGGCCCGGCGACCAGGACGTCGGCCTGCCCCCAGGCGGCGTACTGCCGTACGTGCACCACCCGCAGCGGCGCCGCGCGACGGTGGGCGGCGTCCACGGCCCACTCCAGCGCCCGCCGGCTGTCCTCGGAGCCGTCCACCGCGGCGATGACCGGCGCACTGCTCATCTTCCCTCACCTCCGGAACGCGACCTTCCCCTTGCCGGGGCCAGCCTCGCTCAGGCATCGGCCCCGACAGGGTGCCGTGGATCGCGTGTCCGGAAATCCGCGCCGAACACTCCCCGGTTCGGCTCGCGGCACGGGGTCACTCAGGTCAGGTCGAACTCGCCTTCCCGTGCCCCGGAGACGAAGGCGCCCCATTCGGCGGGGGTGAAGATCAGGGAAGGGCTTTCCGGGCGTTCGCCGTTGCGCATGGCGATGAATCCCTCGACAAAGGCGATCTGGACATCGCCCAGCCCTCGGCTGCTGGACCGCCACTCGGCCCTGCTGAGGTCCAGCTCCGGCTTGTCCCAGCCCACGAGCGGCTGCTGCTGGGTGGTGGTCTCGGCCACGTCCGTGCTCCTCCCGGTTCGTCGTCCGCGGTCAGCCTAGCGACCGCTTCCCACGGCGGACAGGCCGTGTCGGAAGGACCTTTCAGGAGTCGGGGGGCTCGGATCCGACGAGCCACATGGAGAAGAACTGCGAACCGCCGCCGTAGGCGTGCCCGAGCACCTTCCGGGCGCGGTCCACCTGGTGTTCTCCGGCCTGGCCGCGCACCTGGAGGGCGGCTTCGGCGAAGCGGATCATGCCGGAGGCGCCGATCGGGTTGGTGGAGAGCACCCCGCCCGACATGTTGACGGGCAGGTCCCCGTCCAGCTCGGTCACCCCGGCCTCGGTGAGCTTCCAGCCGCCGCCCTCCTCGGCGAAGCCCAGGTTCTCCAGCCACATGGGCTCGTACCAGGAGAACGGCACGTACATCTCGACGGCGTCGATGTCCCGGCGCGGGTCGGCGATGCCGGCCTGACGGTAGACGTCGGCGGCGCAGTCCTTGCCGGCCTGTGGGGAGACGAAGTCCTTGCCCGCGAAGAGGGTCGGCTCGCTGCGCATGGCGCCGCCGAGCATCCAGGCGGGCGGCCGGGGTGCACGGGCGGCCCCGGCGCGGTCGGTGAGGACCATGGCACAGGCGCCGTCGGAGGACGGGCAGGTCTCCGAGTAGCGGATCGGGTCCCACAGCATGGGTGAGGCCTGGACCTTCTCCAGGGTGATGTCGTGCTCGTGGAGGTGGGCGTACGGGTTCTTCAGGGCGTTGCGCCGGTCCTTGTAGGCGACGAGGGAGCCGACGGTGTCGGGGGCGCCGCTGCGCCGCATGTAGGCGCGCACGTGCGGGGCGAAGAAGCCGCCCGCCCCGGCGAGCAGGGGTTGCTGGAAGGGGATGGGCAGGGACAGGCCCCACATGGCGTTGGATTCGGACTGTTTTTCGAAGGCGAGGGTGAGCACGGTGCCGTGGACGCGGGCCGCCACCAGGTTGGCGGCCACGAGGGCGGTGGATCCGCCGACCGAGCCGGCGGTGTGCACCCGCAGCATGGGCTTGCCGACCGCGCCGAGGGCGTCGGCGAGGTACAGCTCGGGCATCATGACGCCCTCGAAGAAGTCGGGCGCCTTGCCGATGACGACGGCGTCGATGTCGGCCCAGGTCAACTCGGCGTCCTGGAGAGCCCGTCCGGCCGCCTCGCGGACGAGTCCGGCGATCGACACGTCCCGGCGGGCGGCCACGTGCTTGGTCTGGCCGACTCCTACGACGGCCACGGGCTCCTTGCTCATCGTGGATCCCCTTCGAGTACGGCGACCAGGTTCTGCTGCAGGCAGGGGCCGGAGGTGGCGTGGGCGAGGGCGCGCTCGGACTCGCCGCGGTGGATGCGGGCGGCGGCCTCGCCGATGCGGATCAGTCCGGCGGCCATGACCGGGTTGGCGGCGAGTGCGCCCCCGGAGGGATTGACGCGGACGCTCTCGTCGAGCCGGAGCGCCTTGCGCAGCACGACCTCCTGGGCGGTGAACGGCGCGTGCAACTCGGCCGTGTCGACGGTGGGGGCACCTCCCATGCCGTTGAGGCTATGGGGGAGTTCGAAGGCGCCGGCCTTTTCGGCGGCCAGTCGTGCGGAGGGCGAGTCGGTGAGGTCGCGCACGCCGAGCGAGTGTGCCTCGATGCGGTGGTCGATGCCCCGGATCCAGGCGGGCCGTTCGCACAGCTCGCGGGCCCGCTCCCCCGCCGCGAGGATCACGGCGGCTGCGCCGTCGCCGACGGGCGGGCAGTCCCCGGTGCGCAGGGGGCGTACGACGTAGTCGCCCTGTGGGATCGAACCCCTCAGCTGTGCGTGGGAGTTGGCGGTGGCGGACGCGCGGCTCCGCGTCCCGATCGCGGCGAGGGCGGGCTCGTCCGTGTCCCCCGCGTCGATGAGCGCCTGTGCCTGGAGGGCGGCCAGCGCGACCGGGTCCGGCCAGAGGGGTGCCACGTAGTACGGGTCCAACTGGCGAGTCAGGACGTCTCGTACGGATCCGGGAGAGGACTTGCCGTAGGAGTACACCAGGGCGGTGTCGGCGTCTCCCGTCATCAGCTTGGTCCATGCCTCGTACAGCGCCCAGGCGCCGTCCATCTCGACGTGCGACTCGGAGAGGGGCGGCCAGGCGCCGACGCCGTCGAGGGCGAGGGTGAAGGAGAAGGCCCGGCCGGCCAGGTAGTCGCTGGAGCCGGAGCAGGTGAAGCCGATGTCGGCGGTCTTGAGTCCGGTCTGTGCCAGCACCTGGTGCAGCACCGGCATGAGCATCTCGACCTCGGAGGACTCCTCGGTGGAGCGCCGGTGGTCGGTCTGGGCGAAGGCGACGACCGCGATCTCCCGTGTCACAGCAGCTCCTTGTAGGTGTCGTAGTCGGCGTCGGGTTCGCCGGTCGGGCGGTAGTGATCGGGGTAGCGCGCGCCAGGCGTCCACACGGGCTCTACCCTCAGGCCCATGCGCACCTCGTCGTACGGGATCCCGCCGATGCGGGCGTGCAGGGCCAGGTCGGCACCGTCGAGGGCGATGTGCGCGTAGACGTACGGCACCTCGATGTCGAGATTCGCCGTATGAGCAGCCTTGATGTTGACGATGCAGAAGGTGGTGACCGTGCCGCGGGGACCCACCTCGACCTGTTCCGATGTGGCCAGGCCACATGTGGGGCACGCACCCCTCGGCGGGATGTACACCTTGCGGCAGGAGGAGCAGCGCTCGCCGACGGACCGCTGTTCGGAGAGGGCCCTGATGTAGTCGGTCTGGGCGCGGCCGGGAGAGTAGGTGTAGTCGAGGCGGGCGTGGGCGACGATCCCGGTGAGCGGGTTCTCGAACTCGCCGGAGTGGCCGCCCGGTCGGTCCGGTTCGCCGTCGTACGGTTCGAAGCAGGCGATGTCGGTGATGGCGCCGGTGCGTTCCCCGGCCCAGCGGATCCGCACCCGCATGCCGGTGTGCACGGCGTCGGGTCCGGGGGCGTCCAGGGCGTGAAGCAGGGCGGTGTCGGCGCCGTCGAGCCGGACCAGGACCCAGGCGAAGGGCGTGGTGAGGGGCTGGCCCCGGCGGGGTTCGTGGTTCCAGGCCCAGGTGGTGACCGTGCCGGTGGCGGCGACCTCCACCAGGTCGCTGATCTCCTCGGCGGTGACGGGGTCGTACTCGACGGGCGGGACGAGCGTGCGCCCGTCGGTGGTCTTCACCCCGAGGACGACGCGTTCGCGCAGTCCGGTGAGGAAGGCGCTCTGGACGGGGCCGAGAGAGCGGGTGAAGGGGAACTCGACCACGAGCGGGGCTTTGAGGACTTCGGGCATCGGGGCTTGCCTCCTTGGGAAGGTCGGCGAGGTCGCGCCCGGTAGGGGCGCGGGGCTGTGTCGATGTGCGGCTCCGCCGCGATGGGGGTCCCCCCGCTCGAGCGAAGTCGGGAGTGGGGGAGCGACCAGCCACACACGGCCCGCAGTGTCCAAACCGGCCTGAGCCAGCGCAGCGCTACGCGCGCCTGTAGACGGGGGGCCGCTTCTCCGCGAAGGCTCTGGCGCCCTCCTTGGCGTCGGCGGTGTCGAAGACCGGCCAGCCACGGGCGAGTTCGGCGGCGAGTCCGTCGGTCTCGGTCAGCTCGGCGGTCTCGTACACCGAGGCCTTGACGGCCTCCACGGCAAGCGGTCCGCAGGCGTTGATCTGCTCGGCGATCTCCAGCGCCCTGGCGAGCGCGGTGCCGTCGGGGACGACATGCCCGATCAGCCCGATGGCGGCCGCCTCCTGCGCGCTGTACGGCCGTCCGGTGAGCAGCATCTCCAGGGCGTGGGTGCGCGGGATCTGGCGCTGCAGCCGGACGGTCGAGCCGCCGATCGGGAACAGGCCGCGCCGGACCTCGAACAGACCGAAGGTCGCGGACGCGCCCGCGACCCGGATGTCGGTGCCCTGGAGGATCTCGGTGCCGCCGGCCACGCAGTACCCCTCGACGGCGGCGATCACCGGTTTGCGGGGGCGGTGGTGGCGCAGCATGGCCTTCCAGTGCAGGTCGGGATCGGCCTTGAGCCGGTCGCGGTAGTGCTGTCCCGCCATGCCGTCCCCGGCCAGTGCCTTGAGGTCCATGCCGGCGCAGAAGGTGCCCCCGGTCCCGGTGAGCACGATCGAGCGGATCGTGTCGTCCTCGTCGGCCTCGACCCAGCCGTCGTACAGGCCGACGAGCATGGGAAGCGAGAGCGCGTTCTTCGCTTCGGGCCTGTTGAGCGTGAGCACCAGTGTGGCGCCTTCGCGCTGCACGGCGAGGTGTTCCGTCCCACCCATTGCCCATCTCCCCTCGGTTGGAACGAGAACAGGTTGCAGTAGGCGGGGAGGCACTTCAAGGGAACTTCGCGGGTTTTCTGACAGACAGTCAGATTTCTTGACGCGAGCCCTTCACAGTTGCAGCGCCCTTTGCTCTGATGACCGGCGAACCGGTGGATCGCCAGGCCGTCGGAGGTCAGGAGGAGCGGTGGAGTACAACCTTGCCGATCTGTTCGAGTCGGTCGTCGACGTGGTACCGGACCGCGAGGCTCTCGTGTACCTCGACCATCCCGGCACCGGCGCGGAACGCCGCCTGACGTACGCGGAGCTGGACGCGGCCGCCAACCGCATCGCCCACCACCTGATCGACAGCGGGATACGCCCCGGGGAGCATCTGGGCCTCCACCTCTACAACGGCGTCGAGTACCTGCAGACGGTCCTGGCCTGCATGAAGGCCCGGGTCGTCCCGGTCAACGTCAACTACCGCTATGTCGAGGAGGAGTTGGTCTACCTCTACCGGGACGCGGATCTGGTCGCACTGGCCTTCGACGGGGAGTTCGGCGACCGGGTGGCGGCGGCGCTGCCGCGTGCGCCGAAGCTGCGGCACCTGCTGCGGGTGGGCGATTCGTCTTCGCCGGTGCCCGGCGCCGTCCCGTTCGCCGAGGCGGAGGCGTCCGGATCGCCCGAGCGGGACTTTCCCGTCAGGTCGGGCGACGACCAGTTCATCATCTACACCGGCGGCACGACCGGCATGCCCAAAGGGGTGATGTGGCGTCAGGAGGACCTGTTCTTCGCGGGGCTGGGTGGCGGGGCGCCGACAGGTGAGCCGGTGAAGAGCCCAAAGGAGCTGGCCGAGCGGGTCGCCGCGGGCGGGTCGGGGATCACCTTCTTCCCCACTCCCCCGCTGATGCACGGCACGTCCACCCTCACGGCGTTCATCGGCTTCAACTTCGGCCAACGGGTCGTCCTGCACCGCAAGTTCGTGCCGGAGGAGGTGCTGCGGACCATCGAGAGGGAGAAGGTCACCAGTGTCTCGCTGGTCGGCGACGCCATGCTCCGGCCGCTGATCGACGCGCTCGGCGGGCCGCTGAAGGGCACGGACTGCTCGGCGCTGTTCAGCGTGTCCTCGTCGGGCGCGATCATGTCGGAGACCGTGCGCCGGCAGTTCCGGGAACTGGTCCCGAACGCGCTGCTGCTGAACAACTTCGGCTCCTCCGAGTCCGGCTTCAACGGTACGGCGACGGAGGACTCGGGACCCGAGCGGGGTTTCCGCATCCGGGTCAACTCCCGCACACAGGTGGTGGATCCGGCGACACATGAGCCGGTCGCCGTCGGCGAGATCGGCCGGGTCGCGCAGTGCGGCCATGTGCCGCTCGGCTACTACAACGACCCACGCAAAACCGACGAGACGTTCTTCGAGAAGGACGGGAAGCGCTGGGTGCTGCTCGGCGACATGGCGACGGTGGACGAGGAGGGCGTGGTCACCGTCCTCGGCCGGGGCTCGCAGTGCATCAACACCGGGGGCGAGAAGGTGTACCCGGAGGAGGTCGAGCAGGCCCTCAAGGCCCATCCGGACGTGTACGACGCGCTGGTCGCCGGGGTGCCGGACGCCACGTGGGGCAACCATGTGGCGGCCGTGGTGCAACTGCGCGAGGGAGCCCGGCGCCCCTCGCTGACCGACATCCAGGACCACTGCCGCACCCGGCTGGCCGGCTACAAGATCCCGCGCCAGCTGGTGATCACGGACTCCATCCAGCGGTCGCCGAGCGGCAAGGCGGACTACCGGTGGGCGCGGGAGGTGGCGGTGGCCGCGGACCGCTAGGGCGGGGTGTCCACCGCTGCCGTGCAGGCGGGGCCGCGTACTGTGTGCGCCACGGTTGAACGGACGGTGACGGTCGGCCGTACGGGTGATGACGGCGTCGGCCTCCTGGTTCCGGCCCGTCGCAGCCGGGACCGGGCCACGCACGGAAGGACCTTCGGGTGTCGCACCTCATGCCTCGTCAACTGCCGGATCCCGGAGCGGAGTCGGACACCGATGACGAGGGGAGCGGGCAGGACACCCTGCGGGACTCCCCAGCGGGCGCCCGCCCCGGCTGGTTCGGCTGGCGCCTGCGCCACCCACGGGTCGCGCGGGGCGTGAGCGTGGGGACGACGGTCCTCGCGGCCGTCCTCGTGCTGGGCGCGCTGCTGTTGCCGAACCGGCTCGACGGACTCACCTTCATCACGTTCCTGCGCATCCCCGCGGAGGGGATCCTGCTGGCCGGTCTGCTCCTGGTGCTGCCGCACCGGGGTCGACGGGTCGCGGCGGTGGTCACGGGCCTGCTGCTCGGTCTGCTGACCATCCTCAAGTGCGTCGACATGGGCTTCTACTCGGTGCTGGTGCGGCCGTTCAACCTGGTGATGGACTGGGGCCTGCTGGGCGACGCGGCGGACTTCCTGCGGGAGTCGCTCGGCCGGACCGGCCAGCTGCTCGCCGTCACCGGCGCTCTGCTCCTCGCCGTCGCGGTTCTCGTCCTGACCACGCTCGCCACGGTCCGGCTGACCGGCCTGATGGTCCGGCACCGCCAAGTGGCCACCCGCAGCACCCTGGTGCTGGGCACCGCGTGGATCACCTGTGTCACGCTCAGCCTGCAGATCGGTGACGTGCCGATCGCCTCCAAGATCAACGCCGTCATCGTGGACAACAGGGTCGAGCAGGTGCGCGCGGGCCTCGCGGACGCCCGGGTCTTCCGCGAGGAGGCCGCCGTCGACGCCTTCGCCGGCACACCGCGCGACCGGTTGCTGACCGGCCTGCGCGGCAAGGACGTCCTGTTCACCTTCATCGAGAGCTACGGCCGTACGGCGATCGAGGACCCGGCGATGGCGCCGCGGATCGGTTCCGTGCTGAAGGAGGGCACGGCCTCCCTGAAGGCGGCGGGATTCGAGGCCCGCAGCGGCTGGCTCCGCTCCCCGGTGACGGGCGCGGGCAGCTGGCTGTGCCACACGACCTTCCTGTCCGGCCTGTGGGTCAAGAACCAGCAGCGGTACCGGACCGTCACGGCCAGCGACCGGATGACCCTCACCAAGTACTTCCGCGAGACCGGTTCCTGGCGCACGGTCGGCGTCGTACCGGGGGTGCGGTACGCCTGGCCGGAGGGCAGGTTCTTCGGCCTGGACCACATCTACGACTCCACGCACCTCGGCTACCACGGCCCCTACTTCAGCTGGACGCCCGTGCCGGACCAGTTCAGCCTGGAGGCCTTCAACCGGCTGGAGTTCGGCAAGAAGGACCGGGGGCCGCTGATGGCGGAGATCATCCTCGCCTCCAGCCACAACCCCTGGGCGCCGGTCGCCCACATGATCGACTGGAAGGACCTCGGCGACGGCTCGGTCTTCCACCGCATCAAGAAGGAGGGCAAGGACCCGAAGGAAGTCTGGAAGAACGCCGAGAGCGTGCGCACCGAGTACCGGAACGCCATCGAGTACTCGCTGCACAGCCTCGTCGAGTTCATGCAGCGCTACGGCGACAAGAACACGGTCCTGGTCTTCCTGGGCGACCACCAGCCGGTGCCGACCGTCACCGCGGGCAGCCCCCGCAAGGACGTGCCCGTCACCATCGTCGCCCACGACCCGAAGGTGCTGGACCGTGTCTCCGGCTGGGGGTGGACGCAGGGCCTGAAGCCGGCGGCGGACGCCCCGATCTGGCCGATGAACAAGTTCCGCGACCGGTTCATGCGGGCGTACGGCCCGCAGCAGGGCTGACCGTGTCCGCGTCGAGGAAGGCGAGGGTGCGGCGGACGAAGTGCTCCGGGTCGTCCAGCCACGGGTAGTGGCCGGCGCCGGGCTGGACGGTGACCTCGGCGTTCGGGAAGGCCTCGGCGGTGCGGCGGGCGAGGTCGGGGCGGGGGCCGCCGTCGGCTCCGCCCGCGTACACCAGAACCGGGGCGGTCAGGGCGGCGAGCGCGGCCCGGGTGGCGTCCGGGGTGAAGGCTCCCTCGCCGAAGTACCGGTCGCCCGCCTCGTCGTTGGTCTGCTCGTCCGCGGCAGCGTCATGCGCGCGGGCGGCGTCGTCCCAGCGGCCGTAGAAGAAGGGCATGAAGACCTCGTCGAAGTCACCCTCCCCCGTCAGCCACGCCTCGAACGCGGGAAACGCCTCCGCGAACCACGGCTCGTCGGCCCGCAGCCGGGCGGCGGCCAGCCGGTCCTCGGGCGACGGCGGCATCCCGAGGGCCGAGGGATTCGGGGTGATCAGCAGGAGCCGGCGTATCCGGTGGGGGTAACGGGCCGCGTAGAGCATTGCGAGACTACCGGCCGCCGAGTGAGCCAGCAGATCCATGTGCTCCAGCCCCATGTGGGCCCGCCACACTTCGACGTCGTCCACCAGCCGGTCACAGCGGTACGTCGCCGGGTCGCCCGGCACCCCGGAATCCCCGGTACCCCGCAGATCGAGCAGCGCCAGCCGCCGGTGCGCGGCAAGCCCGCCCAGGTCCCCGAGATAGACGGAGGCGCGCATGGGCCCGCCGGGCAGGACAGCGAGGGGCTCGCCTTCGCCCCTGAGGTGGTAGGAGAGCTGGGTCCCGTCGGCTGCACTGAAGGTCTGCATGCCGGTGATCATCCAAGTTCGGGCCGCCGGGCCGCAACGCCATTGCTCGCTCACAGGGCGATGGGCCGGTAGGCCGGCAGCTCCTCCACAATCCGCTCCGGCGGGGCGTCCGCCAGGTGGGCAGGCGGGTGGAAGAGCAGGTCGGCGGCCCGAGGATGAGTGATGTTGGTCCGCAGCACCGACAGGTAGTAGTCGGTGTCGGGGTCCCCCGATGCGCATCCGGCCAGGATCCGGCGGACGATCTCGACGAGTTCCTCGCGGGTGACGTCCGGGACGCGTGGCCGGGCCGGCCGGGCGGCCTGCAGAGCGAACTCCTCCAGATCACGCGATGCGGACCGGCAGAGGAAGGCCGACGGCTCGTATGCGCACCCGGTCGCCGCGTTGAAGGCGTCGACAGCCCGGCGCCCGGCCTCCGCGTCCTCGCACAGCAGCCTCTCGATCCGCTCGATCTCCTCGCCCAGCTCCGCCAGCCGCTCGGCCGGCACGGGCGGGGGCAGCAGTTCGCGTCGTAGCTCCACGCCCCCATTCTCCGCGCCGTCGCGTCGGGAAATTCCGAGCCGGCCTCTTGCCTGGAGGCGGATGGTCTGAATTTACTGATCCCGGAGGGTCGACCGAATGATCGGTCGCCCGGAATGTGCGGCTGACGAGGGAGAAGTCCCGATGGCGGATGCGACGGACCTGCTGGATGCGGGCGAGAAGCTCGGGCCCGATGAGTTGCGGGCGCTCCAGCTGGAGCGGCTGCGCACCTCGCTGCGGCACGCCTACGACAACGTGCCCTTCTACCGGGAGTCCTTCGACAAGGCCGGCATCCGTCCGGAGGACTGCCGTTCACTGGCCGACCTGGCGCACTTCCCCTTCACCACCAAGGCCGACCTGCGGGAGCACTACCCGTACGGCATGTTCGCCGTGCCCCGCGAACATATCCGCCGCCTCCATGCCTCCAGCGGCACCACCGGGCTGCCCACGGTGGTCGGCTACACGGAGAACGACCTTTCCATGTGGGCGGACATGGTGGCGCGTTCCATCCGGGCCGCTGGCGGGCGCCCCGGTGACACCGTGCATGTGGCCTACGGCTATGGGCTGTTCACCGGCGGGCTGGGCGCCCACTACGGTGCCGAGCGCCTGGGCTGTACGGTCATCCCCGCGTCCGGTGGCATGACGGCGCGCCAGGTCCAGCTGATCCGGGACCTCGAACCCGGCATCATCATGGTCACCCCCTCGTACATGCTCACACTGCTGGACGAGTTCGAGCGGCAGGGCGTGGATCCGCGGAGCACCTCGCTGCGGGTGGGCGTGTTCGGCGCCGAGCCCTGGACCGAGCAGATGCGGCGGGAGATCGAGGAGCGGTTCGCGATCGACGCCGTCGACATATACGGGTTGTCCGAGGTGATCGGTCCGGGGGTCGCCCAGGAGTGCGTGGAGACCAAGGACGGTCTCCATGTGTGGGAGGACCACTTCTATCCGGAGATCGTCGACCCGATCACGGGTGAGGTGCTGCCGGAGGGCGAGCAGGGCGAGCTGGTGTTCACCTCGCTCACCAAGGAGGCCATGCCGATCGTCCGGTACCGGACCCGGGACCTGACCCGGCTGCTGCCCGGCACGGCCCGGGTGTTCCGGCGGATGGAGAAGATCACCGGGCGCAGCGACGACATGGTGATCCTGCGCGGGGTCAACCTGTTCCCGACGCAGATCGAGGAGATCGTGCTGCGCACCCCCGGCGTGGCCCCGCACTTCCAGCTGCGCCTCACCCGCGAGGGCCGCCTCGACGCGCTCACCGTGCGCGCCGAGGCCCGCCCGGGTGCCACGCCCGAGGCGCGGGAGGCGGCGGCCCTGTCCATCGCCGCGGCCGTGAAGGACGGCGTCGGCGTCTCCGTGGCCGTGGAGATCGTGGAGCCGGAGTCGCTGGAGCGGTCCGTGGGCAAGATCCGCCGCATCGTGGATCTGCGGCCGCGCTAGCGGACACGGCACGGACCCGGCCGGTAGGGCGCCCCTGGCCACATCGACGTATCTCGAAACGTCGGCGGCGAACCTATACTCCGGATGCATGACCGACACCGTCCCCTCCCCGGATCCGGAGCTGGTCGGCGCGTTGCGGGCGCTGTCCAATCCGATGCGGCTGCAGATGCTGCAGTGGCTGCGCGAGCCCGAGCGGCACTTCCCCATGGAGGCGGCGATCGCCGATCCGGCCGAGGTGGGTGTGTGCGTGAGCCACATTCAGGCGAAGGCGGGACTGGCCCAGTCCACCGTGTCGGCCTACATGGCCGAACTCCAGCGCGCCGGGCTGGTGCGGGCGACCCGGGTCGGCAAGTGGACCCACTACAAGCGGGACGAGCAGCGCATCGCCCACCTCGTCGCGGAACTGGGCCAGACGCTCTAGCCACCACCCTCCACAGTCACCCCCGCTCCACAGTCACCCCTGGTCGACACGCAGGCCTCCACTTGCGCTTCATATCGAGATTCTGCGATATTTCGATCAACCGATGTGATCCAATCCACGAGGGAGCGCACGATGACCGGGGACAACCATCTGGGGCTCGGCACGTTCGGGATCTACACCTTCGACTTCGAGCACCAGCCGGCCGCGCTGATCCGGGACTCGGTCCAGGAACTGGAGGAACTGGGCTGGCGGGCGCTGTGGATCCCCGAACTCCTCGGGCGGGACGCGTTCAGCCACGCCGGCTATCTGCTCTCCTGCACCGAGCGGCTGAGTGTCGTCAACGGCATCGCCCGCATCTGGTCACGCGAGGCGCGGTGGACCTACGGCGCCGCTGCGCTGCTCGCGGACGCCTACCCGGACCGGCACGTCCTCGGCCTCGGCTTCGGCGGTCAACCGCGCCCGGGGGTCAAGCCGCTCGCCGCGATGTCCGCTTACCTGGACGAGCTGGACGCCCTGGAGACGGAGACGCCCAACCCCCGTCCCGAGGCCCCGATGCGGCGCCTGCTGGCCGCGTACGGCCCCCGGATGCTGGATCTGGCCCGCGAGCGCGCGGACGGGGCCCAGACCTACCACGTGAACACGGCCCACACCGACCAGGCAAGGGAGATCCTCGGCCCGGACGCCTTCCTGGCCGTCGAGCACGCGGTGCTCTTCGAGACCGACCCCGACCGGGCCCGGGCCCTCGGGCGCGAGCACCTGCACGGCTACCTCAACACCCCGTACAACCTGGCGAAGTTCCGCAGGCTCGGCTACACGGACGACGACTTCTCGGCCGGCGGCAGCGACCGCCTCGTGGACGACCTGGTGTTCTGGGGCGACCCGGACACCGTCGTACGCAAGCTGCGGGGCCACACCGAGGCGGGCGCCGACCATGTGACCGTGCAGGTGATCGGCGTAGAGCCGGGCACCTCGGCGCTGCCACAATGGCGCCTGCTCGCCGAGGCCCTGCTGCCCGGAGGGTTCGGTCGGACAGGTACGGCATCATGACGGAAACGCCCGGGGCCCAGCCCCACGCCAGTGAAGGGTTCGCCCCGTGAGCAACATCCCGCCCCCCGAAGGATCCGACGGGGGACCGGAGGACCACTCCTCCATATCCGACGAGCAGTTGGCAGCGTTCTTGCGAGACGCCGCCGAAGGCCACGGCACCTCCGCGCCGAAGGAGCCGTCGGCACGGGCCAGGATGGCGAACCGGCGGCTCCGGAAGATGCTCAAGGCAGAGCGGAAGGGCCGGAGCCCGAAGGGCCGTGCGTTCCGCGACGGGGCGGGTGCGGTGATCCCGTGGATGGCCGTGGCGGCCGTCGTGCTCGTGGGCGCCTGGCAGCAGGGCCTGTTGTCGTGGGACAGGGCACCCGCGTCGGGGCCGGCCAAGGCCGTCGCACTGCCGGGAGGCGGGACCTCCGACGGCGATCGGTGCGGAACCAGGGGCTTCCACCACTTCCCGCTCCCCGCAGCCGCCTCCTCACCCGCGCCCAAGGCCACCCCACGCCCCGGCCCGCAGCTCGAACTCGGCTCCTACGGCTATGCGCAGCCCGACCACGACGCCGCCAGTTTCCACATCGGGCTGCTGTTCGCTCAAGGCCCGAAGGGATCCCTCACGGTGTCGCGGACTTTGGGCGGGGAGGGAGTCGCGGTGGAGATCGAGGGCCCGAACGGACTGGTCGCCGGCGCGCACGGCCTCCCTGTCACCTGGAACTCCCCCGGGAAGACCGGCCGCGAGGACAAGACACGCATCGACCTGACCGGCGGCGGCAGCGGCGAGATCAGGCTGCCGGCACGGGCCCTGTGCCCCGGCTACGACGCCGACGCGGTGTGGAAGGGGCTCCAGCCGCCGGTCAACTCCTCGAACACCATCACCGGGCAGCCGATCTACACCCTGACCGTGTCCGTCCGCGATCCGGGCATCGGAGAACTGCGGAAGTCGATCGGCGTTCCGGTCGGCGGCAATCTGCTCAGCACGAACAACCTCGTGCCCGACGGCCCCTGAACCCGCGTCAGCGACCACCGGTCGAAGCGCCGTCGCCCTGGTCACTGAACCGGTCCCGCAGCTCCCTCTTGAGGATCTTCCCGCTGGCGTTGCGCGGCAGTTGGTCCACGAACAGGACCCGCTTGGGCGCCTTGAAGGAGGGCAGCTTCTCCCGTACGTGCGCGATGAGCTGATTCTCCGTCACCTCGCCGCGTGGGACGACGACCGCTGTGACGGCTTCGATCCACCGCTCGTCGGGCAGGCCGATCACGGCGGTCTCGGCGACGGAGCCGTGGGTGTAGAGGGCGTCCTCGACCTGGCGTGAAGCCACCAGCACGCCACCGGAGTTGATGATGTCCTTCACCCGGTCGACGATGGTGAAGTAGCCGTCCGGGTCGCGCACCGCGAGGTCGCCGGAGTGGAACCAGCCGTCCCGGAAGGCCTCGGCGGTCTCCTCGGGCTTGTCCCAGTAGCCCTCGCACAACTGCGGTGAGCGGTAGACGATTTCACCGGGGGTACCGTCGGGAACGTCCTCACCCTTGTCGTCCACGACACGTGCGTCCACGAACAGCACGGTCCGGCCGCAGGAGTCCAGCCGGCCCTCGTGCTCGTCGGGCCCGAGCACCGTGGCCAGGGGGCCGATCTCGCTCTGCCCGAAGCAGTTGAAGAAGGCCAGCCCGGGCAGGTGTTCGCGCAGTCGCTGGAGCACCGGCACGGGCATGATCGACGCGCCGTAGTAGGCCTTGCGCAGGCCGCTCAGGTCCCGGGTGGTGAAGTCGGTCCGGTTGGCCAGGCCGATCCAGACGGTGGGCGGCGCGAACACACTGTCCACGCGGCCCGCCTCGATCAGGTCGAAGAGGCGGTCACCGTCGGGCGCGTCCAGGACGATGTTGGTCGCGCCGACCGCGAGGTAGGGCAGCAGGAACACGTGCATCTGCGCCGAGTGGTAGAGCGGCAGCGCGTGCACGGGCCGGTCGCCGGCGCTCAGGTCGAGGGCGGTGATCGCGCTCAGGTACTCGTGGACCAGAGCCCGGTGGGTCATCATCGCCCCCTTGGGCAGGGCGGTGGTGCCGGAGGTGTACAGCAGCTGCACCAGGTCCTCGGTGCGTGGTTCGGGGCCGTCGTACGGAGGTGCCTCGGCCAGCCGGGCGAGGAAGGAGTCGTCCGAGTTCCGCAGGGGCAACACCCGTACACTGTCGGGCAGTCGACCGGCGATGTCCGGATCGGCGAGCACCAGCGTGCTGCCCGACTGGCCGACGATGTACGCCAGGTCGGTGCCGGTCAGGTTCTGGTTGACCGGCACGTGGACCAGGCCCGCGCGGGCGCAGGCCAGGAAGGCGATCAGATAGGCGTCGGAGTTGTGGCCGTAGGCGCCCACCCGGTCGCCGGGGGCGAGCCCCTCGGCGTGGAGGAGGCCCGCCGCACGGGAGACGGCGGCGTCGAGTTCCCCGTACGTCCAGGTGCGTTCGCCGTACTCCAGTGCCACCCGCGCCGGGGTGCGGCGGGCGCTGCGCCGCAGCACCCCGTCGACCGTGCTGCCGTGTCCCTGCGTCATGACAGCCGATCCTCGGCCCGCCGGACGCGCAGGTCAAGAACCTCACACCAGTCGTGTGCGGCCCTCCCAGTACGGATCCCGCAGGCGTCGCTTGTACAGCTTGCCGTTGGGGTCGCGGGGCATCTCGGTGATGAAGTCGACGCTCCTGGGCCGTTTGTAGCCGGCGAGCCGCTCCGCGCAGTGGTCGAGGAGGGCGGCGGCGAGGGCCGGGCCCGGCTCGTGCCCGGGGGCGGGTTCCACGACGGCCTTGACCTCCTCGCCCCAGTCGTCGTGCGGGATGCCGAAGGCGGCGGCGTCGGCGACCGCGGGGTGGGCGAGCAGCGCGGACTCGATCTCGGCCGGGTAGATGTTGACCCCGCCGGAGATGATCATGTCGATCTTGCGGTCGCGGAGGAAGAGGTAGCCGTCCTCGTCCAGGCAGCCGAGGTCGCCGACGGTGAAGAAGTCGCCGATGCGGTTCTTGCGGGTCTTGTCCTCGTCCTTGTGGTACGAGAACCCGCCGGTGCTCATCTTCATGTAGACGGTGCCCAGTTGGCCGGGCGGGAGCCGGTTGCCGTCGTCGTCGAAGACGGCGAGTTCGCTGATGGGCCAGGCCTTGCCGACCGTTCCGGGCTTCTTCAGCCAGTCCTCGGCGGTGGCGAAGGCTCCGCCGCCCTCGCTGGCCGCGTAGTACTCCTCCACGCAGTGCCCCCACCAGTCGATCATGGCCCGCTTCACATGGTCCGGGCAGGGGGCGGCGCCGTGGATGGCGTGCCGCATGGACGAGACGTCGTACCGGCCCTTCACCTCGTCCGGGAGGGCCAGGAGGCGGTGGAACTGGGTGGGGACCATGTGGGTGTGAGTGCACTTGTGGGCGTCGATGAGACGGAGCATCTCTTCCGGGGTCCACTTGTCCATGAGCACCAGGCGGTGGCCGATGTGCAGGGACGCGCCCGCGAACTGGAGGACGGCCGTGTGGTAGAGCGGCGAGCAGACGAGGTGGACGTTGTCGTCGAAGGGCCTGATGCCGAAGATGCCGAGGAAGCCGCCGAGGTAGGCCTCCTCGGGGGCTTTGCCGGGCAGCGGGCGCCGGATGCCGCGGGGGCGTCCGGTCGTACCGGACGTGTAGTTCATGACCCAGCCGAGCGTGCGGTCGAAGGGCGCCGACTCGGGCTGTCCGTCGAGGAGTTCGGCGTACGGCCTGAAGCCCGCGACCGCGCCGACCGCGTAGCGGTGGGTGGCCGGCAGGCCGGCCTCGTCGGCGGCGTGGCGGGCCGGTGCGGCGAAGCGCTCGTGGGCGATGAGCACCTTGGCGCCGGAGTCGGCGACGATCCAGGCGATCTCGGGGCCGACGAGGTGGTGGTTGACCGGGACGAGGTAGAACCCGGCCTGGCTGGCGGCCAGGTAGGCGGTGAAGAACTCGACGCCGTTGGGCAGGACGACGGCGAAGGCGTCGCCGCGTTCGAGGCCCGCCGCGCGCAGCCCGTGGACGAGCCGGTTGGCTGCGGTGTGCAGGCGTCCGGCGGTCCACTGCTCGCCGTCGGGGGCGATCAGGACCGTGCGGTCGGGATCCTGGGCGGCCTGGGCCCAGAAGCCGGTGGGGGGTGTGCTCACGACTGGCCACTCCTTCCGGCGATGCGGTTGATGCGGTCGACGGCCTGCTCGAAGCCACGGGTGAGGTCGTCGAAGACGGCCTGGACGCTGCGTTCGCTGGTCATCCGGCCGACGATCTGGCCGACGGGCGTGCCGAGCAGCGGCTCGACCTCGTACTTCTGGATCCGGGAGACCGCCTCGGCGACCAGCAGGCCCTGCAGCGGCATGGGCAGCGTGCCGGGCCCGGCGGGGTCGTCCCAGGCGTCGGTCCACTCGGTGCGCAGCTGACGGGCGGGCTTCCCGGTCAGGGCGCGGGAGCGGACGGTGTCGCCGGACCCGGCGGCGAGGAGCTTGCGGGTCAGGGCGGCCGAGTGGAGGTCCGCTTCTGTGGTGGTCAGCCATATGGAGCCCAGCCACACACCCTGGGCGCCGAGGCTCAGGGCGGCCGCCACCTGCTGTCCGCTGCCGATGCCTCCTGCGGCCAGCACGGGCAGCGGATCGACCGCCTCGACCACCTCGGGGGTGAGCACCATGGAGGCGATCTCGCCGGTGTGGCCGCCGGCCTCGTAGCCCTGGGCCACGACGATGTCGATGCCCGCCTCCTGGTGCTTGCGGGCGTGCCGGGCGCTGCCCGCGAGTGCGGCGACCAGGACGTCCTGGTCGTGGGCGCGGGCGATGACGTCGGCGGGCGGGGAGCCGAGGGCGTTGGCGAGCAGCCGGATCGGGTGGTCGAAGGCGACGTCGAGCTGGGTGCGGGCGACCTGTTCCATCCACCCGGTGATGCGCCACCCGGACGCCTCGCCCTCGGCCAGCTCCGGCACCCCGTGCTTGGCGAGCGTGTCCCGCACGAACTGCCGGTGCCCCTCGGGGATCATCGCCTCGACGTCCGCCTCGGTCAGTGTGTGGTGGTTCGGGGCCTCCACCTTCTTCGCGGGCATCACGACGTCCAGCCCGTACGGCCTGCCGTCGATGTGCGCCTCGATCCAGTCGAGGTCCCGTTTGAGGTCGTCGGGGGCGGTGTAGCGGACCGCGCCGAGCACGCCGAAGCCGCCGGCCCGGCTGATGGCCGCGGCGACGGCGGGGAACGGCGTGAAGCCGAAGACGGCGTGCTCGACTCCGAGTTTCCTGCTCAGCTCCGTCTGCATGGGCGCAGGATGCCGCAGTCACCCGGACGACGGAAGAGGTTTTCTGATGCTCCGTCAGATACTTGGCAGATTTTGCTCCGCCGGACTCATGTTCGCCCCGGTCGGCGCGCACGCCTCATTGACACGCCCCGCCCCCGACAGGACAGTTTCACGATGACCGATGAGGTGGCCACCAGACTCACCCGCCGTCACCTGGGCGCCCTGACCCTGGGCGGCGCCCTCGCTCTCGCCGGCTTCCCGGCCGGCCCGGCCGAGGCCGCGTCCGCCTCCGGCCACCGCACCCTGCGGCACGGCTCCCCGGAACAGGCCGGACTGCTGGCCGCCCACCTGCGCCTGCTCGTCACCGATGCGGAGGCGTACCTCGGGCCCTCCCCCAAGCACCCCTGGTACGCGGGCGCCGTCCTGCTCGCCGGACGCGGCGCGACCGTGGCGCTGCACCAGCCGATCGGCATGGCGGTGCGCTATACGGGATACGACGACAAGACCGACACCGGGATCGAGTTCCCGGCCGGCCGGCAGATCCCGATGTCCGAGGACACCGTCTTCGACCTCGCCTCGGTCTCCAAGCTCTTCACCTCGCTGCTCGCCGTGCAACAGCTGGAGCGCGGGACGCTGGAGCTGGAGGCGGCCGTCGCCTCGTACCTCCCGGACTTCGGCCAGGCCGGCAAGCAGGACATCACGATCCATCAACTCCTGACCCACACGTCCGGTTTCCGCGCCTGGCTCCCGCTCTACAACGCGCCGACGCACGAGGAGAAGCTCCGTCTCATCTGGAACGAGGCGCCGCTCAACCCGCCCGGCACGGTCTACCTCTACTCGGATCTCAACCTGATCTCCCTCCAGCTCGTCCTGGAGAAGATCACCGGCCGCGCCCTCGACGTCCTCCTGCGCGAGGAGATCACCGCTCCACTCGGCCTGGACCGCACCCGCTACAACCCGCCCGCGTCCTGGAAACCGACGATCGCCGCCACCGAGGTCGCCCGCCCGCCCTGGTCGGGGCTGGACCGCGGGCTGGTGTGGGGCGAGGTGCACGACGAGAACGCCTACAGCCTCGGCGGAGTGGCGGGCCACGCCGGGGTGTTCTCCTGCGCCTGGGACCTCGCGGTCCTCGGCCGCACGCTGCTCAACCGCGGCGCCTACGGCCGTACCCGCATCCTGGAGCCGGAGTCGGTGGACCTGATGTTCACGAACTTCAACACCGCCTTCCCCGGCCACGACCACGGTCTCGGCTTCGAGCTCTACCAGCACTGGTACATGGGCGCGATGGCCACCCCGCACACGGCGGGCCACACCGGCTTCACCGGCACCTCGCTCGTACTCGACCCGACGACCGACTCCTTCCTCGTGGTGCTGGGCAACTCCGTTCATCCGGTGCGCACGTGGCGGTCCGGGTCCGCGCCCCGGGTCGCCGCGGGCACCCATCTGGCCCGCGCCGTACCGGTCCCCCCGGCCCGTGGCCGTACCGCCTGGTTCTCCGGAACGGACAACGCGACGACGGCGACCCTGACCCTGCCCACGGTCGACACCTCGCCCGGTGACGCACGGCTGTGCTGCGCCCTGTGGTGGGACATCGAGTCCGTCTCGGACGTACTCGTCCTGGAGGCCAGCACGGACGGGGGCAGCACCTGGCTGCCGGTGCCGTTCACCACCACGAGCCACGGCGAGGAGCCGCAGGAGCACCCGGCGGGCTCGGTGACCGGATGGTCCGGGCGGGTCTGGCACCGGCTGACCGCCGATCTGCCGGCCGCCCGGCAACTGACCGTGCGCTGGCGGTACACCACGGACCGGCTCTACGTCGGCCGCGGCGCCTACGTGGACGCGTCGCGCGTCGAGGCCGACGGCGAGGCCGTCTTCGACGAGACGCGGCCGGCCGACGCGGCACGGATCCAGGCGGTGGGGTGGACGGCCTCGGCCGACTGACGCCCGTCGGCCGGGCCGGCAAGGCGCAGGAGGAGCCGCGTACTACCCCTCCAGCACCGCCATGGCCGCGTTGTGCCCCGGCACCCCGCTCACCCCTCCCCCGCGCACCGCGCCCGCGCCGCACAGCAGGATGTTGGCGTGCCGGGTCTCGACGCCCCAACGGCCGGTGTCCTCCTGGGCGTAGGGCCAGGACAGGGCGCGGTGGAAGATGTTGCCGCCGGGCAGGCGCAGGTCACGTTCGAGATCCAGCGGGGTCTTGGCCTCGATGCAGGGGCGGCCGTCGACGTCCGTGGCGAGGCAGTCGGTAAGAGGTTCGGCGAGGTGGGCGTCGAGCTGGGCGAGCGTGGACTTCAGCAGTTCCTCGCGTACGGCGTCGTTGTCCCGGGCGAACAGCCGGGCGGGGGTGTGCAGGCCGAACAGGGTGAGTGTCTGGTAGCCGCGCTCGGCGAGTTCGGGGCCGAGGATGGAGGGGTCGGTCAGGGAGTGGCAGTAGATCTCCGAGGGCGGCGCGGCGGGCAGTTCACCGGCGGCGGCCTGGGCGTGGGCGGTGGCCAGTTGGCCGTAGCCCTCGGCGATGTGGAAGGTGCCGGCGAAGGCCTCGCGGGGGTCGACGGAGGGGTCGCGGAGCTTGGGGAGCCGCGTGAGCAGCATGTTGACCTTGAGCTGGGCGCCCTCGGCGGGCTCGGGCGCGGAGTCCCCCGTCAGGGCGGCCAGTTCCTGCGGTGAAGCGTTGACCAGAACGTGTCGGGCGGCGGCGACGCCCTCGCCGTCGGCCGTGCGGTAGGTGACCTCGGCGGTGTGGCCGTCGGTCTCGATGCGGACCGCCTCGTGTCCGGTCACGAGTTCCGCGCCTGCCTCGCGCGCGGCGGTGGCCAGGGCGTCGGTGAGGGCGCCCATGCCGCCGACGGGCACGTCCCAGGCGCCGGTGCCGCCGCCGATGACGTGGTAGAGGAAGCAGCGGTTCTGGGCCAGGGAGGTGTCGTGGGCGTCGGCGAAGGTGCCGATCAGCGCGTCGGTGAGGACGACGCCCCGGACCAGGTCGTCGGTGAAGTTCTCCTCGACGGCGACGCCGATCGGCTCCTCGAACAGGGCCCGCCAGGCGGTGTCGTCGTCGATGCGGCGGCGCAGCTCGTCGCGGGTGGGCAGGGGCTCGGTGAGGGTCGGGAAGACGCGCTGGGCGACCTCGCCGGTCATGCCGTAGAAGCGCTGCCAGGCGTCGTACTCGCGCTCGCCGCCGGTCAGCCGGGCGAAGGCCTCCCGGGTGCGCCGCTCCCCGCCGCCGACGAGGAGACCGGTGGGCCGGCCGCCGCGCTCCACAGGGGTGTACGAGGAGATGGTGCGCCCGCGGACGCGGAAGTCGAGACCGAGATCGCGCACGATCTTCGAGGGCAGCAGGCTGACCAGGTAGGAGTAGCGCGACAGGCGGGCGTCCACCCCGGCGAACGGGCGGGTGGAGACGGCGGCGCCGCCGGTGTGGCCGAGCCGTTCCAGCAGCAGCACCGAGCGGCCGGCGCGGGCCAGGTAGGCGGCGGCGACAAGGCCGTTGTGGCCGCCGCCGACGATGACGGCGTCGTACGTCCGGGTTCCCTCGTTGGCAGGCATGGCCTCTTCGTAACACGTGATGATCTACGTCGGCCAGAGGCATGCCGGACGTGTCGGTGCGCGGGTCAGGGAACGGGCCGGTGTCCGCCGGACGCCCGCTGCCGGCTCAGTACGGCGACCCTGCGGTACAGCTCCACGGCCTCGGCGCCGCGGCCGAGCTGTTCCAGGCAGTGGGCTTCGTCGTTGCGGCTGGCGAGGGTGTCGGGGTGATCGGACCCGAGGACGCGTTCGCGGGCCGTGGCGACCCGCCGGTACTCGGTGAGCGCGTCCGCCCACCGCCCCAGCCAACCGAGGCTCACCGCGACCTCGCGCCGGCTGACCAGGGTGTCCGGGTGGTCGGCGCCGAGGGCGCGTTCGCGCAGCGCGCATACGTCGCGGGCCTCGGCGAGGGCCTCCTCCCAGCGGCCGAGGCGGCCGAGGTTGACGCCGAGGCCGTGGCGGGCGCGCAGGGTCTCGGGGTGGGTGGCGCCCTGGACGCGGGTGCGGTCCTCGATCAGGTCGCGGTAGAGGCGCAGGGCGTCCGCGCTGCGGCCGAGCCGGCCGAGGCTGATGCCGGCCTCGTAGCGGGCGGCGAGGGTGTCCGGGTGGTCGGCGCCGAGGGTGCGGGCGCGGGCGTCGGCGACCTCGCGGTAGGTGCGCAGAGCCTCGTCCCAGCGGGCCAACTGACCCAGGGCGTAGGCGACTTCGTAGCGGGTGACCAGGGTGTCGGGGTGGTCGGGGCCGAGCACGCGGGCGCGGGCGGCGGCCACGTCGAGGGCCATGCGGTACGAGTCCTCCAGGCGCCCGAGCCGGCTGAGGTTGAAGGCGAGGTTGTGGCGGCAGCGCAGGGTGTCGGGATGGTCGGGGCCCAGGACGCGCATCCGGGCGGCCAGGACCGAGGTGTAGCCCTGGTGGGCCTCGAAGTGGCGGCCCAACTGGCCGAGCACGTAGGCCGTTTCCTGGCGGGCGGCCAGCGTGTCGGGGTGCTCGGGGCCGAGGACGCGCGCCCGGGCCGCGGCGACGTCGGTGTAGGCGCGCAGCGCGTCGGCGGCCCGGCCGGTGCGGCTGAGGGTGAAGGCGGCCTCGTAGCGGCTGGCGAGGGTGTCGGGGTGGTCCGGGCCGAGGAGCGCCGCCCGTTCGGCGGCGACGGTCAGGTGCACGTCGCGCGCTTCGGCCCAGCGGCCGCGCCGGGCCAGGCCGAGGCCCTCGTGGTGCCGTGCGGTGAGGGCGGCGACGGCGTCCGGCGCCGGCCGGGAGAGGACGGCGACCCGGGCCCCGGCGGTCCAGGCGCCGCGCAGGGCCGCGCCGGGGTCCGGCGGGACGGCGCGCAGCCCGGCACCGACCGCCTTGTGGCCGGTGGTCATGCCCCGGCTCCACGCCGGCAGGCGTATCTCGTGCGCGGCCGGCTCGCCGGCGCGCGGCCGTCCTGCCACGACCGTCGGCACGTACGTGGCCGCCGTACGCCCCGCGGCCAGGCGACGGCCCAACTCACCGGCGTCGTAGGGCCGTTCCTCGGGCTCTTTGGCCAGCAGGTCCAGGACGATCCGCTCGAAGGGGGCGGGCAGTTCGGGGCGGTGGGCGCGGGGCGGGCGGGGCGGGGTGTCACGGTGGCCGATGAGGATCGCCCAGGCGTCGTCCAGGTCGAACGGCGGTGCCCCGGTGGCAATCTCGTACAGGACGCAGCCCAGCGAGTACAGGTCGCTGCGCTGGTCGACCTCGGTCCCGCCGATCTGTTCCGGGGACATGTAGTGCGGGGTGCCCATCGCGATGCCGGTGCCGGTGAGGCGGGCGGTGAAGCCGATGTCGTGGCCGAGGCGGGCTATGCCGAAGTCGCAGATCTTCACCGTGCCGTCGGCCAGGCGCACGATGTTGGCGGGCTTCAGGTCACGGTGCACGATGCCCTGTTGATGGGTGTAGGCGAGGGCGGCGGCGACCTGTTCCGCGATGTCGATCACGTCGTCCACGGGCAGCGGATGCCCCTTGTTGTCCTCCAGGAGCCGGCTCAGGTCACGTCCTTCGAGCAGCTCCATGACGAGGTAGAGGACGCCGTCGTACTCGCCGAAGTCGTGGATGACGGTCACTCCGCGGTGCGAGAGCGCGGCGGCCACTCTGGCCTCCCGGCGGAACCGCTCCCGCAGGACGCGGGTGAAGGACGGGTCGTGCTGCGGGGCGACCGGCTTGAGGCACTTCACCGCGACCTGCCGCCCCAGGGACTCGTCGCGGGCCCGCCACACCTCGCCCATCCCGCCCCGCCCGATCAGGTCGAGCAGCCGGTACCGGCCCTGAATCAGCCTGTTCTCCCCCATTGCGCGCCGTCGCCCCCGTCGCTGTCCGCCCCGCCCCCTGGAGGGGCATCGCCACGTGCCGCGACCGCGTACGACGCGGCCCGATCCGTGACACACCCCCCTGCTCGTCCAGTATGGCGGCCTATCGCCCCAGTTTGTACGGTGCCGGTCGGGCGTCCGGGCCGAGCCTCGCCATGGCCCGCAGGATGTGTTTGGGCGGCAGCTGCCAGCGCAGACGTGCGGGAACGCACCGCAGCAGGGCGCCCGTGGCCCGCAGCCGGCGGGCCACGACGTCGGGTCGGGGAGCCGGTCTGCCGTACAACTCGTGGGCGTACGGGGGCAGGGAGGCGTACGCCAGCTGCGCCACGCGCCGCCACAGCACCTCGCGCGCCAGGACCAGGAGGGGATGCGTCGGCGGGCGGAGAAGGAAGTCGTCCACCGCGCGTGCCTCGGGTCCCGCGACCAGCTCCGGCCGCACCTTCTCGAAGTACGCGGTCAGCTCGGCCCGGTCGGCCGGTACGGCGTCCGGGTCGAGGCCCACCAGACGGGCGCTGACGCGGTGTTCGGCGATGTACCGGTCGGCCTGGGCGTCGGTGAGCGGGTAACCGGAGCCGCGCAGGACGTGCACATAGGAGTCGATCTCGGCGCAGTGCACCCACAGCAGCAGCTCGGGCTCGTCCACGCCGTACCGCTCCCCCGTGTCCGGGTCGCTCACCTGGAGCATGCTGTGGATCTTCCGCACCCGGGCACCGGCCCGCTCGGCCGCCTCGCTGGTGCCGTAGGTCGTGGTGCCGACGAAGTTGGCGGTGCGCATCAGCCGGCCCCAGGCGTCACGCCGGAAGTCGGAGTTCTGCATGACGCCGCGCACGGCGCGCGGGTGCAGCGCCTGGAGATACAGCGCGCGGACGCCGGCGACCCACATCATCGGGTCGCCGTGCATCTGCCAGGTCACCGAGAAGGGGCCGAACAGCCCCGGGTCGGCATCGGTCATGGGGTCACCTCCGCCCTGCGACCACGATGCCACGGCCGCGGAGCGTAGCGATACCGCCGGTTACGGACTCTCGACGAACCGCCGGAACGTCTCGGCCCCCGCGCCGGTGAGCGGGGCGCCGTGGGCGAAGCCGACCGCGCGGACGTCCGCCGGCAGTTTCGCGAGGCTCTCCGCCCGCAGTCCGGGGTCGGCGGCGAGAGCCGCGTGACCGAGATCGAGGCTGCCGCGGTGGAAGACGGCGTCGCCCGTCAGCAGGGTGCGGCTCGGCTCGTGCCACAGCACGATGTGCCCGGGGCTGTGCCCCGGAGTGTGGATCACCCGCAGCCCGCCGGACCTGTCGACGAGATCGCCGTCGGCGAGGGTGCCGTCCGCGGCGACCGGCGTCCAGTGCAGCTTCGGCAGCCGGTCCAGGAGCCGCCCGGGCAGCCCCGAGCGCCCCTCGGGCGGCACCCGGCCGGCCTCCAGCCAGGGCCGGTCGGCGGCGTGCACCAGGATGTCCGCGCCGCTGCGGCGCCGCAGGTCGGCGGCGCCCTGGACGTGGTCGGGGTGGGCGTGGGTGATCACGATCCGGCGGATGTCGCCGGGCTTGCCGCCGAGGTCGGCGAGCGCGTCGAGCAGGACACCGGGGGCGCCGGCCCAGCCGACGTCGACGAGGGTGTAGCCGTCGTCTCCGGCGACGAGGAAGGCGTTGTCGCGCCGGGTGGTGGCGATCTGTGTGATGCCGGGGGCGAGTTGGTGGTGCATGGAGGTCCTCAGGGCTTGGGCACGGGCCTTACGACTCGGGTACGGGGCTCGCAGCTGGGCGCGCGGGCCTCATCGCTCAGGCGCGGGGCTCATGGCTCGGGCACGGGCTCGCGGCCGGGGGCGCGGGCCCCGTCGCTTGGGCACAGGCCTCATCGCTTGGGTACGGGCACGTAGCCCTCGCGGGCGAGTTTCGGCAGGATGCCGCCCGCCGCGAGGATGTCGAGGACGAGCGGGGGCAGGGCGCCGCCCCGGAGCCGGGTGCCGGTCGCGGTGTTCTCCACCCACCCCTCGGCGAAGTCCAGTCGTGCCGTGTCGCCGTCGGCGAAGGCCGCGGTGACACCGGGGACGGTCAGGACGGGCAGCCCGTGGTTCACACAGTTGCGCAGGAACAGGGAGTTGAACTCCTCCGCCACCAGCGCGGCCACGCCCAGCTCACGGAAGAGCGCGGCCACGGGGCGCGAGGAGCCCAGCCCGAAGTTGCGCCCCGCGACGACGAGGTCGCCGGCCCGCACCTGGTCGGTCCAGCCGGGTCGCAGCTCGTAGAAGACGTGCCGGGCGGCCTCGGGCACGGGCAGTTTCATGGCGAAGGCGGGGTACATGGCGTCGGTGGTGACGGAGTCGCCGACGACCCACACCCTGCCGGTGATCAGCGTGTTCATCGGGCGAGCACTCCTCGCGGGTCGGTGACGTGCCCGGCCAGGGCGGAGGCGGCGACGGTGGCCGGGGAGGCCATGTAGATCTCCGCCTCCGGACTGCCCATCCGGCCGGTGAAGTTACGGGTGGAGGAGGTCAGACAGACCTCCCCGGGCGCGAGCAGGCCCATGTGGTAGCCGAAGCAGGCACCGCAGGTCGAGTTGGTGACGACGGCTCCGGCGTCGGCGAGATCCTGGAGGTACCCGGCACGCAGGGCCTCCCGGTACACCTGTTGCGAGGCCGGAGTCACCAACAGCCGGACACCGGGCGCGACTTGGCGACCTCGGACGATCTTCGCGGCGATCCTCAGATCGTCCAACTGCCCGTTCGCACACGACCCGATGAAGCACTGGTCGACCTTGCGCCGCTCGATCGCGGAGACCGGGAGCGCGTTGTTGCTGACGGTGCCGGGGCGGGCGACGTACGGCTCCAGCGAGGAGAGGTCGACGGTGCGTACGGCGGCGTAGGCCGCGCCCGGATCGGGGTCGGCGGCGCTGTACGACTCCGGGGGCGCGCCTCGGCCGGCGAGGAACTCCCGGGCCAGGTCGTCGATCGGGAAGGTGGAGAAGTCGGCGGAGATCTCGGCGCCCTGGGTGGCGATGGTGCGCCGGTCGTTCATCGGGACCGAGGCGAGGCCGGGGCCGCCGTACTCCAGGTTGTGGTTGGTGGCGTCGCCGTAGGTGCCGGCGATGTGCAGGAAGACGTCCTTGCCGAAGACGGCGGCGGGCTTGGTGCCGGTGAGTTCGTAGCGGATCGTCGGGGCGGTCTGGTACCAGGTCTGGCCGGTGCACAGGATCGCGTACACCTCGGCGGGGCCGAGCCCGCGTGCCGCCGTGTTGTAGGCGCCGGCCGCGCAGGTGTGGGAGTCGGTGCAGGCGAGGATCTCGCCGGGCCGGGCGAGGCCGTTCTCGGCGATGACCTCGTGACAGATGCCGTGCCGCCCGACGTCGTAGAACTTCTCGATGCCGAAGTCCCGGGCGAAGGCTCGGGCGTGAGTGCCGCCGAGGGCGTCGTGGACGCTCGGGGCGGGGACGGCGTGGTCCATGACGACCGCCACCTTGTCCGGGTCGTTGATCCGCAGCGGCCGGACCCAACCGGTCGCGAACTGCAGGTCGATCATGACGGTCATGTCGACGTCGCAGACCACGGTGTCGCCCGGCCGGACGCGCTCCAGGCCCGCCTTCCGGGCGAGGATCTTCTCGATCATGGTCATGCCCATCGGGTGCGCTCCTCGTCGTTCGTGCCGGTGCTCGATGTTCGTGGTGCCGCTCGTCGGGCACCGCCCGCATGGCGGTGACGCTCGCCGAGCGCGAACCACTCGCGCAGGCCGACGAGTTCGAACAGCCCCTGCGGACCGGCTGCGACCTCGGGCAGCGTGCCGCCGAGGCGGGTCAGGGCCTCCAGTCCGTGCAGGACGTACGGGCCCAGCAGGGCGCCGGGGTGGATGGCGATGCGGTAGCCGAGGGCGGCGAGCCGCTCGGGGGCCGTGTCGGGGGTGAGGCCGCCCTGCACCATGTTGATGAGCAGCGGGGCGTCGACGGACGCGGCGATCCGCTCGATCTCGTCCATGCTCTGGGGCGCCTCGACGAACAGGACGTCCGCCCCGGCCTCCGCGTACCGGCTCGCCCGGTCGACGGCCGCCTCGACGCCGAGCGGTCCGCGGGCGTCGGTGCGGGCGACGATCACCGTGTCGGTGTCGGTGCGGGCCTCCAGCGCGGCCCGCAGCACGACGAGGAAGTCGTCCGCGTCGACGAGTTCCTTGTCGGGCAGATGCCCGCACCGCTTCGGGAACTTCTGGTCCTCCAGCTGGATCGCGGCGACACCGGCCTTCTCGTACTCGCGCACGGTGCGTACGACGTTGAGCGGGGCGCCGTAGCCCGTGTCGGCGTCGGCGATCAGCGGCACGTCGCCGAGCGCGGTGACGATCGTGCGGGCGCGGTCGGTCATCTCGGTCTGGGTGAGCAACCCGATGTCCGGCAGGCCGAATCCGGCGACGGCGACTCCGGCGCCGGTGAGGTACGCGGCGGTGAAGCCGGTGCGGGCGACGAGGGCGGCGCCGAGGCCGTCGTAGACGCCGGGGGCGGTGATCAGGCCGTCGGCGGCGAGGAGCCCGCGCAGCCGTGCGGCTGGGGTGAGCGACATGGTGGGCCCTCTCAGTCGAGCGCGCCGCGGACCGGGGCGGCGAGCAGGTCGGTGAGGGCGGCGATGTCGTCGAGGTCCTCCAGGCCCAGGACGGCGGCCTCGATGGCGTCCGCGCGGCCGGCGTCCATGACGCGTGCGGTCAGGGCGCGGTACTTGTCGGTGATCTCCTCGTTCGTGAGCGGGTCGTCGGGGCCGCCGTGCGGCTGCCGTACCAGCCGCTCGACCTCGCGGCCGTCGCGCAGGGTGATGCGGACGCGGGTGGAGAAGCGGGCCTCGGGGCCCTCCTTGTCGAAGCTGTCGTCCAGGGTGGCGTCGACGCGGTCGATCAGCTCCCACACGTCGTCGGAGTCGATGCGGGACGGGGTGAACTGCTCCGGGCGCACGTGCCCGTCCAGGAGCGCGACCGCGACGGCGTAGCCGAGGAACATCTGCGCGCCGATGGTGGTCAGGGGGCGCTCGGGCTGCCACCAGCCGTGGTGGTAGATGGCATGTGGGGCGGCCACATGGACGCGGATCACATCGGCCGCGCTGAATCCGTGTTCTCGGACCAGAGCGAGCACGGCGTCGATGGCCGGGTGCAGGGCTCCGTTGGCCGCGTGCGCCTTGATGCTGATGCCCTCGGTGTGCCAGACCTCGCCGAGGCCCGCGAAGATCCGGGAGGCGTCGGGATCGTGGCCCTCTCCGAAGGTCGAGAGGAAGCCGCCGTACTCGCGCTCGAAGACCCGGTCGATGCCGGTGTACCCGGCGGCCGCGAGCCCGGCGGCGTAGAAGCCGTTGCGGGCGGCGAAACCGTGCTGCATGCGCTTGGACATGGCCTCGAACTGCGCCGCCATCAGCCCGCCGGACTGGGTCGCGGCCAGGCCCAGCGCGTCCTCGAAGCCGGCGGCGTCCAGGCCGCGCAGCACGCCGGACGCGGCCGCCGCCGTGTGGGTGCCGAACACCGGGCCGGAATGCCAGCCCCGGGACAGCATCTCGGGTCCGTTCAGGGCGAGGCCCACGCGCGTTCCGGTCTCGAAGCCGGCGATCGCGCCGAGCAGGAAGCGGCCACCGGTGACCGGGCCGGTCTGCCGGGCGGTCGACAGGAGGGACGGCAGAACGAGGGAGGCGCTGTGGAGCGGGGCCGGCGCGAAATAGTCGTCCAGCTCGAAGCCCTGGACGAAGGTGCCGTTGAGGAGGGCGGCGGCGGGTCCGCCGGCCGTACGGTCCCAGCCGATGAGGGGGACGTCGCCGGTGCCCTCCATGGCCAGGACGGCCTCCACGGCCCTGCGCGACCAGGGCAGCTGGGCGCCGATGAGCGCGCAGGCGATGCCGTCGAGCAGGAGGTGGCGGGCGCGGGTGCGGACGCGGTCGGGGATGTCGTCGAGGGTGACGTGGGCGAGCCACGTGGCCAGCCGTCCGGTGGGGCCGGCCGGGTCGCTGGCGGGCCGCTGGTCGGGTGCGGTCATCGGTGTCTCTTCCTTCGGGTGCGGAGGGTGGGAGGCGTGGCGTGTGGTCACACCGCCTCCAGGCGTACGGAGTTGGTGCGCGGGCCGAGGACGGCCACGGCGACGCTCATCAGCGCGATGAGGACGGCACAGCCCAGATAGAGCGGGCCGGCGCCGAGCGCGTCGAGGACGGTCACCGTGCAGAACGGGAGCAGGGCGGCGACGAGGCGGGAGAGGGCGTATGTGCGGCCGAGCGCGGTGTTGCGCACCTCGGTGGGGAACAGCTCCGCCCCGTACGCGCGGGAGACGGTCGCGTTGACGACGCCGACGAGTGTGGTCGCCAGTCCGGCGGGCACGATGACCAGGACGTCGGTGCCCGTGCCGAACACCGTGCCGGCCAAGGCGACGAGCAGGGACGAGACGATCACGAGCGTTCTGCGCTGGAACCGGTCGGCGAGGCGCGTCAGCAGCAGGCAGCCGAGTGGATATCCGAGCGCGGTCAGGGCGGAGTACGTCAGCGACTCGACGACCGAGTAGCCCTTGTCGACGAGGACGAGCGGGGCGATGGTGGCGAAGCCGTAGAAGCCGATCGGGCCGAGGGTCTCCATGACGCAGAGCAGGAGCGTGCGGCGGCGCAGCGCGGGGTCCCACAGCCGGGAGCGCGGGGCTTCGCCGGGGGGTGTCCGGCTCCGGGGGTGGCCGGCGGGGTGGGCACGGCTCCGCGTCACGGAGGCGGGTACGGCGGTGCTCGGGCGCCCCGCCAGAGCCTCGATCCCGGCCATCGCCTCGGCGACCCGCTCGGGGTGGTGCGCGGCCAGCCAGCGCGGCGACTCGGGCAGGGACCTGCGCAGCAGCAGGACCGGGAGGGCGCCGAGTCCGGCCAGGACCATGAGCCGGCGCCAGCTCGCGAAGCCCGCGAGGGTGTGCGGCAGCGCGGCGGCGAGAAGCCCGGCGACCGGGACGGCGGTCATGCCGAGGCCGTACGCGGCCGCGAGCATCCGGCCCCGGTGTGCGGACGGCATCAGTTCCGTCAGATAGGTGTCGACCAGGATGAGTTCCGCGCCGAGCCCGACGCCCAGCAGGAACCGGAGCGCGATCAGCGTGGCGGCGTCCGGGGCAAAGGCGGCGCCGACGGAGACCACGGCATAGGCGAGCAGATTGAGCTGGAACATACGGCGCCGACCGTGGCGGTCGGCGAGCCCCGACAGCAGCAGCGCGCCGAGGAACTCGCCCGCGAAGGTGGCCCCGATCAGCAGCGACCGCTCTGCGGTGGTCGCCGTCCAGCCGGCCGGAAGCAGGGGCACGAGCAGACTGCCGAGGGCGACCTCGAAGAAGTTGAAGAAGGTGCCGAGGCCTACGGCAGCAAGCACCCCGCGGTGCCAGCGGCCGACGGGAAGGCCGTCGAGTCGGGCCGCGACCGATGCCGGGTCGGTCGCCAGGTCCGGAATCACTCCGTCTGGTTTCATTATCTGCAACCTTGGTCTCACAAGGGGTGGCAGAGGATGGCAGGCGCTCCTTGACGTGTCAAGGCGGTGGCATCGCTTCGATGCGTTCTGGATACTGATTTCAGTACTTCAGATACTGGGACCCTTCAAAGGAGTGTGCGCATGACCGCGAGCCGTACCGAAGGCGGCGACACCGCACGCCGCGCACTGCGGCTCGTGGAGGCCGTGGTCGCGTCGGGATCCCCCGCGGGCCTGCAGGAGCTGGCGGACACGGTGGGGCTGAGCAAGTCCACCGCGTACCGGCTGCTGCGGGTGCTCCAGGAGGAGGCGTACGTCAGCCGGGCCGACTCCGGCGGCTACCGCGTCGGCACGCGGCTGATGGGGCTCGCCGCCGAGGTCATGCCACGCGCGGACGTGTTCGCGGGTGCCCGTCCCGTGCTGCGGGCGCTCGCCGACATGTCCGGGGAGACGGCGACGCTCCATCTGCGGGCCGGGGACGAGGCGGTGCTGGTGCTGGGCGCGGAGAGCGACTACGAGCTGCGGCGGGCGGCCCGGCTCGGCTCGGCCACTCCCCTGCACCGGGGGTGCAGCGGGCACGCGATCCTGGCGCACCTGCCCGCGCAGGAGGTGGCGGCGATCCTGGCACGCGCGGGCGACGCGATCCGCCCCGCGGAGGTGGAGGCCTCGCTCGCGTCCGTTCGCGCCGACGGTTTCGCGCTGTCCACGGGGGCCAACCACCCCGGCCTCAGAGGCGTCGCCGTACCCGTGCGGACGACGGACGGACGGGTCGCGGCCTCGGTGGCGGTGTCCGGCCCGGCCGACCGCTGGACGGCGAAGCGGGCCACGGCCTTCGCCGAGGTGATGGTGGACCGGTGCGCCCGGCTGTCGCTGCTGTTCGACGCGGCGGAGGCGCCGGGCACAGCGTGACGGGGGCAACCAAGATCGCCGACCGGCGCTCCGCGTGCGGGCCCTCCTCGCGCCGCCGCACCGCTCCGGCCGCGCCGAGGGATGCCGCGGCCGCCGTCGGAGCGAACTGTGGCCAAATCCCGCAAAATTCCCGGGCATGCACGTACATTTCCGACCATCGCTTGGAGATGTCACCGGCAGACGGGGGCAAAGGATGGGCACGGACGACCGCGTCCCGGTGACGACCGGGATCGCACGGCTGCATGCGTCGCCCGGACTCGCCGGGCCCGGCCGGCTCGGGCTGGTGACCAACCACACCGGTGTCCTCCCCGACCTGCGCCCGGCCGCGCCCGCGCTGCTCGAGGCCGGCGCGCGGCTGGTCGCCCTGTTCGGTCCCGAGCACGGGCTGCACGGGAGCGGCCAGGCGGGCGAGAGCGAGGACGCCGAGGCGGACCCCGCCACCGGCCTGCCGGTCCACGACACCTACCGCTGCGGCGGCGAGCGTCTGGACAAACTCCTGATCGACAGTGGCGTCGACGCCCTGGTGTACGACCTGCAGGACATCGGGGCCCGGTTCTACACCTACGTGTGGACCATGTTCGACCTGATGGTCTCGGCGGCACGTACGGGCGTACGGTTCGTGGTCGCCGACCGGCCGAATCCCCTCGGTGGGCTCGTCAGCGAGGGCCCGCTGCTCGACCCGGTGTGGGCCAGCTTCGTCGGTCGCGCCCCGATCCCCGTCCGGCACGGCCTCACCTGCGGCGAACTCGCCCGGCATCTCAACGCGTCGGCCGTGCCCCAAGAGGCGGGCAGCGCGGCCGACTTGACGGTGATCGAGACAGTCGGCTGGCAGCGCGCCATGGACGCGGAGGCCACCGGCCTGCCGTGGGTCGCGCCCTCGCCGAACATGCCGACGCCCGCCACCGCCACCGTCTACCCCGGCACCTGCCTGTTCGAGGGCACGAATCTCTCGGAGGGCCGTGGTACCACGCAGCCGTTCGAGATCGTCGGGGCCCCGTACATCGATGCGCGGTTCGCGCCCTCGCTCGCCGAACTCGCCCTGCCCGGAGTGCACTTCCGTGATCTGCGGTACGTACCGACCTTCCACAAACACGCCGGACGGCCGCTGCGCGGGGTCCAGCTCCACATCACCGACCGCGAGGTGTTCGCTCCCGTACGCACCGCCGTCGCGATGCTCGCCACGCTGCGGCGGCTGTACCCGGACGACTTCGCCTGGCACACCGCGGACGGCGGCGCGGAGGGGACCGGCCATCGTCACTTCGTCGACCTGCTGTGGGGGTCCGACCGGTTGCGGCACGCCGTCGACGCGGGCGACGACCCGCTGCCGCTGTGCGATCCGCCGGCGCCGCCCGGCCGGTGGGCCGGCGACGACGTGCTGCTCTACCCGTGAGGCCTCTGAGGCCTCCCGCCCCAGCGCCACTGCTCGCTGCTCTGCCCGGAAGGACAGCTCCGTCCCGGAAGGACAACCCCGTCGATGACCGATCGCACGACGACGACCAGATCCCGGGCCGGGATGCGTGGCTTTCGCGCGGGCGACGGCCCGCACCTGGTGGAGGCGTGGCGCCGGAGTGCGCCGGCCGACCCGATCACCCCGGACCGCTTCCGCTCCCTGGTGCTGCTCGACGCCAACTTCGATCCGGAGGGGCTCAGGGTCGCCGTCGACGGCGACCGTGTCGTCGGCGCGGCCTACGCGGTGCGCCGTCTGACGCCGATGAGCGGCACCGACCTGGAGCCGGAGCAGGGCTGGATCCCGTTCTTCTTCGTCGACCCGGCCGCCCGCGGGCGCGGCCTCGGCCGACGGCTGCTGACCGACGCCCTCGACTGGCTGCACGGCCACGGCCGTACCCGGGTGGACTTCTCCTCGTACACCCCGAACTACATCCTCCCGGGCCTGGACGCCGAGGCGTACCCGGAAGCGGCGGGGCTCCTCGAATCCCTGGGCTTTCGCGCGCTGTACGAGGCGGCGGCGATGGACCGCAGCCTGGTCGGCTATCGCTTCCCGGGGGATGTCGCCCGCCGCGCGGACGAACTGACGGCGCGGGGCCACCGGTTCGCCACCCCGTCCGACGACGACCTGGTGGAACTGGTCGCGCTCGCCGGGAACCACTTCAACCCCGACTGGGCGCGCGCGATCCGGGAGTGTCTGGCCGCAGGCACGCCGCTCGACCGGATCGTCGTCGCCCGGGACCCTGCGGGCCGCCTGGCCGGCTGGGCGATGCACGGCGCGTACGAGTCGGTGGACGAGCGGTTCGGCCCGTTCGGTGTGCTGGAGGAGATGCGCGGCACCGGGCTCGGCAAGGTCCTGCTCCACCTGGTCCTGGAGCGGATGCGGGAGCGGGGTGCGCACTCTGCGTGGTTCCTGTGGACCGGCGAACGGTCCCCGGCGGGCCACTTGTACCGCGCGGCCGGTTTCACCACGACCCGGGTGTTCCGTGTGCTGCGCCGGGAGGCCGCCCGATGACGACGCCGGCACGCCGCACCAGGGCCCCAGGCGGCCTGAGCCGCCGTCACTTCGCGCTGGGGCTCCCCTCGGCGCTGCTCGCCGCCGGATGCGCCGCGCCGTACCGGGGCACCGGCCGGCCCGGGGATCCGATCGTGCTCACCCTGCTCTCCCACTACGCGAGCGGGGAGCTGAAGGAGGCCCTGCAGGGCCCGGTCGACGAGTGGAACGCCACGCACGACCGGGTCAAGGTGCGGACGAAGGCCGTCGAGTTCACGGATCTGCTGACCACGTTCATGGTCCGGCAGGCCGCGGGCCAGGGCGCCGACATCCTCCACCCGTACTGCCTGTGGAACGGCCAGCTCGTCCGGGCCGGCGTCCTGCGGCCCGCTCCCTCCGAGCACGCCGAGGAGATCAGGCGCGGCTACGGCAGGGCCGCGGTCGGCGCCGCGTCGGTGGGCGGCGCGGTGTACGGCTACCCCACCGAGGTGCAGACGTACGCCCTTTACTACAACAAGCGGCTGCTGCGCGAGGCGGGTGTCGCCGGACCTCCGCGCACCTGGCGGGAGCTGGAGGAGACGGCCCACCGCACCGCCAAACAGGACCGGTACGGCAACACGCTGGTCCAGGGGTTCGGGCTGTCCACCTACGACGACTCCACCACCGTCGGCCAGACGCTCGCCCTGCTCAACGCGGCCGGTGGAAGGTTCGTCTCCGCGGACGGCAGGAGCACCGCCATCGACTCGCCGGCCGGCCGGGCCGTGTTCGATCTGGAGCACCGTCTCGTCGTCAAAGGTGCGAGCGCGCCCGGCGTCAACGTGTACAAGGCGTTCGCGTCCGGGCAGGTGGCCATGGTGGTCAGCGCCGGATGGTGGACCGCGGACCTGAAGGGTCTGATGGGCAAGGACTATCGCGACGTGGGCGTCGCGCCCGTGCCCGTCCCCGAGGCGGGCGACAAGCGCGCCACGCTCTCCACCGGCTTCATGCTGGGCGTCAACGCGGCCAGTGAACACCCCCGCGAGGCCTGGGAGTTCCTGCGCTGGCTCAACAGCGAGAAGGTGGGCGTGAAGAGCGCCGGGAAGGGCGCGACAGCGACCCGGATGAGCGCGCTGCAGGTGTCGGTCGGTTCCCTGACCGGCCGTGCCGACGACATGCGGACGCTGCTCGGCGGGGCCGGCGATCCGAACCTGCGCCCGTTCCTGGACGCGCTGGCGTACGCGGTGCCGGAGCCGAACGTGCCGGGCGCGCAGCAGGCCAAGTCGCTGCTGCGCAAGAACATCGAGGCGTTGTGGACCGGTCAGCAGTCGGTCGACGAGGCGCTGCGCACCACCCGCCGTCAGGTCGATCAGGAGGTGTCCCGCTCATGGTGAACGCCCTGGCGCCGGAGACGACCGAGCGAGTGCCCGGACCGCGCTCCGCCGGGCCCGCGGTCGACGGCCGCAGCCCCACCCGGCGCCGGCGCCGCCAGGCCGTCGTCGCCTATCTCTTCCTGGCGCCGACGCTGCTGTTCTTCGCGGTCTTCCTGATCCTGCCGCTCGGCTTCGCGCTGCTGCTGTCGACGTCCCGCTGGGCCGGGTTCGACCTCGGCGACATCGATCCGGTCGGACTGGACAACTTCACCCGCCTCTTCGCGGACGGATCGACGTTCCTGACGCCGATCCTCACCAACACGCTGCTGTTCGCCCTGGGCACGGTGGCCCTGGCGCTCGCCGGCTCCGTGGTCGTCGCCACCTGTATCGACAACCTGCGGTTCCAGGGGCTGTGGCGCACGCTGTACTTCCTGCCGATCGTCACGACGGTCGTCGCCGTCGGCAACGTGTGGAAGTACATGTACGAGCCGGGCGGGCTCGTCAACGGCGTCCTCAACGCCCTCGGGCTCGACTCGGTGGCGTTCCTCCAGGATCCGGACACCGCGCTGCCCTCCGTCGTGGTCGTCCAGGCCTGGGCCTCGGTCGGCTCGGCGATCCTCATCCTGACCGCCGGTCTGAAGTCCATTCCCGAGTCGTACTACGAGGCCGCCGCGCTCGACGGCGCCGGGCCCGTCACCGTCTTCCGGAAGATCACGCTGCCGCTGCTGCGTCCGTCCCTGCTGTTCGTCTGCATCACCCAGTTCCTCACCGGCCTGCAGTCGTTCGCGCTGATCATCGTGATGACCAAGGGCGGGCCGGGTGACGCGACCAACGTGGCCGCGCTGGAAATGTACCGGCAGGCCTTCTCGTACGGCGACTGGGGCACCGCGAGCGCCGCAGCCTTCGTGCTGTTCGTGGTGGTCCTCGTGGTCACCCTGGCGCAGTTGTGGATCTTCCGGCGCAAGGGGGAGGACGCATGAACCGCCGCCGTTTCCCATGGTTCTCGTATCTGCTGGTCATGACGGGCGCCGTGCTCACGGTCGTGCCGTTCCTCGACATGGTGATGACGTCCTTCAAGGGGCCGGGTGAGGCGGGCACACTGCCGTACCGGTTCCTGCCCGACACCTTCGACCTGTCCAACTACCGGGCGGCGGTCGACCAGCTCGATCTGCCGGTGCTCTTCCGCAACAGCGTCGTCGCCACCGCCGTGATCACCGGATCGGTGCTGCTCACGTCGTCGCTCGCGGGCTACGCGCTCGCCAAACTCCGCTTCCCCGGACGGAACTTCATCTTCCGCCTGGTGCTGTCGACGATGATGTTCCCGCCGTTCCTCTTCTTCATCCCGCACTTCCTGATCCTGGTGCACTGGCCGCTCGCGGGCGGCAACGACCTGTTCGGGCGCGGGGGCGCGGGCCTGACGGTCAGTATCGTGGCGCTCGCCATGCCGTTCCTGGTCAACGGCTTCGGGATCTTCCTGATGCGCCAGTTCATGGTCTCGATCCCGGACGAGGTCCTGGAGGCCGCACGCATCGACGGGGCCGGCGAGTTCGCCGTGTGGTGGCGGATCGTGGTGCCGCAGACCAAGCCGGTTCTGGTGACGCTCGGGCTGCTGACCTTCGTCGACGCCTGGAACGAGTACATCTGGGCGCTGCTCGTCTCGACCGCCAACCCGGACGTGATGACCCTGCCTGTCGGCATCCAGCTCCTTCAGGACTACGTCGACCCGTCCCGCACGATGCCCATCGTCATGGCCGGACTCGTCCTGAGCATCCTGCCCGTCCTGGTCCTCTTCCTGCTGCTGCAGAAGTACTACATCCGTGGCGTCATGCTGAGTGGGCTCAAGTAGGGAGCGAATCCCGGCGAAGGTGTCATGCTGCGGCCTCCGATTCGAGGCGATTCACAGGCGCGGGGACGGGCCTGAGCAGCACGCTCGTGACCGTGGTGGCGAGGACCAGCGCCGCCGCGATCAGCAGGCTGGTGCGCAGGCCGTGGAAGAAGCCGGCGTGCTGGGCGATCAGGGCGCCGAAGACGGCCACGGCCAGGGCGCCGCCGCCCTGACGGGAGGCGTTGAGGACGCCACTCACGGTGCCGGCGCGGTCCGCCGGGACTCGGTCCAGCAGCAGGGCGGTCACGGCCGGGACGGCGAGGGAGCCGCCCGCGCCGACCGGGATCATCAGCAGGACCACAGGACCACGAGCCAGGTCGGCGCCGAGGCCGGGGCGAGGCTCAGGATCAGCAGGCCGGCGGCCATCGTGAGCTGCCCGGTGAGGATGGGCATCCGTGGGCCGAACCGGGCGGCGAACCATGCCGCGCCGGGGCTGACGAAGGCGGTCAGGAGGGTCATCGGCAGGAACGCCATGCCGGTGGCCAGTGGGGACAGGCCCCGGGTCTGCTGGAGGTGGAGGCTGAGCAGGAAGACCATGCCGTAGAAGTGGACGTCGAGGGCGAAGCCCACGCCCGCCGGGACGAGCATCGTCCGGGCCCGCCGCAGGGGCAGCGGCACCATCGGGTGCCGGCCGCGCGCCTGCGTCACCAGGAACAGGGCTCCGGCGATCACGGCCACGCCGAAGGCGTCGAGCACCCGGGGCGCGGCGAGGCCGTCCGCGCCGGCCTCGATGGCCGCGTACGTCAGACCGCCCATCGTCACCACCGCGCTGAGCCGGCCGGCCCGGTCGAAGCCGGTGTCCGCCTGTCGCGGCGAGGGGCCGATCCGCATGAGCAGGAACAGCGCCGGCAGCCCGACCGGCAGGTTGACGAAGAAGATCATCCGCCAGCTGATCAGGCTCAGGACGCCGCCGACCACAGGACCGGCGGCCGCGCCGACCACGAGATCGTCGGAAGGGTCGTCCAGGTCGGCTCGGAGGTCACCCGGCACACCGTCGGCGACAGCGTGGGCGTCGGCTGCATGGCCGACTCCTGCCGTGAGTGCGCCAACTGCCTGAAGGGCGAGGAGCAGTACTGCCTGAAGGACTTCGTCCTGAGGATCCCCGACGGCCTCCCGCTCGACACCGCCGCACCGCTGCTGTGCGCGGGCATCACGACCTACTCGCCGCTGCGTCACTGGGGCGTGGGCCCCGGCAGGAAGGTCGCGGTCGTCGGCCTCGGCGGTCCGGGCCACATCAACGAGGCGTTCGACCGGGTCCTCGCCTCCGACGTCCGCTACCGGTTCGTGGTCGACACCTCCTCGCCGGCCTGACGCACGAGCACGGCTCAGCCGCCGACGAGGGCGACGAGCTTGATGAAGACCAGGTCGGGATCGACGGTGAGATCCACGACGTCGTCGAGTTCCTCGACCTGGCGATCGCCGGCCAGCACGAAGAACCCGTTGGCCAGGAAGGCCCGCTCGGCGATCGTGGCCTGGCGCTCCCAGTCGATGCGGCGGACTTCGCGGAGCCGGTAGCCGTTCAGCTCCGTCTCGGCGTCGTCGGGGCGGACGAGGCCGTTGAAGCGGTCGCTCGGCCGGGCGTTGTGCCGGGCGACCTCCTCACGGACCCGGAGCCTGATCAGCTCCCGTACGGTCATCCGCTCCGGCAGCCCGTCGACCTGCCACTCGGTGACGGGCTTGCCCGTCGCGGTCTCGTCCCGGAACGTCACGGTGGCCATCAGGCACCTCGCTTGATCTGCATGAGGATGGTCTCGTCGGTGATCTTGGTGTCGGCGGCGAGCAGGAACGCCTTGCTGAGGATCAGGGAGAGCCGTTCGTCCTCGAACGGCAGGAACACCTTGCTGTCCCCCGAGCGCCCGGCCGGGACGATGCACAGGTAGCTGTCGTCCGGTGCCATCAGGATGTTGGCCGAACCCAGATGGATCTTGTACGTGCGCAGATCGCCTCGGACGACCAGGAAGCGGCCGTCGAGCGTGCACCGGTCTGCGATCTTCAGGCGCGGCAGGATCCGTTCCAGGACGTCGCGGCGGGCCTCGGCGCTCGCCGTCAGCTCGGCGAACCCGGCCCGCTCCCAGTAGCTGCGCACGGGGCCGCCGTCGGTCCAGTCGGGGTCGGCGGCGATCGAGGTGACGCCGACGAAGAGGTCCACGTCGCGCATCGCCTCGCTGAACACCAGCGGGGGCACGTCGGTGAGCGGTGCCTCGCGCCAGACTCCCTCCACCCGGCGGTGGAACCGCACTTGGTCGGTCGACGCCAGTTCGTCGTTGCCCGCCCAGTCGGCCCAGCTGTGGTAGAAGCGGACCCGCCACTCCCCCGCCGCCAGCGTGCGCTCGGCCGCGTCGCCGTCCCCGCCGTCCCAGGGACCGAGCAGGTCGCTCTTCCATCCCCGGGCCCGGAACAGGGCGAACATCCTGCGGTAGTGGACGAGGTGGGCGGCGAAGCGGTTGGAGTAGACGCGGGTCTGCTCCTCGGCCGGGGTGAGCAGGTAGATCTCACGGAACGCCTGCTTGAAGGGCTGGCGTATGCACCGCTCGGAGAGCAGGTCCCGCCAGGCCCGCACGGCGTGGGGTTCGGAGCGGAGCGGGTGCCAGAGCCGGACGAAGGCGTCGTCGGGTGCGTCGGGAAGGCGCTCGTCCGCCTCGGGCAGTACGGCCCGCCACTCGCCGGGTGCGACCTCGATCTCCCAGATCAGTCGGCGTACGAGGGTACTGGCGAGGGGGTGCCCGGCCAGCTCGGTGCGCCACCAGCCGTACGGGTGGACGGCCTCGACGGCGAAGCCGCCCTCCAACGCGCGTACAAGGGTGGCGAGTTGGGCATTGACGCGCTTCACCAGCTCGCGCAGCTCCTTGACCAGGCCGGCGTGGTCGCGGCGGACCGGCGCCGGGAGGCTGCGCAGCGGGCGGCCGTCCTTCTCCCAGGTCAGCGTGGCGGTCTCGGTGACCGTGACGACGGCCTGGTAGTCACCGGCCGTGCGGCGCAGGACGCCGCCCGCGGCGGAGCCGCCGATGGATACGGTGTCGAACTCCAGCCTCGGCAACCGCAGTGCCACGTCGGTGCGTTCGGCCAGCGCCGCGTCGACCTTCTTGAGCATCTTGTCGAGCTGCTTGGGCACCCCTGCGTGCAGGACGGTCCGGCGCACGGTGCGGATCGCGGTCACCAGCTCGGGCGTCGGGAAGTCCTGCGCGGCGCGAACCACTTCGTACAGCAGGGCCTGCGAGGGAAGCGTCTTCGCCGCCGTCGGGGCGAGGGCGACGCCGGGCAGCAGCCGCTCGAACAGCTGCGGCAGCCAGGGCTCGTCGCGCTGCAGCGCCACCCGCAGGGCCTGTCCGAGCGAGGTGATCTCCCGGTCCGTGAACGCCTTGTCCGCCCGGTAGGGGATCTCGCCCGCCCGGATCGCATCCGTGCGGTCGGCCGCGGCTTCGAGCGCGCGCCGGGCGAACGCCACGTAGGCGGGGTTGTCGGCCGCCCGGCGCCACGTGTGCGCGAGCGGCGCGACGAACCTGTGGTCCCGGTCGATGTCGGACAGCAGCGCCCGTTCGGCCGGGGTGCAACCGGCCATGACGGCGATCTCGTCCGCGACGATGGGGCCCACATCAGCGGAGAGGCGCTCCACGACCGCGCGCAGGGTCCCGTCGCCGGCGAACCCGGCGACCGCGAGCAGCGCGTACGGTTGGCGCAGGGTGTCCTTCTCCAGCCGGAACTCGACCAGGCGACGGGCCGGTTCGGACACGTCGGGCAGCGGCCCTGTGCAGGACTCCAGCGCACTCAGGCCGAGGGTGAGGTCAGCCCAGCCGGACTCCTCGCATCGCTCGACCAGTACCTCGAACATCCGGCGGCACGCCTCGGGCGTGTAGCGCGGCTGCCGTTCCCTGGCCGCGTCCTCGACCGCGAAGCGGACCGTCGTCATCGTGTGCGGGGCCGAGGCCCTCACCTGGTAGGCCGCTACGAACAGGCTGCCGAGCTGCTCGTCGGAGACCTGTGACAGATCCGGGTTCCTGTCCTGCTCTGCGAGCGTGAAGTCCGGGTCGGTCAGCGCGCGTGTCAGCCGGGCTGCGAGGTCCATCAGGCGCCCCTCTTGATCTGGCGGAGGATCGTGTCGTCGGTGATCTTGGTGTCGGCGGCGAGCAGGAACGCCTTGCTGAGGATCAGGGAGAGCCGTTCGTCCTCGAACGGCAGGAACACCTTGCCGCCGCCCTTGCCGCGTGACGGGACGATGCACAGGTAGGCGTCGTCCGGTGCCATCAGGATGTTGGCCGAGCCGAGATGGATCTTGTACGTGCGCAGATCGCCGCGGACGACCAGGAAGCGGCCGTCGAGCGTGCACCGGTCTGCGATCTTCAGGCGCGGCAGGATCCGTTCCAGCGCCTCGCGGCGGACCTCGGCACTCGCCGTCAGCGCTCCGAACGTGGCCGTGCGCCAGTACCCGGCGTAGCGGTCCTCGCCCCGGTCGGTCCAGTCGGGATCGGCGGCGATCGAGGTCACGCCGACGAACAGGTCGACGTCCCGCATCGCCTCGCTGAACACCAGCGGGGGCACCTCGGCGAGCGCGACCTCCCGCCATTGGCGGCCGCTGCGCCGCTCGAAGCGGACCTGGTCGGTCGCTGCGTGCTCGGGCGCGTAGCCGCCGTCGTCGTCCGCGGCGGGCTCGTGGTGGAAGCAGGCCCGCCACGCGCCGTCGCCGAACTCGGCCCGGGCCAGCCCGTCGTAGCCGCCGTCGTACCGGCCGAGGAAGTTGGCCTGCCAGCCGCGCTCCTTGAACAGCGCGTAGAGCTGCCGGTAGTGGACGATGTGGGCGGCGAACCGGTTGGAGTAGCCGCCGGTCTCCTCCTCCGCCGGGGTGAGCAGGTATATCTCCCGGAAGGCCTGTTTGAACGGCTGCCGCAGCCGCTCCGTGACGAGCCGCTCCCGCCACGCCCTGATGTCGTCCGTCGACGCCCGGATCGGATGCCACAACCGGACGCGCTCCGGCGCACCGGGCGGCTCGGCCGTCGGCGCCACCGCACGCCACTCGCCGTGCGCGTCCTGGAACTCCCAGATCAGCCCGCGCACAAGAGTGCCGGTGACCGGATGGTCGCGGTAGTAGCGGCACCACTCGTCGTACGGCCACTCACGCCCCGCCGACATCAACGCCTCGACGCGGGCCCGCTCGCCGGAAAGCGTCCCCCGCACCTCCCTGGCGAGGGCCTTCAACTCCTGGAGCTCGTCCGGGAACTCGTCCTTCACCGCTGCCGGAGCCGTACGGGACGTCCGGCCGTCGGGGCCGGTGAAGGTGAGCCGCACGGTTGCCGCTTCCTCGATGGCCACCCGCACCCGGTGTCCGCCCAACTCCCGTTCCAGCGAGCCGTCCGGTGCCAGGCCGTGGTCCGGCACGCTGCGCTCGATGAGCTGCTCGGCCGTGATGCCCTGCTTCCCGGCCGCCGTCACCAGCGCGGTGTCGAGCTGCTTGCGCAGGGCCCGGTGCTTGATCCGTGACTGCAGCCGCCACAGGGCCTCCAGCGAGGCCGGATCGCCGGTCTCGGCCAGCGCGTTGATCGCCGCACCCGCGAGCTTGAGGTCCTCGATCACGTCGGTTCCGGGGCCGCCGGCTCGCAGAGCGAGCGCGCGGAGATGCCGCACCGCGGCCGGGGCGCCGGTCAGCACGGCCGCCCAGACGACGCCGCGGGCCAGGTCCCCGTCGTTCTGCTGGACGAGGTAGTGGTAGTGGTAGCCGTCGTCGAGCCAGCCGGTGTGCGCACCGCTTCGCCTTGTGCACAGCGGATCGTCCTCGGCCAGCGCGCGCAGCACGTCGGCCACGAGGTCCCGCGCCGACGCCGCGTCCGCGAGTTCGAGGCACGTCCGCCGCCACTTCTGCGCGGGACGCGGCCCGGACAGACTCGCCAGGTGCCGGACGAAGTCGGCCAGCTCCGCCGTCGGCGACGTGGTCACGCGGTCGCGCAGCGGGGCGGCCCAAGGGGCGTACGGCGGGATCAACCCCTCGGGGATGTGCGCCTCGTCCACGCTCGCCAGCAGCGCACGGAGACGTTTGACGACCGGCCCGCGCAGGTGCGCGGGAGCATCGCCGCTCATGAGCTTCCCGTGTGCGTGCCGCAGCCACGGCGCGATTGCACGGCACCCGTCGGCGCCGAGCCGCTCGGCGGCAATCAGCGCCACCCCCAGGGAACCGGCGGACCAGAAACCCATGTCGAACTCGGAGACACGGACCAACAGCACCGCGACCTCATCCGGCGTCCAGCCGTGCACCCGTGAGATCACGGTTCCGATCTCGGAGTCGTACCGCCAGAGTCCCATGTCGTCGAAGCGGGAGGCCAGCATGAGGCACAGGGCCGCCGCCCTGCCCTCCTCCTCCGAACACTCCGCGAGCCGCCCTTCGATCTCGGCCTGGGTCGCCGCGCGTATCGCCTGGATCCGCTCGAATTCCCCCGGTCCTCCCCGCAACGCCGCGTAGGCGTCCCACTGGGGATCCGTCCGCTGACGTTCCAGGAGATCGACGAGCCAGCGCACGCGGTCGAGCGCGGCGCACCTCACGTCGTCGAGCGAGTCGTTCCTACGGGATTCGGCCACCAAGGTGTCGTAGAGCATGGCGGGATGATGGCAGGGGGGACTGACAATGCCTCAGGCACCGAGGACGAAACGGTGTGACCAGATTTGTAGTTGGCATCAGGCAACGTTCGTGGCCTGCGCAGGTCACAAGGCGTGTCGCCGTAGCTGCGGATCCAACAAGCGACTGCGCGGCAGGTATCGGGGCACTCTGCATGAACGATGCCGTAGGCGCAGGGCCCCGCTGACCTGGGTGGCGGTGTGGCGATCCTGTCGCTGATGCTGCTGCGCATCCTCACGTCCGTGTCCGTCGTCGCCTTCTTCCGCACGACGCGGCTCGCCCCTCCCTCTGGAACACTCTCGTCGCCTTGATCGCCGCGGTGGTGCTGCTCCTGAGCGCCACCGCACTGCCCTGAAGGTCGACGACCCGGACACGGCCAACCTCGACCGGACCGCCGAGTTGCTCGGCGCGGTCGGTGTGGGCATCGACAACGCACTCTTCGACAGGTCGTCGCGGTACAGGCCCGCAGCCCGCTCAAACAGCGGGCGCGCCCTGTCGTCGTACTCCCGGTGCTCGAGCAACGGCGCAGTCAAGACTCGCCCGGACTTCGTGCCCAACTGCATACGCTGCTGTTGAGTCCGTATACGTGTTTGGGGGCTACGGATAGCCGACTCCGGCTTGTGCTCCATAGGTTTGCCGCATCCACAGACCACAGCCGTGGCTGTGGTGCCGAGGTTTCCCGTCGTTGTCACCTCCGTTCGAGGCACCAAGGTGGCGCCCCACGAGTGCCTGGCATCCCGTCAGGTGAAGCGCGCCTCAGATGGTTTTTCTCGTTTGTCGGACGCGCCGGCCTCGTCGCGCGGCCGCGACGGTGAACTGGGCTTCGGCTGCCATCCGATCACAGTGACGTCAGCTCGTCCCACGCAGAAAGGGTCTCCGCCATGGCCAAACACAAGAGGACTTCCGCACTGGGCAGGCATAGGAAGATATCCCCGAAAGGTCACCGGGGACTGGCGACCGCAACGGCGACGGGACTGCTGACTGGTGCGCTGTTCGTCACGGGCGCGTCGGCTGCTGAGGCCGCCGATGAAACGTCCGTCAGTATGGAGGACACGCAGCCCAGCATTGATGAGCAGCCGTACGTGCAGCAGCAGCCCGGTGCGGATGACACTCAGTCGGACCAGGATCAAGGATCGCAGCCCGGTGTGGATGGTGGTCAGCCGTATCAACAGGCGCAGCCCGGCGGGGATGACCAGCAGTCCGACACTGCAGGCGACGTGCGAGCCGAAAGTGAATCTGCCGATGCGGGAGAGCAGTCCGGCGCCCGGGACCAGTCCAGCGCCGATGCGGACACGGCGGACGGACAGCCCAGCATCGCTCCTGGCGACAAGCTCCAGGTCAAGGACGACCCCACGAGCTGGTGCTCGGCTGGTGCCAATGTCAGCAACGGGGAGGACAATTTCATCGTCACTGCAGGGCACTGCACAGCCGAGCATGGCTGGACCACGGACAGCGATCACGGCGGGCGGGACGTCGGTGACACCGACGAGGTAGGACCGGACGGCACCGACTACAGCTTCGTGCGCAACGACCTCGCACCCGACCCCGGTACCTTCGCCGAGGTCGGCGATGCCTACGTCGGCCAGGACGTCTGTAAGCACGGCGCTACCACGCACGTCACGTGCGGGAAGGTCACCGGCCTCGACGAAACCGTTCACTACGACAGAATGGTCAACACGACGGAGGACGGGCTGGGGGTCTACGAAATCGGGCCGACCGTCGACGGCCTCATCAAGACCGACCTCTACTCTGAGGGAGGCGATAGCGGCGCCCCGCTCTACAGCAGCGACGGACACAGTCTTCTGGGCGTGCTCAGCGGTGGCACCGCCGACAAGGTCAACCCCGTCAGCCAATACCAACCCCTTTCCGGTGTGCTGGCAGAACACGGCCTGCACCTGGTGACACCGGAGGGGTCCGGTTCGTAGCGGGCTCGTCGGAACTGGCAGGCCGGACACATCTAATTTTCAGTTCGGTTGGCCAACCCTATGCGTCTGCGGATGGCCCGTGCAGGTCTGGCTTCCTGTGCGTCGAGGTGGGCGCTGGCTCCGCTGGGCGGGCTCGCCAGGTCTTGCCGGCGGCCAGCAGGTACTCGCGGACCAGGGTCAGGTGTGGGTTGGTGGGACTGCCCGGGCGCTGCACGAGGTAGGCGGTGTTGATCGGTGGATCCTCCGGCTGGTGCAGCAGTTGCAGGACGCCGGAGGCGAGTTCGGTGCGACACAGGTAGCTTGGCAGGACGCTCCAGCCGGCGCCGGCGGCGACGGCGGTGAGGACGCCGCGCAGGTCGGGGATGGTGATCGCGGCCTGGGCATACAGGCGGAAGTTGAAGACTGGCGCCAGTAGCGGCGGGCGATGGGCAGGTCCTCGGCGTAGGCGATGAGTGGGATGCCCTCCAGGGCAGTGGGCAGCTCCTGCCCCTTGAGCCGTTCGGCCCATGCCGGGGCGGCGACCAGGACGAATTCCTCGTCGGCGAGGAGTTCGGCGTGCAGCGTCCGGCCACTGAGCCGTCGGGTGGCAACGACGAGGTCGTGGCGTCCGGCCCGCAGTTCTTCGAGCAGCGGTTCCGTCAGTCCGATGGCCATCCGCAGCTGGACCCCCTGGGCTACCAGCGGGGCCAGTACTTTGAGGCCGGCGCCGCTCAGGAATTCCGCGGGCCCCACCAGGTGCACCGGCGCCGGGCTGTCGCTCGGCCCTTCACCGGTGATGCCGGCCAGCTGGTCCATGGGAACCGACAGCTGCGTGGCGAGCTCGTGCGCATGGGGCAGCGGGGTGACGCCGCGCGCTCGGCGTTCGAACAGTTCACGGCCCAGGTGGTTCTCCAGCGTCCGGATCTGCGTGGTGACGGTGGACTGCGACAGTCCCAGCCGACGCGCGGCGGCGGTGAAGGACCCCAGGCGGTGCACTGCGAGGAAGGTGCGCAGCAGGTTGAGGTCCAGCGGACCGGACCCACGAGTGTCCTGATTGCTCACGGTGTCGAGCCTACGAGATCAGCATGGCAGCCACCCGCCGTCCATCCCCGTATAAGGCATCGGTTCATCGATACCTGGTACCGGTGTTTCCATTGGTGCGGGCACGTCGGCGGTTTTAGATTCGAGGCAGAAAGCACTCAGCTACGCGACCTCACAGGCGCCAGACTTCCCCTACGCGACCTCACAGGCGCCAGACTTCCCCACTGGCCGGGACGCGCCGACTGCCCGGAAAGCGACCGTGAATCATGAAGGCCATCGCGCTCGAACAGTACGGCTCGTCCGACGATCTGCGGCTCATCGACCTGCCCGATCCCAAGGTGGCGCCCGGCGAGGTACTCGTCCGGGTGAAGGCGGCCGGGGTCAATCCGGTCGACTGGAAACTCGCCGCCGGGTACCTGGATCCGATCATGGAGGTCCGCTTCCCGCTGATTTCCGGCTGGGACGTCGCAGGTGTCGTGGAACGCGTCGGGTTCGACGCAGGCGAGTTCGCCGTGGGGGACGAAGTCTTCGGCTACATCCGCAAGGACTGGGCACAGAACGGGGCGTACGCCGAACTGGTCTCCGCCCCCGTCCGCACCCTGGCCAGTAAGCCCGCCGTGCTCGGCTGGGAGCAGGCCGCGGGGGTGCCGCTGGCGGGGCTCACCGCCTACCAGAGCATCAAGCGGGTCGGCCTCGGCAACGGCGAGACCGTGCTGATCCACGCCGCGGCGGGCGGTGTCGGCTCGCTCGGCGTCCAGATCGCAGTCGCGTTCGGCGCCCGGGTGATCGGCACCGCGAGCGAACGCAACCACGGCTTCCTCCGTGAGCTCGGCGCGGAGCCGGTCGCCTACGGGGACGGGCTCGTCGAGCGCGTACGTGAACTGGCGCCCGACGGCGTGGACGCGGCCCTCGACTTCGTCGGCGACGGCGCGGTGGATGTGTCGCAGCAGCTGCTCAAGAGACGCGACCGGATCGCGTCCATCATCGATGCCGAAGTAGCGGCGAAGGGCGGCCATTACGTGTGGGTCCGCCCGGACTCGGCCGGCCTCGCGACCCTCGCCGACCTCGCGGACGCGGGGAAGCTCACGGTGCCCGTGGAGCACTCGCTGCCGCTGGCCGAGGCGGCCGAAGCGTGGCGCCTGAGCCAGGCAGGTCACACCCGAGGAAAGATCGTTCTGACCGTCTGACATCGCCTGCGGAGGCGGGCCCTGGGGAAGCGGAGCCCAATGCGACCTCAACCCTGCCGGGCGGCGTTCACCGGTCACGAACCGTACTCCCCATGAAGGGGCGAACCACAGTTGGAGGTAGTCATGCCCGCAGCCAAGAAAAAGATCCTTGTCATCGTCACCAACGCCGACGAATACCAGAAGGTCGGCCTGCGGACCGGACTCTGGCTCGGGGAGCTGACCCATTTCTGGGACTTCGCCGAGGAGCGAGGGTTCACGATGGATATCGCGAGTCCGTCGGGTGGCAAGATTCCGCTCGACCCGGAGAGCCTGACGCGGCAGATGCTGGATGCCGAGGGCACCGGCAAGCGGTACCAGGACCGGGCCTTCATGGACCTCCTGACGGACACCATGAAGGTCTCCGACGCGGAAATCGACGACTACGACGCCATCTACCTCACCGGTGGCCACGGGGTCATGTTCGACTTCCCGCAGAGCGAGGACCTGGAAGCCCTGATCGCCCGGTTCTACGAGACCGGCCGTGTGGTGGCGACCGTCTGCCACGGCGCAGCCGGCCTGCTCAACGTCACCCTGAGCAACGGGGAACCCCTGATCAAGGGCAAGCGGGTCACCGGGTTTTCGTGGCCCGAAGAGGAACTGGCGAACCGGGCGGAGGCGGTCCCCTACAACGTCCAGGAGGACCTGAAGAAGCTGGGTGCCGATTACAGCACGGCCGCCCAGCCGTTCGCCTCGTATGTCGTCGAGGACGGGCGTCTGATCACCGGCCAGAATCCGTCCAGCGCCAGGGCAGTGGCCGAGGCAGTCGTCAAGCAACTGGCCGGCGAATGAGGGCTCCGCGGCAAAGATCGTGGCCGTCCACGAGCCGGACCGGGGCACTCCAGCGGCGGCCCGCCTTCTCGCCCGCGAGCTCGCCTTCCTCCAGACACATCTGTCAGAGGTCACTCAGCGCCTTCGTACCACAGGCGGTTCATGCCGGCGCAGGAGCCGGATCGTGAGCGCATAGCAGCCCATCGCCAGGCCGAACAGCACGCCCATGTCAGTCAGCCACTGGCTGAGCGAGTGACGCCACAGGGGGTCGGTGGCCGAAGGCGCTGACTTGTCCATCGGACCGAGCAGTGGCCCGAGATCGAGTGTCACGCCTTCCGCTGCGATGGCCCAGCGCGACGGCGCCAGCCAGGCCACCTGTTCGACCCCGGGATTGTTGAAGAGGTGGAAGGTGACGCCTGAGAAGAGGTACTGGAAAACACAGAACAGAACCAGCAGGGGCATGGTGCTTTCGGCAGTCCTCGCCAGTGACGAGATGACCAGGCCGCACATCATCGAGGTGAATCCGAGCATGGTGATGACGAAGGTCATCTCAAGGAGCGGGGCGTCCTTCGCGACCATTCCTTCGGTCGGTAGTTCACGCGGTACGAGACCGAGCAGGCACAAGGTGATCCCCTGAAGGCCGGAGATCAGCCCCAGTACCGTGATCTTCGACATGAGGTAGGCGGATCTGGAGAGACCTGCGGCCCGTTCCCGCTCATAGAGTGCCCGTTCCTTGACCAGTTCACGGACGGAGTTCGCGGCCCCCATGAAGCAGACGCTGATGACGAGGGAAGCGAGGATCGTGCCGGCTGCGAGATTCGGCGTGCCGTCGGGTGCTCTGCGAAGGCCGAAGTCTGCGGGTATGACGGTGCTGGCCAGACCCAGGATGACGGGCAGGAGGGCCATCAGGCCGACGAACCGGCGATCTGAGGCCATCACCGCCAGCTGCCGGCGGACAAGCACGGACAGCTGAGCTGTCCAACGGGGTGGCTTCGGGGTATGGACGGCCTCAGGGGCCGTGGTCGCCGTCTGCCGCGGGGCGGCCGCAGATGCTACGTGTTGCCGGCACTCGTGCCACCTGCGTGACCAGTCGAGGTCGCGGTGCTCGTCGAAGGCGGAGAAGACGTCGGCCCACGTAGCCTGCCCGAAGAACTCGAGTGCCTGGGCCGGGGGACCGAAGTAGGCCAGGGACCCGCCAGGACCCAGGACCAGTACTTTGTCGCACTGCTCCAATTCCCCGACGGAGTGCGTGACCACCAGCACGGTGCGGCCGTCGTCTGCGAGTCCCCTCAGCAACTGCATGACGTCGCGGTCCATGCCCGGATCCAGGCCGGAGGTCGGCTCGTCCAGAAACATGAGCGAGGGTTTGGTCAATAGTTCGAGGGCGACCGAGACGCGCTTGCGCTGCCCGCCGGAGAGCGCGGCGATGCGTTGGTCGGCGTGGAGGCCGAGTCTGAGCTCAGTCAGTACCTCCTCGACCCGGCGGTCGCGCTCGGTTGCCTCCGTGCCGCGGGGGAAGCGCAGTCTGGCGGCGTGGCGGAGCGCGGACCGCACCGTGAGTTGTGGGTGAAGGATGTCGTGCTGAGGAACGATGCCGATGTGCTGACGCAGTTCGGCGAATCGTTCATGGAGGTTCTGGTTGTCGTACAGCACCTCACCCTTGACGTTCGGCTGATGGCCCGTCAGGGCACGCAGCAAGGTGGACTTGCCGGAGCCAGACGGACCGACCACCGCGATCAAGGCTTTCGCGGGCACCTCGAAGCTCACGTTCTGCAGCAGAGTCCGATTGCTCTTGCCGTGCCGGACCCTGACGGTCAGTCGGCGGACGATCAACGAGCCGGCGGGAGCAAGGCTGAATTCGGCGTGGTGCGAGGAGACGTCGTGCTCACGGACGACCAGATCGTTGTCGGGAGCCCGGCCGATACGGGTGACCGAGGTGCCACCAGCAGTGTCCCGGCGCGCCGGTCGAACCGTGAAGCGAAGCCGTGGCCCTTCAGCGGCGCCACCGAGGGTGAGCAAGGCACCGTGGCCGACCTCGGCCAGCGAGATGCGCCGGCCGAGGTCGTACGTGCCGTTGGTGCTGTTGAGGTCCTGCAGGACCCAGCTCGTTCCGCCCCAGTAGATGCGGGCGTGCCACCAGGAAACGATGGCTTCCCGGAACACCACGTCCGACTGCGGATCACGACCCACGGTGTACGTCCTGGCAGGATCCAGCCTCTGGGTGATCCCCTCAACGGTCAGGAAGAGGGGCGGATTTCCGCAGTGCACCGTGGCGTCTCCCCACAGCGAGCCGGATCAGGAAAGGCGGACGGTGGCCCGGTCCCCATCGATGCTGATGAGGTCGACCACGAGGTTGTTGACGGTCGACTGGCCCGGGGCGGTCTGGCTGCTGCTGGACTGCTGAGCGCCGTTGCCGGACGAACCCGTGAAGTTCAGCGTGTTGTCGGCGACGCTGTCGATCCTGAGTTCGTCGACGCCCGCCTTACCGTCGAGCTGGATCATGTCTCCGCCCGTCACCTCGACCTCGCAGGCGTTGTCGAAGCACGCGCCGAGATCCGTGCCGTCCGCCGTCTGTCCGTCACCGGCCGACGGTGAGGGCGAAGCGGGAGCCGAGGCAGGATCGGGAGACGAAGTGGGCGAGGCCGCGCCCTTCGTGACGCTCTCGACGGTCTTGGCGGCGTCGGCGAGCCCGGCACCGCAACCGCCCTCGCAGGTGCCGGGCAGGGGCCGGGCGTTGGTCTGGATGGCCGTCTCGATCTCCGCGGGTGTCAGTGTGGGGTTGGCAGCCTTCACCAGGGCGGCGAGGCCGGCGATGTGCGGGGCGGCCTGACTGGTGCCCACCTCGAACTTGAAGTTCTCGCCGCCGGGCTTGTCGGTGCCTGCGTTGAAGGTGGAGAGGATGCCGTTGGCGGCCTTCTGCCTCATGTCGCCGCCCGGGGCCGCGATGTCCACGACATTGCCGAAGTTGGAGTACTCGGCCCTGTTTCCGTCGCGGTCGGTGGCGGCGACGGTGATGACGTTGCGGCAGCTGGCCCAGTCGAAGTTGCCGGCGTCCTGGGGCGCGGGACGCGTGTCCCGGTTGCCGGCTGCCACGACGATCGTCGTGCCACGGGCGACGGCTGCATCGACTGCGTTCTGCATCGCCGCGTCGCAGGGGCCCTGGAGACCCAGGCTCATGTTGACGACCTGGGCAGGGGTCTTGTTGTCGGGTACGCCGGCGACGCTTCCGCCGGAGGCCCAGGTGAGGGCGTCGATGATGTCGGAGTTCGGGGTGTTGCAGCGGCCCAGCACACGCACCGGCTGCACCTGCACGCCGGGCGCGACGCCTACGGTGCCCTTGCCGTTGTCGGCCGCGGCCACGATGCCCGCGACATGGGTGCCGTGCCAGCTGGACGGGTTGGCGGACTGGCTTCCGCAGTCGCCCGGCTTGGTGGCGTCACCCGGGTCGGTGGCGTCACCGTCACGGCCGTCGCCGTCGTTCGCCGACAGGGAGTCGCTGATGAAGTCGTACCCGGGGACTGTGTTGGCCGCCAGGTCGAAGTGCTGGGTGATGCCGGTGTCCAGGACGGCGACCGTCACTCCTTTGCCGGTGGACGTCTTCCACGCGTCGGGAACATCCATTCCCGCCTTGGCCTCGGACAGGTTCCACTGCTCGGCGGCGAGGTCCGCGTCGCCCGTGCGGGTGTCGTCGCCCGCGGCGTCGGCGACGGGAGCGTCGGTGACCTCCTGGGACGCGATGGCCGGCATCCGGCGGTCCGGAACGACGTAGGCCACGTCCGGGTCGGCCCGGAGCCGGTTCATGAGCGCGGCGACGTCCTTGGCGGGCCGTACTCCGCCGAGGTCCATCAGCACCGCTCCCGTGCCCAGGCGGCGCTTGTACGACAGTTTCTGGCCCGACTCTGCGGTCATGGCCTTGATCGCGTCGCGTACCGCCTTGGTCGAAGGTGCCTCCATCGACTTCGACTTGTAGCCGACGATGAGACCGGCGGCCCGCTCGGCCGGCGCGGCGGCCTTCAGCAAGGCGGGGGAGGCGGGAGCCTGGGACGTCGGCCAGTCCTGTCCTGCCATGGCGGTGGCAACGACTCCGCCGACGAGCGCGGTGACCAGCGCCGTGGCGGCAAGTGCCCGGCCGCGCCGGGTTTTTCGGTGTGTGCGGTTCATGTGCGCCTCTCGGATCGACCGGATCCGGGCATGCCGGAGCCGGGCGGTGTGATGGTGGGTTTCGACCCGGGCCCTGGGCCGGCCCGCCCGGTGCGTCAGGGCCGCCGCACGGGCGGCCAGGGGGAAGGCCGTGACGGCACCGGGCGGTGTGTGTCCCGCACCCGGTCTCGGATCGATCGGGGCGGCGACCACACGCCAGGCGCCCTGCGATGCTGCGGACGCCCACGGTGCCGGCTTCTGTCTGCCTGCCGGTACCGCACACTCTCGAGCAGCAGCGCGTCTGGCTGTGCAACGAACTTAGGGTCGGCGCAGGGTGGTTACCAATCCGAGGTGGGAGATCACGGGTACCTAATCAACTGCGCGGCAGGTGAGCCGCGTACTCAGTTTCCCTGTGTGCCGTCCGGGTCCGGCTGCGCCAGGTCGTGCCGCGAGACCGCGCCCAGCTTCTTGAGGGCGCGCGCGACATGCTGCTCCACGGTTCGCGGGGACAGGTGCAGGGTGGCCGCGATCTCGCGGTTGCTCAGGCCGGCGCCGGCGAGCTGTGCCACCTCCTGCTCACGCGGCGACAGCCGCTCGCCGTATCGGGGACGGCCGGGCGGGCGTCGCTCCGCGGCGGGATGGGCCCGCAGTGCCGCCCGCACCCGGGCTACGTCCCAGGTCGCCCCGAGAGCTTCGAACTCCTCTGCCGCAGCGGTCAGTTCCTCCATGCCCGCAGCGCTCTGCGGGCTGTCTGCCAGGGCGGCGCACCGTCCCGCCGCCTCCGCGGCGAGAGCCGCCTCGTAGGGCCGGGGAAGGGCCTGATAGCACGTACGGGCGCGGCGGAAGCGCTCCGCTGCTTCCGGGAACTCTCCGCCGATCCCGGCCAGTAGTCCCCGGCACCACGTGAGCGCCGCCGTGGCGGCGGGTGCGTGTCTGTTCGCGATGCCTGCCGCGAACTCCTCCACCATGTCCAGTGCCGTTCCGGGCTCACCGGCGCGGGCTGTCGCCTCCACGGCCCAGGGGGCCAGTTCGGCGGCCCATACCCATACGCCCTTGGCCCGCAGTCCGGCCCACGCGTCGGCGGCTCCCCGGGCCGCGGCCCCCAGGTCCTTGCGGGCCAGCGCGAGCCTGACGCGACCGCCCGAAGCGGCCGCTGCCACAGGTACCGGGCCGCCTTCCTCAGACGGGCCGACGGCGCCCGTCAGCCATGAGCCCACCTGACCCCATTCGCCTTTCGCCAAGGCCAGCATGCCGAGCACCAGCATGGCATCGCCCGCGCTGTACGGCGTCTCGCCCGCCTCGGTCACATATGCGCGGGCCCGGTCGGCCAGGCCCGCCCAGCGGCCGGTCACCAGATCCAGAAGCAGCGCCGTACTGTGTACCATCTGATCGGAATACAGATCCCCACTGCGCACAGCCAGCCTCGGTCCCTCGACCAGCAGCTTCCGCGCCCGCGCATACTCACCCAGCCAGATCGCCGCGTCAGCGGCGTTGCAGACGCCCCTGGCCGAGTGGCTGAGAACCCGTAAGTCATCGCTTTCCCTGGGTAGTTGATCCAGCTCCCGCCACCCGTCCGCATCGCCCACGCTGAGCAGCGTTGTCGCCCGGTTCGCCGCGACGGCCGCCTGGACCGCCGCATCCCCGCTCTCGGCTGCTGCCGCATCGGCCCGCGCCAGCCAGGTGAGATTGTCCGCCAGCGTGCCGGCCGGCCAGTACGGCAGCGCGAGCGCCGCCATGGCCCGTGCCGCCAGCGCCGGCCGGGCACTCACCTCTTCCACGGCTCGGGTGAGTTCGACAAGTCCTTCGTTCGGCCGCCCGACCTGGTTTCCCATGAGCAGCCCCAGGTCCAGCCGGATCTCGCCCCGCACGACGGCGGGCAACTCGGGGTCGTCGACCAGTCGTCCCAGCACCTCGACCGTCTGCTCGGAATGCAGCCCGCTGTACGCGCTGCGGGCGAGCATCAGGGCCAGCCGAGCCCGGTTCTCCTGCCGTATTCCGGGGTGCGCCAGCGTGTCCTCGAGCAACGCGATGGCCAACTGGTGGTTCCCGGCCTCGGCGGCCTCCCACGCGGCGTTCTCCACACTCTGCAGCCAGTCCATCGTCCGGCCGGCCGCGAACTGGTGGCGGGCCAGCCGCGCCCGTTGTACGGGGCGCCTGGCCTCCAGGGCGTCGGCCGCGCGAGCGTGCAGCTCCCGTCGGACCGGGCCGGGCAGCAGCTGATACACGCCCGCGGCCTCCATCGGCACGCGGAACCCGTACTGTCCGAGCCTGAGCTCATGAAGCACCGCTTCGGAAAGAGCAGCCGTCAACGCGTCCCGGCCGCTCTCCGCCGACAAGGCGGCGACCGAGGCCAACTCGTCCTCCGTGGTGGCCTCGTCGAGCACGGCCGCCGCCCACACCAGGCGTCTGGTCTGATCGTCGAGCGCCGCCATGCGGCCGACCACCAGTTCGGTGAGCCGGACCGGCACCGCGGCCTCGTCCACATGCCTCGCGGTCAAACGGGCCCGGCCGGCCACCGTGGGCCTCCCGCCCGGTAGCGGACCGGCAGTCTTCAGCTCTGTCACGAGATCGGCCACGGCCTGCGCGACGCCGCCCGAGCGTTCGTAGAGCCGGGTGATGAACTGGGGCGGACAACGGTCTTCGCCCAGTGCTTCCACCGCCATCCGGCGGACCTCGTTCTCGTCGAGCGGGCCGAGCGTCAGTCGGATCAGGGCCATCTCGGCGGGGTAGCCCACCGGAGCGCCCAGCACCAGCCCGGGATGTGCCAGTTCCTCGGGGCGGTAGGTCAGCACCGCGCGTAATCCCACCGGAGGATGAGCCAGCAGGGTGCGCAGCAGCCGGGCGTCCTGCACGTCCGCACGGTGCACGTCCTCGACCACCAGCAGCACCGGAGCACTGGTGCCGAGCGAGGACGCCAGTTCTCCCAGCGAGGAGGCCGCGAACGGAGTCGGCGCCGGCGTCGCCAGGGCTGCGGGCCGGGTACCGGCGGGACGACGTGCGGACCTGGAGTCCGGCACCGCTGGCGTGGTCTCTCTCGGGCGGGCGGACTCCTGGACGACAACGGCGCCCGAAGCCTTGAACATCACCTGCAGGCGAGGCATCCCTGCGAACTCCGGAAGCGCGAGAAGCCACTTCACGAAGCGGGTCTTGCCCGTCCCCGCCGCTCCGGCGACGAGGAACAGCACCGCCGCATCCGGCGCGGCCGATGCCAGCGGCTGGCGTACCGCCGTCTCCCACTCGCGCTCACGCATCACGGCCCCCTGTGATTCTTCCGCGCTTGCCAGGACGCCGCCTTGACCCCTGGTGATTGGTCAGCCGCGTGATCGCGCAGCGCCCGAGTTGTATCGAACCAGAGGATCGGACGGCGGCGTGGGTACTCAGCGTTATTACGTATCCGTAAGTTGCTACTCCTGCTTGTCGTGGTGGTGCGCGGGCGGCCACGGTCGGAGCGATGCCCCGCACAACCAATCAGCGATCACTCCTGGAGATATCGGCATGTCCATCATCGACGGCCTTCGCTCCGTCACCGCCGACTGCCCGTGGCCCGCCCCAGCAGTGCGGCCGGGGTCGACGTGGTCTTGGGCGCTGTGCATCACCCGGGCGGTGGATGCCGCCGTGCCCGAGGCACGACAGTTCGCGCGCCATGCAGCGCGGCGCTGGGCCCTCCCTGAAGATCCGACCGCAACGTCGTCACTCGTCGTCAGTGAACTGGTGACGAACGCCGTGCTCCACAGCGGGACTGAAGACGTCACCACGCTGATCGTCTTCGACGGGCTGGACGTGACCGTCGAGGTCACCGACTCCGGCCGGTGGCTGGAACGCGGCACCAACCGCCGTGTGGCAGAGGACGAGAACGCCGCATTCGGACGAGGACTGGACCTGGTCAGGGCCTGCACCAGCTGGTGCACGATCCACCCGACCTCGGCGGGCACCCGAGTCGTAGCCCGTCTCCCCGTTACGGGGCCCTAGTACACCAACCGTCGCCCACAGCACTTGGAAGGCTTGACTGGCCCATGGCTGACGACCACCACGAACCGACCTCCGACGCCGAGCTCACCGGCTTCCTGAGAAACCCGGGATCCGACGCCTGGGCCGAGGAGCTGCACCGGCGGCATCGTCCAGCGGTTCTCTCCTACGCATACGTCTGTTGCCGCGACTCGCGCACCGCCGGGGACCTCACCTCGGAGGCCTTCACGCGGGCATTGCAGACCGTACGGTCCGGCAGCGGTCCCAAGGCGGCCTGGCGCCCATACCTCCTCACCGCCGTCCGCCGTACCGCCGCCGACTGGGCGGACACGACACGCCGCAGCGACCTGTCACCGGAATTCGAGCGATGGCTCGCCCAACTGCCCGAGGGCCGGGGGGCGGACAGCAGTGCGGCGCGCATGCTCCTCCTGGAGGAAGGCAGCCTCGTACTCCGGGCGTTCCGGTCGCTGTCCGAGCGTCGGCAGACCGTGCTGTGGCACACCGCGGTGGAAGGGGATCCGGCCCGGTCCGTCGGCCTGCTGCTCGGCGCGGGCGAGGGCGACGTCGCCACGCTCGCCGAGCGGGCCCGGGACGGCCTGCGGGAGACCTGCCTGGCCGCCCTCGACGACCACGCCGGCAGCGATGCCTGTCGCCGCTACCGCCCCATGCTCGGCGCGGTCGTCCGCACGGGTTGGCGCAGTACCGAGGACTTCGACCGGCATCTCGTGAAGTGCCCGCATTGCCGTGGCGCGCTGACCGAGCTCACCGGCCTCGACGAGGGACTGGGCCCGGCACTGTCGGCGGCGGTGTTGCTGTGGGGCAGCAGGGCTTACTCGGCTGCCAGGATGACCGAGACCGGAGTACGGGCCACCGGTGTGGCGAGGGCATCCAGGGCTCCGGAAGGCGATGCCCGCCCGGACGGCCGTACGCCGTGTCGTTCCTGGGCCGGGGGCTCCCCACTGCGTTCGGGTGCGATCGCCGGTGGCATCGTGGCCGCCGTCGGGCTCGCCGTCCTCGCCCTGCCCCTGCGGTCGGACGGCCGGGGCACGGAGCGCTCGTCCGCGCAGGCGCAGGCCGTACGGACCCATACGGTCGTCGCCGAGCCGCCACCCGTCACCGTCACGGCCGAGCCCTCCCGGCCCGCACCGTCACGCCCGGCCGAGCCGTCCACGGCGGCCGGATCACATACGGTTCCCGCGGGACCGGCCGCCTCCCACCGCGCCCGCCTCGGAACCGTCACGTGGGCGGGCACGCTTCGCAACGCGGGACTCGGCAATCAGTGTGTCGAGCCCGTCGGCACGACGGTCGTTCAGAACCCCTGCGATGGCGGCCGGGACCAGGTCTGGGAAGCCGTGTCGCTCGACCGGAATCGGGGCTACGGCTTGCTGCGCAACGCCGCCACCGGTGAGTGCGTCGACTACGGCGCAAGCCGTCGGCGAGTGCGGCAGAACGCCGTCAACCTGGCCGTGACGACGGGCTCTTGCCAGCCCTCGGGAGCAGGGCAGCTGTTCCGCCTCGAGCCGTTCCAGGGTGCGAGCGACGGCAGCTTCCTCGTACGCGCCGAAGCCGACGACGGCAAGCCATGGGACGAGATGCAGCTCGGGATGCTCGACTGGTGGGAGGGGAACACACCGTCCGCGACGAACGCCTCCGTCGTGCTCACGTTCAACTACTACAACTGCCCTCGGCTCCGGTACTTCGCCGAGGAGCCGACGTACGGGCCCGTCCGTACCCCCTCCGCTCCTGCCGACGCAACGGCAGTCGCAGCGACCCCGTAGCACGTCACCGTAGCCCGGCATCGCGGCTGTGCGGGCTGATCGACCGGACTTGAATGGATGGCTCCCCGATGCACCTGCTCCTGGGCTTGCGGCCGCCACAGCAGCCCCTCTCCGACGCGGCCTTGATGCTTGCGATCCGCAAGGGAGAGGTCGAACCCTTCCGGCAGCTCTACCGCCGCCACTACGCCGCCGTGCAGGCGTACGCCTTCCAGTGCATGGTGGGTCCGCTGCAGGCGCAGGAGGTGACCGCGCATGTCTTCGCCGGCCTGCTGCAACAGATACTGGCCGGCGAGTCCTTCGTCGAGCGCCGTCACCCCGGCTGTCTGCGCCCCCACTTACTGGGCAACGTCCGTACAACCGCGATCACGAGCTGGCACCAGGAGCCCGAGACCCTGTCACCGGACTTCCGTGACTGGGTCGCGGCGGGATCCCGGTGGCCCTGGGGTGACGACGGACAGCTGGCCCTCGCGTTCGAGCGCCTCCCGATGAGCGCCCAGCGTCTGCTGTGGCACTCGGTGGTGGACCGCGACGCTCCCGCGTTGACGGCCCGCATTACGGGGCTGCCACCCCATGCGGTTCCGGATGCGTGCGACCAGGCCAGAAGCGCACTGCGCCAGGCCCGTACGGACCTGTATCTGGAACGGCTGGAACTGCAGGACTGCAGGGAGGCGATTAGACGCCTCGCGCAACGGCCCGAGGTGCCCCCGGAGAAGGAACTCGCGGCCCACCTGCGCGCCTGTTCCGCCTGCATGAGCGTCTACAAGGACGTGACCCGGCTTGACCGGCAACTCGAAGCACAGTTGCCGGTACGGCTGTTGGGATGGTGGACCGGCGAGCCGTATCTGCGGGCGAAGGCCGCGATCCCCGTACCCCTGAACGAACCGGCGTTCCTGGCCAGGCTGGTGGAGTCGCTCCGCGCGGATGCCCCCGCGCAGCCTGCGCACCGGCCTCCTGCACCGACGACCGCTGCTGCCACGGCGAACACCGCGAACACGTCGTCCACGGTTCCAGGGCGTCACAGAAGGGACAGACGCCCGCTCCCTTTCCCCCACTCCGGTGCCACTGTCGCAATCGGGGGCTTCCTGGCCGGCGTCGGCGTGGGCATGCTCCTGCTGACCTCTTGTCAGGAGCAACCCGGCCAGCAGCGACCGCCCGGCCCGGCCGGCATCACGTCCGTGGACCATCCTTGACCGCCTGGATCTCCAGTTCCAGCATGACGGTGTCGCCGATCAGCGCGCGTCCGCCCGGAAGGGGCACATTGCCCGTCACCCCGAACTGCGAGCGGCTGATCCGGGAATACGCCCGGAATCCGGCTCGGGTCCCGCCCGATGCATCCGTCTCCACACCCAGCAGAAACAGATCGAAGGTGACCGGACGCATCTCGCCCCGAATGGTCAACTGCCCCTCGACGACGTACCGGCCGTCCTTCCTGCCGACCCGGCAGGACTCGAAGAATGCCGTCGGGTGACGGTCGCTGTCGAGATAGTCGGCGGACCGCAGACGCGTGTCCCGTCCGGCATGGCGGGTGTCGACCGACGTGGTGTCGATCTCCGCCCACACTCCGGACCGTGCGGGGTTCTCCGCAACGGTGATGGTGCCGGAGAAGCGAGTGAAGCCACCTCGCACGCGGACCATGAGATGGCGCACGGCGAAACCGACCTCGGAGTGGGCGGGGTCGATCCGCCAGACGCCGGTGAGACGGTCGATGTCGACGGGGGTGCCGAGCATGGTGATCTTCTCCATCGGTGCGTGGGTCGACGGGCGGCAAAGCGGGTCACGGCGACAGACCGACAGCGCCATATGACAGGACGGCGCGTCGATCCGGCGCCGTCAGCACAGGTCCACGCCTGGGACCGGCAGAACGGTGATTCCGGGCTGTGAACCCCCGATGCGGCTGTGCGGATGGATGCCTCGGGGCCCGATCACTCTGGCCGATGCCGTGGGACGCAGCAATAAGCGCGCCGGGGACCACCTACACCTAAGAAACCCCGACGCGCTCCCCGTCACGCGCGCTCAAGGCGAGCGCGACAGCGTGGATCTCGTGGGCGCGGAGCAGACCGAACAGCGCGCGGCAGTCCTGTGGGCGCTTGTGCCAGCGGAACTCCAGTCCGCGTTCGCCGTACGGCAGGTGGCGGGGCCGGGTGACCGCCGTGCCCTTCGGCTTCACCGAGATCACCCCGCAGACCGGGCAGGCCCGCGCTCCCTCGTCGACGGTGGTCAGGTGCACCCGCCGGGTGCCGGCCTCCAGCCGCTCGACCCGGACGACAGACACCCCGTCAAGGCCGAGCAGCAACGTCGTATCGTTGAGCAAGCCCGTGGCTCCTGCCTGATTTCTCCCCGGAAAACAGAAATGATCACGCGCTCGATAGCGAGTCAGGAGCGGCCCGAGGCTGTCGTTGCGGCGGAACAGCTCTGGCCGTCGGGTCGCTGACGCTTCGCAGGGCAGTGCGCTCAGGCATCATGACGTGGGCCCGCATCAGGTAGAGGTCATGCGGCCGCGTCGACGAGGGCTTGGAGCAGGCGCTGGGGGTCTTCGGCGATTCGGTTGCAGACGTAGAGCCACCATTCCGTGCCGAAGACGATGTACTCCCGGGTGGGGTGGCCGCGCTCGGCCATGGCCTGGAGGCGGTCGGGCCCGAGGCCGAGGAGGGTCTCGAACTCCCAAGGATCGGAATCGGTGCCCTTCCCTCCGAGGTGCTGGTCAATACGGTTGATCAAATCCCAGTCGTGGGTGGCGAAGGAGCACAGATGGCCCGAGTCGGCCAACTGTTGCGCATACGCAAGATAGGCAGCGGTCAGGGCCGGGGCCTCGCGCCGGTGCGCTATGGCCTCAGGTTCGAGGAAGGCGCCCTTGACCAGGCGGATGCGGCCGGGACGGGAAAGCAGCTCCGACAGGTCGTCTGCGGTGCGATACAGGCGTGCCTGGACGGTGATGCCCACATGGTCGAACCGCTCGCACAGCCTGCGGTGCAGGGCAAGCACCTCGTTGGTCCGGTCGGAGCCTTCAGCCGAGATCACCATCTCACGCCCGGTGTCGGCAGTGGCCTCGGCGATGCGGGAGGCGTTGGCAAGGGCAAGCTCCGGATCGACGGCGAGGCCGATGTGGGACAGGTCGAGGGAGATCGAGCACCCCGGTGGCAGCAGACGGGCCGCGGAGAGGAAGGTATCGGTCTCTTCCGTGGCCCGCTGCGGGTCGCGGCAGCTCTCGCCCATGTACTCGACGTTCACGCGGTGGCCGACGGCCAGGACCTGCCGCGCCCGGTCCAGGGCGTCGGGCAGGGTTTCACCGGCCACGTACCGCCGCGCAACCTTGCGGGCCAGAGGGCCGAGGACCGGGTCGCCTGGGACGCGCCACTTCAGCTCCTCGTCGAGCGCAAGCCCACGCAGGACTTGGGCAGCCTGTGACGACAAGGCGGCGTTGGTGGCGGGGGTCTGTGTGGTCATGCGCTGTGCCTAGCTGTTCGCGGGATGGATGAACGCCTGCGAGCCTTCCAAACCGGGGCTCCCACCTGAGAGTGGCAGAAACGACAGGTAAGCTGAAATTCCTGCCATCGTCGTGAGAGGGGATCGGGAACCTGTGCTTCACGACATCGCCGTCCTGGCTCTTCAGGGTGCCCACGCATTCGAGCTGGGCGTGTTCTGCGAGGTCTTCGGGATCGACCGCAGCGATGACTCGCTGCCCGTGTACGACTTCGCTCTTGTCTCGGCCACCGGCGACAGCGTGCCGACCCGCCACGGCTTCGAGGTGCGGGCCCGGCACGGCCTGGAGCGGCTGGCCTCGGCGGACCTCATCTGCGTCCCGGCCTACGACCTCAACGTCCGCCAGCCGGACCACCTGACCGAGGAACTGCGGGCTGCTGTGCAGCGTGGCGCTCGGGTCCTGAGCATCTGCACCGGGGCCTTCCTCCTGGGCGAGGCCGGGCTGCTCGACGAGCGACGCTGCACCACGCACTGGCGCTACACCAACGAACTCGCCCGCCGCCACCCGCGTGCCCGGGTCGAGTCGGACGTGCTCTACGTCGACGAGGACCCGGTCATCACCGGCGCCGGCACGGCCGCCGGCGTCGACACCTGCCTCCACCTCATCCGCAAGGAACACGGCAGCGCCGTCGCCAACTCGATCGCCCGCCGCATGGTCACACCCCCGCACCGCGACGGCGGCCAGCACCAGTACCGCCAACGCCCCCTCCCCCGAGAGGGGACTGGGTCTCTCACCCCTGTCCTGGCCTGGATGGAAGCCAACCTCGACCAGGACCTGACCGTCGACGCAATGGCCAACCGTGCCCACCTTTCCCCGCGGACCTTCGCCCGACGCTTCCGGCAGGAGACCGGGACCACTCCGCTGCAATGGCTCACCGGACAGCGGGTCCTGCTCGCGCAGCACCACCTGGAGACCACGGACGATCCAGTAACCGTGATCGCCCACCGCACCGGCTTCGGTACCGTCGACAACCTCCGCCACCACTTCGCCCGACACCTCGGCACGACGCCCCAGACGTACCGGCGCGCGTTCAGGACCCTGCCCACCGGCTGACGATCCGCGCCCGCCACAGCTCCACACGGGCCGCGCAGTGCTGTCGGTCCTCATGAACAGAACCAGGTGGGCAAGCCGTCACCGACCGCGACTCCACGTCAGCGGCCCAGGCGACGCGCACCGCTGAAGATCGAAGACCCCGAAAACTGCGGGCACTGGATCCCCGACGAGAAGCCGGAGTTCCTCTCAAAGGAGCTGATTCGCTTCTTCGCGCAATCCGACCAGCAGCGATAACGGAAAAGATCACGAGTGATCGATCCGCGGCGCGATCACTCCCGGGAGGACGACATGCGAGTTGATAGGTGATTTGCCGTCACCTGAACGCGTGGGACTGTGGCATCCGGGACCGGTCGGTGGCTCGGGCGTGCTGGGCTGAACCCCGTGAGCGATCACAAGCCCTACAACCGTCCTGTCCGACGGGCAGTGGGCGCTGATCGAGCCGGTGATCGCCGCGTGGAAGGCCGCGCAACCCTCGGTCAGCGGTCACCAGGGCCGGTACGAGATACGGGAGATCGTCGCGCCCACGCGGCGGAGCCGCACATGAACACAGCCCCGCGCCCCTTACGGGGCGCTTAGGAACCCCTCCCGCAGTTGCAGCGGCGCCACGCCGTGCCACCTGCGGACCGCCCTGCGCAGCGCGCGTTCGTCGGAGAAGCCTGCCTGGCGAGCCACCTCGCGGAGGGTGAGGTGGGGGCGGTGCAGGAGTTGTTCGACGCGTTCGCGCCGTACGCCCTCGACGATCGCCTCGTAGGAGGTGCCGCAGTCGGCCAGGCGGCGGCGTAGCGTGCGCTCGCTCGACGCGTGTCTGCGGGCCTGCTCGGCGAAGGAGGGGACGTCCGGAAGGCTCTGCGCGACGGAGATCTCCAGTACCTCCAGAAGGTCCTGCTGCTGGCGGCGCGGGGCCATCTGCGCTTCGAGCAGTTCGAGGGTCGAGGCGTAGGTCACCGGATCGCGGCCCGGCATCGGCCGGTTGATCCATGCCTGCGGCACCACCATGCGGTTGTGGGAGGCGCCGAAGTGCAGCGGGCAGCGGAAGAGGTCACGGAACGGCTGGACGTCGTGCGGAGCGGGGAAGGCAAAGTGGACGTCCTGCGGTGCGAGGCCGGCGCCGGCGGCGAGGCGGCCCAGCGTGACGACGCTGGAGAACGCCTCCTCAATGAGGAAGACGGCGACGTTCGGGTCGACCACCGGATCCGGGAGGTCGGCCCGCACCACGTAGTCGGGGCCCTCCCGGCCGGCCGACCAGACCGTCATGGCCCCGGACACGTTCTGGAAGCGCACGCCCGTCTCGATGGCCACCTGGAGGGTGTCGCTGGCGAGCATGGCGAAACCCAGGAGACCCCAGGCGGTGAGGTGCTGGGCGGCTCCGACCCGCAGGCCCAGGTTCTCGTCGCCGGTGAGTTCGACGGCGCGTCGGATGACGGCACTGCCTTGCCGGTAGGAGACGCGCAGGGCCGCCGATGCCATCAGGCTCTCGGCGAGACCCACTTGTGTCAGCTCCGGTTGCAGGTCGACGCCGTACTCCCGGGTGATCTGGCTCAGGTAGCGCAGGATGTTCGGGGAGATCGTCGCCGACGTGCTGCGCGTGGTGCCGTTCTCCGGACTGGGTGCCTCGGGCATGGCTTCTCTCCAGGGCCGTACTGGCGACCACTTTAGGCAGGGGCGTCCGGTTTCCGCCTTGTCAGCGGGTGCGGATCCACACCGTCTTCTCCCTGGTCCACTGGTCGAAGGCGTTGGTGGATCGCTCCGCCCCGCCGAATCCGGACTGCTTCCAGCCTCCGAAGGGGAAGGTGATGTCGCCCTCGCTGTAGGCGTTGACGGAGACCATTCCGGCCTGGATGCCACGGGCGAGGCGGAAGGCGGTGTCGAGGTCGCGGGTCCATACGGAGGCAGCAAGGCCGTAGGCGGTGGCGTTGGCCGTCCGGACGGCCTCCTGCTCGGAGGTGAAGGTCTCGACGGTGACCACGGGTCCGAACAGTTCCTCGGTGAGGACCCTGCTGTCGTCGGGTGCGCCGACCACCACGGTGGGCGGGTAGTAGGCCCCGTGCGGGTGCAGGCCTTCCGGCAGCCGGGCCATGTGCGCCACGGCTCCGGCGGCGACCGCCTCGTCCACGGCGCGTGCGACCCGGTCCCGCGCGGCACCGCTGATCAGCGGTCCCATCCTGGTGTCCGGGTCGGCAGGGTCACCGATGGCCAGCGCCCCGGCGGCGGCCGTGAACCGGGCGATGACCTCGGCGGCGATGTCCTCGTGGACCAGGACGCGGGAGCCCGCCGTGCAGTTCTGGCCCGTCGTGAGGAACGCGGCCTCGACCATGTCGTCGATGAGTTCGGCGCCGAAGTCGAGCGCGTCCGGCATCAGGACCTGGGGGCTCTTGCCGCCCATCTCCAGACAGACCCGTTTGAAGTTGGTCTCCGCGGCATCCGCCAGGATCCGCCGTCCAGTGGCCGTCGAGCCTGTGAAGGACAGGGCGTCCACCCCGGGGTGGCGGGCGAGCGCCCGGCCGGCTTCCGCCCCGTGGCCGGGCAGGACGGTGAGCGCCCCGTCCGGCAGACCCGCTTCCATAGCCAGCCGGGCCATGTGGAGGGCCGAGCGGGGGGTCGCTTCGGCCGGCTTGAGCAGCAGGCTGTTGCCCGCGGCGAGGGCGGGGCCGATCTTCCAGGCGGCCATGGCGAGCGGGTAGTTCCACGGAAGGACGGCCGCAGCCACTCCGACGGGTTCCCGGCTCATCAGGCCGAGGTGGTCGTGGCCGGTGGGCGCGACGCGCCCGAAGACCTTGTCGGCCGCCTCCGCGAACCAGCGGATCGACTCGATCGCGGCGGGCACGTCGCCGGTGCGGCAGTCCGTGATGGGTTTGCCCGCGTCCTCGCAGTCCAGGCGGGCCAGGATCTCGGCGTCGCGTTCCATCAGGTCCGCGAGGCGCAGGAGTGCCGAGGCCCGCTGCCGGGGTGGCCGGCCCGACCACGCCCCGCTGTCGAAGACTCGGCGGGCCCGGTCCACGGCCGTGTCCACCTCGTCCGCGGTGGCGGCGGGCAGCGTGTCAAGGGTTTCTCCGGTCGCCGGGTTGACGACCCTGAGCAGGCGGACGTTCGTTTCTGTGGTCACGGTCATGCCTCCTTCACCAGTTCCCAGCGGCCGTCGACCTGACGCGCCAGTCCTCTGCGGCGCAGGTCCTCCAGATATCTGGCCAGACCGCGCTCGCCGCGCCTGCGGAAGAGCGGGAGGAGTCTGGGCAGGAGGTTCGGCACCAGCATGGAGAAGCGGACCAGGCGGGATTCACCTGCGCGCGGATACGCCTCGAGTCGCGGCCTGTCGAGCAGGCTCACCACCGCGGCGACGACGTCGGACGGCTGCTGCGGCGGGTCTTGGAACTGCAGGGAATTGCCGCCGTCGACGGCCTCCTGGCGCAGCATCGGGGTGTCGGTGGCCGACGGCAGGACGGAGCCGACGCGGATGCCCTTGTCCCCCAGGTCGAGGGCGATGGACAGCATGGCGCCGCGCAGCCCGAACTTCGACGCCGCGTAGATGGGGGTCTCGCCCTGCGGAAAGATGCCGGCCAAGGACACCGTCGTGATGACGCGGGGATCGCCGGAAGCCCTCAGCAGGGGGACGGCAAGCCGGGTCGCGACGAGCGGGGAGAGCAGGTTGAGGTCGATCTCCCGCTCGATGCTCTCCACCGCGCGCACGTCGAATCGCTCGGTGCTGGTCATGCCGACGTTGTTGACCAGCACATCGAGGCGGCCGAAGGCGAGGGCGACCTGTTCGAAGAGGTCCGCCACCCCTGCCCGGTCCAGCAGGTCGCAGCCGAGGCCCAGGTGACCGGCTCCGGGAAGGGTGTCGGCGACCCGCTGCGCGCGTTCACCGTCGATGTCGACGACGACGCACACAGCGCCGCCGGCCGCGAACCGCCGGCACAGCGCGCTGCCGATGCCGCCCGCGCCGCCGGTCACCAGCATCACCTTGCCGGTGTAGTCGTAGCCGCTCATGCCACCGTTTCCTTGCTGCGGACGGCCGGCACGGCCGGGGGGCGTCCCTCGGTGGGCCAGCCCATGGCGGCGGCGACCTTGGTGAGGTACCTGGTGTACGCGGCGCTGTCGACGTAGCCGGTGTGGCGCGGGGAGTCCACGAACCTCAGGCCGCCGGACAGGTCCGGGCGGTCGCCGCGGATCATGCGGGCGAACCGCTCGGCGTTCGGCATGCCCCGGCGCGTGTCGTGGACGAAGCCGGCGATCAGCTGTGCCTGGGCGTCGAAGAGCTTGTAGGCACCGGAGTTGGTCTCGATGAAACCGACGCCGAACAGCCCCTCGTGCTCGCGGGACAACGACGACAGGTACAGGTCGGGGTGCTGCTCGTCGCCGAAGTAGCGCTGTGCGACGGGCACTTTGTGGACATACCCGGTCGCCAGCAGGATCAGGTCGAAGTTGTTGCTGCTGCCGTCGGTGAAGTGGACGCTGCTGCCCTCGGCGCGGACGATGCCGGGTCGCGCGGTGATGTCGCCGTGCTGCAGGTGGTGGAGCAGCATCGAGTTGACCGTCGGATGGGTCTCGAACAGCTTGTGGTCGGGTTTCTGCAGGCCGAGGCGGCGCGGATCGCCGTTGATGATCCGCAGGAGCGCGCCGAACAGCTTCTGTTCCAGCCACTTGGGCAACCGGGGGCCGACACCTTCCAGGGTGTCCACGGGCCTTCCGAACACGTGCTTGGGGATGAACCAGTAGCCGCGGCGCATGCTGATCTCCGCACGGTCGGCGGCGCGGGCGGCGTCACAGGCGATGTCGCAGCCCGAGTTGCCCGCGCCGACCACGAGGACCCGCTTGCCGCGCAGTTCGTCGCTGCTGCGATAGCCGACCGTATGCCGGATCTCGCCGCTGAAGTGACCCGGGATCTCGGGGATGTTGGGGTGCCACTGCGAGCCGGTACAGACCACGATCTGTCCGTGTCGGCCGGCCCGTCCGTCGGACCGGGTCACCGTCCAGGTGCCGTCCGGGTTCTTCGTCACGTCACGGACCTCGGTGCCGAAATCGATCCGCTCCGTCAGCCCGTACGCGTCGGCGAAGGACGTCAGGTACGACAGGATCTCCCGGCGCGAGGGGTAGTCGGCGAAGTGGTCGGGCATCGGCCAGCCGCCGAAGCCCGAGACGGTCTTGCTGGAGATGAAATGCGCCGACTCGTACATCGGGCTGCCCGGATTGTCGATGTCCCACAGACCGCCCGGACCCGTGTGACGCTCGATGTGCGTATAGGGAAGCCCCCGCTCACCGAGCGCCCGTGCCACTGCCAGCCCCGCGGGACCGGCCCCAATCACACACGTATCGAATTCGGACTCCTTCACGAGTCCACCTCCTCTCGTCGCCACGTTCGGCGTGGGAGGAACTTAGGCAGCGTGCAAGCGCCGGCGGACTGGCCTGTGCGGCCACAAAGGGGGCCGCAGCGGCCAACCCGTTGACCGGCCCGGCGCGGCGACGGCCGGTGGATCTCTCCGCCCTGGTGCCGGTCTCCTGAGGCACCGCTCGGACCATCCGCTCCTGGCCGCCAGGGTCCTCAGTGTGACCGTCGGTGTCCTCCGCCGGGTCGGCCCATTCCTACGGTTGCTCCAATTCGCGCGCACTCCGGCCCGCCCACGGTCCGTGACAGGAAGAGGCCCCCATGACCGCGTCCCTCGGAGCGACGGCTCCGCCTCTACCCGTGAGAAGTGGCCTGCTCGCGGGATCCCGCCGGGTCACAGCCACCGTGTTCGCCGCCCAAGGGGCGGCGGTGGCCGCCGTGTCCACCACCGTGCCCGCCGTGGAGAGCCATCTGCGGCTGTCGTCCCTGGCGATGACAGCGCTCACGATCGCCCTGACGCTGGCCGCGGGTGCCGGCAGCTTCGCGGGCCTGGCCGCTGTACGCCGCTCGGGTCCCGTCACCGTCATGCGCGCGGCGGTGCTGACCGCGGCCGTGGCCCTGCTGTCCGTGGCCTGGGCGCCGGGCCGGCTCGCCGCCTCGGCGGCCTACGTCCTCTTCGGGCTGGCGCTGGGCGCCATCGACGTGTCAGTCAACACCCGCGCAGCCACCGTCGAACGCCACTACGGGCGCAGCATCCTCTCCTCCTTCTACGCCGCCTGGAGCGCCGCAGGCGTGGCCGCCGCGCTGCTGACGGCGGGCGTCTCCCGGCTGGGCTGGCCGGTCGAGTACGTCCTGACCGCGCACGCCGCGCTCGTGGCCCTCCTGGCCCTGACCGTCCGGCCCCATGTCCTCCCGCCCGCGGTCTCCTCGTCCGCCGGCAGACCGGCGCCGGTCGAGGAGGTCCTGGGGCGGCGGGTGTGGGCACGGCTCGTCCCCTTCGGTGTCGTTCTCCTCGTCGCCTACGTCGTGGACTCCACGGTCTCGGCGTGGTCGACCGCCTACCTTCATCAGACCCTCGCCGCGTCCCTGGCGGCCGCGCCGCTCGCGTACGCGGCCTACCAGGCGGGCACGGTGACCGGCCGGGCGAGCGCCGACCTCATGGTCCGCCGGGTCGGGCCGGTGGCGGTGGTCCGCGTAGCCGCCCTGCTCGCGGCAGTCGCCCTGGCCGCTCTGGCAGTGGCCCCGACCTGGCCGTACGCGGCCGTCGCGGCAGGGTGTGCGGGCCTAGGAGTCGCCGCCCTCACCCCGCTGTGTGTCGCTGCGGCCGGCCGACTGCGGCCCGGTGCCCCCGAGACGGTGCTGGCCCGGCTCAACGTCTTCAACTACGTCGGCGTTCTCGTCGGAGCCGGCGCGAGCGGAGGCCTGGGGGCGACGGGCCACTTCCGCATCGCATACGCGATACCCGCCGCATTCGCCATGGTCCTGGTGACCACGGCACGCTTCTTCCGGACCGACGGCACCCTGGCCGCCGCGGGCGTGGACACCGCGGTGTCCGTGCTCAGCTCACGTCCTCCCCGCGGTCGTACCCCGTGACCGCGATCCCCCGCCCGACCAGCCGCTCCTGGATCAGCGGCTCGACCCGGGACCACTGCCCGCCCGTCAGCCCGCACCCTATGCGGGGCATGTGCACACAGGCGCCGAGTTCGACCACCTCGTCGGCCGTGACCCGACACCGTCGCATCCTGGTGCCCTGCCTCCACCATGCTCGGGATCGATACGCCGCTCACGAACGCGCCCTGAAGATGGTCTGGTTGCCGCCAACCTGGTTGATCCGTGCCTTGCCGCCAGATGTACCGTCCGGGCACCTGCGCAAGGAGCGCAGCCAACAGCATGACCGTAACCTCCGCGGGTCACTGGACAGCCCCACTCCGCGCCAGGCGGACCTTTTCAATGTCGAGCTGAGACCTGCCACCACCCCTCCGGCTCCGGGTCCATCGACGGCCGGCCGTACCAGAAGCTCGAGGGGCGGAACCGGAAGCGATCGTGGACGCGCACTGCCGTCAGGCGGTGCCCCATCCCGGACAGCTCGGCCGCGGCGGCGCGGGCAGCGTCCTCGCTCGGCAGGCTATGGAGGTGAGCCTAGTCGGCGTCAGCAGCACTGGTTCCAACTTTCGTGACCAGGTTCCAACTAGCGTGTCACCGGCTCACCGGGGATGCTTGCCTGGTCCCTCCGGTGCCAACTAGTCCCTGTTTGTGACAACTAAAATCAGCAGTCGCAAACGGTCACCGCCGAACCCGAGGCATCCCCAGCCCGATCCACGAGATGATCTCGCGCTGGATCTCGTTGTTGCCGCCGCCGAAGGTGAAGATCACGGCGGAGCGGTAGCCGCGCTCCAGTTCGCCGTGCAGGACGGTGCCCACCGAGCCCTCCTTCAGCGGGCCGGCGGCCCCGACGACCTCCATGAGCCAGGCGTAGGCGTCCCGGCGGGCTTCGGAGCCGTAGACCTTGACGGCGGAGGCGTCCTGCGGGGTGAGGGTGCCTTCCTGAACGGCCGTCACCATCTGCCAGTTGAGGAGCTTCATGGCATCGAGCCGGGTGTGGGTCCGGGCGAGCAGACGGCGTACCCAGGGCAGGTCGACGACCCGGCGGCCGTCGGCCAGTTTGGTCTCCATCGCCCAGTGCTGCACGTCGTGCAGGGCGCGGATCGCCATGGTGCCGTGGGCGGCGAGGGTGACGCGTTCGTGGTTGAGCTGGTTGGTGATCAGGCGCCAGCCCTGGTTCTCCTCGCCGACCCGGCGCGAGACGGGGACGCGGATGTCCTCGTAGTAGCTGGCCGTGGTGTCGTGCGAGGCGAGGGTGTTGATGACGGTGCAGGAGTAGCCCGGGTCGGAGGTCGGCACCAGGAGCATCGTGATGCCCTTGTGCGGCGGCGCCCCGGGGTCGGTGCGCACGGCCAGCCACACCCAGTCCGCGGTGTCGCCGTTGGTGGTCCAGATCTTCTGCCCGTTGACCACGTACTCGTCGCCGTCGCGTACGGCTCGTGTCTTCAGGGACGCGAGGTCGGTGCCGGCCTCGGGCTCGCTGTAGCCGATGGCGAAGTCGATCTCGCCGGAGAGGATGCGGGGCAGGAAGTACGCCTTCTGCTCCTCGGTACCGAACTGCATGATGGTCGGGCCGACCGTGTTCAGCGCCATCAGCGGCAGCGGTACGCCGGCCTGCGCCGCCTCGTCGAAGAAGATGAACTGCTCCATCGCGGACATCCCGCGCCCGCCGTACTCCTCGGGCCAGCCGACGCCGAGCCGGCCGTCCGTGCCGAGCCGCCGGATCGTCTCGCGGTAGAACCGCTTCTGCGCGGCCGGATCCGCGTACCGGGCGTAGGCATGGTCGGGCACCAGCTCGGCGAAGTAGGCGCGCAGTTCGCTGCGCAGTCGCTGCTGCTCGGGCGTGTGGTCGAGGTGCACGGCGCCTCCAGGGTCCCCAAGGGCGGTCCTGACGGCGCACACCGTAGAACGTGTTTCAGAAATAGGGAATGGCGCGCCGGGGCTCAGTTCAGGGCCGCGATGAAGCCTGTGCACGCCTCGGCGCAGGCCCGGCACACTCCCGCGGTCGATTCGGCGCCGGGCTGCCCGGCGAAGGCGTCCGCACAGTCGAGGCAGACCGAGCGGCACCACTCCAGCTGGATCCTGACCCCTTCCTCGTCCTGACGGTCCTGCTCGGACAGCATCCGGCAGGTGGCGTCGCACACCTCGGCGCACATGATGCCCAGCCGGCGCACGCGGTCCTGGCGCGGCGAGCCGACCGGATCCAGGAGGCCCGCACGCACCGCACACGCCCTGGCACACTCCGTGCACGCCTGGGCGCACTCGAAACGGTCCTCCAGGAACCTGTAGAGCTGCTGTGGAGAAGTCGGCGATGTCACACCGGGCGGGTAGCCGGGCGGGAGCGTCGCAAACCCGTTCACCGGGACCAGGTGATACCGCTTGGCCGGGGCGAGGTGACACCGCTCCACCGCGACCGGATGATGCCGCTCCACCGGGACGAGGTGATGCCGCGACCGGGCCGTGTCGCCGTCCGTGGAGGTGCGGTCACCCAAGGTGTCCGGTTCGTCCTGTTCCGGGCGGGGTACTCCTGTTCTATGAGTACCGCACAGATGCAGCTGGCTGCGGCAAGCGGTCTGATGAGCCTCGTGCTCTTCCTGGTGGCCGTGGCTCTCCTGGCGTTCCTCGCCGGCGGCTACTGGATGACCTCCCGCGTCAAGTACCGGGAGCCCCCGCGACCGCGCCCCGAGGAGCAGCCGCACCTGCCACCCGAGGGCCCGGTGCACGAGGTCCGGGAGAACAGGGAGTCCCAGGAGGTTCCCGAGATGCCCAAGGGCGGTCGCCCGCTCACCCCGTACGAGCTGACCAACATGGACACCAGGCCCAGCGCCTCGAAAGAGCGCCCGCGCTGGAGCAAGGGGTCGAGCGGCTCGTTCGGCGGCGGCGGACTGGGCGCCCACTGAATCCGACCCGACGCCGAACACCGACACCACGCCGAACACCGAACACCGGACACCACCCACACGACACCGAGCGAACGACCGGCCCTGGCCCGCGCCAGGCCGCTGTACGCCGCTAGGAGACCATCCTGGCAGCGTCCAGGCGGCCGACGCGGGCCACGTTCTGCACGTCCTCCGGGTCCTGGCTCGGCTCGGCCGTGAACCAGGCGTCGAGGATCTCCGTCAGCACCGGTGCCGAGGTGAGCCGCAGGCTGAGCGCCAGGACGTTGGCGTCGTTCCAGCGGCGGGCGCCCTCGGCCGTGCCGGCGTCCGTGCACAGGGCCGCGCGGACGCCCGGCACCTTGTTCGCGGCGATGGAGGCGCCGGTGCCGGTCCAGCAGCACACGACCGCCTGATCGGACGTGCCCTCGGCGACGTCACGGGCGGCCGCCTCGGAACAGACCGCCCACTGCGGATCGGCACCGGACCGCAGCGCGCCGTGCTCACGCACCTCGTGGCCGCGCCGGCGCAGCTCCTCCACGAGGAGGCGGGCGACGGGTTCGTCCATGTCGGAGGAGACGGAGATCTTCATGCGCGGCTCAATCCTCCCGGGTAAGGGAGCCTCGGAGGCCTGGTGACATCTGTTGTGGACATCTGTTGCGGACATCGGTTTCGTCAGCTCTCAGCAACGAGCCTATCCAACGCCTCACCTCGAGCGCAGCGTGCGTATGAACCGATACCCGAGTGCCCCGGTTATCCGGATTTACTGACAGAGATCACGTTCAGCCCGGTGAATTCACCCCGTATGACGCTGTCGTGAGTCATGCCTTCTGAATGCACTGCAGCTCGCGAAACCTACTGGTTTCGGGTGGCAATTCGGAGCTGCTTCGACACCACGCCAGCAGAAGTGGACGCTGATTCCCTGGAGTTGCCGGGCTGCGCGCGAATGGCGGCGAGGTCGTGCCTGCCCCTTGGTTGACGGGTGAAGATTGTGTATTAGGGTGAATGCGTTCCTGTCGATCACCACCGAACGGCAGGACGTCCCAGGGAGTTCCGCCCCGTCCGTTCCCAAAGTCGCCGGCGTGCGGCCGAGTTGATCCCTGGCGTCGTATCGTGACGGCGCCACAGCCGAATGGCGGACCTATTCTGGGTGCTGGGCGGGCATCCGGCACAGCGGAACGCGGTGCCGGCCATCGGCTTGTCCCCGGCGGCCGCGAGCGGTTTGTGCAGCGGTCGCGGCGGTCCCCGATCCCCACTGCTCTGACACCGAATTTCCCTGATGGTGATGACGATTCAATCTGAAACGGGAGGCGCCCGGTGATATTTTCCCGTGCGTCGCGAGGACGCCGTGACGCAGCGGAGGCCACGGCACAGTCACCGGAATCAGCAGCGCCACCTTCCACTCCCTCGCCTCCGGCGCCGAGTCCGCTGCCGGACCTCGTGCCGCTGACCGCGGAGGAAATCGCCCTGATGCGCGCGAGCGTGGCCGTGGTCGGCCCGCAAGCAGCGGACATGACGGTGTACTTCTACGCCATTCTGTTCGCGCGCCACCCCGAGGTGCGCGAGCTCTTCCCGGAGAACCTGGACGTCCAGCGCGACCGGTTGCTGCGCGGGCTGCTGCAGATCGTCGACCTCGTCGACGACCCGGAGAACCTGATCCGCTTCTGCGGCCGACTCGGTCGCGACCACCGCAAGTTCGGGGCGCTGGACGGCCACTACCCCGCGGTGGGCGAGTGCCTGCTCGCATCCCTGGCCCGCTACGCCGGCCCGGCGTGGAGCCCGGAGCTGGCTGCCGCATGGACGCACGGATACGACGTCGTCGCGCAGGTGATGATGCACGCCGCCGGGGAGGACGCCCGCACGGCGCCCGCGGTGTGGGAGGCGGAGATCATCCACCACCTGCACCGCGGCCATGGCATCGCGGAAATCACCGTGCGGCCCGACGCGCCCTACCCGTACACGGCAGGCCAGTACGCGAGCGTGGAGACGCCCTGGCACCCCAAGGCGTGGCGCTACTACTCCCCCGCGCACGCGCCGCGAGCGGACAACACCGTGACCTTCCACGTGCGTGCGGTCTCCCAGGGCCAGGTCAGCCAGGGCCTGGTCTACAGCGCCAAGCCCGGGGACAAGGTGCGGCTCGGACCCACTCAGGGCGACATGACGCTCGACCCGCGCACCGACCGGGATCTGGTGTGCGTGGCCGGCGGGACCGGCATGGCCCCCATCAAGGCCCTGGTCGAGGACGCGGCCCGCACCGGGAGAGAGCGCTACGTCGACGTCTTCCTCGGCGCGCGGACCGCCGAGGAGCTCTACGGCCTGGACGACATGCTCAGGATGTCCCAGCGGCACCACTGGCTCTCGGTGCGGGCCGCGGTGTCGGAGGAGCGTATTGCGGGGCTGGAGGGCACCCTGCCGCAGGTGCTGAACGAGTTCGGGCCGTGGTACCGGCACGAGGCGTTCCTCTCCGGGCCGGTGGACATGGTCACGCAGGCCAGCGCCACCCTGGCCCGGCAGGGTATCCCGCAGGAGCGGATCCACTTCGACCCCTTCGACGTGCCCGCACTCGAGGCCGCGTTGCTGCCCCGGCAGTTGCGGGAACCGCCCGAGGACTGAGCGCCCGGCCCCATCCGGCCGACCCGGCCCAGGCCGTGCGGCCACTCGCTTGCCGCGCCCGCCCGCCGGACTCGGCTTCGACCCGACCGCTCCCGACCGCTCCCGGCCGAGCGGCCGCCGGACCACCGCCGGCGCACCGGGCCCGTGTGAGCACCAGACCCCAGGCAGGAGAGAATCCGGTGCAACTCCCCCCTTCGCCCGACCCGGCTCGGCGCCGCCCGTCGGCGCACGAGGCCGTCCTGGCGGCCGCCGAGGTGTTCATCCGCCAGTACGCCGCCGAGAACCCGGGCGACGGCGATCCGCGCCGGCGGCTCGCGGAGGTCACCGCGGAGGTGGAGCGCTTCGGCACGTACGAACACACCCCGGCGGAGCTGGCGTTCGGCGCACGGGTGGCCTGGCGCAACGCGGCGCGCTGCATAGGCCGCCTCTACTGGAACAACCTGATCGTGCGGGACCTGCGGCACGTCACGCATCCCGACGACATCGCCAGTGAGTGCTTCGAACATCTGCGGATCGCGACCAATGGAGGCCGTATCCGGCCGGTCATCAGCGTCTTCGCCCCCGATCGCCCCGGCCGTCCCGCCGCCACGCTGCTGGGCGAGCAGTTGGTGCGCTACGCGGACGACCCGCGCAGCACCCACCGGGTTGCGCTGGCCAGGGACTTGGGCTGGAAGGGCGGCGAAACCCCCTTCGAGGTGCTGCCGTTGCTGGTGCAGCCCGGCCCCGGCCTGACCCCGGAGTTCTACGAGGTGCCCGAGGACGCCGTGCTGGAGGTGCCGTTGACGCATCCGCGCCATCCAGGGTTCGCCGACCTCCGTCTGCGCTGGTACTCGGTGCCGGCCGTCAGCGACATGTCGCTGGAGATCGGCGGGGTCACGTACCCGGCCGCGCCCTTCAACGGCTGGTACATGGGCACCGAGATCGGCTCGCGCAACCTCGCCGACACCGACCGCTACAACCTGCTGCCCGCCGTCGCCGAGTTGTTCGGCCTCGACACCGGCAACGAGCGCACCCTGTGGCGGGACCGCGCCCTGGTCGAGCTGAACCTGGCGGTCCTGCACTCCTACGAGCAGGCGGGGGTGAGCATCGCCGACCACCACACGGAGTCGCGGCGGTTCCTCGCGCACGTGGACCGCGAGAGGCGGCACGGGCGCCCGGTGCCGACCGACTGGAGCTGGATCGTCCCGCCCCTGTCCGGAGGGGCGACCGCGGTGTTCCACCGCTACTACGACCCCGAGGATCCCGACCTGCGGCCCGCCTTCGTGCACCGGACCGCAGCGGTGCCGGAGGGATGCCCCTACGGCTCGGCCTGAGAGGGAATTCCTTCCGGAACCGATGTGGCCCTCGGTGCCGTCCTTGGGGCGGCGGGTGATGTCCAGCCGGTCGGGGGCGTCGCACAGCAGCCGCACCTACCGCCGCCTGATGAACCGGCAGCTCACCGTGCAGGAGTCCCGCCCCGGCCGGCCCGCGCGATCTGCCACGGGGGCCGGGGCCAGATCCGCCGGGCGTACCGGGAGGGCCAGGAGGACCGGCTCGCTGCCCTCGGTCTGGTCCTCAACGCGGTCGTCCTGCGGAAACACCCGCTTCCTGGACGCCGCCGTGGCGGCGCACCCGGCCCGCTGGGCCGCTCGTTGCGTCCCGCGGAGGCCAGGTGCCCGACGTTCCGGGGCCGAGGCGAGGAACGCCGAGCTGGGCTCAGCACTGGTCAACGACCTCGCGGAGCCCTAAATGGCACCCTCCTGAACGGGATCCCGGGATTCCGGGTGATCTGGATCATCGGCCGGGGCGGCGGCACGCAACGCCGCCTCGACCCGGCGGTTGCTGGTCATGGTCGACGTGACGGCGGTCATGGCGAGGAGGAGGCCGGCGGCGGTGTAGAGCGGGGTGCGTACGTCGTAGGTGGTGGCCAGCCAGCCGCCGAGGAAGGCGCCGAACGGGGCGGCGCACATGGCGAGCATGCGGGAGGTGGAGGCGACCCGGCCCATCAGGTGGGCGGGGACGATCGCCTGTCGGAGGGAGGGGCCGAGCACCATCGTGGCGCCCATGCCCGCTCCGCAGACGGCGAGCGCGAGGCCGGCGACGTACGGGTTCGGGGCGGCGGCAAGGCCCAGGATGGCGAGTCCCTCGACTGCGGCCGTGCAGGTCAGTGCGGCGCCGGTGCCGAGCCGTCGGCCGAGGAAGGAGGCGATGCCCGCGCCGAGCAGACCGCCGGTGGCCTCCGCCGTGAGGAGCAGGCCGAAGCCGAAGGTGTCGATGCCGAGACGATCGTGCGCGAAGAGGGCGAGTACGGTCTCCACAGCGAGGAAGGCGATGTTCCCGACCGCCGGACGCAGCGCGAGCCCGAGCAGCAACTGATCCCGGAACACGTACGAGGCACCGGCCCGCGCCTGCCGCAGCAGCGACTCACGGGCCTGCGGTACGGGCCGGGGTGCGGCAGGCAGCGACCGTACGAGCAGTGCGGAGAGCGCGAACGACACCGCGTCGGCGAGCAGCGGAAACGCCCGCCCGAGCGCGAGCAGGGCACTGCCCGCAGGCGGCCCCGCGAAGCCGGACGCGGCGGTCTGGGTGCCGCGCAGGCGGGAGTTGGCGCGCTCCAGGAGCGCGGGGTCGCGGCCGAGCAGATCCGGCAGATAGGCCGTGGCGGCCGTGTCGAAGAAGAGTCCGCCGAGGCCGAGCAGGAAGGCGACGGCCGCGAGCAGTGGAATGCTGAGCACGTCGAGCGCGGTCGCTGCCGCCGGTATCGCCAGCAGCACCGCACGCGCGGCGTCCGTGACCCACATCGTGCGCCGACGGTCCCAGCGGTCCACCAGCGCACCGCCGAGCACCCCGAAGAGCAGCCACGGCAGCGTTCCGGCGGCCGTCACGACGGCGAGCGCCATCGGATCCCGCGTCAACGTCAACGCGAGCAGCGGCAGCGCGGCATGAGTCACCCCGTCACCGAGCGAGGACACCGTCTGCGCAGTCCACAGCCGTCCGAACCCGGTCGGCAACTTCCGCACGTCTGAGATCACTTGGCGTCCCCTTCGGCCTGCTTGAGCGATGCGGGGTGGAACAGTGCGAAGACGAGTGACGCGTCCGGCAGCGACGGATCGGACAGCTCCCGGTACTCGTCCGCCAGTGCCTCAAGCCGCGCCCCCAGCTCCGCGAACTGCTCCTCGGTGAGCCGCAGGTGCGCCATCCGTACGTGCCGCTCGCCTTCCACCGGCGCTGCCTCCAGGTCCGCCACCGCGTGCCGCATCAGCACATCCGGCCCTCCCTCGCCCGGATCCGGCAGCACGATCGCCCGCGCGGCCATTGCGTAGTACCGCTCGGTGACCCCTCGGACCTTCCGCGTTCGTACCACCTTCACCAGGCCGGCCCGTTCGAGCAGCCGTACGTGGTAGCTGGAACTCCCCTTCGCAAGGCCCACTCGCTCGGCGATCTGCGTGATCGTCGCGGGCTCGAAGCGGAGCACGGCCATGATCCGGTGACGCGTGAGATTGGAGACGGCGCGTAGCTGCTCGTCCGTGGTGACGTGGAACGTCTCGGGAAGATCATCGGTAGGCATGCCTCTAATGGTCAACACTTCTTGACCATTAGGCAAGGGGTTTTCGGCACCTCGGTCCCCGCGGCCGGGTCACGGCCGTGGACCGCGTCGGCCTCCGGCTGCCGGCCGGCCGCACCACCGCTCTGGTCGGCGGGTCCGGTTGCGGCACGTCCACGCTCGCCCGCGCGATCGTCGGACTGTGGACGCCGGGCGCGTCGTCGTCGACGGACGGGTGGTACGGGTGCGGACCGTACGGGAGCGGCGATGGCTGGTCGGGCGGGTGCCGAGGGTGTTCCAGGATCCGGACACCGCTCTCGATCCGCGGATGCGGGTCCGGGACACGCCGGCCGAGGCGGCGACAGCGCTGCGCCGACTGGAGCGGCCGGCTCGGGAACCCCGCGTCGCGGAGCTGCTCGACCTCGTCGGACTCGACACCCGGACCGCCTCCCGGCTCCCACGCGAGCTGTCCGGCGGCCGGCGGCAGCGCGTCGCCCTGGCCCGAGCCCTGGCCGTGGAGCCCGGTGTGCTGATCGCGGACGAGATCATCTCGGCCCTCGACGCGCCGTCGCAGGCCGCCGTCCTGGGGACCCTGCGGGAGCTGCAGAGCCGTCTCGGCCTGATCGTCCTGTTGATCAGCCACAGTCTCACCGCCGTACGGCAGGTCGCGGACGACGTCGCCGTCATGCACCGGAGCCGCATCGTGGAACACGCCTCAGCCGACGGCCTGTTCCGCACGCCCCGCCACCCGTACACACGGCTCCTGCTGGACGCGGCACCGACTCTCGTGAGCGGCGAAGGATGACCTGCGCTGCCACAGGGCCGATACTGAGGAACAGGACTCCCTTCGTCTGTCATCAAGATCAGAGACCACTTCTAGGCTTCTTAGGAGATACGGATGAAGATGCTGATCAACGTCCCGGAGACCGTGGTGGCAGACGGGCTGCGGGGTATGGCGGCCGCACATCCCGAGCTGACCGTGGACGTGGAGAACCGGGTGATCGTCCGCCGGGACGCTCCCGTGGCCGGGCAGGTCGCGCTCGTCTCGGGTGGTGGGTCGGGGCACGAGCCGCTGCACGGCGGATTCGTCGGTCCGGGCATGCTCTCGGCGGCCTGTCCCGGCGAGGTGTTCACCTCGCCGGTGCCGGACCAGATGGCGCGCGCCGCGGCCGCCGTCGACAGCGGGGCCGGCGTGCTCTTCGTCGTGAAGAACTACACCGGTGACGTGCTCAACTTCGACATGGCGGCCGAACTCGCCGAGGACGAGGGCATCCAGGTCGGGAAGGTGCTGGTCAACGATGACGTGGCGGTGACCGACAGCCTGTACACGGCCGGCCGGCGCGGCACCGGCGCGACCCTGTTCGTGGAGAAGATCGCGGGTGCCGCGGCGGCCGAGGGACAGCCGCTGGAGCGGGTGGAGGCCGTCGGGCGCCAGGTGAACGAGAACGCCCGCAGCTTCGGTGTCGCGCTGAGCGCCGTCACCACCCCGGCCAAGGGCACGCCGACCTTCGATCTGCCCTCCGGCGAACTGGAGTTGGGCATCGGTATCCACGGCGAGCCGGGCCGGGAGCGGCGGGCGATGATGACCTCCGGGGAGATCGCCGACTTCGCGGTGCACGCCATCCTGGAGGACATGCCCCCGCGTGGCCCCGTGCTGGTCCTGGTCAACGGCATGGGCGCCACCCCGCTGCTGGAGCTGTACGGCTTCAACGCCGAGGTGCAGCGGGTGCTCGGCGAGCGGGGCGTGACCGTGGCCCGTACCCTTGTCGGCAACTACGTCACCTCCCTCGACATGGCGGGCGCCTCGGTCACGCTGTGCCAGGTCGACGAGGAACTCCTGCGGCTGTGGGACGCACCGGTGAAGACCCCGGCACTGCGCTGGGGGATGTGACACGGCGTACGAAGCGGTCAACACCCCTACGACGCAAGGAGATCCAGTGCTCGACGCCGATTTCTTCCGCCGTTGGATGACGGCGACCGCCGCGTCCGTAGACCGGGAGGCGGAACGGCTCACGGCCCTCGACTCGGCCATCGGGGACGCCGACCACGGCAGCAACATGCAGCGCGGGTTCACCGCCGTCCTGGCCAGCCTGGAGGAAGAGTCGCCGGCCACCCCGGGTGCCGTGCTGGTCCTGGCCGGGCGCCGGCTCATCTCGACGGTCGGCGGGGCGGCCGGGCCGCTGTACGGCACCCTGCTGCGCAAGGCCGGCAAGGCGCTCGGGGATGCCTCCGAGGTCAGCGAGAAGCAGCTGGCCGAGGCGCTCAGGGCGGGCGTGGACGGGGTGATGGCGCTGGGCGGTGCGGCACCAGGTGACAAGACCATGATCGACTCCCTCGTCCCCGCCGTGGACGCGCTCGGCGACGGCTTCGGCGCGGCGCGGTCGGCCGCGGAGGAGGGCGCGACAGCCACCATTCCGCTGCTCGCCCGCAAGGGCCGGGCCAGCTATCTCGGCGAGCGCAGTATCGGGCACCAGGATCCGGGGGCCACCTCGTCGGCCCTGTTGATCGCCGGACTGGAAGAAGCGGCTTCGGGAGCGTCCGGTGGGTGACGGGAAACTGGTCGGGATCGTGCTGGTGTCGCACAGCGCGGAGGTTGCCACGTCCGTCGCCGAGCTGGCGAAGGGCCTGGCGGGCGGGGCCACCGCGGTGCCCGTCGCAGCGGCGGGCGGCACCGAGGGGGGCGGGCTCGGCACCAGCGCCGAGCTGATCTCCGCGGCGGCCGCGTCCGTGGACCGCGGGGTCGGGGTGGCCCTCCTCACCGACCTCGGCAGTGCGGTGCTCACTGTGAAGGCGCTGCTCGCCGAGGGCGATGAACTCCCTGACGGCGCACGGTTGGTGGACGCGCCGTTCGTCGAGGGTGCGGTGGCGGCGGTCGTCACGGCGGCCACGGGCGCGGACCTCGAAGCGGTGGAGGCGGCGGCCGTGGAGGCGTACAGCTACCGCAAGGTGTGACCGAGCGGGGTCCAGGGGCTCCACCCCCTGGACCCCCGGCCCATGCCACCCACCACCCGACTCGGTGGGCAAACGGGTCGCCCCCGCCCTGGCTCGTCGGCGGCAGAGGCGCCCGCCGCGAAGGCGCCCCGCCATCCCTACTCGGTGGCCGCAAAGGGCGCCCCCCCCCGCCCCTGCTGACACCGTCGGCCCCGGGCGCCCCCGGCGGTCGACGCGGACGGGGCGAACGGGGCGGCCGAGACGGTGCGGGCAGCCCAGGACACGGCCCTGCCGCCCGCCAATCGTCAGCACCGCTTCCGAGGCCGGCCTGCGGCGCAGCGCGGCCGGCGCACCGCCTGCACGGCGTCCCCTCACGGCTTGGCCGGCCTGACCCAGTCCCTGGACACGATGTACCGGAACCAGGGCATCCGGGCGAACGCCACCGCCCCGGCGGCACCCGGACCGCCATCGCCCTGGACCTGGAGGACGGCGCCCACGACCCGGCCCCACTCGGGGCCCCGCTTCGGGCACGTCGGCCGCACCTCCGAGCCGGCGGAGCAGGCCGCCGCGATCGTGTTCCCGACCTCGGACGCGGCGAGCGGTGTCAACGGAGCGATACCGCCCGCGGACGACGGCCGGGCCGCCGTCCGAGCCTGCCGCCCGCGTCCCGTCGGCCTCAGCGCTTGGCCTGCACGAACTGCCGGGCCAGACGCTCACCGGTCTCCACCGCCGCCCGGTGGTCCTCGATGGGGGTGACCTCGGAGTCCTTGAAGACGATGTACGTGACCCCGGAGGGGACTCCGCCGTTGCGCGGATCGGGCCGGATGCCGAGGGCCCGGGCGGTGGCGTAGGAGGCCTCGCCGATGATGTCACGCGGGCCTGTGTCGCCGAGGACCGCGTACTGCACCCGGTCCCGGTAGATCACGGCCGCCACGGAGCCGCCCCGGACCCCGTTCGCGCGGTGGTCCCAGATGCCACTCGGAGCGGGGACCACGATGTAGGGCAGGGACTCGGCGTTCAGGTGGCGGCCGTCGGACTGCTGGTAGGCGGTGGCGGTGTAGAAGAACGGATCGGTGCGGCGGTTGCAGCGGGCGGTGGACCGTCCGTCGCAGTCGACGTCCAGGTCTGCCTTCCAGAACACCGCCTTGCGCGTACCGCAGACCGGCACGGTCGCGGGGGCACCACCGTCGGTGCGGTACCGGCCCCGGGAAACCTGGGTGCACGTGCGTACCCGGTCCAGCAGGTCGGCGGCGGTCACGGCGTCCTCGCCGCGAGCCACGGGCCCTGGGTCGACAGTGGTCACGGCGTCCTCGCCGCGGGCCACGGGCCCTGGGTCGACAGTGGTCACGGCGTCCTCGCTGCGGGCCACAGGCTCTGGGGCGACAGCGGCGGGAGGCGTCGTCGGGGCGAGCAGGGCGGCGCCGGCCGCGGCCAGCTTCAGCGACTGGACACGGACTTTGAGAGACCCTCTCCTGGAGAACATTTCGGACATATTGCCCAAGTCGCGAGTGCAGCCACCTCTATGGGGCTGGATGGAGCAGCCCCCTGACACCCTGTGACACGGTCGGTCAGGCACCGAACCCGGCATCAGTCAGTTGCACAACCTGAATTGCCCGCCGCCCGCCGCAGGCAGACGCTCGCCAACCGCGAATTCGCCACCCGGCGCCTTTCCGCCGCGCTGGGCACTCCCCCCGGCGGATCCGCCCGTCGCGGACGGCCCAAGGCCACGACGTCAAAGCGCGGGAAGTAGGGCCGGAGCTTTTCTTCCGGGCCCTTCGGGCGAACCCGAGAACGCAACAGGGGCCGGGGGCCTGAGCCGATGTCGGCCCAGGCCCCCGGCCGCCCGTGTCGGCGCGGGTCCGGCGACGACAGCGTTTCCGCGCCACAGGCATGAACTTCCCTGCCCTCTCGGGGAGTTCAGCCCCAGGGAGCCCTCAGCATACGTAACTCCCGCGGATGGTCACCAACACGGCCCCCTTGCTTCGACCGCACACGCCGGGCCATATTGGTCCGGACCTTTGCTCGTGATGCCGTCTCCAGGGGGGCAGCGCCGTGCGACCTGTTCCCCTCCGGCCCGCGCTGGCCTGCAGCGCCCTGCTGCTGGTCGGGTCCTGCGGCTGGAGCGGTGCGGCCGAAGGCGACGGCGGGCGGGCGCCCGGAGCTCCGACGGGTGTCACCGCCGCGGCCGGGAGCGCCACCAGCGTGCACGTCATGTGGAACGCGGTGCCGGACGGGCCCGGGGTCCGCACCTACGAGGTATATCGCGGCCCCACGAAGGTCGCCGAAGTACCGGGCTCGCAGCACATGGTGGACGTCACCAGGCTCAGGCCGTCCACCGTGTATGTCTTCACCGTGCGGGCCCGGGACGGGGACGGCCGGCTCGGGCCGCCGAGCCGCGAGGTGCGGGCGCGGACGCCCGCCGTGGTGGCGGCGGACCGCTCGGCCCCGACCCGCCCGCTGCGGCCGGCCGGGCGGGCGGTCGGCAGCCGGGCGGTCCAGCTGTCCTGGGCCGCCTCCCGGGACGACAAGGGCGTGGTGTCGTACGACGTCTACCAGGGCGACGCGAAGATCCACAGCGTCGGCGGCGGCCAGACCGCGACCGTGGTCACCGGGCTGCGTCCCGGCAGCCGGTACGTCTTCAGCGTGCGGGCGCGGGACGCGGCCGACAACCTCTCGCCCGCGAGCGCGCCGGTCCGGATCGCTACGCCGGGCACGGACGACGGCCGGGACACCGCGCCGACCGGGATCACCGCCACGACCCACCGGTCCGCCGGGGCCTACTACATCGACCTCGCCTGGGATCCGCCGCGCGTGGACGGGGTGATCACCGAGTACCAGATCCGGCTGGACACCGCCACGGCCACCTCCCTGGTGTGGGGCGGCGATCCGCCGCGCGGCCGGGCCCGCTACAGCTTCTACGTCGGGCGGGACACGGGGGCGGAGCACCGGGTACGCCTGCGGGCGCGACTGCCGGACGGCACCTGGGGCGGGTTCTCCGCGGAGCGGACCGTGACCACAGGCGAGGACGCGGGCGGCTGACGTTCGGTCGGCCGGAGTCGGCCCGCACCGGACCGGCGAATCCCGTCGGCCGTCACCTGACCGGGCGCGGTCCGCGTGCGGCGGGGTCCGGGGCCGCGTTTGCTGCCCTTGAGGGCAGCACGGACGTTTCCCGACCCTCGGCGGCGCATGGGACCGCCAACCGTGCCGCCGGAGGCCAGCCAATGCGAAACTCCAGACTCCTCCTCCGCTCCGGCCTGACCCTGGCGGCCGCCGCCGCGCTCCCGACCGCACTCGCCGGGCCCTCGGCCGCGGTCTCGGGAATCTCGGTGAGCACCACCGGGTCCACGGTCTCGGTCGTCACCAGCGCCTGTGTCCAGAACAACGGCAGCTGGGGCACCGCCTCGCTGCTCAGCAGCGGCCAGGCGAACTTCGCCCAGGGCCGCCAGGTGGCCCTGTCGGGCACGACCATCAGCCAGTCCGCGGCCTGGTCGAACGTGAGCCCGGGCACGTACACGGTCGTGGTGGTGTGCTCCAACGGCGTGACCGCCGGCAGCCAGTCCGTGATCGTGTCGGCCGCCACCACCCCCACGACCTCCTCGACGCGCGCCGCGTCCCCTTCGCGCGGTGTGATGGGCGGCCTCGGCGGCGCGGCCCGCGACTACGGCCCGCTGACCCTGGGCGTCGGCGTGGCCCTGGTGACCTCGGGCGTGGTCGGCACGGCCTGGTTCCTGCGCCGGCGCTCGAAGCCGTACCGCCTCTGAGGCCTCCCCGTCAGCCGGACGTGTCGCCCGTCGGTTCCGGTGCTTCGGCGGGCAGTTCGGCGAACTCGTTCAGGGCGTGGGTCAGCCACTGGGTCCAGAAGGTCTCCAGGTCGATGCCCGCCCGCAGGACCAGATGCCTCAGGCGGTCCTCCGGGGCGGCCCGGTCCGGCGGGAAGTCGCGCCGCTCGATCTCCTCGTACTCGGCCAACTGCCGCTGGTGCAGCTCCAGATGGCGGCGCAGGTCGGCCTGAAGGCCTGCCGTGCCGACCACCGCCGAGGCGCGCAGCCGCAGCAGCAGGATGTCCCGCTGCGGCTTGGGGTCCTGGGAGGCGGCGGTCCAGCGGGCCAGTTCGGCGCGGCCCGCGGGCAGAACCTCGTAGCTCTTCTTCTGCCCACGGGCCGGCTGCTCGGCCGGCAGGGTGCGGATGTAGCCCTCGCCCTCCAGCTTCCCCAGCTCGCGATAGATCTGCTGGTGCGTCGCGGACCAGAAGTAGCCGATCGACTTGTCGAACCGGCGGGTCAGTTCGAGACCCGACGACGGCTTCTCCAGCAGGGCGATGAGGATGGCGTGCGGGAGTGACATGGGCTCATCCTAGGGACCGGCGTACGGCCCCTACAGGGCCGCCGCCACCTCGGTGCCCTGCTTGATGGCCCGCTTGGCGTCCAGCTCGGCCGCGACGTCGGCGCCGCCGATCAGGTGGGCGCTGCGCCCGGCGGCGACCAGCTCCTCGTACAGGTCGCGGCGCGGCTCCTGGCCGGTGCACAGCACGACGGTGTCGACCTCCAGGACCGTGCTCTCGTCGCCGACGGTGATGTGCAGGCCCGCGTCGTCGATGCGGTCGTAGCGCACGCCCGGGACCATGGTCACGCCGCGGTGCTTCAGCTCGGTGCGGTGGATCCAGCCGGTGGTCTTGCCGAGTCCGGCGCCGACCTTGGTGGTCTTGCGCTGGAGCAGGTGGACCGTGCGCGGCGGGGCCGGCCGCTGCGGCGCGGCGAGGCCGCCCGGTGCCGCGTAGTCCATGTCGACGCCCCAGTTGCGGAAGTACGTCCGCGGGTCCTCGCTCGCCTTGTCGCCGCCGTCGGTGAGGTACTCGGCGACGTCGAAGCCGATGCCGCCGGCGCCGAGGACGGCGACGCGGTCGCCGACGGGGGCGCCGTCGCGCAGGACGTCGAGGTAGCCGAGGACGCGGGGGTGGTCGACGCCGGGGATCTCGGGGGTGCGCGGGGTGACGCCGGTGGCTACGACGATCTCGTCGTAGCCGGCCAGGTCCTCGGTGGTGACCCAGGTGTCGAGGCGTACGTCCACGCCGTGCTCGTCGAGCTGGTGGCGGAAGTAGCGCAGCGTCTCGTCGAACTCCTGCTTGCCGGGGACCTTGCGGGCCACGTTCAGCTGGCCGCCGATCTCGCTCGCGGCGTCGAAGAGCACCACGTCATGGCCGCGTTCGGCGGCGCTCACCGCGCAGGCGAGGCCCGCCGGACCGGCGCCGACGACGGCGACGCGCTTCTTCAGCCGGGTCGGGGAGAGCACCAGTTCCGTCTCGTGGCAGGCGCGCGGGTTGACCAGGCAGGAGGTGATCTTGCCGCTGAACGTGTGGTCCAGGCAGGCCTGGTTGCAGCCGATGCAGGTGTTGATGGCCTCGGGCGTGCCGGCCGCGGCCTTGTTGACGAAGTCGGGGTCGGCGAGCATCGGGCGGGCCATGGAGACCATGTCCGCACAGCCGTCGGCGAGCAACTCCTCGGCCAGCTCGGGGGTGTTGATGCGGTTGGTCGTCACCAGCGGGACGGACACCGCACCCATGAGCTTCTTGGTGACCCAGGTGTAGGCGCCGCGCGGCACCGAGGTGGCGATGGTGGGGATGCGCGCCTCGTGCCAGCCGATGCCGGTGTTGATGATCGTCGCCCCGGCGGCCTCGACGGCCTTGGCGAGGGTGACGACCTCCTCCAGGGAGGAGCCGCCCGGGACCAGGTCCAGCATGGAGAGCCGGTAGACGATGATGAAGTCCTCGCCGACGGCCTCGCGCACCCGCCGGACGATCTCGACCGGGAAGCGCATCCGGTTCTCGTACGAGCCGCCCCAGCGGTCCGTGCGGTGGTTGGTCGGGGCTGCGATGAACTCGTTGATCAGGTAGCCCTCGGAGCCCATGATCTCGACGCCGTCGTAGCCGGCCTGCCGGGCGAGGCGGGCGGCGCGGGCGTAGTCGTCGATGGTGCGCTCGACGTCGGCGTCGGTCAGTTCGCGCGGTGCGAAGGGGCTGATCGGGGCCTGCAGCGGGCTCGGGGCGACCAGGTCCTGGTGGTAGGCGTACCGGCCGAAGTGCAGGATCTGCATCGCGATACGGCCGCCCTCGCGGTGCACGGCCTCGGTGACGGCCTTGTGCTGTTCGGCCTCCGCCTCGGTGGTGAGCTTGGCGCCGCCCTCGTAGGGCCGCCCCTCGTCGTTGGGTGCGATGCCGCCGGTGACGATGAGCCCGACTCCGCCGCGCGCGCGGGCCGCGTAGAACGCCGCCATCCGCTCGAAGCCTCGCTCGGCCTCCTCAAGACCGACGTGCATGGAGCCCATGAGCACGCGGTTGGGCAGGGTGGTGAATCCCAGGTCGAGCGGGGACATCAGGTGCGGGTAACGGCTCATCGGGCCCTCCGTGCGCGGTGTGGTGGTCTCTGTTGTAGAGGACCCCACAGCCATTGTGCAACTAGTTGCATAAACGCACGGAGGTGAACCCGATCACTCCGTCACCACCGGCACGTCACCGGGGTTCGAGCAGGACGTGCAGCTCCCTTTCCTGGTCCCCCGAGGCCGAGGAGAGGTTGCGCACCGTGAAGAGCGAGTCCAGCGTCCGGTGGAGCCGGTTGATCGCCCAGTAGCTGCCCTGTGCGTCGGCCTCGACGGAGGCGGCGAGCCGGGCGGGCGGCCTGCAGGCGTGGGTGTCGGTGACCTCGAAGGTGCCGAGCCACACCATCGGGCGCGTTTCGTGGAGCTGCTGCGGCACGTCCTCGGCGGACCGGTCGGACTCGAAGCACTCGCACAGCGCATCGAACACGATCCGGGCGTCTTCCTTGCTGCATCCGCTGATCTCGAGGGAGACGGACTCCTCATGCGATCGCTCAGGGGCCATCGTGATCGCTCCTCTCATGGCGGTGGCGCGATACCGCGGGCTCCCCGCGCACCGCGCCACCTGACCAGAAAACCACCACTTTCCGGAAACGCACCACCTGTCGCGTCATCGGAGGCGGCGGGGGGCCCAGCCGCTCAGCCGCGCGCGAACTTGTACGTCTTGCTGTCCGTGAGCACGCAGAACCCGGGCGAGATGACGATCACGCGCAGGATGCCGGTGCGGCGGTCGTAGTCGATGCCCTCCGTCTCGAAAGTGCCCGAGCAGGAGCTGCGCAGCGGCAGCTTGCGCAGGGCGGTGACATGGCCGGACACGTCCGCCGAGCCCGGGGCCGCGGACAGGTCGATCTGGAGCAGCGGCTTGGTCATGCCAAAGAGGGAGCCGTCCGGGTCGTCCGAGGAGCACAGCAGGGTCGTCGGGCCGGAGAAGTCGCAGCCCTGGACGTCGCGCACGGCGTGGTCGAGGTTGACCTTGGAGGCCTGCGGGAGGTTCACCGAGGGCGAGGTGCTCGGGTTGATGCCGGGGGTCGGGAAGACCAGCAGGCGATTCATGGTGCCCCACTCCCCCGCCAGCATCCACTGGCCGTCCGGTGAGATCGCGTCCCAGGAGTTGTTGAGGGCCTCGCCGGGGCTGAGCGTGTGGACGTACTCCGACCAGGCGCCGCCCGGTGCCTGCACGCGGAACATCTTCGAGTTGCCGGAATCCTGCTGGTAGGGCTCGATGTAGTAGCCGTTGTACGAGGCGTCGGGGTCGCCGACGTGGTTCCAGCCGCGGCTGGAGACGCCGATGGGGATGGTGCCGATGCCGGTGTACCGGTTGGGGCTGTTCGCCGGGACCTCCACCGAGGTCAGGCCCTGACTCTCGGTCAGCGGGTCGGCGCGGTCGGAGCCGGTCTCGGTCCAGGTGTCGGCGGCGGAGGCCGGGGCGGGTGCGGCGAGGGACACGACTGCGGCGGTGGCCAGGGTGACGAGTCCGGCGAGGACGGTGTGACAACGTTGCCGGACGGACGGGGACGCGGGCATGGCCGACTCCTCGAACGGGGGGGTGGGGGCACTCGGTCGGCGGACAGTCTGGCGGGGCGTGATGGTCATGTACAGACCAATGGACGACATCAACGTGAACTCTCATGCGCCCGGGTACTTGCCGACCGGTCATGGGGGTGGTTACTTCGGCGGACGTCCGCAGCCGTGTTGAGAGATGGTGGAGATAGTCGGCCACGGCGTCGGAGAGTCGGGTGTGAGCGCGATAGAACAAGGGGAGTCGGCACGGGGGATGACGTGCCGTGCGGACGGGCGAAGGCGGTGCATGGCATGAGTGCAGCCGGGGCTCCGGTGGCCGAGGGCGGCGGGCCGGTGCGTCCGAGCGGGCTGCTCGACGTACTGAGCGTGGCGTCGGTGGTGCTGGACGCCGAGGGCCGCATCGTGCTGTGGAGCCCCCAGGCGGAGGAGCTGTTCGGCTACTCGGCGCAGGAGGCGCTCGGGGAGTTCGCCGCGCGGCTGATGGTGCACGACGAGCACCTCGAGCTGGTCGGCAAGCTGTTCGCCGACGTGATGCGGACCGGACAGAGCTGGGCCGGGGCGTTCCCCGTCCGGGTCAAGGGCGGCGGCGCGCGGCTGGTGGAGTTCCGCAACATGCGCCTGCTGGACGACCAGGGCGACGTGTACGCGCTGGGGCTAGCGGCCGACCGGTCCACGGTGCGCCGCCTCGAACAGGACGTGGCGCTGTCCGAGCGGATGGTGAAGCAGTCGCCGATCGGATTCGCCGTGTTCGACACGGACCTGCGGTACGTCTCGGTCAACCCGGCCCTGGCGAAGATCAACGGCATTCCCGCCGCGGAGCACGTCGGGCGGACCGTCGGCGAGATGCTGCCGCTGCTGGACGTCGACGCCCTCGAAGGCGCGGCCCGCCGGGTCATGGAGACCGGGGTGCCCCTCGTCGCCAAGTCCACCATCGGCCGGACCCCGGCCGATCCGGACGAGGACCACGCCTGGTCGGTGTCGCTCTACCGGCTGGAGGACTCGGTGGGCACCGTGCTCGGCGTCGCGGCCTCGGTCGTGGACATCACTGAGGCCTACCGCGGACGGATCGAGACCGAGAAGGCGCGGCGCCGGCTCGCTGTCATCGCCGACGCCTCCGCCCGGATCGGTACGACGCTGGAGCTGGAGCGCACTGCGTTCGAGCTGGCCGAGGTCGCCGCTCCCGCGCTGGCCGACGTGGCCGCCGTCGACCTGCTGGACGCCGTCGTGGAGGGCCGGCCCAGCACGCTCGGCCCCTCGGAGCCCGCGGTGATCCGGGCCCTGGCGCTGCGCGCGGAGCAGGAGTCGGACGCCGTCCGGGCCGCCGACGCTCCGGGCCGGATCGCCACGTACGGGCCCGACCGGCTGGTCACCGAGTGCGTCCGTACGGGTGAGGCGGTGCTGGTGCCCCATGTGAAGGACGAGGACCTGCCGCGCATCGCCCGCTCCCCCGAGTCGGCGGTGCTGCTGGGCCGGGCGGGCCTGCACTCGTACCTGGCCGTGCCGCTGATCGCCCGCGGCGAGGTGCTGGGCGCCCTCGACCTCAAGCGGACCCGCAATCCGGCGCCCTTCGACGAGGACGACGTCCTGCTGGCCCGGGAGCTGGCGGCCCGCGCGGCCGTGCAGATCGACAACGCCCGCTGGTACCAGAACGCCCGCAACACCGCGCTCACCCTGCAGCGCAGCCTGCTGCCCAGCCATCCGCCGGTCACGACCGGCCTGGAGGTGGCCTCCCGCTACCAGCCCGCGGGCGCCACCAGCGAGGTCGGCGGCGACTGGTTCGACGTCATCCCGCTGGAGGGCGGCCGCACGGCGCTCGTGGTGGGCGACGTGATGGGCAGCGGCATCAGCGCCGCCGCCACGATGGGCCGGCTGCGCACCGCGACCACCACGCTGGCCTCGCTCGGCCTCGACCCGGCGCTGCTGCTGGAGCACCTGGACAAGACGACCTCGGCGCTGGACCACTCGATCGCCACCTGCGTGTACGCCGTCCACGACCCGCATCTGCGGCAGTGCCGGATCGCCAATGCCGGCCACCTGCCCCCGGCCCGGGTGCGTTCCGGTCACCCGCCGGAGCTGCTCGACCTGCCCACCGGGGTCCCGCTGGGCGTGGGCGGGGTCGAGTTCTCCACCGTGACGGTCGACTTCGAGCCGGGCGACGAGCTGGTGTTCTACACCGACGGGCTGGTCGAGACCCGCTGCCACTCCCTGGACGAACGCCTGGACTTCCTGCTGTCCCTGCTCGGCGACCCCGCCCGCCCCCTGGAGGAGGCCTGCGACCTGCTCCTGCGGACACTGCACCATCCCGACAACCACGACGACGTGGCCCTGCTCATCGCCCGGGCCCAGGAACTGGAGTGAGCTGCTACTCCTGCACGCCGATCACCACGTGCGCGTACGCCTCCTCCGCCACCGCCAGACGGGTCGTCAGACCGGCTCGCGTGAACGCCTCCACGGCAGCCTGCGCCTGGCGTTCGCTGGTCTCGGTCAGGAGGCAGCCGCCGGGCGCCAGCCACTGCGGAGCCCCGGCGGCCACCCGGCGCAGCACGTCGAGGCCGTCCGCGCCGCCGTCGAGGGCGGTCTGCGGCTCGTGGTCGCGGGCCTCCGCCGGGAGGAACGCCACCTCGGCGCTGGGGACGTAGGGGACGTTGGCCGTGAGGATGCCGACGCGGCCCCGCAGGCCGGTGGGCAGGGCGTCGAACAGGTCGCCCACGTGGGCCCGGCCGTCGTAGGGGGCGAGGTTGCGGCGGGCGCAGCGTACGGCCGTCGGGTCGATGTCGGCGGCGTGCACCTCAACAGCACCCAGCGCGGCGGCCAGGGCCGCGCCGAGGGCACCGGAGCCGCAGCACAGGTCGACCACGACCCGTGCGCCGGGAGCCTGGGCCAGTGCCTGGTCGACCAGGAACTCGGTACGGCGGCGGGGGACGAAGACGCCCTCGTCCACGGCGATCCGCAGACCGTGGAACTCGGCCCAGCCGAGGACGAGTTCGAGCGGAAGTCCGGCGGCACGCCGGTCCACCATCACGGACAGTTCCTCGGGGGTACGGGCGGCGGCGAGGAGCAACTCCGCCTCGTCCTCGGCGAAGACGCACCCGGCGGCGCGCAGCGCGGAGACGACGGCGGAAGGGGAGAGCGGGGACAGGGAGGGCATGGAAGCCGAGAGCCTTTCGGAAACCTGGAGCCGAAGGGCGCTCTCGCGGTCACCGGTGCCGGTGGTCCGCGCTGTCACAGAAGGCTGTCACAAGGAGAGAGCACCCCAGCTGACACAGCGGTAATGGGTCTCACCTCCTCGACAGCCGGTGGCCGCGTACCGTGCGCGGCCGGACGGCCACCTTACCCCAGTGGCCGCATCGGCCGTCATCCGCGCCGAGTTCGAAACTGCCTGGCGCGGCATGATGCGGTTCGTGCACCTCCAGTGAACCCACGACCACGACGTCGTCGTGCGCGGCCTGGGCGGGACCTGGCCCCGGGCCGCCCTGCCCCGGCTCGACGCGGAGCAGCTGCCGGAGGCCGTGGACTTCGCGCGGCGCGCGGTCTGCGGTTTGCTGACCGCGCGCCCGGCGCTCGTGCACCGGCTGCCCAGCGGCAGCGCGCTGCTGGAAGTCGCCGCAATCTCCCGGGCTGCCGTGGGCGGCCGTCGCGACCTGGTCACCGTGGTGTCGTGCGATGCGGCGGCCCAGACCGTGCACTCGCTGTGCCGGGACGAGGGGATCGCGCTGGTGGGCGGAGGAGGTACGGACCTGCGGACGGGCTTCGCCCGGGCGCTGCGGGCACGGCCGGCCCCTGACGTCGTCGTGGTCCTGACGGACGGACAGACGCCCTGGCCTCAGTCGCGGCCACCGTGCCGGACGGTGGTGGGCCTGTTTCCCCGGCAGCGGCCGGGCCGCGGGTCCGGGGACGAGGACAACCCCGAGTACCGGCCGGACGTACCGCCCGAGTGGGCGCGGGTGGTGACGATCGGGACAGGGGGCCGTTGAGCCTGACACGGCGAGGGGGCGCCGTCCGTCGCCGGACCGTGCACCCCTTCTCCCCGTACGCCGGCCGGTCAGACGCCGACCGTCTCCTCGACCTCCGCCTCAACCTCCGCCTCGGCCTCTTCGTCGACCGCCGTTTCGGCCTTCTGCCGGGCCGGCTCCGCGCTCGGTGCGCGTTCGGCAGGAGCGGCTGCCTGCCGGGACACCCGGGCCCGCTCGTACGTGGCCGCGATCGCGGTCACCGCGAGGCCGACGAGCAGCCAGACCACGAGCGTCCACACGTTGCGTGCGAGGCCGTCGTCGCCGAAGTACAGCAGGCTGCGGACGCCCTCGACGAAGCCGGCGCCGTTCCAGAAGGCGTGCAGGGTGCCGAAGAAGCCGTTCTGCAGCTCGGGCCGGAACAGGCCGCCGGAGCTGGTGAAGTTGAGCATCACGAACAGCACCATCATGGTCAGCGTGGTCCACCGCTTGAGGAAGGTGTGCAGGCCGACGCCGATGAAGAGGATGCCCGCCGAGTAGAGCCACGCCATGCCCCACAGGCTCGCGAGGCCGTGGTGGGCGAGGTGGAACACCGGCCCGGCGAGCAGGGCGCCGATGCCGCTGACCACGGCGGAGACACCGAGCGCGAGCAGCGCCCGTATCCGCATCGGGAGCGTGGCGCCCGCGGCGCCGAGTGCGGCGACCGAGGCGTAGGAGCCGATGCTGAGCGCGATCAGCAGGAAGAACAGGCCCTGGCCGGTGGGGTCGTCGGCGACCGGCGCCACCACGTCGGTGACCTTGAGCGGGACGCCCTCCTTCGCGGCGACCGGCGTGAAGACCTTCTCGACGGCCGTGGCGCCCATGTCGGAGGCGGCGGTGGCCACCAGCAGCTCGGGCTCCTTGGTGCTCGGCACATAGGCGCCGGTGACGTCCCGGGACTTCAGCAGGTCGACGGCGGCGGCGCGGGTGGCGACGGTGCGGACGTCGAGCTTGTCCCCCGCGGCGTCCTTGACGGTCTGGGCGAACACCTTGGCCCGGGGCCCGGCGCCGACGACGGCGACGGGCAGGTGGTTCGGCTCCGGGGTCACGAAGGCCCCCATGTACGCGAGCCCCATGCCCAGACACATCAGCAGCGGGGTGATCAGGTGCGTGAGCACATGGCGGAGCGCTGGTGACCTCATCGGGCGCGACCTCCAGTAGTTGGCTTATACAACTTTCTCTTCAAGTTGTACTATACAACTAGACGGCGGAGGAGGTATTCCGGTGACAGCAGCGGAGACGGCGATCGAGACCATCCAGCGCGAGATGACGACCTTCGCCCGCCGGGCCCGGGCCTCGGCGGGACGTATGCATCCCGAGCTGTCGCTCGTGTCGTACACCCTCCTCGGCCACCTGGAGGAGAGCGGCGGCTGCCGGGCCACCGACCTGGCCGCGCACTACGCCCTGGACAAGTCCACGGTCAGCCGGCAGGTGGCCGCGCTGGAGCGGGCCGGGCTCATCGAGCGGCGCCTGGACCCGGAGGACCACCGGGTCCAGGTCCTGCACCTGACCGAGGCCGGCCAGGAGATCCTCGCGCAGGTCACCCGGAGCCGCCGGACCGCCTTCCGGGAGCGGCTCGCCGGATGGGCCGAGGAGGACCTGACCCGCTTCGCGGCCTACCTGGAGCGGTACAACGCCGGTCCGTCCGGGGCTGACTCGGACTGAGGGCCGGTCACGGTACCGGTACGGCGGCCCGGCCGTCCGACAGGTGTTCGGGGGCCAGGGCCCCGAGGAACGCCGTGCGGCGGCGGAGCCGGAAGCCGAGGGACTCGTACAGCCGGATGGCGTTGGTGTTCCGGGCGCTGGCGTGCAGGAACGGGGTCTCGCCGCGCTCCCGTATGCCGTGCGCGACCGCGAGGATCAGACGGGTGGCCAGGCCCTCGCCACGGAAGGCCGGGTCGGTGCAGACCGCGCTGATCTCGGTCCAGCCCGGCGGGTGCAGCCGCTCCCCCGCCATCGCGATCAGGGTGCCCCCGCGGCGGATGCCCAGGTAGGTGCCCATCTCGATGGTGCGCGGCAGGAAGGGGCCGGGCTGGGCGCGTGCCACGAGTTCGAGCATCTCGGGTACGTCCGCCGGGCCGAGGCGGACCGCCTCCGCGTCCGGTGCGGCGGCCAGGCCCTCGTCCACGAGCTGCACGCCCTCGACCCGGAAGGTCACCTCCCAGCCGTCCGGCACCTCCCCGCAATAGCCGGCCAACGGCACCTCGGTGCCGGGGCCCGCCAGCGCGGCGAGGTCCGCCCAGTCGTCCGCGTCCGGCTCACTGGGCAGGGCCGACCACGGGGAGACGTCCAGCGGGTAGCGCAGCACGCGACCGCGCCGCTCAGCGAAGTGGGCGTGCGGGCCGGTCAGGGAGGCGAGGGCGGGGTTGTCGAGGACGTGCGGGCCCGTCGTCACCTCGCCAGAGCCGATGCTCGTGCCGGTTCCGCTGCCGATGCCGGTACTGGTGGCGGCACGGGGGCCGATCAGGTCGCTCATGCGTTCACCTCTATCACGATCTTGCCCCGGGCGTGCCCGTCCTCGACGGTGCGCAGGGCCTCCCCGGCCCGGTCGAGCGGAAAAGTGCGGGTGACGTGCGGGTTCAAAGCTCCGCGCAGGACGAGGTCGGCCACCGCCTGCAGGAAGGCGGCGGTGCGGGCGCGGGGGCCCCGGGAGCCGCCCAGCGCAGCGACGGCCTCGGGCGGGGCCCCCGCGGTGACCAGCCTGATCCGGTCGGCGAGCAGGGCGGCCGCCTCGGCGAGCGTCTCGGTGCCTACCAGGTCGTGCACCGCGTCGATGCCCTCCGGCGTGACGGCCCGCACGCGCTCGGCGAGGCCCGGGCCCCCGGGCACGTTCGGCGCTCTCGCCGGGGCGGCGGAAACCGCCCCGCAGTTTCCAGTCGGCGGGGTTCACTCCCGCCGCCCCGACGGCGATCAGCAGCCGGCCGGGGCCGGGGGTCGGCCGTTCCACGTCGGTCAGCGCCTCGGTCTCCGGGCCGCCGTACCGCGTGAAGACGTACGCCTTGGGCATCGTCTTTCCTCGCTTCCCGCGCACTGTCGCCGGCGCACCGGCCGGTACTCAGGGCCAAGGAGCAGCACGGGGCGGCCATTCCCGGCCCTGCGCAGAGTTCGTACGGCCGCCAGGGCCGGGGCACTGACCTGGGACGGGGCACCCGTGACGACAGCGTACGGTTGAACCATGAACGTCACCCGAGGCTTCACGGGTCGCCGGCGCGTCACCGATCCAGGGCTGCCACCGGGGCAGTACGACGCCGGGGACGACTGGCCCGTCCTGTCCGCCGAGGTCACCCCCGACCTCACGCCCGCCGACTGGTCGTTCCGCATCGACGGACTGGTGGAGCGGCCGCACACCTGGGACTGGGAGCAGGCGCACGCCCTGCCCGCCTCCTCGTACACGGGTGACATCCACTGTGTGACCAGCTGGTCGAAGTTCGGGGTGCGGTTCGGCGGTGTCTCGTTGGACACGTTCTTCGATGTGGTCCGGCCCCATGGGTCCGCCACCCATGCGATCGCCTACTCGCACACCGGCTACACCGCGAACCTGCCGCTCGCCGACCTCACCGGCGGGCGCGCCTGGATCGCCTGGGAGTACGACGGCGCGCCGCTCGCACCCGAGCACGGCGGCCCGGCGCGGCTGCTGGTGCCGCACCTGTACTTCTGGAAGAGCGCCAAGTGGATCGCCGGCATCACGCTCCTCGACCACGACGAGCCGGGTTTCTGGGAGCGCAACGGCTACCACGAGCGGGGCAACCCGTGGGAGGAACAGCGGTACTCCGGTGACTGAGACGACGGCGACCACGGACTTCACTCCCGCGACCCGCTTCGCCGTGCCCGGCCGCATCGCCGTGAGCAACCAGACGGCGTCGGTGTGGCAGACGGCCACCCTGACGGAGATCCGGCGCGAGACCCCGCACGCGGCCACGTTCCGGCTCGCGGTGCCGGACTGGCCGGGGCATCTGCCCGGGCAGCATCTGATGCTGCGGCTGACCGCGAAGGACGGCTATGTGGCCCAGCGCCACTACTCGATCGCGTCCGCACCGGACGACTTCGGCCATATCGAGCTGACGCTGGACCATGTGCCGGGCGGTGAGGTCTCGGGCTGGTTCCACACGGTGGCCAGGCCCGGTGACACGGTCGAGGTACGGGGCCCGCTGAGCGGCTTCTTCGCCTGGCCGGGTGACCGGCCCGCTCTGCTGCTGGGGGCCGGTTCCGGGGTCGTACCGCTGATGTCGATGGTGCGGCACCACCGGGCGCGGGACCTCGCCCTGCCGCTGCGGATGCTGGTGTCGGCGCGCAGCCCCGAGGAGCTGATCTACGCCGGGGAGTTGGGCGGGGAGACGACGGCCGTGTTCACGCGCAGCGCCCCCACGGGAGTGCCGGTGGGTCGTATGGCTGCTGCACATGTGGCGCCACTCCTGGCCGAGCAGCCTCCGGGTGGGTGGGAGGCCTATGTGTGCGGCTCCAACGGGTTCGCGGAGCACGCCTCCCGCCTGTTGGTCGAGGCGGGCCAGCCGGTCGAGCGTATCCGTATCGAGCGCTTCGGCTAGGGATCGAACGCTTCCGCTTCGGCCGGGGAACGTTCGCTCGGCCAGGGCAAGCCCTGGGCGCGCGGGTCCCGTGCGCGGCCGCTCGCGCTGTCTTGGGGCGCGTGCCGCATGCAGTGCTCCATGAGGGCTTGAAGTCGCGGTAGGCGGCGTGAGCCGAGGAGCGCCGTACGGGGTACGAGACCGGTGTGGACGCTCGTGTGCGGCGGCGGGAGCGGACGACCGGTGACCCGGCTCGCCCGGCCCTCCGGCTCCGGCAGGGAGGTGGACATGCGGACCCAGGTGCGTGGCTGGCGCTGGCGGCGCAATCCGCTGCGGCGCCGCTCGGACGTCATCGAGGCATGGACCGTACTCGTCGTCACCGTTCTGCTGTTCGTGGTCACGCCCCTGGCCGGGGTGGCAGCGGGCCTGCGCGCCCATGAGCAGGCGCGCTCGCTCGCGGCGTCGCAGCGGGCCGAGCGGCGTCAGGTGCAGGCCGTGGTGGTCGCCAACACGCCCGAGCGGCTGCCCACGGAGCAGGGCGACCGTGATCATCCCTACCGTGCCCGGGTCCGCTGGACCGAGCCCGGCAAGGGGACGCGTACCGTGATGGCCCGCGTCCCGGCGGGGACCCGGGCCGGTGACCCGGTGACCGTGTGGTTCGACGCCCAGGGGCGCAGTGTCGCCCCGCCGCCGGACGAGTTCGCGGTCTGGCAGCACACGATCACGGTCGGCGTGTGCGTGACGGGCGGTGCGGCGGCCGTGGTCCTCTTCGGGCACGCGCTGGAGCGCCGGTTCGCGCTGCGCCACCGGCTGGCCGAGTGGGAGCGGGAGTGGGCGCGCACGGGACCGAAGTGGACCCAGCCGAGGACCTGACCGGCCGGTGACCCGACCACCGGACCCCCCGGCGATCGCCCCACCGGGCCATCGCAGCAAGCGATTTCGCACCCTTGGCCAGCGCGGCGACCGCGGGCGAGGGGCCACCCACCGAGTCCGTGCCCGGCACAGGCCTGGCGAGTCATCCGATCACCCACGTACGGTGAGAGCGCAATCTTCCTTCACGCTCCCTCCGCAAAGGCGGTTGCCGATGGCCCTGTTCGACCTCCCGATCGACGAACTCCGTGCGTACCGTAGCGAGTCCGGGGCGCCCGAGGACTTCGACGCGTTCTGGGACAAGACGCTCCAGGAGGCCCGCGAGCACGCTCTGGATGCCCGCTTCGAGCCGGTGGGCACCGGGCTGTCCACGGTGCAGGTGTACGACGTCACGTTCGCCGGGTTCGGCGGTCACCCGGTCAAGGGCTGGCTGCGGCTACCGGCCGGCGCCACCGAACCGCTGCCGCTGGTCGTGGAGTTCATCGGCTACGGCGGCGGACGCGGCCTCGCGCACGAGAAGCTGCTGTGGGCGTCCACGGGCCGGGCGCACTTCGTGATGGACACCCGCGGGCAGGGCAGCGCGTGGGGCGGCGGGGGCGGCACCGCGGACCCGGTGGGTGCCGCGCCCGCGTATCCCGGGTTCATGACGCGGGGCATCGACGCGCCCGAGAACTACTACTACCGGCGCGTGTTCACGGACGCCGTGCGCGCGGTGGAGGCCGCCCGTGCGCATCCGCTGACCGACGCGGCGCGGACCGTGGTGATCGGCGAGAGCCAGGGCGGCGGCATCGCACTGGCCGTCGGCGGGCTGCTGCCCGACCTGGCCGCGGTCGCCCCGGACGTGCCGTTCCTGTGCGACTTCCCGCGTGCGACGACGCTGACGGAGCGTCACCCGTACCGGGAGATAGGCCTGTTCCTGAAGACGCACCGGGGCCGCGCGGCGGACGTGCTGCGCACCCTCTCCTACTTCGACGGCGTGCACTTCGCGGCCCGCGGCCGGGCCCCGGCCCTCTTCTCGGCGGCGCTGGAGGACCAGACCTGCCCGCCGTCGACCGTGTTCGCCGCGTTCAACGCCTGGGCGCACGAGGACAAGGCGATCGAGGTGTACGACTTCAACGACCATGAGGGCGGCGGGCCGTTCCAGGAGGGGCGGAAAATGCGCTGGCTGAGGTCGTACGCCTGAGGAGACGGGCAGAAAGGGCGGGGGCATGGAGACGCAGAAGGCCGCCGAGCGGTTCGTCCGGGTCTGGGAGCGGGCCTGGGTCGCGCATGACGTGGACGCGCTGGTCGAGTTGTACGCCGAGGACCGCGTGCACCGGTCGATGCCGTTCCGCGAGCCGCACCGGGGGCGGGACCAGCTGGCCGCGTATCTGCGCTGGTCGTTCGCCGAGGAACGGGTGACCGACGTACGGTTCTCCGCGCCCCTGGTGGGTCCGGGCCAGATCGCGGTGGCGGAGTTCCGGGTGCTGAGCGAGGAGGGCGGCGCCCCCGTCGCCCTGGCGGGCTGCGTGTTCGCACGGTTCGACGAGGAGGGGCGGGCCGTGGAGACCCGCGACTACTGGCACACCGCCGAGGGTCACCAGGAGCCGGCGGGCCCGCTGTTCCTCCTCTGATCTCCGCTCCTCGTCCTTTTCAGCCACTCGCCGCTCGCCGTGACCCCCGTGACACCGGGATCACGCGGGTGGGTTTCGGCCTAACCGGCAGGGCACTCTTCCCTCGTGGTTTAGACCAATGCTAGATCTGGTCGCGCAATGAGCCCGCACGGCTACGTCTTGTCACCAACAGGAGGCGCGGCATGGCCCGCACCACCCCGCACGACTCCCCGCAGACCGACGCCAGACCCCTTTACTGGCAGATCGCGTCGCTGCTCCTGGACGACCTGCACGACGGCACCGTTCCGCCCGGCGAGCGGCTGCCCGGCGAGCGGCATCTGGCCCAGCGCTACGGGGTCAGCCGGGAGACCGTCCGGCAGGCGCTCGAAGTGCTGCGCCGCGACGGTCTGGTCGCCACCGACCGGCGGGGCAGCCATGCCACGCTGCCCCGCCGCCCGGTCGAGGACCCGGTCTCGCTCACCTTCCCGGTCGGCGCCCGCCCGGCGGACCTGGGCGCGGCGGACCGGGCGACGGTGTTCTGGGAGGCGCCGCCGCCGCAGCACGCCGAGGCGCTGGGCCTGGCCCCGCACCGGCCGACGCTGGTGCACCGCTACCGGTCGGCCGCGCCCGACGGCCGGTCGCTGCGTACGGCGGTGACGTCGTTCTCGGCCGTGGCGCTGGCCGAGGTCGCGGAGCTGGGCCGCTACCGCGACCGGGCCGACGGGGCCACTCCCGCGCAGCTGCGCCGGGCTTACGACTGGATGCGCAAGGCCGGTCTGACCCTGCACCACCGGGACTCGATCACCCAGGTCGGCGACGCCGCCTCGGTCCGGGTGACCCGGCGGGTGCACGACCAGTACGCGCGCCCGCTGGAGATCACCGATCTGGTGGTGAACGCCGAACAGGACGCGCTGGTCTACGAGTTCACACTGCCGGCGGCGGGGTAACCCCGTCGGCCCGGCGCGCCGACACCAGCCGGACGCGGGGGCTTCCGTCACCGCGTCGCCCGAACTCGGGCAGCGCGTGCAGGTCGACCGTGAAGCCCGCGCGCGTCAACTCCCCGAGGACGTCGCCGAGTCGGAAGGCCCGGTAGTACATGACGAAGGGCGGTCGCCACAGGGCGTTGCGCACCCGCATCACCGCGTCGAAGCCGAACAGCATCCAGAACGCGGGGCTGGACGGGCGGGGCGGGGCGAGGACCGGGAAGGCGAACCGGCCGCCCGGCCGCAGCGCCGAGTGGACCTGGGTGAACAGGCCGGGCAGCTCGCGGGGCAGGAAGTGGCCGAACGCCCCGAAGCTGACCACGAGGTCGAAGGCAGCGGTGAACGGCAGGGCTCGGGCGTCGGCGCGCACCCAGGCAACGCCCGGCCTCTGCGTCCCCGCCGAGAGCCCCGCGCTCGCGGCCCGGCGCCGGGCGACGTCGAGCATGCCGGCGCTGAAATCGACGCCGGTGACGCTGCGCCGGCACAGCCCGGCCAGGACGTCCGTTCCGGCGCCGGTGCCGCAGCACAGGTCGAGGCCGTCCTCGAAGGGGCCGAGCGGACCGAGGGCCTTCGCCACCGAGTCCAGCACCGCGTCGGGTGTCCGGAAGGGGGTGTGGTCGAACTTCGGGGCCAGCAGGTCGTAGCCGTGCTCGACGGACGACAGCGCCTGGACGGCTAGCTCACGGAGCGTGGGGCCTTCGGGGCTGAACATCCCGTCAGCCTAGGCGCTCACGCGACTGTGGACACGCCTCCCGCAGCTGACTACTCTCATCCGCAGCTATTCATCTAATTGACTATGCGAGGTGATCCGATGCGCGCGTTCCGCGAGGCGGTCGAGGCGGGAGACCTGGCGGCCGTCGAGGCGCTGCTGGCCGACGACGTCGTCTTCACCAGCCCGGTCGTCTTCAAGCCGTACCCGGGCAAGGCCATCACCGCGGCGATCCTGCGCGGGGTCTTCCAGGTGTTCGAGGACTTCCGGTACGTCCGTGAGATCGGCGCCCCGGACGCCTCCGACCACGCGCTGGTCTTCACGGCCCGGGTGGGCGACCGGCAGCTGACCGGCTGCGACTTCCTGCATGTGAACGAGGACGGGCTGATCGACGACTTCATGGTCATGGTCCGTCCGCTGTCGGGCGCCCAGGCCCTCGCCGAGGCCATGGGCGCGCGGTTCGACCAGATCGTGAAGGAGGCGGAGGCGCGGTCCGCCTGAGCGGTACGGCTCCGCCCCCGGCGGTTTTGGCGACCTGAGGGTCAGCCCTTCAGCTGCTCAAGCGTCGCCTTGGTGTCCGTCTTCAGCCAGTCGGACACGTCGGTGAGCGCGGGCGGGGTCTTGTCCTGGCCGTAGGAGCTGAGGTAGGCGCTGTAGCTCATCGTGTACGTCACCCAGCCGTCGCGTACGGCGAGGGTGGCGTAACGGGAGCCGCTGGTGGAGCCGCTCGTGGTGTCCTGGCTGACCAGGTAGGCCTCGTCACCGATGCCCTTGACCGGGCTGACATCGTAACCCGTGTGGCTGTCGCCGTAGTTCTTCCAGGTGGCGGTGAACTCCGGCCCGGGGTCGGTCTTCCGGTGCAGGTCCACCTGCATGGAGAGGTAGGCGTCCGCATAGCTGGAGCCGGTCTTCTTCAGGCTCAGGCTGCAGTAACTCTCGTCCAGCGCCTTGTCCTTGAGGGAGTTGTGCGTCGGGGAGGAGTCGGTCTCGGGGTACTCGTCCTTGAAGGACGAGTAGTCCCCGCCCGAGCACATGTTGGAGGGCGCCGAGTAGCCGCGCAGGTCCGCGCTGTCGCCCATGCCGCCGAGCAGGAACACACCGGCCGCCCACGCGGCGGAGGCGACGGCCGCGCCGACGGCGAGCCACAGCACGGCACGCCCGGCACCACCCCCGCCACCGGACGGCGGGGCGGGCACCGGGCCGTACTGGGGCGGCTGTGCGTAGGGGTTCCCCGGCACCCCCGGCTGCGGCGGGGCCGGCTGTCCGACCAGCGTGGGCTGCGCGTAGAAGTTCCCCGACGGGGGAGACTGCGGGTTCGGGTACGGGTAGGCCGTCGGCTGCGGGGCCGGCTGTCCGGGCTGCGGCGCGGGCCGGTCGGCCGGCTGTGGGGGCTGCGGTGGCGTGGACATGTCGTGACGATAGTGGACGGTTGGTGGTCAAGTCCCCTGAAGTCCGGGATCGTTACGGTGTGGGGACGTCTGGTGCGGGTTCCGCTGGTGTACGGCTCAGCCGCCCAGGTGCACGGAAGGTGCGCGGACGCTGTTGCTCTCCTTGTGGCCGTAGGACGGGAACGAACCCGATCTTCCCCCAGGGTCCGCACCGCCGGGAATAGCTCACGCCGTCGACGTGTTTGACGGATCGCAGCCGTACCGCGCCATCGAGTGGTAGCGTGCATTCAGCACCTGTGTACGCCCCTTTGTGGGCGCCGGTGCCAGTTTTACTCTCCGCACTGATCCGTCCGCCGTTTCCCGGCGCAGGCGCGTCAGCTTCTCAGCACCACCTCGGACCGAGGTGTCGTTTCCGCCGCCCGGAGGCACGTACGCCCTCCCGTTCTGCGGCTTCCTCCCCCCTTCCTCATGTCTTCCGTCCGTGAAAGGACCACCCATGACCACCACACTCGAACCCCCTCACGTGGACCAGCAAGCCCCAGCCACCCGCACCGTCACCGGTGTCCTCGACATCGACGCGCACGGGAAGGGACATCTGCGGGCCGTGAACTGCCTGTCCTCCCCCGCCGATCCGCAGGTCCCCGCCGCGCTGGTGCGCAGGCACGGCCTGCGCAAGGGCGACCTCGTCGAGGGCGTCCGCGGGGCACAGCGCGCACTCACCGAGGTCACGCACGTCAACGGCCGCGACCCGGGCGAACTCCGCGGCCGCCGCCACTTCCGGGACCTCACCCCGCTCCACCCGCACGAGCGCATCCGCCTGGAACACCCGGCGGCCGGTCTCGCCGGACGGGTCACCGACCTGTTCGCACCGGTCGGCAAGGGCCAGCGCGGGCTGATCGTGGCCCCGCCGAAGACCGGCAAGACCGTGCTGCTCCAGCAGCTCGCGGCCGCCGTCGCCGGCAACCACCCCGAGTGCCGCCTGATGGTCGTCCTGCTGGACGAGCGTCCCGAGGAGGTCACCGAGATGCGCCGCTCGGTGCGCGGCGAGGTCTACGCCTCCACGTTCGACCGGGCGGCCAAGGAGCACATCGCCCTCGCGGAACTGGTCGTCGAGCGGGCCAAGCGGCTCGTCGAGGACGGCGAGGACGTCGTCATCCTGCTGGATTCCCTGACCCGGCTGTGCCGGGCCCACAACAACGCCTCCGCCGCCGGCGGGCGCACCCTGAGCGGCGGTGTCGACGCGGGCGCCCTGCTCGGCCCCAAGCGGTTCTTCGGCGCCGCCCGCCAGGCAGAGGAGGGCGGCTCGCTCACCATCCTCGCCACCGTCCTGGTGGACACCGGCTCCCGTGCCGACGGCTACTTCTTCGAGGAGCTGAAGAGCACGGGCAACATGGAGCTGCGGCTCGACCGGGAACTCGCCGCCCGCCGTCTCTTCCCCGCCGTGGACATCGACCCCACGGGCACCCGACGCGAGGAACTCCTGCTCACCCCCGCCGAGTTGACGGCCACTCGGAGCCTGCGCCGGGCGCTGCGCTCCCGGGAGGGCGGGCCGGCCAACCTGGAGACCCTGCTGGAGCGGCTGCGGGACACCCCCGACAACGCCACCTTCCTGCGCCGCGTCCAGCCGACCCTGCCCACGGCCTGAGGCCGTCCCGGAATGCGGCATCCGGGTGCTCCGGTGGCCCGTCCGGCCCCGGCAGCGCGCTCAGCGACCCTCCAGTTCCTACGTTGATCATATGATCACCGGATTCTCTTGTCGGGCGGTGTCGTCGGCCTGCGCCCTGTGCGTCGCGGGCGTGCTGGCCCTCGCGCCGGCCGCCGCCGCCACCGCACACCGCGCGGGGGATCCCGCACCGCCCGGACCGCGAGCGGCGGTGCCGAAGCCGTCCCTGCTCTACGGCTCCGGCACCCAGGTCAGACCGCACCGCGGCGCGCCCGAGCTGCCGGACGTCTCCGCGCTGTCCTGGCTGGTCGCCGACGCCGGCACCGGCGAGGTGCTGGCCGCGGGCGACGCCCACCGCAGGCTGCCGCCCGCCAGCACCCTGAAGACCCTGTTCGCGCTCACCGTGCTGCCGCGACTGCCCGCCACCATGCAGCACACCGTCCGGTACGAGGAACTGGAGGACGTCGGCGAGGGCAGCAGCCTCGTGGGCGTCGAGGAGGGGCACAGCTACCGGGTGTCCGACCTGTGGCGCGGGGTCTTCCTCAGCTCGGGCAACGACGCGGTGCACGTGCTCGCCGCCCTGGGCGGCGGCTGGCACGCCACAGCCAGCCGGATGCAGGCCAGGGCCCGCACCCTCGGTGCCCTGGACACCCATGTCGTCTCCCCCGACGGCTACGACACCCCCGGCCAGGTGTCCTCGGCGTTCGACCTCGCGGTCTTCGGCCGGGAGGGACTGCGCAACCCCGACTTCGCCCGCTACTGCTCCACCGCCGAGGCCCAGTTCCCCGGCGACGGGACCCCGTACGCGATCGAGAACACCAACCGCCTGCTGACCGGCGAGGACGGCGTCGCGCGGTACCCGGGCCTGATCGGCGTCAAGAACGGCTACACCAGCAACGCGGGCAACACCCTCGTCGCCGCGGCCCGCCGGGGCGGGCGCACCCTCGTGGTGACGGTGATGAACCCTCAGGAGGGCGGTGGCTTCGCCGTGTACGAGGAGGCCCGCGCCCTGCTCGACTGGGGTTTCGCGGCGGCCGGTCAGGTCGATCCGGTGGGCTCGCTGGACGGGCTGCGCGCCGGATCGGGACCGGCATCGACCACGGTCGCGGCCGCCACGTCCGCGGGGTCGGACGACGACGAGGACTGGTCGCCCGCCGCCGTCGCGGGTCTCGCCGGGCTCGGCGCGGGTGCGGTGTGGCTGGGGCTGCGCAACAAGGGCGGTCGCTCCCAGCGCGGCTGACCGGTCGGCAGGCAAAGCAGCAGGCCCAGCGTGATCCAGGTGTAGATGTTGCTGCCGAGGAAGCCGTCGATGCCGGAGGAGTCCTCGAACCAGAGCCACACCACGCTGGTGCACAGCACCGCGTACAGGGCGCCCGCCGGCCGCGGGTGCCCGGCGCGCGCCAGCACCGCGAAGGACGGCAGCAGCCACACCAGGTGGTGCACCCAGGTGATCGGGCTGACCAGGCAGGCCGCGGCACCGGTGAGGGCGAAGGCTGCCGTCCAGTCGCCGGCCGCCACGGCCCGGCTCGCCCGCCACGCCCACACGCACAGCACCAGCAGGACCACCGCGGCCCACAGCGTGCGGTCCGGGTCGCCGAGCCGGGCCAGAACGCCCTGCAGCGACTGGTTGGAGACGTAGTCGAGGCGGCCGACCCGGTTGGTGTCCCAGAGCGCCTCGGTCCAGTAGAAGCGGGACGCACGGGGGTCCGCCCAGGCGGCGAGACCGGTCGCCGCGAGCGCCACGGCCGTGGCCACCCCGGCCGCCCGCCAGCGCCGGGCGAGCAGGAGCAGGCCGATGAACAGGGCGGGCGTGAGCTTCACGGCGGCGGCGAGCCCGATCCCGACGCCCGCCCAGCGGTCCCGGCCGGTCGTCAGCAGCCAGGCGTCGCCGAGCACCAGGGCCAGCAGGACCAGGTTCACCTGGCCGAAGCTGACGGTGTCCCGCAGCGGCTCGAACAGCGCGAGCGCGCACAGGGCCAGCGCCCAGCGGAACCAGCCGTGCCGTCGCCAGCCGGGCCCGGCCAGGATGCGCAGGACCACCGCAAGGGCGGCCAGGTTCACCAGCAGGGAGGCCACGATCGCGGTGTGCCGGCCCATCGGGGCCAGCGGCAGCATGAGGAGCGCGGCGAACGGCGGATACGTGAAGCCGTACGTCGTCCCCGGCACCCGGTAGTCGTAGATCCGGCCGCCGTGGTGCACCCAGGTGTGCACAGCGCCGTAGTAGACGCGCAGGTCGAAGAAGTCCCGCAGCAGCGGCACGGTCGCCGTGAACACGGTCACCGCGGTGGCCAGGGCCAGCACGAGCAGCGCGCGACCCCGGTCCGTGCGTGGCAGCGTCGGCGCCGTCATGCCGTGCGTCCCGTCGCCGGAGCCTGGGCCGCCTGGTGGGCCTGCCACAGGACGACCACGCCGAGCAGCCCGCCCGAGACGGCGAGGACCAGTTGGCCGACGTCCGCCGGGCCGCCGCTGGGCAGCACGGCGAGGGCCAGGACACCGGCGAGGGCGGCCACCCGGTGCCGTACCGAGGTGCTGGGTGCGGCGGCCGCGATGAGGAACAGGCCCCACAGCACGTACCAGGGGCGGATCGCCGGGCCGAAGACGGCCACCGCGAGCAGGCTCAGGCCGAGCGCGTACACCGGTCGCAGGCGCAGCCGGAGCCATATCAGCACGATGGCCGCGGCGGTGGCCGCAAGACCCAGCAGATGCCAGACCGGTACGGCGAGCGGGGCCAGGTCGCTGCCGAGGCGGTCGAGCAGGGCTCCGGTGGCGCGGCCCAGCAGGCTGGTGAGCGCCCAGTTGTGCGGGGAGACGGGTGTGTCCAGGGCGCGGATCCAGCCGTAGCCGGTGCCGGCCACGGCGGTCGCGGCGACCGTGGTCGCCGCCGCGGCGGCCGCCGTCGTCAGGGTGGCCCACAGCGGGGTGCGGCGGGTGCGGATCTGCAGGATCACCACCGCGAGCAGGCCCAGCGCGGCGGGTGCCTTCACCAGGGCGGCCAGCGTGACGAGCACCGCCCCGAGGACGGGCCACCGGCCACGGGCGGCGACCAGGCCGAGCCCGAGCAGCCCGAGCATGAGCGCGTCGTTGTGGGCGCCCGCGACCAGATGCAGCAGGACCAGCGGGTTGAGGGCGCCGAGCCACAGCGCGGCGGCCGGGTCGGCGCCGCTGTGCCGGGCCAGGCGGGGCAGGGCCGCCGCCATGAGGGCCACCCCGAGGACGGCGACCAGACGCATGCCGATCAGGCCCGCGGGCAGTTCGCCGCGGGTCAGGCCGGACAGCGCGGAGGCCAGCCACAGGAAGGCGGGGCCGTACGGAGCGGCCGTGTGCTGCCACACCGGGGCCACCTCGTCCGCCAGCGGGCCGCCGAGCTGGGCGGGGCCCTGGGCGTACACGTCCATGTGGGCGTCGACCATGGCGCCCTGGGCGAGGTAGCTGTAGACGTCCCGGCTGAACAGCGGGGGCGCGAGCAGCAACGGGGCCGCCCAGACGGCCAGGACCACCAGCAGGGACCGCTGGGTGGGCGGTTGCGGGCCGCGCACCAGGCGGCCGAGGAGCACCCAGGCCGCTATCAGCAGGACGACACCGAAGTAGACCCCGACCAGCCCGAGCGCGGCCCGCGCGGACGCCGGGGCGAGGAGGTCCTCCACGGGCAGGGCACCGGCCGTCTCACCGCCCAGGGCGAGAAAGGCGGTACCGGCCAGGCCCAGCACCTGGCAGCGGCGGAGATCGACGGGAAAAGCCATGGCCAACACTGGTTCAGCGTGTCAACGCGGGGTGGCCGGAAGGAGACACTCCACTCACCAACGGGCGGCCTGCACATGACCGGCGCGTGAGAACTGCTGCTCAGTACGGTGTGCAGGGGCCGGGCGGACACTCAGAACACGGACAGTCCGGTCAGCGTCGTGAACCGGTCCAGGGCCGCCACCCCCGCCACCGAGTTGCCGCGCTCGTCCAGCCCGGGGCTCCACACACACAGGGTGCAGCGGCCCGGGACGACCGCGATGATGCCGCCGCCGACACCGCTCTTTCCGGGCAGGCCGACGCGGTAGGCGAAGTCACCGGCCGCGTCGTACGTCCCGCAGGTCAGCATGATCGCGTTGATCTGCTTGGCCTGGCTGCGGGTGAGCAGCCGGGTGCCGTCGGCGCAGATGCCGTGGCGGGCCAGGAAGGCGGTGGCGAGGGCCAGGTCGGCGCAGGAGGCGGCGATCGAGCACTGGCGGAAGTACTCGAAGAGCAGCGTCGGCACGGGGTTCTCGATGTTGCCGTACGACTTCATGAAGTGCGCCAGCGCCGCGTTGCGGTCGCCGTGCGCGGTCTCGGAGGCGGCGATCTGCCGGTCGAAGTCCAGGTCCGGGTTGCCGCTTTCGGCACGCAGGAAGGCGAGCAGGGTGTCGGCCGCGTCTCCGGTACGGGTCTGGAGGCGGTCGGTGACGACGAGGGCGCCCGCGTTGATGAAAGGATTCCGCGGGATGCCGTTCTCGTACTCCAGCTGCACCAGGGAGTTGAACGGGTTGCCGGAGGGCTCGCGGCCCACGTGCTCCCAGAGTTCGTCGCCCTCGCGGGCCAGCTCCAGGGCGAGCGTGAAGACCTTGGTGATGGACTGCGTGGAGAACGGCTGCCGCCACTCCCCCACCCCGTACACCGTGCCGTCCAGCTCGGCGACCGCCATGCCGAAGCTGCGCGGATCGCGGGCCGCGAGGGCCGGGATGTAGTCGGCGGGACGCCCGCGGCCGGGCGTGCGCCCTATCTCCTCGGCGATGCGCTCCAGGACCGGCAGGAAGGTGAGGGACGACGTCGTTGTCATGATCACCATTGTGCCTCCCGGCCGGTCCAGGTGCGTAGTCGCAGGGGCGTAGCCGCAGGTCAGGCGGCAGGTGCCCCGCTGCCCGCGACGATCTCGGGGCGCAGCAGGTCGGCCAGCCGCTCGGCCGGCAACAGGCCCTTCTCCAGCACGAGTTCGGCCACGCCCCGGCCGGTGGCGAGGGCCTCCTTGGCGATGTCGGTGGCGGCCGTGTACCCGATGTGCGGGTTGAGCGCGGTGACCAGGCCGATGGAGTTCTCGACGGTCGCGCGCAGCACCTCGGTGTTGGCGGTGATGCCGTCCACGCAGCGCTCGGCGAGGGTGAGGCAGGCGCGCCGCAGGTGCGTGATGCTCTCCGACAGGGAGTGCAGGATGATCGGCTCGAAGGCGTTGAGCTGGAGCTGTCCGGCCTCGGCCGCCATGGTGATGGCGACGTCGTTGCCGATCACCTCGAAGGCGACCTGGTTGACGACCTCGGGGATCACCGGGTTGACCTTGCCCGGCATGATCGACGAACCGGCCTGCACGGGCGGCAGGTTGATCTCGCTGAGGCCCGCGCGCGGACCGGAGGACAGCAGGCGCAGGTCGTTGCAGCTCTTGGAGAGCTTGACCGCGACCCGCTTGAGCACGCCGGACGTCTGGACGAAGGCACCGCAGTCCTGGGTGGCCTCGACCAGGTTGGCCGCCGTGACCAGGGGCAGCCCGGTGATGGCGGCGAGGTGCCTGCGGGCGGCCTCGGCGTATCCGATGGGAGCGTTGAGGCCGGTACCGATGGCCGTGGCGCCCAGGTTGATCTCATGGATCAGCTCGACGGCCTCGGCAAGACGGCTCCGGTCCTCCTCGATCATGACGGCGAACGCGGAGAACTCCTGGCCGAGCGTCATCGGCACCGCGTCCTGCAACTGTGTACGGCCCATCTTGAGCACGTCACGGAACTCGACCGCCTTACGGGCGAAGGAGTCCTGGAGCACGGACATCGCCTTGAGCAGGCCGCGGACCGCGAACACCGTCGCGATCTTGACGGCGGTCGGGTAAACATCGTTGGTGGACTGCCCGAGGTTGACGTCCTCGTTGGGGTGCAGGTACCGGTACTGGCCCTTCGCGTGCCCGAGCAGCTCCAGCGCGCGGTTCGCCACGACCTCGTTGGCGTTCATGTTGGTGGACGTGCCCGCGCCGCCCTGGATGACGTCGACGACGAACTGGTCGTGCAGCTTGCCGTCCCGGATCTCCCGGCAGGCGGCGACGATCGCGGCGGCCTTCTCGGGCGCCAGCAGACCCAGCTCCTCGTTGGCGAGCGCGGCGGCCTCCTTGACGGCGGCGAGGGCGTCGATCAGGTGCGGGTAGGCGGCGATCGGGGTGCCGGTGATGGGGAAGTTCTCCGTCGCGCGCAGGGTGTGTACACCCCAGTACGCGTCGGCGGGTACGTCGCGGTCGCCGAGCAGATCGTGTTCGCTTCGGGTGGGCGCGGTCATGGGAGTACGGTCCTCTTTCTGAGGTACAGAGGTGAGAGCGCCCCTGAAAGGGGCGCGGGGCGTTGTCGATATGCGGCTACCGCCGCGCGGGCGCGACCAGCCACAACCGGCCCGCAGATCAAGACGGCCTAACCAGCGGAGCCCTACGCGCAAGCAGTGAGCGGCACCGGATCCAGCGCACGCACCGGCCGCACACAGCCCACCGGCTCCCCGCCGCCCAGCAGCGCCTCTCCGGCGAACTCGGTCAGCAGCTCGGGGTCCACGCCCGCGCGAGCGAGCGCCGCAGCCGAAACCGGAATCCGCGCCCGGTTCGCCCCGTCGGCGATCTTGACGGCGACCGCGCGGCCGTCGGGCAGCGCGGCCACCTGGACGCCCTCGAAGCCGTCCTTGGCGAGCAGCCCCGGCACGGCCCGCATCAGCGCGAAGACATCCCGGCCGGAGCCGGAGGCCATCTCCGCGTGCTCGCGCATCGCGTCGGCGACGCGGGCCTCGGGGGTGCCCGGAGCGGCGGTGGTGATGCGGGCGACGGCGCGGGCGAGGCCGTGCAGGGAGATGGAGAACAGCGGCGCGCCGCAGCCGTCCACCGTCACCTGGGCCACCTGCTGCCCGGTCAGGTCCTCGACGATCTCGGCGATGGCCTGCTGCAGGGGGTGGGCCGGGTCCAGATAGTCGTCCAGGGACCAGCCGTTGAGCTTGGCGGTCCACAGCATCGCCGCGTGCTTGCCGGAGCAGTTCTGGGCGAGGCGGGAGGGCAGCCGGCCCTCGCGGACCCAGGCGTCCCGCACGGCCGGGTCGTACGGCATGTCGGGCGCGTTGCGCAGGTCGTCCTCGGTGAGACCGGCGAGTTCGAGGATCCGCCGGGTGCCGGCGAGGTGGCGCTCCTCGCCGGAGTGGCTCGCGGCGGCCAACGAGAGCAGGTCGCCGTCGAGCGGCAGCCCGGCCCGCAGCATGGCCACGGCCTGGACGGGCTTGATGGCCGAGCGCGGGTAGAACGCGGCCTCGATGTCGCCGAGCTGGAACTGGACCTGGCCGTCGGCTCCGAGGACGACGACGGAACCGTAGTGGATGCCCTCGACGACCCCGCCGCGGATGAGGTGGGCGACGGGGGCGTGGAGGGGCTCGCGGACGAGGGGTGGGTCCGCAGGGGAACTGCTGTACATCACTGCCTGCTTGTCAGGGAGCGCCGTGCGGGTCACGCATCGGCTCCGGAGGTGGACTTGCGCGATATGCGCCCGCGGATGGCGTACCAGCCCGCGACCAGCGCTGCGACGATCAGCGGCAGGCACAGCACGGTGGTGCGTGCGGCGCCGCCGTCGACGTACATGAGGACCAGGACGGAGGCGAGGAACGCCAGCGTCACCACTTCGGTCCAGGGGGAACCCGGCAGCCGGTAGGCGGGCCGGGCCAGTTCGCCCTTCTGGGTCTTCTGCCAGAAGAGCAGGTGACAGAGCATGATCATTCCCCAGGTGGCGAGGATGCCGATCGCCGCGAAGTTCAGGACGATCTCGAAGGCGTCCGCCGGGACGACGAAGTTCAGGCCGACACCGAGGACACAGATACCGCTGGTCAGCAGGATCCCGCCGTACGGGACCTGGGTGCGGCTCATCCTCGCGGTGAACTTCGGGGCCGAGCCGCTGACCGCCATGGAGCGCAGGATGCGGCCGGTGGAGTACAGGCCGGAGTTGAGCGAGGACATGGCCGCGGTGAGCACGACCAGGTTCATCACGCCGCCCGCCGCCGGGACACCGATGTTGGACAGGACCGTCACGAAGGGGCTCTCGCCGGCGCTGTACTTGTTCCAGGGCAGGAGCATCGAGAGCAGCACGACGGAGCCGACGTAGAACAGGCCCACGCGCCACATGATCGAGTTGATCGCCTTGGGCATGATCTTCTCGGGGTTCTCGGTCTCACCGGCGGCGACGCCGACCAGCTCGACGGAGGCGTAGGCGAAGACGACGCCCTGGATGATCAGGAGCATGGGCAGCAGGCCGTTCGGGAAGATGCCGCCGTTGTCGGTGATCAGGGACGGGCCGGGGGTGCCGCCGTCCACGGGGTGCTGGGTGACCAGCAGGAAGATGCCGATGCACATGAAGACCACCAGCGCGCTGACCTTCACGATCGCGAACCAGAACTCCAGTTCGCCGAAGATCTTCACCGAGATCAGGTTCACCGTGAGGACCACGGCCAGGGCTATCAGCGCGATCACCCACTGCGGGATGTCGGAGAACATGCCCCAGTAGTGGGTGTAGGTGGCCACCGCCGTGATGTCGGCGATGCCGGTGGTCGCCCAGTTGAGGAAGTACATCCAGCCCGCGGTGTAGGCGCCCTTCTCGCCCAGGAACTCCCGGGCGTACGAGACGAAGGCGCCGGAGGACGGGCGGTACAGCACGAGTTCGCCGAGCGCGCGCACGACGAGGAAGGCGAAGACGCCGCAGACGGCGTACGCGACGAACAGGGAGGGTCCGGCGTCGGCGAGCCGGCCGCCCGCGCCGAGGAAGAGGCCGGTGCCGATGGCACCGCCGATCGCGATCATGTTGACGTGCCGGTGCTTCAGGCTCTTGCTGTAGCCCGCGTCTCCGGCGTCTACATGGGTGGACGAGGGGCGCGTCTCGTCTTTGAGGTGCTGTTCGCTCACGCCTCGGGTCCGCCTTCCATGGGGAGGTCCGTGCGCCCGGGGCGCACGATGTGGGTGAGGGTCGTCTCGACGCGGTCGAGGTGATGACTCATGGCCTCGACGGCGTCGTGCTCGGAACCGTCGATCAGCGCCTCGACGATCGCCCGGTGCTCGCGGTTGGACTGCTCGCGGCGCCCGCCCAGCTCGTTGAGGAAGGCCGACTGACGCGCCAGTGCGTCACGGATCTCCTCGATGACCCGGCGGAAGACCGGGTTCTGGGCGGCCTCGGCCACGGCGAGGTGGAAGAGGCTGTCCATCGCGACCCACGCGGTGGTGTCCGTCTCCCGCTCCATGCGGTCGAGGAGGTGGGCCATGTGGTCCAGGTTCTCCGGGGTGCGGCGCACGGCCGCGTACCCGGCGACCGGGATCTCGATGTGGCGGCGCACCTCGAGCAGGTCGCTTGCCGCGTAGTCGCCGAAGGTGGGGTCCTCGACGGCGTTCGCGACGACGAAGGTGCCCTTGCCGGTCCGGGAGACCGTCAGGCCCATCGTCTGCAGGGCGCGCAGCGCCTCGCGGAGCACGGGCCGGGACACCTCGAGGGTGCGGCACAGCTCGGCCTCGGAGGGGAGTTTGTCGCCGATGCCGTACTCGCCGCGCTCGATGGCGGCGCGGAGGTGGCCGAGGACGGCTTCCATGGCGCTGACGCGCCGCGGGGCCGGGCCACCTGTCTGGCTGTCTGACAGGTTCACGGGAGCGATCCTGCGGGTTGCCTGCGGGAACTGTCAAGGCGTCGCGTAAGAAAACATTCACGGGGCGCGGCGCCTGAATGCAGGCATCCGCGCCCCGTGGGCGGTTCGGGGGTCGCTCAGCTGCTGAGCGTGCCGGTGGCGAGCAGGCCGAGGAGGGCGGCGCCGATCACGATCCGGTAGATCACGAACGCGTTGAAGGAGTGCTTGGCGACGAACTTCAGCAGCCAGGCGATGGAGGCGTAGGCAACCACGAAGGACACGATCGTTCCGACGGCCAGCGGGGCGGCGCCGACGCCCGCACCGAGGGCGTCCTTCAGTTCGTAGATGCCGGCGCCGGTCAGGGCCGGGATGCCGAGGAAGAAGGAGAGGCGGGTGGCGGCGACGCGGTCCAGGTCGAGGATGAGCGCGGTGGACATGGTGGCGCCGGAGCGGGAGAAGCCGGGGAAGAGCAGGGCGAGGATCTGGGAGCAGCCGACCAGCATCGCGTCCTTGAAGGAGGTGTCGTCCTCACCGCGCTTGTGGCGGCCCATCTGGTCCGCTGCCCACATCACGCCGGAGCCGACGATCAGGGAGCCGGCGACCACCCAGAGCGAGGCGAGCGGGCCGTCGATCAGCGGCTTGGCGGCCAGTCCGACGATGACGATCGGGATGGTCGCGGCGATCACCCACCAGGCGAACTTGTAGTCGTGGTGGTAGCGCTCCTCGGGCTTGGTCAGGCCGCGGAACCACGCGGAGACGATCCGCTTGATGTCCTTGAAGAAGTACACGAGCACGGCGGCGATGGCGCCGACCTGGATGACGGCCGAGAACCCGACGACGGACTTGTCGTCGACCGGGATGTCCATGAGCCCCTCGGCGATCTTGAGGTGGCCGGTGGAGGACACGGGGAGGAACTCGGTCACCCCCTCGACGACTCCGAGGACGACGGCCTGACCGACGGAGATGGCGCTCATGCGGATCCAGTTCTGAGAAAAATTGGTCGACAGTGCTGTAGACAGTACTCACTATGCCCGGCCGTACGCCAAGCGCCTAGCCCCACAGAGCCCCGGCAAGGGACACACCCGCGAAGGCCGTTGCAAGCCCCGCCACCACGCTGGCGACGGCGTTGGCGGCAGCGTAGAGCCCCGCACCGGCCTCGGTCAGCCGCAGGGTCTCGTAGGAGAAGGTCGAGTACGTCGTCAGCGCCCCGCACAGCCCGGTGCCGATCAGCAGCTGCAGGTGCGGACCTGCGGCTCCGGCGGACACGGCACCGGTGAGCAGGCCCAGGATCAGGCAGCCCGTGACATTCACCACGAAGGTGCCCCAGGGGAAGAGCGAGTCGTGCCTGGCCTGGACAGCCCGGTCGGTGAGATAGCGCAGGGGCGCGCCGACCACGGCCCCCAGGACGACCAGCAGCCAGTTCACAACGACTTCTTACCCTTCGGTTCCGTCCCGCCCGGGCCGGGTGCACGCCCCACGTACCGGATGACCTCGCACTCCTCCAGCGTCACGAGGCCTTCGCCGACCAGCTCGTCCAGCTGCGGCAGGAAGGCCCGGACCCGCTCCTCGGTGTCCACCACGACGATCGCCACGGGCAGGTCCTCGCTCAGGGACAGCAGCCGGGTGGTGTGGATGCGGGAGGAGGCGCCGAACCCCTCGATCCCCCGGAAGACGCTGGCCCCGGCCAGCCCGGCGGCGCGGGCGCGGTGCACGATCTCGGTGTAGAGGGGCTTGTGGTGCCAGGTGTCGTCCTCGCCGATGTAGACGGTCAGCCGCACGGCCCGGCCGGTGAGTGCGGTCATCGCTGCCTCCGGGTGAGCACCAGGCGGGCGGCGACCGAGGCCAGCCACACCGCCGCGAGGGCCGCGAACAGGGTCGCGGCGAGATAGGCCAGCCCCGTGCGGGGGTGGCCGGTGTCGACCAGCCTGCGGATGTCGACGGCGTAGGTGGAGAAGGTGGTGAAGCCGCCGAGCACGCCGGTGCCGAAGAAGGGGCGTACGAGGCGGTGGGCAGCCCACACGTCGGTGATCAGCACCATGAACACGCCGATCACGGCGCAGCCGACGACATTGGTCCAGAAGGTCGCCCAGGGGAATCCGCCCAGGGGCGTGGGCCAGGCCAGGGTCAGCGCGTAGCGGGCCGTCGCGCCGAGGGCGCCGCCCACGGCGACCACGGCGACGACGGGGGCCTGGGTACGCCACTGAGCCCGCCGCGCGGGTGCGGGGCGGGCCTGCAGGCTCTCGGCTTCCGGGACTGTCATGCTCGTACTTCTCCTACTCGCCGGAGCCCTGGGCACACGGGCGCCATGCCGTCGCAAGTAGGGACCGTTGGCGGCGCCTTCACCGCGGTTCGGGTACGGCGGGCCCCACCGCCGCGCCGCGCAGGATGATCGCGGCCGCGGACCAGGGTAACGCCGACGGCGCCCCGACCGCACACGCGGCCGCGGCGGGCGGCCGCCGAGCACCTCGGAGTGACTCAGCGTGTGGGCTCGGGCAGGGCGCAGACCGCGATGCCCCGCTCCCACACGCTGCCCAGGATCAGGTGACCGGAGGCCTCGCAGACGCTGGTGGCCATGCGGTAGCCGGAGCGGCGACGGGTGAGGTGCTCCAGGACGCGGCCGTCGTCGTCGACGGCGAGGACGCCGACGGTTCCGGCGGGCCGGTAGGGCGCGCGGACGGCGACTCGGGCGGCGGCCCGGCGCAGGGCCGCGGGACCGCGGTGCAGCAGGTCTAGCGGGGGTACGCGCGGCCCGGCCAGGGCCACCCGGATCGGGCCGGCCTTGCCCGCGCGCCAGAGGTTGTCGGGCATGCCGGGCAGGTCGTCGGCGAACGGTTCGTGCCGCCCGGACTTCGGCCCGGTCAGCCAGTAGCGGGTCAGTCGGTAGGCGCTGGTCTCGGCGACGACCAGGAAGGACTCGTCGGCAGCGGGTACCAGGCCGTTGGCGAACTGGAGCCCGTCCAGCAGTACTTCGGGCCGATCGCTGCCCGGCGCGAGGCGCAACAGGCGGCCGGTGCCGGTGCGTTCGACCACGTCCCCGATCCAGTGCTCCAGCGGGTAGCGGCGGCTGGAGACGGTGAAGTACACGCTGCCGTCGGACAGGGCGACGGCGTTGCTGCAGAACCGCAGCCGCTCCCCCGCGACCGTCTCGGCGAGCACTTGGACGCGGCCGTCGTCCAGACCCACGCGCAGCAGTCCGCGGTCGGCGTCGCACACCAGGAGGGCGCCGTCCGGCACGAGTTCGAGGCCCAGCGGCCGCCCGCCGGTCTCGGCGAGCACCTCGACACGGGTGGCCGAGGGGTCCGCGATGCCGTCGATGCGCAGGATCCGGCCGTCCGCCACGCCGGTGAGCACGCGGCCGCGGGAGTCGGCGACGACGTCCTCGGGACCCTCGCCGCCGACGGCGACGTACCGGTGGACGACCAGAGGAGTGGGAGGGGTCATGCGCGCCTGCCCTTCGAGGTCGACGGTGCTCCATCGTCCCAGCGTCTGCCGCGTGCCGGGGGATGTCGGCGAAATCGCCGCCGACGACGTCGGCCCCGGTTCACCAGCCCTTCTCGAACATCCTGGCCACCTCGGCGATGCGGACCTCGTCGCGTCGGTAGTGGGTGCGGCAGCGGATCCGGCGGGTGCGGAGCAGGCCCATGCGGCTGAGGAGGTCGAGGTGGGCGGCGGCGGTCCGACGGGAGACGCCGAGCTTGGCGGCCACCGCCCGCGCGGTGACTCCGGTCTCGGCGAGGTCGCCGTGGCGGCGTCCTGACGGGAAGTGGGCGGCCGGGTCCTTGAGCCAGTCCAGGATGTCCCGCCGCATGCCGCCCCTGGGGTTCCTCATCATCCGTCCCGCCTCCGTTCCCGGCCTCCTCGTGCGCCGTGTTCCCACTCTCGCGCAGCCGAAGCCCTCCCGTACGGGACTCCGCGACCCTTGTCCGGTATCGAACGGCCGTTCCCGCCGGTCCCGTTCACGGAAACGGGGAGGGGCCCGGCCGTCCCCTTACGGCCGGCCCCCGTCAGGGGTGGTTCAGTCGTGGCTGAACCACGACATGGAGGACAGCGCCTTGTCGTCGTAGCCGAACAGGGCCTGGTTCTCCCAGCCGCTGCCGGAGGTGGCGTCGGTCGGGTCTCAGCCGTTGCCGGTGACCGCGGTCCAGGTCGCCTCCCAGTAGAAGACACCGAGGCTGCGGCCGTTCGGGACGGCCTCCACGATGCTCGCCACATCGTTCATCCACTTGGTCTGCCCGGCCACGCTCGCGGGGTAGCCGGAGACCAGCTCGCCGGTGGTGTCGATCTGGTTGACCAGCGAGTCGTCGCAGGCGCTGGCCGGGCACGACATCCCGCTGCTGCTGATGCTGGCGGGCACAAAGGACGAACAGCGGCGCATCACGCGCTACATCACGGCCGGGCACGCCGACGGGGTGCTGCTGGTCTCGAGCCACTCCGGTGATCCGGTCGCGGAGGAGCTGCGGGACGCGGGTGTGCCGCTGGTCGCCTGCGGCAAGCCGATCGGCCTCGGCTCGAAGGTGAGTTACGTGGCCGCCGACGACCGCGACGGCGCCCGGGACATGGTCCGGCACCTGCTGTCGCTGGGCCGGCGCCGGATCGGTGTGGTCACCGGTCCGCTGGACACCCCGGGCGGGGTGGAGCGGCTCGCCGGGTACAAGGAGGTGCTCGCCGAGGCGGGCGTCGAGGTGGACGAGCGGCTGATCGTCCCCGGCGACTACAGCCGGGCCAGCGGTGAGGCGGGCGCGGAGCGGCTGCTGGCGCAGGCCCCGGACCTGGACGCCGTGTTCGTCGCCTCCGATCTGATGGCACAGGGTGTGCTGGCGGTGCTGCAGCGGGCGGGCAGGCGGGTGCCGCAGGACATCGCTGTCGGCGGATTCGACGACTCCCCCGCGGCGACCGCCGTCACCCCGGCGCTCACCACCATCCGCCAGCCGTGGGACCGGATCAGCTCCGAGATGGTGCGGGTGCTGCTCGCACAGATAGGCGGCGAGGACCCGGCCGCGGTGATCCTCCCGACGGAACTGGTGCGCCGCGAGTCGACCTGAGAACACCCGGGCTGGTCAGCGCTGCCCCGGTCTGACCAGCCCCGTCTCATAGGCGAGGACGACCGCCTGGGCGCGGTCGCGCAGCCCCAGCTTGGCGAAGATCCGGGCCACGTGGGACTTGACCGTGGCTTCGCTGAGGGTCAGCTCGGCGGCCAGTTCGGTGTTGGACAGGCCACGTCCCATCAGGGTCAGCACCTCCCGCTCGCGGGGTGTGAGGGCGGCCAGGTCGGCGGGGACGGCCTGGGCGGTCCGCTCGGCCTCGGCCGCGTACCGTTCCACCAGGCGCCGGGTGATCTGCGGCGCCAGCAGGGCGTCGCCGGTGCCGACGAGCCGTACGGCCGCTGCCAGGTGCTCCGGCGTGACGTCCTTCAGCAGGAAGCCGCTGGCCCCGAGCGACAGGGCCGTGTACACGTACCGGTCCAGGTCGAAGGTGGTCAGCATCAGCACCCGGCAGTCCGAGGCCTGCTCCAGGATGCGTCGGGTGGCCTCCAGGCCGTCCATGGCCGGCATCCGGATGTCCATGAGCACGACGTCCGGCGCGAGTTCACGGGCGGCGGCGACCGCCTCGATGCCGTCGGCGGCCTCGCCGACCACCTCGATGCCCCGGGCGGTGAGGATCAGCCGGAAGCCGGTCCGGATGAGCGTCTGGTCGTCGGCGATCAGGACGCGGGGCGCCCGCTCGGGCGCCTGCCCGGTCACGGGCGGTCCAGGGGTATGCGGGCGCGGACGCGGTAGCCGCCGCCGAGTCTGCGCCGGGCGTCCAGGTCTCCGCCGTAGACGGCGACCCGCTCGCGCAGTCCGAGCAGACCGCGCCCGGTGCCCGCGCCGTGCGGTTTCGGCGCGGCCGGTGCGGTGCCGGTCAGCACGCTGGGTCCGGTGTTGAGCACCTCGACGCGCAGGGCGTGGTCGGCATAGCGCACCGTCACCTCCGCCTTGCCGCCGTCGCCGTGCCGGAGCGCATTGGTCAGGGCCTCCTGGATGATGCGGTAGGCGGTCACGTCGACTCCCTGGGGCAGCGGGCACGGCTCGCCCGAGATGCGGACCTCGACCGGGAGGCCGGCGAACGATATCCGGTCCACCAGGTGCCCGAGCCGGTCGAGGCCGGGCTGCGGGGCGAGGGGCGTGCCGGGGTCGTCGGGGCGGGCCGGGCCCGGGTCGGTGTCCTCGCCGTTCTGCGCGGGCGCCAGCAGCCCGAGCAGGTGTCTGAGGTCGGTCATCGCGCCCCGCCCGGCGTCCTCGACGGCGCGCAGGGCGGTCGCGGCCTCGTCGGGCATGGTGCCGAGCACCTCGCGGGCGGCGCTCGCCTGCACGACCATGAGGCTGACATTGTGGCTGACGATGTCGTGCAACTCGCGCGCGATACGGTCGCGTTCGGCCGCGATCGCGGCCTCGGCGGCGCTCTCCCGCTCCCGTTCCAGCAGCCACCCCCGCTCCCCGACCGCGGCCTGCCACCGGCGCCGGATGCGCACCAGCGTAGCCGTCAGCACCAGGACGGCCGCGCACGCCACCGCGAGCGCCGCCGCCAACACCTCGTACTCCCCCATGGCCCAACTCTCGCAGACGGCACTGACATCCGCATCGACCTGTGGATTCAGCGCCCTGCATCCCTGGGATGAGTCCCGCCGCCGGGTGCCATCCGCGGAGGGATGCCCGGGTCCCCGTCGCCCCTCTAGCGTCCTGTCCATGGTCACTGAGGTGAGAACGGGAGACACCGTCGTACGGCTCGACGGGGTGCGCAAGGAGTACGGCGAGACGGTCGCCCTCGACGGGGTGTCGCTGGAGATCCGAGCCGGGGAGGCGGTCGCGGTGATGGGGCCCTCGGGGTGCGGCAAGTCCACGCTGCTCAACATGATCGCCGGTCTCGACCGGCCGTCGGCCGGCACCGTCGTCGTACACGGCGAGAACGTCGGGGAGTTGAGCGAGAAAGGGCTCGCGCTGTACCGGCGGCGCCGGATCGGCATGATCTTCCAGTTCTTCAACCTCATCGACGACCTGTCGGCGCTCGACAACGTGGCCCTGGCCGGCCAGTTGACCGGCACACCGGCCCGGCAGGCCCGTCGGCGGGCACTGGAGCTGTTCGGGGAACTCGGCATCGCCGACCGCCGCAATGCCTACCCCGCGGTACTCAGCGGTGGTGAGCGGCAACGGGTCGCCGTGGCACGGGCGTTGATGAACCGTCCCGCGCTGCTGCTGGCCGACGAGCCGACCGGCGCGCTGGACAGCAGGGCCGGGGAGCAGGTGATGGACCTGCTGCTCGACCTGAACCAGATCGGGCAGACCCTGATCATCGTGACGCACGACCGGCATCTCGCGCGGCGCTGTGCGAGCCGGCTGGTGGAGGTCGCCGACGGCCGGGTGACCGGCGAGCACACCCTGGAGCCGTCCGCATGAGGGCGGTGTGGAAGGCCGCGCGGGCGGCCGTACGCCGGCGGAGACTTCAGACGCTGGTCATCTGGCTGGTCACGCTCGTGTCGACGGGGTCGCTCGTGGTCGCGCTGGGCCTGGTCGACGCGGCGTCCGCGCCCTTCGACCACGTCTTCGGGAAACAGCGGGGGCCGCATGTCATCGCCGCGTTCGACTCGGCCGAGGTGTCGGACGCCCAACTGGCGCACGCGGCCCGGCAGTCCGGGGTCGAGGCGGTGGCCGGGCCGTTCCGGCAGGCCTCGGTGGACCTTCCGCGCGGTGCGGGCGACTTCGGTCTCGGCGGCGAGGTCACGCTGGTGGGGCGTCCCGGCCCTGGTGGCCCGGTGGACCGGGTGAACCTGTGGGCGGGCCGGTGGCCCACCCGGCCCGGGGAGATCGTCCTGAACCGGCAGTCCGACTGGACCGCCGACGACATGGGCAAGAAGTTCCGCGTGCCGTCGGGGCCCACGCTGACGATCGTCGGGTTCGCCTTCGACCTGAGCCACACGGCGGACGCCTGGGTCGCCCCCGACCAGATCGCGGCCCTGCACCCGACCGGCACCCAGATGCTGTTCCGGTTCCGGGACGCGTCGTCGGAGCGCGCCCTGCGCGCGGGTATGACCGACGTGACCGAGAACTTGCCGAAGGGCGCGCTCGCCGGATCGGAGACATATCTGGCCCTGAAGCACCGGATCGGCAGCACCGCGCGCGCGTACGCGCCGTACCTGATGGCGTTCGGTGTCCTGGGCATCCTGGTGGCCGTGCTCATCGTCGCCAATGTGGTCGGCGGGGCGGTGGTCTCCGGGTTCCGGCACATCGGCATCCTCAAGGCGCTGGGGTTCACGCCGGGGCAGGTGCTGGGCGTCTACCTCGTGATGATCTCCGTACCGTCGGTCCTGGGCTGTGCGCTCGGCACACTCGCCGGCAACCTGGTGGCGCACCCGTTCTTCCAGTTCGTGTTCACCGGGCCGAACTCGGGGGTGCTGCACGGCAGCGTCGGTATCGCGCCCTGGGTGAACGCGCTCGCCCTGCTCGGCATGCCGCTCGTGTGCGTGCTCGCGGCGCTGGGGCCCTCGATGCGGGCGCGCCGGATGTCGGCGGCGCGGGCGATCAGTGCGGGAAGTGCGCCACGTGCCGGACGGGCGCTCGGCATCCAGCGGCGCCTGGCGGGTGCCCGGTTGCCCCGGTCGGTGAGCCTCGGCGTGGGGCTGCCGTTCGCCCGTCCGGCGCGCAGCGCGCTCACGCTGGCCGCGGTGGCTCTCGGCGTGACGACGGTGACGTTCGCGACCGGTCTGGCAGCGACACTGACCGACTTCGGGAATGGGGGACAGCACGCGTTCGACGTCACCGTGTATGTCGGCAACTACCGGCACGGCAAGGAAGTGCGGCCGGTGCACAGCGACCGGCAGCTCCAGGCGATGCTGGAGTCGTTGCCGGGAGCGACCCGGGTCACGGCGCGGTCGGACGAGGAAACGCTCCTCGTCGGCTCCACCCAGGTGGTCATGTTCGAAGGCCGGCGCGGGGACGTGCCCCTGGACAGCGTCCTGATCCGGGGCCGCTGGACGCACCGCACCGGGGAGGTCGTGGCCGGCACGGCGTTCCTGCACCGGACCGGCACGCACGTCGGCGATCAGCTGCGGCTGCGCAAGGGCGGCCGCGAGGAGCGGTTGACCATCGTCGGCGAGACCATGCTGGACAACGACCGGCTGGTCGTCGGCGCCTGGCCGACGGTCACGGCCCTGACGCCGGACGTGAAGCCCATCGCCTACCACGTCAGACTCCGCGAGGGCGCCGACCAGCAGGCCTACGCGCGCGCGGTGCGGGCGGCCGACCCGGGTCTGTCCCTCCAGCTGAGCGGTCCGAACAACGTCACCCGCACCATCGTCGGCTCGGCGACCGCGCTCACCCTGATGCTGGCCCTGGTCTCCTCGCTCGGCGTGTTCAACACGGCCGTCCTCAACACCCACGACCGGCGCCGCGACCTCGGCATGCTCAAGTCGATCGGCATGACCCCGCGCCAGGTGACGGTGATGACGGTGACCTCCATGGCGGTGCTCGGCGCGGTGGGCTCACTGCTCGGGATCCCGCTGGGGATCGTCGGCTACGAGCTGGTGATCCCTCGGATGGCGGCCGGGATCGACATCACCCTCCCGCCGTACATGACGGACGTCTGGCACGCCCCGACGTTGGCCGCTCTGGCCCTGGCAGGGCTTGTGATCGCGGTCCTGGGCGCGCTCGTCCCGGCCCGGCGGGCCGCCCGCCTGACCGTCGCTGAGGTGCTGCGCAGCGAGTGACCGGCAGGCCCGGGAGAGCCCGCCGCCGCAACCGGTCAGGATCGAAGAAGCGGTGGCGGGCTCCCCCGCCCTAGCGTGAGAGCACCGACGCAAACCCGTCGGCCCACGCACCTCGAAGGAGTGAGTTCCATGACCGCCGGCATCCAGACGATCATCTACCCCGTCAAGGACAAGGACAGCGCCAAGGCCCTGTTCACCGCCCTGCTGGGTGTCGAGCCGTACGCGGACCAGCCCTACTACGTCGGTTTCAAGGCCGAGGGGCAGGACGTCGGCCTCGACCCGAACGGGCACGCCCAGGGCCTGACCGGACCGGTGCCGTTCTGGCATGTCACCGATCTGCGGGAGCGGCTGGCGGCCCTGCTGTCGGCGGGTGCCGAGGTGGTGCAGGACGTGCGGGACGTCGGCAACGGCCGTCTGATCGCCTCCGTGAAGGACGCCGACGGCAACATGATCGGCCTTCTCCAGGACCCGTCCGCCTGAGGCCCGTACGGGTGCTTGCACCCGCACTAGTTGCACACTCAATAATTGGCCGAATCGGTGCTACGGTGCGGGTATGGCAGTCAAGACGGCCGACACCCGGCTCGAGGAGCGGTGGCGGGACATCCTCACGCTCCACGCGCACACGATGTGCGAGATCGACCGTGCCCTGCACCCGCACGGGCTGGGCGCGAGCGACTTCGAGGTGCTGGACATCCTCGCCACCGCGGCGCCCGAGGAGGGCGACCAGTGCCGGGTGCAGAACCTGGTCGGGCGGGTCCATCTCAGCCAGAGCGCGCTGTCCCGGCTGATCGGCCGCCTGGAGAAGGAGGGCCTGGTCGAGCGCTCGGTGTGCGTGGAGGACCGGCGCGGGGTGTGGGTCGCGCTCACGGACAAGGGCCGCGCCCTGTACGCCGAGGTACTGCCACTGCAGCGGGCCGTGCTGGAGCGGATGCTGGCCGAGCAGGCCGGCTAGAGCGTCAGCTCCGCCCCGTCCGGCAGGACCTCCACCCCGTGCTCGGCCACGCGCGCGCGTGCCCGTGAGGCGGGGTCGAGCAGCGGGTTGGTGTTGTTGAGGTGGGTGTAGATCCGGCGCGCGCCCGGATGGCGGGCCAGCGCCTCCAGTGAGCCGTCGGGGCCCGTGACCGGCAGGTGTCCCATGGCCGCCTGCCCGGCATCGGTCCGCACCGCGCTGCCCATCTCGTCGGCCGCGAAGAACGTGCCGTCCAGCAGCACGCAGTCGGCCGACGCGCACAGTTCGTCCAGCACGGGGCTCCAGGCGCCGACGCAGGGCGCGTACACCAGCACTCCCCCGCTGGCCAGGTCCTCGACGCGGTACGCCGTCACCCACGGGCCGCCGGCCCCGGGCGCCTGTGCCGGTACGTACTTCGGGATCTTGGTGCCCACCGGATGGGCCGTGACGACCAGTCCGCCGGACAGCACGAAGCCGCCGTCGGCCACGCTGTCGGCCCACTCCCAGGAGGCGTAGCGGTCCAGGGCGGCGCGGGCGGGCGTGAGGACGGCGCGGACCGGCGGGGCCGCGTAGACCTTCAGGCCCGCCGCTCCGCGCAGCTCGGTCAGACCGGTGACGTGGTCCGCCTCCGCATCGGTGAGCAGTACCCCGCGCAGCGGCGTGTCCCGGGGCCCGGGGCCGGGCCGGAGGACTGGGGTGGCGATGAGCTGGGTGCGCAGATCGGGCGACGCGTTGAGCAGCCACCAGTCGCGGCCGTTGCCGGTGACGGCGGCGCACTCCTGGGTCCGGGAGGGCAGTTTCCCGTCCCGGGCGGCCGCGCACAGCGCGCAGGCGCAGTTCCACTGCGGGAAGCCGCCTCCGGCGGCGGTACCCAGCAGGACGACCCTCACGACCATCGGCTCCTTCGCATGCGACGGACCTTCCGGTGGGATCTTCCCGCCCGAGGGCGGGGTGACTACTCGGAGACGGGGGGCAGTTCCGGCCGTCCTGCACCGGGCCGGCGGTCCACGGGGCGCCGCGGCGGGATGGGCCCGCCGGAGAAGTCGCGGGGGCCGGTCCACAGACCCGGCACCGCGTCGCAGCGGCGGCACAGCTCGTACGCGACCGCCTCGTAGTTGACGCGCCAGCCCTGGAAGTGCGGCCAGGCCTCCTTCGGGCTGCGTTCCGCACGGAAGCCGGCCGTCCCCAGCATGGCCACCGCCTCGTCGAACTCCTCGAAGGTCAGCAGGATCGCACTGCCCGGCGAGGGATCCTGGTCGAAGGGGATGCGCACCACGCGGGCGATGTCGCGCAGGGCCGTGAACCCGGCGCGCAGCACCAGACGGGCCTCCGGCGGCGCGAGCCGCGGGTCCAGCGCGAGCTGCAGGGCGGCCGCGTCCATGACGGCGACCAGCCCGACCAGCCAGCTGCGGTGCGGGCGCGGGGAGCGGAACGTCAGCAGGATCGGGTACGTGGAGTGGCTCTCGCCCATGTCCGAGGCGAGGCGCTCCCAGGCCCGGTACAGCTCGGGCAGCGCGGTCTCGGTCTCGACCAGCCACTGCCGGGCGAGGATCTCCGGCCCCCAGGCGGGCTCGCCGGCTCGCGCCTGGAGCAGGGTGACCTCCAGCTCACGACGGTTGTAGGCGGCGTAGAGGGTGGGCAGGTAGGCGATCTGGAGGGCGATCAGGACGGGTCCGGTGGCCGCGGCCATGAAGTCGAGCACGGACAGTTTCAGCCGGGCACCGCTCGCGAACCCGAGCGTGAACAGGCTGGATCCCGCCTCGCGGAAGGCGGCCGTCCAGGACAGCGGGGACGCCGCGTACAGCAGGAGGCCGAAGCCGAGCAGGGCCCCGCCGAGCCAGGTGACGAGCATGCCGATCAGCATCAGCGGGGCGAGCCAGGTCTGGGCGCGGTCGATGGCGTGGTAGCCGCGGCGCGGGGCGGCGAGCCTGAGGAGCCTGCGCAGCAGCCACCACAGGCGGAACACCAGCGCGGAGTAGAGGCCTCGGGGGACTACGAGGGTGCGCAGGATGCTGGTCAGGACCAGCACCAGTACCAGCCCGCCGGCAGCTCCGGAGATCCATTGCATGCGGTCATTTTGTCGTGGTTCACCTTGCGAGCAGTGTGCGGACTCCGTGTGACGTGAGCGTCAGGCCGTGGGTCGAGTTGCCGTCTATGGCCAGGGAGAGGTCGTCGTCGGGCCAGTGGGCGGCCAGTGTGCCGAGCGGTACCAGGTGGTAGCGGGAGACGAAGGGCAGCAGGTCGGCCATCGTGCCCTCCGAGGTGAACACGGGGACGACCGGATCGCCTCCGGCCTGTTCCATGACGGGCAGGGCGATCGTCGAGCCGTCGCCGTCGCCGTCCACCGCGTCGTCCGGCACGGGGACGAGCACGTCGCAGTGGGCGAGGGTGTCCAGGGCGGCTTGGTCCTCGGCGTTCACGGCCAGCGCGTCCAGCGCCTGCTGGGCCGGCGTCGGAAGGTCGTCGTGTGCGGGTGTTTCCATGGCAGATCCCCAGGTAGCGGCGGTCGTACGGCCACGCGCGCGGGCCGACGCCCGGGCGTGCTCCGCTCGCGTACCCCGTGCGGCCGAGGGCATGCGTGAGGATTCCGGGGAGGGCAGGTGTCCGTCTTGGCGGGTCAGCCGAAGGCGATGGTCAACTGGAAGTGGTCGGGGTCGAGCAGGCCGGCGACATGCTCGGCGAAGGAGCCGTCGGCGGCCCGGCTGGTGCGCCGCGCGTCGAGGAACCAGTTTCCCGGCTGCCGCAGCAGCAGCTCCGCCTCGTGGGCGTCGATCCGGCGCCCGGAGACCCGCTGCTCTCCGTGGTCGGGCCGTAGCCCGGCCCGCAGCAGCACCTCGGCGAGCGAGTCCTGGCCGAGCCCCTGGGCGGGCAGCTCCCGGATCACGGACACGGGCGGCAGATAGCTGCGTTCGTACAACACGGTGGTGGCGTCCGCGACCAGCTCCCGGGTCCGCTCCACGCACGCGAACGTGTTCTTCTCCAGGCGGAGTTGGGTGGCGAGGCCACTGTCGTGCGTCTCGTGCACGGCGAGGGTGCGCAGCCGGCTCTCGACGCCCTTGCGGGCCGGCGCGCCGGCCCAGCCGAGCCGGTCGTCGGGCGGGCGGCCGTCGAAGAGGACGGAGGAGCCCTTGCCGGTGCAGTGGTGATCAGCCCCTCCTCGGCCAGTTCGGCGAGGGCCGCGCGCATGGTCGTACGCCTGACGCCAAGCTGCGCTCCCCCCCGCCGGGCGCCTCCTGTCGAGCATGAGCGGCGGCAGTGTCGGAGGCGGTCCGCCGGGGCTTCATCGGCCTCAGGCAGGAGACGGGCCGCCGCCCGGCCGGACGGCGGGCATGGCGAGGTCGACCGGTCCCGAAGGGCCGGCGCTCTTGCAGGAGTCGTGGCAGTCCTTCTCCAGGCTGCAGCACAGCGAGCAGATCGCGCCCTGGTGGAAGGGGCAGCCCGCCATGTCCGGCCGCTCGAACTCGGTCGTGCACACCGAGCAGGTCAGGGTGGCTGCCGAGGGCAGCCCGTCGGCGCCCAGCAGTGGTTCGTCCAGGTCGTCGACGCGGGCGATGTAGTAGCGCCCCTTCGTGAGCACCGCGAACAACGGCGAGAGCACCATCGCCAGGAACAGCGCGATGAACGGCGAGAACGCCTTGCCGTAGGCGCCGAACGCCTCGAAGTAGGCGGCGATGGACACCGCGGAGGCGATCAGCATCGAGCCGAAGCCGACCGGGTTGAAGTGGTACAGGTGGGCCCGCTTGAACTCGATGTACGAAGGACTCAGCTTCAGCGGCTTGTTGATCACGAGGTCGGCGACGACCGCCCCGATCCAGGCGATGGCCACGTTGGAGTAGAACCCGAGGACCGTGTTGAGGAAGCCGAAGACCCCGCCCTCCATGAGGGCCAGCGCGATACCGACGTTGAGGAAGATGTAGACCACGCGACCCGGGTGACGGTGCGTCAACCGGGAGAAGAAGTTGGACCAGGACAGCGAACCGGAGTACGCGTTGGTGGAGTTGATCTTTATCTGGGAGAGGATGACGAAGAACGTGGCGAGGCCCAGCGCGACGGGTGCGGCGAAGGTCCCGAACCCGTGAACGTACTGCTGGATCGGCTCGTTGGCCTTGGACAGCCCGACGCTGCCGGCGATGAAGAAGGCCAGGAAGGCGCCGCCGATCTGCTTCAGCGCGCCCAGGACCACCCACCCGGGCCCGGCGCCCAGCACTGCGGCCCACCACCGCCGGCCGTTCTCCGGTGTCTTGTCGGGCATGAAGCGCAGGTAGTCGACCTGTTCGCCGATCTGTGCGATCAGCGACAGCGCGACACCCGCACCCGCCCCGACACCGAGCATGCTGATGCTCGACCCGGTGGGCGAGTCGCCCGCGAAGTGGGTGAACTCCGAGAACTTTCCTGGCTCCTGGATCGCGATGGACACGAACGGCGCGACCATCAGCACCAGCCAGACCGGCTGGGTCCACACCTGCATCCTGGACAGCGCGGTCATGCCGTAGACGACCAACGGCAGGATGACCAGCGAGCAGATGACGTACCCGAGGGCCAGCGGGATGTGCAGGCCCAGCTCCAGGGCCTGCGCCATGATCGACCCTTCGAGGGCGAAGAAGATGAAGGTGAAGCTGGCGTAGATCACCGAGGTGAGGGTCGAGCCCAGATAGCCGAAGCCCGCACCACGGGTCAACAGGTCCATGTCGATGGAGTACTTGGCCGAGTAGTACGAGATCGGTATGCCGGTGAGGAAGATGACCACGGCCGCCGCCAGGATCGCCACCATGGCGCTGGAGAAGCCGTGGGAAAGGGCGATGGAGCCGCCGATGGCGAAGTCGGCGAGATAGGCGATGCCGCCCAGTGCCGTCGTGGCCACCACGTACGGCGTCCAGCGGCGGAAGGACTTGGGCGCGTAGCGCAGCGAGTAGTCCTCGAGCGTGTCGTTCTGCGTCCAGCCGTTGTAGGTACGGCTGCCGGGCGGGGCTGGCGGTGCCTGCTTGTCGACGATCTCCGTCACGGCTCTTCCCTCTTCCGCAGGGGCAGTTCGAGGGAAGGTTGGCGCCGACGTGTTTCCCGCCAGTTTCGCGGCCTTTAAAACCCAGCAAGGTGCCGCGGCAGCCGGAAATGACGGGACGTCAGGCCGTGAACCTGATGCGTCAGACCGGATTCCGCAGAGTCGTGCCGAGCCGCTCGAAGGCGGTGGGCCGGGGTCGGTCCGACAGGAAGTCGCGGATGCGCAGGGCGCATTCCTCCGGGGAGAGCAGGCTGGTGTCCACGTCGAGGTCGTGGACGCCGTGCGCGTGCACCTGGTCGTACTGCATGGCGGCCAGCCCCGCTTGCCGGTCGCCCCGCTCGCGCTCACGGCGTTCCAGCTCGGGCAGCGGGCAGTGGACCCCGATCAGGACGGTGTCCTCGGGTACGAGCAGATCGAGGAGGTCGAGCAGCCGCCAGCGGCGGGAGAGCGGATGGTCCACGACCACGTTGTTGCCGGCCGCGGCCATCCCGGCGACGGCACGGTGGAAGCCCTTGGCGGTGCGGTCGATCTCGGCCTGGAGGTCCTCGTCGGCCATGGGCTTGTCGCAGCGCATGGAGTGGAACGCGTCGACGGGCATGTGGAACCACGTGCCGTCGAGCAGGTCGAGGAGCGCCCGGGCGATGCTGGACTTGCCGGAGCTGGATGTGCCGTTGAGCAGGATGACCGTGCCCCCGGCCGGGGTGTCCGGGATGCGTGCGTGGTGCGGGTCGGCCATGATCCGAGCCGCCTCGGTCGCCATGGTGGGGTCCTTCCGTCCGCGGGGATCCTGAGCCGGTATGGCTTCGTGATCATCGCATGGGACCGTCCCGGAGCCCGAGAGGATTTCGGCCCCGGCCGGCGGAAGTCGGTCGGACCGGCCGAGGTCAGCACCACGAACAGGTACAGGGCCGGGCCCGGCACGAACACCACGCCCGCGACCGCCGCGACCGAGACCAGGTACGACCGGGCGGCGGCCGTCACCCTGCCCCAGCGGCCCGCCAGCGCCCCGCCGAGCACGGAGCTCGACGTCTTCCGGCGCACGTTCGGCCACACACCGGGCTCCCACCCGGCGGGCTGACGGACACGGCCCGGCCGGGCTACAGCTGAGTGTTCGTCAACTCGCCTTTCCCATTACTTACTTCACCTCTTGACGAAAGCAGGTCCAGACCTTTAGGTTCCCGGGCGCCCCCACACAACCAAGGAGTGGACTCCTCCATGCCGACTTCCAGCCGCAGACGGTCCCGCTTCACGATCGGCTTCGTTCTCGCCGCCGTCCTCGGCGCCCTGTTCACCACCGCTCCCGCCCAGGCCGCCGACGGCGCGATCACCGGACTCGCCGGAAAGTGTGTCGACGTGGCAGGTGCCAACAGCACCAACGGCACCGCCGTTCAGCTCTACGACTGCAACGGAACCGGCGCCCAGATCTGGTCCAACCCCGGCGACGGAACCCTGCGGGCGCTCGGCAAGTGTCTGGACGTGGTCGACCGAAGCACCGCGGACGGCGCTTCCGTCCAGCTGTGGGACTGTTCGGGCGGCGCCAACCAGCAGTGGGTGGTGATTGCGGCGCACGACATCGTCAACCCGGCGGCCGACAAGTGCCTGGACGTACGGGACAACAACAGCGCCAACGGCACCCGGCTGCAGATCTGGAGCTGCTCGGGCGGCGCGAACCAGAAGTGGAACGCGCCGGCGAGCGGTGGTGGCGGGGGCACCCCGTCCGGATTCGTGGTGAGCGAGGCGCAGTTCAACCAGATGTTCCCGAACCGGAACTCGTTCTACAGCTACAGCGGACTGACCGCGGCCCTCAGCGCCTACCCCGGCTTCGCGCACACCGGCAGCGACACCGTGCAGAAGCAGGAGGCGGCCGCCTTCCTCGCCAACGTCAGCCACGAGACCGGCGGCCTGGTGTACGTGGTCGAGCAGAACACCGCCAACTACCCCCACTACTGCGACTGGAACCAGCCCTACGGCTGCCCCGCGGGACAGGCCGCCTACTACGGGCGCGGCCCGATCCAGCTCAGCTGGAACTTCAACTACAAGGCCGCCGGTGACGCGCTCGGCATCGATCTCCTCAACAACCCCTGGCAGGTGGAGAACAACGCCTCCGTCGCCTGGAAGACCGGCCTGTGGTACTGGAACACCCAGTCCGGACCGGGCAGCACGACCCCGCACAACGCGATGGTGGGCGGGGCCGGCTTCGGCCAGACCATCCGCAGCATCAACGGCTCCCTGGAGTGCGACGGCAGGAACCCCGCGCAGGTGCAGAGCCGCGTCGACGCCTACCAGCGCTTCACGCAGATCCTCGGTGTCCCCGCGGGCAACAACCTGTACTGCTGACGCGAACCGCCCGGCAAGGAGCCGTCATGCGCAACCCGAAATCCCTGACCAAGGCCCTCCTCGGCGCCCTCGGCGCGCTGACACTCGTCGTGGCTGTCCCGGCGAGCGCCCACGCAAACGTGCTGCAGCTGCTGCCGCAGCACGCCGACGGTCTGGAACAGACCTTCTCCCCCGCCTACGACTACGACGGCGACGGTTGCTACGCCACGGCCGCCATCGGAGCCGACGGCACCATCAACCCCGGCCTGAGACTCGGCGGCGACGTCAACGGGCACTGCCACGACTACGCCCAACTGGCCAACGCCAACACCTACTCACGCGAAAAGTGCAACAACGACTGGTGCGCGGTGATGTACGCCAGCTACTTCGAGAAGGACCAGGCGACGCTCGGCCCGGCGGCCATCGGCCACACGCACGACTGGGAGCACGTCGTGGTCTGGATCAAGGACAACCAGGTCCAGTACGTGTCGGTGTCCCAGCACACCGGCTACCAGGTGGCCGCCCGCTCCGCGGTCCGCTTCGACGGCACGCACCCGAAGATCGTCTACCACAAGGACGGGGTGTCCACCCACGACTTCCGTTTCGCCAACACCAACGACGAGCCTGCGGAGAACGTGACCGGCGGGTGGTTCTTCCCCCGTCTCGTGGGCTGGGACGGCTACCCGGCGGGCTACCGCGACAAGCTCCTGGGCGCCGACTTCGGCGCCGCCACCATCAAGATCAAGGACGGCGACTTCCCGTACGCACTGGCGCACTCCATGCCGTCCGGGATCCCCTTCGACCCAGGCGCCTGACGGCTCCTTCACCCCCGGGAACCGGTAGCGCGCAAGCGATTACCCTGGTCATCGTGCCTGTCTCCCGCCTGCGCCGCGTCGCCGTTCTCGTGCTCGAGGGCGCGAAGCCGCTCGACGTCGGCATTCCGGCGCAGGTGTTCACGACCCGCGCGAGCATGCCGTACGAGGTGCGGGTGTGCGGCGCGGCGCCGGGTCTGGTGGCCGGCGGCGACGGCCTGTCGTACCACGCCGCCCACGGTCTCGACGCGCTCGGCTGGGCCGACATCGTGTTCATCCCCGGCTACCGGTTCCCGGACCGCGAAGACCCCCCGCAGGCCGTCGTCGAGGGGCTGGTCGCCGCCCACGAGCGCGGTGCGCGGCTCGCCGCCATCTCGACGGGCGCCTTCGCGCTCGCCGCCACGGGCCTGCTCGACGGCAAGCGCGCCACGACGCACTGGCACTACGCACGGGCGCTCGCGGCGAAGCATCCGCTCGTCCGGGTCGACGAGAACGTGCTGTTCGTCGACGAGGGCAGCGTGCTGACGTCGGCCGGAGCCGCCTCCGGGATCGACCTGTGCCTGCACATGCTGCGCGGCGATCTCGGTGTGGCCGCCTCGAACCACGCCGCCCGGCGCCTGGTGGCGGCCCCCTACCGCAGCGGCGGCCAGGCGCAGTACGTGCCGCGCAGCGTGCCCGAACCCCTCGGCGAGCGGTTCGCCGCCACCCGCGAGTGGGCGCTGCACCGGCTCGCCGAGCCGCTCACCCTGGAGGCGCTCGCCCGGCACGCGGCCGTCTCTGAGCGCACCTTCTCCCGGCGCTTCGCCGAGGACACCGGGTACACGCCCATGCAGTGGGTCATGCGCGCCCGGATCGACCTGGCCCGTGAGCTGCTGGAGCGTTCGGAGCGGAGCGTGGAGCAGATCGCCGCCGATGTCGGTCTCGGCACCGGCGCGAATCTGCGGCTGCACTTCCAGCGCGTCCTCGGCACCACGCCGAGCGAGTACCGGCGCACCTTCACCAAGGGCGAGTAGTCGATCACCACCTGGCGCGATCCTTTCGAACCATGGCGATCGCGCCGCTGTCCCGGTCGGCCGTGTACCGAGACCCTGGTGGCGAACCGAAGGGACATGACTGATGACTCGCATCGCCATCAACGGATTCGGCCGCATCGGACGCAATGTGCTGCGCGCGCTGCTGGAGCGCGACAGCGATCTCGAGGTCGTCGCCGTCAACGACCTCACGGAGCCCGCCACCCTCGCACGGCTCCTCGCCTACGACACGACGGCCGGCCGGCTCGGCCGCCCCGTGACCGTCGACGGGGACACCCTCGATGTCGACGGCCGTCGGATCAAGGTGCTCGCCGAGCGCGATCCTGCGCGCCTGCCGTGGGCCGAACTCGGTGTCGACATCGCCCTGGAGTCGACCGGCCGCTTCACCTCGGCGAAGGCCGCCCGTGCCCACCTCGACGCGGGCGCGAAGAAGGTGCTCGTGAGCGCGCCGTCGGACGGCGCCGACGTGACGCTCGCGTTCGGCGTGAACACCGACGCGTACGACGCGGCCCTGCACACGATCGTCTCGAACGCCTCGTGCACCACCAACGCGCTCGCGCCGCTGGCCGCGGTGCTGGACGAACTCGCCGGTATCGAGCACGGGTTCATGACCACGGTGCACGCCTACACGCAGGAGCAGAACCTGCAGGACGGTCCGCACCGTGACGCGCGCCGTGCCCGTGCCGCCGCGGTCAACATCGTGCCGACCACGACGGGTGCGGCGAAGGCGATCGGTCTCGTGCTGCCGAACCTCGACGGCAAGCTGTCGGGCGACTCCATCCGCGTGCCGGTTCCGGTCGGCTCGATCGTCGAGCTGAACACGACGGTCTCCCGCGACGTGACCCGCGACGAGGTGCTGGCGGCGTACCGCACCGCGGCCGAGGGCAAGCTCGCCGGCGTCCTCGAGTACTCGGACGACCCGCTGGTGTCGGCCGACATCGTGGGCAACCCGGCCTCGTCTATCTTCGACTCGGCCCTCACCCGCGTCGACGGCCGCCACATCAAGGTGGTCGCCTGGTACGACAACGAGTGGGGCTTCTCGAACCGGGTGATCGACACCCTGGAACTGCTCGCCACCCGCTGACCGAGCGCCAGGGCGGCCCCACATCCGGGGCCGCCCTTTTTTCTTCCGGCCTTCTTTCCCGGCTCTTTTCGGCTTTCCTTCCCGGCTCTGCTTCAGCCGGCCCCGCGCAGCACTCGGGACAGCCCCAGCGCGGCCGTGCGCACCGCCGGAGCCAGTTGGGCCGGTCTGAAGCGTGAGCAGGGTACGGCCACCGAGAGGGCGGCCACCGTCGCGTCGCCGGCGAAGACGGGGGCCGCGATGCAGCTCACGCCGAGCGCGGCCTCCTGCTCCTCGTACGCCAGGCCTGAGACCTGGATCTTCTCCAGGGCCGTGCGCAGGCGTGCCGGGTCGGTGATCGAGTGGGGGGTGAGGCTCGGCAGCGGGCCGGAGAGGACCTCGTCGGTCAGTGCCGTGCCGGAGAAGGCCAGCAGGGCCTTGCCCACTCCGGTGCAGCTCAGCGGGAGGCTGCCGCCGATGTGGGAGGGCAGCTGCAGGGCCTCGTGGCCGTGGATGCGTTCGAGATAGATCACCTCCACGCCCTCACGGACGCCGAGGTGGACGGTCTCACGGGTGGCCTCGAACAGGTCCTGGAGGAAGGGCCGGGCCGTCTCGCGCAGATCGCGTCGGCGCGGCACGAGGGAGCCCAGTTCGAACAGCTTCGCGCCGAGCCGGTACTGCGGCCCCGACCGCTCCAGCCAGCCCAGCCCGACGAGGTCGGCCGCCAGCCGGTGCACCGTCGGCTTCGGCAGGCCGGTCTGCTCCGAAAGTTCCGACAGACGGTACGGCCCGCCGCCCGGAGTGAAACATTCGAGGATGAGCGCGGCCTTTTCCAGCATGTTGCCCGTTGCGCTGTTCCGTGACATGGAACAAAGTTTGGCCCATCCGAGGGGTGCTGTCTAAGACGGTGTGCACACCGGGGGACGTAGGTCGTACGTCCGCCCGCTCCCCCACCGCTCCCCTGGAGGCAACCGTGTCGACCGTGCCCGACCCCGTCCGCCCGGACGCGCATCCACCGGCCGTGGTCAAGGCCGCCGATCTGCTGGCGGAGGCCGCCCGGACCCGGGCCGCCTGTCCTCCGGTGTGGACGTCGGCCCGCTGCTCGCCGGATGGCTGCTGAGGGACCACGCCTGGGGCTCGACCTTCCTGATCAACGTGCCGATCGCCGTCGTCGCCGTCATCGGCGCGTTCCTGCTGGTGCCGCCGTCGAAGGCGGCGGACATGGGCCGGATCGACTACGTCGGCGGCCTGCTCTCGATGGTCTCCGTCGGCTCCCTGGTCTACGCCATCATCGAGGGACCGCACTTCGGCTGGGGCACCGGTCCCGTCACCGCGGCCGTGGTCAGCGGCGTGGGCCTCCTGGCCTTCGCCCTGTGGGAGCTGAAGCACCCGAGCCCGATGCTGGACGTCCGCAAGTTCCGGCTGCGGCCCTTCAGCGGCTCGATGATCGCGGTTCTGTTCTTCTTCGGCGCCTTCGGCTCGCTCTACTACTCCGCGCAGTTCCTGCAGTTCGTCCTCGGCTACGACCCGCTGCAGACCGGCGTTCGCCTGCTGCCGCTGGCCGGCGCCGTGTTCGTCGGCGCCGCGGTGACCGGCCGGCTGACCCCGAAGCTCGGCGTGAAGGCCATGGTCGTGCCCGGCATGCTCATCGGTACCGTGGCCGTGTTCCTGCTCACCCGCGTCGACCAGGGCTCGGCGTACACCGACTTCCTGCCCACGCTGCTGATGCTCGGTTTCTCGATCGGCCTGAGCGTCTCCCCCGCCACCGACACGATCTTGGGCTCCTTCCCCGGGTCCGAACTGGGCGTCGGCGGTGGCGCCAACGACACCTCCCTGGAGCTCGGCGGCTCCCCCGGCATCGCCATCCTGGGCTCGCTGCTGGCCACGGCCTACAAGGACAAGCTGGGCGACCTGGTCGGCGGGCACCTCCCGGCCGCCGCGCTGTACAGCGCCAAGGAGTCCGTGGGGGCCGGCCTCGCGGTCGCGGAGCAGGTCGCGCAGACCCCGTCCGGCGGCCCCCAGCAGGCCCAGGCCCTGGTGGACCCGGTGCACGAGTCCTTCGCCCACGGCCTCGCTCAGACCAGCCTCGTCGGCGGGATCATCATGGCCGCCGGCACCGTGATCGTCCTGGCCGTGCTGCCCGGGCGCAAGGCCGGCGGGAAGCACCGTCAGGAGACCGCGAAAGAGGCCGAGAAGGTGGCCGGGAAGGAGCGCGCGGAAGTCGCCTGACGCTTCAGCCCCTGGACGCGCCGTGCCTTGAGCGGCGCACGGCCCCAGGACGGTGCCGGGAAGGGACGCCCGGCACCGTCCCCTTTTTGCGTGCGGAATCCGGTGCCTCTTCCCGTCCGGAAGTCGGCGCCGGCGGCTTGACCAGCCGGTCGATGACGGCCGCCATTCGGGTGATCCGCAACGCGCCCCCGTACTGCGGGGAGCCAGGGAACACGGGGCCGTCGGCCGTTCCGCGTCGAACGGTGGTCGATTGCGAAGTGGCAACCTCCCGGTGGCCGACCGAAACTGAACCCGGCGGTTCGTGATCAGCAAGGAGAACGCGCCCGATCCAGACGTCTTCCGGGAGATCGCATGGTGCAGCAGTCCTCCGAGGTCCATATATCCGGGCCGGACGAAGCAATCGCCGCCAGGCAGAACGGTTCCGGCCCATCGAGGACAGACACCGAGAAGAGACTCGCGGACGTACTGGCCGACGTATCGAGCGTCGAACACGTTCCGGTCGACAGCCACTTCTTCACCGACCTCGGTGCCAACTCCTTGGTGATGGCCCAGTTCTGTGCGCGGGTCAGGAAAATACCGGATCTGCCGTCGGCGTCCATGAAGGACATATACCGGCACCCCACGATCCGGAGCCTCGCAGCGGCTCTCGCGGAGGCCACTCCCGCTCCCGCCGACGCGTCGATCCCGGCCTCACCGCCGGCGCAGCCGACGCCGACGACGAAACGCCGGCCGAACCATGTGCTCTGTGGAGCACTCCAGCTGCTGATTTTCCTGGGGTACTCCCTTGTCGCCGGATTCGCCGGCGCCCGGGGCTACGAATGGATCGCCGCCGGCTCGGATCTGGCCCACATCTATCTGCGGTCGCTGCTCTTCGGAGGCATCGGGTTCGTGGCCATGTGCCTGTTCCCGGTGCTCGCCAAATGGATTCTCATCGGCCGCTGGAAACCGGTGGACATTCCGGTCTGGAGTCTGGCGTATCTGCGCTTCTGGTTCGTGAAGGTGCTGCTCCACGGCAATCCGATGATTCTCTTCGTCGGCAATCCGCTGTACGTGCTCTACCTTCGGGCCCTCGGCGCGCACATCGGCAAGGGAGTCACGATCCTCTCCCACTCCGTCCCGGTCTGCACCGACCTGCTCACCATCGGCGAGGGTACGGTCATCCGCAAGGAGGCGTTCTTCCTCGGCTACCGGGCGCACGCGGGCCGTATCCAGACCGGCCGGGTCACGCTGGGCCGTGACGTGTACATCGGGGAGAAGACCGTCCTCGACATCGACACGACGATGGGCGACGGAGCCCAGCTGGGTCACTCGTCCGCCCTGTACCGCGGTCAGGCGGTCCCGGACGGCGAGCACTGGCACGGCACCCCGGGACAGCCCACGGAGATCGACTACGTCAGGGTCGCACCGGCCAAGTGCGGTACCGGACGCCGGACCTGGTTCGGCCTCGTCAGCCTGCTCCAGTTGTTCCTCCTGTACATCCCGCTGACCGTGGGCGGGTTGTACATGCTGTTCACCGCGGTCCCGGCGATCGGCAAGCGACTCGGACCGGACGCGGCCTCGCTCAGCTGGTGGGAGCTGATCGACGACTCGCTGGTCCTGTCCCTCGTCCTGTTCCTCGGCTTCCTCGTCCTGGGCGCCGTCGGCCTGTTCTCCGTTCCGCGTCTGCTGAGTGTCGCCATCAAGCCCGACCGGGTCTATCCGCTCTACGGATTCCACTACGCGCTGCAGCGGGCGACGGCACGCATGACGAACATCAAGTTCTTCAAGTGGCTCTTCGGTGACAGCTCCTACATCGTGCACTACCTCCGCGCTCTCGGATACGACCTGTCCCACGTCGAGCAGACCGGGTCGAACTTCGGTACCGAGGTGCAGCACGAGACCCCGTATCTGGTCTCCGTCGGCAGCGGAACGATGGTGGCCGACGGGCTCTCCATAGTGAACGCGGACTTCTCCAGCACGTCTTTCCGGGTGTCCCGGGCGTCGATCGGACCGCACAACTTCCTCGGGAACAACATCGCCTATCCCGCGGGCGGCAGGACGGGGGACAACTGTCTGCTCGCCACGAAGGTGATGATTCCCCTCGACGGTGAGGTCCGGGAAGGCGTGGGACTCCTCGGCTCGCCCTGCTTCGAGATTCCCCGGTCGGTGGAGCGCGACTCGCGGTTCGACGACCTCAGGACCGGCGACACGTTCCATCGGCGGCTGACCTCGAAGAACCGCTACAACCTCCGCTCGATGACCCTCCATCTGTTCGTGAGATGGGTGCACACCTTTGCGCTCACGGTGTTCGGGCTGGCTTCCGTCGACCTCTACGGCGTGCTCGGACACGTGGTGATCGCCACCTATCTGGCACTCACGCTCGTGTTCTCCACCGCCTACTACATCCTGGTGGAGCGCTGCCTCACCTCGTTCCGTGCGCTGCGCCCGCAGTTGTGCTCCATCTACGACCCCTACTTCTGGTGGCACGAGCGCCTGTGGAAGGTGCCGGACCACTACCTCAACATCTTCAACGGAACCCCGTTCAAGAGCCTGGTCTGGCGACTGCTGGGCGTACGCATCGGCAGCAGGGTGTTCGACGACGGCTGCTACCTGACGGAGCGGACGCTCGCCACCATCGGCGACGACTGCACCCTCAACGCCGGGAGCAAGATCCAGTGCCACTCGCAGGAGGACGGCACCTTCAAGTCCGACGGCACCACGCTCGGCTCCGGCTGCACGCTGGGCGTCGGCGCCCATGTGCACTACGGCGTGACGATGGACGACGGTGCCGTGCTCGCACCCGACTCCTTCCTCATGAAGGGCGAGGAGGTCCCCGCCCACGCACGGTGGGGCGGCAACCCCGCCGTGGACATGCCGGATGCCGCCGAACAGCTCTGCGGCGGCGACCGGACAACATCACCCTCTTCGGCCGACGCCTCCGCGTCGACCGCGAGTTGAGGGAGGTCATTCGATGGGAGCGCGCGTGGAAGCGGACCGGGAGTTCTGGAGCCGTGTGCTGGCCGCCGGCGGTACGACCGCGGTGCCACGGTGGGTTCGGGAGCCGGTTCCCGGAACGGCCGAGCACGAGGTGTCGGTGCCGGACGACGTGGCGGACGCGGCCCGTGGGCTGGTGCGGCACCTGGCCGTACCGGTCAGCGCACTGCTGCTGGCCGCGCACGCCAAGGTGCTGGCCGCGCTGTCCGGCGAGCAGGACGTGGTGACGGGGTACGCCGCCGGGGTGCGGGGCGAGCCGCTGCCGTGCCGCCTGTCGGTTCCCCCCGGGTCCTGGCGCGCACTGGTGTCGACCGCTCAGCACGCCGAGGCGGAGCTGCTGGCGCACCGGGAGTTCCCGGTGGACGAGCTGTGCCGGGAGCTGGGAACGGCTGAGCCGTCGTACGAGGTCGTGTTCGGTCCCCGGGGAGGCGCCGAGAACACGCTGGTCGACGACGGCGTGCTGCAGGTGCGCTGGTCCGACCGGGACGGGCGGCTGAGACTGCGGCTCCGGTACCGCACCGACGTCCTGGACGCCACGAGTGCGGCCCGGATCGGCGGCTACCACCTGACGGCGCTGCGGCTGATGACGGCCGACGTGGACGCCGAGCACGCGCGGCAGAGTCTGCTGTCGGACGACGAGGTGCAGGAGCAGCTCGAAGAGCTGGCCGGACCCCGCCGGGAGCTGCCGGACGCGCGCGCACACGAACTGTTCGAGCAGCGGGTACGGGCGCATCCGGACGCGGTGGCGGCCGTGTACGGCGAGCAGGAGTGGACGTACGCAGAACTCAACGCGCGCGCGAACCGGTTGGCGCGGGCCCTGCTGCAGCGGGGGCTGGGCCGGGAAGACGTGGTGGCCGTGGTCACCGAGCGCAACCTCGACTGGATGGCCGCCACCCTGGCGGTGTTCAAGGCGGGCGGCGCGTACCTGCCGATCGAGCCGCACTTCCCGGCCGACCGCATCGTGGCAACGTTGTCGCGCGCGGGATGCCGGCTGGTCCTGACCGAATCCGGCAGCACCCACACCCTCGACCAGGCGCTGGCCGCCCTGCCCGGCGTCGAGAAGCTGCTGATCGAGGAGGCGTACGCGGAAGGGCACGCCGACGGTGACGTCGGAGTCCGGGTGGACGCCGGCCAGCTGGCCTACATCTACTTCACGTCCGGCTCCACCGGCGAGCCGAAGGGGGCGATGTGCGAACACGCGGGCATGCTCAACCATCTCCACGCCAAGATCGACGACTTGGGGATCGGCGAGGGCTGCGTGGTGGCGCAGACGGCCCCGCAGTGCTTCGACATCTCGCTGTGGCAGCTGGTGTCCTCGCTGCTGGTGGGCGGGCGGACGCTGTTGGTCGGCCAGGACGTGATCGTGGACGTGGAGCGATTCGTCGACACGCTGGTCGGCGGCCGGGTCGGTGTGGCGCAGGTCGTGCCCTCCTATCTGGAGGTCGTGGTCTCGTACCTGGAGCAGCATCCCCGCGCGCTGCCGGACCTGCGGTGTGTGTCGGTGACCGGTGAGGCGTTGAAACGGGAGCTGGTCCAGCGCTGGTTCGCGATCCAGCCGGGGATCAGGCTGGTCAACGCCTATGGGCTGACCGAGACTTCGGACGACACCAACCACGAGGTCATGGACGCCGTGCCCGAGCGGGTTCTGCTGGGGCGTGCGGTCAACAACGTGCACGTCCGTGTCGTGGACGAGCATCTGTCGTTGGTGCCGCTGGGCGCCCCGGGTCTGATCGCCTTCTCCGGCGTCTGTGTGGGCCGGGGGTACGTGAACGATCCCGAGCGGACCCGTGAGGCCTATCGCGAGGACCCGTTCCGGCCGGGTGAGCGGCTCTATCTCGGGGGTGACTGGGGGCGCTGGCACCCGGGCGGCAAGCTGGAGTTCCTCGGCCGTCGGGACAACCAGGTCAAGATCCGCGGCTTCCGTATCGAGATCGGCGAGATCGAGAACGCGCTGCTGCGGGTGCCCGGGGTGCGGGACGGTGCGGTCGTCGTCGCCGAGCGGGCCGGCCAGAGCAAACACCTGATCGCGTTCTACACGGGCCGCCGCCTGGAGGCCGACGTCCTGCGCGAGGCGCTGGGTGCGGTCCTGCCCGCCTACATGGTCCCTTCGGCCTTCCACTGGCAGGCCGGCCTGCCGCTGACCGCCAACGGCAAGATCGACCGGAAGGCGCTCACCGCCCTGGCCGCGCAGCCGGAGCCTGCCGTGCCCGGCGAGGACGAGAGCGCCCCGCTCACCCCGACCGAGCGGAAGCTGGCGGCGGTCTGGGCCGATCTGCTGGGAGTCCCCGAGGACCGGATCGGCCGCGAGGACCACTTCTTCGACGCCGGGGGCACCTCCCTGACGGCGGTCAAACTCACCCTGGCGCTGGACCGCGCGGTGTCCCTGAAGGACATCACCCGGCATCCGGTGCTGGCCGATCTGGCGGCCCTCCTCGACGGCACGCCCCGGCGCCACCCGGAGCTGCTGCAGCCGCTGACCGCGGGCGGCGGTGCGACACAGTGCACACTGGTGTGCTTCCCCTACGCGGGCGGCAACGCGGTCAACTACCAGCCGATGGCGAGCGTGTTGGCGGGCCGCGGCATGACGGTCCTCGCGGTGGACCTGCCCGGTCACGACCTGGCCGCGCACCCCGAGCCGTTCGCGGCGATCGAGCAGGTGGCCGAGCGGGTCGCCGCCGAGATCACCGCGCGTGGCCTGACCAGGGTCCTGCTGTGGGGCCACTCGTCGGGCACCGCACCGGCGTTGGAGACGGCCAGGAAACTCCAGGAGCAGGGTGTGGAGGTGCTGCGCGTGTTCCTCGGCGCGCAGTTGCTCGGCACCGCCGCCGACCGGTACGCCGCCGTCGGCGAACTGACGAGCCGGAGCAACGCCGAGATCGCCGCACGGCTGACCGCGGACAGCGGCTACACCGAACTCGCGGAGCTGAACGCGCAGCACGCCGAGCACATCGGTGCCGCCTACCTGCACGACTGCGTGTCCGCGCACCGCTACTTCTGCGCCGCGCTGGACGGGCCGCCGCCGGTGAAGCTGTCCGTGCCGGTCTCGGTGGTCGTCGCCACCGACGATCCGCACACGGCAGGCCACGCCCACCACTACCGGGACTGGCTGCTCCTGGCCGAGCACGTGGATCTGCACGAGCTGGCCGACGGCGGCCACTACTTCACGCGCACCCGTCCGGCCGAGGCAGCACAGGCCGTCCTGGGTGTCGTGGCTCCGCTGGCCTCTTCCTGAGCCATGCAGAGCCTCCAGACGGGCAACCGAAGGGAAACCGAGATGTCGTCCTCACCTCTGGCAGCACCCCTCGATGTGGAGCTGCGGCCGGACAGACCCGCGATCCTGCACGTCGAGTCGCCCGGTGACACGGCGAGTTGGGCGGCCCAGTACCGCGAGTCGCTGCATGCGCAGGTCACCGAGCACGGGGCGCTCCTCGTCCGCGGACTGGGGCTGCGGGACGTGTCCCAGGTCGGTGCCGTCTTCGCGGGGCTGGCCGGCGCTCTGCTGCCGGAGCAGGAGGCGTTCGCCCCCCGTGAGGCGTACGGCCCGGGGCTGTACTCCTCCACGGCCTGGCCGGCCAACCAGCCGATGTGCATGCACCACGAACTGAGTTACCGGCTGGAGGTTCCCGGCCTGATGCTGTTCGCGTGTCTGACCGCGCCCGCCGAGGGCGGGGCGACCGCGGTGGCCGACGCGGAACAGATGCTCCAGGTGCTGCCCACCGCGCTGACGGAACGGTTCGAGCGTGAGGGCTGGCTGCTGACCCGCACCTACAACGACGAGATCGGCGCCTCCCTGACGGAGTCGTTCGGCACCGACGACCCCGCCGGGATCGAGCGCTACTGCCGCGCCCACGCCATCGACTTCGCCTGGCAGCCCGACGGCTCCCTGCGCACCGAGCAGCGCCGCAGCGCGGTCGTGCGGCACCCGCTCACCGGCCGGCGCTGCTGGTTCAACCAGATCGCCTTCCTCAACGAGTGGACGCTGGCCCCGGAGGTGCGCGAGTACCTGGTGGACGAGTACGGCGCGGACGGACTGCCGTTCAACACCCGCTACGGCGACGGCACCCCGATCGGCGAGGACGTCGTCGAGCTTCTCAACACCACCTACGAACAGCACACCCGGCGCGAGCCCTGGCAGGCCGGCGACCTGATGCTGGTCGACAACCTGCGCACCGCCCACAGCAGAGAGCCCTTCACCGGAGAGCGGCAGGTGCTGGTCGGCATGGCCGAGCCGCGCCGCCTGGCCGACTGCTGGCCGACCTCGGAGGCGAGCGAGCGATGACCCAACTGTCGTCCACCGCCACCCGGCGGACCCACCCCGACGGGGTCCCGGCGCCGACGTTCGCGGTGATCTCCGGTGCGCAGGTGCAACAGGCGCTCAGCGGGCGCGAGAAGCAGATCGTGGAGCTGGTCGAGGCCACCTACCGGCTGCACGGCGCCGGGGACTCGGTCAACCCGCCCTCCTACTTCCTGCGTTTCCCCGACCGGCCGAGCGCGCGGATCATCGCGCTGCCCGCCTCCGTGGGCGGTTCGGTGCATGTGGACGGGGTGAAGTGGATCTCCAGCTTTCCGGACAACGTGCGGGCCGGACTGCCCCGTGCCTCCGCGGTCCTGATCCTCAACGACCCCGAGACGGGCTACCCGTTCGCCTGTCTGGAGAGTTCCGTCATCAGCGCGACCCGGACCGCCGCGTCCGCCGCGCTGGCCGCCGACTGGCTCAGCCGGGACCGGCCCCGCCCCACCCGGATCGGCTTCTTCGGCACCGGGCTGATCGCCCGCTACATCCACACCTTCCTGGCCGGCACCGACTGGACGTTCGACACGATCGGCGTGCACGACCTGTCCGCCGAGAGCACCGCCGGGTTCTGCGGCTACCTGCGGCAGGCCGGGACCAGCGCGGAGATCGTCGTCCACGACAGCGCCGAGGACCTCATCCGCTCCAGCGACCTCGTGGTCTTCGCGACCATCGCCGGCGAACCGCACGTCACCTCCCCGGCCTGGTTCGACCACAACCCGCTGGTGCTGCACATCTCCCTGCGCGACCTCTCCCCCGAGGTCCTGCTCGCCTCCGCGAACTTCGTGGACGACGTCGAGCACTGCCTGAAGGCCGACACGTCCCCCCACCTGGTCGAGCAGCGCACCGGCAACCGCGACTTCCTGAACGGCACGCTCAACGACGTGATGCTCGGACGGGCCGCCCCGCCGCACGACCGCCCAGTGATCTTCTCGCCCTTCGGACTGGGCGTGCTCGATCTCGCCGTCGGCAAGTACGTCTACGACGAAGCAGCCGGGGCGGGCGACCTCCGCCTCATCGAAGACTTCTTCCACGACCTGCGCCGGTTCGGCTGAGGCGTTGTCCTCAGCCCTGGCACCAGGAGGCCCAACGTGCCCGTAGTATCCGCTCCCCATGACTTCAACGAAGGCTGTCTCTTCGTCGACCTCGAGTCGATCTTCGGATGCTCCCTCTACCTGAAGTGCGAGGGCTTCAACTTCGCCGGCTCCATCAAGTTGAAGGCCGCGAACGAGATGGTGGAGAGCGCCGAGCGGGACGGAATCCTGACGCCGGATTCCATCATCGTCGAGTCGTCCTCCGGGAACCTGGGCGTGGCGCTCAGCATGATCGCCGCGAGCAAGGGCTACCAGTTTCTGTGTGTCACGGACTCCCGCTGCAACCTGTCGACCCGGCTCCTGATGGAGGCGCTCGGCAGCCAGGTGCACGTCGTGGCCGACCTGGACGCGAACGGCGGTTTCCTGGGCACCCGGATCGAGTACGTCCGCGCGCTGTGCGCGTCCGACAACCGGTACGTGTGGCTCAGCCAGTACACCAACGCGGGCAACTGGCGGGCCCACTACCGCACGACCGCACCGGAGATCGCAACCCACTTCCCGCGCCTGGACGTGCTGTTCGTCGGGGCGGGCACCGCCGGGACCCTGATGGGCTGCGCCCGCTACTTCCGGCAGTGGCACCGGCCGGTGCGGATCGTCGCCGTCGACAGCGTGGGCTCGGTGGCCTTCGGCGGCAAGCCGGGCCGCCGGATGATCCCCGGCCTGGGCATGAGCATGGTTCCCCCGCTGCTCGACGAGTCCTTCGTCGACGAGGTCATCCGGGTGGAGGAGGCGGACACCATCCGCACCTGTCACCGGATGGCCAGGCGTGGCTTCCTGTTCGGCGGCTCCACGGGGACGGTGGTCAGCGGCGCGACGGAGTGGCTGTCCCGGCAGGACGCACGCGGTCTCACCGCGGTGGCCATCGCACCCGACCTCGGTGAGCGCTACCTCGACACCATCTACCAGACCAACTGGCTGCAGGACCTCTACGGCGATCACATCCTCGACGACCAAGAGGCGATCGCCCTGCCCCGCAAGGACAAGTCCACCTCCGAGACACCGGATCGCCGATCAGGACCGTAGCGGCACACACCGGACGAACCGGCGGCCCATCACGCATCGCATGCGTGGCGGGCCGCCGCCGTTCGGCCAGGTACGCATCGCACAGTGAACGCACAGCTCGTATTCCTCCTCTTGCACAGCGAAACCCCCCAATGGAGAGGAACACGCTGTGCGTTCACGTGCACGCATACGCCTGCACCCTGCCGGACCCGTCATCCTCGCCCTCGCCGCGGCCGGAACCGTACTGGCCGCACCGAGCGCCACCGCCTCCGTGCCCCAGCCCCGCGCCGATCTGCGCGCGGACGTGAACCGTGACGGGCAGGTCGACATCACCGGCAGCACCGACGAGACGGGTGAGGACTCGTGGTCCGTCGGACGCGGAGCGGTCTATCTGCCCAACCTCGACGACGACACCAAGCGTTGCCCCGTCACCGGTCCCGGCGGCAGAAAGCTGTCCGACGCCGAGCTGGCCGCGTGCGACGACGCCGCCGACAAGGTGGTCAACGGCACCGCGGACGCCGCCGACCTCGCCCGGGTCCGCTCCGTGCCCGTGCCGGACCTTCCGGCGGACGCCGAGGGCAGCCTGAAGGTCACCGCGGGAGCCAAGCACACCCACGTCTTCCTGAAGCGTTCCGGCCACTGGGTCCTGGTCACGCCGCGGACCCGGCTGACCGCGGCCGAGCTGCGCTCCGGTGTGGAGTTCGGCGTCGAGGCGACCGACGTGATCCGGGACAGCGCGAAGTGGGACGGCCGTGCGGTGATCCGCCTGACGGTGACGTCCGCCGGCGGGTCCACCTCCGACTCGGTCACCCTGCGGGTCGCACCGCTGCTGACACAGCATCACCTGCAGGACGCCCAGCAGGTGATGGTCACCAAGGTCCGGGGCGGGGGCGAGTACGGGCGCCTGCAGCGCAAGTTCGTCAAGGACCTGGCGAAGGAGGTCACGAGGGCCGGCATCACCAAGCCGCTGGTCACCTTCGACAAGTACGGAGACCCGTGGGCGCAGGACTTCGTGGAGCCGGCCTACGTCAGCATGACCGGGCCGGACGGCCGGCGGCACGTGATGCGGGTGCTGCTGCGCTCCGCCCAGCTGGACCGGGAGTCGGGCCGGGAGCTGTTCGAGAAGGTGCGCGGCCGGAACATCGGCGTCGTCCAGGTCACCGACCGGGCCCGCCCGGACGACTGGTCGCTCAACTCCATGGGCAACCTGGAGACCATCCCGCCCTACGCGCACGGCGGGCGTTCGTTCCCTGCCGGACGCATCATCATGGGCCACCGGGGGGACAGCGGGGCGCGCCCGTCGAAGGCGATGCGCACCCTGCTCACCTCGCAGGGCCTGCAGGACCCGCTGCCGCTGGACACCTCCTGGCTGAGCGTCGGTCACGTCGACGAGTTCGTGCAGTTCCTGCCGGCCGACACCCCGCGCGGCTGGCGGATCGGCGTCGCCGACCCGAAGGCCGGGCTGCGGCTGCTGCGTGACGCCCGGCGCGACGGCCACGGCAGGACGAAGATGTTCTCCGTCCCGGGCCTGAGCGGCGTACCGGCGCCGAAGGAGACCATCGACCAGGCGCTCGCCTCCCGGAACCTGGTGGCAGACAACGAGATGGCGGCCGAGCGCATCGCGGCCAACCTGGAGGTCCTGAAGCGGGAGACCGGCGTCACCGACGACGAGATCGTCCGGGTGCCCGCCCTGTACACGCGTGACTCGGCGGCGTCGGCCGGCCGCGGACGGGCCGTCCCCGTACCCCGCCTGACGCGCATGGGCGCCGGCTCGCCCCTCGCGGGCATGCTCAAGGTACACGGCCGGCAGAAGTGGCTCGCCCGGAAGGGATCCGCTGCCCGCGCGACGGTGACGACCAGCGCGTACGTCCCCGGAGCGGTCAACGGCGTGCTCCTCGGCCGCGACCGCTACCTGGCCCCGCGCCAGTGGGGACCCGTCATCGACGGCAAGGACATCTTCACGCAGGCGGTCAACGCCACGTACCGGCAGGCCGGTCTGAAGGTGTCGTACATCGACGACTACTACACGTACCACCTCGGCATGGGCGAGGTGCACTGCGGCACCAACACCCTGCGCGACGCGTCGGCCGCGTGGTGGCAGCTCCCGGCGCAGTGACCGGCAACGGGTAGCCCGACCCGTCCAAGGGGCCGGACCAGCGCTCGGGTACAGCTGGTCCGGCCCTCTCGCGGCGATCTCCGCGCAAGGACGGAGGTCAGCTGCGCGGCGGGTTCCCGCGCGGCGTGATGACGGCGTTCGGCAGGGCCGGTGCGGGCAGCCGGCTCCCCGGGTACCCCTTGACGGTGCCGAAGCGATCGGACGAGGCCTCCCAGTCCGCTCGGGCGCGGACGATGTCGTCATGGCTGCGCCCGATGAAGTTCCACCAGATGACGATCTCCTCCTCGAACGGAGGACCGCCGAGCAGGATCGCCCGTGCCGGGACGTCCGACTCGTTGACCAGCGTCAGGGCGTCGACGCCGGGGGGCGCATAGCCGAGTTCGGCGGGGCGCAGCACGGTGTCGGCCAGCCGGACGTCCCCGCTGTCCACGAGAAGGCCGTGCTCGAAGCCGGTGTCCACGGCGAGGGTGATCGTCGCACCCGGTTCGAGGACGATCTCGGCGCCGAGCAGTGGGGTGAAGGTCCGCACCGGAGAGGTGTCTTCGGCGAGAGAGCCCAGGAAGACCCTGATCTCCGCCCCGTCGATGCGCACGGGTTCGGGCACGTGGTGCTGGAAGTCGCGTTCGGTGTTCCGGTGCTGTTCGGGCAGCGCCACCCACAGCTGGACGCCGTGGAGCACGGTGGTGCGCGGCGTGGAGACCTCCGAGTGGCAGATGCCGAACCCGCCCGTCATGAGGTTCATCTCGCCCGGCCGTACGAGGGCGTGGGTGCCGATGCTGTCGCGATGCTCGATCTCCCCGCTGAACAGCCAGCTCACGGTCTGCAGGCCGGTGTGCGGATGAGGAGGGACGTCCATGCCGCGGGTCACGGTGACGTCGACGGGGCCGTAGTGATCGGCGAAGCACCAGGCTCCGATCAGCGTCCGGGCCCGCTGCGGCAGCGTCCGCCGTACGAGCAGAGCCCTCGGTCCGCCCAGGGGCACGTCCCGCGCGGACAGCACATCAATAGTTGACATATCAACCATCATGCCACCAGCCCGCGCTTCCATATTCGATCGCATGCGCGGATCCGACCAGGCACAATCTGCGCATGCAGATCACCGCGGACCATCTCCTCTCCGCGCTCGAACCACTCCCGTTCCCGGCCCGTCTCTCCCACACCGCGCGAACCGCACGCGGACTGGCGGACAGGAAGCAACTCGCCCCGCTGCTCTCCGACCTGGACGCGCGCGGCCCGTACGAGCGGCGGGTCGCGGCGCTGGCCGCCTTCGCCGGACAGGACGTCGGCTTCCTCGCCGCACGGCTGGCCGACCCCGACCCGGTCGTCGCCGGATACGCCCTGCGGGCCGCCCGCGTCCTGCCCGTGCCGGACGAGGCGGTGGAGGCGGCGTACGACGACGCACCGGCCGCCCTGCGGTACCGCCTGGCACGTCTGCTCTCCTGCGGTGGCCGTACCGCGCTCGCCGAGCGGCTGGTCGTACGACTGCGCGCGGAGTGGGGTGACGCCGAGGCCGCGCGCCTGCTGCCGGCCTGTTCCACCCCGTTCGTGTCGGAGCAGCTGCCCACGCTCGCGCACGCCGTGGACGGCTGGGCGAGGCTCGCGCGTCGGCATCCCGACCCCGTGCTGGACCACGCCGAGGCCGCTCTGGCCGACCGTGCCCGCGGACAGCAGCGCGAGGAGTGGTGGCGCCTGCACGCCACCACGGTCGCGGTGCTGGCGCCGCTGCGCCCCGAGCGGGTGCTGACCCTGCTGGAGCGGTACGGACCCCTCAGCCTGCCGTTGGCGCTGAACCGAGGGCTCGGCCCCCTGGTCACCGCCGACGCCGAGCGGGTGGTCCGCTGGATCACCTCCCCCGACCGCAGCGAACAGCGTTACGAACCGGTGCCGCCGCCGGGCGTGCTCCGCAGGCTGGTACGGGCCGAGCCCGCGTCGCTGCCCGCGCTCGGGAGGCACTGGCTGCGCCGCGGCGACCGCTTCGCCGCGCTGCTGAAGGCCATGGCCCCCGGCCGTCGGCCGGCGTTCCTCGACATGGTGATCGCCGACGGGGCGCCCGGGGAGCCGGTTCTGGCCGTACTCGACCTGCTGCCCCGCGAACGCCGCTGGGCGGAGGTACGGCGGGCGGTGGCCGAGGCCACCGGCGACAACTGGTGGGCGGACGACCTGGACACCCTCGCCCACGGCCCGTTCGACGAGGCACGCTCCGCGTTGTTCGCCGCGATCCGCCGGCCCGACGCCGACGACCGGGCCGTCGCCTGGCGCCTGCTGGTGGAAGCCGCCGCCCGCGACGGCGGCCGCGGGACGCTCACCGAGGTGCTGACCGCGGCGGGGCGTCTGCGCAACGACCAGGATCCGGTGCGCGCCGCGGCGCTGCGCGCACTCGCCGCTGTGCGCCCGCGGCTGTTCGGCTCCGACCACGCCCCGCTGCTGGACCGGATCGCCGTCGACGCCCTGGAGGCCCGGGACAGGTCGGTGGACACGCTGGCGGCGGTGCGCACGCTCGCCGGGCGGGTCCTGGCCGAGTACGCCACGGACGGCGAGTCGGCGCTGCGGCCCTGGGCGCTGCGCACCCTGGAGCGGATCACGGCCCGGGCCGGTGTGCCCGACTTCGGCCCGCTGCACCGGATCCTGCGCCGCGGCCAGGAGCACGAGGTGTTCGGGGCGCTGCGCCCGTGGCTCGAAGCCGCGGCCGGGCGGGCCGACTTCCGGCTGCTGCTGGGCCTGGCCGACGCCTTCGGTCCACGCGCCCGGCTGGTCCCGGAACTACAGGACATGCTCGCCACGGCCCTGGAACGCGGCGACGACGACACCTTCGAGGCGGCCGCGGCCCGGTGGCTCGCCGCACCGGCCACCCGCGACGAACGGGTCGCCGAGATCATCGCGCGCGAACCGTCGGCGGTCGTCCTCCCGTCCGTACGGCACGTGGTGGCGCGGCGGCGCACGGATCTGCTGGACGCCCTGCTCGACGACACCGCGCCGTACGGCCGCTTCCTGGTGCCCGGCTCCGGGCGCCCGCTGCCGGACCTCGGCGACAGCGACCGCTGGCTGCCCCGCCAGCAGCAGGCCGCGGCACGGCTCGCCGGACAGGCAGCCGCGGACGGCTCGCTCCCGCTCGACGACCGGGCCGCGGTGATCCGCGCCGCCGCACCGATCCCGCAGCTGGGCTCTGCCCTTGCGATGCGGTACAAGGACGACGGTGAGACGGTCGTCGCCGAAGCGGCGCTCGCCGCGCTGCCCTGGACCGACCGGCCGCAACAGGCGCTGCCGGTGCTGCTGGAGCAGGCCGGCGGCGACCGGGCGCGGGTCGCGGTGTACGCGGCGGAACGTGCCGCACGCTTCACCGCCTCGTCCGAACTCGCCCTGCAGCTGGGCCCGTTGCTGACCGGCGAGCGGGCCGCGAAGGTGACCTCCCGCAAGGAGGCCGTACGGCTCGCCGCCCGCTTCCTGCCTCCGCGGCAGGCCGTAGTTCTGCTGGCTCGCGCCTTTCACGCGCCCGACCGCCACCCGGACGTGCGGGCGGCCGTCGTCGGCGCACTGCCGCCGCTGCTCGGCATGCCCGAGGCCTGGGACCTCCTCCGGGACGCCGCACGCGACGACGCCCCCGCCGTGCTGGCGGCGTTCCTGCATGTCAGCCCCTGGGAGCTGGCCGAGGCGCACCGCCGCCCGTACGCCGCCCTGGTCGACACGGCATACGACGCGTGCCTCGCGTCGGTCGACGGCTTCGCGGGCTACGGCACCCTGCGGGCCGTGGGCGTGTGGACCCGTTTCGCCCCCGGCCTGGCCGGCCGGATCTCGCGTACGGTCTGCGATCTCGGCAGCCGTAAGCACTGGCAGTACGCGGCGTGGATGCTGCGCGACCTGGCCATGTCCGACCTCCCGCGTCCCGTGGGAGGTACGGCACCGGGCAGCGTGTTCCACGGCGCGGTGGCCACGTTGATGGCGGCCATGCACGAACCCGAGGGCGGCAGCGACGCGCTGGAGCACCGGGATGTACCCGCCCTGCAGCGGCTGCGAACGCTGCTGTCCCTGGGTCCCGGCGAGTCCGAGCCGCCGGAACTGCTCGCGGCGCTCGTCGGACAGCTGGCGCCGGAACCGCTGCTGACGGCCGAACGCGCGGACCTGCTGGGCCGGATGGTCGACCCCGCCTCGGAGCCGGACGCGCTCCTGGCACGTCTGCAGGACCTGGCGCACGCCTTGGAGGACGCCGGGGTGACCGTGGCGGTGCAGACCGCCGGCCGGTTGCAGGGTGCCTGGGCGCGCCACACGCTGCCGCAGGACACCGGGCCCCTTCTGGCGGCGGCCGACCGGCTGGCCCGGGACGGCGGTGCCGCCTCCGGTCTCCTGGCGACCGCGCTGGTCACCGCAACGGGCGGCAGCCTCGACTGGCCGCAGGAGTGGCGGTCACTGCTGCGTCTGCTCCGCGGGCACGCGCATCCCGACGTACGGCACGAGGCGTACCGGACGGTGACGGAGTCGGAGTGACGGTCCCTTCACGAGGCGGCACCGGTCACCGGCCCCAGATCTTTCGGTAACCGTCCCGGTAACCCGGTGGGTCCCAGGTCGTGGTGGCGTCGCTGTTGGCCGCCGTGGCCAGGTGGACGGGGGCGACATAGCCGCTGGCGGGCTGCCCCGCGTAGGCGCGGTTGAACTCGTCGATGATCTGCCAGCCCTGCAGGGACAGCGGCTCGGGGACCGTGGCCGCCTGATACTGCCGGGTCTCCACGCGCTGGAAGGCGGACGGGTCGCCGTCGCCGGCACCGATGTTGAAGGGCGGGCCGGATCCCTTCAGTCCGGCGGCCCGGAAGGCCGGGGCGGCATCGGCGAAGTACAGGTCGTTGATGGCGACGGAGTGCGTCCACCTGCTCCGGAAGCGGGAGAGCAGCGACGAGACCTCCCGCGGGGTACGGCTGCTCGCGTCCGCGATGGGGATGTTCTCGTACGCGAGCAGCCGCACGCTCGGGCAGGTGGCGAGCGCCTTGCGGATCAACTCGGACTTGTCCTTGGCGAACGGGATCGAGGCGTCGGTGATGAGCACGACCCCGGCGTGGCCGTCGGAGTCCGCGATGATCCACTGCGCGCTGATGGCCGCCACGTCCTCGACGCGGGTCGTGACGTTGGTGAAGAGCGGGGGGTGGCGGCTGGGGCCGGGGGCGGCGAGCGCGTGCCAGCCGACGAGCGGGATGTGTTGCGCGTCGGCCCGGGCGACCTGCTGGGAGGTCGAGTTGGGGTCGAAGCCTCCGATGACGATGCCCGAGGGCTTGAGGGTCACGGCCTGGCTCATGGCCGCCTGGATACCGGCGGGGGTGCCTCCGCCGTCGATCACCCGGACCTTCCAGCCGATGACGCGCGCGGCTTCCCGTACGCCCTTCGCGGCGCCCGCGACCCCGGGATTGGTCAAGGTCTGGGCGACGAAGACGATGTTCTTGCCGGACACCGCCCTGGGGCCGTTCGTGGGCCCGCCCCAGGGCATGTCCGTCTTCTCCGCCTGTTCCACCGCGGCCCGCGCCCTGGCGTGGACCGCGGGGCAGCCGGCCGGGCCGGTGGTGGCGCCTCCCTGCACGTCCGAGGAGCCGTGTGCGCAGCCGGCCAGCGTGGCTGCCGCCGCTGCCAGCAGGGCTGCGGCGGTGTACCGGGCCTTGACGAGGCTGCGGGTGGCCTTGCGGGTGCCGTGCACGGGAACTCCTCGCAGAAGCGGTGCGATCACGGGGGTGGGGGCGGCGCGGAGGGCAGGTCGCCGGCGACCACGGTGCCGGTGCGCAGGCGCCGGCGAGCGGAGTAGCCCGCCAGGCCGACGGCGAGGAGCAGGGTGCCGCCGTAGAACAGCGGGGTCGTCCAGAAGTCGCCGCCCAGCTGGGCGATGCCGGTGAGGCCGACCGCCAGGACCGCTACGGCGACGAGCGTGCCCAGGGCGTTGGGGCGGCCGGGTTTGACGGCCGTGGAGCCGAGCAGGGCGCCGGCGAAGGCGGGCAGCAGGTAGTCCAGGCCGACGCTCGGGTTGCCGACCTGCAGTTGGGCCGCGAGCAGGACCCCGGCGAAGCCGGTGATCAGCCCCGACGCGGTGAAGGCGTAGACGGTGTACCTGCGGGTCGGAATGCCGAGCAGGTAGGCGGCGCGCGGGTTGGATCCGACGACGTAGAGACCGCGGCCGAGCGGCAGCCGCTCCAGGACCAGCCAGAGGGCGGCTGCGAGGGCCAGCACGTAGAGGGCGGGTACGGGCAGGCCGAGGAACGTGGAGTCGTAGAGGTCGGTGAAGCCCGTGGGGAGTCCTCGGGGTCCGGGGACGATGCGGGCACCGCCGGTGACCCATCCGGTCACGGCGTACAGCATGCTGCCGGTTCCGAGCGTGGCGATGAAGGAGTCGATCTGCCCGAACTCGACGATGACGCCGTTGAGGACGCCCACGACGCCCGCTCCGACGAGTACCGCGAGGCAGGCGAGCGGCCACGGCCAGTGTGCGTCGACGATGAGCTGCAGCACCATGACGTGCGCGAGACCGAGGACGTAGCCGATGGAGAGGTCGAACGCCCGGGTGACCATGGGGACCATGGCGGCGAGCGCGAGGATGGCCGGGATCGACTGGGTGGACAGGATCGAGCCGATGGTCTCCCGGGTGGGGAAGGTGCGGGGCAGGGCGAGGGAGAAGACCAGGAAGAGCAGGGCCGTGAGGGCCAGGAGGCCGTAGGCGGCGGCGAGGTGGCCGCCGGATCGGTGCCGGGGTGGCCGGGGCGGGGAGGGCGAGGCGGTCACGAGGTGGTCGCGGATCCGGACTCGGGCAGGGCGGAGGCGGCTCGGGTGAGCCCGGAGACCGTCAGGCCCGCACCGCTCAGCTCGGCCGTCAGGGATCCGCGGACGAAGACCAGGGCGCGTCCGCAGACACGGGTGACCTCCTCGAAGTCGGTGGAGACGAGCAGGGCTCCGAGGCCGGCGGCGAGGGCCTGGTCGAGCAGGCGGTAGACCGTGGTGCGGGCGCCGATGTCCACGCTCGCCGTCGGCTCCTCGAGGATCAGCAGGCGCAGGCCCGCGCGCAGCCACCGGCCGATCATGACCTTCTGCTGGTTGCCGCCGGACAGGACGGCGATGGGGGCCTCGCTGTCGCGCGGACGCACCGAGAAGCGGTCGATCAGGGCGGTGGCGTAGGCACGTTCCTGGCCGGGGCTGATCCAGCGCGACGCCGGCCGGCCGCCCGCGCTGGGGTTGGCCAGGAGGTTCTCCCGTACCGTCAGTTCGGCTGCGCAGCCCTCCCGTTGGCGGTCGGCGCAGACGAGGCCGACGCCGAGGCGTACGGCGTCCGCGACGGTGCGGGGGTGGTAGGGCCGGCCGCCGAGGAGCACCCGCCCGGCGAGGATCGGCCTGGCGCCGGCGAGGGCCCGGCCCAGGTCCGTGTGTCCGGCGCCCGTCAGGCCGACCAGACCCAGGACTTCGCCGGCCGCGAGTTCCAGGCTGACCGGTCCCACGCCAGGGGTGCGGACACGGTCGAGGGTCAGGACGGCCGGACCGCCGGCACGGACTGCGGTGGGGTGGAAGTCGGTCGGTTCCGCACCGACGATGTCGCGCACCAGGCGGGCTGGGCTGTGGCCGGCCACCGGGCCGTGGCTGACCAGGCGGCCGTCGCGCAGGACGGCGAAGGCGTCGGCGACCTCGTACACCTCGTCGAGGCGGTGGGTGACGTAGAGGATGCCGTGCCCTCGGTCGCGCAGGGCGTGCAGGACGCCGAAGAGCCGGGCGCAGTCCACCGCGGGGAGACGGGCGGTGGGCTCGTCGAGGACGATGAGCTTCGCCCGGTTGGCGAGGGCTCGGGCGATGGCGACCAACGAGCGTTCGGCGGGGGCCAGTTGGGCGACGGTTGCCTCGGGGTCGAGATGCGCCGCGACGATCCGCAGGGCTTCGGTGCACTGCTCCCTGGTGCGCCGCCAGGAGATCAGTCCGGCGCGGCGCGGGTATCCGGTGCTCAGCGCGATGTTCTCGGCGACCGTCATCCACTCCACCAGAGCGAGGTCCTGGTGGATGAAGGACATGCTGCGGGAGGCCTCCCGGGTGCCGAGCGGGTGCCCGGCCACGGTGATCTGCCCCGCGTCGGCGTGGTGGACGCCCGCGAGCACCTTGATGAGGGTGGACTTTCCGGCGCCGTTGGGGCCGAGGAGGGCGAGGACGCTGCCGGCCCGGACGTCGAGGTCGACCCCGGCCAGCGCGAGGGTTCCGCCGAAGCGCTTGCCGAGCCCGCGGACACGGACCAGGGGTGGAGCGTCGGGCACGGACATCTCCGGAGATTCGGCCTGGCTGGTTCATCCCATACGCACAAAAGATACTAACGGGGCGAATCACCAAATTCAGGGTCAGTCGGCCGTCAGGCCGCGTCCAGCGCGCATTCGGCCCAGATGACCTTGCCCTGGGTGGTGTAGCGGGTGCCCCAGCTCTGCGACAGCTGCGCCACGAGGAACAGACCGCGGCCGCCCTCGTCGGTACTGGCCGCCCGGCGCAGGTGCGGGGCGGTGTTGCTGGTGTCGGAGACCTCGCAGATCAGGTTGTGGGCGTGCAGCAGCCGTACCCGGATGGGCCCGGCGCCGTGCCGGACGGCGTTCGTGACCAGCTCGCTGAGGATCAGCTCCACGGCGAACGCGGTCTCGTCGAGTCCCCAGTCGGCCAGCTGTCGTACGGCGTCCGCGCGGACCTCGCCGACGAGGGCAGGGTCGGCGGCCAGGTCCCAGGTGGCGATCCGGTTCCGGTCCACGGCGTGGGTACGGGCGACCAGCAGGGCGATGTCGTCGTAGGGGTGGTCGGGCGCCACGAGATCCAGCACGGTCTGGCAGGCCTCGTCCGGTGTGTGCTCGGCGTGCGCCAGGGCGCCGCGGAGGTGGTCGAGCACCTCGTCGACGTCGCGGTCCCGGTCCTCGATGAGTCCGTCGGTGTACAGGACCAGCTGGCTGTCCTCCGGCAGGTGGACCTCGGCCGTCTCGAAGGGCAGGCCGCCGAGGCCGAGCGGGGGCCCTGCGGGCAGGTCGGGGAACGAGACGGTGCCGTCGGGGCCGACCAGCGCGGGCGGGGGGTGGCCGGCGCGGGCCATGGCGCACTGCTGCGTGATCGGGTCGTAGACGGCGTACAGGCAGGTCGCTCCGATGATGCCGAAGTCCTCGGACTCGGGGTCCTCCCGGTCGAGGCGTCCCACGACGTTGTCGAGATGGGCGAGGACCTCGTCCGGCGGGAAGTCGAGTTCGGCGAAGCTGCGGGCGGCGGTGCGCAGGCGCCCCATGGTGGCGGCGGAGAGCATGCCGTGACCCACGACGTCGCCGACGAAGAGGCCGACGCGCGTGCCGGAGAGGGGGATGACGTCGTACCAGTCGCCGCCCACGTCGGACTCGGCGGGCAGATAGCGGTGGGCGACGTCGACGGCGTCCAGATCGGGCAGCTCGTGCGGGAGCAGGCTGCGCTGCAGGGCCAGGACCATGGCGCGTTCGTGGGTGTACTGCCGGGCGTTGTCCATGGACAGGGCGGCACGCGAGGCGAGCTCCTGGGCCAGCGAGCGGTCGTCGTCGCCGAAGGGGGCGGGGTCCTGCGAGCGGTAGAAGCTGGCGACGCCCAGGACGACGCCGCGGGCGACCAGGGGGACGGTGATGAGGGAGTGGACGGCGGCCAGCAGTTGTCCGCTCAGCTCGGGATCCTGGGCGAGCCAGCCGGCGGCGACCTTCAGGTCCGGTTCCAGCACCGCCTGCCCGCTGACCAGGCAGCGCAGCTGCGGCGTGGTCGGGCCGAAGTCGATCCGCTTGTCGACCGGGCTGAAGGGCAGGTCGTCGCGGATGCCGCGCACCACCGTACGCCGCAGCTCGCCGAGGGGGTCGGCGGACTCCTCGCCGCGCAGGACGGACTCGGGCAGGTCGATGGTGACGAAGTCGGCGAGTCGTGGAATGGCCGTCTCGGCGAGTTCCTCGGCCGTGCGGCGCACGTCCAGGGTCGTGCCGATGCGGGCGCTGGCCTCGGAGAGCAGCTCCAGTCGCCGGCGCGCTGCCAGGGCGTACTCCCCCACCGTCGGCTCACCCACCAGCACGAGCCCGCTCGCCAGCGGCCGGGAGTCCGCGGGAAGGTCCGGCTCCCCGGCGGGGGCTGCTGGGTAGGCGGGGTAGGCCCGCTCACGGCCGGCGCCACCCTGGGCCGGCGCGGCTCCGGCACGGTGATCGGGCACCGGGCCGACGTGGAGACGGTCCGGCACGAGGAGGACAGGACGGTCTCGGGGCGGCCGGAGGAAGGACAGGGCGGCGGGCCGGGCGCTTGCGACAGCGTCGTCTGCTCGGCTCGGGACGGCGCCGGGCGGCCGGGGTGCGGGGCCGGTCAGGACGGCTTCGATGGCGATGCCCTCCACCCCGGAGGCGCTCGTCGTCGGCCTGCTCACGAGCGTGACCCGCCGGCCGTCGGACAGGCGCAGCTCCACGGCGCCCCGCTGTGCGCAGGAGATCAGTTCGGTGGCCTTGTCCAGGAGAACGGCCCGGTCGGCGGGGCGCAGCTCGGGGGCCAGCTCGTCGACGCCGATGCGGGTGTGCGGCCCCGCGGCGGCATCGGCCCGGGCGTCCAGGTACGACCGCAGCAGCGCACGCTCGCGCAGGGAACTCTGCCCGAGCAGCCGCCGTTCGACGGCCTCGGCCGCCTTGCGGATCACGGTGGCGAGCGCCGGGTTCTCGGCGCCGCGTGGATAGCCGAAGCAGAGAACGCCTTCGATGCGCCCGCTGAGCGGGTCGCGGACGGGAAGTGCACGGCAGGCGTTGCCCTGGGAGCGCTCGGCGAAGTGCTCGGCGCCGTAGACCCGGATGAGTTGACGCTCCGCCAGCGCGAGACCGATGCCGTTGGTTCCGGCGTACCGCTCGGCGAACACGAATCCCGGGACGCGCTGGAACGCGGGGAGGGTTCTGACCATGGACGCGTCGCCGAAGCGGCGCATGAGGACGATCCCCCGCGCGTCGGCGACGGAGATGTTCATCTGGCTGCCGGCGAATCTGGACTGCAACCGGTCGAGCACCGGAGTCGCCGCACGGACGAGCCTGCTGTCCGGATCGAAATCCGTTCGGAAGGGGAGATCGGCCTGGTCCGGCGAGAGCCCCAGGGACCGGGAGCGCTGCCAGGAACCCAGGATCGGCGACCGTACGCCTCCCTCGACCGCCTCCCCCTCCAGGAACCGCTCACGGGTACGGACGGGCCCTGCCCCACCGGTCGCACGCCCCCTGGGCGTCGGTTCATCGCCGGACCGCACCACGCCTCGCCTCGCTCGCACTCGCATCAATCGCAATGCACCTAAACCCGGCATTGACGAGGATACGGTCATAAAGGGCATGAGTCATGGCGTGCCGGGTGGATCACGCTCCGTCACCGGACGGCACCGTCCGTCAGCGGATACCGCGGCCGGTGTCCTGGCCGACGGGAGAGGTGGCCCGGAGGCTCGCGCTCGCCCCAGCCGGATCCCGGGCACTGGGCCCGGCCGCCCGCAAGGGACGTCCGGCGGGTGTGTGTCGACGTCAGAAATACGCCTCGGCAAGCCGGTTCGTGGCGCCCGGTGCCTCCTCTCGACTCGCGGGCGACCCGTCGGAGGCGCACGATGGACTCAGGGGAACTCCGCCCCGCGAGCCGGTGACAGGCCGTGGGGCCGGCCGAGGAACAGCCATGACCCACAGCGAGCTTCAGCCGGGCGGCTTCGAATCGGAGAACCATCCTTGGAAGATCCGCCTCGTCAAACATCCGAAGCGGTTTGAATCGTCGCACTTCGTCGCCGCCAAGAAGACGGCCCACGCGATCCTGCGCACTATGGACGACCAGGACCTGCCCTACGGGCCCAGACCCGTCGATCCGGATGCGGGACCGAACGGTGCCGAGCACTGGGAGATGCACCACGGCGGCAGCCTGTGGGTCAAAGGACGCGACCGCTGGCTGATGTACCGCGCCCGGGTCGGCATCGAGTGGAGCATGCAGTTCTGCGCCGACCCCGCGAAGGTGGACCGGCTCCGGCAGGAGGCCGCCGAGCTGGTGGACGCCTTCCCGCTCACGCTGCCCGCCCTGGCGGAACTGGGCTACGGACGCGCCGAGGAGCTGCTGCGCACGCCGATCGAGGACGCCGACGGGGTCGAGGCCTGGACCGACTCCCTGTTCAACTCCTGTGTGCCGCTGAGCCGTGCGAACCACCAGGGGATCCTGCCCAAGGTGCCGGGTGAACACCACTATCCCTGGCCCGTGAAGGGCGCGGACTTCGTCCGGTTCGACGACTTCCAGCTCTGGGTGACTCTGCCGGACGGCACCCACGGTGCCGTCACCCCGGTGGACCGCCGCGGCTCCGGCGACGGACACGTCCGTCTGGCCTTCGTCCCCGAGGGCAGCGAAGCCGCCGCGACGATCGCGGAGGCGCAGAACCGCGGGCTGATGGCGGTCCTGCCGGCGAACAGCGAGGTGGCCATGCAGGCCTTCGCCCGGCAGATCGCCCCGGGCCGGCACACCGCCGCCGGTCCTCTGTGGCACGACGGACCCACTTCCGGCTAGCAAGGAGGTCGGCATGCCTCGCACGATCGTCGTCTGCCTCGACGGGACGGGCAACCAGGTGGGCGCGAGCCATCCCACCAACGTGGTCAGACTGGTGGAGATGCTGGACGCGGACGATCCGGCGCGGCAGCTCGTCTACTACGACCCCGGCGTCGGGACCATGTCGTCGGCCACCGCCCACGGACCGGTGAGCCGCCGGCTCTCCCGCCTGTGGGGCCTCGCCTTCGGCAGCGGACTGCGGGCCAATCTCGCCGAGGCGTACACGTACCTCATGCGGCACTGGGAACCGGGCGACCAGGTCTACGTGTTCGGCTTCAGCCGCGGCGCCTACACCGCCCGGGCGCTCGTCGGGATGCTCAACAAGCCCGGCCTCATGCGTCCGGGCTCGGAGAACCTGGTGCCGTACGCCGTGGCGAAGTACTCCTTCAACCAGGACATCGACCGGAGCGAGAAGGAGGTCGCGCGGTTCTCGCACGCGTTCTGCCGACGCACGGAGAACGAGCCGCTGTGGGCGGAGGTGAAGAAGAACAATCCGCGGCAGGTCTCCCACCACGCCCTGCCCGTGGCCTACCTCGGCGTCTGGGACACCGTGAAGGCGGCCGGCCTTCTTCGGCTGGGCAATCTGCAGTGGCCGTTCACGCACCAGTTGCCGAACGCGGCCCGCATCCGGCATGCCGTGTCGCTCGACGAGACCCGCCGCCCCTACCGCGAGTTCCTGGTGACGCCCCGCCCGGCGCCGCGTCAGGACACCGCCGAAGAGGTGTGGTTCACGGGGGTGCACTCCGATGTCGGCGGCACCTTCACGCATGCCGCGGACGACCCCCTGCTCTCGACGATCCCGCTCAAGTGGATCACCGACGGCGTCACCCAGGACCTGGTGTTCCGGCCCCAGGCCTACGGCACGACCTGCGCGGTCACCGAGGACTTCGCCGGCGCTCCGGTGCACGACAACGGCCCGCTGTGGATCCTCGCGGGTCGGCGCTCCCGTCCCCTGCCCGACGACGCCCTGCTGCACGCCAGCGTGAGGCTGCGCCGGGAGCGGGATCCCGGGTACCGCCCGGACCTGCCCGGCCCGCAGGAGCCGGGCCGCTGGGCCGACCTCGACTGGACCAAGCCGGAACCACCGCCCGGCGGCTGAGGGCCGCCTGCACTGGTGCATGGAGTTCGCCTGCTTCTCACTGCGGCTGTGGCGCGGGCACCGGCTGCGCGGCCTCGCCCCGGGCCAGGGTGTCGGCGCCCGGTCGGCAGGTGTCAGTCGCCCGGCCGGCCCATCTCCCTGTCGGGCAGGTAGCTGGCCAGGCCGCGCAGGATGATCTCGACGCCGAGGTCGAACCGCTCGTCGGAGGAGTCCGTCACCATCAGCCCGGACAGGGCCCGCAGATGGGGGAAGTCCGATTCGGGCAGGGACGCGAAGTAGTTCTGCATCTCCTCGGCCATCTCGCGCCAGTCGGGGCGGGCCAGGGACGAGCCGTCGCCGCCGTGCCGGTCGGCCCGGTCCTCCCACATGCCCTCCTCCAGGACGAATCCGTCGATGTAGGTGGAGATGAGGTCACCGGCCTCCGCCGCGATGCGGTCGGGCAGCCCGGCGGTGCGGAAGACGGCGAGCAACGCCTCGACGTGCGGCAGCAGTTCGGCGGTGAAGGGGACGTGGGCCATGGAGATCCTGGCCATGTCCCGGTGGGAGCGCAGGCGCTGCCGTCCGGAGCGGGCGTAGTCCCGCACCTGCTCCTGCCACCGCTCCGGGTCGGCTTCGGGCATTTCGAAGCCGTCGAAGAGCCGGGTGTACATCAGCTCCAGGAGATCGTCCTTGGAGCTGACGTGGGCGTAGAGGGCGGAGACCGTGACCCCCAGCTCGGCCGCGACCTGACGCATCGACAGCCCGTCGAGTCCCTGGCGGTCCAGCACGGTGAAGGCGGCCTCGACGACCCGCTCGCGCGACAGCGGTGCGCGCGCGGGCGCGACGCGGGCACGCGCGGGGCGCTCGCGCTCCCAGGGAGACGGCGGAGGGGTTGCGGGGGTGTCGGCCGCGTCGGTCATGAGGACAGTCTAGGCGCAGGGAGAACAGTGTTCACCTTCTACTAGCTGCGGCGCGCCGTTCGAACGCGATATATCTTGTCCGGCAGCCAGATTTGCGCTATATCTTAATGAACACCGTTCTCCCGGTGAGCACTGTTCTGTTAGAGTGAACAGCGTTCTTCCGTCAGGACAGTCACATCCATCCGTCCCACCGCGCCCGCGGGTCCTCACCGCGGCGCGGTCCATGTGCGAGGAGTTCCGATGTCCACCACCGGTGTCGCGTCCGTCGAGACGCCCGCCGACTCGCCAGCGCCCTACCGGTGGCGCTGGGCTGCGCTCTTCGTGATCCTCGCGGCCGAGGTGATGGATCTCCTCGACGCAGTCGTCACGAACATCGCCGGCCCCTCCATGCGGGCCGACCTCGGCGGCGGCGCCTCCACCCTGCAGTGGCTCGCCGCCGCGTACACGCTCTCGATGGCCGTCGGCCTCGTCACCGGAGGGCGGCTCGGGGACATTCACGGACGCCGCCGGATGTTCCTGGTCGGGGCCGCCGGCTTCACCCTGGGCTCGCTGCTGTGCGCGATATCCGTGTCACCCGAGATGCTGATCGGCGCGCGTGTCGTCCAGGGCCTGTTCGGCGCGGTGATGCTGCCGCAGGGCCTCGGCATGATCAAGGAGATGTTCCCGCCGAAGGAGTCGCAGAAGGCGTTCGGCATGTTCGGCCCGGTCATGGGACTGTCCGCGGTGTGCGGGCCGATCCTGGCGGGCTGGCTGGTGGACGCCGACTACTTCGGCACCGGCTGGCGGATGATCTTCCTGATCAACCTCCCGCTGGGTGCCGCGGCCTTCCTCGGCGCCCTGCGCTACCTGCCGAGGGGCCGCTCCGAGACCAAGCCGCGCCTCGACATCCCCGGCATGCTCCTGGTCTCGCTGGCCGCGCTGCTCATCATCTTCCCGCTGGTCCAGGGCCGCGAGTACGACTGGCCCGTGTGGACGTTCGTGATGATGGCCGCCTCGGTGGTCGTGTTCGTCGCCTTCGCCGCGTACGAGTCGCGCCGCAGCAAGGACGGCCGGGACCCGCTGGTCGTCCCCAGTCTGTTCCGCAAGCGCGGGTTCAGCGGCGGTATGACCCTCGGGCTGGTCTTCTTCTCGACCATGCAGGGCTTCATGCTGGTCTTCAACCTCTACACCCAGATCGGCCTGGGCTATTCGCCGCTCAAGGCCGGCCTGGTGATGGTGCCCTGGTCGGGCGGCATGATCGTCGGCTTCGGGATCGCCCAGGGTGTCGCCCGGTTCGGGCGGGCCGTACTGCAGGCGGGCACGCTGGTCATGGCACTCGGCGTGTTCGGCGTGTGGCTGACCCTCGACATGGTCGGCAGCGGCGTCGGCCCCTGGCAGCTCCTGCCCTCCCTGCTCGTCACCGGCATCGGCATGGGCCTGCTCATGGCGCCGTTCTTCGACATCGTGCTCGCCAGTGTCGAGCAGCACGAGACGGGTTCGGCGTCGGGCACGATGACCGCGATGCAGCAGCTCGGCGGCGCCTTCGGCGTGGCCATCCTCGGCACCGTGTTCTTCGGCCTGCTGGGCGGCGGGATCGCCACCGCCGTGGACCACCGCTCGGACGGTCTGCGGGGCCAGTTGGCCGCCGCGCACGTCGCGCCCGCCGCTCGGGACCGCATCGTGACGGACCTGCGTGCGTGCGCCTCGGACCGCGCCGTCGCCAAGGATCCCGCCGCGACCCCGGCATCCTGCACGCGCCTGGAGAAGGACACCCGGTCCGCCGTGACCTCGCCTCAGGCCGGGGCCCGGATACCCGCAACGCTCAAGTCCACCGCGTCGTCGGCCTTCCAGAGCGGTTTCGGCTCCGTCATGAAGACGGTGCTGTGGATCGTGGACGGCATGCTCGCCCTGACCTTCCTGCTCGCGTTCCTTCTGCCGCGCCACGCGCGCCCCGAGGAGTCCGCCGGGCACTGAGTCGCGGCCGCATCGGCACCGCGAAGTACGGCCGCCGGCGCCCTCCTCAGGGGTGCCCGGCGGCCGTCCCGTTGCCGAGGTGGCCGCGCCGAGACGGCCTGTCACCGGATGCGCCCGCTCCCGTACAGTCCGTGGTGCCGGCGCTCCATCACGCCCACGCCCGTCGGTTGACCAGGAGAGGAACCATGGACACCGAAGCCAGTCCCGACTCCCTTGCCCGCCTTCCCGGAACGGGGCGGCCGGTTCCCGAAGCCGACCCCGGGCTCGTGGAGCGGTGGCGTTCGGCGGGAGGCGAACTGGTCGACCTGCTGGCCCAGGTACGGGAGCAGCTCGGCGGGGTCGCCGCGTTCCGCCTCGGGCCGGCGCCCACCGTTCTCGTCACCGACCCGGAGGCGGTCCAGCACGTCCTCGCCCGGCACCCGGACCGGTACGTCAAGCGCTCCCACCGCGCCCGGCTGCTGATCGGCGACGGTGTCCTCGCCGCCACCGGCACGGCGTGGAAGCAGCAACGCCGCCTGTTGCAGTCCCAGTTCACCGGCATCGGGATGCGCCGCTACGAGCAGCGGATCATCGGGGCCGCCCGGACCACCGCCGAGCGCTGGAGCGGTTATGCACGTACCGGGCAGACTCTCGATGTCGCAAGGGAGATGCGCCGCTTCGCCCTCGACGCCATCTGGCGCTCGCTCACCGGCCACGCTCTGGACGACCGAACCGAGCACGAACTGGCCGCTGTGGCAGCCGTGGCGGCCGCCCTTCCGACGCTGCCCGCCGATGCCACCGGCGCCGAGGGTGCCGTCGCCGCCGATCTCGCCAGGATCGACGCGGTCGCCCGGCACGCGATCGAGGCCGCCCGCGGCGGGTCGGCCGGCCCCGACGGCCCGGGCCTGCTGCAGGTGCTGGTCGAGGCCTCCACCGAACGCCCCGAGTACACCGACCGGCTGATCCGCGACGAACTGGTCACGCTGCTCGTGGCCGGGCACGAGACCACCGCCAGCACCCTGACCTGGCTCTATCTGCTCCTCGACCGACACCCCGCCGCCCGCGAACAGGCTCTCGCCGCCGGCGCCGAAGGCTCGGCCGGGCGCCGCCAGGCCATCCAGGCCCTGGTGCACGAGACGCTCCGGCTCTACCCCTCCGCCTGGATCCTGCCCCGCCACGCCACCGAGGACGACACCCTCGCCGGCTACGCCGTCGAGGCGGGCACCGACATCCTGACCTGCCCGTATCTCACGCACCGCGATCCCGACCTGTGGCCGGATCCCGAGCGCTTCGATCCCCGGCGCTTCCTCACCCCGGACGGCCGCCCCACCCACCCGGGCGCCTACTTCCCCTTCGGTATCGGAGCCCGCGCCTGCCTCGGTCTGCAGTTCGCGCTCCGCGAGTCGACCATCCTGCTCGAACACCTGCTCCCGGCCCACACCCCGGCCTTCTCCTCCACCCCCACGAAGGCGGCGTACGGCATCACCGTCCGCCCCGACGGCCCCACCCCGGCGACGCTGGAAGCTCCCCGCGCCTGACGTTTCATGGAGACCTGGACGATTCAGGATCAGGTCGGCCGGCGTTCACCCGGTGAAGCCGGACGACTTACGCTACGACTTCGCCGATGCCCTCACGGCAGGACCCGCACCGTCCCGAAAGGACGAGCCCCGTGCTCACGTCGTACGCAGCCCACTTCGACACGCCCGCCGGGTATCTCGACTTCGCACGGTTCGGTCCGCCGTCGCGGGACGCCGTAGCCGCCACCGCGCGAGCCATGGAGGAGTCCGCCGGCGCCGACCACACCACCGTGGACGGTCTGATGGGCGCGGAAGGGGTCGCGCGGGATGCGGCCGCCCGGCTCGCGGGCACGGACGCCCGGCACACCGTGCTGCTCCCCAACGCGTCCACCGGTCTGTTCCACGCCGCTCTCGGCATCCGGGAAGGTGTGGTCCTCGCGCCGCGCACCGACTTCCCGGCCAACCACTATCCGTGGCGCCGCACGGCGGACCTGGGCCGGGCCACGCCGCGCTGGCTCGACCCGGCGCCCGGCGGCGGGGTCACCCCCGACCTGGTCCGCGCCGCGCTGACCGACGACGTCGTCGCCGTGTCCGTCAGCGCCGTGGACTTCCGCACCGGCTTCCGTGCCGACCTGGGGGCGCTGCGCGAGGCGGTCGGACCGGACCGGCTGCTGATCGTGGACGCCATCCAGGCGTTCGGCGTGGCCGAGATGGACTGGGACGCGGCCGACGTGCTGGTCGCGGGCGGTCAGAAATGGCTGCGCGCGGGATGGGCCACCGGCTTCGCGACGCTGTCCGATCGCGCGCTGGAATCTCTGGAGCCGGTCCTCACCGGCTGGACGGGCGTCGAGGACGTCGGCCTCTTCGACGGAGCGGAGCACCCACCCGCCCCGGACGCGCGCCGATGGTCGATCACCAATCTCAGCCCGGTGACGGCCGCCTCGTTCGCGGCCGCACTGGACCTCGTCGAGCGGCACACCGTCGCGGCGATCGAGGCCGCGATCGCCACGCGGATCGCCGAACTCACCGACGTCGTCCAGGAGTACGGCGGCCAGATCCTCTCCCCCACCGACCCGGCGCGGCGCGCGGGCATCCTCTCCTTCACGATGCCGGACCACGATCCGTCCCTCGTCGCGAAGTCCTTGCACGCCGAGGGTGTCACTCCGACGGTGCGCACCGACTCGCTCAGGCTCTCCCCGCACGCCTCGACCCCGCCGGAGGCGTCCGACCGGGTCGCTGCCGCGCTGTCGTCGCTGCGGAACTGACCCCGCCGGCAGGACGATCCCCCTCTTCAGGACAGCCGTTCGTACGCCCCCCTCCAGCCCGCCCCGTCGACGAATCCGCCATGGAGTGCCCAGCGTGGGTTCCCGTCGCGCCGCGCCTATCCCGCGGCCATGGGCGCGGAGTGGAGTTCGCGTACCAGTTGCGGGGTGAGCAGTTCGCCGGCGCGGTCGGCGAGGACGGCCATTTCGTAGCCGACCAGACCGACGTCGCATCCCTCGGCCGCCAGGACGCCGAGGCAGCTTCCGTCGCGGATGCGGCCGACCATGAGGAAGCCGCCGAGCATCTCGATCATGACGAGTTTCATGCCGTGGAAGCCGTGCGCCGTCGCCGCGTTCTGGGCGAGGCTGGTGATGCCGGAGACGATGGCGGCGAGGTGGTCGGCGCGGTCTCGGCCGAGGCTGTCCGAGGCGGCCATGAGCAGGCCGTCGGAGGAGACGGCGACGGCGTCGGTGACGCCGTCGGCGGTGCGGACGAACTCCGAGATGAGCCAGCCGAAGCTCTGGACGGCGGTGGTCATGATGACGCTCCTTGAGTGGTGCGGGCCTCGCCACGGGCGACACCTGCTCTGAAGCCGTTGAGCAGGGAGGAGACGGCGGGCCCGGCGGGCTGAGGTGAGGCGGCGGGATCCTGCACGGGGGCGAGCAGGCGCCCGGGGAGGGCGAGGAGTGCGGACAGGCCACCGCCGGTGGTGTCGAAGAGGTGGACCTGGGTGCCTTCACCGAGGCGGTGGGCGAGTCGGCCGACGACGAGGTGGCCGAGGAACCGGGTGGGCGCCGCGAGGAGGGCCTCCTCCCCGGATCCGGAGAAGCGGGCGTGGGCGCGTTCCTTGTCGGCTTCGGACATGCCGACGCCGTGGTCGACGACGGCGAAGCAGTATGTGTCGTCCTCGGTGTCGTACCAGCCGTGCACCTCGACGGGTTCGGTCGGCGGCGAGAAGGTCAGCCCGTTCTCGATGAGTTCGGCAAGGAGATGAACGACATCGGCGACGGCGTGTCCGCGCACCCGCACCGGCTCCACGGGCGCGATCAGCACCCTCCGGTACTGCTCCACCTCGGCGACGGCGGACTGGACGACTTCCAGGCCGTCGGCCGGTGCCGCGGTGGGCCGCGGCGGATTCTGCCCGGCGAGGACCAGCAGATTCTCGGCGTTGCGCCGCATACGGGTGGCGAGATGGTCGAGCTCGAAGAGCTCGGCGAGGGCGTCCGGGTCGAGCTCCTGCCGTTCCAGACGGGTGATGAGAGCGAGTTGACGACGCACGAGGTTCTGGTTGCGGCGACCGAGATTGGCGAGCGACTCGGTGGTGTTGCGGCGCAGGCCGGCCTGCTGGGCCGCGAGGTGGAGGGCGGTGTGCTCCACCTGGTGCAGGGAGGCCGCGACCTCGGTGATCTCCGTCGCGCCGCCCAGCAGCCGCGCATCGCGCTGGTCAGGGGCGTCCGCCGCCAGGAGCAGCTCCATGTGGTCCTGCGGGGCCTGTTGGATACGGGCGACGGTGGCGGGCAGCCGGTGCCGTGCCACGTCGTGGGCGGTCTCGGTGAGCGCACCGAGCGGGCGCGTGAGGGAGCGGGAGGCGAAGGCGGCGAGGCACGCGAGAAGGGCGGCCACGAGCGTCCCCGCGACGAGGTACGCGGCAAGGCCCGTCTCGGCGTCGCGGCTGAGCCGGTCGGCCCGGTCCCGTACGTCCTGACCGACCGACAGCTGGACGGCGTACAGATCGTCGACGAGCACGGTCATCGCGTTCCACCAGGTGCCGGCGTCGGCGCGCAGTGCGGAGCCGGCGGGGGCGTCGTCCGCCCGGTCCTCGTAGGCGATGGCGCGTCGGGCGTCCGCGGTTGCGAAGGCCCGTTCCAGGGCCGCGCGCTGAGGTGCGGTGGCGACGTGCCGGAAGCGGGCCAGGGCGGCGACGCGCGTGGCGCGCACCTCGGTGAAGGTGAGGTACTCGCGGCCGTGGAAGGTGCCTTCGGCGAACACGCCGTTGAGGAGCCCGCGTTCGAGAGCGACGGACTCCTTGGCCGCGGCCAGCTCCCGCAGTGCCGCGAGCCCGTCGCCCAGTCGGCGGTCGGCGCGGGCCGCGGTCTCCGCGAACGGGTCGACGGCGTCGAGGGCGTTGACGGCGCCGGTGTAGAAGGTGAGGGTCGCCGTCCTGTCGGCGGTGCCCCGGTCGGCAGCGGCACGGATGTCGGCGAGACGCGCCAGGTTCCGTCGGACGACGCCCTCGACGGCGCTGTCACCCCGCATGGCGCGCAGCGTCGTGTCCACGCGCGTGCGGGTGGCGTCCAGCGTGGGGCGGAAGGCCTTCTCCCCTCCCAACAGACCGTTGGTCAGGCCGCGTTCGCGTTGCAGCTGGTGCACCAGGGCCTGGATCCGCAGGCTGAGACCGACCTCGGTACGGGTCGTGCGGGCATTGCCGAGGTCCTCGACGCGGTCGTGGACCGCGAGACCCGCCACCGCCAGCAGCAGGCAGATCGGGACCGTGATGACCACCGCCACCCTGCCCCTGATGCTGCGCCAGCCCGGCATCGGCCGCCTGCCCGGAGCAGCTCGGCCGTGGTGGCGGCTCCCTGAACTGCTCTTGTCCAACCTGCTCTTGTCCGACCTGCCCTTGCGGATTGCGCCAAGCCTGCCGAGCAGCGGCCGTAACGGCTCCCACACCCTCATACGTCACGAAGCTAGCCCGACCGCCGCCCCGGGCGGTTTCCGACCCGTAAGGCCGCATGGGAAGTTCGGTTGCGCCACCCTCACACCGTGGTCGAGGAGACTGTGACCGCGGCCGACGCCGTTCGGACCGTCAGGCGGCTCCTCCGCGTGTGCCCGGTGTCGGGCCCGCCGCGATCGAGAAGGCGAGCGCGAGGCCGTCGTCGGTGGCGTGCGCCGAAGTCAGCGCGACGCCATGGGGCAGTCCGGTGACGGGCACGGTCCGGGGTTCGAGCTTGTCCCGCAACCCGGAGGCGGCCGGCAGGGCATCGAGGTCGTCGACCGCCATACTGCGGCCGAGAACGGTCACGGTCGTGGGCGTGACGGTGAAGGCGTCCGGGGTCGTGGACACCTTGGCCCGTACGGTGACCGGCAACCCGAGGCGGCCGACGCTCCCGCCGAGGATCAGATCGCCGCCTTGGCCACCGGCTGTCAGGCCGTCACCCAGCGCGCCCATGCGGCGGGTCACCTGGTCGTATCCGACGGTCGCGGTCCCGGTGCCGCCGGCGCTGTCGCCGTCCGTCGTGACGTCCTTCAAGCGGACGGTCACGTCCATCACCGCATGCTGACGGCGCACACCCTTGGCGCTCAGCTCGACGTCGCCGATCTCCCCACCGAGGGTACGCAGCCCGGCGAGCGGCGTGGTCAGCTCGGCGTGCACCGGGCCTTGCGGCTTCAGCCGGCGCGACGCCTGGAGGCCGATCCGCTCCTCGGTCCTGTGCTCGACCAGGAGATCGGTCGTGCAGACCAGGGCGGCCAGTGCCGCGCTGATCGCGGCGAGGATGCGGGGCTTGTTCCGAAAGTTGAGGGCCACGTGCTCACTTGCTCCGAATCGGTCGGTGGGCGGACGGATGAGGCGATCAGGCGTGCAGGCGTGGGAGGACCCGGTCGAGTCGGCGGGGCAGCCACCAGTTCGCCCTGCCCATGAGGAACATGGCGGACGGCACGAGGACCAGTCGGACCACCGTGGCGTCGACGATCACGCTGATCGCCAGCCCCAGCGCGAGCATCTTCACGACCACGGTCGGCGAGGAGGTGAAGGACAGGAACACCGCGGTCATGATGAAGGCCGCGGCGGAGATCACGCGGGCCGTCGCGGACAGCCCCTCCCCTACGGCGAGCCGGTTGTCACCGGTGCGATGCCAGGCTTCGGCGATCCGGGACAGCAGGAAGATCTCGTAGTCCATGGACAGCCCGAAGACGATCGCGAACATCATCATCGGGACGTACGACTCGATGGGCACGGGCTCGGACAGTCCCAACAGCGAGTCGCCCCAGCCCCATTGGAAGACGGCGACGAGCACACCGTAGGACGCGGCCGTGGTGAAGAGATTGAGGACGACGGCCTTGAGGGGGATCACCACGCTGCGGAAGACGGTCATGAGCAACAGGAAGGCGAGGACCAGGACGATGCCGATGACGATCGGCAGCCGCTCGCCGACCGTGTCACGGAAGTCGGCCTGGCCGGCCACGCTGCCGGTGAGATAGGCCGCGGCGCCCGTGCCGTCGAGGGCCTTCGGCAGGGTGCGCCCGGAGAGGGTGTCGAGCAGGGCGCCGGTCGCGGCGTCCTGTGGGCCCGTGGTCGGGGTGATGGTGGTGACGAGGATCTTTCCGTCGGCGCTCGGCCTGACCGGGGTGAAGGACGCCACGCCGTGGGTGTCCTTCAGCGCCGCGGTGACGTCGTTCGAGATCCGGTCGACGGGCGTGTGCGCGTGGCTCACGTCGACCACGGTGACGACCGGGCCGTTCGCCCCCGCTCCGAAGCCCTGGCCGTCGGCGTGCGCGATCCAGTCGTACGCGGTGCGGGTGCTGCTGCCGGGTCGGTCCGCACCGGCGTCGACGTGGCCGAGGCGCATGGACAGCAGGGGTGCGGAGCACACGCCGAGGATGGCGAGGCCGACGGCCAGGAAGGTCCACGGGCGCCGGGAGACGAGTTCCGCGTAGCGGTGCCAGCCGTCGCGGGCTCCACCGCTCTCGGCCACGGGGCGGCGGCGCAGGCGGAGCCGGTCGATGTGTCCGCCGACCAGGCCCAGGGCTGCCGGGACCAGGGTGAGGGCGGCAGCGGCGGTCACGATCACGGCGAGGGTGGCCGCCAGCCCTATCTTGCCGATGAAGCTCAGTCCGCACGCGTACAGGCTCAGCATGGCGACGGCCACGGTCAGGGCGGCGATGAGAACGGCGCGTCCGCTGGTGTGCGCCGTGCGGGCAGCGGCCTCGACCGGATCACGTCCGTCCATGAGGTCCTGGCGGAAGCGCGTCGTCAGGAACAGGGCGTAGTCGATGCCGACGCCCAGGCCGATCATGCCGGCGAGGGTCGTGGCGGAGGTCGCGAACGACAGCGTGCCGGCGACGATGCCCACGACGCCGAGGCCGACTCCGACGCTGATCAGGGCGGTGGCCAGCGGCAGCAATGCGGCGAGGACACTGCCGAAGGCCAGCAGCAGGATGACCAGGGCGGTGACGACGCCCACGCTCTCGCTCAGCTTGTCGTCGGCCGGTTCCCGGACCACCTGTTCGAGGTCGCCGCCGTAGGCGACGCCCAGCCCTGCCGCCCGGGCGGGCTCCGTCGCCGTGTCGAGTCGCCCGGTGTAGTCGTGGCCGAGACTCTTCAGCTGCTCGTCGAAGGAGACGGTGGTGTACGCGGTGCGTCCGTCGTCGCTGGTCACGGGGGCGGAAGCGGCGGTGACGTGGGGCAGGTCGCGCAGGTCGGCCAGGGTTCGGTCGAGGGCGGACCGCTGGTCGGCCACGGTGCCGGAGCCGGCGTGGAAGACGACTTTGCCGCTGGGCCGGCCCGCTTGGGGCAGGGAGGTGGCGAGGAGGTCGGTGCCGGTGTGGGAGGCGGTGCCGGGCAGGCTGACCTGGTCGCTGAAGGTGGGCGCGGCGAGGTGCCGCCCGGCCAGGGCGGCCACGAGGACCAGCAGCCAGGCGGCGATGACCATGGCTGGATGCCGGGCGCAGAAGCCGCCGAGGCGGCCGAGTCCGCCCAGTACCGGGGCGGGGTCCACCGGCGGACGCGTATCGGTGCGGGCGTCGGCCGGCGCCGGGGGGTGCTGTGAGGGTCGGGGCACCGTGGTCTCCCAAGGAAAGTGTCACGAGTGACACGAACTCTAGAGAGAAAGTGGCATGGATGACAATTGGCATCCATGCCACTTTGCGGCTGCGACAGCTCTCGCGTGACACGCGTGCCAATTGACAGCCGCGACACCAATGGCGGAGGCTTCGAGCCATGCCGAGTGAGATCACCCCTGCTGGACTGCGTGAACGCAAGAAGGAGGAGACGCGGCGCCTGCTGCTCGAAGGGGCCGCGCGCCTGTTCAGGGAACGCGGCTTCGAGGCCACGACGGTTGCGGACATCGCCGCATACGCGAACGTCTCCGCGCGCACGTTCTTCCGCTACTTCGACAGCAAGGAAGCACTGCTGCTGCCGGACGGCGTCGAGATCTTCGCCTACGTCGAGAACGCCCTGGCAGAGCGTCCGGCGGACGAGGAGCCCCTGGACGCGGTGTGCAACGCCCTGCTGGAGGCGGCCAAGCCGTTCGCGGCCTCCACCCTGACCGCCCTCAGCCACCCGCTCGAGGACATCCAAGTCGTCGTCACGGCCCGCCTCGTACAGGCCTTCTCCGACTTCGAGGAGCGGCTCACCGTCCTGGTCCGTCGAAGGCTCCCGCCGGACACTCCGGACGCCGACCTCAAAGCGGCCGTGATCGCCTGCGCAGCCCTCTCCGCGGTGCGCGCCGTACTGCGGACCCGCCGGGCGCGCCGCGCGTCCGGCATCACGGACACGGGCCAGGCACCCCTCCTGCGGGCCTTCGAGATGCTGCGCGAGATCGGTTCTCCCGAACGTCCGTGACGACGGGCGGAATGCCGGCGAACGCGGTCGCCGCCGTGACGACCCGCCGCGCAGGGCGCGCCTCATCCTCCCCGACTGAACATCACCGGTCCCCGTATTCCTACCGAGCAGCCGAGCAGGATCGAGACATGGTCCCTCTGTGTCCCCGTCAGGCCGGCCGGATACGAGGAGGATCCCGAGGACGCGCACATCGTGCGCGGAATCGACTGATTCGGCTCGGCGTCCTTCCGCACCGTGTGGGCTCCCTCCCCGGCCGCGGCGATGCTCTCATTGCTCAGGGCTGGGCTCGGGCGACGAGCAGCGCGACGTCGTCCTCGCCGCCGGGCGAGCGCAGAATCTCCAGGATGCGGTCGCAGGTGTCCTCCAGGTCCTGGCCGCGTGTCGCGGTGAGTGCGTCGAGGAGGGTGTTCAGGCGGGCGTCGATGGGTTCGCTTCGGGTCTCGACCAGGCCGTCGGTGTAGAGGGCCAGTTCGTCGCCGGGGCGGAAGTCGATGGTGGTGGCCTCGAAGGGCACCCCGCCGACGCCCAGCGGTGCGCCGGTGGGAAGGTCCAGCAGCTGTGCCGCGTGGCCGAGCCGCATCAGGGCCGGCGGCAGGTGGCCGGCGAGGCAGATCTCGCACTGGCCCCGGTGCGGGTCGTAGACGCAGTAGATGCAGGTGGTGATGGTCTGCTCGACACCTTCGGTCAGGTGATCGAGGTGACGGAGGGCCTCGTCGGGGGCGAGGGCGACCTCGGCGAAGGCGCGGGCGGCGCTGCGGAGTTGACCCATGGTGGCGGCGGCGTTGATGCCGCTGCCCATGACGTCCCCGACGACCAGGGCGGTTCTGTCGCCCTGGCAGGGTATGGCGTCGTACCAGTCGCCGCCGACCTCGCTCATGGCGCCGCCGGGCTGGTAGCGGCAGGCGACCTCCAGGCCGGGCAGGTGCGTCGGGGGCTCGGGAAGCAGGCTGCGCTGGAGGGTGAGGGCCGCATGGCGCTGGGCCTGGTATCCGCGCGCGTTGTCGATGCAGACCGCGGCGCGGGCGGCCAGCTCCCGGGCGAGGAACGCGTCGTCGTCGTCGAAGGGCGCGGGGTTCCGGGTGCGCTTGAGGTCGAGAGCGCCGAGTACTTCGCCCCGGGCCAGGAGCGGTACCGCCAGGTAGGAGTGCACGCCGGCCTCCGCGAGGCGGGCGGCGGCCTCGCCGTCCCGGGCGATGCGCGCCAGATCCTGCCGGGTGGTGTGGGGCACCAGAACCGGTTGACGGGTGCGCACGCACTGGGTGATCAGGCGGTCGCCGGCGTACGAGGCGAGTTCTCCCGGAGGGTCGGCCGCCGGGACCGCCTCGGTGGAGTGGGCCGCCCTGACGGCCAGGGCGCGGAAGAGGGCCGGACCCTCGTCTGGCGCGGTTCGGCCGTCAAGGGCGCTGTCGAGTACGTCCACGGCTGCCACATCGGCCAGGACCGGTACGACGACGTCGGCAAGCTCGCGCGCTGTCGTGTCCAGATCGAGGGTGGTACCCACGGAGGCGGAAGCCGTGGCGATCAGTGCCAGCCGCTGCCGGGCCTGCGCCGCCTCGGTAGCGGCCTGGTAACGCTCGGTGACGTCGATGACGGAGTAGGCCAGGCCCAGCACCCGCCCACCGGAGTCCTCCAGCCGGTAGTACGAGACGGACCAGGCATGCTCGTGGTCGGGGTCGCCCGGGGGACGACAGACGATGTCCCGGTCCACGACCGACTCGCCCGTCTCCAGGACCCGGCGCAGCCGTGCCTCGGGATCCGTGTCCAGGAAGGCCAGGACCTCTCCGGCCCGCCGACCCAGACGCTCGGAGGCGGACTGGCCGGTGATGCGTTCGAGAGCGGGATTCACGGCCAGGTAGCGCAGGTCCGGGTCCAGAATGGCCAGCCCGACCGGGGACTGGGACACCAGACGCACGGCCAGTGCGGCATCGCGCTCGACCCGCTCGACGGTCGCCTGGTCCGCGGCGAGGCCCAGGGCGTAGACGTCACCGAGGTCGTCCAGCAGCCGCATGTTGCGGAACTCCACCAGGCGGGTGCTGCCGTCCTTGTGCCGGATCGGGAAGGACCCGGCCCAGTCGGTGCCGGACTCCATGACCTCGGCGAACAGCTTGATCACCTCGTCCTGGTGCTCCTCGTGGACCGTCAGCCCGGCCGCGTTGCGGCCCAGCGCCTCCGCCGCGCTGTAGCCGAACAGCTCCTCGGCCTTCGGGCTCCAGAAGACCACCTGGCCCTTCGCGTTCAGCACCACGGCCGCGACGCTGAGCAGATCGAGCAGGCCACTGGGCGGCGCGGCGCGGTCGGCCGCCGACCAGCCGTCGCCTGCTCTGGAAGAGTCCGTCGTGCCCATGCCCTCATGTTCCTCCCGGCTCGGCGCCTTGGCTCGTGCCGTTCCGGCGGGCGTTCTGCCTTCGTCCATGGTCGACCCAGACCGAGGCAGCGCACACCTCGTGGCTGCTGTTGGTGCGGATACAGGATCGTCGCTGCTGGTCACGCACCTGGCGGGGATGTCGGTGCACCGCGGCGGCGGCGATCGCGCGTGCGGTTGTCGTCCGTCGTGCGGCACGGGATGCTAGGGAGCACGAAGGGAAGCGGTGTCATGGATCGTTTTCCGCATGCCGCCAACGTCGATTTCCACAGTCCACTGGACCTCTCCAAAGCCGCCGTCGCGGTACTGGACGCCGAAGGCAACATCTCCGGGTGGGGAGCCTCGGCCCAGCGCCTCCTCGGACATTCGCCCGAGGACGTACTCGGAAAGCCGGCCGGCCGGCTGCTGGCAGCGGCCCCCGGGCAGCGGCTGTCCGCCCTCTGCGGGACGCACAAGCCCCGCAGCACCGTCCTGGACCTCTCCTGCCGGAACGGACGTACCCTGCGTGCGGCCGTGACGCTCAGCCCGCTCGAACACCTGGGCGTCGCCGCGACCGTCGTGGTCGCGGCCGAGCTGGAGGCGCTGCGCGGCTGGGAGGCGCAGCTGGCGCTGCTGCAGGGAATGGCGACCGAGTCGACCGTGGGCCTGACGATCTTCGACACCGACATGCGCGTCGTCTGGGGAAACGTCTCCACCGATCTGGAGCTCGCCGGGATCGCCCAGTACATCGGCCGGCCGGCCGCGGATCTCTTTCCCGAGGGCGAATTCATCTCACGGCACCACCCCCCGGACGAGGACCAGATCATGGAGCACGTCATGACGACGGGCGAACCGATCATGGGCATGCACTATCGCGGCCGCGCCCCCGCCGACCCGGTGCGCGAGCACGTCTGGTCCTGCTCGTACCACCGGATGGTGGATGCCCGGGGCGAGCTGCTGGGGCTGTTCGAGGAGTCCCTGGACATCACCGACCGCTATCGCGCCCAGGAACGGCTGTCGCTGCTGGTGCGGGCGGGAAAGCGCATCGGTGCCTCGCTGGACGTGCGGCGTACGGCCGCGGAGCTGGCCGACGTGGCGGTACCGCAGCTGGCCGACGAAGTGCTGGTGGACCTGCCGCCGGCGGTCATCGAGGGACGGCAGCCGCCGACGGGCTCGGCGCCGGGGCACAGTCTGCTGCGGATGCACGGCAGGACCCCGGAGGAGTTCCGGACCAGTCCCGTCTCCTATCCACCGTCGTCGCCGCAGGCGCAGAGTCTGGGCACCGGCCGCCTCGTCGTCGACGCCTCCCCGCCCGAGGCACCGGGCGAGGAGGGATCGGCCCCCTCGCACTCCTGCCTCTTCGTGCCGCTGCTCACCCGCAATACGGTCCTGGGCCTCGCCACCTTCCGGCGCAGCAGCAACCCCGACCCGTTCGGACCCGAGGAGCAGACGCTCGCCGTGGAACTGGCCGAGCGAGCCGCCGTCGGCATCGACAACGCGCGCCGATACACCAGCCAGCATGCGGCAGCCCTGGTACTGCAGCGCAGCCTGCTGCCCCAGCACCTGCCCGAGCAGAGCGCGGTCGACGTGGCGTACCGCTATCTGCCTGCCGACAGCCGCGTGGGCGTGGGCGGCGACTGGTTCGACCTGATCCCGCTGTCCGGTGCCAGAGTGGGCCTGACCGTCGGCGACGTGGTGGGCCACGGCATGCACGCGGCCGCGACCATGGGCCGGCTGCGCGCCACGGTACGGACCCTGGCCCTGCTGGACCTGGACCCGGCCGAACTGCTCACCCGGCTGGACGGCCTGGTCGCGCAGGACTCGGAACCCCACGGGAACGACGGGCTGAGCGACGAGGCGCTCGGGGTGACCTGTCTGTACGCGATCTACAACCCGGTCAACGGCCGGTGCTCCTGGGCGAGTGCGGGCCATCCCCCGCCGATCGTGGCCGATGCGAGCGGCTCGGTGGCCTTGTCCGCGCTGGCGCCGGGACCGCCCCTGGGGCTGGGGGGCCTGCCCTACGAGAACGTCGATCTGAACTTGTCCAGCGGCAGCTTGGTGGCGTTCTTCACCGACGGTGTCGTGGAGGACCGGCGCACCGACATCGACAGTGGCATCGACCGCCTTGCCCATGTGCTCACCTGGCAACGCTGCCCGCTGGAGGAACTGTGTGACCGGGCGCTGTCGGCCCGGCCGCCCGGACCGCAGGCGGACGACGCCACGCTGCTGCTCGTGCGCACCCGGCGTCTCGACGCCGACCGGGTGGCGGATCTGGAGCTGCCGCCCGACCCGGCCATGGTGGCGCACGCCCGCACGGTCGCCGAGCGCCAGTTGGAGGCCTGGGGCCTGTCCGAGCTGTCGTTCACCGCCGAACTCGTGGTGAGCGAGCTGGTCACCAACAGCATCCGGTACGCCACCGGGCCCGTCATGCTGCGGCTGATCTGGGACCGCTCCCTGCTGTGCGAGGTCTCCGACAACGCGCACACCGCACCCCACCTGCGGCGAGCGCGCCGGGACGACGAGGGAGGCCGCGGCCTGTTCCTCGTCGCCCAGATGTCCCAGCGCTGGGGCACGCGGTACACGTCGTCCGGGAAGACGATCTGGGCCGAACTGGCCATACCCTAGGAGCCCTTGCGTCCTTCCCCTCCTCACCAGTCGTGCACGGTCCCGTCCTGCAGCCTGCTGACCGGCAAGTACGCCTGCTGATAGGGGAAGTGGCGTGCCGCTTCGATGTCGAGGTCGACGCCCAGACCCGGCGTGTCGGACGGATGCAGCAGTCCCTGCTCGAAGCGGTAGGAGGTGCGGAACACCTCCAGGGTGCGCTCGGAGTGCCGCATGTACTCCTGGATGCCGAAGTTGTGCACGGCCAGGTCCAGATGGAGGGCGGCGGCCATACCCACCGGGGAGATGTCGGTGGGACCGTGCATCCCGGACCTGACACCGTAGACGGCCGCAAGGTCGAGCAGCTTCTTCATCGCGGTGACGCCGCCGGTGTGGGTCACCGCGGAGCGCACGTAGTCGATCAGCCTCTCGCTCAGCAACGTGGTGTAGTCGTACACGGAGTTGAAGACCTCGCCGATGGCCAGCGGTGTCGTCGTGTGCTGCCGGATCAGGCGCAGGGCCGCCTGGTCCTCCGCGGGCGTGGCGTCCTCCAGCCAGAACAGGTCGTACGGTTCCAGTGCCTTGCCCAACTTGGCGGCCTGGATCGGGGTCATCCGGTGGTGTCCGTCGTGCAGCAACGGGAGTTCGGGCCCGAACTCCGCCCGAACGGCCTCGAAGACGCCGGGCAGGTGCCGTAGGTACGCACGTGTGTCCCAGGTCTCCACGGTGGGCCGGGGCCGGTCGCCGACGGTGGGGCGGGCGGGCTCGTAGTCGTAGCGGTCTCCGCCACCGGCGCTCGACGCGGCGACGCCGTACACCGAGTCGAAGCCGGGGATCCCGGTCTGGATGCGGATGGCGCGGTAGCCCTGCTCCTGGTGGGCCCTTATGGAGTCGAGCAGTTCGGGCACGTCGCGGCCGGAGGCGTGTCCGTAGGCGAGGGCGCCGCTGCGGGACGCGCCGCCGAGGAGCTGGTAGAGAGGCATCCCGGCGTACTTGGCCTTGATGTCCCACAGCGCCGTGTCCACGGCCGCGATGGCCGCCATGGTCACGGGGCCGCGCCGCCAGTACGCCCCTCGGTAGAGGTGCTGCCAGGTGTCCTCGATGCGGGAGGCGTCGCTCCCGATGAGCAGGGGCACGACATGACTGTCCAGGTAGGAATGGACGGCCAGCTCACGGCCGTTGAGCGTGGCGTCGCCCAGGCCGACGACGCCGTCCTCGGTGGTGATGCGCAGGGTGACGAAGTTCCGTCCCGGGCTGGTGACGATCACCTCGGCGGACTCGATCTGCATGGTGGATCCCCCCTCTTTCCGGCGGTTCGGTCGGTCGGTTCGGTCGGTCGGTTCGGTCAGCGGCCCCGGGCGCGCCGGGTCAGCTCGGTCTGGACCTCGGCGACGATGCGTTCGATGGGCAGGGTCGCGTCGACGGTCATGCCGGCCTCGTCGTCCTCAAGCGGTTCCAGGTCCTCGAACTGCGAGGACACCAGGGAGGCGGGCATGTAGTGCGACTTCCTGCTCTCCACGCGGGAGGTCGCCTCGTCCCGGTCGATCGTCAGGTGCACGAAGAACGCGTCGGGCCGGGCCACGCGCAGCAACTCGCGGTAGATACGTCTGAGTGCGGAGCAGGTGATCACCAGCCCCTCCTCCGCACCCGCCGCCCGCATGCGGCTGGCGAGGGCGGCCAGCCACGGACTACGGGTGCGGTCGTCGAGAGGGGTGCGGTTCTCCATCGACCGGACGTTGCGGCGGGGATGGAAGTCGTCCCCCTCCTCGAACGGCACCCTGAGCGACTCCGCCAGGTACCGGCCCACGGTGCTCTTGCCGCACCCGCTGACTCCCATGACGACGACGGGTGCGCGCCGGGCGTGGAACAGGCCCGCCATGGCTTCCTGGAAGCCGGCTCGATGCGCGGGTGGCAGGCCGTTGGTGTTGAACTGGTCCAGGCCCGCCCGCAGTCGGTCGCGTACGCCGGGATCGTGCAGTCGTCCGCTGCGGATCTCGGCGAGGAGAGCTTCCGCGAAGGCTTCCGCGGCCGTGGCCAGCCCCTGGTCGATGGCGTAGGCCAGCCCCATGTGCAGCCACATGGCGATCGGCTCCGGCCGGGTGGGATACCGCTGGACGGTGTCGGCGCCTACTACGGCCCGCGTCGGCGTGATCACCGACTCCTGGTGCGCGCCGGCCCAGTCCCTGTCGATGCGGTGGTTCAGCGCCATGACGACCGGATAGGAGAGGCGTACGAACAGCTCGTTGCGCGAGCCGGCGAGGAGCGTGCGGTGGAAGGCCGCATCCACGTCCCTGAAGCGCTGCCGGATCGCCGCACCCTCCCCTGGCTGCGCGAAGTCCGGGTCCTCGCTCAGGGCGAGCAGGGTGCGGGCGTGGCTGGTGAGGTCGTGGCAGATCTCCGCGGACCGGCTCAGGGCGGCCAGCCTGGCCGCGCGGGGCTCGATCACCTCGCGCAACTCGGTCAGTGACCGCATCTGGCTGTCGGGAGCCACCTCCAGACGCCACGCGATCACGTCGGGGTCCAGCAGATCCCACCGCTCCAGCGCCTGGACAGTGGCCCCGATCCGGGGCTGCAGATTCACCAGGCCCTTCTGGTGCAGCGTCTGCAGGGCCTCGCGGGCCATGGGCCGGGTGACCTCGAACTCCTGCGTGACGGCGTCCACGGTGAGGTGGTGGTCGCGGGGCTTGCCGCCTTCCACGATCTGGCAGCCCAGTCGCTCCACCACCCTCGCGGTGGAGCCCCGTAACACGTCCTCGGATCCTTCGGGCAGGTCGACTTCGGGACCAGTCATGGCGGAGATGCTAAGTCACAGCGGCGGACTGGTCAGCCGTCCGAACGCCGCCTGAAGGAGCGCGGAATGCCCTTGGGGCGCACGCCGGAGCGCTTCGCAGGGCACTACCGCCCCTGTGCGACTCCGAGACCGATTGATGAGGCATCAGAAGCCTTCTCTGACCTAGATCACATGAGTACCGTGGTCACCCATTCGAAAGGTTTCGGTACTGCCTCGTCCCCGATTCTGACGCAGCCGCAGGAGAGCCGTATGCCCGAACCGACCTCGCCCACGCCTCCGCCGGAGCGGTTGTCCCTGCGCTGGGCGCTCATCTTGTTAGCCGCGGTGGTGGCGGGACTGCTGGCAGGCCTGCTGACGTACGCCCAGTCCCGCAACTGGCCGGCCTCGATCCTGGCGGCGCTCGGCGCGAGCGGCGCGGCCCTGGTGAGTCTTCCCCTGCTGCTGTGAGCACGGCGTGCGCCGGGCTCCCGGTGTCAGGTGGGAATGCGTACCGTCTCCACCCAGCTCGGGGGCTGTGGTGCGGCAGAGCCGATCAGAGCCGCGATGACGCGGCAGGGTGGGTTCTCGTCGGGCCAGGGGGTGAACCCGTCGGTGAGGACGACGACGATGCTCGGGTGGTCCGGCGTCGCGCGCGCCGCTTCGATGCCGACGCGCATGTCCGTGCCGCCACCGCCGCCCAGGGTGATCTGCTCGGTGGCCGCCACCCGGGAGACGGCCTGTACGTCGGCGTCGCACGCAAGCACGGTCACACGATTGCCCCGTATGCCCACCTCGCGCAGAACGCCCGTCACCTCCGCGAGAGCGGCGGCCAGTTCGGCATCGCCCATCGACCCTGAGGTGTCGATGACGACGGCCACCCGCGGCAACGGGCGGCGCAGGCTCGGCAGGACGACGCCGCGCAGCGCCGGGGTACGGCGCGAGGGGCGGCGGTAGGTGTAGTCGACGGCTCCGCCGGCCCAGGCGGCGGCCTCCCGGACCGCGCCGGACAGCGCCCGCCGCCAGTCCACCGTGGGCTCCAGGACCTCCTCGGCCCAGCGCTGCCAGCCCGCGGGCAGGGTGCCACGGGTGCGCTGATGGGCGCGCATCGCCTCGGCGGTCTGCCGCCGCAGGGCCTGCGCCTCGACCTCGCCGAGCCGTGCGGGGCCGGCGGAGTCGGGGAGTTCCCAGGGCGCGGGCCGACCGTGGGCGCCCGATCCGCAGTCCGGCGCCCGCACCTGCGGCGGCAGCCGGTCGAGGTACACCTCGAACAACTGGCCCTCGGGAAGGCCGAAGAGGCGGGGTTCCATGCGCCCCTCGGGCAGGCGCAGGCCGTCGGCGAGCAGGTCGTCGTTGATCTCGCAGTCCTGCGCGACGTTGACGCGGTGCCAGTCGCGCTGGGCGGCGGCGGGGAGCCGGTCCGCCCGGCCGTGGTGGTCGCGCAGCAGGTGCGCCGCCTCGTGCATCCAGACGCCCGCGAGTTCGGGCACCGGCGTCGCGTCGACGAAGGCGGGCGACACATAGCAGCGCCAGTGCCGGTCCACTCCCATCGTCCGGACCTCTGTGCTGGGCACGACGGTCAGGGCGTACAACGCCGAGGCCAGATACGGCCGGTCGCTCGCCGCCCGGTAGCGGGCGGCGAGCAGCTTGGTCATGTCCAGGGGCCGGCGGGATTCCTCCGTCATCCCCGCACTCCTCACCGGCCGGCGCCGGGCAGCGCCCCCGACATCTGCAGCAGGTCCAGGAACCCGTCGATGCCGGGCGGGACGGGCCAGTCGAGGTGTCGCATCGCGGCGAGGTCGGTGGCGGCCCGGGCGGCCACGTCCGGTACGCCCGCGTCCACGGCCTTCGCCAGCACCGCCCAGCCGGCCTCCCACCGGGGCCGGGTGAGGTCGCTCTGGATGGCGGCGACCACCGCGATGAGGAACGCCAGTTGCCGGTCGCCGCGGTCGGGCAGGGCGAAGGCGTCCGGGTCGGCGAGGACCCGGTCGGGGTCGGGCAGATCGAGGTGTTCGAGGTAGGACAGCAGCTCGATGCCCGCGCCGTCCCCGACGGCGCCGGTGAGCGCGGCGGCGAGCGCCTCGCGGCCGACGCCGGCCGCGTACCCGGCGGCGAGCAGCTTGAGTGCCATCTCCCAGGTGCGAGGGGAGGGCCAGGACCGGCCCCGGCTCTCGGCGTCGGCGGGGATGTGGTGGACCAGGCCGGGCCGGGCCGTGAGGAAGCCGGAGATCGCGCCACGGGCCCGTGCGACCGCACCGGGCACCTTGCCGGCGTCGACGACGGGCACGGTCAGATCCGGCCAGGTGCCGGCCATGCCACGGGCGACCGTCCGGGGGTCGTGGGTCCATTCGAGGTGGACGAACCGGTTGGCGAGCGGCGGGCTGAGATGCCAGCCGTCCGCTGCGCTGGACGGCGGGTTGGCGGCGGCGACGATGCGCACCGCCTCCGGCAGGACCAGGCTGCCGACCCGTCGTTCGAGCACCACGCGCAGCAGCGCCGCCTGCACGGCCGGCGGTGCGGAGGACAGTTCGTCGAAGAAGAGCAGGCCCTGTCCGGCCCGGGCGAGGCGGACCGCCCAGTCCGGCGGAGCCATCGGCACACCGGTCACGGCCGGATCGTCACCGACGATGGGCAGTCCGGCGAAGTCGGAGGGCTCGTGCACGCTGGCGATGACCGTCTCCAGCGGCAGGCCGAGCCCGGCGGCGAGCTGCTCCAGGGCGGCCGACTTGCCGATTCCCGGCTCCCCCCACAGCAGCACGGGCTGATTGGCCGTCACGGCGAGGGCGAGCGCCTCCAGCTGCGGGTTCGCGGCGGGCTCGGTCCGGCGTGCGCGCAGCCTGCGGTTGAGGTCGTCCGCGGCCGCCAGCGGGCCGGACGGCGCGGTCGGGGCAGTGCGGTCGGTGCTCAAAAGGGAAGCTCTTCCTCGTCGTCGGGGCCGTACTCGTCCTGCTCGTCCATCCATTCGTCCCACCACTCGGCGCCGACGCCTGGATGCTCCGCCTGCACGCGCTCCCGGAGGAAGGCAAGGTCGGGCCGCTTGTACCGGCGGACGAGCTGGGCGAGCGACAACTCGGACTGGTCGATCACGTCGAGCCGCGCCCCGGCGGCGACGAGCGCCTCCACCAGCGCCTTCGAACCGAGGTCGTTGACCGCGACGAACAGCGGCGTGCGCTCCCGCCGGTCGCGGGCCTCCAGGTCCAGTCCCTGCGCCAGCAGGCGCGGCAGCAGCGTCTCGTGGTCGAGGAGGTTCAGTACGTGCAGCAGGCTGCGGCCGCCGGCGTCCCGCACGCGGGGGTCGACGCCCGCGTCCAGGAGTTCCAGCACGCCAGTCGTGTCGCCGTGTTGGGCGCGCAGGAACAGTTCGTTGCGTTGCGCCCGCAGCGCCTTCGGCAGACGGCCTTCTCCAGAGGTCCACGTCTGCTCCACGGCGAAGCATCCGGCGACGGCACCGCCGAAGGCGCGCATGGCGCGTTCGCGCTGCTGTTCCTCGTCGCTGTGCGGCATGCGCAGCAGGCCGCCGGGCCGGAAGGCCACCTCGTGCCATTTCCCGCGGCACCTGACCCGCACGGGTGCGGGAGCCGTCGCTCCTGGCGGGCCGACCGGGCCTTGCGGGACCTGGAGGGCGGGGAACAGCGACTCGCGGACGAGCGGATGCAGATGCTCCGCCGCGACGCCTCCGGCGCGCATCAGGTCGAGGTCGGGGAGCCTGCGCCACAGGGCCTCGGCGAGGACGGGCTCGCCCTTCACGTCGTCCCGGTCGACGGCCCGCGCCAGCAGCCCGCCGGCGTCCACGGGCTCCAGCAGGATGTAGGTCCGCCAGTGCGCGGCGATGAGGAAGCGGTCGCCGACGCCCTCGGCCATCTGCCGACGGATCTCCGGCTCCAGGCGGGTGTGGTCGAGCGCGAGCCGGCCCAGGAGCTGCTCCGGATCGGCCTGGTACCAGCCCGATTTCTGCGGGGGTGTCAGGTCCAGCTCGATACCGGCGGCGGCGAAGGCGGCCTGGGTCTCGCCCTTCTGGTGCAGCAGCGTGGCCCACTCGGCCCGCGCCGCCGGGTCGCCGTCGCCTGGATCGGCCGCGGGCAGTTGGTCCGTGCCGCGCAGGGTGGCGTCGGCGTGGAAGAACGGCGGCCTGTCCGTACCGCCGCACCGTTCCCGCAGCTCGGCTGCGTGCCGTGCGTCCCACAGGTGCCGGGCGTACCGCCAGTCCTGGGTGGTCCGTCCGAAGACGCCGGCGGCCTGCTCGTCCGTGACCGTGCTGAACCGCAGGGCGATCCGCTGCGGTCCGTCGATCATCGCAGGAGTGGTGATGTGCAGGTAGGGCGTGGCCCGGCGGCCCTCGTCCGCTGCCTTCGGGCGGTAGCGCGCGAGGACGACCGTCGTGTCCGTGGCGAGCGTGGTCCGTCCGCCGAGCAATCGCGGCAGGTGCCAGCGCAGCAGGTCGGGGGCGAGATGGCGGAGGTCGTCCTCAAGGGCCGCGGCGACCTCGTCGCCACAGTGGTCGGCGACTTCGGCCAGGTCGAAGGTGACGTCGACGTTCGCCGCCGCGCAGGCGCCCCGCCAGTCACCGGCCAGACGGCGTTCGGTCGCGCGCTCGATCATCCGGCCGGGCACCGCGTACCGGCGGATCCGGCGCCGGCTCGCCGCCTCGTCCGCGGGGAAACAACGGAGTTCGCTACGAGAGCTCAACGGTAGACACTCCCTATCGCGCGCAGGTCGGGATGTGTCCGGCCGACGGGCCGCAGACGCTGGGTGAAGGACCGCTTCACCTTGCGGGGCAGGCCGGGCCCCAGACCGACGTACTCCAGGGGCGAGTTGTCGGGCACGGCCGCCAGCAGCGTCTTCGCGCCCCGGCCGGTCAGACCGGTGTGGCACAGCTCCAGCCGGCGCAGCGGGCTGCCCGGCAGGGCGGCGGCCAGCGCGTGGGCGCCTTCGTCGCCGGTGGTGTTGGCGGGGGCGCCGAGGCTGCGTTCCGACATCGGGCGGCCCAAGTCGAGTGCCTCGATCCCTTCGAGGGAGTCGGCGAGGGCCCGGGCACCGACGGGGCCGATGCCGTTGCCGCCCAGGCCGAGGCGCACCGGCCGTTCGGGGTCGGCCGCTGCGGCGAGGATCGCGGCGCCCTCGTCTCCGAGGTGGTTGGCGGGGAGGTACAGCTCGCCCACACCCGCCTCGCGGATCAGTGCCGCCAGCAGCGGGGCGGCGTCGGCGGTCAGGCCGTTGCCGCCGAGGAAGAGGCGTTCCACCGGGCTGGGCCGGTCGGTGAGGGCGTCGACCAGGGCCCGCAGACCGTCGGTGGTCAGACCGGTGTTGACCAGGTCGAGGGTGCGCAGCGTGGTGTTGCGGCGGAGCATCGCGGCGAGTGCGCGGGCGCCTTCGTCGCCCACCGGGTTGCGCTTGAGCCACAGGGCGCGGACGGTGCCGTCCGTCGTCAGCGCGTCGGCGAGCGCGGTGACGCCCTCGGGGCCGATGCGGTTGCAGCCGAGGTAGAGCGTGTGCAGGCTGTGGTCGTCGACCAGCGCGTCGGCGACCGTGCGGGCTCCTTCGTCCCCGATGGCGTTGGTGCCGAGCAGGACATGCGCGGCGTGCGCGGAGGCGGCGGCGACGGGCATCAGCCGCGCGGCGCCGACCGCTCCGAGGCCCTGCTTGCACAGGTCGACACGCCCGTCCGCGCGCACCGTGCCGAGCGGGAAGGCCTCGTCGGCCTCGACCGGCTGCGCGGACTGCAGTCGGGTGAGCAACGGTTCCAGAGCGGCGGGATCACTGATCGGGATGTCGGGGTGCTCGATCGCGGGGCAGCGTACGGGTGTCGGCTGCGTCATCACCACTCCACCGGTCCATCGCCGGTGCCCGGCTCGCCGAGGGCGGCATCGCCCTCCGCCCGCCCAGGACGAACCGACGCCAATCGACTTTCCTCCACGACAAGGGCGGCAAGGCTGGTCGGATTCGAACCGACGTCCTCCAGCTTGATGCGTGGGCGCGACGACCTCTGCGCTACAGCCTTGCCACGGAGATCATAGCGGCTGTCGCCTTTGTGTTCGAACCCGGTTGGTCCTGGGCGTCGGAGCCGGCGAGCCAGTCGGTGGAGGGTCGCACCCCCACCCCGACCACGACGATGTCGGCGGGCAGCACCCGCCCGTCGGCCAGTCTCACTCCGGTGACCCGGCCGTTGCCCGTGAAGCCGGCCACGCCGGTGCCGCACAGCAGGGCGACCCCGTGATCGCTGTGGAGCGAGGCGCACACCAGCCCCATCTCGCGCCCCAGTTGACGCTCCAGTGGTACGTCGAGCGCCTCGACGACGGTGACATGAAGCCCGAGCCGGTGGGCGGTGGACGCCACCTCGGCGCCGATGAAACCGGCGCCGATGACGACGACCCGGGGCAGGCCGTGCAGCAACTCGGTGCGCAGGGACCGGGCGTCGTCCAGGTCCGCAGGGTGTGGACGCCGGCCAACCCCTCCATGCCGGGGAGCCTGCGGGGGGTGGCGCCCGTCGCGATGACCACGCCGTCGGTGCGCAGTTGCCGTCCTCCGGCCAGGGTCACGGAGCGGTCCGAGCGCAGCGCGCGCACCGTGCTGAGGCCGGCCAGCGACGCTCCGACGACGGTGATGCTCCTCATGCCGGTCCTCCGGGTTCAGAAAGCTGTCTCGAATCAGCGGACGGCTCGTACGTCGAGCTTGTCCTGCAGCCAGGTATGGAAGGCGCCGATGTGGTGCTCGCTGGGCACCAGGACACCGCCCTCGGTGTAGGCCCGCGAGCTCATCCCGGGCTGGGTGCGCTCACAGGCCTCGAAGTCCTGCTGGTTGACGCGGTGGAAGAGCTCCACCGAACGGTCCACGTCCTTGCCGCTCTCCACCACGTGCGGGAGGTAGAGCCAGTCGCACTCCACCACCGTGCGGTCGTGCGCCAGCGGGTACATCCGGTGGAAGATCACGTGGTCGGGCACGAGGTTGATGAAGACCTGCGGCTTGACGGTGATGGCGTAGTACCGGCGGTCCTGGCCCTCCGCGACCCCGGGAATGCGGTCCAGGCCCTCGGAGCCGTCGACGGTGAAGCCCTTGACTTCCTGCCCGAACTCCGCTCCGTGGCCCACGTAGTACTGCGCCGCGTATCCGTCGGCGAACTCCGGTAGAACCTCGGTGAGTTCGGGATGGATGGTGGCGCAGTGGTAGCACTCCATGAAGTTCTCGACGATGAGCTTCCAGTTGGCCTTGACGTCGTAGGTGATGCGCCGGCCCACCTTGAGGTCGTCGATCCCGTAGTTCTCGATCGTCTCGGTGTCGCCCAGCCGCTCGGCCGCGGCTCCGATCACGTCCTCCTCGAAGGACGGCGGGTTGTCGGCCAGGCACACCCACACATATCCGAGCCACTCCCGGACGTGGACGTCGACCAGGCCGTACGCGGTCCGGTCGATGTCCGGCATCGAGGTCAGGTTCGGCGCGGCGACCAGCTTGCCGTCCAGGCCGTAGGTCCAGGCGTGATACGGGCACTGGAACGCCCGTTTGACCTCGCCGGACTCCTCGGTGCAGAGCTTGGCGCCGCGGTGCCGGCAGATGTTCAGGAACGCCTTGATCGCGCCGTCCCGGGTGCGTGAGACCAGCACGCTCTCCCGCCCGACCTGACAGGTGCGGAACTGACCGGGCTCGGCCAGTTCCGCGGCACGGGCCACGCAGAACCACATGGCCTCGAAGACGCGCTCCTGCTCCGACGCGAAGACGGCGGGGTCGGTGTAGTACTCGCCGGAGAGCGTGGAGATCAGGCTCGGTGGCAGATCGGTCGTGGTCATCGGTGTCACCTCGAAAGATTCGTTGCGCATTACGCATTAAGTATCGCTATAAGCAACTGTCAAACTGTCTGCCCCTGCGGCGGCAGCTGTCAAGGGGTTGCCGCGCGTCGCGCGTGCGCGCCACGGTGATGTCGGTCGGCGCACGACCGTTGCGTATCGCACAGCGCGATGCGTCAAGAAGAACTCCACCCCTTGACCAGTCAGCCACCCTGGCTGGACCATGTTGCGTATTACCCATGTCGTTGCGCATTGCGCATCCAGGGAGGATGTCATGTCTCCTCGACCGCAGCCCGGCCGCGAGTTCGTCCTCACCCTCTCGTGCCCGGACCGGGCCGGCCTCGTCCACGCCGTGACCAGCTACCTGGTGACCCATTCGGGCAACATCCTGGAGAGTCAGCAGTTCGACGACCGGCTCCAGGACCGCTTCTTCATGCGGGTGCACTTCGACGTCTCGGGTCCCGCCTCGCTGGAGGACCTGCGCACCGGCTTCGGCCCGGTCGCCGAGGCGTACCGGATCACCTGGCGGCTGCACGACGCGTCGACCCCGACCCGCACGCTGATCATGGTGTCGAAGTTCGGCCACTGCCTGAACGACCTGCTCTTCCGCAAGTCGACAGGTGCGCTCAACATCGAGATCCCGGCGATCGTCTCCAACCACCGCGACTTCGAGCCGCTGGCGCAGAACTACGGCATCCCCTTCCACCACATCCCGGTGACACCCGACACCAAGGCGGAGGCCGAGGCCCGGCTGCTCCGGCTCGTCGACGAACTCGACGTCGACCTGGTGGTACTCGCCCGGTACATGCAGATCCTCTCCGACGACCTGTGCAAGCAGCTCGAAGGCCGGGCCATCAACATCCACCACTCCTTCCTGCCGAGCTTCAAGGGGGCCAAGCCGTACGTCCAGGCCCACCAGCGCGGCGTCAAGCTCGTCGGGGCCACCGCGCACTACGTCACGCCCGACCTCGACGAAGGCCCGATCATCGAACAGGACGTCGTCCGCGTGACCCACTCGCACGCCCCGGACGAACTGGTCACCCTCGGCCGCGACGTCGAGGCCCAGGTGCTCGCCCGCGCCGTGCAGTGGCACAGCGAGTCCCGGGTGCTGGTCAACGGCCACTGCACGGTCGTCTTCCGCTGACGCGCCGGACGCTTTCAGCGTTGCCGTCGCGCTACCTGGGCCGAGCCCCCTCCCGGCCCGCGGCGGGCGCGACACGGCGTTCCAGGCGTACGACGACGCTCTTGGACGTCGGCGTGTTGGAGGTGTCGGCAACCGAGTCGAGCGGGACGAGCACATTGGCCTCGGGGAAGTAGGCCGCACAGCAGCCACGGGGCGTGTCGTACGCGACGGCGCGGAACGCCTCCGCCCGCCGGTCCGGACTGTCCGGCCACTCGCTCACGAGGTCCACCACCTCACCGTCGTCGATCCCGCGCTCAGCGAGGTCGTCGGGGTGCACGAAGACCACCCGTCGTCCCTGATGGATGCCGCGATAGCGGTCGTCGAGGCCGTAGATCGTGGTGTTGTACTGGTCATGGCTACGCAGGGTCTGCAGCAGCAGGCGGCCCGGCGGTACCCGCAGCACCTCCACGGGGTTGACCGTGAAGTGGGCCTTGCCCGTGCCCGTCGGGAAGCGCCGCTCGTCGCGCGGGGCGTGCGGCAGGGTGAAGCCGCCGGGGCGGCGTACCCGGGTGTTGAAGTCGGTGAAGCCGGGCACGACCCGGGCGATGCTGTCGCGGACGGCGTCGTAGTCGGCCTCGAAGGCCGCCCACGGCACGTCGCCGCCCGGGCCGAACAGGCTCTGGGCCAGCCGGCAGACGATGGCGGGCTCGGAGAGCAGGTGCGGCGATGCGGACGGCAGTCCGCCCCGGGAGGCGTGCACCATCCCCATCGAGTCCTCGACGGTGACGAACCGGTTCGCGCCGTCCGGCCCCTGGTCGCGCTCGGTACGGCCGAGCGTGGGCAGGATGAGGGCCTCGCGGCCACAGACGGCGTGGGAGCGGTTCAGCTTGGTGGAGACCTGGACCGTGAGCCGGCAGCCGCGCAGGGCGCGTTCGGTGGCGGCCGTGTCCGGGGCGGCGGAGACGAAGTTGCCTCCCATGGCGAAGAACACCTTCACCTCGCCGGTGCCCATCGCCCGGATCGTCTCCACCGCGTCGAAGCCGTGCCGGCGGGGCGGCTCGAAGCCGAACTCGCCCTGCAGCGCGTCGAGGAAGGCCGGTGCCGGTTTCTCGTGGATGCCCATCGTGCGGTCGCCCTGCACGTTGGAGTGGCCGCGCACGGGACACACCCCGGCGCCGGGGCGGCCGATGTTGCCGCGCAACAGAAGGAAGTTCACCACCTCACGGATGGTGGGCACGGAGTGCTTGTGCTGGGTCAGGCCCATCGCCCAGCACACCACGACCGACCGGGCGGACAGGACGTCGCGGGCGGTGGCCTCGATGGCGTCGAGCGGAAGCCCGGTCGCCTCCGCGACGTCGCCCCGGTCGAGTGTGCGCAACTGGTCGGCGTAGGCCTCGAAGCCGTCGGTGTGCTCGGCGATGAAGTCGTGGTCGAGGACCGTGCCGGGCGCGGCGTCCTCGGCGTCCAGCAGCAGCCGCGACAGCGCCTGGAAGAGCGCCAGGTCGCCGCCGAGCCTGATCTGCAGGAAGCGGTCCGCGAGGGGCGTGCCGCCGCCGGCGAGGCCGCGGGCGTTCTGCGGGTTCCTGAAGCGCAGCAGCCCTGCCTCCGGCAGCGGGTTCACGGCGACGACGTGCGCACCGCGGCGCTTGGCCTCCTCCAGGGCGGACAGCATCCGGGGATGGTTGGTGCCGGGGTTCTGCCCGACGACGAAGATCAGCTCGGCGTCGTACAGGTCGTCGAGGCGGACACTGCCCTTGCCGATGCCGATCGTCTCGGTGAGCGCCGAACCGCTCGACTCGTGGCACATGTTCGAGCAGTCCGGCAGGTTGTTGGTGCCGAACTGCCGCACGAACAGCTGGTAGAGATACGCGGCCTCGTTGGAGGTGCGGCCCGAGGTGTAGAAGGCGGCCTCGTCGGCGCTGCGCAGCGCCCCGAGTTCCCGGGAGACGATGTCGAACGCCGTCTCCCACGTGACAGGTACGTAGGTCTCCGAGTCGGCGGGCTTGTGCATCGGCCGGGTGAGCCGGCCCTGCTGTCCCAGCCAGTAGTCGCTGCGGCCCGCGAGTTCACTCACCGGGTGCGCGGCGAAGAACTCCGGAGTCACCCGGCGGACGGTGGCCTCCTCGGCGACGGCCTTGGCGCCGTTCTCGCAGAACTCGGCCGTGTGCCGGTGGTCCGGCTCGGGCCAGGCGCAGCCCGGGCAGTCGAAGCCGTTCTTCTGGTTGACCTTGAGCAGGGTCAGCGCGGTGCGCCGGACGCCCATCTGGTCGTACCCCATGCGCAGTGCGTGAGTCACCGCGGGGATCCCGGCGGCCCACTGCTTGGGCGCGGTCACCTCCAGGGCTCCCTCGCCCGGTTCCTCGCGCGGGGCCTTGCGTGCCATGGCTGTCTCTCCTCATGGACAGGGCGAACAGTGCCGTCAGCGCAGCCGAGTCCGCGCCGACACATCCGCCTCGACACCCCAGCGAGCGGTCACCCGTACCGCGTCGCACGTCGAGGCCACATCGTGCACACGCAGGCACCAGATGCCCTGCGCGGCGGCCAGAACGGACACGGCGGTGGTCGCGGCGTCCCGCTGCGGCGCCGGGCGGGGGTCTCCGGTCACCGGGTCCGCCAGCAGTCGGCCCAGGAACGACTTGCGTGACGCGCCCAGGAGGACGGGGCGGCCCAGTGCGGCCACTTCCCGGAGCCGGCCCAGCAGTTCCCAGTTGTGCCCGGGCTCCTTGGCGAAGCCCAGCCCGGGATCGACGATCAGGCGGTGGGGCGGGATCCCCGCCCGCAGCGCGGCCTCGATCCGCAGGCGCAGTTCGTCGATCACATCCGTGACGACATCTCCGTAGACGGCGTTGGCCTGCATACCGGCGGCGTGTCCGCGCCAGTGCATCACCACGTACGGCGTGTCCGCCCGCGCCATCAACGGCAGCATCGCGGGGTCGGCGAGGCCTCCCGAGACGTCGTTGACCAGCCGGGCGCCCGCGTCGAGGGCGCGGGCGGCCACCTCGGCCCGCATGGTGTCCACGCTGACGGTCCCGCCCGCCGCGGCGAGTTCCCGCACGACGGGCAGAACGCGCCGCAACTCCTCCTCGGCGGACGGGCGTACGGCGCCCGGGCGGGTCGACTCGCCGCCGACGTCCACGATGTCCGCGCCCTGCTCGAACAGCGCGAGTCCGTGCGCGACGGCCGCTTTGGGGGCGAACGACCGGCCGCCGTCCGAGAACGAGTCCGGGGTCACGTTCACCACGCCCATGACCAGCGTGCGGCCCGGCCGGGGCAGCCCGTGCGGGTGCAGGTCCGGGAGTCCGGGGCGCGTCGAGACGGTGGCGGTCACCGGGGTTCCGCCCTGCGTACCGGCATGCTCGTCACGTGGCGCGCCACGTGACGCGGATCACGCGACACCGGCGTATTCCGCGGCCGCGTCCAGCAGCCAGTCGGCCAGGTAGCCGGCGAAGGAGGAGCGCACCAGTACCCAGAAGCCGGCCCTGGTCTCGTCACGGGCGACGAGGACGACCTGGGCGCGGGCCAGCGTCGTCTGGGCGCAGCGGCCGGGTCCGAAGGCGCGCGGGTGGAGGTCCAGCGGGCAGCCGTGGGAGAGCAGGTCTCGGGCGCGGGGGCCCGCGACGAGGAGGGTGGTGCGCTGGGCGGAGACGTCGGTGACGGAGACGGGCTCGTCCCCGGCCGCGGCCCGGATCCGGCTCTCCAGATCGCGCTCGGTGCCGGGCCGGCCCACCACCAGCCATTCGTCGGGGCCGAGCCACACCGCGGTCACGTCACCCGCGTGCACGACCGTGTTGGGTTCCAGGGGCAGTTGGAGTCCCAGGGCCAGCCCGACGGCGTCCGCTGCCGGGCTCTTGGCATCGAGGCGGACGTTCACCTGGGCCAGGAAGGGGAGTTCGGCCAGGCGGATCGCGCCCCGGGAGGAGCGCGTCACGGCGGCCAGGCGGTGCGCGGCATCCGCCATGGGGCTGCGCTGCCGTGCGGTCTGGGCGGTGTCAGCCATCGCGGCGGGCTCCCTCGGGGTCGTAGAGGACAGGGCTTGCGACGGTCACCGGCAGCAGCCGGTCGGCGACGGGCGCGTAGAGGCGTTCACCGATGCGGTCCCGGCCCCCCTTGACGAGGGCGAGCGCGAAGGTCCGGCCGAGCGCCGCGCTGCGGTAGCTGGAGGTGACGTGGCCGAGCATCGGGACGGGTGGGGCGGGCAGTTCGCTCTCGGCGACCAGCTGCGTGCCCTCGGGGAGGAAGGCGCCGGGATCGTCCGGGAGCAGGGCGACCAGGTGCCCCCGGTCGGGGCGGACAGTGTCGGCTCGGGCGTAGGAGCGCTTGCCGATGAAGTCGGGCTTCTTCTTCGACACCACCCAGCTCATGCCGAGGTCCTGCGGGGTGACCGTGCCGTCCGTGTCCTGACCGATGATCGGGTAGCCCTTCTCCGCGCGCAGGACGTGCATGGTCTCGGTGCCGTACGGGGTGATGCCGTACGGGGTGCCTGCCCGGTACAGCGCCTCCCACAGGGCGAGGGCGTTCCACGGCGACACGTTGATCTCGTAGGCGAGTTCCCCGGAGAAGCTGATCCGGCACACGCGCGCGTCGATGCCGGCGACGGCCGTCTCCCGCCACGCCATGAAGGGGAAGTCCTCGTTGCCGACGGCGAGTCGAGGCGCGAGAGAGGCCAGGACCTCACGGGAGCGGGGGCCGACCAGCGCCACGGTGGCCCACTGCTCCGTGACCGAGGTGCAGTGCACCCGCAGTTCGGGCCACTCGGTCTGCAGCCACTCCTCCATCCAGTCCAGGACGGCGGCCGCGTTGCCGGTCGTGGTGGTGACCAGGAACCGGTCCTGGGTGAGCCGGATGACCGTGCCGTCGTCGAACACCATCCCGTCCGGACGGCACATGACGCCGTAGCGGATCATGCCGACCTTCAGGGTGCTCATCATGTTCGTGTAGAGCAGGTCGAGGAAGTGCGCGGCGTCCGGGCCCTGCACATCGATCTTGCCGAGCGTGGAGGCGTCCATGAACGCCACGCCCTCGCGGGCCGCCCGGCACTCGCGCAGCACCGCGGTCTCCATGTCCTCGCCGTCCTGCGGGTAGTACCAGGGCCGCTTCCACTGGCCGACGTTCTCGAAGAGGGCGCCGTGCTCGACATGCCAACGGTGCAGGGTGGTCGTGCGGATCGGGTCGTGCAGCGCGCCGCGGTCGCGGCCCGCGAGGGTGGCGAAGGAGACGGGGGTGTACGGCGGCCGGAAGGTGGGCAGGCCGAGCGCCGAGACGTCCACGCCGAGGAGTTCGGCGACGACTCCGCTCGCCAGGACGCCCCCGGTCCTGCCCTGGTCGTTGGCGGTGCCCGCCGTGGTGTACCGCTTGGTGTGCTCCACCGAGCGCAGGCCCGCACCGGTCGCCCGCGCGAGGTCGTCGACCGTGACGTCGCGCTGCAGGTCGACGAACCGGGGAGCCCCGGTGGCGGTCGGGACGGTGAAGACCTGCATGGGCGGGGTGTGCGGCTGGGCTGCGACGGTGGGCAGGGTGGGTGTCTCCGCTGTGTACCCCTCCGCCTCGACCGCGCGGGCGCCGGCCGCCGCGCCCTGCGCGAGGGCCGTGGCAAGGTCGAAGGCCCCGTTCGCACTGCCGGCGACCTCCACCGCCTGACGGCAGCTGTCGGGCACGAACGTGCCGAGCACGTCGTCGTGGCGGAGCTTGCCGCCCGCCTGGCTGAAGAGGTGCGCGACCGGGTTCCAGCCGCCGGCGACCAGGAGCAGGTCGACGGCGAACTCCCGTTGTCCGGCGGTGTCCCCGTACGGGGCGACGGTCACGGCGGTGAGACGGTCCACGCCCTCCGTGCCGGTGACCGCGTGTCCGGCCAGGACCTCGATCCCGGCGGCCCGGGCACGCTCGGCCCACTCCCCCGGCTCGGGCCGGGTGTCGACGATCGCCGCGATGCCCACACCCGCCGCCGCCAGGTCCAGTGCGGCGGCGTAGGCGCTGTCGTTGGTGGTGAATACGACCGCGTGCCGGCCGGGCAGGACGGCGTACCGGTGGAGGTACGTCCGGGCCGAGGCCGCCAGCATCACGCCGGGGCGGTCGTTGTCGCCGAACGCCAGCGAGCGCTCGTGGGCACCGGTGGCGAGGACGACGCGCCGGGCGCGGATCCGCCAGACGCGCTCGCGGGAGACGTGCTCCGGGGCGTCGGCACCGAGGTGGTTGGTACGGCGCTCCACCGCGAGGAGGTGGTTGTCGTCGTAGTGGCCGAAGACGGTGGTGCGGCGCAGGACGCGTACCTCGGGGGCGGCTTCGAGCCGGGCGCGCGTCGCCGCCACCCAGTCTGCGTGCTCGCCGGTGCCGAGGAGGCTGCCGCCGGGCTCGGGCTGGTCGTCGGCGAGGATGACGCGTGCACCGGATGTCGCTGCCGCGGTTGCTGCAGCGAGGCCGGCTGGGCCGGCGCCGACGATCAGCAGGTCGCAATGGGCGTGTACGGCGTCGTAGCGGGCGGGGTCGGGTTCGGTGGCGAGGCGTCCCTGGCCGGGGAGGCTGCTGGCTACCAGGCCGTCGTACAGCTCCACGGTGGTGGCGGGGAGCATGGGCTCGGGGAAGGGGGCCTCGATCTGGACTACCGCGTTGGGTTCTTCGACGCCGGCGGAGAAGATGCCTCTCGGGCGGCCGAGTTTGATGCTGGTGGCGGCTTGGATGATGCCGTTGGCGAGGAGCGCCGAGGCGAGGGTGTCGCCTCGGTAGCCCTGGTATTCGGTGCCGTCGAAGGTGAAGGTGAGGGGGGTGGTGCGGTCGATTCGGCCGCCGGTGGGGGTGCGGAAGGGGTGGTCGCCCCCGCCGCCCCTACCCGTCCCGTCCTCCAGGGGCGCTGCCCCTTCGACCCCGCCAGGGGGCTCCGCCCCCTGGACCCCCGTCGGCCCTGAAGGGGCCTCGTCCTCAAACGCCGGACGGGCTGATACAGACGGAGTCGGCTGCGAAGCGGCCGCAGGTCGCTCCGTAGGCTCCGGGCGCGGCTCGCCCACCCGGTACACCGTCAGGATCTCGTTCGTCGCCGTGTTCCGTACCGCGTTGAACCATCTGCGGCAGCCGGCCGCGTGGCTCCAGCGCTCGGCGAAGGGGCCCTTGGGGTTGTCGCGGAAGAAGAGGTAGCGCGCCCACTCCTCGTCGGTGAGGGCCGCGGGGTCCTCGGGGTAGGGGACGTGGGCCTGGCCGCCGTAGTGGAACTCGGCCTCGTCGCGGGGCCCGCACCACGGGCAGGGGATGAGCAGCATGGTTCGGCTCCCTAGTGGGCCACCGCGGCCGCGCCGTGCTCGTCGACGAGCGCGCCGGTGGTGAAACGGTCGAGCGAGAAGGGGGCGTTCAGGGCGTGCGGGGTGTCGTGCGCGATGGTGTGGGCGTAGACCCAGCCGACGCCCGGGGTGGCCTTGAAACCGCCGGTGCCCCAGCCGCAGTTGAGGTAGAGGTTGTCGACCGGGGTGAGGCCGACGATGGGTGAGGCGTCCGGGCTGACGTCGACGATGCCGCCCCAGGTGCGCAGCACATGAGCGCGGGCGAAGACCGGGAAGAGTTCCAGGGCGGCGGACATCTGTTCCTCGATGATGTGGAACGCGCCGCGCTGGGTGTAGGAGTTGTAGGCGTCGATGCCCGCGCCCATCACCAACTCGCCCTTGTGGGCCTGGCTGACATACACGTGGACCGCGTTGGACATGACGACGGTGGGATGAACCGGCTCCAGCAGCTCCGACACCAGAGCCTGCAACGGGTGGCTCTGGAGCGGGAGTTCGATGCCCGCCATGGCGGCGAGCACCGAGGTGTGGCCGGCCGAGCACAGGGCCACCTTGCCCGCCGCGATCGGGCCGCGCGTGGTCTGCACGCCGACCACCCGGCCGTCGGCCATGTCCAGGCCGGTGACCTCGCAGTTCTGGATGATGTCGATGCCGGCGGCGTCCGCGGAGCGGGCGAAGCCCCAGGCCACGTAGTCGTGCTTGGCGATGCCGGCGCGCGGCTGGTAGGTACCGCCGAGGACCGGGTAGCGGACGTCGGGCGAGACGTTGACGATCGGGCAGACCTCTTTGACCTGCTCGGCGTCGAGCCATTCGGCGTCGACGCCGTTGAGCCGGTTGGCCTCGACCCGGCGCACGCTGTCGCGGACGTCCTGCAGGCTGTGGGCGAGGTTCAGCACGCCACGCTGGGAGAAGAGGATCGGGTAGTCGAGTTCCTCCTCCAGTCCCTCCCACAGCTTCAACGCGTGCTCGTAGATGCCCGCGCTCTCGTCCCACAGGTAGTTGGAGCGGATGATCGTGGTGTTGCGGGCCATGTTGCCGCCCGCGAGCCAGCCCTTCTCCAGGACCGCGACGTTGGTGATGCCGTGGTTCTTGGCGAGGTAGTGGGCGGTGGCCAGGCCGTGTCCGCCGCCGCCCACGATCACCACGTCGTACGACCGCTTGGGCTCGGGATCGCGCCAGAGCCAGTCGGGGTGGTCGGGCAGGTCGGCGCCGGGGGTGCGCGGGCTCATCGGACGTCTCCTGAAGTACCGGAAAGGTGCGGGTAGAGCGGGTGCCTGTCGGCCAGTGCCTGCGTGCGGGCGCGCAGGGCGGGCACGTCCGGCTCGGGCTGGAGGGCCAGTGCGATCACGTCGGCGACCTCGGCGAAGTCCTCCTCGGCGAAGCCGCGGGTGGCCAGGGCCGGGGTGCCGATACGCAGGCCGGAGGTGACCATGGGCGGGCGCGGGTCGAAGGGGACGGCGTTGCGGTTGACCGTGATGCCGATCTCGTGGAGGAGGTCCTCCGCCTGCCGGCCGTCCAGTTCCGAGTCCCGCAGGTCGACCAGGACGAGGTGGACGTCGGTGCCGCCGGTCAGCACCTTCACTCCGGCCGCTGCCGCGTCGGGCCGGGTGAGGCGCTCGGCGAGGACGCGGGCGCCCACGAGCGTACGGGCCTGCCGGTCGGCGAACTCGGGCGATGCCGCGACCTTGAAGGAGACGGCCTTCGCGGCGATGACATGCTCCAGCGGGCCGCCCTGCATCCCGGGGAACACCGCCGAGTTGAGCTTCTTGGCGAGGTCGGCGTCGTTGGTGAGGATGACTCCGCCGCGGGGTCCGCCGAGGGTCTTGTGCGTGGTGGTGGTGACGACGTGGGCGTGCGGGACGGGGCTGGGGTGCAGTCCGGCGGCGACCAGGCCCGCGAAGTGCGCCATGTCGACCATGAGGAGGGCGCCGACCTCGTCGGCGATACGGCGGAAGGCCGCGAAGTCCAGCTGCCTCGGGTACGCCGACCAGCCCGCGATGATCATCTTGGGCCGGTGTTCCTTGGCGAGCCGCTCCACCTCGTCCATGTCCACGAGGTTGTCCGCCTGGGAGACGTGGTACGGCACGACGTTGAGCATCTTGCCGCTGTAGTTGATGCGCATGCCGTGGGTGAGGTGGCCGCCGTGCGCGAGGTCGAGGCCGAGGACGGTGTCGCCGGGCTGGAGCAGGGCGAAGAAGACGGCGGTGTTGGCCTGGGCGCCCGAGTGCGGCTGGACGTTGGCGAAGCCCGCGCCGAAGAGGGACTTGACGCGTTCGATCGCCAACCGCTCGGTGACGTCGACGTGTTCGCAGCCGCCGTAGTAGCGGCGCCCGGGATAGCCCTCGGCGTACTTGTTGGTCGCGACCGAGCCCTGCGCCTCCATCACGGCGGTGGGCGCGAAGTTCTCGGAGGCGATCATTTCCAGGGTGGACTGCTGGCGGTGCAGCTCGGCGCGGAGCGCGGTGTGGACCTCGGGGTCCAGCTCGGCCAGCGGGGTGTTCAGCGCGTTCATACGGGGTTCGCGTTCCTCTCGGCGGCCTCGACGACGTTGGCGAGCAGCATCGCCCGGGTCATGGGTCCCACTCCGCCGGGCATGGGCGCGATCCGTCCGGCGACCTGGGCGGCCTCCGGGTGGACGTCGCCGACGAGCCCGTGCTCGGTGCGGGTGATGCCGACGTCCAGGACGGCCGCGCCGGGGCGCAGCATGTCCGGAGTGATCAGTCCGGGCGAGCCGGCCGCCGCGACGACGATGTCCGCCTCGCGTACGTGCCAGGCCAGGCCCCTGGTTCCGGTGTGGCACAGGGTGACGGTGGCGTTCTCGGAGCGGCGGGTGAGCAGCAGTGCGATCGGCCGTCCCACGGTGATACCGCGCCCGATCACACAGACCCGCGCGCCGGCGATGGGCACTTCGTAGCGGCGGAGCAGTTCGACGATGCCCCGTGGGGTGCAGGGCAGTGGGGCGTCGACGCCGAGGACGAGCCGGCCGAGGTTGACCGGGTGCAGGCCGTCGGCGTCCTTGGCGGGGTCCATGCGCTCCAGTACGGCGCCCGCGTCCAGGTGGCCCGGGAGCGGCAGTTGGACGATGTAGCCGGTGCAGGCCGGGTCGGCGTTGAGTTCGTCGATGACGTCCTCGACCTGCTGCTGGGTGGCGTCGGCGGGCAGGTCGCGGCGGAGAGAGGCGATACCGACCTGTGCACAGTCGCGGTGCTTTCCGGCGACGTAGGCGTGGCTGCCGGGGTCGTCGCCGACGAGGACGGTGCCGAGGCCGGGCTGCCGTCCGGTGGTGGCGGTCACCTTGGCCACGCGCTCGGCGAGTTCACGACGGACGGCGGCGGCGGTCGCCCTGCCGTCGAGGAGTTGTGCGGTCACCGGCGGTTCTCCTTGTCCACGGTCAGCCACGCAGGCGGGACATGGTCGGGTCGAACAGGGGTTCCTCGGCGACGGTCGCCTCGACGCGCTGGTCGAAGTAGCCGATGTGCACCGTGGTACCGGGGGTGGCCAGCTCCGCCGGGAGCCAGGCGTAGGCGATGCCCTTGCCGATGGTGTGGCCGTGGGCGGCGCTGGTCACGTAACCGACGGCGCGGTCCCCGTCGTACACCGGTTCCTTGCCCATGACGACGGCCCGCGGGTCGTCGATGGTGAGGCAGCTCAGCCTGCGCCGCACGTCGGCCTTGCGGCGCTCCAGTGCGGCCTTGCCGACGAAGTCGCCCTTGTCGGGCTTGACGGCGAAGCCGACGCCGGCCTCGTAGGGGTCGTGCTCGTAGGTCATGTCGGTGCCGAAGGAGCGGTAGCCCTTCTCCAGGCGGAGGCTGTTGAAGGCGCCGCGGCCGGCGATGATGCCGCCGAGCGGCCGGGCCGCCTGCCACAGGGTGTCCCAGAGCTTGGCGCCCTGGTCGGCGGTCGTGTACAGCTCCCAGCCGAGTTCGCCGACGTAGGACAGCCGCATCGCGGTGACCGGCACCGAGCCGATGTAGGCGCGCTTGGCGCGGAAGTACTTGAGGCCCTCGTTGGAGAAGTCCTCGTCGGTCAGCGGCTGCAGGACCTCGCGGGCCAGCGGGCCCCACAGGCCGATGCAGCAGGTGCCGGGGGTGATGTCGCGGACCTGGACCGTGCCGTCGGCCGGGAGGTGGCGGGTGAACCAGTCGAGGTCCAGGTTGCCGTTGGCGCCGACCTGGAAGAGGTCGCGGGCGAGGCGGGCGACGGTGATGTCGCTGCGGATGCCGCCGTCGTGGTCCAGGAGCAGCGTGTACGTCACCGATCCGACGGACTTGGCGACCTTGCCGGTGACCAGGCCCTCCAGGAAGTCGGCGGCACCGGGGCCGCTCACCTCCAGGCGCTTGAGGGCCGTCATGTCGTACAGGGCGACGGTCTCGCGGGTGACCTGGGCCTCGGCGCCGACGATGGGCGACCAGTAGCGGGCGGCCCAGTCGTTGGGGGTGGGGATGGCGCGGCCTTCGACCAGGCCCGCGTTGGCCTCGTACCACTGGGGCCGCTCCCAGCCGTTCGCCTCCAGGAAGAACGCGCCGTGTTCCTGCTGGCGGGCGTAGAAGGGGCTGGTGCGGATCGGGCGCGGCTTCCCGGACGGCTGGAGGGGGTGGAGGATGTCGTAGACCTCGACGAAGTTCTGGCAGTCGCGGGCCAGGACGTACTCCGGGGAGAGCTGGTGCGGCTCGAAGCGGTTGACGTCGCACTCGTGCAGGTCGAAGGAGGAGCAGTAGCCGTCGACCAGCCATTCGGCGACGGCCCGGCCGACGCCCGCGGAGTGGGTGACCCACACGGCCTCGGCGACCCAGAAGCCCTGGACGTGCGGGGATTCGCCGAGCAGCGGGTAGCCGTCGGTAGTGAAGGAGAACAGGCCGTTGATGCCCTCCTCGACCTTGGCCTCGCGGGTCGCGGGAAGCAGCGACCGGGTCTCGGTCCAGGCGTCCTCGAAGTCCGCCTCGGTGAACTTCAGGACCGAGGGCATCTGTTCGGCCTCGTCCACGGAGAGGATGTCGTCGGCGGAGACGGGCATGGGGCGGTGGCCGTAGTAGCCGATGCCGAGGCCGTCGAAGCGGTCGCGGTAGTAGAGGTCGGCATCCTGGTGGCGCAGGATCGGGCGCACCGCCTCCTCGGTCTGGCCGGCGAGGGCGGGGACCGGGCCGGTCCAGGCGAGCTGGTGGGCGAGCGGGGTGAGCGGCAGGTTCATCCCGACCATGCGGGCGATCTTCGGTCCCCAGATGCCGGCGCAGCACACGACGATGTCGGCGGGGATCTCGCCCTGGTCGGTCACCACGCCGGTGACGCGGCCCTCGCTCTGCCGCACGTCGAGGACCTCGTGGCGGGCGAGGAAGCGCACACCGCGCTCGGTCGCCCGGCGGATCTGGGCCTCGACGGCGAGGACGGCCTTGGCGAGGCCGTCGGTGGGGACGAGGAGACCGCCGAGGATCTTGTCGCGGTCGACCAGCGGGTGCTGCTCCACGCACTCGTCGGGGGTCAGCAGGCGCGACTCGATGCCCCAGGCGGTGATCCAGCCGTGGCGGCGCCGGAGTTCGGTGAGGCGCTCGGGGCTGGTGGCCACTTCGAGGCCGCCGACCTGGAGGAAACAGGGCTTGCCGTCGACGTCGAGGGAGCAGAACTTCTCGACGGTGTAGCGCGCCAGCTCGGTCATGGTCTTCGAGGGGTTCGTCTGGAAGACCAGGCCCGGCGCGTGCGAGGTGGATCCCCCCGTGGCCGGGAGGGGGCCCTGGTCGACGACGGTCACCTCGGTCCAGCCGCGTGCGGAGATCTCGTCCGCCAGAGCCGCTCCCACGACGCCCGCTCCGATGATGACCACTCGGGGTCCCGCCATCGCCCAACCTCCGAACATTGAGACCGGTGCAGTTGCTTTCTCCGCAACGTGATTCAGGTTGCGCAACTCAATGTGCCCGTCCCCGAAGGGGGTGTCAAGGGGTCCGTGACGTCGGAAAACGGCCCGAAACACGCCCCTGGACACGGCAATGCCCGGCGGGCGGCGCGCATCTGCACGCACCGCCCGCCGGGCATGTCCGACCCGTCGTCCCGACTCGGCCTACTTGAGCCAGGCGTCCACCTTGTCCTTGTTGGCGTCGACCCACTTCTTCGCCGCCGCCTCGTCGGACATCTTGTCCTGGGCGATGTACTTGGCGACCTCGTTCTGGTCGTCGTTCGTCCAGTTGAAGTTCTTCACCAGGTTGTAGGCGGGGCTGCCGGACTTGGCGAACTTCGCGCTGACGATCTTGTTCAGGTCGTACACGGGATAGTCGCAGGCGATCTTCTCGGCGACGGCGTCACAGCCCGTCGTGTACTTCGGCAGGGAGACCTTCTTCAGCGGGACCTCGGACAGGAACCACTGCGGCTCGTAGAAGTAGCCGAGCACCCACTGCTTGTTCTTCTCGGCGGTGCGGAAGGCCTGGATGAGCGCGGTCTCGCTGCCCGCGTACACCACCTTGAAGTCCAGCTTCAGGTTCTTCACCAGCGCCGCGTCGTTGGTGACGTACGACGGGTCGCCGTCCAGGAGCTGGCCCTTGCCGCCCGACTCGGAGGTCTTGAAGTGGGACGCGTACTTGTTGAGGTTCTTCGAGTCGAGGATGTCGGGGTGTGCCTTGGCCAGCCACGGCGGCACGTACCAGCCGATGATGCCCTTGTTCCCGGTCTGGCCGGCGTCGACGGCGGTCTTCTGCTGGTCGATGTACTTCTTCTTCAGATCGTCGTGGCCCCAGTTCTCCAGGACGGCGTCGACCTCACCGGTCCCGAAGCCCTGCCAGGCAATCTCCTCCTTGAGGTTCTTCTTGGTGACCTTGCAGCCGAGGTTGTGCTCGGCCACGTACGCGACGACCGCCGCGTCCGCCTCGTAGCCCACCCACGGGTTGACCGCGAGGTTGAACGTGCCGCACTTGCCGGAGCTGCCCGCGTCGTCCGAACCCGAGGAGGTGTCGCCGACCTTCGCGCCTGAGCACGCGGTGAGCGTGAGGCCGAGGACGGCCAGGCCGGCCGCGCCGGCTCGCCAGTGTCTTGCCATGGTGTCGTGCTCCTTATGCGCTCGCGCGTCGCGCCGCTGCCTGAGTGATCCGGTCGAACATGACTCCGAGCAGTACGATGGCGAGTCCCGCCGCCAGCCCCTTGCCGTACAGCTCTCCCTGCGAGAATCCGGCCACGACGTCGTAGCCGAGGGCGCCCGCGCCTACCAGGCCGCCCACCACAACCATCGACAGCACGTAGATCAGGCCCTGGTTGGTCGCGAGCGTCAGGGCACTGCGTGACATCGGCAGTTGAACCTTGGTGATGATCTGCCAGGTGTTGCACCCGGCGGAGGTGGCCGCTTCCACGGTGGTCTCGGGCACGGCCCGGATCCCGTCCGCGATGATCTTCATGGCGACGGGGGCGCCGTAGACGATCGCGGCGACGATGGCCGTGAAGCGGCTGGCGCCGAACAGTGCGAGGAACGGCACCAGATAGACGAACGGCGGCATGACCTGGGCCGCGTCCAGGCTGGGCCGGATCAGCCGGTCCACCATCATGCTGCGCCCCATCCAGACGCCGAAGACGATGCCGAGCACCATCACCAGCACCGTGGCGACGAGCGTCGAGGCCAGCGTGGTCATGGCGTCCGACCACAGGCCGGTGCCGACCAGCAGGCCCACGCACACGGCCGTGGTGACCCCGGCCTTCCAGCCGCCGAGCACCACGCCGAGCGCGACCAGCACCGCGCCGACGAGCCACCATGGGGAGTCGGTGAGCAGCGTCTGGAACGGGTTGAGCAGGCCGTTGGTGATGACGTCGCGGATGGCGTTGGTCAGGCCCGCCAGGTTGTCCTGCGCCCAGTTGGTCGCGGTGTCCGCCGCGCTCGCGATGTGGCTGCCGACGGTGCCGTCGCCGGGGAAGTCGGCCGCCCACACGTAGGTGTGCGAGAGGTAGATCAGGACAACGGTGACCGCGGCGCCGGCACCCAGCAGGGGCCGGCGCCACTTCGCGAAGCTGTGCTTGGAGTTGCGTGCGTTCTCCTCGCGTGCGGCGGCCGCGGTCGTGACCCGGTCCAGGACGATCGCCATGACGACGATGGCGAGGCCCGCGTTGAAGGCCGTGCCGACGTCGAGCGACTGCAGGGCCTGGATGACGACCGGGCCGAGGCCGGGTGCGTTGATCAGGGCCGCGATGGTCACCATGGCCAGGGCGGCCATGATGGTCTGGTTGACGCCCATCACGACGGTCCGCTTGGACATCGGCAGCAGGACCTTCAGCAGCGACTGGCGGCGCGTGGCGCCCAGCGAGTCCGCCGCCTCCACCGTCGTCGCCGGCACGTTCCGGATGGCGTGCGCGGTGATGCGGATCGCCGGCGGAGCCGCGTAGATGACGGTGGCGATGGTGGCGGAGGCACCGCCGATGAGGAAGAACAGGGTCAGCGGTGCCAGGTAGACGAAGGTCGGCATCGTCTGCATGAAGTCCAGGAACGGCGTCATGATCCGGTTGAACCGGTCGGACAGCCCTGCCCACACCCCCAGCGGGATCGCGAATAGCAGCGCCACGAAGACCGCGGAGAGGGTCAGCGCCAGGGTGTCCATGCTCGGCTGCCACAGGCCCTGCAGCCCCATGAAGGTGAAGCCGGCCACGGCCAGCAGCGCAACCCGCCAGTTGCCCACGGCCCAGGAGACGTAGCCGACGAGGCCGACGACGCCGAGCCAGCCGATCTGCGGGACCGGGCGGGCGCCGGAGGGCTGGGAGATCAGGTGCTGGATGAAGGTCACCAGGTTGTCGATGACCAGCCGGATCTCGTTGAAGAAGTACAGGAAGAGCGGGTTGGAGTTGCGGTTGGCGCCGATGGAGTCGTTGAGGTCGTTGAGCCACCGGTGCAGATCGGTGAGGTCGGCCGCCGCCAGGGACAGGGTCTCCTTGCCGCGCAGCACGGCGAACAGCACCAGCCAGACGACCAGGACGGCGCCGACCACCATCGGCCGGCCGACCTTGCGTGTCCCTTTGGCGGGAGCGGCCGGTTCGGCCGTCCCCGTCTTCTCGGGTTTCTCGATGGCGACGGTCATCACGCGCCGCCTTCCTGCCCGGCGACCACCGCGAGGATCTCCTCGTCGCCGACGATGCCGAGCAGCTTGCCGTTCTCGACGACCTTGACCGGCTTCTCGGCCGCGAGGACGGCGCGGGTGGCCTCGCGTACGACGACGTCCGGCCCCAGCTCGGGCCCGTCTAGGGCGTCGCCGGGCTCGGCGGGACGCATGATCCACCGCAGCGTGAGCACGTCGCCGCGCGGCACGTCCTTGACGAACTCGCGTACGTAGTCGTCGGCGGGGGCGCCCACCAGCTCGTCGCCGGTGCCGCACTGGACCATCTTGCCGTCGCGCATGATCAGGATGCGGTCGCCCAGCTTGAGCGCCTCGGAGAGGTCGTGGGTGATGAACACCATGGTCTTGCCGACCTCGTGGTGCAGCCGGATGACCTCGTTCTGCATGTCGCGGCGGATCAGCGGGTCGAGCGCGGAGAACGGCTCGTCGAAGAAGAGGACGTCGGGGTCGCCGGCCAGGGCCCGGGCGAGGCCGACGCGCTGCTGCATACCGCCGGAGAGCTGGTCGGGGTAGGAGTTCTCGTAGCCGGCGAGGCCCACCAGCTCGACGACCTCCAGGGCCCGCTTGGTGCGTTCGGCCTTGCTCATGCCGCGGATCTCCAGGCCGAAGGCCACGTTGTCGACCACGCGGCGGTGGGGCAGCAGCCCGAAGTGCTGGAAGACCATGGAGAACTTGCGGCGGCGCAGCTCGCGCAGGCGCCGGTCGTCCGCCTCGCGGATGTCCTGGCCCTCGAAGACGACCTCGCCGGCGGTGGGTTCGATCAGCCGGGTCAGACATCGCACCAGCGTGGACTTGCCGGAGCCGGACAGGCCCATGACGACGAAGACCTCGCCCGGCGCCACCTCGAAGTTCACGTCGCGCACGGCGGCGGTGCATCCGGTGCGCTCCATGAGCTCGCGGCGGGAGAGACCGCACAGCTCCTCCGATCCCGGCACCCGGTCGGCCTTCGGCCCGAACACCTTCCACAGATTGCGCACGGATATGACCGGAGTGGCGTCCGAGTCCTGGGGTGTGCCGCGCCGCTGCGGCACCTCGGTCTGTGTTGGGGTCACGATCGACCTCTTTTCGGCGTTCAGCCGCGGAACCAGTGCTGCGGCCGGGGGTGGATGTTCTGCCAGATGTGTTTGGGCTCTCGGTACTCGTTCAGGCCGGTCGGCCCCAGCTCCCGGCCCACGCCCGAGTGCCCGAAGCCACCCCATTCCGCTTGCGGCACATAGGGGTGGTAGTCGTTGATCCACACCGTGCCGTGGCGCAGCCGCCGGGCGACCCGCTGGGCCTTTCCGGCGTCCTGGGTCCACACGGCTCCGGCGAGTCCGTACTCGGTGTCGTTGGCGATGCGTACGGCGTCGTCCTCGTCGGTGAAGCGCTCGACGGTGAGGACGGGGCCGAAGGACTCCTCGTGCACCACGCGCATGTCCTGCCGGCACTCGTCGAGGACGGTCGGCGGGTAGTAGTGGCCGTTCGCGAGGGCGGGGTCGGTGGGCCGCTGCCCGCCGCAGCGCAGTACGGCGCCCTCGGCGAGGCCGGCCGCGACGTACGCCTCGACCTTGTCCCGGTGCTGGGCGGAGATCAGCGCACCGGTCTCGGCCTCGGGGTCGAAGGGTCCGCCGAGACGGATCTGCCGGGCGCGGCGGACGACCTCGTCGACGAGGCGGTCGTGCAGGCAGTCCTCGACGATCAGGCGGGCGCCGGCCGAGCAGACCTGCCCGGAGTGCAGGAAGACGGCCGTGAGGGCGAAGTCCACGGCCGTCTCGAAGTCGGCGTCGGCGAAGATCACGTTGGGGTTCTTGCCGCCGAGTTCCAGCGCCACCTTCTTCACGGTGGCGGCGGCGGTGGCCATGATCCGCTTGCCGGTCTCCAGGCCGCCGGTGAAGGAGACCATGTCGACGGCGGGGTCCTCGCAGAGCGGGGCGCCGACCTCGGGCCCGGTGCCCAGGACGAGGTTGGCGGCGCCGGGCGGGAGCCCGGCCTCCTCCAGCGCCCTCATCAGCAGGACGGAGCTGGAGGGGGTCAGCTCACTCGGTTTGAGGACGATCGTGTTGCCCGCGAGGAGCGCCGGGGCGACCTTCCAACTGGCCTGCAGCAGCGGATAGTTCCACGGGGTGATCAGTCCGCACACGCCGACGGGTTCGTAGACCACGCGGCTGACGGCGTCGTCGCGGCCGGTGTCGATCACCCGGCCGGCGTCGGTGCCGGCGAGCCCGCCGTAGTAGCGGAAGCAGGAGACGACGTCGGCGATGTCGTACTCGCTCTCCACCAGCCGCTTGCCGGTGTCCAGCGACTCGGCGCGGGCGAACTCCTTGGCGTCGCGCTCGATCAGGTCGGCGGTGCGCAGCAGCAGTGCGCCGCGCTCACGCTCGGGGGTACGCGGCCAGGGGCCGAAGTCGAAGGCGCGCCGGGCCGCGGCGATCGCCGCCTCGGTGTCGGGGCGGGTCGCCTCCGAGACCGTCGCGACCGGCGTGCCGTCCGCCGGACAGCGGATCTCCCGGTGACCACCGGCCACCGCGGCCCGCCATTCTCCGTCCACATACAGATCTGCCACTGCCGCGCCCTTCGAAAATTCGTTGCGCATTGTGCACTGTATTGCTTGTGGTGGAACACCCTGGCCGAATGTACGGACACCCGTCAAGGGGTCTGCATATCCCGATTCGGCCACCGCGACGCCGCTCCACCGGGGGTGTCAGCCGCCCAGCCGGTCCAGCACCTTACGACGCCAGCGCTCCGTCTCGGCGATCTGATTGAAGGTGAAGAGGTGCAGTCCGGCCACCCCTGCCGACGGCCGGGTGAGCGCCTGCGCGCCGCGGGCGAGCAGTCGCTCGGGGTCGTATCCACCGGGTGCCGCGAACCGCAGGAACCAGGAGACGTGCCGGGTGAGAAAGCGGGTCGACTCCCCCACCCCGATCTTCGTCGCCATGGACAGCAGCTTCGCCCGCTGCACGGGCCCGGCGACGCCCACGTGAACGGGGAGTGTCACATCGCGGCCCCGTATCCGGGCGACCCAGTCGCCGAGCGCGCGCGGATCGAAGCACAGGTTGCTGACGATGTACGTGGCATGCGTCCGCTTGTCCCACATCGACTGGATGGTGACGTCGTCGTGGATGAGCGGATGGCTCTGCGGATAGCCGGTGATCCCCAGGTCCGCGAAGGGGCTGCCCAGCTCGCTCAGTCTGCGCAGCACCGGCAGGGCTCCGTCGTACGGTCCGGCCGGCGGGTCGGCGTCACCCGCCGGTACGAAGAGGTCGTCGACCCCCGCCGCCCGCAGCCGCTCGGCGACGTCCTTGAGGTGCGCGTCGTCCCGCAGCAGCCGCGCGGGGACGTGGGGCACGACGCGGTAGCCGTGCGCCGCGAGCCGCTCGGTGAGGCCGAACGTGGGCTCCAGCCCCTTGACCGGCGACGCCGTGACCGTGACCACGACGTCGCGGGGCACATGGGCGAGGACCTTCTCCTCCGTCGCCCTCGCCGGCAGCACCTCGTAGCGGACCCGGGTGAGCAGCGCCCGCAGGGCCTCGGCGCCCACCGGCTACCCGGCCTGCTTCTGGGCGTCGCGGTGCCGGTAGTACGCGGCCTTGGAGGGCTCCAACGGCTCCTTGCCGAGGATGAGGTCGGCCGCCTTCTCGGCGATCATCATCACCGGCGCGTAGATGTTGCCGTTGGTGACGTACGGCATCACCGAGGCGTCCACCACGCGCAGCCCTTCCACGCCGTGCACGCGCATGCTCGTCGGGTCGACGACGGACATCTCATCGGTGCCCATCTTGCAGGTGCAGGAGGGGTGCAGGGCCGTCTCGCCGTCCTTGGCGACCCAGGCGAGGATCTCCTCGTCCGTCTCCACGGAGGGGCCGGGCGAGATCTCCCCGCCGTTGTAGGGGGCGAGTGCGGGCTGGTTGAGGAGCCTGCGGGCCACCCGGATCGCCTCGACCCATTCGCGGCGGTCCTGCTCGGTGGAGAGGTAGTTGAAGCGCAGCGCCGGGTGTTCGCGCGGGTCCTTGCTCTTGATCTTCACCGAGCCGATGGCGTCGGAGTACATGGGCCCGACGTGGACCTGGTAACCGTGGCCGCCGGCGGGCACGGAGCCGTCGTAGCGGACCGCGATGGGCAGGAAGTGGAACATCAGGTTGGGGTAGTCCACGTCCTCGTTGCTGCGGCAGAAGCCGCCGGCCTCGAAGTGGTTGGTGGCGGCCGGTCCCTTGCGCAGGAGCCACTGCAGGCCGATGAAGGGGGCCCGCCACTTCGCCAGGTACGGCTGCATGGAGACGGGCTGCTTGCAGGCGTACTGGATGTACACCTCAAGGTGGTCCTGCATGTTCTCGCCGACGCCCGGCAGGTCGTGGACGACGTCGATGCCGAGGGCGCGCAGCTCCTCGGCGTTGCCGACCCCGGAGAGCTGCAGCAGTTGCGGGGAGTTGATCGCGCCGCCGCAGAGGATGACCTCCTTGGCCCGGACCTGCTGGAGGGCGCCCTTGCCGCGCTGGAACTCGACACCCACGGCCCTCTTGCCCTCGAAGAGGACGCGGGTGACGAGGGCGCGGGTCTTCACGGTGAGGTTGGGCCGCTTCCTGGCGGGCTTGAGGTACGCCTTCGACGCCGACAGGCGCCGGCCGCGGTGGACATTGCGGTCGAACTTGGCGAAGCCTTCCTGCCGGTAGCCGTTGACGTCGTCGGTGGGCGCGTGACCCGCCTCCTCGGTGGCCTTGAGGAAGGCGGAGAAGAGCGGGTTGGTGGCCGGGCCGCGCTCCAGCACGAGGGGGCCGTCGTGGCCGCGGAACTCGTCGTCCGGGTCGGCGGCCAGACAGTTCTCCATCCGGCGGAAGTACGGCAGACAGTGGGCGTAGTCCCAGGTCTCCATGCCGGGGTCGGCCGCCCAGCGCTCGTAGTCCATGGGGTTGCCACGCTGGAAGATCATGCCGTTGATGCTGCTGGAGCCGCCGAGCACCTTGCCGCGCGCGTGGTAGATGCGCCGGCCGCCCATGTGGGGCTCGGGCTCGGACTCGTACTTCCAGTCGTAGAAGCGGCTGCCGATGGGATAGGTCAGCGCCGCCGGCATGTGGATGAAGACATCCCAGGGATAGTCGGGGCGGCCCGCCTCCAGCACGAGTACCCGGTTGCCGGGGTCGGCCGAGAGCCGGTTCGCCAGTGCGCTGCCGGCTGATCCACCGCCGACGATGACGAAGTCGTAGTGCAGGAGAGCCATGGTGCCTCGTCTCGCTCGCGTCGTCGCTTGCGGGGATGCTAATACGGGTATCGCGATGCGCACCAGGTTGCGAACAACGCAACTTGTAAGATCTTTGTTCACACCGCGTTACTTGCCGCGGTGTTGTTTACTGCGCGTATAGTTCCGCTATGAGCAACTACAGTCCGGATACCGAAACGAACGGTTCACCGTCGGGCGGCGTGCAGTCCGTCGACCGGGCCATCAGCGTTCTGGAGATCCTCGCCCAGCGCGGCGAGGCGGGCGTGAGCGAGGTGGCCGCCGAGATCGATGTTCACAAGTCGACCGCGTTCCGTCTGCTCGGCGCCCTGGAGGCGCGCGGTCTCGTCGAGCAGGCGGGCGAGCGCGGCAAGTACCGGCTCGGTTTCGGCATCGTACGCCTGGCGGGCGCGGTGACGGGACGCATCGACATCACCCAGCAGAGCCGTCCGGTGTGCGAGCGCCTGGCCGAGGAGATCGGCGAGACGGTCAACATCGCGGTGATGCAGGAGCACTACGCGATCAACCTCTACCAGGTGCGTGGCCAGTCCGCCGTCACCGCGCACAACTGGGTCGGCCAGCTGACTCCCCTGCACGCCACCTCCAGCGGCAAGATCATGCTGGCCCATCTGCCGGCCCAGGAGCGCGCCGCGCTGGTCACGGAGGCCGGCCTGAAGAAGCTGACCCCGCACACGATCTCCTCGAAGGCGAAGCTGGAGAAGAATCTCGCCGAGGCCCGGGAGCGCGGTTACGCCTGGACGCTGGAGGAGCTGGAGATCGGGCTGCACGCCATGGCCGCGCCGATCCGGGACCGGGATGGCCAGGTCATCGGGTCGATCAGTGCCTCCGGGCCGTCGTACCGGTTCACCGAGGAGCGCATGCACGAGCTGGCTCCGGTGCTGGTGAAGGGCGCGGAGGAGATCAGCCATCGCATGGGGTACCTGGGCTGAGCGCACACAGTACGACCGCCGCAGGGCCCGCGTTCGCCCCCCGCGCGGGCCACGGGCGCCCTCCTCCGGCTCACTCCGGCTGCTGTGTGCCGAGCCGCTCGTGCACCCAGTCATGGAAGGCGCCGATGTGGTGCTCGCTGGGCACCAGCACACCGCCCTTGGCGTACAGCCGTGAGCTCATGCCCGGCTGGGTGCGCTCGCAGGCGTCGAAGTCCTGGCGGTTGACCCGGTCGAAGAGTTCCACGGACCGGCCGACGTCCTTGCCGCTCTCCACCACGTGCGGGAGATAGAGCCAGTCGCACTCGACGACGGTGCGGTCGACGGCGACCGGATACATCCGGTGGAAGATCACGTGGTCGGGCACCAGGTTGATGAACACCTGCGGCTTGACGGTGATCGCGTAGTACCGGCGGTCCTGGTCCGCGGAGACTGAGGGGATGCGGTCCAGTCCCTCGGTGCCGTCGACGGTGAAGCCCTGGACGTCCTCGCCGAACTCGGCTCCGTGGCCGACGTAGTACTGGGCGGCGTATCCGTCGGCGAACTCGGGCAGCACCTCGGTGAGTTCGGGATGGATCGTGGCGCAGTGGTAGCACTCCATGAAGTTCTCGATGATGAGCTTCCAGTTCGCCCTGACGTCGTAGACGATCCGCCTGCCCACCGCGAGGTTGTCGATGTCGTAGCGCTCGATCGACTCGACGTCGCCCAGCCGCTCGACCACGGCCCCGATCACGTCGTCTTCGAAGGAGGGCGGGTCCTCCGCGAGGCACACCCAGACATAGCCGAGCCATTCGCGCACGGCCACACTCACCAGCCCGTACTCGGTGCGGCCGATGTCGGGCATCTTGGTGAGGTTGGGCGCCGCGACCAGCTTGCCGTCCAGGCCGTAGGTCCAGGCGTGGTACGGGCACTGGAAGGCCCGCTTGACCTCGCCGGAATCCTCGGTGCAGAGCTTGGCTCCGCGGTGCCGGCAGACGTTGAAGTAGGCGCGGATCGAGTCGTCCCGGGCTCGGGTGACGAGGATGCTCTCGCGGCCCACGTCGACGGTACGGAAGGCGCCGGGCTTCGGCAGGTCCGCGGCCCGGGCGACGCAGAACCACATCGACTCGAAGATGCGCTCCTGCTCCAGGGCGAAGACTGCGGGGTCCGTGTAGGCGGAGCCGGGAAGGGTGGCGATGAGGCTGTCCGGCAGGTTTGTCGAGGTCAACGCTGCACTCCTCGGAAAACGTCGTGGAAGGATCAGAGGTCGCCGGCGCGGTGTCGCGATGCCGTGGCGGTGAACTGCTTGCGCCAGCGGGTGAACAGCCGCGGCTGGTTCATCCCGAGCGCGGCGACCGGCCGGTCGGCCCGCCGGTAGACGGCCAGGAAGCTGCGGTCGTCGGTGGAGCCCTCCTCGACCGTCACACTGTCGGCCCCGGCGGCGTGGCCGACGAACTGGATCTTCACGCCGTACTGGTCGGACCAGAAGTACGGCGGCCGTGGGACACCCGGTTCCGTGGCACCGTGCGCGAGCAGCGTGGCCACGGCGGCGTCGGGCCGTTCCAGTGCGCCGGTCCAGTGCTCGACCCTGCGGTGGATTCCGGTGTGCGGGTCGTACCAGTTGGCGCAGTCGCCCACGGCGACCACCCCGGCCAGGCTGGTGCGCCCGTCGGCGCCGCACTTCACGCCGTTGTCGAGCGCGACGCCGGACCCCTGAAGCCACTCGACGCAGGGATGCGCGCCGACCCCGACGACGACGGTGTCGGCGGGCACGGAGCGGCCGTCCTCCAGCAGGACGGCATCGACCCTGTGCTCCCCGCTCAGCCCCTTCACCCCGACCCCGCACAGCAGCCGTACGCCGTGGTCGGCGTGGAGGGCCGAGACGACCCGGCCCATCGCCTCGCCGAGCGGTCTGGCCAGCGGTGTCGGCGCCGCCTCGATCACGGTCACGTCGAGGCCGAGGGCGTACGCCGTGGAGGCCACCTCGGCGCCGATGAACCCGCCGCCGATCACCACCAGCCGTCCGCCGCGGGCGAGGTCGTCCCGCAGGGCGCGGGCGTCGTCGACGGTGCGCAGCACGTGGACCCCGGCAAGTCCCTCGGTGCCGGGCAGGGTACGGGCGGCGGCTCCGGTCGCGATGACCACGCCGTCGGCGCGGATCTCGCGGTCGTCGGCGAGCCGGATCGCCCGCTCGGTGCGGTCGAGCCCGGTGGCGCGGACCCCGAGCACCCACTCCGCCCGGAGTTCCTCGTCGTCCCGCTCCAGTGCCAGGTCCGCCTCGCCGACGGCACCGGCCAGGAACTCCTTGGACAGCGGCGGCCTGTCGTACGGGCGGTGGGGCTCGTCGCCGATGACGACGAGCCGGCCGTCGTACCCGCGCTGCCGCAGTGAGCGCGCCGCCGACAGACCGGCCAGCGACGCGCCCACCACGGCGACGGTCCTCACGCGGGGCCTCCGGCGAGGCGGGCGGCGACGCACGGCGGCAGGTTGGGCGCGTCCGTGGACAGCCGGACGTAGACCATCCCGTCCTCGACGACGACCTCGTGGGTGCGGACCGGGAGCTTGGCCGGGGGTGCGTCCACGGCTCCGGTCCTGAGGTCGAACTTGGAGGCGTGCAAGGGGCATTCGACCTCGCAGCCCTCCAGCCAGCCGTCGGCGAGCGAGGCGTCCTGGTGGGTGCACGTGTCGTCGATGGCGAAGAGCTCGCCGTCGTCGGTGTGGAACACCGACACGGGCGGGTCGATGTCGAGCCGTTGGGCCTCGCCTCGCGGCAGATCCGCGAGACGGCACGCGGGAATCATCATGACACCTCGGTGCGTATAACGAAACGGATTGCGATTGACGCAACGCCAGTCTGCGGGCCGTTCTGAAGCGTTGTCAAGGCGTCCACAGGCCGGGTTCTGCACGGTCCGACGACGGTCTTCGAGGCACGCCGAAGCGACCTCGAAAGCGCAGGTGAACAAGGGGGACACGGCCTCGCCGGGTACGACGACGACCCCGACCCGGTGCCGTCCACGAGGTCCGTCACCGGGTCAGGGCCGCTCGCTGAGCCGACGCGGTCAGAAACCGCGGTCGATCCACTCCTGGAGATGCGGCGCCTCGGCACCGACGGTGGTGGTCTCCCCGTGGCCGGTGTGCACGACGGTGCCCTCCGGCAGGCCGAGGAGCCGGTCCCCGATCGAGGTGATGATGGTGGGGAAGTCGCTGTACGACCGTCCCGTCGCCCCCGGCCCGCCGGCGAACAGCGTGTCGCCGCTGAAGAGCGCGGAGAGGTCCGGGGCGTGCAGACAGACGGCTCCGGGGGCATGGCCCGGGGTGTGCAGCACGGTCAGCTCGGTACCCGCGACCGGGATGCGCTGCCCGTCGGCCAGTTCGCCGTCGGGCAGCCGCTCGGGATGGGTCTGTTTCCACAGCGGCAGATCGTCGGTGTGCAGCAGGATCGGGGCGCCGGTCCGGTCGGCGAGTTCGGGCGCGGCGTCGATGTGGTCGTTGTGGGCATGCGTGCACACGATCGCCCGCAGGGTGCGTCCGCCGAGGGCCCGGACGATTGCGTCGGCGTCATGGGCGGCGTCGATGACGAGCGCCTCGTCGTCGTCCCCCACGATCCACACGTTGTTGTCGACGTCCCAGGTGCCGCCGTCCAGCGAGAACGTCCCCGAGGTGACGAGGTGTTCGATACGGGCGCCGGTCGTCACAGGACCACCACCGAGCGCAGGACGTCGCCGTGGTGCATGCGCTCGAAGGCCTTCTCGACCTCGTCCAGGGCGATGGTCTCGGTGACGAAGGCGTCCAGGTCGAGGCGGCCCTGCAGATAGAGGTCGATGAGCATCGGGAAGTCACGGGAGGGCAGGCAGTCCCCGTACCACGAGGACTTCAGCGCCCCGCCCCGGCCGAAGACGTCCAGCAGCGGCAGCTCCAGCTTCATCTCCGGGGTCGGCACACCGACCAGCACCACGGTCCCGGCGAGATCGCGGGCGTAGAAGGCCTGCCGGTAGGTCTCCGGACGGCCCACCGCCTCGATGACGACGTCGGCGCCGAAGCCCCCGGTCAGCTCACGCACCGCGTCGACCGCGTCGGTCTCCTTGGAGTTGACCGTGTGGGTCGCGCCCAGCTTCGCGGCCGTGGCCAGCTTGCGATCGTCGATGTCCACGGCGATGACCTTCGCAGCGCCCGCGAGCTTGGCCCCGACGATGGCCGCGTCCCCCACGCCGCCGCAGCCGATGACCGCCACGGTGTCACCGCGCCCGACGTTGCCGGTGTTGATGGCCGCGCCGAGGCCCGCCATCACCCCGCAGCCCAGCAGTCCGGCGGCGGCCGCCGACGCGGCCCGGTCCACCTTGGTGCACTGCCCGGCCGCGACGAGCGTCTTCTCGGCGAAGGCGCCGATCCCCAGCGCCGGCGACAGCTCCGTGCCGTCGGTCAGGGTCATCCTCTGCTTCGCGTTGTGCGTGTTGAAGCAGTACCAGGGCCGCCCGCGCAGACAGGCCCGGCACTGTCCGCACACGGCACGCCAGTTCAGGATCACGAAGTCACCGGGTGCCACGTCGGTGACCCCCTCGCCGACAGCCTCGACCACCCCCGCCGCCTCGTGCCCCAGCAGGAACGGGAAATCGTCGCTGATGCCGCCCTCGCGATAGTGCAGATCGGTGTGGCACACGCCGCAGGCCTCGATCTTGACCAGGGCCTCACCCGGGCCGGGGTCGGGCACGACGATCGTTTCCAGACTGACAGGGGCGCCCTTGCTCCGCGCGACGACCGCTCGGACCTGCTGAGACATGGCCACTCCTCGGCTGACGAGAGGGACGAGACGTTGCCTAATGCGGTACGCATCTCGTGTTTCGCAACACAGCATCGCGGAGGCCGAAGCAGCGGTCAAGGATCCGTCAGGCGGTAGACGCAGACCTGCGGGGCAACGGGCTTACGGCCCAGCCGGTTGCTCCGCCCGCCGAGGGGTCGGGCGGAGCAACCGTGCACATCGACGGAGCAGCCTCAGCGTGCGGCTCGTCCCCGCCCCCGGCGCTCAGCCGGTGCCGGAGGGGTGGCAGCGGCCGCCGGCCGTTCGAACGCCCGTGAACCTCAACCCAACTGGGCTGGAATCCCCGTCTTTTGAGAGGGGGAGGATGTCAAAGCTACGTCGATGTCGCGCTCCCCTGCCGGCGGCCGAGGCCTACCGCGTGATCGTCCCCTACCTCCGCGGTCACCAGAGTGGCGCCTTCTCAGAAGGCGGAGTTGGCGAACCAGTGGGCCAGCAGCTGCTCGTCACCCTCGTGGGCGAGGGCCTCTGCCTCGTAGGGCAGCCGGCCGTAGACGAGCAGGAGCAGGTCGGCCGCGGTTCCCTCGACGGTCGCATCAACGGCGGCCGATGCCGGGTGGGCCGTGTCGAGCCCGAAGCCGTCGGGCCGCAGTCGGACGACCCAGGCATCGTCCCCGTCGGTCGCGCGGAAGCGGATGGTCCTGTCGGGGCCGCGCAGGTCGGCCACCTTGGGGGCGAAGAAACCGGCGAAGGGCAGATTGACGAGGAACTCGTCGATCCCGTCGACCGCGACCGGGCGGTCGATCGCGGGCCGGAGTCCGAGTGCGAACTCGGCGTCGGTTCGGTGCAGCAGGGTCTCGAAGAGCATCCGGCGGGCCCAGAACCGGGCGTACTGGTCGGCGCCCCATGCCCACATCGGCAGGTCCGGGTCGGTGGCCGCGAAGGCGTCCGCGGCCACGGTCGCGCTCTCGGCCAGCCAGTCGGCGTATCCGTCCTCCTGGTCCGGGAGCCGAAGGTCCACCTCACGGGTGCGCGGGGGTTCCTGGATACGCGCCCGCAGCAGGACCGAGAACCAGCGCTGGACGCTGCCGGTGTGCTTGACCAGGTCGGCCAGCGTCCAGCCCGGACAGCTCGGCACCGCTGTGGCCAGGTCGGCGTCCTTGACCGCCGCGACGAACCGGGCGGTCTCCGCCGCGACCGCCGCGCGGTGATCGACCGAGGTGAAACCGGGCTCGTGCCCGGTGTGGTCAGACGTCTTCATCGTGACGTGCCTTTCGGAGAAACCGCGGGTTCAACCGGACGGTCGGCCGATGACGGCCTTGTCGTGGCTGAACCCGTCGTTGGACACAGGTGCTGTGCCGGCCCCGCCCGTGCGCAGGGCCGGCGGCGGTGCATGAAGCACGGTCACACGAGCTCGGCGTCGGCTTCCGTCTCTGCGGTCCCCGGCGTCCCGGAGTCGGCGGCCTTCTTCGACACGGGCGTACGAGGTGCATGTGCCGACTTGATGCCGAGGAGGGACACGGCGACCACCAGGCCGAAGGCCACGCCGGCGATCACGAAGCTTGTCGTGAACTGGCTCTCCTGGGGCAGAGCGGGCGCTCCGGCGGGAAGCGGGATGGTCTTCGACGCCAGGAGTGAGGTGATCACCGCGCTGGCGACGGCGCTGCCGACCGAGCGGGAGATGGAGTTGATGCCGTTGGCGATGCCGGACTGGTGGGCGGGGACGCTGGCGACGATGAGCGCCGGCATGGCTGCATAGCCGAAGCTGATCGCCAGGCCGATGACCATGCCCGCGCCGATCACCGACGCGGTCGTATCGTGCGCGACGCTCAGCCAGGTGAAGCCGAGCACTCCGAAGCCGGCCCCGGCGGCCAGGGTGAAGCGCGCGCCGAGCCGGCGCACCAGTACGCCGCCGAACTGGGCGCCCGCGAGCGAAACGAGTGTGGTCGGAAGCAGATACACGACGGACGCTTCGAGCACGGAAGCGCCGAAGCCGTAGCCCGCGATCTTCTCCGGCATCTGGACGAGGTAGGAGACGCCGATGAACTGGGCGAACATCGCGAACCCCAGCAACAACCCGGCCAGGTTGGTGAAGAGAACGGGCCGGTGGGCGAACATCTTCATGTCCACCATCGGTTCCCCGACCCGGCTCTCGGTGATGACCCACACGACCGCCATGACGACCGCCCCGGCGAAGGAGCCGAGCGTACGGCCGGACGTCCAGCCCCACTCGTGCCCCTGCGAGATGGGCAGAAGCAGCAGCACCAGCAGCGTCGCCAGAGTGACCGCGCCCAGCCAGTCCGTCCGGCCTCCCGTCGTCGTCCGGGAAGCGGGCACCGTGAACAGCGCTCCCGCCAGCGCCACCGTCGCGAGCACCACCGCGAGCCAGAAGACCCGGTGGTAGTCGGGGTCGGAGCCGCGGGTGAGGAGCCCCGCGCCGACCAGCGCGAGCCCGCTGCCGAACGCGAGCGTGCCGCTGACCAGGGCCATGGCACCGTGCAGCTTCTCCGGCTTGATCTCCTCGCGCAGGATGGAGAGCGCGAGCGGGAAGATCGCGGTCGCCGCTCCCTGCATCACGCGGCCGACGATCAGCCACGTCAGCGAGGTGGTGGTGGCGGCGAGGACCGAGCCCGCGATCATCACGAGCAGAACGCCTACGAGGGTGGGCTTCTTGCCGTGCTGGTCGCCGAAGCGGCCGAGCAGCGGGGTGAAGACGGCGGCCGACAGGAGCGTGGCGGTGGTCACCCAGCTGACGTTCGCGGTGGTGGCGTGCAGGTCGCTCTGAATGATGCCCAGGATCGGGACGACCAGGGTCTGCATCATCGAGACGACCATCGCGGCAAGGCCTAGCACCAGGACGATCGCGGTGTCCGCCGAGCGCCGTCCGGCCGCCGTGTGCTGTTCGTGAGACACGGAATCTCTTCCCTCAGTGAGACTTCGACGAACTACTTCAGAACATCGAAGCTTGAGAACTTCAAGTAATGGGCGAGACCGTAGCCGTCAATATTTGAGATCGTCAAGTTTCCGGGGGTAAGGTGCCCAGCATGACGGCACTCCCCCGCGTCACCCCCGCCCAGCTCATGGAGCTGCTCTCCGTGTCGCTGGCTGCCTACTACGGCGACTTCACGGTCGCCGCCGCGAGCGAGAACCTCACGGCCAGCCAGGGCAAGACACTCAATGTGCTGCGCCGGGGGCCCGCCTCCATGAGCGTGCTGGCCACCACGCTGACCTGCGACGCCTCCAACATGACCGGGATCATCGATCGGTTGGAGAAGCGCGGCTTGGTACGCCGTGAGCCCAGCCCCTCCGATCGGCGCGTCAAGAACGTCCTCCTCACCGCGGAGGGCGAGCAGGTCATCGACGTGATCCGCGGGAAGATGAACAACACGCTGGCCGGCCTGAACAGGCTCAGCCAGCAGGAGCAGGACACCCTGTACGCGCTGCTGGAGCGCGCCTTCACCGCGCAGGCCGCGGCTGCCTGACCCGGCGGCTCACCAGGGACGGCGAGCCGCCGAGTACCTCAGCCCCCTCCTCAGGTGCCGTCAGGCTTGCCCGGACCGGGGACCTTACGGAAACGGAACGGCTCCGGGTCGCGGCCGGGCTGGATGAACCAGCACTCCCCGGTGCCGTCTCCGGTGACGATCCGCAGCACCGTGTCCGCCACGACCTGCGCCGGGATGACCGGCAGTCCCTGCTCGGAGAGCATGTCGCGCAGCGGATCGATGATCCGCGACTCGGCGAAGCCGGGGCAGACGGCGTTGAAGCGCACGTTCTCCGGCGCAAGAGCCGGCCCCAGCGAGCGGGTAAGTCCTACGACCGCATGCTTGTTGGCCGCATACAGGGGATCGAGCGGTACGGCCGCCAGGCCCGCCAGGGACGCCGTCGCCACGATCGTGCCTCCACCGCGGGCCCGCAGCGCCGGCAGCACCGCATGGGTGCCGAAGACCACGCCGTCGAGGTTGGCCCCCATCGCGCGACGGTAGCGCGCCAGGTCGAAGTCCTCGCCAAGGCCGCATCCGGTCGCCACCCCGGCGTTGAGCAACGCGATGTCGATACCGCCGCACTGCTCTTGGGCGAACTCCACCAGCGCGCGGTTGGCGTCGGGGTCGGAGACGTCACAGGCGCGGAAATGGCCGCCCACCATCTCGGCCACCTCGCGGCCGCCCTCGGCGTCGAGGTCCGCGACGACCACGCGCGCCCCCGCCTTCGCCAGCGCCAGTGCCGTGGCCCGGCCCAGTCCGCTGGCACCGCCGGTGACGACGGCCACCTTGCCCTGAAGCGCGGCACCGTCCGGCTGTCCCGGCCGTGCGGCGGCGTCGCTCTCGACGGCGGTCATGACAGCTCCAGGACGAGCTTGCCGACGTTCTCCCCGCGGAAGAGCATCCCCAACGTCTCGGGGAAGTCGTCCACGCTTCCCCTCACCACGTGTTCCTTGACCTTGATGCGGCCGGCTGCGATCCAGGCGGAGATGTCCTGCGCGGCCTGCGCGTAGCGCTTGGCGTAGTCGAAGACGACGAAGCCCTCCATGCGGGCGCGGCGCACCAGCAGCGAGAGGTAGTTGGAGGGGCCCTTGACCGGCGTGGCGTTGTTGTACTGACTGATCGCACCGCAGACCACGACGCGCGCGTGCATCGCCAGTCGCGTCAGGGCGGCGTCGAGGATGTCACCTCCGACGTTGTCGAAGTAGACGTCGATGCCGTCGGGGGTCTCCCGGCGCAGCGCCTTCCTGACGTCCTCGGCGCGGTAGTCGATCGCCGCGTCGAATCCCAGTTCGTCGGTGAGCATGGCGCACTTCTCCGGCCCTCCGGCGATGCCCACGACCCGGCAGCCCTTGGCCTTCGCGATCTGACCGGCGATGGTGCCGACCGCACCGGCCGCACCCGACACCACGACGGTCTCACCGTCCTTCAGCGCCCCGACGTCCAGCAGACCGAAGTAGGCGGTCATGCCGGGCATGCCCAGTGCGCCGAGATACGTCGAGGGCGGGGCGAGGGAGGTGTCGACCTTCATGGCCCCCTTGCCGTCGGAGACCACGTACTCCTGGACGCCGAACGTGCCGACCACGTGGTCGCCCGGCTGGAAGTCGGGGTGGTTGGACGCGGTGACCTCGATGACCGATCCGGCGCGCATCACCTCGCCGATGCCCACCGGCGGCAGGTAGGAGGGACGGTCGTCCAGCCAGCCCCGCATCGCCGGGTCCAGGGAGATGACGCGCGTCCGGCCCGCGAACCGGCCCGGACCGGGCTCGTCGACGAGTCCTGAACAGTGCTCCCAGTCATCGGGTTTGACCTCGCCCACGGGGCGGGCTGCCAGACGGATCTGGCGGTTGGTCGCAGACATCGCGCCTCCTGTCGTTCACGGCTTCGCCGTAGGGTACCGACCAGTAGGTATGTCGGTGGGTGTGACGTTCACCACGCCCCGGGCCGCACTGTCGTGCACACGACCCCGAAACGTGATCCACGGTGGCCTTATGGGCATGCCAACCAGTCGGTATCGTGCGCCGCCACAGCCATCCCCTCCCCCGTCCACCCCCCGTCTCCCTCCACGGATCCGAGCCGCAGCGGAAGGCCATGCGATGACATTCGCCGACGATCACCGGTACCCGCCAGCAGAAACGGGGTGGCCGCCCCGTGTTGAGCCCCAGGGGTACGCACCCAACGCCCCTCGGTACGAGTCGTACGGGCAAACCCCTTGGGACGCACCGTACGGGCAGACCCCCTGGAACGCGCCCTACGGGCAGGCCTCTTGGGGCGATCCGTACGCGCACGAGGCTCATCGGCGCAGTGCCGACCTAGCCGCCCTGCGTTCGGCCTACCGCCTGCTCCGCCGGATCTCCACGCTCACGGCGCTCGGCTCCTTCGTGGTGTACGTCGTGCTGTCCTGTTACGCGCCCGGCCTGATGGGGGCCAGGATCGCCGGGGAGCTGAGCCTGGGCATGGCCCTGGGGGTCCTTCAGCTCGTCGTCACCTTCGCGGCGGTCTCCTGGTACGGACGCAGCGCACGACGCTCGGTGGACCCCTTGGCCCGCGCCGTCAGAGAGCGGGCGGTCCCCGCCGGCCGGAACACGGGGATGGCGAGATGACCGACTTCAGCACCGGGACGCAGGCCACGGTCCTGATCCTGTTCACCACGCTGGTCACCGTCACGCTGCTGATGTGCGTGATGGCGGGACCGGACCGCGACGACCTGACGAACTTCTACACCGGCTACCGCTCGCTCACCCCGTTCAAGAACGGCCTCGCGATCGCGGGCGACTACATCTCCGCGGCCACGGTGCTGAGCACCACGGGCATCATCGCGCTCGCCGGATACGACGGGTACGTCCTCGCGGTCAGCACGGCCCTGTCCCTGGTACTGCTGATGTTCCTGCTGGCCGAACCCCTGCGCAACGCCGGCCGGTTCACCATGGGCGACGTCCTGGCCCGCAACATGCCCGGACGGGCCGTGCGTATCGCGGCCTGCGTGGTGACGCTTTCGGCGACCCTGCCCTTCCTGGTCGTCCAGCTCTCCGGCGCCGGGTCTCTGCTCACCTTCATCCTGAACATCCCGCACGTGGCGGGCGCAAGGACGGTGTGCATCGTCATCGTCGGCAGCCTGATGATTATCTACGCGGCGCTCGGCGGTATGCGGGGCACCGCACTCATTCAGATGATCAAGATCGTGATCCTGCTCGGCACCAGCGTCGTCGTCGCCGCTCTGGTGCTGCACCGCTTCGACTGGAGCCCCGGCGACGTCCTCAGGGCGGCCCAGCACGGCAGCGGCGCGGGCCCCGCCTTCCTCCAGCAGGGCCTTCAGTTGGGCACCTCGCCCATGGACCGGCTGGACTTCGTCGGTCTCCAGATCACCGTGGTCCTCGGCGTGGCCTGCCTGCCCCACATCACGATGCGCCTGTACTCCGCGCAGGACGTGCCCGCCGTACGTCGCTCCATGTCGTGGGCGGTCGGCACGGTGACCACGTTCTGCCTGCTCGTGATCATCATGGGTACAGGCGCGGCTGCACTGGTGGGATCGCGGTACATCACCGCGGCCGACCCGCAGGGCAGGACCTCGGTGCTCATGCTGTCGCAGGTGCTCGGCGGAGCCCCCGGCTCCGCAGGCTCGACGATTCTCTACTCGGCCGTGGCGGGCATGGTGTTCATCACCCTGCTGTCGTCGGTCGCGGGGATGACCCTGGCCGCGGCCTCGTCGCTCGCCCACGACCTGTTCGCCCACGCGGCGCGCCGGGGACAGGCCGAGCCGCGCACGGAGATGGCGCTGGCGGCGTGGACGAGCGTGGCCCTGGGGACCGTTGCCATCGGGCTCGCCACCCTGGTCCAGAACTGGAACGTCGGCGTGCTGACCACCCTGGCCATCTGCATCGGGGCATCGGCGGTGGCACCCGCGCTCACCTACTCCCTGTTCTGGCGGGGATTCACACGCACCGGCCTGCTCGCCACCCTCTACGGCGGCGCGGCCTGCGCGCTGCTGCTCATGTCACTCTCCAAGGCCGTTTCGGGCACGCCGTCCGCCGTCTTCCCGAACGCCGACTTCGACCTGTTCCCCATGCAGTCCACCGGACTGGTCTCCATCCCGTTCGGCTACCTGACGGGATGGCTGGGCAGCCGATGGGACCACCGGCGCCGCCCCGCCGTAAGCCACGAGAACCAGCAGCTGTACGAGGAGAGCGAGGCCCGGCTGCTCGCCGCAGCCGAATGACCATGTCGGCGAAGGCGGACCGCACGAACGGCCTCGGTGCCGGCGCTGTGGTCCGCCAGGGGCCCAAGTCCCGTCGCACGGTGTCGCGATGCTGCCGCGAGAACCTCGTCCGCTTCTGCACCGGACACCGCTCGGAAGCCTGTTCCGCCGGGCCTCGCAGCAGTGTCCCCAGCTCGCGTGCCGCCAAGGCCCAGCTGAGTTCCACCGCGGTGTCCGGAGCGTCCAGGCTGGTGCCGGTGAGCTGCTCGAAACGGCGCAGCCGGTAGCGGACGGTGTTGACATGGACGTGTGCGCTGCGAGCGACTTCGCGGATGTGCCGTCCGCGCGGGCTGCTTGCAGAGCCTGCCGGCGGCGCGGAAGGAATGGTGAACCGCGGCCAGGTCCGTCGGTGGGCCCAGCCCCGCCGTCACCTCCAGACCACCGGTCTCCGGCTTTGCCTCGACGACTCCGGCGACAGCCTCGTCCAGCACGGTGAACAGCGCGCCTCGGCCGCTCCTGCGGCCGTGGGACTCCAGGGAGCGTTCCAGCGCATCCGGACCGACGTTGCCGTCCGGTGCAGCTCTGATGGCCCGGTACGGCCGCGACAGGTCCAGTCCGTAGATCGCCGCACCGCTGTGGATCTCCGCCGCGCTCAGCGTCCCGTGGAGCAGTCCACGCAGAAAGTCGGCGCGGCGGCGGGCGTCGGACAGGGCGGAGGCGACCTCCGCCTGCCGGTGGACGGCGGCGATCTGCAGGCTCGCGACGTCCGCCAGCTCCCACAGGCACTTGGTGCGGTCGACGATGAGGCCGGGGTCCAGCCCGCGTCGGGTCGCCTCGGCGAGGAACAGATCCCGTATCGCGCTCAGCGCCCGGCGGAAGGCGCGGAGTCCGTCGCTGAGCGGCACGCCGCGGCCGCACGGTCACGGGCCACATCGGCTTCGTCGAAGTCCTCCGGCTCGGGCACCGTCCCCGCTCTCACCACCGTGAGAGCTCGCTGGAAGCACACGCCGATGCCTGAGCCCCGGCACACCGCGACCCACCCGGTCGGCCTCCTTACCGGACGGCACGTACTCGTCGTCGGAGCGGGCACTCGCCCCAGCGACGATCCGAAGGCCCCAATGGGCAACGGGCGAGCGGTCGCCGTGCTCGCCGCCCGCGAGGGAGCCGCCGTGGCCTGCGCCGACGTCTCCCCTCCGCCGTGGCAGCCACTGCCGCCCTGGTCGATGAGGAGGGCGCCCGTGGCCTGCCCGTGGTCGGTGACGCCACAGATCCCGGCCAGTCGTCGGCCATGGTCACCGAAGCCCTCCGCGAACTCGGCTCGCTCGACGCACTCGTGGTCTACGTCGGGATCGGCCTCGGCGCGGGCCTGGCGGAGACCTCACCGCACCAGTGGGAGCGTGTGCTCTCGCTCAACCTGAGCGCCCCCCTCTTCGCCGCCAAGTACGGACTGCCCGCGATCGCCGACGGAGGATCGATCGTCTTCATCGGTTCCGTTGCCGGATTGCGCGCGGCCACCGACTCGCCCGCCTACGACAGTTCCAAGGCAGGCCTGTTCGGTCTCACCCGTCATGTCGCCAAGGAGGGTGCGCCGCGCGGGATCCGCGCCAACCTGGTCGTCCCCGGCCTGATCGACACTCCGATGGGCCGCGAGGCCTCCGCCCGGAGAGCCTCGCGGCCCACCTCGTTCACCCGCATACCGCTCGGGCGCCAGGGCACCGCCTGGGAGGTGGCCGAAGCCGTGACCTTCCTGTCCCGGTGGTCAGGGCATCGACCGGGACCGCCCTCGCCGGCTCACTTCGTCAGCGGGCCGAACTCCTTGCGGGTGTCCACCGGCTTGCCGAACAGCTGCCACCGCTCGCCCTTGAACCGCATCAGCTGCATCGTCTCGAGCGGGAAGTCGTCGCCGTGGCCCGTGGACAGGGTGACACCGGGGAGCAGCAGTCCCACCTTCACGTCCTTCAGGTTGCGCACGGCGTCCCGCAGCCCTTCTCTGGTCGGGCACTTCATCGCGTCCAGGGCCTTGTGCAGGCTGGAGGCGACGGCCCAGCCGTAGGCGTTGAACTGGTTGGCCGGGTCGGCGTCGGGGGCGTACTTGTGCAGGGCGTTCGTGTAGGTCTTCATCTCGGGGTCGTTCGCCCAGTGCGGGTCGGCGGGGTCCTTGAAGTACGTCGCCGAGACCACGCCCTGCACGTTCTTGAACCCGACGGGCTGGAGCACGGCGGCGGAGGAGGCCACGTTGTTCACGATGTGCAGCGGGTTCCACTTGGTGTTCTTGGCGTCGGCGGCGAGGGCCTGGCTGCCGAACTTGGGGGTGGTGACGTCCAGCAGCACGTCCGCCCTGGAGCGGGAGAGGCTCGCCATCTGCGCCGACACGGACGGGTCGGTGACCTCGTAGCTCTCCTCGGCGACCACCTTGATGCCGCTGCCGGCGACGGCCTTCTTGAACCCGCCGAGCAGGTCCTTGCCGAAGTCGTCGTTCTGGTAGAGGACAGCCACCTTGGCCTTCGGCTCCTTGTCCTTGAGGTACTTGGCGTACACCCGGGCCTCGGCCACGTAGTTGGGCTGCCACCCGATGGTCCAGGGATGCCTGGCGTCCGTGCCCCAGACGGAGGCACCCGTGGCGACGAAGGGCTGCGGCACCTTCTGCTTGTTGAGGTAGTCCCACACGGCCGCCGTGGATGGAGTGCCCAGGGTCTGGAACACGGCGAAGACCTTCTCCTGCTCGACGAGTCTGCGGGCCTCTTCGACCGCCTTGGGCGGCTGGTAGCCGTCGTCGCGGACGATGAACTGCACCTTGCGGCCGTCTATGCCGCCCTTGTCGTTGACGTACTTGAAGTAGGCGGCCACGCCCTTGCTGATCGTGCCGTACGCGGACGCGGGTCCTGACAGCGGGTAGATCCCGCCCAGCTTGATGGTCTTGTCGGTGATGCCGGTGGTCTGCTGGCCCTTGCACGCGCCACCGGCGGCGGTGGACTGGTCGTCCTGCCCTCGCTGGCTGCTGCAGGCGGTGGCGGTGAGCAGGGCGGCGGTTGCGGCCGCAGCCGCCCGCAGAGCGGTCGTCTTGCGCATGTGGTTCATTCCTTTTCCGTGCGGGGCGGTGCGCCCACGGGTTCGGCGTCGACAACTGCGGGGTCCGCAGGAGTGAGGGTCGTGACGGGTCGTCGGGATCCTGCCGGGGACGTCGGTTCCGCCTCGGGTGCTGAGTCGGCTTCGGGTGCGGAGTCCGCCTCGGGTGGGGAGTCCGCCTCAGACACGGAATTCGCCTCAGGCACGGAGTCCGCCTCGGGCGTCCGGTCGAGGGCGGCGATGGTGCGGGGCAGTCGACGGGCGACAGCGCCCAGGACACGGCCCGGCAGACCGGCCAGTCCCGTCGGGGCCACGAACATCACCGTGATGATCAGCAGCCCGAACACCACTCCCGGTGCCGCCTCGCTCAGGTCCTGGGAAACGCTCGGCACGTACATCACGAACGCCGCGCCCAGCAGGGGTCCGTACAGCGAGGCCAGCCCTCCGACGACCAGGCCGGCCAGCAGGGTGATGGACAGAACGAAGCTGAAGGAGTCGGGCGAGACGAAGCCGATCACCCAGGTGTACAGGCATCCGGCGACGCCCGCGAACATCGCGCTCCACGCGAAGGCGAGGGTCTTGTGCAACGACAGCCGCACGCCCATGACCTCGGCGGCGCTCTCGTTGTCCCGCACGGCGAGCAGTGCCCGGCCGACCCGGGACCGCAGCAGGTTGCGGGCGAGCAGCAGGGCCACCGCGGTGACGGTGAGGACGACGAAGTACATCCACTGGTCCTCGGCCAGCCCGCTCCACGCGGGCGGCTGCAGCTTGTCCACGGTCAGGCCCATGGAGCCGCCCGTCACCGGTTCGAGCCGCTTGAGCAGGGGCGGCAGGAACACCGCGAACGAGAGGGTGACCAGGGCCAGGTACAGCCCGCGCAGCCGCAGGGCGGGCACTCCGAACCCGAGGCCCAGCACGAAGCATCCGGCGGCCGCGACCGGCAGCGTGGCCAGGTGGCCGGTGTCGTACCGGTCGAGCATGACCGCCGCCGTGTAGGCCCCCGCCGCGAAGAACGCGCCGTGCCCGAGCGAGATCTGCCCACCGAAGCCGACCAGCAGGTTCAGCCCGGCCAGCGCCACGGCGTACAGCAGCACCATGGTCAGCTGGAAGACCTGGAAGGGGGCGAAGTAGAAGGGTGCTCCGACGGCGACCGCCCCCGCAAGCAGGACAGTGAGCGCGGCCCGCAGCCGCCGGGCCCGGTCGGTGCCGAGCGCCGTTGTGATGGTGTTCATGCGCGCTCCACCGCCGCCCGTCCGAACAGGCCCTGGGGCCGCACCAGCAGCACCGCCAGAATGATCACCAAGGGGACGCCCACCTTCAGATCGGCACCGATCGCGCCCACGTACGCCCCGGTCAGCGTCTCGGCGACGCCCACGAACAGGCCGCCGACGACCGCACCGACCGGGCTGTCGAAGCCACCGAGGGTGGCCGCGGCGAACGCGTAGATCAGCACCCCGCCCATCATGTTGGGCTCCAGGAACAGCACCGGGGCGACGAGCACGCCCGACACCGCACCGACCGCCGCGGCCAGCCCCCAGCCGAGCATCAGCACCCGTCCCACCCGGATGCCCGACAGCCGGGCGGAGGAGGGGTTGCAGGCGACCGCCCGCATCACCAGGCCGATGGAGGTGTGCTGGAACAGCAGATAGAGCAGGCCCATCACGACGGCCACCACACCGAGAATCCCGAGCGTCGCCCAGTCCACACGCACCCCGCCCAGGTCGAGCCCGCCGTCGGGGAACGGCTGCGGGAAGTCCTTCACGGTGAACGACCAGACCAGGCCGGCCAGCGCGTTGACGAAGATGAACAGGCCGACCGTCACGATGACCACCGTCAGCTCGGGCGCGCTCTGCACGGGGCGGATGACGATCCGCTCGACCAGCATGCCGCCGGCGAAGGACACCGCGAGGGTGACCGGCAGCGCCAGCCAGAACGGCATCCCGGACGCCACCAGCTGCCAGGCGACGTACGTGGAGAGCATGGCCAGCTCGCCCTGCGCGAAGTTGACGATCCCCGTGAACCGGTGGATCAGCACCAGTGCCAGCGCCAGGCTGGAGTACACCGCCCCGGAGCCCAGTCCTTCCACCACTTGCTGGAGAAGATCGGTCACGGTACTCACCCGGCCTTCCCGGAGAGGACGGAGACACCGAGGTACACCTCGGCGACCTGCCCGTCCTCGCGGATCCGGTCAGCCGGTCCGGACAGCACCAGGCGGCCGGCCTCCAGTACGTGGGCCCGGTGCGCGATGTCCAGCGCCAGCTGGGCGTTCTGCTCGACGACGACCACGGTGGTGCGTTCCTCATCGTTGACGGCACGGACGATCTCGAACAACTCGCGAGTGACCAGCGGCGCCAGGCCCAGGGACGGCTCGTCCAGGAGCAGCAGCGAGGGCCGCAGCATCAGCGCCCTGCCGATGGCGAGCATCTGCTGCTCTCCGCCGCTGAGGCTGCCGGCGGCCTGACGCGACCGCTCGCGCAGTTTGGGGAAGTAGTCGTAGATCCGTTCCAGGTCGGCCGCCACGGCCGCACGCTCGGCGCGGCCCCGCCACCGGGGACTGGTGCGCAGGTGGGCGCCGATGCGCAGGTTCTCCTCGACGGTCAGGTCGTTGAACGTTCCCCGGCCCTCGGGGACGTGCGCCACGCCGAGCCTGGCGGCCTGCTCGGGCGAGCGGCCCAGCAGTTCGGTGCCGTTCAGGGTGATCGAGCCGCGGCCGCGGACCATGCCGCTCAGCGCCCGCAGCGTCGTGGTCTTGCCCGCGCCGTTGGGTCCGAGGATCGCGCACACCTCACCGCGGGCGACGGAGAAGTCGAGGCCCTGGAGCACGCGGGCCTGGCCGTATCCGGCGTGCAGACCGGTGACCTTGAGGAAGTCCGGCTCCGCGCTAGCCGCAGCCTGGGTGCGGTCGGCAGTGGGCTCGCTCATGCGGCCGCCCCCAGGTACGCCTCGACGACCGCCGGGTCGCGTTGGATCTCCTCCGGCGCGCCCTCGGCGATCTTGCGGCCGAAGTCGAGGCAGACCACCTTGTCGCACAGGCCCATCACGAACCCCATGTGGTGTTCGACCACCACGAGCGTGAGGTCGAACTCCTGGCGCACCGACCGGACCAGATCCGCGAATTGGCCGACCTCGCCATGGCTGAGCCCGTTGACGGGTTCGTCGAGCAACAGCAGCCGGGGCCGGACCGCGAGGGCCCGGGCGAGTTCGACGCGTTTGAGCGTGCCGAACGGCAGCCCGCAGGCGGGGTGGTCGGCGACGTCCGCCAGGCCGAGCCGCCGTAGCAAGTCGTCCGCCCGGTCACGTAGTTCCCTCTCCTCCCGCCGGACGCGGGGCAGCCGGAGCGCCGCGGCGAGGTGTCCGGTGCGCCCCCGGCTGTGGGCGCCGACCATGACGTTCTCCCGGACCGTGAGCCGCGGGAACAGGCCGAGGTTCTGGAAGGTGCGGGCGATGCCGCGCCCGGCCACGGCGTGCGGAGGGAGGGCCAGCAGGTCCTCGTCCTCGAACCGCACGTCTCCCCCGTCGGGAGTGCAGCGCCTGGTGAGGCAGTTGAACAAGGTGGTCTTGCCGGCTCCGTTCGGCCCGATGAGCCCTACGGCGGTGCCCGGCTCGACGGTGAACGCGACACCGTCCAGTGCCGTGATCCCGCCGAAGCGCACGGTGATACCGTCGACCGCGAGCATGAGTGACGCCCCTTCCGACGTGCTGGGGGGTGGGCGAGCGTCACAGTAGGTGGGGGCGTTCCAGACACACATTGGGTGTGAGCACCCAACTTGCGGGTCACCGAACTGTGCGCCGCGCACAACTGCCGGGAGATGTCTCACGCCGAGCCTGTTGACGGAGCACGAGGTGGACGGCGACGATCGGCGCCATGCCTCGCGGTCCTGCCCTGGGCACTCCCCGACTCTCCGAACCCCTCCGCCGGGAGCGGTGGCGGATCCTGCACGCCGTCCACGACCGGGTCGAGGAGGTGGCGGAGACCGCCGTCGAGGTGATGCGCGCGGAGATCCCGTCGTACGCGCTGCAGGACGAACGGTTCTTCGTAGACGTACGGGACCAGGTGCTCGAGCACTACCGGATGCAGTTGGCGGCGGTGGCCGGCGACCGGGACATCGCCCCCGAGGACCTGGTCTTCAGCCGTGCGGCGGCGATGCGCAGAGCGCGCGCGGGATTCGCCCTGGAGGACTGGATCAGTGCCTTCCGGGTCGGCCGGCAGGTGCTGTGGGACGCGCTGCTGGAGTGCGCGGGCGCGTCCGCCGAGGCCCAGCAGGCCGCGCTGTCCCTCGTGACCCCGCTGATGCGGTACATGGACTACGCCGCCACCCATGCCGCGCAGGCATACGTCGAGTACCAGCAGCATGTGGTGGCGGACGCGGACCGGGAGCGGCGGGATCTCCTGGACCAGCTCCTGGCAGGTGTGGCACCGTCGCGCGGTCCGCTGTTCGCCGCGGCCCAGGCGTACGGCATCGGACCGCGCTCACCGATGATGGCGGTCGTGGCCGTCTGCGTCGGTGACACGCGCTCGGGGGACCACGCCTCGGCCGAGAACGGGTATGCCACCAGCGCGTCGATCAGCGTCGCCGGGCCCTGGGCCGGCCGGACCCTGGTCGTCGTGCGCCACGGCGAGGTGGTGGCCGTGCCCGTGCTCCGGGCAGGCATGGACGCAGACGACATCTGCGCCCACTTCGAGGCCTTGCAGGAGCGGCTCGCGCGGCAGGGCACCATGCTCTGCATGGGCATCAGCACGGTCGCCCGGGGCGCGTCCGAACTGCCGCGCGCGTACGAGGAGGCGCGGGCCGCTCTCGACCTGGTGCCGAGCGAGGGCGGGGTGGCGGCGCTGCCCCGGCTGTCCCCGTTCGACTACCTGGCGCTGCGCGCCGACGACCTCGCCCGCCAGCTGGTCGATCCCCGGGTGCGGGCGCTGCTGGAGGAGGACCGCAGGCGTGGCGACACGCTGGCCGCCACCATACGGGCCTTCGCGGAGGCGGATCTCAACCTGCGGCTGGCCGCCGACCGGCTGCGGGTGCACCACAACACGGCGCACTACCGGTTGCGCCGGATCGAGGAACGCACCGGCCGTAATCCGCGCCGGATCGCCGACCTCCTGGAACTACTGGTCGCCCTCGCCATCCGCGACGGCGCCGGGGAAGGTGAGGATCGCCAGTGAGCGGCATCGCGGAATCGGCCGGGACCGAGGCGGCACGTCAGCTGCCGGGCAGGCAGGGGGACGGGGGCCTGCCAGAGGAACTCGCGGGGCAGAGCCCGACGCTCCGGCGTGCGCTGCTGGACGCCGCGCTGGAGGTGTTCACCGAGCGCGGTTACACCGACGCCGGCCTCACCGAGATCGCGGCACGCTCCGGCATCCCGGTGGGCACCCTCTTCCAGCATTACGGCGGAAAGCGCGGGCTCTACCTCGCCCTGTGGGAGGAGTTCCGGGAGGAGCAGGAGCGCCGGACCGCGGCCACGCTGGCCTCCGAGCGCAGCCGTGGCGTGGACGACCCCATCGCACTCTTCGTGGCGGGAGCCAGGGCCTACCTGGAGGGTGCCTGGGACAACCGCAGGCTCGGCCGATTCCTGGTGGAGGACGACAGTCCCGCGGGCTTCGACGCGCTGCGCCGCCAGTGGGACCGCGCATGGGTACGGCGCAACGCCCGCCTGTTGGAGGTGGACGAGCGCCGCCGCGCCGGCCGGGTCCGGGTGAGCGTGCTCACCACCGTCATCGGAGGGGCGGCGCGCGAGCTCGGCGACTGCCAGGACGAGACGGAGGCCCGGGAGATCGTGGACGAGGTGTGCGGCATCCTGATCCATCTGTCGACGCCGCCCTGCTGAAAGGCCCGGTGTCCTGTCTTATGGAGTCGTAACCGGCAGAAGGAAAGGAGTTGCCAGCCATGTCACTCGCCCGCGTCCACAACTTCTCCATCTCGCTCGACGGTTTCGGCACCGGTGAGGGTCTGAGCCATGACGCGCCGTTCGGCCACGCCGGCGAAAGGCTGCACGAGTGGATGTTCACCACCCGGTTCTGGCACGAGATGACCGGCAGGTCCGGCGGAACCGGCGGCCTCGACGACGCCTTCGCGCGGCAGTTCACGCCCAGTATCGGCGCCGAGATCATGGGCGCCGGCAAGTTCGGCCCGCCCGGATGGCACGAGGTCCCGGAGTGGAAGGGGTGGTGGGGGCCCAACCCGCCGTTCCACACACCGACCTTCATCCTCACTCATCACCCGCGTCCCTCGATCGAGATGGAGGGCGGCACGGCGTTCCATTTCCTCGACGCTTCGCCCGCCGAGGCGCTGGAAACGGCCCGCGAGGCCGCGGGCGGCCAGGACGTACGGATCGGCGGGGGTCCCACCGTGATCCGCAACTTCCTTGCCGCCGGGCTCATCGATCACCTGCACATCGTGGTGGCCCCGATCCTGCTCGGCCGAGGCGTACGCCTCTGGGACGGGCTGGCGGACCTCGAAAAGGAATACCAGGTCGAGGCCGCCTCTTCGCCCAGCGGAGTCACGCATGTGACGTTCACCCGTGCGGAGCGTGCGTAGCCGGTCTGAACGGGATCGCGTCACCGAGGAGCTGGCCGCCGTCGATCACCATCGTCTCGCCGGTGATCCAACTCGCCGCGTCCGAGACGAGAAAGGCGACCGCCGAGGCGATGTCGGCAGGCTCCCCGATGCGCCCGAGCGCCGTGGCGGCACAGACGGCCTGCTCGAGTTCCTTCCACAGAGCCTCGGCCAGCTTGGTGCGCACCACGCCCGGTGCCACCGCAGCGTGCGGTGTGCATGATCCTGTACTCGAAGGTCCCCGACACCTCTGCGGCCACGGCTCCCGCTCCTTCCCCGGATCCGGTACAACCTCGATTCTCGTGGGGAAGTACTACTGACGAAGTACTACCGCCGCTTCTCGACCAGGTACCGGGCCCGCCACTGCGGCAGGCAGTCGTGGAGGTACAGCGCGAAGGGGACCCACCAGATCAGATCGTTGGTGACGAGAATGACGCCGGAGGCCAGGGGCCACTCGCCGGTGAGGGCCAGCCACAGCCAGCCGAGCGGTCCGAGGACCTTGCCGGCCAGGCCGACCGCCGCGATGGCGAAGCCCTCGGCGGGGCGGAGGGCCACGTCCAGATAGAGCAGCCCGTACAGGCCGAGCACCATGCCCAGCGTCATGAAGATCTGGGGGTGGTTCAGCGGGGGCATGCCGGCGACGCGGAAAAGCCATTGCGGGTCGACGGCCGCGTAGCAGCCCCAGACAATGTTGTAGACGCCGGCCGCCGCGAAGACCCGTCGGTGCAGCCGCTCACGGGTAACGGGAGAAGTCTCACGTGATCTGAACACGGCTCTATTGTCGTGTCCACGTGCCGGTAGCATGCCACCGCATGGGGGAATCGAACATCGTCGTGGTCGGGGGCAGCGGCTTCTACGGCCGGTACGTCGTCGCCGATCTGCTGCGCCGGCCCGACGTCCGCGTCACCGTCGTCTCCCGCAGACCGCCGCATCCCCCCTTCGCGTCCGAACGGGTCCGCTGGGTCGCAGGCGACCGTGACGACCCGGAGAGGCTGGGCGACCTCCTGGGTGACGCGGTCGCGGTCGTGCACTGCGCGGGCCCGTTCCAGGCCCTCGACGGCGCCGGCACCCACCCGCTCGGACCGCTGCGGGCGGCGGTGACCGCCGGGGTTCCGTACGTCGACATCTGCGAGGACCGTGCCTTTCTGCACGCGGCAGCGACGGTGGCCCGCTCGGCGACGGCCCCCGTCCTCACCGGGGCGTCCGTCGTGCCGGGCCTCCAGGCGCTGATCGTCCACGACCTCGCACAGGGGATGGACCGTGTCGACGGCGTCCTGTGCTGCGCCGCTCCCGACACCCGGCGGCACCGCGGCCCGGCGATGTTCGAGGCGATGATGCACGGCGCCGGGCTCCCGTTCACCGCTCCTCGCGGGGGCGTACCCACCGTGGTGCATGGCTGGTCCGAGCCCGAGTGGACAGTGTTCCCGCCGCCGGTCGGCAGACGGCTGGTCCACCAGGTGTACGAGATGGCCGACCTGGATGTCCTGGCCGAACTGTGCGGTGCCCGCACGATCGCTTTCAAGGCCGGTACCGAATTCACCGCGGTCAACCGGGCTTTGGGGCTCTTCGCCACGCTGCGGGCCCGCACCGGGCGGCCCCGTGCCACCCGGCGCTGGACCCCGCTGGTGCGCGCGGCGTCGTGGCTCGTCGGCCGGGTCGGCGACGAGGCAGGCGGCTTCACGGTCGCCGTGAGCGGGGAGCGCGATGGGCGGCCGGTCACCCGCCGGTTGGGGATGACGGCCCGGCAGGACGGCGGCCGCATTCCCTCACTGCTCGCCGGCATCGCCGTCGACCACCTGCTGGCAGGCCGACTCCACACCACCGGCCTCGTCCCGCTCCATTCCTGGCTGGCACCGCACGAGCTGCGTGCTGCGCTGCGCGACCGTGGGATCGGCCTGTGGCGGAGCGACGACGAGGACGGCTGGCGCCCCTGGGAGGAGTGACGAGCCGTCAGGCTGCCACGCGACTTCGCCGGTGCCGTCGCCGTTCGCCGGCACGGCGGACGGGACTGAGCCGTGAACATCCCCGCCTTGCACGGACTTGCCCGCGGTCGGCAGCGGATCGGTCGGCGTGGCCTTGCAGTTACTCCTGGCAGTGGTCCAGCCCGGCGACACAGTGGCCTACGCCTGGCGCACGTTCGACGCCTCCCCTCTCCTGGCCGCCATGGTCGGCGCTTGCCCTGTCCCCATACCCCTGTCGCCAGACGAACACCAGGATCTGGGCGCCCCGCACACCCCGGCCTGCTGGTCCTGCGCGCCTTCTCCAAGGCATACGGCCTCGCCGCTCTGCGGGTCGGCTACGGACTCGGCGCCCCCGACCTGGTGGACCGGATCCGTCGGCAACAGCTGCCCTTCCGGAGCATCGCGGTGGCACCAGCGGCGGTGAAGGATCGCTGCGGGCCGGAAGCGAGCTGCGCCTGCGCGTGGACACCGTCATCGCCGAACGCGAACGGCTCCGGCGTGAATTCGTATCCCTCGGCCGGCGTGTACGCCCCGGCCACGCCAATTCCATCTGGCTCGCCGCGCCGCAGACAGAACCTAGTCCTGTGTGTCCGCCTGGTGCTCCTCCCCTGCGAGCAGGCCCTCCGGACGGCGGCCCGGCGGCTGCTGCGGCTCGGGGCGCGCAGGTGCCGGGGGCACCGGCCGGTCCACGGGGGCGTCGGTGGTCACGGTCAGCGGTTCCCCGTGATGCAGCAGAACCAGCGGTTCACCTTCCACCAGCCGGTAACGCGCATGGGCCGGGCCGATGTCCACCTTCAGTCTGCGTCCGCGTACCAGCACCGTGAACGCCACCCTGGAGAGCGCCTCCGGCAAGCGCGGTGCGAACGCCAGCCGGTCCGGCCTTCCGTCCTCGCCGATGTACCTGCGCAAGCCGCCGAAACCCGCGACCAGGGCGATCCACGTCCCGGCGAGGGAGGCGATGTGCAGCCCGTCACGGGTGTTGTGCTCCAGATCGTCCAGGTCCATGAGGGCGGCCTCGCCGAGGTAGGCGTAGGCCAGCCGCAGGTGCCCGGTCTCGGCGGCGAGCACCGCCTGGCAGCACGCCGACAGGGAGGAGTCGCGGACGGTGAGCGCGTCGTAGTAGGCGAAGTTGCGCGCCTTCTGCTCGTCGGAGAAGAGGTGTGGGCACTCCAGCATCGCCAGCACCACATCGGCCTGCTTCACGACCTGCTTGCGATACAGGTCGAAGTAGGGGTAGTGCAGCAGCAGCGGGTAGTTCTCGGGCGGCGTCGCCTCGAAGTCCCAGCGCTGAAAGCTCGTGAACCCGGCGGACTGTTCGTGCACGCCGAGGGACTCGTTGTACGGCATCGCCATGCGCGCCGCGGCGTCCCGCCACACGGCGGTCTCCTCGTCGTCGACACCGAGTTCCGCGGCCCGGTCGGGATGACGCGCGGCCGCCTCCGCGGCGGCCAGCAGGTTCTGTCGGGCCAGCAGGTTGGTGTACAGGTTGTCGCGGGCGATGGCGCTGTACTCGTCGGGTCCGGTGACCCCGTCGATGTGGAACACGCCTTCCGGGTCGTGGTGTCCGAGGGAGCGCCACAGCCGAGCGGTGTCCACGAGGAGGTCGAATCCCTCACCGCGTTCGAAGTCCTCGTCCCCCGTCACCATGACGTACCGGACGGCGGCCGTGGCGATGTCGGCGTTGATGTGGAAGGCAGCCGTGCCGGCCGGCCAGTAGGCGGAGCTTTCGCCGCCGTCGATCGTCCGCCAGGGAAACGCCGCTCCCGACAGGCCCAGCTGGCTCGCGCGTTCCCGGGCCGCCGGCAGCATCTGGTGCCGCCATCTCAGTGCCGACGCGACGGTCTCCGGCGCGGTGAACGTCAGGACCGGCAGCACATAGGACTCGGTGTCCCAGAAGGAGTGCCCGTCGTACCCGGTTCCGGTCAGGCCCTTGGCGGGAATGGCCCGGTTCTCACCGCGGGCCGCCGCCTGGAGCACGTGGAAGAGCGCGAACCGCACCGCCTGCTGGATCTGCGCGTCGCCCTCGACCTCGACGTCCGCGCCGGCCCAGAAACGGTCCAGGTACGCCCGTTGCGCGGCGACCAGCCCGTCCCACCCCGTGCTGACCGCGGCCGCCACGGCTCCGTCCACCTGATCGTGCACGGCCGGCAGCGAACGCTCCCCCGACCAGCCGTAGGCCACGAACTTGACCAGCCGCAGCGGCTGGCCGGGCACCAGGTCCGCGGTCACCGTCAGACGGCTGACATCAGGCTCGCTCTGCGCCGTCCAACGAGTGCTGTCGGGCCCCTCGACGAGATGGTCGGCCGCTGCCGCCACCCGCAGTGCGCTGCGGCTGGTGCAGTGCACGAGCCGCAGGCGGGTGTCCTGCGCGAAGTGCTCCTCGGCATGCAGGGGGGACTCGATCGCCGCGGCCACGCGCGGGTCGCCCTTCAGGCCGGGCAGTTGTTCGTTGGCGACCAGTTCGGACTGCACGGCCACCGTGGTCGGTCCGTCGATCGGCTCGACCGTGTACACGATGGCGGCCACCGCGCGCTGGGTGAAGGAGACGAGCCGCTGTGACGTGATCCGGACCGTGCGGCCGCCGGGCGAGGTCCACCGGGCCGTGCGGCTGAGCACGCCGGACTGGAAGTCCAGGACCCGCTCGTGCGCCACCAGCCGGCCGTAGCGCAGATCGCACGGGTGGTCGTCGACCAGCAACCGGATGACCTTGCCGTCGGTGACATTGATCATCGTCTGGCCGGACTCGGGATATCCGTAGCCCGCTTCCGCATAGGGCAGCGGATGCCGCTCGTGAACGCCGTTGAGGTAGGCGCCGGGCAGCCCGTGGGGCTCTCCCTCGTCGAGGTTGCCGCGCCACCCGATGTGCCCGTTGGACAGCGCGAACACCGACTCGCTCTGGGCGAGCACGTCCAGGTTCAGCTCGGTCTCGCGCAGGCACCACGGCTCGACCGTGTAGCTGGGATGGGTGATCATCGCGACTGCAGAAGGTCGGCCAGGTCACGGATCACGATGTCCGCCCCGTGCGCCCGCAGCTGATCCGCCTGGCCCACCCTGTCGACGCCCACGACCACGCCGAACCGTCCCGCTCGCCCGGCCTCGACCCCGGCCAGGGCGTCTTCGAACACCGCGGCCGCGTCCGGATCCGTGCCGAGCACGCGGGCCGCCTCCAGGTAGGTGTCCGGGGCGGGCTTGCCGCGCAGACGGCGCTCGTGCGCCACCACTCCGTCGATCCGTTGCTCGAACAGGTCCTCGATGCCGGCCGCTGCCAGGACGTCCCGGCAGTTCGCGCTGGACGACACCACTGCGCAGCGCAGGCCTGCCTCCCGCGCCGCGTGGACGAAGCGGACCGAGCCCTCGTAAGGTTCCACCCCGTCCTCGCGGATCCGGCGCAGCACCAGGTCGTTCTTGCGCTTGCCCAGTCCGTTCACCGTCTCCGCCTGCGGCGTGTCGTCCGGCGTTCCCTCGGGCAGGTGCACCCCGCGTGCGGCGAGGAAGGTGCGAACGCCGTCCGCACGGGGCCGCCCGTCCACGTATTCGTCGTAGTCGTCCACCGCGTCGAAGGGGACGAACTCGGTCCCCTCACGTGTGGCGCGCTCGCGGAGATAGTTGTCGAACATCTCCTTCCAGGCGGCCGCGTGCACCTTCGCGGTCTGGGTGAGGACACCGTCGAGGTCGAACAGGCAGGCACGGACATGAGCAGGAAGCCCCAGCATGTCGCCGAGGTTAGGAGGCGTCCGCGGCCGCTCGCGTCAAGCCGCCGTCCGGCACGCCGGAAGGCACCCGCTCGGTCGAGGGCCGAGCGCGGCCGGGGTGGGCACGGGACGAAGGGCCCGGTAATGGCGCAGCAGGGCCCCTGGCCTGCGGTGCGGCCGGCCAGGGGCCCTGCGGGCGGTCGGGCTGTGTCAGCCGTCGGACTCCGACGACGGGATGTAGGCACCCGGCACGTCGTTCGGGGCGTAGATCTTGCTCTCGCCGGGGTACGGCTTGGCCCAGTTGTGGGTCTGGTACCAGGTGAGGTGGTTCAGCTGCGCGGGGTTCGCGTAGTCGGGCACGGCGTGCGGCCCGGTCAGCCGCTGCTTGGACTTCCAGGCCTCCCACTTGGCCGCGAGCTGCCGCTTGTCCGCCGGCACCTTCGACGGCGGCACGGCCGCCGCCTTGGGGTCCTGCGGCGCGGGGGTGTCCACACCGCAGGAAGGCGGCGTCTTCAGACCGTCGGTCAGCGAGGTGCGGTTGGGCAGCGCCGTGAACGGCGTGTAGTCCGGCTTCCAGGTGAACGCCCCGGCCATCGGGCTGGCCGCGCTGTCCTTCTGGTTCATCGGGTGGATCCCGAGGATCTGCTCGATGGTGCGGATCATTGTGATCTGCGAGTAGTAGTGGCTGTCGACGGCGCCGTGCTGGGCCCAGGGGCTGATGATCTGGATCGGGGCGCGGTGGCCGTCGACGTGGTCGAGGCCGGCCTGGGAGTCGTCCTCGACGACGAAGATCGCCGAGTCCTTCCAGTACGTGCTGTGCGAGATCTCGTCGACCATCCTGCCGACCGCGAGGTCGTTGTCCGCGACCTGAGCCGCCGGGCTCGCCGGGCCACCGGTGTGGTCGTTGGAGAGCCAGAACATGTTCAGGTTCGCCGGACCGTTCTTCTCGAAGTCCTGCTTCCAGATCTCGTACTTGTAGATGTCCGGGACGCTCGTGTCGAACATCGGGAAGCCCGGCACCGACACGTCGTTGAGGGACGGGATGGCCGAGCCCGTCTGTATCGGGTAGGCGGTGTTCTGCCCGGTCGCGGCCATGTTCTTGGCGTCGCAGTACAGGTTCTGCCAGGAGGCGTCGGACGGCTTGCTCTCGATCGACTGGAACTCGCCGAAGTCCCGTACGGTCTTGTCCGCCGCCTGCGCACCGGTCCACAGGAAGCCGGACTTCTGGTGGCCGAGAGCGTCGTTCTCGGTGTCGTAGCTGCGCGCGTACTCACCGGCCGAGGACTCGGTGTACTCCGGGTCGTCGGCCTGCATCAGCCAGTTGTGACCCTCGGCGGAGTTCGTGCCGATGTCGTAGGTGTTGTCGTACAGGCCGAACTGGTCGGCCAGCGCGTGCTGGTTCGGCGTCACGTTCTCGCCGAACTGTGTCACCGAGGGATCGCCGTTGCCCTCCGGGATGTCACCGAAGACCTGGTCGTAGGTCCGGTTCTCCTTGACGATCAGGAAGACGTGCTTGATCGTCGAGGGGTCGCCGAGCCGCTGCGGGACCGGGACCGGCATCCTGTGGCTCGTGCCCTTGGCCAGCCTGACCGAGCCGGGGGTCCAGCCGTTCTGCTGGAAGACCTTGGCCGTCTGGGACCTGATCACGCTGTCGTCCGGCAGCGTGAAGCGCTGCACGCTCGACGTGGTGTCGTGGGTGCCGTGCCCGGCGCTGTTGGTGGGCCGGCGGGCGTCGACACCACGGGTGTTGGAGACCAGCACCTGGTTGCCGACGATGGTGATCTCCGCGGGGAAGTAGTCCGTCGGGAGCAGGCCGACGTAACTGACCGGCTCCTGCGCGCTCTTGTACCGGTAGACCGCGACCGCGTTGGCTCGGCCGAGCGTCACCAGCAGACGACCGTCGTCGGTGAGCGTCACCGCGTTGGGCTCGTAGCCCACCGACGCCTCGGGCCACGGCCGGGTGTCGATGGTCTGCACGACCTCGTCCTTGTCGGTGTCGATGACCGACACGTCGTTGGTGGCGGTGTTGGTGACGAACAGCGCCTTGCCTTTGGCGTACAGGGCCGTCGGGTGCAGGCCGACGTCGATGCTCGACGGGGCGGCCTGAGGGTTCGCCAGGTCGATGACGCTGACCGTGCCGGTGGTGGTGGCACCGGTCTTCGGGTCGGCCGGAACCTGGGTGCCGTACGAGTTCATGGTGGTTTCGCCCGGCTTGGCCGGTCGGCCGCCCTCGTTGCTGACGTAGAGCTTCCCGCCGGCCTGGACCATGTCGCGCGGGGCGTTGCCCACGGCCCAGCTCTGCTTGACGGCACCGGTCGCCGCGTCGATGGCGACCACCCGGTTCTGGCCGTTGACCGCCGAGTACACGGTGGAGCCGTCGGACGAGAAGACCGCCTCGCCGACCAGCGCGTGCTTGGACCCGTCCGCCGGGATCTTGATCGACGTCGGGTTGGTGACGGAGCCGTCCGGGTTCACCGTGAACCGGGTGTAGCCGTCGGTCTGGCCCAGCCACAGCTGCTTGCCGTCGGGCGAGTACGTGGGGCCTTCCTGTCCCACACTGTTGCTGCTGAGGCGCGGGACCGACGACGCGGCGGTGCCGACGACCTGCTGCACCTTCCAGTTCTGCACGTCGACGATGGCCAGCGCACTCCCGCCGTCGGTGACCGCGGCCGCGAGGTGGGTGCCGTCCGGGCTGGCGGAGGACGACATGATCTTGCCGTTGTTGATGACGAGGCGGTCACCGTACGGGGCGATGTACTGGTCGCTGGAGATGACCTGGCCCCGGTCGGTGGTCTGACCGACCTGATCGGTGCCGAACTGGCGCGTCTGGGCGTAACCGATGCCGGCGGTGACGGCGAGGACGACCGCGGTGGCGGCTGCCGTGAGGGTGCTCCGGCGACCGAGTCGTCTGCTGAGAAGGCTCGTCTCGACAGTCCTGCGGTTGCGGGTTACCTGCATGGAGTCATTCCTTCGGGACGCGGAGAAGTTCGACGTTGCCGTCGAACTGCCAAAGTGGGTTCGGTGCGTCGCCGGTCGGGGTCCGCACCAGGAAGTAGCCGTTCACTTCCTTCGGTCCATCGCCGTCGGCCATGAACCGCCCGTCCGGGGTGACGTCGAGTTGATAGATGGCCGTGCCTGTGGCCTCGACGCCGGGGAGATGCCACGAGACGACGCAGCGCCAGTCGTTGCCCGGTCCTTCGGCAGCGACCCTGACGCTGCCCTTGTTGCACGTCGCCGTGGCCTTCACCTGCGCTTCGGTGACGTCGGGGCGGTTGAGCTGCTTCGTCTGCATGCGATAGAGGTGGGCGAACGCCGTGGCCAGCGAGCGCTGCACCTTGTCCTGTTCGACCCCGGAGCCCGTGGCCCCGGTCGTCGCGGCCACGACCGCGACGCTCACCGCGACCACCCCGGCCAGCGGCAGGACTCCGGCGGTGACCGCGCGGCGCCCCGAGCCGTCGTAAGCGGCGTTGGTGAAGTCGCGCCGCACGAACAGCAGATAGGCCAGCAGCGTCGCGACCGCCGCCCACACCAGGCTGACCACGATGCCGATCAGGAGCGGGCCGAGTTGAGCCGGGCTGGTGAACAGACCGTTCCAGGCGATGAAGGCGTAGCTCGGCAGGGCCAGTCGTACGGCGGCGGGAAGCGGCATCATCTGCGCGAGCTGCATCGCCAGCGCGACGCCGGCGGGCAGCAGCAGCCCCATCGGGGAACGCCCCAGCGCGACGGACCCGAGCAGTCCGATCCCGGCGAGCGCCAGCGTCGGGGCGAGTACGCAGACCCAGGCGAGCAGGACCTTGACCGCCGCGTCCGCGGGCGTCAGCAGGTGGCCGTCGAGACCGACCAGCGGCTGGTTACCCACTGCCAGGAGACCACCGGCCGTACTGGAACAGGCCAGCCCGGCCACGAGCAGCAGCAGGACGGTGAGGCTCGCCAGTGCCTTCGCCGCGAAGATCCGCCTGGGCGACCGGACCACCACGAGCAGGTGGCGCCAGGTGCCGAGCCGGTCCTCGGAGGCGAACACGTCGCCGGCGACCACCGAGGTCAGCAGCGGGAGTGCCCAACTGCCCGCGAACCCGAGCATCACCAGCGGTCCGGCCCATCCCGTGGCGTGCATCCAGCGGCCGAAGAGCGTGTCGACAGGCAGCGTGCTCTGCCGGCTCACAGCGGCGACGAAGAGCGCCGGCGCGATCCAGCAGGCGAGGACCAGCAGGCGGATCCGCCCTTGTGAGACCAGCTTGACCAGCTCGAAGCGGTAGCCGCGCGAAACCGGGACGGGGCGGGCAGAGGCAACGTTGTCGGCGGCGACGGTCGCGGTCACCGGCCGGTCCCCGCCGGCTCGGTGAGGGCGAGGAACGCGGCTTCGAGCGGCGACACCACGGGTGCCAGCTCGCGCAACGCGATGCCCGCGCGCACGAGTTGCACCACGAGTTCGTCCAGGGCGGGCACCAGCGCGCGCACGACGAGCGCCTCTGTGTCGTGCCGTGCCCCGGCGTCGTCGACGATCCGGATCCCGGCCGCGTCAACAGCGAGCCGCCGGGCGGCCTGCGGGTCGGAGGTGAGCAGCCGGTAGTCGAGTTCACGGTTCTCGGCGGCCAGCTTGCTCAGCGGGCCGGAGAAGACGACCCGTCCGGTGGCGATGATGGTGACTTCGGAGCACAGTGCCTGGAGGTCGTCCATGCGGTGGCTGGAGAGCACGACGCTTGTTCCGTCGGCCGCGAGCCGGGTGAGGACACCGAGTACGTGTTTCTTGCCGGCCGGGTCGAGGCCGTTGGACGGTTCGTCCAGCACGAGCAGCCGGGGCCTGGTGAGCAGGGCTGCGGCGAGCCCGAGTCGCTGGCGCATGCCGAGGGAGAAGCCGCGGGCCTGGTCGTCGGCGACATCGGTGAGCCCGACCTGGTCGAGCACGTCGTCCACCCCAGCCGTCCTCGCGTCGCTGCCGCGCAGAGCGGCCAGCGAGGTGAGGTTCTGCCTGGCGGTGAGCGAGGGGTAGAGACCGGGCCCGTCCACGAAACCGGCGACACCGTCGGGAGCGTCGAGTGCCCGCCGGACCGGCGTACCCAGGATCTCCAGGCGGCCGCCGTCGGCGACGGCCAGGCCCAGCAGAAGACCGAGCAAGGTCGTCTTGCCGGCGCCGTTCGGTCCGACCAGGCCGTGGATCTGACCCTGCGCCACATCCAGGTCGACGCCGTCGAGCGCGACGACGTCGCCGAAACATTTGGTGATCCCGCGAGCCCGGACTGCGAGGAGTGTGTCCATGAGTCCCTTCTTCGAGTCCCTGCTTTCGAAACCTTCAGGGACCCTAGGGACAGCTCACAACGCAGGCACAGTCGGCCGGTTGAACCCTCATGGAACGAATCGTCAAGGCGTGGTAAGCCCGGGATGCACAAAACAGCCTGCATCCAGGCAGACTTGGGCATCCCTGGAAAGCAGGGCTGCGGTCAGGGCAGTGTCCAGAACCGGACCGTGACGAGGTAGAAGACGACAGCCCAGAAGACCATCGCCACCGCTACGACTCCGAGGCCACGGAGGTTGCTCCTTGCCGGCGGTTCGTCCGGCGGTGGCCGCAGCCATCGCCCGAGCAGCGGGTTCACATAGTAGGGCATGGTCAGGAAGCTCATGATGAAGCTGGACAGCAGGTTGCCCACGAGCAGGCCGATCCAGAGCCGCAGGTGCAGCGGGGACAGAGCGAGCGTCAGCAGCACGACGGTCGGGTACAGGCCGACCCAGATGGCGAGGGAGGTCCTGGTCTCGGAGGGCGGCGGCGGTGCCTCCTTGCCATCGCCCTGGAAGGCGAACCAGCTGCCGAACGAGTTGTCGATCGTACGCAGTTTGAAGTCGCTGAACCTATGGCCCTCGGCGAGGATCTGCTGCCGCTCGGGCGACGTCAGCCAGGCGTCGAGGTGCTCGGCGCTGTCGTAGCGGTAGAGCGTGGTCCATTCCTCCTGGAGCCCCTCGATGGGGCGGAACAGCTCGGTCCCGCGAAACCCCTCGAACTTGCTCTCCTCCTGGACCATGTGGTGCTGCCAGTCGAGGAAGTCGTCGACCTGGTTCGGGTGGACGCGGTGGGTGACCACCACGGTGACCAGCGGATCCAGTGACTGGGTGCCGCTGCTGACCACCTGTTGGGTCGCCGGACCGTCGAAGTACTTGGCGCCGACGTCGAGATACGTCTGCCTGGTCCCGCTGTTGATCCACGCCTGCAGATGCGCCACCGAGTCGAACCGGTACACGACGACCCAGTCGGGTTGCAGCGGTGTCGGCGGGGAGATCTCGGCGCCGAGGAAACCGGGGTAGTAGGAGGCCGCGGTGTTGAGGTCCTTCTGCCACGACTCGAACTCGCGCTCCATCCCGGGCAGCACCTTCTGGCCGATGATCGCCGTCGCCGTGGCGGCTACGTTCTTTCCGGTGTCCATGGTGGCTCAGCCTGCCGACACCGACTGCTCCGCGGGGAGTCGGCCGTAGAGGCGTTCCGGAGTCAGCGGCAGCGCACGGTAGCGGATGCCCGTGGCGTCATGCACCGCGTTCGCGAGCGCGGGGGCGACCGGGTTGATGCAGCACTCCGCCATCCCCTTCGCCCGCATGGGCCCCACCGAATCCGCCGAGCCCACCAGGAGGACCTCGGTACGGGGGATGTCGGCGTAGGTGGGGATGCGGTAGTTCCGGAGGTTCGGGTTGACCATGACGCCGCTGTCGTCGACGTGATGGTTCTCGGTCAGCGCGAAGCCGATTCCCTGGGCGACACCGCCCTCCACCTGACCGCGGACCTGCGCCGGGTTGATGATCACCCCGGCATCGGCCGCATGCACGCTGTACAGGATCCGTATCTCACCCGTCACGCGGTGCACGGCCACCCGGAACCCCTGCGTGTTCGAGGTGACGCTCCGGGGCGAGCCGTACGCCTTGCGCGCGGCGGTGAAACGGATTCCACGCGCCCGGGCCAGCGCGACGAGTTCGGCCAGCGACACCCGCCGGTCCCCGCAGACGACACCGTCGTCGTCCATCGTGCACATCACGACATGGACGCCCGTGTGCGCCGCGGCGAAGTGCAGGATGCGGTCGCGCACGGCATTGGCCGCCCGCAGGACCGCGTTGCCCGCCACGAAGAGGCCCGCGCTCGCGAAGGCGCCGGTGTCGAATCCCGTGCGGTCGGTGTCGGACTGCACCAGACGGATCCGCGACGGCGTCGTGCCCAGCTGGTTGGCTGCGATCTGGACGTGAGCCGTGGAGGTTCCCTCCCCGAACTCGGCGGTCCCGACGGCCAGTTCGTAGATGAGATCGTCGCCAAGGGTGACCCAGGCCTCGGAGAGGTGTTCCGTCGGGGGCGCGGTCTCGTGCAGGGAACTCGCCACGCCGGCTCCGACGAGCCACCCGGGGCCGGGAGGCGGCCGGTCGGCCGTTCGGGCCAAGGCCTTGCCCACCAGGTCGATGCACTTGGCGAGCCCGTCCTCGGTGAAGATCACGTCGTCGGGGCCGTCGTGCAGGGCGACCAGGGACTCACCCGGCCGCACGATGTTGCGCCGGCGCAGTTCCAGCGGGTCGAGGTGAAGGGCGCGGGCCAGTTCGTCCATCGCCGACTCCACGGCGAACGCCGGCTGGGTCATCCCGTAACCTCGCAACGCGCCGCTCGGCACGGTGTTCGTGTAGACGGAGTACGCGTCGTACTTCTTGTTGGGGCAGCGGTAGATCATGACGGCGGCTCCGCCCGCGTACAGCGTTTCGCCGCCGTGGTTGCCGTAGGCGCCGGTGTTCGACACGTTGCGTACCTCGAAGGCGGTGAGTGTTCCGTCGGCCTTCGCACCGAGCCTGACCGTCAGGCTCATCGGGTGCCGTGGCGAGGCCGTGGTGAACTCCTCCTCGCGGGTGAACTCGAGACAGGTGGGCCGCCCGGTGTCCAGGGTGGCGAGCGCGACCAGGTCCTCCGTGATCACCTCCTGCTTGCCGCCGAATCCGCCGCCGACGCGCTTGCAGAACACCCTCAGCTGGTCCGGACGCAGCGCGAACAGGTACTCCAGTTTGACCTTCGCGATCGACGGTGACTGCGAACTGGTGCGGACGTTCAGCCTGCCGTCTTCCATCCAGGCGATCGAACCGTGGGTCTCCAGATGCGCGTGCTGCACCCGCGGTGAGAAATACGTGCCTTCGTGGATCACGTCGGCCGCCTCGAATCCCGCGCCGACGTCGCCGATGTGCGAGTGGAGTTCGACCAGGATGTTGTGGACCGGATCGCGGACGAACGGATCGTCGGAGCCGTGCAGTTGGGGCGCGCCGTCCGCCATCGCCGCCTCGGGGTCGAACACCGCGGGCAGCACCTCGTACTCGACCGCGAGACGCCGGCAGCCCTCCTCGGCGGCCGCGACCGTGTCGGCCAGGACCACGGCGACGCGCTGGCCGGCGAAGCGGACCGTGTCGTCGAGGACGTAGGTGTCGTCCGGGTCGACCAGGTGGTCGGTGTGGATCGCCGTGGTGAAGCGTTTGCGGGGTACGTCCTGCCAGGTGTAGACCCGGTGCACGCCGGGCACCGCGAGGGCGGCGCTCTTGTCGATCGAGAGGATCCGGGCGTGCGCGTGGGGTGAGTGCAGCACCTTGAGGTGCAGCATGCCGTCGATCTGCGTGTCCATGGTGAACTCGGCGTGGCCCGTCACCACGTCGTGGCCCGCGGGCGCACCGACGCTCGTCCCGACGGCCTTGCCCGGTGCTGCCGTCTCCACCGCGCTGACGCCCTTCACGGCGTCCTCGATCGCCCGGTATCCGGTGCAGCGGCAGAGATTGCCCTTCAACGCCCGTGGCAGATCCGCCTTCTGGTCCTCGGTGAAGGTCGCCGACGTCATGATCATCCCTGCGGTGCAGAAACCGCACTGGAACCCCGGGGCGTCCTCGAACTGCCGCTGCATGGGATGGGGGGCGCCGGGCCGTCCCAGGCCCTCGATGGTGGTCACCTCCCGGCCGTCCGCGCGGAACGCGGGGGTGATGCAGCTGTGTACGGGCTCGCCGTCCAGCCACACCGTGCAGGCGCCGCAGTCGCCCGCGTCGCACCCCTTCTTGACGCCGAAGTGGCCGAGTTCGCGCAGGAAGGTGCGCAGGCACTGACCGGGGGCCGGCTCCCGGTCGAATTCCTTGCCGTTCACGAGGTAGCTCATGGCAGGTCCCCAGCCGTGAGTTCGCGGCAGATCTCCTCGGCGAAGTGCCTTGTCAGATGCCGACGGTGGTCAGGGGTCCCGTTGGGATCGGCGAACCAGACGTCGGCCGGCAGGGCGTCGATGCTCTGCCGCAGGGTTCGGACATCGGGCAGGGAGTCGAAGGCGATGCGGACCGGCCGCGTGGTGCCGGCGGTGATGGTGAGCAACAGGTCACTCGCTCCGAGCCGTTGCGTGCCGACGAGGAACACCGTCGAACGGCCGAGCCGGGTCAGCGTGAAGCGGCGGTGCGCCGTCCGTTTGCGCAGCGCATGCTCCGGAATGGTGATGCGCCGAAGGATCTCCCCGGGGGCGAGGACGTTGCGATGGTCGCCCGTGACGAAATCGAGGGCGTCGACGAAGCGCACGGAGCCGTCCGGCGCCCACAGTTCGTACTGCGCCTCCAGCGCGACCGTCAACGTGATCATCGGCCCGGCGGGCAGGGACATACAGATGTTTCCGCCGACCGTCGCCGCGTTCCACACCTTGAACGAGGACAGGAATGCCTCACAGCTCTGCCGGAAGAGAATTCCGGCGGTCCAGCCCTTCGGCCAGGAGAAGGCGTACAGGTCGCGAATGGTGCACGTGGCGCTGATCTCCAGGCCCTCGCCCGTCGGAACAAGAGGCTCCCAGCGCAACGCCGTCAGGTCGATCAGCCGTCGCAGGTCCGGCTGCTCCGTGGAATAGAGCCATGTTCCGCCTGCGAGCCAGGCGTCGCCCTCGTGCCAGTCCGTGCCTGGCCGCTCGGACGGTCGCCGAACTACTTCGGTGATGGTGTTGAGGTCCATGAGAACCGACCTACAGGAGAACGGACATACGGACCGACAAGAACAGACATGTCAGAGTTTATCGCAGCATGCCGATGAGGGCCCGGCCGAAGACAGCTGAAAGTAATCGACATGCTCCGGACGGTCACCAGTACAGGACCCAGCCGTCTGCATCGCGGATTCCATGCCCTTGCAGGGTGATGCGCCGGTCGTCAGGAGATCTTCTCCTCCCAGCCCTGTGAGCCGCGCGGCGAACCCGCGGACGGCCAGGGCGACCAGTGGTGGGTCCAGGATCTCAACTCCTGGACCACGCGCCACTGGCCCGAGATCTCGGACTCCTTCGCCCCCTCGGCAGTCGGCTCCGGCCCCTATCGGGCGAGATGGTCGGACCCCGAACCCCTCTTCGAGAGTGCGGTCGTCCTCGGTGACCAGGCCTGGCGCAGCATCCCGGCGATCTGGACCATCTCGGTCTTCAGGAGCGCAGCACGGAGATCGTCGCCCGGCTCGGACTCCAACTCTCGTCCGTGGTCTGGCGGTTGTCGGCCGACCTCGCCCAGGCACGGCCCGTCGTGGTGGAACCGTTCCCCGAGGTGGAGCAGTTGCGCATGGTGTGGCTCGGGCTCGGACCCCAACTCGTAAAGGTGCTGTTCCCATGATCTATGCGGTCGGCCTCGCCGCCGAGAGTACCTTCGCCCACTTCACCGCCGAGGCCGAGGAGCGAGGCGTACTGGTCCGGGTCGCCGATCTGGCGGCCCTTCAGCAGGACCGCGAGTCGGCGCAGCGCTGGCGCTGGCTCACGACGGCCCTCGCGGCGTGGCTGGACCACATCCCCGGCCCGGTGGTCAACCGGCCCTCGATCCGCTCCGACAACGGGTCCAAGCCGCTGCACGAACGGTCGTTGTCCCAGGCCGGGTTCCGGGTGCCCGCGAGCATCACCAGTTCGTCGCCGCAGCGTCTGCGGGCCTTCGCCGGGCCGACCCTGGTCAAGGCGGTCTCCGGGGTACGGGCCACCAGCAGGCTGGTGAGCGCGGCCGACCTGGACGGCTTTGAACCCGGGCAGGGACCGGTGCACCTCCAGCGGTACGTCGCCGGCGCTCGCCGGGCAGGTGGTCCGCCACACCGCTGATCTGGGCACGGCCTTCGCGGGCTGGGACTTCAAGGTCGCCGGTGACGGCACCTACTGGTGCCTGGAGGTCAACCCGATGCCGGCGTACGACTGGTACGACCGGCGGCTCGGCGGAGCCATCAGCGCGTCGCTCCTCGGGCTGCTGCGGGGAGGTCCACCCGTGATCGACTCGCTGACCGTACTCACCGGGGCGAACAGCGCCGCACTGCGCGACGCCGTGCACAGCCTGCGCCGGCGCTGGACCTCTCGCGGCCCGGAACCGGCCGCCTTCTTCACCCTGGGCGCGCCGAGCTACCTCGACCTCGCACCGGACCCGGAGTCCGGCATCTACCAGAAGCGGGCCGACATCTCACGACCCGTGCTCCAGAACTCCTTCGGCCGGCTGTGCGAGCGCCTGGCTGACGTCTACCCTGCCGGTCCGGCTGCCCGCTGCAGGCGGCGACCTGAACCTCTGGGAGGTGAGTCACGACCAGTTCCGGCATGCGCTGGAGAAGGGCTGGATCGAGTCCGTGGCCGATCTCAGTCGCTTCCACGCCACGAGGTACATCCCTTACCGCCCGGGCTGGCCTCGTAGGCATCCGGTCTCGCGGCCGCCGCGAAGTGCGAGCGGCGACCGGTTGCGCGAACATGGTCGAGTGGCTCGGCGGTGAGGAGACCCGTCGGCTGCCCCTCCTCAATCGGAGGCTCAGTGCCGCTCCACCCCCGCCGGAGGATGGAGGATCCCGTATGCGGGTCTGCGTGCGGAGCTGCTCCCGGTCCTGGACGCCTGCGGGCAGCATCCGCGGCGTGAAGCGCGGGCGGTAGCGCTGACCGGCGTAGGAAAGGCATGGCGCAACCATGGGCAGGACAGAGCAGTACGAGCGGTACGAGGGCGGCAGCGCGGAGGCCGAGCGGCTGGTCTTCGAGGAACTGGCCAAGGAACTGATGCGTGTCCAGGCCAGGATCAGGAAGGCCGGCGGGGCAGCGGCCTTCGCCAGAACCTTCCATGCGAAGCCGGTGCTCGGCGTGGAGAACGCCCGGCTGAGAATCCACGACCAGGTGCCAACGGAGCTGCAGACCGGCTTCGTCCGGCCCGGTGCCGAGTACCCGGTGACGGTCCGGCTGTCGAACGCCGGCGGCGCCCCGCAGGCAGATTCCCTGCCCGACATGCGCGGCGCAGCGCTCCGCGTCGAGGCCTCCGACGGCACGCACGACCTTCTCATGACGAACTTTCCGGTGTCCCACGCGCGCAATGCCCGGGAGTTCGTGGCGTTCGCCAAGGCGATGGCGGGCGCCCGCACCCGCCTCCAGAAGGCGTTCGCGCTGTTCGTCAAGTTGCCCTTCGCCGTCGGCTGGTCCACCGCCGCCCGGATGCGCCGCAACGTGCGGGCCGGTGCGCGCGGCTGTGTGCGCAGCCTGGCTCTGGAGACGTACTGGAGCCGCGGCGCCATCCTGTGGGGCGAGGCCGGCCCGGTGCGCTACCAGATGCGCCCTGTGCGCGGGGCACCGGACGCGCCCGCACCGCCCCGCGCCGACCCGGACCATCTGAGCCGGGAACTCGCGCAGCGCCTGGCCCGCGGCGACGTCGCCTTCGAGCTGCTCGTGCAGCGGTATGTCAACGAGGCGATCACCCCCGTCGAGGACGGCTCGGTGGAATGGCGTGAGGACGTCGCACCCGCGCTGCCCGTGGCCACGCTGACCATCCCCCGGCAGAACGTGGCCACCGCCGAGGCTCGTGCGGCCGCGCGCCGGATCGAGGAGCTGGCGTTCAACCCCTGGCACACCACGGAGGAGTTCCGTCCGCTGGGCAATCTCAACCGTGCCCGCAAGGCCGCCTACCAGGCGAGCAGCGCGCAGCGGCTCGGCTACCGCTTCACCACCGACGAGCCCCGGCGCAACAGGGTGCTGAGCGCTCCGGTCGGCGCCGGCTTCCGCGTCCTCAACCGGTGGGTGCCCTGGTACCGGCTGCCGTTGCCGGCCGGCCTGCTCAACCTCGTCTTCCTGCGCAAGACGTTGCGTACGAAGAACCTCATCGACACAGAGCACCACGAGGCACCGCCGCGGCCCGTCCCGGTGCCGCCGCCGATCGACGAGTCGCTGCGGGTCGCCCGCAGTTACGACGGCACGTTCAACGACCTGTCCGCACCCGCGATGGGGGCCGTGGGCGCGGCCTTCGGCCGCAACATGCCGCCCGTACTGCGCCCGGACCTGTTCGACGAACCCAGCCCGTACGAGGTCAGCAGGCTGCTGCTGCACCGCGACATGTTCCTGCCCGCACGGTCCCTGAACCTGCTCGCCGCCGCGTGGATCCAGTTCCAGGTGCACGACTGGGTCAACCACAGCCGCTACCCGACGGGTACCTCCAGCGTGGAGGTACCACTCCCGCCGGGCGTCGAGTGGCACAACACCCCGGGCGGTCCCGCGGAGCACATGATGCGCTTCGCCGAGAACATGGCGATGCCCGGAGCCGGCGGGCCGGTCCACTTCGCCGACTCGGCCTCCCACTGGTGGGACGGCTCGGAGCTGTACGGCGGCGACGAGAAGGCCGCCCGCTCCCTGCGCGACGCCGACGGTGGCGCCGGCCTGCGCCTGGAGGACGGCCATCTGCCGCTCGGCCCGAACGGCATCCCGCTCACCGGGGTCCGCGAGAACTGGTGGCTGGGCCTCAGCCTGATGCACACCCTCTTCGCCAGGGACCACAACGCGGTGTGCGCGGCGCTGCGGCGCGAGTATCCGCGTATGGAGGAGGAGCGCGTCTACCACACGGCGCGGCTCGTCGTGTCCGCGCTCATCGCCAAGATCCACACGGTGGAGTGGACACCGGCGATCCTCGCCACCGAGGCGATCGACATCGCGCTGAAGACCAACTGGCAGGGTCCGCCCGCGAAGTGGCTGGAACGGCTGGGGCTGTGGCTGTTCGAGGCGCACTCGCTGACCGGCATCCCCCAGACCGTGCCCGACCACCACGGCGCGCCCTACTCCCTCACCGAGGACTTCGTCACCGTCTACCGGATGCATCCGCTGATCCCGGACGACTTCGAGATCTGCGACCACCGCTTCGGGCGGCGGCTGGACATCCTCGGCTTCGACGACGTGCAGGGCGCCGCGGCCGAGCCCCTCATCCGCAAGACCGGGCTGCCCGACTCGCTGTACTCGTTCGGCATCGCCCATCCGGGCGCGATCACCCTGCACAACTTCCCGCGCGCGCTGCAGCACTTCGAGCGGGACGGCGAGATCATCGACCTGTCCGTCGTCGACCTGGTACGCACCCGCCGCCGTGGTGTGCCCCGTTACAACGACTTCCGAGCCGGCCTGCACAAGGAGCCCATCCGCCGCTTCGAGGACCTGACGGAAGAACCCGGGACGCTGGCGCGGCTGAAGGAGGTCTACCGTTCGGTCGACGAGATCGACACCATGGTCGGGCTGTTCGCCGAGAACCCGCCGACCGGATTCGGATTCAGCGACACGGCCTTCCGCATCTTCATCCTGATGGCGTCCCGGAGGCTGCAGAGCGACCGCTTCCTCACCGTGGACTACCGCCCCGAGCTGTACACACCGCTCGGCATGGACTGGATCGAGCGCAGTGGCATGACCGAGGTCATCCTGCGGCACTGCCCGGAGCTGGCGAGCTTCCTGCCCCGGGACGCGAGTGCGTTCGTACCGTGGCGGCCGGTGCTGACACCGCCGAACGGTCACCGCACCACGGAGTCCTGAGTCAAACGGAGTCCCGAGTCGAAGGGTGTCCTGAGTCGCAGGGTGTCCTGAGTCGCAGGGCGTTCCTGAGGCAAGGAGAGGACCATGACGGTGTCCACCCGGCATCGGGGGCTCGAAGCGCTGCTGGCGCGGCCGCTCCTGGAGACCATCTGGCGGCGGCGCACCCACCGGGTCAGCCGGGGAGCGGCCGTCCCCGCCGGCTCGATGAGCTATCGCTCGTCCGACGCCCCGCTACCGCTCGGCGAGCTGGAGGAGGCGGTGCTGATCGCCCTCACCGGCTGCACCGGGCTCACCATGCCGGACCGGCCGTTCGAGGATCCGCGCGACGGCCAGCCCATCATGGCCAAGCCGAACCTCAACATGCCCGGCCGGACGGCAGGCAGTCCCGACAACGCACAGGGCACCCACTTCTTCATGATCAACGACAGTGGCACCTACTATCTGCGCAAGCTGCCGCCGTCCCCGGACGCCTCCTTCGAGCCCGGCGCGCTGGTCGAGCGGGCTCGGCAGGCCAAGGTGCGGGTCCTGGACCACCGGCTGGACGTCGCCGAGGGCATGCGCGACTTCCCGGCCTACCTCGACTCCAACCGCGTGCTGTCCAACCTGCCGGGCAGCACCGTCTTCCTGCCGGTCGTCGACCTCTCGCACCAGTACATCAACGGCCTGATGTACCTGCTCACCCAGCCGGACGGGGCCCGGCCCACGCTCGTCGACGACCGCAACTTCTACCGCCCCGCCGGGGTGCGCAAGTGGGTGCGCAACGGCTTCCTGAACAAGGACCTCAAGCTTCCGCTGGGTGTGCTGGGCCCGCTGCGGACCCAGATCGAGGCCGAGTTGCTGCTGCAGAACCTCATGCTGACCGCGGACGCCATGGGGCTGGGCGCGTGGATCCATGCCTCGATCAACCCCCAGATCATGGTGGGCGACCCGAAGTTCTCGGCCCGGTACGGGCGGATGCTCGGCTTCGACTTCGTCACCCCCCGCTGGCGCCCGCTGGACCTCCCGCGCTGGCAGCTGCCTCTGCCCCGGTTCGCGACGGCGCGGTCCCATCCGGTCGGGCTCAGCGTCGACGGCGAACCGCTGATCACAGCGGCCTGTCCCCCGTACCACCCGTCGATGTCGCAGGCCGTGGACGCGGTCGTCCAGGCGAAGTTCGGCCCGAAGGGCATCTACCACGACAAGGACATCTTCACGGGCATCTACCGCAACGACTACGGGCAGCGCTACCTCGCCGAGGCCCGCGAGTACGACCAGCGGGTCATCGAGTGTGCCCGCGACGTGTGCGAGTACATTCACTCCACGCACGGCCGGTTCCCCGCACACGTCGACGCCATTCAGGTGCCCGGCATCTGGCTCCAGACGCACCATCCCGAACTCGGCTACTACGAAAGGTTCTTCCGGGACGGCCTGACCGAGGCGCACAGGGAGCACACGAGGCGGTGGGACACCTGACGGCTCCCTCGTGAACCCTGGCCGCTGGACTCGGTATCACTGGTCTCCGGCGAGGCGCCGTTGTTCGAGGTAGATACGGGTGAAGACGGCGACTTTGGCACGCAGGACCCAGGGATCGAAGGGCTTGCCGATGTAGTCGACCGCGCCGGCGGCGTAACCGCGGGCAGAGTGTTCGGGATCGGTGCCCATGGCGGTGAGGAAGATGATGGGGACGTCATGGGTGCGGGGGCGTCGTTTGATGTGGGCGGCGGTCTCGTAGCCGTCCATGTCGGGCATCTGGACGTCCATGATGATCACGGCGAAGTCGTCGTGATCGAGGAGGGCTTTGAGGGCTTCGCGGCCGGAGGAGACGGCGACCAGTTCTTGGTCGAGGGTGGACAGGACGGCGGTCATGGCCATCAGGTTGTCCGGCTGATCGTCGACGATGAGGACCTTGGGCATGGCCCGCGAGACCGCGGGGGTCACGGCGGCGACGGTCTGGACCTGTTCGACCGCTTCCAGCTGTCGTTCCAGCAGAGTGCAGCGCTGTTCGGCTTCGTCGCGCTGTTTTTGCGCTTCGTTGAGCTGGGCGGACAGGCGGGTGACTTCGTCCTGCAGCTGGTCGCGTTCGTGGAGCAGCTCGCTTACGTCCGGGTTGGCTGCGGCCAGGCGTTCGGCTCGTTCGCGTTCCGCACTCCATTCGGCTTCCAGCTGATTCAGACGCACTTCCAGGTCGGCGATACGGTGTTTGCGGTCCAGCAGCGCGTCGCTCAGTGCGTCGCCGCGGGCGGTGGAGCGGCGTGAGTCACGGTCGGCTTCGGCGAGTTGCTGCTCCAGTACCGCGACCGCGTGGCGGGGTGAGGTGCTGGACTCGACGGCTGCCCGGTGCAGGCGGCGCACCAGTTCGATGGCGTGCGGGGTGGCGGCCGTGCCCCGATGTTCGGCGATGTCGGTGAACAGGTCCATCACCACTTCCCACGGCGGCACGCGGGTGCCACCGAGATAGCGGGAGAAGGTGCCGGCATCCCGAACGCGGCGGGCCGCGTAGCGGCGGACCGAGACTTCCAGGCCTTCGAACAGCTCCCGCAGGGCCATGGCCAGTGCACGGGATTCCGGTGTCAGGTCCGGGGCGAGAGGACGCAGCTCAGCCACGGGCGCTACCGTCCTTCGTTCCCGCCCGGCGTACAGCCGGCCCGCTGTGGGTGGTGTCCGGGGCGATCACCTGATTGAACACGGGCACGGCCCCGCCCGCGGCAGTGAGCCCGGCGAGCACACCGCCCACCACCCCGTTTCCGGCCAGCACCGACAACAGGCCGACCCCCACACCGGCCAGCGCGGCGAGTAACAGCACCAGTGCCGCCCTCACCGACACAAGCGAACGATCCATCGGACCTTCCCTTCCTCACCCCACCGGACGCCGGTCGGGGGCGGCGCGCCCCGGATGGGCCCGCCTTGCTGCGAGCCACACAATGACGACAGATGAATCCGTTGCGCCGGGTAATCGGCAAACCGGCAACGTCCGAGGCCCGTTGCGGCCGCCGCCCGACAGGCCGCAACACTGCCGATCCACAGCTCAGGACTGGTGCACTGTCAGCTGTTGCGGCAACACCCGCATCAGTCACGGGCATGACGTCGACGCCTGGGGTCTGTCCGGCGGTGAGGCTCGAAAACCGGTGGAGCAGCGCCGCTGTGCGCCACTACCGTGCTGCCGAACCCAGTCGTCAAGGCAAGGACGTGCCGTTGTACACCCTGTGAGACCTCCCGAGAGCTGATGTGTCGCGCGTCGCGCATGTGCGCCGCGCTCCTTTTTGCTGCGGACTTCTCACTGAAACCGGTGTACTTCTGTGCTCAATAGCTGGGTGGTCATGCCCACCTGCCTGCCGACCGTTCTCCGCCGTTGCCACGCGTGCGCGTGCGAGCGCTTCCGGGCCAACGGCAAATTTCGCGTCAACGCCAACCACAAGCTCCTCGACGCCTGGCTCCTCGTGCTCTGTACCGCTTGCGGGGACACGGCAAAGCTCACGGTCCTGGAGCGGATGAACGTGCGCTCCGTGCGACCTGAGCTGCTGGACCGTATGCATGACAACGACCCTGGCCTGGCAGCTGAGCTGCTCCGGGATCCGGTCGTGCGGCGCCGTAATCGCATCGCCCTCGACTGGGCAGGCGCCTGGCGCCTCGACACCGGCGGATCGGCTCACCTCGACCGCGAGGTGATCGACGTCTCGGTCCGCTTTGCGGCGCGGATCCCCGTCCGGCCGGTGCGACTGATCGCTGAAGGCTGCGGTCTTTCGCGGGCCGAGGTCGAGAGACTGATCACGGAGGGGAAGCTCGTTTCGGCAGTCCGGCTGAGCGGCAAGCTTTCCGGCGACTTCACCTTCACGCTCAAGCGCTGAGCCCTCCTCGGGACCAGGGGCCTGTTCGGCAGGATCCGCCGGACAGGCCCTAGCCGCAGCTGCAACCGGTCGCGGCCGAGGCCCCTTCGTCGGTCCGGCCGGTGCAGCAGTCGTCGCCGGCGGCGGCGTTGGGGTCGGCGTTCTTGCCAAAGGTGTCCGCGTCGGCCTTCACCACATAGACCTCCCACGGCTCCTGGCCGGGGCCGTGCACCCAGACCTTGTCCTGGAGGGCATAGCAGCAGGACGTGTCGTTCTCTTCGAAGGTGGCCAGACCGGCGTCCTTGAGCCGGGTGGTGGCGGCGTTCACCTGCTCCGTGGATTCCACCTCCACGCCGAGGTGGTCGAGGCGGGTCTCCTCTCCGGGCTCACCCTCGATGAGTACGAGCTTGAGCGGGGGCTCGGCGATGGCGAAGTTGGCGTAGCCCTCGCGCCGCTTGGCCGGTTCAGTGCCGAAGAGCTTCGAGTAGAAGGTGATCGACGCTTCCAGGTCGCTGACCCGCAGGGCGAGCTGAGCACGGGACATGACACCACTCCCATCTGCTTGCATTGATATCTATCGATGCAAGCTTGCGCGCTGGATCGAAAAACGTCAACATAGAAGTATGTCGAAGCAAGAACTTGTGGTGCTCGGGCAGGATGACGAGTCCGCTGCCTGCTGCCCTGGACTGGTGACCGCACCCCTCGACGAGGACCAGGCGGCCGAGCTGGCGAAGATCTTCAAAGCCCTGGGCGACCCGGTTCGCCTGCGGCTGCTGTCCATGATCGCCTCGCGGGCCGGCGGTGAGGTCTGCGTGTGTGACCTGACCCCGGCTTTCGACCTGTCCCAGCCGACGATCTCCCACCACCTCAAGCTGCTTCGACAGGCGGGCCTGATCGACTGCGAGCGTCGCGGCACGTGGGTCTACTACTGGGTGCTGCCCGCCACGCTCGACCGGCTTTCCGCGTTCCTGACGACCCCACAGACGGCAGAGGCAAACGCGTGAGCGCCTCGCTGGGCCGCCGGGCCCTCGCGGAGGCTGTCGGTTCGGCCGCGCTGGTCGCGGTGGTGGTCGGCTCCGGGATCCAGGCCACTGAGCTGACCCAGGACATCGGCGTTCAGTTGCTGGCCAACTCGCTGGCCACCGTCTTCGGCCTCGGCGTCCTGATCGCGCTCCTCGGGCCGGTCTCCGGTGCACACTTCAACCCCGTCGTCACGCTCGCGGCCTGGTTCACCGACCGACGCACCGGTGAAGGGCTGAACGGCCGTGACATCGCGGCGTACCTACCGGCTCAGACAGTAGGAGCGATCGGCGGCGCGATCCTCGCTGATGCCATGTTCGCCCAACCGCTGGTGCACTGGTCCACGCACGACCGCTCCGCCGGCCACCTGTGGCTGGGCGAACTGGTGGCAACGGCCGGACTCATCCTGCTGATCCTCGGACTCGGCCGCACCGGTCGCGCCCACTTCACCCCCGTGGCCGTGGCCTCCTACATCGGGGCGGCGTACTGGTTCACAATCCTCCACGTCGTTCGCCAACCCGGCCGTGACCATCGGCCGCGCCTTCACCGACACGTTCGCCGGCATCGCCCCCGCCTCGGTCAGCCCCTTCCTCGCCGCACAGATTGCCGGTGCGGCGCTCGGCCTGGCCCTGATGGTCGCGCTGTTCGGACGTACGGAACCGGTGCACACCGCTCCCATCCCGGCCGCGGACGAACCCGATCTCGCCACACCCACCCGCCTCTGAACTGCCGCTCCCAGAAAGACATCTGCCATGAGCACTCCCGCCGAACGTCCGTCTGTGCTGTTCGTCTGCGTCCACAACGCCGGACGCTCGCAGATGGCCGCCGCCTTTCTGACCCACCTCGCCGGCGACCGCGTCCAGGTCCGCTCGGCCGGTTCCGCTCCCGCCGACACCGTCAACCCGGCGGTCGTCGAGGCCATGGCCGAGGTGGGCATCGACATCTCGGCCGAAGTGCCCAAGGTGCTGACCGTCGAGACCGTTCAGGCGTCCGACGTCGTGATCACGATGGGCTGCGGCGACACATGTCCCGTCTTCCCCGGAAAGCGCTACCTCGACTGGGAACTCCCCGACCCGGCCGGACAGGGCGTCGACGCCGTCCGCCCGATCCGCGACGAGATCGAAAAGCGCATCCGGGGCCTGCTCGACGAGGTCAGTCCGGCGGAACAGGCTTGACTCATCTCGGCAGGACGCCCGCGACGTCCCGCCCGGCCCGGCCCTGCCGGGCGAAGCTCCTCGTGACAGCGATGTCACCGTGGGTTCACATCCCCAGCAGGACCAGGCATGCGGGTGCACCGCTCGTCACAGGCTCCCATGTCCTGGAAGTTCCGACGAAGAAATGGAGGGACACGACCGCATCCTGCCCAGCCACGCCACCGGCCGCGACCCAATAGATTGCTTGAGCGGCCAGGGGGGCGGTGGCACGGGGTCCGGCCATCGTCCTGACCGGCTCGGGCCTGTCGGTTCTCGGCCCTGTCGCGTGGCGTCCGCCGGGGAACCACACTGGTCGGTGGGGCGCCTTCTTGGAGGCGCGTGCCCGCGACGGAAGGACGGACCCATGCCCACGGACACGCTTCCCGGCCCGCTGCGATTCCTGGTCTTCGGCGCGGCACTGCGAGCCGATTCGGCCAACGCCCGCCTTGCCTCCCTCGTGGCCCGGCTCATCTCCGACACCGGTGCCGCCGTCGACCTCGCCGGCATGCGCGACTTCGACATGCCCTTGTACGACGGCGACATGGAGGCCGGCGAAGGGTTGCCGAACGGCGCACTCGCCCTGCGCGACCGGCTTGAGCAGTGCGACGCCTTCGTCATCTCCTCGCCGGAGTACAACGCCTCCGTGCCGGGAGTGCTGAAGAACGCGATCGACTGGGTCTCGCGTGTCCGGCCGCAGCCGTTCAAGACCAAGCACGCGCTGCTCGTCTCAGCGTCGCCGTCGCTGGTCGGCGGCAACCGCGGGTTGTGGGCTCTGAGGATCCCCCTGGAACACCTGGGCACCCGCGTCTACCCGGACATGTTCAGCGTGGCCAACAGCTACCAGGCCTTCGCCGAAGACGGAACGCTGGCCGACCCGGGGTTGCAGCAACGTCTCGCCGAGACCGTGTCGGGTTTCCTCAGCCTCGTCGAAGCGGACGTGCGCTACGTCTGCCTCGAACGCCGTTGGTACGAGTTCCTGGGGGACCGTACCGAGGCGGCCATCACCCAGCGGGCCGAGAAGTGATGCCGGAACGCCGCGCCGCAGACCGAACTGCCTGCAACCTCGCCGGCTCGGAGGATGCTCAGTCGAGACAGAACTCGTTGCCCTCGATGTCCTGCATCACGATGCACGAATCGTTGCCGTCATACAGGAGTCGCACGCGTACCGCGCCGAGCGCGACCAGACGTGCACACTCGGCTTCGAGCGCGGCCAGGCGCTCTTCACCCACGAGCCCGGTGCCGACCCGCACGCAAAGATGCACCCGATTCTTGGCGACCTTGCCTTCGGGGACGCGCTGAAAGTACAGCCGCGGGCCCACACCTGAGGGATCACTGCAGGCGAACCATGCACCCTGATCCTCCGGAGACTGGGAGCGGTTGAAATCGTCCCAAGTGGTGAACCCCTTTGGCGGCGGCGGTACGACGTACCCCAACACCTCGCACCAAAAGCGAGCGACGCGCTCAGGTTCTGCGCAGTCGAAGGTGACCTGGAACTGCTTGATCGATGACATCGGCGCACCATAGCAGGGGGACTCGGTTGCTCATCTCCCGGCGTGGACAGGCATGTTGTCGGGAGGACGACCCCTGCTGGCCGCTGCTTGCGTCACGTGGCCGGAGGGCCGAAGACCATTCCTCAGCGGCTTCAGTAACGACGGAGGGCCGCCATCCGAGGGACCCGCCGCGGTCGGCGGCTCTTCAGGGTGGCTCCTTGTGAGTTGCCTCACCCACCGCTGTCGGCACCCGCGCACAAACCGCCTGGCCAGCACCCCGCTCCCCCATCCGACGACTGCCTGTTGGCCGGATACGTCAATAAACTGTCATTGCAGCCAGTGCACTGCCCGATACACGCTGTGACCGTGCTTGAGCGACGTGTTGTTGTGGTGGTGTACGCGGGTGCGATGGCCCTGGACATCACCGGACCGATTGAAGTGTTCGATACGGCCAACCGGCTCCTTGCCCCGTCGAGCGCCCCCTACCGGATCGACCTGGTCTCCGCCGACGCACCGCTGGTGCGCACGAGTTCAGGAGTGACGATAGGAGCCTCACCACTGGAGGCAGGGCACGGCCCCATCGACACGCTTCTCGTGCCGGGCGGATGGAGTCTTGGCGAAGCGCTCCAAGACAGGACGCTGGTCTCCTGGATCGGCCGGGCAGCGGCCCGGTCGCGCAGGGTCGCCTCCGTATGCGGCGGATCCTTCCTGCTGGCCGAGGCGGGCCTTCTGGACGGCAGACGCGCCACCACGCACTGGGCGTACAGCGAGGCGATGGCCTGCCGCTATCCGGACGTGACGGTGGACGCCGAGCCGATCTTCGTCTGGGACGGTCCGTTTGTGACGTCAGCGGGCGTGTCGACCGGGATCGACATGGCGCTGGCCCTGGTGGAGGCCGATCACGGTGCGGCGCTCGCGCTGGAGACGGCGCGGTTTCTGGTGCTCTTCCTGAAGCGGCACGGAGGGCAGTCCCAGTTCAGCGCCGTCCTCGACGCCCAGTTGGCCGACCATCCACCGATCCGGACCGCGCAGGAGTGGATTCTGGACAACCTGCACAACCCCTTACCCGTGGCCGAGATCGCCCAGCGGGCCAACATGAGCCTGCGCAATTTCGCCCGGGTCTTCAGGCGCGAGGTGGGCACGACGCCCGGCCAGTACATCGAGCGGACGCGCATCGCCCGCGCACGCGAGCTACTGGAGACCACCGACCTGACGATCAAACAGATAGCCGGCCGCTGCGGATTCGCCGCCACCGAGACGTTCTTCCGCTCCTTCGGGCGCACCCTCGGGCTCACCCCGAAGGAGTACCGGCACCGCTTCCAGGTCATCACACCATCCGGCCTCATCGACCAGCACCATGAGACGGACAGGAGCCCCGCATGATCACTCCGACGTCGGACATGCCCGAGGCAGGAACGGTTCGCCTGGTCGACCACCTGGCCGGGGAACTCGCCAGGGCCGGCGTCACCCATGTGTTCGGCGTGGGCGGCGCGAACATCGAGGACCTGTATGACGCCGTTCACCGCTGCGGCACCGTCCGCTGCGTCGTCGCCAAGCACGAGTTCTCCGCCGTCACGATGGCCGACGGATACGCCCGAACCACCAGACGCCTCGGCGTTGTTGCCGCCACCTCGGGCGGCGGGGCGATGAATCTCGTACCGGGCCTGGCAGAGGCGTACGCCTCCCGGGTCCCCGTGCTGGCCCTGGCGGGCCAGCCGCCGACCGGCCAGGCAGGCCACGGGGCGTTCCAGGACTCCAGCGGCAAGGCGGGCTCCTTCGATGCACGGGAGGTCTTCGCACCCGTTTCCCGGTTCTGCGCCTGGGTCGAGGACGCGGACTCGCTCATGGAGTTACTGCCCCAGGCGATGGCGGCGGCACAGGCCGAGCCGCGGGGGCCGGCGGTACTGCTGCTGCCCAAGGACGTGCAGCAGGCACGGATCCGGTTGCCCGGCCGCAGCAAGGCGCCGACACCGGGCGTACCGATGCCGGCGCCGACGCCACCGGCGCCACGGCTCGACGGGACGGCCCTCACCACCGTGTCGGACATCCTTCGCGGGGCCGACCGCGTCCTCGTCATCGCCGGTGAAGGCGTCGCCGCCGCGGACGCGCGTGCGGAACTGGCCGAGCTGGCCCGGAACCTCGGGGCGTGGGTGGCGGTCACCCCGGACGCCAAGGATGTCTTCGACAACCGTGATCCCCGGTTCGCCGGCGTAGCCGGGGTGATGGGCCATGCCAACGTCGAGGACTGTCTGCGGCGGTCCGACGTGTGCCTGCTGGTCGGTACCCGGCTGCCGCTCCTGGCACGCGGCGGCCTCGACCGGGCCCTGGCCGCCACCGAAGTCGTGTGCCTCGGTCCCGAACCGCCGTACGTAGCGGGCACCGCACTGCGCGGGGACCTGCGGGACGCGCTGCGCGCGGTGACCGGCCGGCTCCCGCCGCGCCCACACGACTGCCCGCCGCACGTCGGCCCCCTCCCCGCGCCCGTTCCGATCCCGGTTTCTCCGTCCCGCGGACGAGTTGTCCCCTATACCCAGGCAATCGCCGCGGTGGAGGCGGCACTTCCCCAGTGTGCGCATGTGTTCGTGGACGCCGGCAACGCAGGTGCCAGCGCGGTCCATCTCCTCCCGGCACCGCGCCACGGCCGCTTCGTGGTCGCGGTCGGCATGGGCGGCATGGGCTACACCTTCGGCGCCGGCATCGGCGCCGCGCTCGCCACCGGGCGACGCACCTACGTCCTCGCCGGCGACGGGTCCTTCTTCATGCACGGGATGGAAGTGCACACCGCCGTGGAGTACGACGCACCCGTGACCTTCGTGATCTTCAACAACAACGCCCACGCCATGTGCGCGCTGCGCGAGGAGTTCCTCCAGGGCGGCATACGCAGCGACGACCTGTTCGGCCGGACCGACCTCGCCGCCGGAGTGGCCGCCGCCTTCCCGTCTCTCGACGTCACCGGAGCCGACGACGCGGGGCAGTTGCGCAAGGCACTGCTGCGCAGCAACACGAGCGGCGGCCCCGCGTTCGTCGCAGTGGACTGCGACCCGGGGGAGATCCCTCCGTTCCTTCCCTTTCAGTCCTTCACCACAGTCACCGACAGCCCTGAACGCCCCGGCAGCAAGGAGAATTCAGATGAGCGAGGAGTCGTCCATGTTGGCTGACATCCCCGGCCTGGTCCGGATCGAGAACGCCGGCAAGGAGGAACTGACCGCCCACTGCATGGAGCTGACCCACGCCGTCTACCCCCACCATCAGGTCTACGGGCAGTACTGCACCATCCACGAGTACGTCGACTGCCCCCCGGAACAGGCCTACGACTACCTCCGCCAGGGCCACCACCTGGAGGAGTGGACGTGCAGCCTGCGGGACTTCGCCCCCACCGGCACACCGGGGCTGTGGGTCGGCCACGACCGCCTCGAGGACGACACCAGGATCTACTGCAGGGTGGCCGCCCACCCCGAGGCCATGACCGTGGACTACCACTGCTCCTGGGACCAGGGCGAGAAGCTGTGGATGATCTACCTGATGCGCGTCGTACCGGCCCGCCTGGTGCTCGACAAGCCGGGTTCGGTGATCACTTGGACCAATTGCCGGCACCCGTACTACGACGCCAACCCGCACCCCGACATGGCCCCCCGCCCGGACCGGCCCTGGGTGGGCGACTACTGGGACCTCTTCTACGCGGGGCACACGGTGGAGATGAACAACCTCAAGGCCATCCTGGAATACCGCCACCGTAACGGCCTGCCCGTCAGCGTGGCTCCGGCGACGGCGGTACCGCGATGACGACGGTCAGTCTCACCGACGTCGCGGGTTACCTCCCCGGCGAGCCGGTCCCCGCCGAGTTCTACACCGACTACCCAGGGGCCGAGGACAAGCTCCGCAACCATGCCATGTTCAAGGTCCCGCCGTCACGGCACCACGTGGCCCCGGACGAGACCAACGCAGACATGATCGAGCGTGCCGTTCAACCCCTGATCGAACGGCACGGCAGGGCCGCAATCCGGGGCGTCGACGTGCTGTTGGTGCACAGCCAGTTGCCGGACCTGCCGTTCGTGGGCGCCGGCACCGAGGTGGCGCGCCGGCTGGGCCTGAACCCGGAGTGGCTCGTCGACGTGGCCAACGCGGGCTGCGCCTCCTTCATATACATGCTGAAGCTGGCCCGGCAGATCCTCACCACCACCGACGCGAAGACCGCGCTGATCTGCAACGCGCAGAGCGCCGCAGGCCAGTGGTTCACGCAGTCCGAGGTGCGCAGGCTCGCCCAGGCGGCAATTCCGGGCGACGGCTGCGGGGTCGGGTATGTGACGACTTCGGCGGACACCCCGGTGCTCGGCGTGGAGACCCGGCACATCGGTGAGTATGCCGGGGAGATGACCGTGGCGGTCGACGACGGCCGCAAGTACTGGGAGCCGGGAGAGTCCCAGTTGCGGATCGGGTTCACCGACTCCAGCGTCGCCAAGGTCCTGGCACGCGGCAACCGCCTCGTCCCGGAGGCCGTCACGGACCTGTGCCGACGGCTCGGCGTGGCGACCGGCGACATCGACGTCCTCATCACCAACCAACCGAACCGCACCTTCCTGCGGAACTGGCAAGAGGCGCTGCAACTGCCGGCCGAACGGCACCTGAACACCTTCGACCAATGCGGGAACCTCTTCGGAGCGGCCATCCCGGTCACCCTGAACCGCGCGATCCGCTCGGGTCGGGTGAAGGACGGTGACCTGGTGGTACTGGCCGGATTCGCGCACGCGGGCGACTTCGCCGGAGCCGCCGCCATCCGCTGGCGCGGCGGGCGGGGATGAACCATGGGCGTTCCCGTGCTGCACCGACTGGCCCTGAACGAGAGCCCTTACCCTCCCCTGCCCGCAGTGCGTACGGCGATGGAACGGGCCGTCGCGGAGGCCCACCGGTACCCGCAGTTCTACCCCGACGACCTCACCGAGCGGATCGCCGCATGGTGCCGGTTGCCACCCGACCATGTCGTGGTGGGAAGCGGATCGGTGGGCGTGGCCCTGCAGTTGCTCCAGGCGGTCGTCCGACGCGGCGACGCGATGGCCTACGCCTGGCGCACCTTCGACGCGTACCCCCTGCTGGCCGCCATGGTCGGCGCTCGGCCCGTTCCCGTACCCCTGTCGCCGGACGGACACCAGGATCTGGGCGCCCTGCTGGCCGCGGTCGACCACCGCACCCGCGTCGTGGTGGTGTGCAGTCCGCACAACCCCACCGGAAGCCTGGTCACCGCCGACGCCCTGTCGGCGTTCCTGCACCGGGTCCCCCGGCACGTCATCGTGCTCCTCGACGAAGCGTACGTGGAGTTCGCCGGTGGCACCGACCTGCCGGACCCGCCCGCGCTCGTGCGCTCGCACCCCAACGTGCTGGTCCTGCGCACCTTCTCCAAGGCCTACGGCCTCGCCGCCCTGCGGGTCGGCTACGGACTCGGCGCTCCCGACCTGGTGGAGCGGATCCGCCGGCAACAACTGCCGTTCGGGATCAACGCGGTGGCGACGGCGGCCGTGAAGGCCTCACTACGGGCCGACAGCGAGCTGCGCCTGCGCGTGGACACCATCGTCGCCGAACGGGAACGACTCCGGCACGAGCTCGTCGGCCTGGGCTGGCACGTACCCCCTGGCCATGCCAATTCCGTCTGGCTCGCCGCGCCCGATCCGGTGGACGAGGGCGCGGGCGCACTCACCACCGCCGGCGTCCGGGCGCGGCACTATCCGGGCGAGGGACTACGGCTCACCGTCGGCAGCAGGAGGGCCAACGACACCGTGCTCTCCGCGCTGGCGGAACTGCGCGCGCCCCAGCATGGATCACGGGCCTGAGTACTTCACTGCACATCCCTACCAGAACCGACGGCGCCGGCACCCAGTGCCAGCGGCGCTCCCCTAGTCTGGGCGAAGCGAGCGCCGGTGTTATTCAATGAGGTGTGCGGCCAGGGATCTCGGGGCCCAGTCGCACGGGTCCGAGTACGGCCTCGGCGCTGTGCCGGGGATTGCTGAGAGAGCCGCATGGACTCCACATCCTCCCCCTCGCCCTCTTCGCCGTTCGAGCTGGTCAGCAGCGCCCTCGGGCGCTACATCCCGCGCGGTGGAGCGGCAGCGGCCGCCGGTTCCGGCGACACGCAGGGCGACCGCACCACCCGCCGGCGCGTATCCGACAGCCCGGCAACCAGCCCTCAGGATCAGATTCTCGGCGCGGTCAACCTGGACAGGGATCTGAGAATCACCCGTTGTAACCTTGACGCCCCCGTATTCGCGGGTCTGGACGCCGCGGCCGGGAGCCCCTTCGCCGATCTCCTGCCCCCCGGGGACGTACCGACGGTCACACGGCGGTTGCGGCAGGTCCTGGAGACCGGTGAGGCGCATGTCGCCCGGATCCAGCGCCTGCGGCGCGGCGACGGGTCCGAGCTGGTGGTCTCGATGAGCATCCTGCCCGCCGCGGTGCCTCAGGAGAGCCTGACCGTCTCCCTGATCGCCATGGCCAGGAGGCTGCACCTGTACGCCGCCGAGACCGCGATCGGCACCTCGCTGGACATCGGCGAGACCGCGCAGTCGCTGGCGCAGTCCCTGCTGGCCTGGGGAGACGTGGCAGCCGTCGACCTCGACTTCGCCGTGTGGACGGGCGAGGGAGTCATCGGGCAGGCGCAGGGGCGCATCCACCTTCGGCGGGCGGCCCTGGTGCCGGACCGGGCGTGGCCCGACGGCTATGTGACTCCCGGCGACGATCTTCCCAGCGACGCGAGCCGCCTGCTGGCGCAGGCCGTACGGCGGGACGACGCCCCGCAGGCCATCGTCATACCCGACCGGGAGGCGGTCGAGCGGGTACTCGGCGGTCCGCGCGTGATGCGTGCCCTGGTGCCCGGCGACCGGTCTGCGGGTGTGGCGTGCATACCGCTGGTCCTGGACGGCACCCCGCCCGTCGTGCTGGGCGTCGCGGAGGTCTGGCGGCGGGCGGACTGCCCCTTCCGCGACAGCGAGCTGCTCGACCTGCAAGAACTGGTCGCCAGGACCGCCCACCACGTCGACCTGGCCCGTCAGCACCAGCGCGAGCACACCCAGGTGCTGGCGTTGCAGCGCCGGCTGCTGCCCCGCACCGGCGGCGACACCATCGAGATCGCCAGCGTCTGCCAGCCCGCCACACCCGACAGCGCGGGCGTCGGCGGCGACTGGGTGAACAGTTTCCCCCTGCCGGACGGCCGTACCGCGCTGGTGGTCGGCGACGTCGTCGGCCACGGTCTGGGAGCCGCGGCGACCATGGGCCAGCTGAGCACGGAAGCCCGTGCGCTGCTGTCCGCGGGGCTCGCGCCCGACGAGGTACTGGAGCACCTGGACGAGACCGTGTCGCTGCTGGACGACGCGGAGTCCGGGCTGGCGGCCGGCTACAGCGCCCTCGGGTCGACCTGCTGCATCGCCCTCTACGACCCGGTCAGCCACCAGGTGGCGCTGTCCAGCGCCGGCCACCTCCCCCCGGTCCTGGTCTCCCCGGACGGGCACGCAGGTCCACTGGCGGTCCACCCTCACCCCGGCCTGGGCACGGAATTCGCGCTGCGGGAGCCGTTCGACGTGCAGACGTTCGGCGCACCCCCGGGCTCCCTGCTCGCCCTCTACACCGACGGCCTGGTGGAGGATCCGGCCATATCGATCGACGAGGGCATCGACAGGCTGGCGGGCGCCGTGTCCTCGGTGCACCCCTGGGACGCCCTGCAGCAGGCCGCACGGCACGTCGTCTCCGCAGTGGCACCCGTGCACCAGCGCGACGACGTGACCCTGCTGCTCGCCCGGATGATCGGCTACCGCAAGGGAGACACCGCGACCTGGCGGCTGCCCGCCCGCGACGACGCCCCTGCCCGTGCCCGCGCGCAGGTCTCGTCCCTGCTGCGGCAATGGCGCACCAGGGACGGGACCCGGGACAACGCCCTGCTGCTGGTCAGCGAGCTGGTCACGAACGCTGTGCGCTTCGCCACCGGTCCCATCACGGTACGGCTGATCAGGACCGGTCACGGCCTGCTGTGCGAGGTGGGCGACACCGGCAACGGCAGGCCGCGTCTGAGCCGGGGCGGCCTCCTCGACGACGGCGGCCGCGGCCTGCACGTCGTGCACAGGCTCACCACCCGGTGGGGGGTGCGGTGGACCGACACCGGCAAGGTGGTCTGGGCGGAAGTCGCGAGGTGACCCGGCTTCGGGCCGCTACAGCCACTCCCCTTCCAGGGCGGTTGCGGTGAGGCCCGGTGCCGCCGCGTACAGGACGGCGCGACTGCCGGACTTCTGCCCGGCGTCGTACGCCCGCCGCATGATGTCGAACACGGCGGCGCCGCCGCGGTTGCCGGTGGTGTAGCTGTCCCGGCTGTGGTCCAGCAGCCCCGACGGCCACGCGTCGGGCATCGTCTGCTCCATGTACTCCAGTACCCGGGTCCCGCCGGGGTGCGCGAGCAGCACGTCGGGGTGCCAGGAGTCGGGGTGGTCCTGGTAGCGGACGCGCAGCCACTCCCACATCGCGGCGACCGTCTCCTGTACGGCGCGCGGCCCTCGCCGGTCCATCACGAAGTGGGTGCCGTCCGACCGCGTCTCCAGGCGGTGCAGGTCCTGGGTGCCGGGGAGGGTGTGGTGCCAGGCGGCGTCCAGCCGCAGCACCGACTCGCGCCGCGGGCGGCCCGTGACCACCGCGGCGACCGCGGTGTCCGCGAACAGCAACCGGACGATCAGGGACTCGAGGGTGTCGTCCGCGGGCTGGTAGGTCGTGCTCAGCGCCTCCGCGATCACGACCAGGACCACCCGGTCGGGGTCCGCGGCCACGAGGTCCGCCGCCAGTGCCAGGGAGCGGGTCCCCGCGATACAGGCCCACTGTGTGGCCGGAAGCAGCATCACGTCGCCTCGGAGCGAAAGCTTGTTGGCCAGGGCGATGTCCAGACCCGGCAGCGCCGGGGTGGTGGTGTTACTGGTGATCAGGCAGTCGATGTCCGCGACGTCCAGCCCGGCGATCTGCAGGGCCCCGCGCGCCGCACGCTCCCCGTAGGACTGCACGGCCTCCCAGGCCGGCGCGGTGCGCTCCTGGACGGTCTGCGGCCCGGGTATCGCCTCAAGTGCGGCGATCACGCGGTCCACGTCCTGCTGGGTGAACCCGTCGCGGGCCAGCGCCGCTTGGGCCGGCCCTGTGCCGACATCCCGCAGGCCACCGCCGTCGCCGGGCGCGACGGCGGTCTCCAGCGGCAGCATCCACCCGCGGGTCTCGATGCCCGTGCCGGCCGCGATGCCGTCGATCCGCGGCGCCCACGCCGCGTGCGGATGCCGGTCGCGCACCTCCGCGACGATCTGACTGGTCTCCACAGCGTGCTCGCCGTGTATCACGGCAGGAGGACAGAGGTAAGCGGCCATAGCGGGGCACCTTTCCGGGGGAAACAAGCGGGAATGTCGCAAGTGCTGAGTGATGGGTCACTTTGGTACTTCGCGCCCAAGAGGTTGCCGACGGGCTCCACTTCGGGAGCCCGTGTCCGTTTTGAGCATGGACGCTAAAGGGACATTTCCGCTGTGATGCACACAACTTCGGCGGACTTTGGATGACGTGACACGGCACACACCGCCGGGACGGGGGCCCTCGGACCGGCCCCGCAGGCCATACCTGACTTACCGCCAGCCAGTAGGTCACGTTGGTAGATCCAGCCAGCCTCACAGGTTGAGCACAAATTACATACAACCCCCTCTTCATACTGGCCCCGATGGTCTAGATTGACCGTGCTTCAGCTGTTCGGACACGAGGCGACCAGCAATGATCTATAAGTCCGGCGCTATGGAAAGCCAGCAGTCGCGTCCCCGGCGCCGGACGTGGGGGTGATCAATTCTTGGAGCACCCGAGGTTTCGACGGGTTCTCGCGCACCTCGAGAGTCGGGCAGGACATGCGCGTCTGCTGCCGCCGGGGTGGGTTGTTCAAGTAGCTCTGAAATAGCCGGGATGTCATACGCGGGGGGCGGGGGCCTCCCGCGGAGGAGGAACAGCGCGGCGCGGGGTCGGGGGCCCCGAGGGGAGGGACAGCGCGGGAGGCGGGGGCCTCCCGGGGGGCGAAACAGTGTGAGGCGAACACGTCGAGCCACTGGGGACCTTGGGGGGTTCTGTGCGGCAAGGGGGACTAGTCGGCCCGTTTCCGTCTGCGCGCGGGCGTCTGGCGAACGGGGCAATCAACCGGCCCGCGATCGACTGGGAGCAGCGTTATCGCCGTGCCGTGATCATCAGCGACACCGTGGCCACCGCCTTCGTGGTGGCGGCGATCGGCGACTTCTTCGGGGCCCGGGACGCGGCCAACTGGCACGAGAAATGGGGAATTCTCGCATTCGGCACCGAACTGCTGGTGCTGGGGGCGCTTGCGGTGAGCCGGGCGTGGGCTCCGGCCGTGCTCGGCCAGGGCGCCGAGGAATTCCGCCGGCTCGGACGCTCGCTGTTCACGGCGACCGTCGTACTGGCGCTCGGCGGAATCGCCCTCACCTCGCGCAACATCAAACTCTGGATCTTCGTCGCGATTCCCGCGATCGCGCTCATCACCATGATCGAGCGGTATGTGCTGCGCCTCTGGCTGCACAGACAGCGGAAAGAGGGCCGGTGCCTGAGACCGGTGCTCGCTGCCGGAAGCACGGACACCGTGCGCGACCTGATCACCCGAACCCGCAAGTTCCCGCACATCGGATGGCGGGTGGAAGCGGTGTGCACGACGGACGGTCGCGGGCTCGACGGTGACCAACTGGACGAAGTGCCGGTCGTCGGCCGACTGACGGACGTCGCCAAGCACGTCCGCCACGACGGCTACCGTGTCGTCGCGGTCACACCGGACCCGCACTGGTCACCGGACCGCCTGCAGCGGCTGGCCTGGAACCTCGAAGGCAGCGATGCCGAGATGGTCGTGGCCCCCGTGCTGATGGAGGTGGCCGGCCCGCGGCTGCACGTCGACGCAGTGCTCGGGATCCCGCTGCTGCGGGTCAGCATGCCGACCTTCACCGGTGGCCGCCGGGCGGTCAAGGGGGTCGTCGACCGGGTGGGTGCGGCGATCCTGCTGCTGCTGTTCGCGCCGCTGATGCTGCTCGTCGGGCTGCTCGTACTGACGGACAGTCGGGGCGGGGTGTTATACCGCCAGCGCAGGGTGGGCAAGGACGGCCGCGAGTTCACCATGGTCAAGTTCCGCACCATGGTCGCCGGGGCTGACGGGGCACGTGCCGAGCTGGCCGAGCGCAACGAGGGCGCAGGGCTGCTGTTCAAGCTCCGCCGGGATCCGCGGGTGACCCGGGTGGGGTCGGTGCTGCGCCGGTACTCGATCGACGAACTGCCGCAGCTTTTCAACGTGCTCACCGGCTCGATGTCGCTCGTCGGTCCGCGGCCTCCGTTGCCGGAGGAGTGCGCCGCGTACGACCCGGACATCCGGCGGCGGCTGCTGGTCAAGCCCGGGCTCACCGGCCTGTGGCAGATCAGCGGACGCAGCGATCTGCCATGGGAGGAGGCCGTCCGTCTCGACCTGCGGTACGTGGAGGACTGGTCGCTCGCCCTCGACACAGTGATCTTGTGGAAGACGCTGCGTGCGGTGCTCCAAGGACAGGGGGCGTACTGATGCGCGGGGGTCGGCGTCCGGCCGGCGCACGGACCGCAGGCCGAAAGGGCCTGCCTGGGGGGAGGAACGGGGCATGAGAGTAAGCGTCTTCGGGCTCGGCTACGTGGGCTGCGTGTCGGCCGCGTGTCTGGCCAGCATGGGGCACGAGGTCATCGGGGTGGACGTGAACCAGGCGAAGGTCGACCTGGTCAACAGCGGCTCGGCCCCGGTGGTCGAGGAGCGGATCGGCGAGCTGATCGCCGAGGTCGTGCGGACCGGAGCGCTGCGCGCCACCGGCGACGTGCGCGAGGCGATCATGGGCAGCGAGGTGTCGCTGGTCTGCGTGGGTACGCCGTCGGAACCCAACGGCAGCCTGTGCACCACGTACCTGGAGCGGGTCACCGAGCAGATCGGCGCCGCGCTGGCCGAGGGGGCCAAGCAGGGGGGTCGGCACACCGTCGTGTTCCGCAGCACCATGCTCCCCGGCACCTGCCTGAACTTACTGGTACCGATCCTGGAGAAGTTCGTCGGCGGTACGGCCGGGGTGGACTTCGGGGTCGCGGTCAACCCGGAGTTCCTGCGCGAGGGCACGAGCGTGCGGGACTTCTTCGACCCGCCCAAGACCGTCATCGGCGAACTCGACCCGGCAAGCGGCGACACGGTGCTGGCACTGTACGACGGCTTGCCCGGCGAGGTGTTCCGGGTCCCGGTCCCGACCGCCGAGGCCATCAAGTACGCGGACAACGCGTTCCACGGCCTCAAGATCGGCTTCGCGAACGAGCTGGGCGCGGTGTGCCAGGCGCTCGGGGTGGACTCGCACCAGGTGATGGACGTGTTCCTGGCCGACCGCAAGCTCAACATCAGCCCCGCCTATCTGCGGCCCGGCTTCGCCTTCGGTGGCTCCTGCCTGCCCAAGGACCTGCGCAGCCTGGTCCACGCGGCGCAGCGGGCCGATGTCTCGGTGCCCATCCTCTCCCATGTCCTGACCTCCAACTCCGCACATCTGCAGCGTGCGGTGGAGCTGGTCGAGCGCACCGGAAAACGCCGGGTGGGCCTGTTCGGGCTGTCCTTCAAACCCGGCACCGACGACCTCCGCGAGAGCCCGCTCGTCGAGCTGGCGGAGAGGCTCTTCGGCAAGGGTTACGACCTGCGGATCTACGACGCCAACGTGAGCCTCTCCCGGCTGATCGGCGCGAACCGCGAGTACATCGAGACCCGGCTGCCGCACCTCGCGCAGCTGCTCGCGGACTCCGTCGGCGAGGTGCTCGAGCACGCCGAGGTGTGCCTGGTCGGGACCAAGGAGCCGACCGTGCTGTCGGCGTTGCCCCATGGCGACGGCCCCGTGATCGTCGACCTCGTCCACCTTCCCGACGCCGAGGCGCGCCGGGCCGAACCGGGGTACATGGGCCTTGCTTGGTGACACATCGTTCGGTGACACAGCCGGCGGCGACCGGCAAGGCCGGCGCGCGCTGATCCTGGTGGAGAACCTGTCGGTGCCGTTCGACCGGCGGGTGTGGCAGGAGTGCACGACGCTGCGCGAAGCGGGCTGGGAGGTGCACGTCATCTGTCCCCGGGGGGAGAAGCGGGACACGGAGCCGGAGGCGGTGATCGACGGGGTGCGGATTCACCGCTACCCGTTGCGCGCGGCCACCGGAGGGCCGGCCGGCTACCTGCGGGAGTACGGATCGGCGCTGTGGCATACGGCCCGGCTGGCCCGCAAGGTCGGCCCGGTCGACGTGGTCCACGCCTGCAACCCACCCGACCTGCTGTTCCTGCCGGCACTGTGGCTGAAGCGGCGCGGCGCGCGGTTCGTCTTCGATCAGCACGACCTGGTACCCGAGCTGTACCTCTCCCGGTTCGGCCGCGGCGAGGATCTGCTCTACCGCGCCGTGTGCGCGCTGGAGCGGCGGACCTACCGGGCCGCGGACGTCGTGCTCGCCACGAACGAGAGCTACCGGGACGTCGCGCTGCGCCGTGGCGGTCGGCGGCCGGGGGACGTCTTCGTGGTGCGCAGTGCGCCGCAGATCGACCGGTTCCAACCGGTGCCGCCCGAGCTGGAGTTGAAGCGCGGCAAGCCTCATCTGCTGTGCTACCTCGGCGTGATGGGCCCTCAGGACGGCGTCGACTACGCCTTGCGGGCCCTCGCGAAGCTGCGCGACGAGCTCGGGCGGACCGACTGGCATGCGGTGTTCGTCGGCTCCGGCGACGCCTTCGACGCGATGGTGGAGCTGTCCCGGCGGCTCGGGCTCTCGGAGCAGGTGCAGTTCACCGGGCGCATTCCGGACGCCGACCTGGTGCGCTACCTGTCCACCGCGGACGTGTGCCTCTCCCCGGACCCGCACAATCCGCTCAACGACGTGTCGACCATGAACAAGGTCCTGGAGTACATGGCGATGGGCCGGCCGATCGTCTCGTTCGACCTTCGGGAGGCGCGCGTCTCCGCCGGCGACGCCGCCGTCTACGCGTCCGCCAACGACGAGGCCGAATTCGGCAAGCTCATCGCGATGCTCCTCGACGATCCGGAGAAGCGGGCCCGGATGGGCAAGATCGGCCAGGAGCGGATCAGCGGGCCGCTCTCCTGGCGGAACTCGCAGGCGTCGCTGCTCGCCGCCTACGCCGCTGCCTGCCGTGACCATGCTCCGGTGTCGGCAGGTGGGCCGGTCCGCACGGGGAAGAGGCTGCGCCATTGAGTGATGACACGATCCGCCTGGTCACGATCGGACGAATTCTCCGTCGGCGGTTCCGGCTTCTCGCCGTCCTCACCGTGGTGGGCGCGCTCGTCGGCTACGGCACCTCGGTGCTGCTGTTTCCGCCGCGGTACACGGCGTCGGCATCCGTACTGCTGCCGGGGCAGTGGGAGGAGCGCGAACTGCTGACCCAGGTGGACATCGCGACCAGTTCGGCGGTGGTCGACCGCGCGGCCGCCACACTCGGCTGGAATCACGTCAGCGGCGCCGAACTGCGGGATCAAGTCAGCGCCAAGGCCACCGACGGGAACATCATCAAGATCTCGGGTACGGCCGACACCCCGGAGCGCGCGCAGCGGCTCTCCGACCAGGTGGCCCAGCAGTTCGTCACCTTCGCCACGCGGATCGCAGGCGGCAGTACCGACCCCGGAGCGGCCTCGGGGACCGAGGCGCTGCGGAAGAGGGTGGCGGAGACCGACCGCCGCATCACCGACCTGGCCAATGCGGCCGATCCGGGGCAGACCGTGGAGAGTGTGCAGGCCCGCACCGAGCTGGAGAAGCTGCGCACCTCGCTGCAGGACGCCATGAAGAAGCTGGACGAGGCCGACCCTGCGACCAACAAGGCCGGCATGGTCGTCATGGGGCCGGCGCCCCGGCCGACCGGCGCGGCAGCGCCGACGAGGATGCAGCTCATCGTCGCCGGGGCGTTGGTGTTCTTCCTGCTCGCGGTCATCGGCCATCTCGCCGCCGCACGGGTGAGTCGCCGGCTGCGCACCGAACCGGAGATCGCCGCGGCGCTGGGCTCGGCGCTCCTCGGCACCGTCGACGTGCCTGGTGAACGGCGCGCGCACCGGCCGGAAAGCCACGGCCCACGGGCTCGGATCCGCCGGCTTCTCGGCGTCGACACCCGGTGGGACATGCCGACCCCGCAGAGGTCCGGCGACGAGGCCGACAGGCGGATCCGCTACCGGCGGGTGTGCGCTCGCCTCCGGGACCAACTGCCGACTCCCAGGCGGTTGTTGGTCGTCGTACCGGACGGCGACGAGATCGCCCGCCGGGCCGCCGGGCAGCTCGTCGCCGAGGCCAGGACCGATCCGATGCTGCGGGTGGTGGAGGTCTCGGTGGACCGGCCGTTGGTGCCGGACCGCGACACCGAGTCCGGTGCCCTGGTCGTCCTCAGCGCGGGCAGCTGGGCCGCGGAGGAGCTGGCCGGCATCGCCGAGGCCTGTGCGGACGCCGGGCATGAGGTCGTCGGCATCGTCGTCGCCGGCATGGTCCGGGCCCGTCCGACGCGGACCGCCGGCCGTCCTGCGGACGATGCCACTTTGGCGCTCGCGGTGCGCGGCCACGCGACGGGAGGTTCGGTGTGACGACGAGCAAGACGTCGGCGTCGTCGGCCGCCGCTCCGCTCCTCGACCTGCAGGCGCTGGTGGTGTCGGTGCGCAGGCGCCGCCGCCTCTGGTGCTTCATGGCGCTGCTCGGACTGCTGATCGGCGCGGCGGTGGCGGTCCTGCTGCCGCCGTCGCCGAGCGCGGTGACCAAGGTGCTGGTCGCGCATCAGGAGGACCAGCCGAACGACACCGGAACGCTGATCCGCACCGACGTCCAACTGCTGGGGACCACGCAGATCGCCGAGCGGGCCCTGAAGTCCCTCAAGTCCCCGGAAAAGCCTGAAGACTTCATGCGGGAGTACCGGGGTACCGGATTGACCAACAACCTGCTGCAGATCGATGTGACAGGTGACACCGACGCGCAGGCGGTGGCCCGGGCCAAGGCACTGGCCGATGCGTTCGTCGCGGACCATGTGCAGCGGATACGGGACACCGCGGACGCCGAGGCCAAGGCCCTGCTCGACCAGCGTGACCGCATGCAGGACGAACTCGCCGAGGTCAACAAGGCGATCGGCGGCCGATCGCCGGACAGCGACCCGAAAGCGGCGGCGAGCACCGAGGCGCTCTTCGCCCGCCGGGCCGATCTCACTTCGCGGATCGCCGATTTCGGTCAGCGCGCCGAGGAGGCGCGCGTCGGCACGCCGCAGCTCATCGTCGGCACCCAGATCGTGGACGCCCCGCGCGCGGTGCACCACTCCCTGCCCAAGGCCGTCGTCACCAACGCCGTGATCGGGTTCGTCCTCGGGCTCTTCCTCGGGCTCGCGCTGGCCGCGGTCGGGGTGGTGGTGGCGGACCGCCCCGTGCTGCGCCGGGACATCGCGGCGAACCTGGGCGCCTCGGTCATCGCGGAGCTGCCCCGCCGGTCGGGCAGGCTGTGGCAGCGCCGACGGACCCGGAGGACACGCGAACGGCTCACCGGGACCCTGGCCCGCACCGTGCGCGGCTCCGCGGAACCGCTGTCGCTGCTGGAACTGGGCTGTGCGCGCAACACGAGCGTGATCGCCCTGAACCTCGCCCGGGCACTGGCGGCGGAGGAGCCAGTGATCATCGTCGACGGCCTGCCCCGCCCGCGGCTCGCAAACCGACGCCAGAAGCCAGGAGACCCGGCCGTGGTCAGCGGCGAGCGTGCCACGGCCCTGTCACCTCAGGAGCGCCGGATCGGCGTCGGCTCGGTGGCGCCCGGCACGGCGTGGACCGACCTCCAGTACCTCGGCACCCAGACCGTGCTCGTCGTGCGTGCCGGGCACGGCAGCACCGCATGGCTGCACACCGTCGCGCGGCAACTCGCGGACCAGCGCATTCCGGTGATCGGTGTGGTGCTGATCGACCCCGATCCGCGTGACCGGACCGACGGCACGCTGTGGGACGGACTGCACACCGCGCTGCGCGGCCGGAGCGAGCGGCCGGCCCGGCACAAGGGGACGGGCAGGCGGCGGACGGAGCAGCAGCCGATGTGGGCGGGACGGGTCCCGGACAGCGACCAGGAGGCGCGGTAGGACATGTGTGGCATCGCAGGCACTTACCGATGGCCGGACGGGAAAGCCGTGACCGACCGGCTCACCGATACCCTCGCCCACCGCGGTCCGGACGGGGCGGGCCGGTACAGCCACCCCGTCGGTGACGGCGAAGTGCACCTCGGGCACCGCCGGCTGGCCATCATCGACCTGTCCGAGACCGGCGCCCAGCCGATGGTCTCGGACGGCCTCGTCCTGACGTACAACGGCGAGCTGTACAACGCACCGGAACTGCGTGCCGAGCTGGCGGCCGCCGGGGTGCGCTTCCGCGGTACCTCCGACACCGAGGTGCTGCTCGAGGCCTGGCGGCGCTGGGGCACGGACTGCCTGCCCCGGCTGCGCGGCATGTTCGCGTTAGGGATCTTCGACGAGCGAACCGGTGAACTGGTACTCGCCCGCGACCAGTTGGGCATCAAGCCGCTGTTCCTGCTCCGGCGCGGCGAGGGCCTGGTGTTCGCCTCCGAGCTGAAGGCGCTGGCCGCCTCGACCGGCGGCAGGCTGGAGGTGGACCAGGCGGCGCTGGTGGCCTCGCTGCTGTACTACTGGGTGCCGGACTCACGGTGCGCGTTCCGCGAAGCGGAGAAGCTGCCGCCGGGGAGCTGGCTGAGGTGCCGGCCCGACGGCCGGGTGGAGCGCGGCCGGTTCTGGAACCTGAAGGACGTCGCCGCCGAGGGCCGGGAGCGGGCCCGGGCCGGCGAGCAGCCGGACTTGGCCGCCATCGTCGAGGAGTCGACCCGGCGGCACCTGCTCTCCGACGTACCCGTGGCGACCTTCCTCTCCGGCGGCCTCGACTCCAGCTATCTGACCGCGCTGGCGGCCCGCGACCGACCCGGGATCTCCGCTTACACGATCGGGTTCCGCGCCGAGGACGCCAGGTTCGAGGCGATGCCGGACGACCTGCGCTATGCCCGGCAGGTGGCCGAGCGGTTCGGCGTCGACCTGCGGGAGATCGAGATCGCCCCGAACGTGCTCGACCTGCTGCCGCAGATGACGTACCACCTGGACGAGCCGATCGGTGACCCCGCCGCGATCAACACGTTCCTGATCTGCTCGGCCGCCCGGGAGGCCGGAGTCAAGGTGATGCTCTCGGGGATGGGTGCCGACGAGCTGTTCGCCGGTTACCGCAAGCACCTGGCCAACCTGCTTGCACTGCGCTACCAGCGCGTCCCGCGGCCCCTGCGGCGAGGGGTGGCCAGGGCTGTGGACCGGCTGCCGGTCGCCACATCCCGCCGGGGGTACCGGTCGGTGCGCTTCGCGAAGCGGTTCCTCTCCTTCGCCGATCTGCCGGAGGAGACCGCGTTCCGGCGCAGCTACACCATGTACGACCAGGACGAGCTGCTCGCCCTTGTCGATCCGGACCTGGCCCCGGCGGTCGAGGACGTGCTGACCGAACATGCGGACATCTACCAGGACAACGACCTCGACGACTTCGTGAACCGCATGTGCCTGGGCGATGCCCGGATGTTCCTGCCGGGCCTGAACCTCACCTACACGGACCGGTCGAGCATGGCCGCGTCGACCGAGGTGCGGGTGCCGTACGTGGACGTCGAGGTGGTCAAGGCGGCGTTCGCCGTGCCCGGCGACCGCAAGATCGTCGGACGCCAGGGCAAGGCCGTCCTCAAGGAGGCAGCCGGCTCGATCCTGCCCCGGGAGATCGTGTACCGGCCCAAGGGCCTGTTCAGCGCCCCGCTGCGCGCCTGGATGAGCCGGGATCTGGCACCGCTGGTGCGCGAGGTGGTGAACGACGGCGTGCTCGTCCGGTCCGGGTTCCTGCGCCGCGACGCGCTGGCGCGGCTCGTCGCCGAGGACGCCGCCGGGCAGCGGGACTTCTCCAAGCATCTGTGGCATGTGCTGACCCTCGAGTACTGGTACCGCGACGCGACCTCCGGGTCCGGCCAGAGCACTCGGCTGACGGCTTAGGAAATTCAGAGGAGTTCGGGTGAAACAGGTTGTACAGAACTACAAGAGCGGCGAGCTGGCGGTACTCGACGTTCCGGTACCGGGGTGCAAGCCGGGCGGTGTGCTGGTCCGCAGCGCCTTCTCGCTGATATCCACCGGGACCGAGCTGATGAAGGTGTCCGAGGCCGGCATGTCGATGCTGGGCAAGGCCCGCTCCCGCCCTGACCAGGTGGCCAAGGTCATGCAGAGCGTGGCCACCAACGGGGTGCCCGCCACCTACCGCAAGGTGATGGGCAAGCTGGACTCCTACACGCCGCTGGGCTACTCGCTGTGCGGGGTCGTCGAGCAGGTCGGCACCGGGATCGACGATGTGAAGGTCGGCGACCTCGTGGCCTGCGCCGGCAACGAGCACGCGCTGCACGCCGAGCTGAACTGGGTGCCGAAGAACCTCTACGTCCCGGTGCCGGACGGCCTCGCGCCTCGGCACGCGGCCTTCGGCACCGTCGGGTCGATCGCGTTGCAAGGCGTGCGCCGCGGCGAGCCGCAGCTCGGCGACGTGGCGCTGGTCATCGGGCTCGGGCTGATCGGGCAGCTGGTGGTGCAACTCCTTGCCGCCTCGGGCGTCCGCGTCGTCGGGGTCGACCCCGACCGGGTGCGCTGCGAGCTCGCCGAGCGCCTGGGCGCCGCGGCCTGCGGCGATCCCGCGTCGGCCGCCGTGGAGGCTGCCGTCGCCGAGCTGACCGACGGTCACGGCGTGGACCAGGTGTACCTGGCCGCCGGCGGCGGCAGCAACCAACCCGTCGAGCTGGCTGCCCGGCTCTGCCGGGACCGTGGCCGGGTCGTCGACATCGGCAAGTGCCGCCTGGACCTGCCGTGGAACGCGTACTACGAGAAGGAACTCGACGTCCGGTTCTCGCGCAGTTACGGCCCCGGGCGTTACGACCCGGAGTACGAGCTGGAGGGGCGCGACTACCCGATCGGCTATGTGCGCTGGACCGAGCGCCGCAACCTGGCGTGCTTCCTCGATCTCGTCGCCCGCGGCCGCGTCGACGTGGAGCCTCTCGTCTCCCACATCGCCGACTTCGATGATGCGGTCGACACGTACCAGCGCCTGAAGGACGGCGAGTTGAAGGCCGTGGCCGTGCTGTTCCGGTACCCGGAACAGGCGGCGGACACGGGGGAAGCGGCGGCTCCGGTGGTGGCCGTGCCCGCGGTGGCTGTGTCCACCAAAAGCATGAAGCCGAGTCCGGCCCGCGCCACCAGGACGCCGGTGAAGCTGGCGTTCGTCGGCGCGGGAAACTACGCGACGTCGATGCTGCTGCCGCACCTGGCACAGCGCGACGGCGTCGAGTTGTCGACCGTCGTCACCACGACCGCGCTGTCCGCGGCCAACGCGCAGCGGAAGTTCGGCTTCGCCGAGGCGACCACCGATCTCGACGCCGTGCTCGGCGACAAGTCCATCGACGCGGTGTTCGTGGTCACCCGCCACAGCTCGCACGCCGAACTGACCCGCAGGGCGCTGCTGGCCGGCAAGACGGTGTTCGTGGAGAAGCCCCTGGCCCTCACCGAGGACGAGCTGGCGGGCGTACTCGCGGCGGTGGAGGAGTCCGGCAACGACCGGCTGCAGGTGGGCTTCAACCGCCGGTTCGCGCCGCTGCTGCAGGAGGCCAGGAAGCGGTTCGGCGCCCGGACCGGTCCGGCGAGCCTGCGCTACCTGGTCAACGCGGGCCGACTGCAGCACGGCAGCTGGTACCTCCAGCAAGGCACCGAGGGCTCGCGGTTCGCCGGCGAGGGCGGGCACTTCATCGACACGGCGAGCTGGCTGCTCGACGCCGACCCGGTCTCGGTGTACGCGGTCGCCCCGTCCGGCAACGACGACCTGCAGGTCGTGCTGCGCTACCCGGACGGGTCCACCGCCACCATCAGCTACGTCACCACCGGCGCGCCCGGCTTCCCCAAGGAGACGCTGGACCTGGTCGCGGACGGCAAGGTGCTGCGGCTCGACGACTTCGTCCGTGCCTCGGTGTACAGCCGTAAGCGGTGGGTCAGTTCGCGACTCCCCAAGGCCCGGGACAAGGGCCAGTCCGCCGAACTGGCCGCGTTCGTCAAGGCCGTGCGGACCGGCGGGCCGATGCCGGTGCCGCTTCAGTCGCTGGTCGCCACCACGTCGGCCACCCTCGCCGTGCAGGCCGGCCTGGCCGGCGGCGCGCCGGTGACGTTGGCGAGCGCTCGATGACCATGAGCGCGGGCTGGTACCTGCGGAGGCTGTCCCGGATGGGACCGCGGGAGGTCGGCGGCCGGGTGGGCGACGCGGTGCGCAGGCGGCGGTGGCGGTCGGCGCGGCCGGGCTGCCCGAGCGTGACCGGCGCCCGGTTCACCGCGGTACTGCCCGCGGGGACGATCGCCGCGGTGCCACCGGACGCCGCGAAACGTCTCATCGCCGAGGCGGACCGGCTGATGGCCGGGCACGCCGAGTATTTCGGGGTGGACCGCGACGACCTGGCCGACCCGGACTGGTGGTACGACCCGAAGACCGGGCGCCGGGCACCGTGGGGCTACGCCTTCGACATGCCGTACCGGAACGAGGACGCGGTCGGGGACATCAAGCAGATCTGGGAGCTGTCCCGGCATCAGTACCTCACCGTGCTCGCCGCCGCCTACGCGATCACCGGGGACGAGCGGTACGCCGAGAGAGTGGCCGAGCACCTGCGGTCGTGGTGGGCGGGCAACGCGCCGCTGCGTGGAGTGCACTGGATCAGCGGCATCGAGCTGGGGATCCGGCTGCTGTCCTGGGTGTGGATCCGTCGGCTGCTCGACGGCTGGCCGGGCGCGGCCGGGTTGTTCGAGGGCAACCCGGTGGCGCTGAACCAGATCTGGCACCACCAGCGCTGGCTGGCTGCCTTCCCCAGCCGGGGGTCTTCGGCGAACAACCACGTCATCGCCGAGGCCGCCGGGCAGTTCGCCGCAGCCTGCGCGTTCGGGTGGTTCCCCTCCTCGGCGCGCTGGCGAGCCGGCGCGCTGCGGTCGCTGGAGCGGCATCTGCGCAGCAACACCTTTGCCTCCGGCCTCAACCGCGAGCTGGCCACCGAGTATCACGGACTGGTGCTGGAACTCGGCCTGGCCGCGGTGGCCGAGGCGGACGCCGCCGGCGTGCCGGTTCGCGCGTCGGTCCGGCTGGTGCTGCTGCGGATGACCGACGCGCTCGCGGCCGTCGTGGACAGCCGGCTGCGGCCGCCGCGCCAGGGGGACGCGGACGACGGGCACGGTCTGGTCGTGGATGGCGCGGGCACCGACCGCTGGGCCTCGCTGCTGGCCACCGGGGACGCCGTGTTCGGCCGGCTCCCCTGGTGGCCGACGGTGACCGGCACCGACGTACGCACGCCACTGCTGGCCGCACTCATCAAGCCCGGCGAACCGGCCGTGAAGCGCCCGGCGAGCCGGCCGGCCCATTTCGCCGACGCGGGCATGACCATCCTGCGGGCTCCGGCGGGGACGGCCGAGATCTGGTGCCGCTGCGACGGCGGCCCGCACGGATTCCTGTCCATCGCCGCGCACGCCCACGCGGACGCGCTGTCCGTGGAGGTCCGGCACGACGGGGTCGACGTGCTCGCCGACCCGGGGACCTTCTGCTACCACGGGCAGCCCGAGTGGCGGCAGTACTTCCGGTCGACCCTCGGCCACAACACCCTGCAGTTGGACGGCCGTGACCAGTCCGTCTCCGGCGGCCCGTTCCTGTGGACCCGGCATGCTCAGACCCGCGTCCAGGTCGCGGACGTGGACCACTGGTGCGCCGAGCACGACGGTTACCAGCGCTCCGTGCACCGCCGCCGGGTGGAACTGACGGCCGCGAGCCAGGAGCTGAGGGTGGTTGACGAGGTCCGCGGCCAACACAGCCCGCGCCGGGCCGTGCACCTGGCGTTCCACCTCGGCCCGGCGATCGCCGCGGACCTGGCGGGCAACCGGGCAGTGCTCACCTGGACCCGGGACGGCGAGGACCGCTCCGCGGTGCTCGACCTGCCGGGGCAGCTGTCCTGGCAGGCGCATCGCGGCGAGAGTGACCCGCCGCTGGGCTGGTACTCCGCCGGCTTCGGGCGCAAGGAACCGGCCACCACGCTGGTCGGCACCGGCTTCGCCGACGGCGCGCAGGGGTTCACCACCGTGCTCAGGTTCCGCGGTTAGGGAGGAAGGACGCGTGGGGATCAAGTGGCGGCGCTGGGCGTTGCCGGCGGCAGCGCTGGCGCTGGCCCTGCCGGCGGCTACCGGCTGTGAGAGCACGCCGGGCGCGCGGCCGAAGCCGAGCGGTGCGCCGGCCACGTCCGTGGCCGGGGTGCCGTCCACGCCCGTGGCCCGAGTGTGCGCCAAACCCGCGGCCGGGCCGGCGAAGGCGCCGGCGGGCGCGGTGACGGTCGACCCAGCGGTGGCCGGTGACCTGGCTGCGAAGACCAGGAGCAGCCCCCCGAACACCACGTTCTGGCTTCGACCGGGCAGGCACAGGCTCGAACCGGACCGCTACGCCCAGGTCATCCCCAAGGAGGGGGACAGCTACCTCGGCGCGCCGGGCGCGGTGCTCGACGGCCGGAAGACCAACCAGTACGCGTTCAGCGGCACCGCCCGCAACGTCACCATCCGCTATCTGACCGTGCAGGGTTTCGTCGCGCCGCAGAACGAGGGCGTGGTCAACCACGACTCGGCCGACTGGTGGGTGATCGAGCACGCGACGATCCAGAACAACTCCGGCGCCGGGCTGATGGCCGGTGCCCGCCAGCAGGTCCGCGCCAGCTGCCTGCGCGACAACGGTCAGTACGGCATGAACGCGTACAAGGCCACCGGCCGGATCAGCGGCCTGGTGGTCGAGGGCAACGAGATCACGGGCAACAACACCGGCGACTGGGAGCGCCGGCGAAAGGGCTGCGGCTGCACCGGAGGCATCAAGTTCTGGGCTGTCGACGGCGCCGACGTACGCGGCAACTGGGTGCACGACAACCGCGGAACGGGGTTGTGGGCGGACACCAACAACAACGACTTCCTCATCGAGAGCAACGTGCTGGAGGCCAACGACGGTGCCGCGCTGATCTACGAGACCAGCTACAACGCGGTCATCCGGAAGAACACGATCCGGCGGAACAACTGGGTCGAGGGCCGCAGGGAAGCCGACCGCGGCGACAACTTCCCGTACGCGACCGTCTACCTGTCCGAGTCCGGCGGCGAACCACGGATCCGGGCCCGCACGGACAAGATCGAGATCTACCGGAACGTGCTGGAGAACAACTGGTCCGGGATCACCCTGTGGGAGAACGCCGACCGGTTCTGCAACAGCCCGGCCAACACCTCGTCCGGTGACTGCACCTTGCTGGTGAAGAACACCCACCGCTGCGCACAGCCGGCGATCGCCAGGGCACCGCTCTACGCCGACTGCCGGTGGAAGACCCAGCGGGTGGACATCCACGGCAACCGCTTCGTGCTGGACGAGTCCGTCGTCAAGTGCACGGAGAAGTGCGACCGCATGGCGGTGCTGGCCAACTACGGCACCTATCCGGACTGGTCGCCGTACCAGGGCGAGCGGGTCGCCGACGCGATCACGCAGAAGCAGCACAACCGCTGGCACGACAACGTCTACGTCGGACCATGGGAGTTCGTCGCCTACGACCCGAGCCGGATACTCGACTCCGGGCAGTGGCAGAGCACGCCGTACCGGCAGGACGCGGGCAGCACCTTCCGCGCACGGGACGGTGGTTGAGATGAGCACCGACCACACGTCCCACACGCCGAAGATCGTCGGGACAGTCTGGGGGCTGCTGGTCCTCAACACGCTCGGCTCCGCCGGGGCGAAGACCATCGTTCCGCTGCCCCGTTCCCTCATCCAGATGGTCACCATGGGCGCGCTGGTCGCCGCGTTCGCGCTGGCGCTCGTGGTCAATCGCCGGCTGCGCGTCCGAGCCGGCGCCTACGTGTTCCTGCTGACCCTGCTGCTGGTGGCGAGCGTGATCTCCAGTGCGAACCTGGAGTCCGGGTTCGGCGCGCTGTTCCGCTGCGCCCGGCTGGCTCTCTTCGTCGGCACACTGTGGCTGCTCAGCCGCTGGTGGGACGGCGGCCTGACGTTCGTCCGGCACCACATCCGGATGTACTTCGCGGTGCTCGGATCGGTGGCCGCAGGCCTGGTCGTCGCACCGGGCGCGGCCCTGCCCGACCTCTACGGCGGACGCCTTGTCGGCGCGCTGTGGCCGCTCACCCCGCCGCAGATCGGGCAGTACGCAGCGGTGATCATCGGGCTCACCGTGCTGCTCGTACTGGGCCGCCGGACCGACCGGGCCGGCGCCGCGGTGGTCATCGTGCCGTCATTCGTGCTGCTCGCGCTGACCCATACCCGGACGGCCACGCTCGGCCTTTTCGTCGGGTTGGCGTTGGCGATCGGCTCGCTCATCCTGACCAGCGCCGCAGCCCGCCGGTTCTTCACCTGGACGGTGCTGTGCGCCGCGGTGGCCGCAGTGGGGTTCGCCTCCGCGCTGCAGTCGTGGTTCCTGCGCGGACAGAGCAAGGAGAACTTCTCCAGCCTCACCGGTCGGGCCAAGGTCTGGGACGCCCTGCTGGCTGCACCCCGGTCGACCTCGGAGAAGTTGTTCGGCGTGGGTCTGGGCGACAAGTCGTTCGGCGGGCTGCCGATCGACAACAGCTGGCTGGCCGTCTACAACGAGCAGGGCCTGATCGGCGTCACCCTCGTCGCGGCGATCATCATCGTGCTGGGCGGCGTCGCGTTGCTGCGGCCACCGTCGCTGCAGCGGGCCTGCGCGATCTTCCTGATCAGCTACTGCGCGATCGCGTCGTACACCGAGGCCGGTCTTGGCGACGCCTCGCCGTATCTGCTGCATCTGGCCGTGGCCGCCTCGCTGCTGGCGACTCCTGCCGCGGCCACTCCCCTCCCGGCGCCCGAAGTCCCTCAACGACGCATCCCGCGATGGGCCCGCAGATCGGAGGTGATCTGAGCATGCACATCCTCGTGGTGCACAACCGCTACGCCTCGGCGCAGCCGAGCGGGGAGAACAAGGTCGTCGACCAGGAGGTGGCGCTGCTGCGCGGGGCCGGCCACCGGGTCGACGTGTTCGAGCGGCGCAGCGACGACATCGCCGCCCGGTCCCTGCCGGGCAAGGTCGCGGTGCCGCTGCTGGTGCCGTGGAACCCGGCCGTCCGTGCGGAGCTGGCCGCCCGGCTTCGCACCGAGCGGCCGGACGTGGTGCACATCCACAACGTCTTCCCGCTCCTGTCGCCGGCCGTGCTTGCCGCCTGCGCCGACGCCGGCGTGCCCGCCGTCGCCACGCTGCACAACTACACCCAGGTCTGCCCGCCCGGCACACTGCAGCGGGACGGCCGGCCGTGCACCGAGTGCGTCGGGTCCACGCCGCTGCCCGCCGTCCGGCACGGCTGCTACCGGAACTCCCGCCTTGCGACGGTGCCGCTCGCCGTCAGCCTGTCGGTCAACCGGCGCCGGTGGTGGTCCGGCGTGGAGCGGTTCTTCTGCATCTCCGCGGCGCAGCGCGCCGTCCTGGTGCGGGCCGGCATGCCGGCCGAGCGGCTGGCGGTGAAGCACAACTTCGTGCCCGACCCGGGCACTTGCCGAGTCGGTGCCGGTGAGCATCTGCTCTATCTCGGCCGGCTCGCGGAGGCCAAGGGCGTGCGGCTGCTCATGGCCGCGTGGGACGAGATCGCAGCGAGCGGCGGGGTGGGCGTGCCGCTCGTGATCGCCGGCGCGGGGCCACTGGAGCGAGAGGTGACCGCCTGGGCGGCGGGCCGGGACGACGTGCGGTACGTCGGGCTGTACGACGCGGCGGAGTGCCTGAAGGCCGTCGCGCGGTCGGTCGCCGTGGTGGCTCCCTCGACCTGGCTGGAGGCATTCGGCCTCGTGGTCGTGGAGGCGATGGCGGCCGGGGTCCCGACCGTCGCCGCCGGTCACGGCGCCTTCGTCGAACTCGTCGAGGACGGGGTGACCGGGCTGCTGCACCGGCCGGGCGAGCCCGCCTCGCTCGCGTCCTGCCTGCGCCGGATCACGGCCGAGCCGTACCGCAACCGGGAGATGGGACAGGCGGCCCGGCGCCGATACGAGCAGGGGTTCAGCCCGGCCGTCGGCCTTGAGCGCCTGGTGGAGGAGTACCGCACCGCGATCGCGGGTCGGACGGAATCAATGGGGGGGCAGTAGATGACACGATGCCGACTCTGCGGCTCGGCGACGCTGGCGAGCGTCGTCGATCTCGGGGCGACGCCACCGTGCGAGAGCTTTCTCGCCGCGGACGAACTGGATCAACCGGAGCCCGCGTACCCGCTGCATCTGCGGGTCTGCACCGACTGCTGGCTCGCGCAGATCCCGCCGCTGATCACGCCGGAGGAGACGTTCAAGGAGTACGCGTACTTCTCCTCGTTCTCAACGTCCTGGGTTGAGCACGCGCGCACGTTCGTCGCCGACGCCGTACAGCGCCTTGCTCTCGGCCCCGAAGCCTTCGTGGTCGAGGTCGCGAGCAACGACGGGTACCTGCTCAGGCACGTGGTGGACCGCGGGATCCGCTGCCTCGGCATCGAGCCCTCGGTGAACGTCGGCGCGGCGGCGCGGGACGCGGGCGTGCCCACGCTCACGGAGTTCCTGGACCCGGCCACCGGCGCCGACGTCCGCGCCGAGCACGGCCCGGCGGACCTGGTCGTGGCCAACAACGTGTACGCGCACATCCCCGACGTGGTCGGGTTCACCCGGGGGCTGCGCGCCCTGGTCGCCGACGACGGCTGGGTCTCCATCGAGGTGCAGCACCTGCTGACCCTGATCGAGGAGAACCAGTACGACACGATCTACCACGAGCACTTCCAGTACTACACGGTCGCGTCCGCGACCCGGGCGCTGGCGAGCGGCGGACTCGCGCTCGTGGACGTCGAGTTGCTGCCGACGCACGGCGGCTCCGTCCGGCTGTGGGCCCGGCCGGCCGAGGTGGCCGGCGAGCCGACCCGCCGGGTGGCCGACGTGCTGGCCCGGGAGAAGGCCGCGGGGCTGCAGGAGCTGTCCGGGTACACCGAGTTCTCCGCCCGGGTGGCCAAGGTGCGCCGAGATCTGCTGCGGTTCCTCATCGAGGCCGCCGAGCGCGGCGAGACGGTCGTCGGCTACGGCGCCCCGGGCAAGGGCAACACCCTGCTCAACCACTGCGGCATCCGGCCCGATCTGCTCGCGTACACGGTCGACCGCAACCCGTACAAGCACGGCCGGTTCACCCCGGGCACCCGCATCCCGATCCTGCCGCCCGAGCAGATAGCCGCCGACAAGCCGGACTACGTCCTCGTCCTCCCGTGGAACCTGCGGGCCGAGCTGGTCGAGCAGCTGTCCTTCGTGCACGACTGGGGCGGCCGGCTGGTCTTTCCCATCCCGGAACTGAGCATTGTCGAGGTCGCGTCTTGAAAGAGGTCACAGCATGAAGGTCGTTCTCTTCTGCGGCGGTTACGGGATGCGCATGCGCAGCGGTGCCGCGGACGACGTTCCCAAGCCGATGGCGATGGTCGGGCCGCGGCCGCTGATCTGGCACGTCATGCGCTACTACGCGCACTTCGGGCACACGGAGTTCATCCTGTGCCTCGGCTACGGGGCTCACCACATCAAGGACTTCTTCCTCAACTACGAGGAGACGACGTCCAACGACTTCGTGCTGCGGGGCGGGCGGACCGAGCTGCTGTCCACCGACATCGCCGACTGGACGATCACCTTCGCGCAGACCGGCATCGAGTCACCGATCGGGGAGCGGCTGCGCCGGGTGCGGCACCACCTGGACGGCGACGAGATGTTCCTCGCCAACTACGCCGACGTGCTCACCGACGCCCCGCTGCCGGAGATGATCGACCGGTTCGCCCGGCGCGACGCCGGTGCGTCGATGATGGTGGTGCCGCCGCAGTCCTCGTTCCACTGCGTGGAGCTGGGCGAGGACGGCCTGGTGGGCGGCATCACCGCGGTGAGCGAGCTGCCGTTGTGGGAGAACGGCGGCTACTTCGTGCTCCGCCAGGAGGTCTTCGACCACATACCGGCGAACGGCGACCTGGTCGCCGACGGATGCGCCCAACTGGCCAAGCGCGGCCGCCTGGTGGCGCATCAGCACCGCGGCTTCTGGAAGCCGACCGACACCGTGAAGGAGCGGGCCGCCCTTGACGAGGCCTACGCCCGGGGCGACCGTCCGTGGGCCGTGTGGGAACGGGACATCGTCGGAGCGAGGGCGTGATCCGGCTCGGGGCCGGGCGCCCGGACCGGATCGTCGCGGTGGGCGCGCACTGCGACGACATCGCCATCGGCGCAGGCGGCACGCTGCTGACGCTGTGCCTCGCGCGACCGGGCATCCGCGTGGACGCGCTGGTGCTCTCCGGCGGCGGCAGCGAACGGGAGCAGGAGGAGCAGGCCGCGCTCGCCGCCTTCTGCCCGGGCGCCGACCTGCGGCTCACCGTGCACAAGGTGCCGGACGGCCGGCTGCCCGCGCACTGGGAGGAGGCCAAGGCCGCGGTCGAGGAGCTGCGCGCGCAGACCGAGCCGGAGCTCGTACTGGCCCCGCGCACCGATGACGCGCACCAGGACCACCGCGGCCTGGCGCAGTTGATTCCCACCGCATTCCGCGACCACCTGGTCCTCGGCTACGAGATCGCCAAGTGGGACGGCGACCTCGACCGCCCGGTGGCGTACCAGCCGCTGTCGCCGGAGATCGCCGAACAGAAGGTACGGCTGCTGCAGGAGCACTACCCCTCGCAGCGGCACCGGCCCTGGTACGACCGGGAGGCATTCCTCGGTCTTGCCCGGATCCGCGGCATCGAATGCCACGCGCGCTACGCCGAGGCGTTCGCCGTCACCAAACTCACGCTCAACCTGGGGGGTTGAACCTTGCGCGTACTACTGACCGGACACCAGGGCTATCTGGGCACCGTGATGGCCCCGGTCCTCACGGCCGCCGGGCACGAGGTCGTCGGCCTTGACGCCGGCCTGTTCGCCGACTGCGTGCTGGGCGAGCCGCCCGCCGACCCCCCGGGGCATCGGGTGGACCTGCGCGACGTCACGGCCGAACACGTGGCGGGGGTGGACGCGGTGATCCATCTGGCCGCGCTGTCCAACGACCCGCTGGGATCGCTGGCGCCGGAACTCACCTACGACATCAACCACCACGCGTCCGTCCGCCTTGCCCGGCTGGCCCGCGACGCCGGAGTGCGACGCTTCCTGTACGCATCCACCTGCTCGGTCTACGGCGCCGCAGGCGGAGACGGCCTGGTCGCCGAGGACGCCCCGCTGCGCCCGGTGACGCCGTACGCGGAGTCGAAGGTGCGGGTGGAGGACGACCTGCACGCGCTGGCCGACGGCGACTTCACCCCGGTGTTCATGCGCAACGCCACCGCCTTCGGCTACTCACCCCGGCTGCGCGCCGACATCGTGCTGAACAACCTGGTGGGCCACGCGCTCCTGTCCGGCGAGGTGCTGGTGCTCTCCGACGGCACCCCCTGGCGCCCGCTGGTGCACGCCGCCGACATCGCACGGGCCTTCGCGGCCGCGCTGACCGCGCCGCGCGAGGCGGTGCACGACCGGGCGTTCAACATCGGCAGTGAGATCAACAACGTCACGGTCGCCGAGATCGCCGAGCAGGTCGCCGAGGCGGTGTCCGACTCCAAGGTGGTGATCACCGGGGAGACCGGTGCCGATCCGCGGTCGTACCGGGTGGACTTCTCCGCCTTCCGCTCGGCTGTCCCCGGCTTCGACTGCGAGTGGACGGTGAAACGGGGTGCACTCGAACTCGCCGACGCCTACAGGAAGTTCGGGCTGACCAGGGAGGACTTCGACCGACGCTTCACCCGGCTTGCCGTGCTGCGCGCGGCGTCCGACGCCGGCGCCGTCGACGACACCCTGCGGTGGCGCCGATGACCGACGCCGGCGAAGAGATGTATGCGCTGGTGGAGCGGCTGTACCCGCTGTGCCGGAGCATCACCGGCGACGGCGTGCGCGCCACCCTGGAGATCGTCGGCGAGTACGTCCCGCTGCAGGTGCACGAGGTGCCGACCGGGACTCAGGTGCTCGACTGGACGGTGCCGCAGGAGTGGAACATCCGGGACGCGTACATCGCCGACACCGCCGGCCACCGGGTCGTCGACTTCACCGCGTCCAGCCTGCACGTGCTCGGCTACAGCGTGCCGGTGTCGGCGACCATGCCGCTGGCCGAGCTGCGCGGGCACCTGCACACCCTGCCGGACCACCCGGGCTGGGTGCCGTACCGCACCAGCTACTACAAGCCGGAATGGGGGTTCTGCCTGGCTCAGGAGACCCTGGACGCGCTGCCGGACGGCGAGTACGAGGTGCGCATCGACTCCACACTCGCGGACGGCCACCTCACCTACGCCGAGCATGTGGTCCCCGGGCAGGTCTCCGACGAGGTGATCGTCTCCTGCCACGTCTGCCACCCGTCGCTGGCCAACGACAACCTGGCCGGCATCGCGGTGGCGACGTTCCTGGCGCGGGCGCTGGCCGAGCAAACGCCGTACTACACCTACCGGTTCATCTACGCGCCCGGCACCATCGGGGCGATCACCTGGCTGGCCCGCAACGCGGAGCGGGTGGACCGGGTCAAGCACGGCCTCGTGCTGGCCTGCGCCGGGGACCCGGGCCAGTTGACGTACAAGCAGAGCAGGCGCGGCGACGCGGAGATCGACCGGGTGATGCGGCACGTGCTGGCCGCATCCGAACGCCCGCACCACGTCACCGAGTTCACTCCGTACGGCTACGACGAGCGGCAGTTCTGCTCGCCCGGGTTCGATCTCGGCGTGGGCTCGCTCACCCGGACCCCGTACGCCGGCTACCCCGAGTACCACACCTCGGCGGACAACCTGGACTTCGTCTCCCCGCAGGCGATGGCGGACACCCTTGCAGTCTGCCGCGAGGCGTTCGCCGTCCTCGACCGCAACCGGCGGTACCTCAACCTCAGCCCCTACGGCGAACCACAGCTGGGCCGGCGTGGGTTGTACGACTCGCTCGGCGGCCGCAGCGACGCGAAGCAGGCCCAGATGGCCATGCTCTGGGTGCTCAACCTCTCCGACGGCGAGCACACTCTGCTGGACGTCGCCGAGCGGTCCGGGCTGCCGTTCGACACCGTCGCCGCCGCGGCCGGTGCTCTGCACGGCGCCGGGCTGATCAAGGCATGACGCCGATGACCACCGAGGAGGAGAATCCGCAGACAACGGCGCCACCGGCCGGCTCCGCCCGGCGGGCCCTCGTCGGCCGGCTGTCCTGGGGACTGGCCGACCAGGCGGCCTCCAGCATCAGCAACTTCGTGGTGGGCATCTACGTGGCCCGCTCGCTGGGGCTGACCGCGTTCGGGGTGTTCAGCCTCGCCTGGGTGACCTACGGCGTGGTGCTCAACGTCTCCCGCGGCCTTGCCACCGACCCGCTCGTGGTGCGCTTCAGCGGCGTGTCGGAGGCGTCCTGGCGCGGGGCAGTGGCCCGGTCGTCGGGTACCGCGCTCGGCGTCGGTGCAGCCATCGGCGCGGTGTGTCTGGTGGCCGGCCTTGCTCTCGGCGGCCGCGTGGGGCCCGCGTTCGCCTGCCTCGGCGTCATGCTGCCGGGGCTGCTGCTGCAGGACGCCTGGCGGTTCTCGTTCTTCGCCGCCGGCACCGGGCGGAAGGCGTTCGTCAACGACGTCGTGTGGGGCATCGCGCTCGTCCCGGCCATGGTCGTGGCGGCGCGCGTGGGCAGCGTGGCCGCGTTCGTGCTCGCCTGGGGGGCGTCGGCCGCGGTGGCCGCCGGGTACGGCTACCTCCAGTCCGGCATCCGGCCCCGGGTGACCGAGGCGCGTGGGTGGCTTCGCGAACAGCGCGATCTCGGCTACCGGTACCTGGTCGAGAACGTCAGCCTGAGCGGCGCGAGCCAGCTGCGGGCGTACGGGCTCGGCGCGATCGTCGGGGTCGGCGCGGTGGGTGCGGTGCGGGGCGCCGAGCTGCTGATGGGCCCCTTCCTCGCCGTCCTGATGGGGCTGTCTCTGGTCACCGTCCCGGAGGCGGCACGGGTGCTGCGGCAGGCCCCGCAGCGGCTCGGGAAGTTCTGCCTCCTCCTGGGCGGCGGGCAGGGCGCCGCCGCGCTGTTCTGGGGCGGGGCGCTGCTGCTGATGCCGGACCGGCTCGGCGAGCTCGTGCTCGGCGGAGTCTGGCACTCCGCCGCGCAGCTCATCGTGCCGATCACCCTCGGCGTCGCGGGCGCGGGCCTCGGCACCGGCGCGGCGGCCGGGCTGCGCGCGCTCGGCGCGGCCCGGCGCAGCCTGCGCTGCCAGCTGTTCGCCTCCGCCGGCTATGTCAGCGGCGGGCTCGGCGGGGCGGTCGTGGCCGGCACGGTCGGCTCGGCCTGGGGCGTCGCCGCCGCGACCGTCAGCGGCTCGGCCGTGTGGTGGCTGCAGCTGCGGTCCGCCCTGCGCGAGCGCCACCACCATCCCATCCCCGAAGTGAGGACCTCATGACCGCCCGACCCAGGCTGAGCATCGGCCTGCCCGTGTACAACGGCGAGGAGTACCTCGCCGAGTCCCTCGACGCCCTGCTCGGCCAGACCTACGAGGACTTCGAACTGGTCATCTCCGACAACGCCTCGACCGACGGAACCCAGGACATCTGCCGCAAGTACGCCGCGCAGGACTCACGCATCCGCTACCTCCGGCTGCCCCGGAACATCGGCGCCACGCCGAACCACAACCGCGTGTTCGCCGAGTCCCGCGGCGAGCTGTTCAAGTGGGCCTCGCACGACGACCTTTACGGCCGCGACCTGCTGCGGCGCTGCGTGGAGGCGCTGGACGAGCGGCCGGACGTGATCCTCGCGCACGCCGACCAGGCGGTCATCGACGGCACCGGCCAGGTGAAGGTCCCCTACGAGTACACGCTCGCCACCGACTCACCGCGCCCCCCGGACCGCTTCCGCAGCCTGCTGTTCGAGCCGGGCGGCGACGACTTCTACGGGGTGATGCGGGCCGACATGCTGCGCCGGGTGAAACCCCTGGACAGCTACCACCACGCGGACCGCACGTTCGTCGCCGAGATCACCCTGCACGGGCGCTTCCACCAGGTGCCGGAGCTGCTGTACTTCCGCCGCGACCACCCCACCCGCGCCGAGCGGGCGAACCCTTCCAAGCGCTCCCGGTGCGTCAACCTGGACCCGCGCCGGGCAGGCCCGCTGCACCCGACGCCCCGGCTGCTCGCCGAGTACGTCTGGGGCTTCGCCTCGGCGATCCGGCGGGCGCCGTTGTCCCCGGCCGACCGGCGCGCGTGCTACCGCCACCTGGCCGCGTGGATGACCAGCCGGGTCCGGCCGGGCGCCGGCGAGCGGGTCGAGGACCGCGCCCCGGTCGACCCGGCCCTGCTCACGGTCTCCGTCGACGCCCTCGTCGCCGGCCGTGAGGGACACATGGGAGGGCAGGCATGACGTCCGCGGACGAAACTCCGGTGCGCGTCGGGGTGTTCGGCCTGCTCGGCTCCGGCAACCTCGGCAACGACGGGTCGCTCGAAGCCGTGCTCGGGTACCTGCGCGCCGAGCACCCGGAGGCGGTCGTGGACGCCCTGTGCGGCGGGCCCGAGGCCGTGACGACCCGGTTCGGGATCCCCGCCACGCGGCTGCACTGGAACCGCGCGGAGTACCGGACCGCGTCACGTGCGGGCGCGATCGCGGCGAAGGGTCTGGGCAAACTCGTCGACGTCTTCCGCACCGCCGCCTGGGTGCGCCGGCACGACGTGGTGATCGTGCCGGGCATGGGCGTCCTGGAGGCCACACTGCCGCTGCGGCCGTGGGGCTTCCCGTACGCGCTGTTCCTGCTCTGCGCGAGCGGCCGGCTGCTGGGCACCCGGGTCGCGCTGGTCGGCGTCGGCGCCGCCGAGATCGGCAACCGGCCCACCCGGGCCCTGGTGCGCTGGTCGGCGCGGCTGGCCGCGTACCGGTCGTACCGGGACGCCCAGTCCCGCGACGCGATGCGGGCGATGGGCGTGGACACCACGCGCGACGAGGTCTACCCGGACCTCGCGTTCGCCCTGCCGACACCACCGGCGAGCACACCCTCGGGCTCGCCGGGCCCGGTCTGCGTCGGCGTCATGGACTTCCACGGCGGCAACGACGACCGCGCCCGGGCCGAGGAGATATACCGGCGCTACCTCGACGGGACGATCCGGTTCGTCCGCGCGCTGGTCGAGGAGGGCAGGCCGGTCCGGCTGCTCACCGGCGACGAGTGCGATGCGTCGGTGGTCGCCGCGATCCTCGACGCGGTGGACTCACCGCTGGTCACCGCTGCCGAGCCGGCCTCACTGGCCGACCTGATGAAGGAGATGGCAGTTGCCGACACCGTGGTGGCCGTCCGCTACCACAACCTGATCTGCGCGCTGAAGACCGGAACACCCGTGCTCGCCCTCTGCTACGCGGCGAAGAGCGACGCGCTCATGGACCGGATGGGCCTCGGCGCGTACTGCCACCCGGCACGCGAGGTCGACGCCGACCGGCTGCTCGAACAGTTCCGGGACCTGGAGAAGCACTCGGCCGAGCTGCGGCAGACCCTCACCGAGCGGAACCTGGCTGCCGCCCGGCGCCTGGAGCACCAGTTCACCGCCTTGACCACGACCCTGTTCCCGACGACCGGCCACGCCCACACGGTGCGGGAGGCTCCATGAAGGTGACCGAAGTCCCGGCGATCGCCGGCGCGTACCTGTTCGAGCCGACGCCGTACGCCGACGAGCGCGGCTTCTTCTGCCGCACCTTCGACGCCGACGTGGTCCGCTCGGTGGGCCTCGACCCGGACGCCTTCGTCCAGGACAGCGTGTCCCGCTCGGTCCGGGGTGTGCTGCGCGGCCTGCACCTGCGCTCCGGCTCGGGCGAGGCCAAGCTGGTGCGGTGCTCGTACGGGAGGATCTTCGACGTGGTCGTGGACCTGCGGCCGGACTCGCCGACCTACCTGGGCCGGGCCTTCTTCGAGCTGTCCGGCGAGACGCAGACGACCCTGTACATCCCGGCGGGGTGCGCACACGGCTTCCAGGCGCTGACCGAGACCGCCGACACCTCGTACCGGATCGACCGCCCGCACGATCCGGCCGAGGACGTGACGATCGCCTTCGACGACCCGGAGCTGGCCATTCCCTGGCCGCTGCCGGTCACCTCGATGTCCCAGCGGGACCGGGAGGCGCCGAGCCTCGCGGAGGTCCTGAAGCAAAAGGAGAGTTGAGGCCGGCGTGGACACCGAACACACCGACAGGAACGGCGAGTTCCTCCTGCCCCGGTCGCGGCTGGCGAACGAGCGGCTGCACGCCATGATCCCCGGGGGCGCGCACACCTACGCCAAGGGTGACGACCAGTACCCCGACAACCTGGCCCCGGTCATCAGCCACGGCCGCGGTGCCCACGTGTGGGACATCGACGGCAACCGCTACATCGAGTACGGCTCAGGGCTGCGGTCGGTCAGCCTCGGCCACGCCCACCCACGCGTGATCGAGGCGGTGCGGCGGGAACTCGACCGCGGCAGCAACTTCGTCCGGCCGTCCATCATGGAGGTCGAGGCCGCGGAACGCTTCCTGGCCACAGTGCCGACCGCCGAGATGGTGAAGTTCGCGAAGAACGGCTCCGACGCCACCACCGCCGCGGTGCGCCTCGCCCGCGCCGCCACCGGGCGCCCGCGGGTGGCCGTCTGCGCCGACCATCCGTTCTTCTCCGTCGACGACTGGTTCATCGGCACCACACCGATGTCCGCCGGCATTCCGGCGGCGACCACCGAGCTGACCGTGTCCTTCCCCTACGGCGACCTGTCCGCCACGGAGGAGCTGCTGACTCGCTATCAGGACGAGGTCGCCTGCCTGATCCTCGAACCCGCCACCCACACCGAGCCGCCGCCCGGGTACCTCGCCGGCCTGCGTGAACTGGCCGACCGGCACGGCTGCGTACTGGTCTTCGATGAGATGATCACCGGCTTCCGCTGGTCCGAGGCGGGCGCCCAGGGCCTGTACGGCGTCGTCCCCGACCTCTCCACGTTCGGCAAGGCGCTGGGCAACGGATTCGCCGTCTCCGCGCTGGCCGGGCGCCGCGATCTGATGGAGCGGGGCGGGCTGCGTCACTCCGGTGACCGGGTGTTCCTGCTCTCCACCACGCACGGTGCGGAAACACACTCCCTGGCAGCCGCCATGGCCGTGCAGACCACCTACGTCGAGGAGGGCATCACCGCACAACTGCACACCCTCGGCGAGCGGTTGGCCGCCGGCGTCCGTGAGGCCGCGGCCGGAATGGGCGTCGGCGACCACATCGTCGTCCGGGGCCGGGCCAGCAACCTGGTCTTCGCCACCCTCGACGAGAACCGGCAGCCGTCGCAGCAGTACCGCACCCTGTTCCTGCGCCGGCTCCTCGCGGGTGGGGTGCTGGCCCCGTCGTTCGTGGTGAGCAGCGCGCTCGACGACGCCGACATCGATCACACCGTCGACGTGGTGGCCCAGGCATGTGCGGTGTACCGGAAGGCACTGGACGCCGCCGACCCCACCCCCTGGTTGGCCGGACGACCCGTGAAGCCCGTATTCCGCCGCTTGGCTTGAAGTGAACTGAAGTGAAGTGAAGTGACGTGACGTCAGCGACGCCCCTGCCGAACGGCGTCGGCCATCCGATCGACCAGCCACGCTGTCGCTGGTATCACCGCCAGCGCGGTGCACCAACCGCCGAGGACGTCGGTCGGGTAGTGCGCGCCCAGGGCGACCTGCGCCCAGCCCATGGCGGCACCGGCAACCAGCGCCGCCGCGAGCACGAGTGACATGCCGGCCGTCCTGCCGAGGCCGAGCCGGCCCGTCGCGGGCAGCGCCACCACAAGGGCGAGCGCGGTGAGGAAGGCGGTGTGCCCGCTCGGGTAGGACAGGTTGCCGTCGCCGTGGATGGTGCGTCCCACCAGGTGCTTGAGCAGCGTCGCCGTCCCCACGGTCACGCCGAGTCCGGCAACGACGAGCACCGCCGCGCGAGGACGCCGAAGCAGCAGGCAGCCCGTCACGGCGGCCACGACCAGCGTTGCCGCTCCCACGGGCTCCCCCAAGAAGTCCATGGCCAGAGCGACATGCCGCCACGTCGGCCCCACGCCGTACACCGCCGCCCAGATCCGCGCATCCACCATGCCGGGCTTGCTGTCGTCGGCATACAGGACCCCGAGCACGACGACCACCAGCGCGGCGAGAGCCGCAATCAGCCCGAGGTGCGGCCCTTCATCCGACCGGTGGGCAGTCATGCATCAGCGCCTTCCTGCTTCCCCTGTTCCAGGCCCTCTTGACGACTGCCCGGCCTGCGTTCGGCGACCTTCTTGTACCCCGAGCACTTCTATCAGAGCGCCGCGTACCCCGTCCGGGAAACGACGTGCACGACACATCGGAGGCAGCAGGTTGTGTCCCCCGCGTGCAGCTGCCGGCAAAAAGGTTTCGCTCCGATGCAACCCGCCTCCGAGCCCGTTGGTATTAGAGGCGATACCGCACCTCATCCAGGGGGATTACATGTACGTGGACCGTTCGGCCGGTTGGACCGCCGGCCGTTTCGGCGCCGTTGTCGTGGCCTGTGCGGCCCTGTTCTCGGCCGTCGGTTGTTCGGCGGACGCGGGTACCGGCGTCAGGGTTGCCGGTGACGCGGCGGGGGCCAGGGCCTCCGCCGCGGCGGACGGGAAGGCCACGGGCAGGGACAACGACGGCGCGGGCAGGGCGTCCGGCGCACGCCCGGTTCCGTCGGTGCCGGAGCCCGCCGTGCTGGCGCAGGCGCGGGTGAACATACCCGACGGGCAGACGGTGGGTGTGGGCATGCCCATATCCGTCACCTTCTCCCGGCCGGTTCCCGCTGCCGAGCGCAAGGGTGTCGAGAACTGGCTGCGCGTACAGACCTCATCGGGCACGAAGGGGGCATGGAGCTGGGTGAAGGACAGCAGCCTCCTGGACGGACAGCGTGTCGACTTCCGCCCCAGCACCGCCTATTGGCAGTCCGGCACCAGGGTCACTCTCCGTCTGGGCTCGCACGGCGCCCGGCACTTCATCATCGGCCGGTCGCTGGTGGCCACGGTCGACGCGAAGACACACATGATGACCGTCCGCACCGGCGGTACGACGCGGCGCATCCCGGTCACCACCGGGGCGCCGGGGACGGACACCTGGAACGGGACGATGGTCGTCATGGACAAGCAGCGCAAGGTGCTCATGGACTCCCGCACCGTGGGCCTCGGGAACGAGTACCACGGCGACTACTTCTGGGCCGTGCACCTGACGACGTCGGGGACATACGTGCACCAGAACCCGCGGGCCGACACCGAGGCCGGACACCGTAACGTCACCCACGGCTGTGTCGGCCTCGCCTCCGACGGCACCGCCCGGCGCTTCTACGACCAGGTGCGGGTCGGCGACGTCATCACGGTCACCGGGGCGGACAAGGACACCGTGGCCGCCGGTAACGGCTACGGCGACTGGAACCTGACCTGGAAGCAGTGGCTCGCGCACAGCGAGGCCGGCGCGACCACGACCGCATGACCCCCATCGCACCGGCCCCGCGCCGCACGCGCCCCGCGCCGTGAGAAGAGAGCACGACAAGGTGACCGAGGACGAGTTCGACCTCTTCTACACGGCTGCCTGCCCGCGTCTGGTCGGTCAGCTGTACGCCCTGACGGGCGACTACGCCGAAGCCCAGGACGTGGTCCAGGAGGCGTTCGCACGCGCCTGGGAGCGGCGTTCGTCCGTGCTGACCGGCGATCGGGATCCCGAGGCGTGGATCCGCACGGTGGCACACCGTCTGGCGATGAGCCGCTGGCGGCGGGCGCGCCGCTGGTGGGAGCTGGTCCGGGGCGAGTCCGTGCCGCGGCCGGTACCCGAACCGAATCCGGACCACGTGGCATTGGTCGCCGCTCTGCGGCTCCTGCCGGAGGCCCAGCGGACCGCGATCGTGCTGCATCACCTGTGCGATCTGAGCGTGGAGCAGATAGCCGCCGAGACCGGTGCAGCCGTCGGCACCATCAAGGCACGCCTGTCACGCGGCCGTTCGGCACTCGCCGCTCACCTGGTGAGCGAGGACAACCACTCCACGGAGGAAGCCTGTGTCTGACCAGCCGCCACCGCATCCCCTGACCGAGGCGGAGCTGTCGGCCCGGCTCCGTGACCTGGCCGCGCAGGGCGCGGCACCGGCCACGGGGGCACAGGCGAGGAGTCGGGCGCAACGACGCCGCCGGGGCCAGCGCGTTGTGCTCTGCTCCGGCGCGCTGGCGGCGGTGGCCCTCACCGCCGTCACCTCCGCCGCCCTCGGCTCCGCCACCGGGGCGGCCGTACCTCCCGCGGCGTCCGTGTCCCACACCCCCGCACCGACACCGTCCCCGGTGCCCGTCCAGCGGGTGACGATCGACCTGGATGCCCACACACTGACCATCAGGGGCAGGAAGTTCCCCATCAGCGGGGCGCAGGAGAACTGCCCGATCGGCGAGAGCGCGGTGACGGTCACCGCCAAGTACCCCACCCTGACCATGCCCCCCAACAAGTACAGCAAGTTGACCAAATCTGTGGACGTCAGGCAGTGGGTTGTCACCTTCACCGACCGCCGTCACCACGAGCGGCTGCTGATGTGGGCGCTGGACCCCTCCGCCGGTCTCAACAGCATCGGCCATAACGCCCCTCCCGGCTCCATCGCCCTGGCGCCCGAGGCCGGGAAATGGGTGTACGACGCCATCAGGCCCGGCGCACGAGTGGAGATCAAGGGCCGGCAGGCCGCGAGCGCGGACCCGGATTCCGTGTGCTACGACCGCAGGCCGGTCACCGGCGACCACTGATGCCGAACCGGCAGCTCATGTGTGATGGCCGATGCAGCGCGCTTGGCTCTCCTTTTCCCAAGGCCCCCATCTCTGAAAGTTTCGAACCCCGATGACCGAAACAGCTGCCACGACACCCGAGAACACCTTCTCTCCGGGAGGCCGGCGCCGGCACCGCAGGCCCAGACGGAACGGCGCGGGAACCGAGTTTCGCCGGGCTCTTGTCCTCGCCTTGGCCGTGCCCGCGGCGTCCGGCGCTCTGGCGGGTCCGTCCGCCTTCGCGGCACAAGAGGGTGTCGGTACGACGACCAAGACCCACGACCTGGACGCCGACGACCAGCAGATGGCCAAGAACCTGAAGACCCGGATACTCGATCAGCGGCTGGGCTCGAAGGTGAGCGGCGTGGTCCTCGACGCCGACTCGAACACCACCGTCTGGGGCCACCACGCCTCCACCGCGCTGATGCCGGCGTCCAACGCCAAGCTCGCCACTTCGACCGCCGCCCTGACCGTACTCGGCCCGCAGCACCGGTTCACCACGAAGGTCGTCTACGGCCACGGCACCCTGACGCTCGTCGGTGGCGGCGACCGCACCCTGACCACCGCCGGCCTCGCCGAGTTGGCGAAGACCGCGAGCGCCGGACTCAAGGCCGCGGGCCGGACCACCGTGAAGGTCACCGTCGACGACAGCCTGTTCCCGGAGCCGACCCTGGCCAAGGGCTGGAACGACGGCTACTACCCCGACACCGTCGCCCCGGTCCGCGCGCTGGTCGTCGACGGGCGCGGCGTCCAGGACACCTCCATCGACGCCGGGCAGGTCTTCGTGAAGCAACTCGCCGCGCACGGCGTCACGGTCACCGGCGACGTCACCCGCGCCACCGCACGCCCGACGGACGTTCCGGTGGCCCAGCACAAGTCGGCGCCGCTGTCGAACATCGTCCACACGATGCTCAAGCACAGCGACAACGACATCGCCGAGACCCTGCTGCGGATGACCGCCCTGGGCGCCGGCCGCCCGGCCACCTTCGAGGGCGGCACTGAGGTCGTGCGCCACGTGCTGAGCAGGGTGTACGGGGTTTCGCTCCACAACTTCAAGCTCTACGACGGCAGCGGCCTGTCCCGGGCCGACCGCATCCCGGCCGCCACCCTCGCCCAGATCCTCGAACTGCCGGCGCAGCCCCGCCACGCGCACACCCTCGGCTCCGTTCTCGACGGCCTGCCCGTCTCCGGCGAGGCCGGCAGCACGCTCGGCCCGGAGTACGGCCGCTTCGACGACGCCAACTCCACGTGCGCGGTGGGCAAGGTACACGCGAAGACCGGCACCCTCACCGGCGCCATCGCACTGAGCGGTCTGACTCAGGGCAAGGACGGCAAGTGGAAGGTGTTCTCCTTCGTCGAGAACGGCGCCACGGCCGACCCGAACGCCATCAAGGACGCCATGGACGACCTCGCGGCGACCGTCAACGGCTGCTACCAGTAAGGGATTCCCCGTTGCATGGTCTCCCGCTTCAGCATCCTGTCCGAGGACTTCGCCGCCCAGGTGACCGGCGCCGAGCACACCGCCAAGCGAAAGATCGTCGTGCGTGGCTTCACCGGGCAGGCCCTGCAGGACCAGATACGGGCCGTCCACGCCAACGCCGCCGAACTCACCACACCCTTTCTTCCCCGGGGACGGCTGGACCTCGTCAACGACTTCGGCAAACCCCTGGCCGTCCGCGTGACGCTCGACGTTCTCGCCTGGACAAGAAGGACTGGCAGCAGGTCACCGCCTGGCACAGTGGGGTCGCCGAGTTCATCACCAGCGTCGTCCTCACCCCCGAACGCCGACGGCACTGCATGGACTGCGCCGGGCAACTGGAGGCCTACCTCGTTCCCGTCGTACAAGAGCGCCGCCGTCACCCCGGCGGGGACCTGATATCCAGGCTGTGCACCGCCGAGTTCGACGGCATCGCCATGAGCGACCGCGAGGTGACCGCGCTGATCATCAATGTCCTGGCCGCCGCCACCGCGCCCGCCGACAAGACCCTCGCCCTCCTCTTCAAGCACCTGATCGACCACCCCGAGCAGATGGCGCAGGTCCGCCAGGACCCGACCCTGCTCCCCGCCGCGATCGCCGAGACACTGCGCTACACCCCACGGGTCCACAGCCGAGGTCAGTGGTGGCGGCCAAACTTGGTCCATGACCCTTGATCCTGCCGTTCCGGCACCGCTGCCGCAGGTCCCGTCGGGATCAGCGATCAACCCGATGGTGCTGGACCGGCCGATGCTCCTGCCCGTCCTGGACACCAACGCCCTCCTGGTCGAAGCCTGTTCACTGGGCGCTGGTGGGCCGGAGTTCTCGGCGCGGTCGCGGCCGCAGATCTGGGGGCGTGAAGGGCAGGCCAGGGCTCGGACAGCTTTCACGCCCCCCAAGGGCACGGGCGCAGGGGTAGGGCGCCCGGGTGAATCCCTTGTGCGGCTCGACGAGTCTGTGCGGTCTCTCGTCGTCGCGCTCTATGAATCTGTCATGCGGAATCCGGTCGCGGTATCTGTCAGCCGACTGCACGGCGACGGCCGTCGGCCGACAGGCGGCATGCTCGTCAGCGTGCCGCCAAGGCAGATTCGGCTTTCAGCTCTGCACGCCGGCACCTGACAGGGTGCCTTCGAGCACGTCGCGGAGTTGTGAACGGGCGGTGATGCCCAGCTTGGGGAAGACCCGGTAGAGGTGGGAGCCGACCGTGCGCGGTGAGAGGAACAGTTTCTCCCCGATCTCGCGGTTCGTCAGACCGCGGGCCGCCAGTTGGACGATCTGCTGCTGCTGGGGGCTGAGTTCGGTGAAGGCGCTGGGCACGACGTCGGTCGCCTCGATTCCGGCGGCGCGCAGTTCTGCCTGTGCCCGCTCGATCCACGGCCGTGCGCCGAGGCGCTGGAAGGTTTCCAGGGCGGCGCTCAGCAGTGGACGTGCCTCGGCGATACGGCGCTGGCGGCGGAGCCATTCCCCGTAGTCGAGCCGGGTCTGTGCCCGTTCGAACGGCCACTGCTCACCCGCGGGCTGTGCGAGCGCCGCCTGGAAGAACGGCTCCGCGTGCTCGGGATCCGCGAGGAGGGCGCGGCCTCGGTCGATCAAGGCGGCCACCCGTGCCGACATGCCCGTACCGAGGCGTCGCGCCGCCTGTTCCAGCAGTTCGGCGGCGTGCTCCTGCTGTCCTCGGCGAACGGCCGCGGCCGCGAGGTCGGCCAGGACGGTGTAGGAGACGTGGTAGTGGACCGGATCGCCGTCGTCGGTGAACGCGGAGCGGAACTGTGTGTACGCGGTGTCGTAGTCGCCCTCGGCCACGGCCGCCATCCCCAGGGCACGACGGGCGAAGACCGCGACGGAGCGGCTCTCCAGAGGATCGACGAGAGACAGGGCTCGCTCGGCGAGCCGGCGTGCGGTGGCCGGGTCGCCGAGCAGGCCTACCACCGTGGCGTCGAGTGCCTGGGCACAGGCCTCGGCATGGTCGAGTCCGGCCGCCGATGCCATGGCCGCGATGTCGGCCGCCACCGAGCGGGCCTCGGGCCATCGGCCCTGCTCCAGGCGGGTCCAGCCGGCCGCGCATCCCAGTCCGTCCGGGAGCGGGCCGTGGGCCTGCCACTGGTCGAACGCCTCGTCGAAGGTCCTGGCGGCGAGGGCGGTCTGGTCGAGCAGCCAGGCGACGATGGCCAGCGCGGTCAGGCGCCGGGCGTCGCCCTTGGCCTCGGCGATGAGCCCGGGCAGCACCGGTGCGAGGGACGCTCCTGCGCCGCTGGGGTCGGAGACAGCCAGTACCCAGGCGTGCAGCGCGGCTGCGGCGGCATCGTCGGGCGTGCAGGAGAGCAGACTCTGGATCTGTCGCTGCTGGGACTCCTCGCCCGAGTAGTAGCGGACCACCGCCGCTGCGGCCAGCGCGTCGAGTACGAGGGGTGACCGGGCGTTCGCCGCCTCATCGGCGACACGCATGAGCAGGGCGAAGGCCGCTGTGTGGTGGGGGCTCAGGGACATGAGCTGGCCGGTGGCCAGCGCGGCTTTGCCCAGCAGTGCCGGGTCGTCGGTGCTCTCGCGGACTGCGGCGGCCAGGTGTTCCACCCAGCCGAGTTGGCCGGTGAAGACGGCGGTGGTAGCGGCTTCGGTCAGCAGGCGCGCCCGGTCCTCGCGACGCGGGCTGAGCTCTGCGGCGCGCTCCTGGGCGGCGGCAGCGGCCGCGAAGCCACCTCGGCGCCGGGCCCGGTCGGCCGTCTGCTGCAAGGCGGTCGAAACCTCCTGGTCGGGGCGCACCGTCGCGGCGGCGAGGTGCCAGGCGCGACGGTCGGGCTCCTCGCGCAGCAACTCCGCGAGAGCGAGGTGCGCCCTGCGGCGTTCCTCGAACGACGCGGCATGGTAGACGGCGGAGCGGACGAGCGGGTGGCGGAGGGAGATCCTGGCTCCGTCCTGGCGTACGAGGCCGGCCCGATCAGCGGGCTCCCATGCTTTGTCGTCCGCCTCGGGGAGTCCCATGGCGGCTGCCTGCGCGTCCGCCGCATCGGCGGTCGCAAGGAGCAGCAGGATGCGGCGGGTCTGTTCCGGCAGGTCCGCCGCATGGCCCGCGAAGATCCGCTCCAGCCGGTCGGTGACCGGCAGCGGGCCCTCCACGCTACTGCCCTCGGGGTGCCGGATCGCGGTGGCGTGGGCGAGTTCCACCAGAGCCAGTGGGTTGCCGGCCGCCTCCTCAAGGATCCGCACGCGGGTTCGGCCGGTGGGTGGCATGGGCTGCCGGTCGAGCAGCCGGTTGGCCGCCTCACCGTCCAGCGGGCCGAGCTCAAGGCGCTCGTACTCCTTGTCGAAGCCGGGAAGCGCGGCCGCGGTGCGGACTCCGACCAGCAGCGTCACGGGCTCGCTGTCCATGCGTCGCGCCACGAAGGAGAGAACGTCCAGTGATCCGCGATCGATCCACTGGGCGTCGTCGACCACCACCAGCAGCGGTGTCGTTTCCGCCAGGTCCGACAACAAGGTCAGAACCGCCAGGCCGACGACCATCGCGTCGGGGGCCTCGGCACACTCGTCGAGCCCCAGGACGGCACGGAGCGCGGCGCGCTGCCGCGACGGCAGGCCCTCCGCCTCACCGAGCACCGGGCGCAGCATCTGATGAAGACCCGCGAATCCAAGGTGCGCCTCGGATTCGCTCCCCACCGCTCGCAGCACTCGGCCGCCTGCCCTCTGCGCGCGATCGGCCGCGATGTCGAGCAGGGTGCTCTTTCCGGCACCGGGGTCACCCGTGACGACCAGCACGTCACTGCGGGACCGATCAGCGCCGACACGTCGGATGATTTCCGATGTCTCGGTTTCTCGGCCCACCAGCGTCAGACCAGAATTTGGCACCGAGCGCTGGTCCCCACGAGCCCTTCCATCGTTTTCCACGGATGCTCCAGGGAATTTGAGATACCCCCCGATACTAACGTGGGAGAACCGAGGCAGCGCCCGCGGGAGTGGCCTCGAACCTGCTCAAAGCGCATCCGAGCGCAGTCGTCGTCCGAGATATTCCGGCCCTGGCATCTATGGAGTTCTCCCGGAGGGCGGGTTTCGCCGGCGGAGTCGCGCGCCGCACGGCCATCGTGGCGAGGAGACCGCCGGCCTCCGCATGCGGCGACCCGTACGTCTCCGCACCGTCACGGCATCGGGACGCCACGGCGGGACAACCGGTCGGCAGGCGCAAACGCCCCATCCCGCGGCCGACCGGCACCGCTGCAGTCACGTGACGCATACCCCCGGCTGTTCGTCCGGCCACAGAATCGTGAAGCGGGCACGGCCGCGCCTTTCCGGGTCGGCGGGCAGGCACGGTCGTGCGTCGCCGGTGGCGTCCTGCCATCACAGACGGGGATCGCGTAAGCCGTACATCTCGACCGGAAGGCGCTGTCATGGCCACTGGATGCTCGTGGCTGGTCGGACTCGGGTTCCGTACACCGTGCGGTCGGCTCGTACGCCACTTCTATGTCGTCGACGGCATGGCCGATCCGGAGCAGGCCCACGAGGCTGCTCTTGAGCGGGCGAACGACCCGAGCGAACGCGCGGTGCGCGGAAGCCTGCGCCTCGACGACGGCTGTGTCGAGATGCATCGAATGTCGCGTGACCTTCTGGGTAGCTGGCGGCTGTCCGTCCCAAGTCCGTGCACTGTGTAGCCCCTTGGAACCGTAAGCCATCGTCAACAGGTGCAGGCCTGTCAGGCGCTGCGCGGTCGCCGACGCCGGCGACGGACCCTGTGTCTCGTTTCTCCGTCCAGGCCACCGTGAGCTACTTCAGGGCTCCCACCTGTGTGCTGCGGAACCTCCGAGAGCAGTCACCTGACGCATACCGGCCGGAACCCCGGGTGCCGAGACTGGTGACGCGGGCCGTGGCCGGCCGAAACCTCAAGGCTCTCCCACGGCCGTGCACACGCGAAAGGACCTACGGAGATCTCCATGGTGGCAAGGACAACGACATCGCTGTGGGACCGCTTCGCCGCCTTTGACCCCGGACTGATCCGTCTGACCCCCGCGATGCGCGCCGTGTGCGGCACCGCCGCGACCCTTGCCGTGCTGACAGCGCTGCGAGCGCCCGAGACGGCGCTGGTGGTCGGCGGCTTCACCGCGATGACGACTTCACTGGCCATCAGCGACCTGCACCCACGCAACCAGCGCATCACGCTCGGACTCGGCGCTCCGCTCGCCCTCGCGTCCCTGGCCGCCGGAGCCGTGCTGACGCCGTACCCGACGGCAGCCAAGCTGGTCTTCCTGGTGGTGATCTACTTCGCCGTCCAGGCCCGCCGGTTCGGGCCGCGAGGGCTGGGCCTGGGGATCTTCGGTTTCATGGCCTTCCTGCTGTCTCAGTTCACCCGTGCCCGAGCAGACCAGCTTCCGCAGCTCGGAGCATCGGTACTGGTGGCATTCGGGGCCGCCACAGCCATGTGGTACTGCGTCGGCCCCGTCACGGCGTCCGGAACTCTGCGGCGGCTGCGGCACGCATTCGACGTGCGACTGCAAGACATCCTCCGGGACACGGCCTCGCTGATCGTCACTGGGCAGGACGTCGACACCCGGAGCCGCGCTTTGCAGGACCGCCTCGACAGGCTGCACGCGTCCGTGCTGCTGATCGAGGACTTTCTCGACGAGCGCGCCGTCGACGAGGACACCGAGGCCCTGCTGCTGCACCTCAGCCGGGTGGAGATGGCCGCGCAGCGCCTGGCCGTACTCACGGTCCGCGCGATGCGCACCCCGGCCGCCCGCAACGATCTGGCGGGACGGACGGCCCGACATCGGCTCACGCAGCGGATCAGGGCTCTCCGGCACCAGCTCACCGCGGGAACGGCCTGTGCCTCCAAGCGGTGCGAGGAGGAGTACGAAGGCGGCGCCGCGAACCGGCCGACAGGCTCCGCACTCGTACTGGACTGCTTCCCCGCGGTCGACGAACTCGCCGAAGCCCTGCGGGTTCTCGGCCCACGGGGCCGCCCGGCAGGAATCGGGACGCCTCCACGCAAGCCCGCCTCACCCACCTTCGGGGCGCTGCCGCACAGGGGCAGCGACACCTCAAGCGTGAAGCGGGGAGCCACCCGTCAGGCGTTTCAGGTGACGGCTGCCTCGGCCCTCGCCATCGCGGGGGGTCATCTCCTGTCGCCGCACCTGTGGTACTGGGCTGTCGCGGCCGCATGGGTCGTCTTCATCAAGAACGAGAGCACCGGCGAGGTGCTGCTGCAGAGTGTCCGGCGGCTGGCGGGCACCGTCCTCGGCGTGGTGTTCGGCTACGGCCTCGCCGCTCTGGTCGGCGGAGACGGCCCTGTCCTCCTGATCCTGCTCCTGCTGTGCATGTTCGGCATGTTCTACACCCCGTCGCAGGCCTACTGGGCCGTGACGTTCTTCATCACCGGCACGCTCAGCATGCTGCTCGCGCTGATGGACACCTTCTCGACACACGTGCTGCTCGTGCGCGTCCAGGAGACCGCACTGGGAGTGTCCTGCGGGATCCTTGCCGCCGTCCTCATCCTTCCCACCACGGTCCGCCGGGCCAGTGACGAGGGACTGGTCGGCTTCCTGCACGTCCTCGACCGCCTCCTTCGGGCCGTCGCGGCAGGAAGCACGGACACAGAGATCCCGACGAGCTGGGTCCGCGCGGCACACGACCTCGACCAGGCACTGGAATCATTCCGCAAGGCCTGTCTGCCTCTCACTCATCCGTTCAATCCGCAGCGCCGCCGCCGTCACCGCGCCCGCCACCTGCTGGAACTCCTTGAGGCAGGCGCGTACCACGCACGGAGCCTGGCCGCCACGGCCGAACGTCTCCCGGCGGGCCACGTCCGGGAGTGCGCCGCCCGTCTCACAGCTGCTGCCGACCGCGCGCACGAGACCGTGACCCACCTGATCCGCGTCACCGGCCACCGACCGGAAAGCGCCTCACAAACGGCACGCCCCACGGTCATCAGGGCGCTGTCCCTGCTCTCGGAGGAGCAACGCGTGAGCCTTGACCGGCCGTCGCCGGAGCATCGCCTGCTGCTGCACACCAATCGCCTCGACGCGACCCTGACCGCGCTCGTACGAGCCTTGGACCCATTCGCCTCGGACCCCGACCGCACCACCATGGTCCCTGCCGAGAGCGTGGACATCCCGTCGTCGCACGTCCCGGCCCCGGCTGCGGCAGGGAGCTGCGCCGATACCGCCGACCGGTGCGAACGCGTCCCTGGCCTACAAGCGGAAACGCCACGCTCAGGGCTGCACGCACAGGTGCAGTCACGTGACGGATACCGCGCCCGCCGGGGCCGCTCGTACGGTTGAGTAAATCCTCCGAATTCCAAGGAAACCCCATGGAACAGATCACCCTCGGCAATGTCTCCATCACCCGGGTATGGGAATACTTCGGTTCTGTCGAAATGACGCCCGAGACCTTCTTCCCGGAAAGCTCGAAGGAAGTCTGGGAAGCCGGTACCGACTGGCTGACCCCGCATTTCCTGGATTCCGAGACCAACATCGTGAATTCTGCGATCCAGACCTGGCTGCTGCGCAGCGAGGGCAGGACGATCCTCGTCGACACCGGCGTGGGCAACCACAAGGAGCGTCCCTACGCCCCGGTCTGGAGCCGCCTCGAAACGGACTTCCTGGCCAACCTCGCCCGGGCCGGCGTCCAGCCCGAGGACGTGGACATCGTGGTCAACACACATCTCCACATCGACCACGTCGGCTGGAACACCTACCTGGACGGGCGGCAGTGGGTGCCCACCTTCCCGAACGCCACCTACCTGATGCCGAAGGACGACTTCGACTTCTGGAACCCGGAGAACGGCCACAAGCCGCTGCTCGGCCGCGGCAACCAGAACGTCTTCGAGGACAGCGTGGCCCCGGTGCACCAGGCCGGCCAGACGCAGCTGTGGGAGCACAGCCACCAGATCGACGCGAACCTGCGCCTGGACACCGCTCCCGGGCACACGCCCGGCTCCTCCGTCCTGACACTCACCTCCGGCACGGACCGTGCGGTGTTCGTCGGCGACATGCTGCACAGCCCGGTGCAGATCCTCGAACCGGACGCCAACAGCTGCTTCTGCGAGAACCCCGCCGAAGCCCGCGCCACCCGCCGCAAAGTGCTGGGCTGGGCCGCCGACAACAACGCCCTCGTGATTCCCGCCCACCTGGGCGGCCACGGCGCCACCGAAGTCGTACGCGAGGGAAGCACCTTCGCCATCAAGGGCTGGGCGCCCTTCACCCCGTACACCGAGCAGGGCTGAAGCCCGCGGAAAGGCACCAGAGATGAGCCACCACCCCGAACCCGTCGTGACCACCGCGCAGGGAGCCGTCCGCGGTCAGCGCCAGGACGACGGAACCGCCGCCTTCCTGAACATCCCCTACGCCGCCCCGCCCCGCGGAGCCGACCGGTTCGCCCCGCCTCAGCCGCACGAGCCCTGGGACGGCGTACGGGACGCCACCGTCCCCGGCCCCAACGCGCCGCAGTCCGAGCGCAAGCTCGGCAGCATCGACATGGCCCCCTACTTCGGCACCGGCTGGAGCCGTGGCGAGGACTACCTCACCGTCAACGTGTGGACGCCCGCCGCCGCGCAGAGCGACCTGCCCGTGATGGTGTTCGTCCACGGCGGCGGATTCGTCGCCGGTTCGACGCGGTCCGCGATGTACGACGGTTCCGCCTTCGCCCGGGACGGCGTCGTCCTCGTCACGCTCAACTACCGGCTCGGCATCGCCGGTTTCCTCGACCTCCCCGGAGCCCCCGCCAACCGCGGCCTGCTCGACGTCGTCGCCGCGCTGCGCTGGGTGCGGGAGAACATCGCCGCGTTCGGCGGTGACCCGGACAACGTCACGCTCTTCGGCCAGTCGGCCGGGGCCACCGTCGTCGGCGGCGTCCTCGCCACCGCCGAGGCCGCGGGACTGTTCCGCAGGGCGATCGTGCAGAGCGGCAGCGGCCTGGGCGCGTTCACCACCGAGCAGGCAGCCCGTGTCACCGCCGCAGCCGCCGAGGTCCTGGGCGTCGAGCCGCACGTGGACGCCTTCGCGGAGATCTCCGACGAGCGTCTTGTGGAGGCCGCCTCCAAGCTCGCGGGCATCGACCTGCAGACCGCCACCCACCACGACCCGCTGATCGGCCTCAGCCCCTTCAGCCTGGTCCTGGACACCCAGCCCGCCGTTTCGGTGGCCGCCGGGCACAGCTCCGACGTCGACCTGCTCGTCGGCACCAACACCGAAGAGGGCCTCCTGTACCTGGTCCCCGTGGACAAGTACGCCTCCTCGACCGCCGAGGACGTGGACGACACGGCGGCCCGCTCGCACCCGAACCCGGCGCAGCTCGTCGAGACCTACCGCAGGACACGTCCCGAGGCGTCCCACGGCGAGCTGCGCTCCGCCATCATGGGCGACGCGCTGTTCGGCGCGGGCACCCGGGCCCTGGCCGGCGCCCACGCCGCCCACCCCGAGTCCGCGACCTTCGCCTACGAGTTCGCCTGGCGCTCGCACGCCCTGGACGGCGAACTCGGCGCCACGCACGCGGTCGAGCTGCCCTTCGTCTTCGACCTCACGCATCTGCCGCAGCTTGTCGGCCCCGCCGCCCTGCTCGGCCCCGACAAGCCCCCCGTGGATCTCGCCGCCCGCATGCACGAGACCTGGATCCGGTTCGCCACCACCGGCGACCCCGGCTGGGACCGCTACGACACCGAGCGCCGGGCCACGATGCACATAGACGCCCAGTGGACCCAGGTCGACGACCCCCGCAGCCAGGAACGACAGGTCTGGAGCTGACACCCCTCCATGCGCTTCGCCTGCCCACCCCTGCCACCGGACACCGCCACCACGAGGAACACCATGACCAGAACCGTCATCACCACGGAGAACGCCCCCTCCCTACCGGCCCCGCTCTCCCAGGGCATCCGCAAGGGCCCCGTCCTGCAGGTCTCCGGGCAGCTCCCCTTCGACCCGGACACCGGCGAGGTTGTCGGAACCACCGTCGCCGAGCAGACCGCACAGGTCCTGCGCAACGTCACCGCCGTCCTCAAGGCGGCCGGCGCGGGCCTGGAGGACGTCGTCATGCTCCGCGTCTACCTCACCGACCCCGCCCACCTGCCCGAGCTGAACGAGGCGTACGCGGCGGCCGTCGGCGAGCCCTTCCCCGCCCGCACCACCGTCTACATGCAGCTCCCGCCGGGACTCCTCGTGGAGATCGACGCCCTGGCAGTGCTGGACGACTGACAGCGCCACAGCGCAAGGCTGGTCCGGCGCGGTCCCCGGGACCGCGCCGGCCTCCTGAACGCCGACGTGACGCCCGCGGCCGACGCGGCCGCCCGCTGCATCCAGCACACGGTCGACGACCTGGGCCCCGCCGACCTCTGGACGCCGGCCCGCGACACCGCCATGACCCGCGACGACCTCGCATGGGGCGCTACCGCAACCCTGGCGCGGGAACGCCTCCCACAGCCCGACCTTCTCGACGAACTCGCCGCGCAGGCCATCGTGGACGAAATCACCGAACTGTGTTCCGGCTGATTCACGCTCCCGGATGGCGAGTTCACGATGGCGGGCGGCCGGGTGATCGTCCCTGATCCGGGAGCCGCCGGCAGCGCCGTGGAGGCGTTCGCGAAGCGTGGCGCCGCCGGACGGGGCCACGATCCTGCCGCGGCTGCCCAGTTCCGGGACGACGAGGTCGACGAAGTCGGCGAAGGAGCCAGGGGTGGTGACGTAGGCGAGGTCGAAGCCGTCGAACCTCGGCGCCTCCGTGGGAGCGGGGCCGGTGTCGTCGGCGATCACATGGGTCATCGCGCGCTCCCGGCACCGGCGAAGGGGACCTGGGCGGCGGGGGCCACCTGCTGCCCGTACGGGTGCCGCCACAGACCCTGCGCCTGAAGCTTCGGCAGCACGCCCTCGCCCAACCAGTACGCCTCCTCCAGATGCGGATACCCGGAGAAGATGAACTCCTCGATCCCCGACGCGGCGTACTCCTTGATCCGCTCGGCAACCTCGGTGTGGCTGCCGACCAGGGCGGTCCCCGCCCCACCCCGCACCAGACCGATGCCCGCCCACAGGTTGGGATGGATCTCCAGCCCGTCCCGGCTCCCACCCCCGTGCAGGGCCAGCATCCGCCGCTGTCCCTCCGACTCGCTGCGGGCAAGCCCGGCCTGAACCTGCCGCACAGTCTCCGCATCGAAGCCCGCCAGCAGCCGCTCCGCCTCGGCCCAGGCCTGCTCGGAGGTGTCGCGGGTGATGACGTGCAACCGGATTCCGAAGCGGACGCTGCGACCCTCCTTCGCGGCCAGCGCCCTGATCCAGGCGATCTTCTGCGCGACGGCGGCGGGCGGCTCACCCCAGGTGAGGTAGACGTCGACATGCCTGGCGGCAACTTCTCCGGCGATCGGCGAGGAGCCCCCGAAGTACACCTCGGGCACCGGGTCGGGCACCCGGGCCAGCCTGGCGTCCTCGACCCGGAGGTGCTCGCCGGCGAGGTCGACGGTCTTGCCCTCCCACAACCCCCGGACGATTTCCAGGAATTCGCCGGTACGGCGGTACCGCGCGTCCTTGTCGAGGAAGTCCCCGTAGGCCCGCTGCTCGTGGCTCTCGCCGCCGGTGACGACATTGAGCAGGAGCCGTCCGCCAGTCTGCCTCTGGAAGGTGGAGGCCATCTGCGCCGCGAGCGTCGGCGAGACGAAGCCGGGGCGGAAGGCGACGAGGAACTTCAGACGCTCGGTGTTCTGGCTGACCATGGCGGTGGTCAGCCACGCGTCCTCGCACCACGCGCCGGTCGGCGTGAGAGCGCCGACGAAGCCGAGGTCCTCGGCGGCGCGGGCGATCTGGCTCAGGTAGGCGACCGTCGGTGGCCGGTCGCGCCCGGACTGCGTGGCAGGGGTGCCGTGCCCGCCGCCGACGACGTGGCGGCTGTCACCGTTGGTGGGCAGGAACCAGTGAAAGGTGAGGGACACGTGAGGGCTCCGATCGGTGTGCGTCAGCGTTCGTCACAGGAGGCCGTGCCGGGGCGGCCTGGTGCCGTTGAGCACGTAACGGCCGATGTGCTGGACCTTCCAGCGGGCCGGGTCGTGCAGGGTGTGGGTGCGCGCGTCGCGCCAATGGCGGTGCAGGCCCAGAGAGTCGAGGGCCGAGCGGGTGCCGGAGACCTCGAAGAGGGCGCTTGCGACCTCCACGGCGGCCTCGGCCGCCGTCACTTTTGCGGTGGCCACCGCGATCGAGGCCTCGGCGGCAGAGTCGTCGGTCAGGTCGGCGCGGGCGTCGTCGACCGCGCGGGCGGCCTCGCGAAGCAACGCTTCGGCAGCCCTTTCTCTGATCGCCAGTTCACCGAACCGCTGGATCAGCAGCGGATCCTCCGCGGCGGTCGCGTGCCCCTCGGCGGCGCTCTCGAACCAGGGGCGGCTCTTCGTACGGACGAACTCCACCGCCTCGGCCAGCGCCGCGGAGGCGATGCCGGCGTCGATGGCCGCGTGCAGCAACTGAGCCACCGCACCGTGGAGTTGGGGGCCCTGGAAGGTGAGGTGGTGCGGCACGACCCGGTCGGCGGGCACGGGCACCGACTCCAGGCGGACGGTTCCGCTGGCGGTGGTGCGCTGTCCCATGCCGTCCCAGTCGTCCACGACCGTGAGGCCGGGCGCGTCGCGCGGGACGTACGCCACGTGCAGGGTGTCGTCCTCGGTGCGGGCGAGGACGGGGATCCAGTGGGCGAACAGCGCGCCGGTGGAGTAGTGCTTGACGCCGTCGAGGACGTACGACCCGTCCGGGAGCCGGGCGAGGCGGGTGCGGATGTCCTGGACGTGCCGGCTGCCCGCCTCGGACTGGGCGTTGCCGAACCGTTTGCCGGCCAGTATCTCGCCGAAGAAGAACTCCTGCTGCTCGTCGGTCCCGTGCCGGCGCAGCACGTTGACGTACACGAAGTGGCTCTGCGGGATCTGGGCCAGGCTGGCGTCGGCGGCGGCCAGCAGTCGGAAGCTCTCGGCGAGCGTGTCCGCACGGACGTCCGCGCCGCCGAACCGGGCGGGCACGGTCACGGCGAGCAGCCCGGAGGCGGACAGCCGCTCCAGCTCCGCGTGGGGGAGCCTGCGTCGCGCGTCCCGCTCGGCGGCGCCCTTGCGGAAGTCCGCGGCCAGCTCCGCGGCCACGGCGAGGGCCTCGGCGTCGTCCGAGATGACGTGCGCGGCGCTCATCCGGCGGCCGCCAGCAGCGTCGTACGGCCGCCCAGCGCGGCCGAGAACTGGTCTGTGACCTGCGCCAGAGCCTCGGCCGATCCCGGCGCGACTTTCAGCGTGCCGTCCTCGCCCACCGTGATGTCCTTGTCGAGCGTGAACCAGCCCGGCGTGATGTGCGCTGGGCCCATGGAGGCCAGCACCGGGCGCAGGGCGTAGTCGATGGCCAGGACGTGGGCGGTGGTGCCGCCGGTGGCCAGCGGGAGGATCGTCTTGCCCGCCAGGGCGTACTGCGGGAGCAGGTCGAGCAGGGACTTCAGCAGTCCGGAGTAGGCGGCCTTGTAGACGGGGGTACCGATCACCACCCCGTCCGCCTGCTCGAACAGGGCGGTGGCCCGGACGATTGCCGGGTGAGCGAAGTCGGCCCCGAGCAGCGCCTCGGCAGGCAGGGTACGAACGTCCAGCGCAATCACCTCGTGCCCCTGCGCGATGAGCCGCTCGTCCAGGTGGCGCAGCAGCAGAGCGGTGCGGGAGGTGGCGGAGGGGCTTCCGGAGACGGACAGGACAGTGGCCATGGGAGGACCTTTCGGTTCGTCGTTTCGTGTGCGGGCCGCGGTCAGGCGTGGGCGGCGGCGGGCTCGGACGCGGCTTCCTGTGCCTCCAGTTCGCGCACCAGGGGCAGCACCCGTTTGCCGAAGTACTCGACCTCCTCCAGGTAGTGCAGGAAGCCGAGGAGGAAGAGGTCGACGCCGAGCCGCTTGTAGGCGACGATCCGTTCGGCGATCTGCTCGGGGGTGCCGATCAGGCCGGTGCGGAAGCCGTCGTTGTACTGAACGAGGTCCTCGAACGTCGAGTCCTGCCACATGCCCTTGCCGTCGCCGGTGGACGGACCGGCTTGCTGGACGGCGTCGCGGAAGCCGTGCACGGCCTGCGTGTCGACCTTGGCGACGATCTCACGGAGCGTCTCGCGGGCTTCGGCCTCGGTGTCGCGGGCGATGAGGAACCCGTTGAGGCCGAACTTCGGTGCGGTACGGCCCGCTTGGGCGGCGGAGGCGCGGACGTCATTGATCTGCTCGGTGACGCCGTCGAAGTCCTTGCCGTTGGAGAAGTACCAGTCGGAGACGCGGCCGGCCATGGCGCGCGCGGCGGTGGAGTTGCCGCCCTGGAAGATCTCCGGGTGCGGACGCTCGGGGGTGTTCAGCGGCTTGGGCTTGAGGGAGAAGTCGCGCAGCCGGTAGAAGTCACCGGCGAGCTCGGCGTGGTCCTCGGTCCAGATCTTCCGCAGGGCGCGGATGAACTCCTCGGAGCGCCGGTAGCGTTCGTCGTGCTCCAGCCAGGGCTCGCCCAGCGCGGTGAACTCGCCCTTGAACCAGCCGCTGACGACGTTGACGGCGAAGCGGCCGTTCGACAGGTGGTCGGCGGTGGCGCCGAGTTTGGCGAGGATGCCCGGGTGCCACAGACCGGGGTGGACGGCGGCGATGACCTTCAGCCGCTGGGTGGCGAGCAGCAGGGCGAGGCTGAAGCTGGTGGACTCGTGCTGGTACTCGGCGCCGTAGCTGGCCATGTAGCGGACCTGGCTGAGCGCGTAGTCGAAGCCGTTGTTCTCGGCGAGGACGGCGAGTTCGCGGTTGTACTCGTACCCCCAGTCGGTGCGCTGCTCGACGGTGCTGGTGACCAGACCGCCGCTGACGTTCGGCACCCAGTAGGCGAAGCGGACGGAATCGGATCCGGGGTATGCGGAGGATGCGGGCATGGGAACTCCTGGCAGGAGAATGCTGCGCGGGCAGGACGAATGAGCTCCGCGGAATTCAGGCACGCTGGAGCGGCGTTTCCGGGAAAGCTGTCGTCACGACGGAAATGAGCCGGGACCGGAATTCACGGAAGGAAGTCACAGAGGGAGCGGGTGGGAGGGTTTCCCTCGGGTGCGCTCAGACCCGACAGCGACAGAAGGCGCTGGAAACACGCGCAAGGTCGACGTGGAGTCGCCGCGTGAGGTCCTGTCGCTTCATGCCACCGATCGAACCAGGAGGGAGTCCGGCCGGTCAAGAATGCCCGGATGTGATTCCACATGGTGAGAGTCGGTATTCACGAGGTTGTGACAGGGATTCCCTTGAACCCGGTCCCGGGAGGGCGCAGTCTCCTGTTCGTGCGTATCGAACAGCTCGAATACATCGCTGCCGTCACACGGCTCGGTTCGCTGCGGCGCGCTGCCGAGGAACTGCACCTGTCCCAGCCGGCGCTCAGCGAGACCGTACGCAATCTGGAGCGCGAGCTCGGCGTGGACCTGCTGGAGCGCAAGCGGTCCGGGGCGAAGATCAGCGACGAGGGACGCGAGTTGCTACCGCACATCATGAGCGTGCTGGACGCGGTCGACCGGCTGCGCGGCGCGGCCGGCGACCAGCACCGCATCAGCCGCATGGTCCGACTCGGCACGGTGAACACGGCTACCGTGCCGCTGGTCATCCCGACCGTGCGCGAGTTCCGGGCCTCGCACCCCGTCACCCAGGTGGAGTTGGTCGGCGCGCAGCAGGCCGACATCCACCGCGGCCTGTTGGAGGGCGCCTTCGATCTGGGACTGGTGAACTATCTCCGGGGCGACGACATTCCGCCCGGCTTCGAGACGACGGAGTTGCTCTGCGGCCGGCCGGTGGTGTGCGTGCGTCCGGACAGTCCGCTGGCGGCCCTGGAGACGGTGGACGCGGACAGTCTTCTGGCCGAGCCGCTGGTCGTGATGCGGTCCGGCTATGTGATGCACCGTTTCGTGCACCGGCTGCTCCGCGGCCGGACTCCGTCCTTCTCGTACTCCACCGACGGCGCGGAGATGGGCAAGCTGATGGTGGCCGAGGGGCTGGGGGCCACGGTGCTGCCGGACTTCAGCGTCGTCGGCGACCCCCTGGAGCGACGGGGCGCGATCACTGTGCGGCCGCTCGCGGGGGATGCCACCGACGTGCTGCTGGTACTGCAGCGCCGCCACTCCGGCTCCGTTCCGCGGGCGGTCCGCGACCTGCACGAGCTCTTCGTGCGCAACGCCCAGGCGTGCGGCACTTCTTCGCGACGGCTGACGGAGGGATGATCCTGTGCACATCGTCATGGGCGGCCTGCCCGGCACCGGCAAGACCACGCTCGCCCGTCTCCTGGCGGCCCGGATCGGTGCGGTCCATCTGCGGCTCGACACCATCGAGCAGGCGATCGTCCGTTCCGGGGTGGCCGGACGCCCGGTTGGTCCCGTGGGCTACACCGTAGGATATGCCCTGGCCGAGGAACATCTGCAGGCGGAACAGGGCGAGCAGTTCGTCGGCGCGCCGGGCGGCCGCCTTCCGGCCGATGCCGTGTTATCCGGCGTGGCAGATCAGGATCTGCCGGATGGACAGGAACCGGTCGACGTTGATCTCCTGCGCGGACAGGCCGAGGAGCCGACGGGCCTGACAGCTGCGATGGTCGTGGCCGAGGACGGAAAGGGTGCCGGCGGTGGGTCGGACGATGTTGCACACCAAGCCGATCAGCGTGGTCTTCCCGGCGCCGTTCGGCCCGAGCAGGCCCAAGAAAGCGCCGTCCGGTATCTCCAGGTCGTGCCCGGCCACCGCGTGAAGCCGTCTTCGTAGGTCTTGCGAAGGCCCTCGACCCGCAGCGCAGGCGGACTCCCGCCGCTCCGGGAAGCGGCGGGAGTCGCGAGCTGGTCAGCCATGGAACTGGTTCGCCGGGACCGGGAGCCCGTAGTGCTCGCGCAGGGTCGTGCCCTCGTACTCCTCGCGGAACAGCCCCTTGCCGCGCAGGATCGGCAGCACATGCTCGACGAAGGCCGCGAGGCCCGACGGCAGGGCGGGCGCCATGATGTTGAACCCATCCGCGGCACCGCCCTCGAACCAGGCGATGATCGTGTCAGCGACCTGCTCGGGCGTCCCGATGAACTCGAAGTGACCGCGCCCGCCGCCCAGCCGGGAGATGATCTGCCGGACCGTCAGCTGTTCGCGCACCGCAAGATCGATGATCAGGTCGGAGCGGCTCTGCGAGCCTTCCAGCTTCGGCCTGGCGAGGATGAAGTCCGGCAGACGCTCGTCGAGTTCGAAGACCGACGGCTCGGTCTCGAACACGGCGGCCAGCTGACGCAGCCCGTACTCCGGAACGCGCAGCTCGTCGAACTGCCGCGCAAGCGCCCGGGCCTCCTCCTCGGTCGACCCGATGTACGGGACGATGCCGGGCAGGACGATCACACCGTCCGGGTCGCGGCCTGCGGCCCTGGTCCGCGCCTTGATGTCGGCGTAGAAGGCGGCCGCGCGCTCGTACGTCGTGTGCGCTGTGAAGATCGCCTCTGCGTGGCGGGCCGCGAAGTCCTTGCCGTCCTCGGAGGAGCCGGCCTGGACGAGCAGCGGGTAGCCCTGTGGGGGACGCTCGACATTGAGGGGGCCGGCCACCTTGAAGTACCGGCCCCGGTGGTCGAGGCGGTGCAGCCGCGCGGGGTCGGCGTAGCGTCCGGTGGTCCTGTCCGCGAGGACGGCCTCGGACTCCCAGCTGTCCCACAGCGCCTTGGCGACCTTCAGGAACTCGTCTGCGCGGGCGTAGCGTTCGGCGTGGCCGGGGCGGTCGTCGAGGCCGAAGTTGGCGGCCTCGTCGGCTCCGGCGGAGGTGACGATGTTCCAGCCAGCGCGGCCGCCGCTGACGTGGTCGACGGAGGCGAGCCGGCGGGCGAGGTTGTAGGGCTCGTTGTAGGTCGACGACACGGTCGCGATGAGGCCGATCCTGCTGGTCGCCTGGGACAGCGCGGTCAGCAGGGTCAGCGGTTCGAGCTGGCCCGGCGGGCGGAACTCGCCGGTGCCGATGAGTGCCGGGCCGTCCGCGAGGAACAGGGAGTCGAACTTGGCGCTCTCGGCCAGCTGCGCCAGCTCGATCCAGTGCCGCAGGTCGAAGTCCGCCCGGGGATTGCTGTGCGGAAGCCGCCACGCTGCCTCGTGGTGGCCCGCTTCCATGAGGAAGGCGTTGAGATGGAGCCGACGCCGTCTCGGGCTCATGAGGTGACCTTCAGCTCGGAGCTGTCGTAGCCGGCCGGCAGGAGGTTGTTGGTGATCGACTTGACGTCGACCTTCTTGGTGATCTGCCCCGCCTCCAGGAAGGCGTCGGCGAGCTTCTGCTCCAGCTCGATGTCCGACTGTTCCACCGGGGTCACCCGGTTGGAGTAGGCGGCCAGGGACGCCTTGGCGTCGGCCAGCGGGATGCCCTGCTCCTTGGAGAGCGCCTGCGCGTACTGGTCCGGGTTCTTGACGGCCCAGGCGAACTCTCGCGAGAGCCTCTTCAGGACGTCCGTGAGAGCCGCGCGCTTGGTCTTGTCCTTCAGCGACGTGTCACTGGCGACGTAGTAGCTGCTCGTCTGGTCGATCGGCGGGAGTCCCTTCACCAGGATCCGCGCGCCGTTCTTGACCGCGATCGCGGACTGGGGGTTCCAGATCGACCAGGCGTCCACCTTGCCGGTGTTGAACGCCGTCGCGCCGGCCGCCGGGTCGAGGAAGACCAGCTTCACGTCCTTGGGGGTGAGGCCGACGCTCTTCAGCGCGTTCAGGGCCAGGCCGTGGGCCGAACTGCCCTGCGGCACGGCGATCTTCTTGCCCTTGAGGTCGGCGGCCGTCTTCAGCTTCGAGCCCTTCGGCACGATGATGTTCTCCCCCGCCTGGTCGGGCCTGAGCGAGCGGTTGACGGCGACGACCTTGAAGCCGTACTCCTTCGCGGCACCGGTGATCGGCGGCACGTCGCCGACGCTGCCGAGGTCGATGTCGCCCGAGGCCGCGGCCTGCACGAGCGGCGGGCCGTAGGTGAACCGGGCGAACTTCACCTTGTACGGCGCGTTGTCGAACACGCCGGTGATCTTCGCCAGCTCCTGGCTGCCGTCACCGCCGTTGTCGCCGATGGTGAAGGTGTACTTGCTCCACTCGGGGTGCTTGGCGTCGCTCGCCTCGGCGGCGTTGCTCAGCGGCGCGGCGCTGTTCGAAGACGACGATCCGCAGGCGACGAGGGTGCCCGCGAGGGCGAGCGAGCCGATGGCGCCGATGAGCCTGGTGGTTCTCTTTCGCATGGTTGTCGTGCTTTCTGTGCTGGGGTGAGGGTGTTCGGGGAGGTCAGTGCTGGCCGGCGAGGCCGAGGTCTTCCAGCAGCCGTGCGCGGAGTTCCTCGCGTGCGACGCTCGCTTCCCGGTGCGCGGCGGAGAGGTGCACCTCGTGCGAGGTGCCGATGCGACCGTTGCTCATGACGACGATGCGGTCCGCCAGGGCGATCGCCTCGTCGACGTCGTGGGTGACGAGCAGCATCGCGGCGTGGTGCTTGGCCCGCAGCGCCCGTACGAGGTTGTGCATACGCAGCCGGGTGATGGCGTCGAGGGCGGCAAACGGCTCGTCGAGCAGTACGAGTTCGGGCTCGGACACCAGGGCCCGCGCGAGCGACACCCGCTGGGCCTCGCCGCCGGAAAGCTCCTTGGGCCATGCCCTCTCCCGGCCCGCGAGTCCGACCTCGGCGAGCACATCGAGGGCCCGCTGTTCCGCCTCGGGTCCGTGCAGGCCGAGGGTGACATTGCCCAACACCCGTTGCCACGGCAGCAGCCGGTCGGCCTGGAAGACGATCGCACGCCGCGCCGGGACCTCCACCCGCCCTCCGTCGGGCCGGTCCAGTCCGGCGAGCAGCCGCAGCAGGGTGCTCTTGCCGCAGCCCGAGGGGCCGAGCAGGATCACCAACTCCTCGTCGGCGATGGCGAGGTCCAGGTGGTCGAGCACCACCCGGTCACCGAAACCACGGACCACTTGCTCGACGACGACCCCGGTCTGCCGGCGCAGCTCGGTCGATACTGCGCTGCTCATGACGCCTCATAACTGGGTCGCCACCGCAGCAGCACCCGCTCGAGAACCCTGACGAACTGGTCGGCGAGCAGGCCGAGCAGCGAGTAGATCACCAGCCCCACGAAGACCTGGTTGGTCTGCAGATAGGTCTGCCCTTGAGTGATGAGGAAGCCAAGTCCCTTGTCGGCGTTGACCGTTTCGGCGGCGACGAGGCCCAGGACGCTGTACGCGAGGGAGAACCGGAGTCCGACCAGGAACCCCGGCAGGGCTCCGGGCACCAGCACCCGCGCCACCAGGCGCCAGGTGCCCGCGCCCGTCGTGCGCGCCATCTCGATCAGGCGCTGGTCGACGCCCCTGATCGCGGCGAACAGGTTGAGATACATCGGGACGCCGGCGCCGAAGGAGATCAGCAGCACCTTCGTGAGTTCGTCGATGCCGAACCACACGATCATCAGCGGGAGCACCGCCAGCAGCGGAATCGTGTTGAGCACCTGCACGACGCCGTTGAACAGATACTCGCCGCTGCGCAGCAGCCCGCCGAGCACTCCGGTGACGATGCCCACGGTCAGACCGATCGCGAGACCGATGCCTGCCCGTTGCAGCGAGATGGCCAGGTCCGGCCCGAGGACGCCCTGTTGCCACAGGTCGGCGGCGGACTTCACGATGGAGGTCGGCGCCGGAGCGTAGGTCTTCGGCAGCACTCCGGCACGGGCGAGCACCTCCCAGGCGATGAGGATCACGACCGGAGTCGTATAGACCCCGAGGGGCCAGCGCAGGCGCTCGCGGAGTGCGCTGAGCGGCGTCCGGCGGCGGGCGTCGCGCGGCAGGAACACCTCGCGTTGCCGCGCGCTCGTCGGTTCGGCCTCCGGGCCCTTGGTGACGGCTGGGCCCGGGATGCGGACCTCGGTCATGCCGCCACCGCCAGCACGCTGCTGTAGTGCGAGGCATCGCCCACGAGCTGCTCGCTGCGGCGGCCGTCGACACCGACCGGCACCTCTCCGGCGACCGTCACCCGGTTGAGGCGGCGCGGGTGGTCGTCGTAGTTGTCCACACCGTAGTGCTGGGTGATCCGGTTGTCGAAGATCAGCAGCTGGTTCGGGGACCAGGTCCAGCGCACGATGTTCTCCGGACGCGTCACATACGACTGGAGGAGGCGCAGCACATCGGCCGACTCGCTGCCCGACAGGCCGACGATCCGCTTGGCGAACCCGCCGATGAACAGCCCGCGTTCGCCCGTCAGCGGATGCACCCGCACGACCGGGTGCTCCGCCTCGTAGGGCGTCGACACGAAGGCTCGGTCGTACTCCTGCCGTTGTGCTGTCGTGGCCGCGGGGCGGGCGTAGTCGTACTGGTTGGTGTGCACCACGCGCAGCGAGTCCGCGAGGGCGCGCAGCGGTTCGGGCAAGTCGCGGTAGGCCGCGGCGGCGTTGGTGATGAGCGTCTCGCCGCCGTACGGCGTGGTCACGATCGACCGGAGCGTGGTGAGCTGCGGCGGGTTGACCACGAAGGTGACGTCCGTGTGCCATTCGTTGGCCTTGGACGTCTCGCTGTCGACGGCGAGCACGTTCGTCGTCCCGTCGGTGGCCGGCACGTTCGGGTGGGCGGTGGTGAGTTCGCCGAACCACCGGGCCACGCGCTCCTGGCCGGCGTTGTCGAGGTTCACGTCGTCGAAGACGATCGCCTTGTGTTCGTTGAGGGCGTCACGGAGCGCCGTGATCGTCGAGAGATCGGGAGTCGCCGTGAGGTCGACGCCCTCGACGACCGCGCCGATGCGGCCGGTGAGCTTACGGATGGACACAGGCATGAGGGGGTCCCTCCCGGACAGACGGGCACACCAAGGGGTGTTGAGGATCGGGGAGTCGGGTGAAGGGGCTGGTACTGCGCAAGACTGATCGACCACATGCGAAACGCCGGTGGGCGGGCCGGAGGGAAAGCGCGTGGTCGCAGGACCGCTACAGCCGCGTTCTCAGCGACCGCGTCGGCGTGCGCGCACAGGCTTCCGGCTCATACGAATGCGAGAAGAAGAAGAGGAGGCGGGAGCCCTCAGCAGGTGGATACGACGATCCCGCGGGAAGGCATCGTGGTGCGGGCGGCCTCGCACCGCCGCTGCCCGGCGCCCGCCCTGGGCGCGCGCCAGCCGCTGCCGGGGACCACTTGCCGGATCAGCGACAACAAAACGCGCTGGAGACGTGCGCCAGATCGATGTGGCGCCGCCGGGTCAGGTCCACGCGCGGGTTCATGGGTCGGGAGTTCAGCAGATGTCCACCAGGTCGGTCAAGAACTTCCCGGACAGGTCTTGCATTGCGGACACGGAGAGCTTCTCCGCTTCTCTTGCAAACGGTGTGGACAGTACAGCGGATGGCTTTACGAGAGCAGCCAATGGGCGTACCAGGGGGCCCTGCGGTGGGGCTGCGGCGTTGAGGCCGCGGACAGCACAGCGTGCGCTGTGCAGCAGCTGACAAACGGCTTCGAGCTTGTCGACGATCGGACTCGCCCCAACGTGCCGGCACCTGCGATTGGGCCGTGTCCACACGGACCACGGACAGACCGCCGCCATGTAGACAAGGTAGCCAGTCGCACTCTTGTGATGGGATCGCAGCCTGGCAGACGACGGACAACGCCCCATCCACGTTGGCCAATTGCAACCTGGCCTGCTGATGGGGCGCGACCGCGCAGGCTGCGGACAGGCCACCTTATGCGCGCCGACGCCGTAGTTGATCGCGCTGCGATGGGGCAGCGGCCGGACAGGCCACAGACCACCGCCAAGTCGGTGGATGACAAAGCCCTGTGATGGGCCATGGCCAGAACAGCCCGCAGGTAGCCCCCCATGACCCGGTTTACATCGCGAGCCTCGTCCCAGCTGCGATGGGGCCGCAGCCGTGCAAGCCGCGGACAAACAGAAGCCATCAAGTGGCCCGTGATCTACGACGCTCTGCGATGGGGCCGCGGCCGGGAGGCCGCGGACAGTCCGACGCGCTCACCGTGACGTTCGCGCCGCACGAGACCCTTGGATGGGGCCGCGGCCGGGTAGACCTACCGTGGTCCTTGCCCCTGGCCGAGCGGGTCCTGATGGTCGCGGTGTACTACCGCACGAACTTGACCATGCGGCAGCTGGGCCCGCTGTTCGACGTCTCCTCCTCCACAGGGTGCCGTGTTATCCAGCGGCTGGGACCGTTGCTGGCACTGGAACCGGTCTCCCGCCCGGCTGATGCCCCGGACCGGATGTGGATCGTGGACGGCACACTCGTCCTGGTCCGCGACCGCGGCGTGGGCGCCTCCTCCCGCAACTACCGGTTCTCGGCACATGTGCAGGTCATCGCGGACGCGGAGACACGGCTGGTCATCGCGGCGGCCCGACCGGTAGCGGGCACAGCGGAAGCGCACGCCTGGCGTGCATCTGGGCTCAGCGAGCACTGCCAAGGAGTGCCGGTGCCGGCGGACGGTGCCTACCTCAACTGCGGGATGGCGGTGCCGCACCGCAAACAGCCTGGGCAGCCCCTGCTGGAGGGCGAGGAAGAGGGCAACGCCGAGCACCGCAAGGTCCGTGCCCGCATGGAACGTGCCATCGGCCGGATGAAGAACTACAAGATCCTCCGGTACTGCCGCCAGCGCGGCGACGGTCTCCATCACGCGGTCCAGGCCGTTGCCCACATGTTGTCACCGAGGAAATGGACGGGGGCGCCTACGGGCGGATCCTGCGCTCCAAGTGAACGCGCACCACGCCCAGGCGCAGCGCCCTGTCCGTGCCCGCAGAGCCGAGCGGCGAAGACCGTTCGGCCTCTCAGTCCGGCCACCTGCCGTGCAACGGCGCTGAGCCGATCAGCTCCAAGATGTCCGAGTTCAACGGAGCGTAGTCAGTACCAAGTCAGCATGGGAGTCAGCACCGCACCGTCAAATCACCCCGAACTACGCGTCTCGGACGGCTCTCGTTTCGACCACCTTCGAGCCCCGGAACCGCCCTTCCGTGAGCCGGCATGGTGGCCGCACGCATAGCCAACCCCCAAACTATGTTGCCCCACCACATGTGCCCCTGACCTGCATCTTCCTACCGTGTGCCCACACGTACCCGTCCCCACCGCACACGAGGAAGTGGCGCACATGGCCTCCGGAACCACCGCTCCCCCTCCCCCCGCCAGCCTCCCCAGAATCGTCGCCGCCAGCCTCATCGGCACCACCATCGAGTGGTACGACTTCTTTCTGTACGGCTCTGCCGCCGCGCTGGTGTTCAACAAGCTGTTCTTTCCGGACTCCGATCCGCTCGTCGGGACGCTGTTGTCGTTTCTGACGTATGCCGTCGGGTTCGCGGCCCGCCCGCTGGGGGCGCTCGTGTTCGGGCACTACGGTGACCGGCTGGGGCGCAAGAAGTTGCTGGTGCTGAGCCTGCTGCTGATGGGCGGGGCGACGTTCGCCATCGGGCTGCTGCCGACGCACGCGACGGTCGGCTCCGCCGCGCCGGTGCTGCTGACCGCGCTGCGCCTCGTACAGGGGTTCGCGCTCGGTGGTGAGTGGGGTGGCGCCGTGCTGCTGGTGTCCGAGCACGGGGACGCGCGACGGCGCGGGTTCTGGGCCGCGTGGCCGCAGACGGGGGCGCCCGCCGGGCAGTTGCTGGCCACCGGTGTGCTGTCGCTGCTCACCGCCGTGCTCTCGGACGAGGCCTTCGGCACCTGGGGCTGGCGGATCCCGTTCCTGCTCTCCGGTGTGCTGGTGATCGTCGGTTTGTGGATTCGTCTCTCCGTCGATGAATCGCCCGTCTTCAAGGAGGCGCTGGAGCGGGCCGCGTCGCGGCGGTCCGTCGAGGCGGAGAAGCCGCCGCTCGTCTCCGTGCTGCGGGACCACTGGCGGGACGTGCTCGTCGCCATGGGCGCCCGCATGGCGGAGAACATCAGCTACTACGTCATCACCGCCTTCATCCTCGTGTACGCCACCACGTCCGCCGGTGTCTCGAAGCAGACCGCGCTCAACGCCGTCCTCATCGGCTCCGCCGTGCACTTCGCCGTGATTCCGGCCTGGGGCGCGCTCTCCGACCGGGTCGGGCGGCGGCCCGTGTATCTGCTGGGCGCGGCCGGCGTGGGTCTGTGGATGTTCCCGTTCTTCTCGCTCGTCGACACCGGCTCCTTCGGGTACCTGGTGCTCGCCGTGACCGTCGGCCTGGTGCTGCACGGTGCGATGTACGCGCCCCAGGCCGCCTTCTTCGCCGAGATGTTCGCCACCCGGATGCGGTACTCGGGTGCCTCCATCGGTGCCCAGTTCGCCTCGGTGGCCGCCGGCGCGCCCGCCCCGCTCATCGCCACCGCGCTGCTCGCCGACTACGGCAGCTCCACCCCGATCGCTCTGTACGTGATCGCGGCGGCCGTGCTGACGCTGATCGCGGTGGGCGTGGCCCGGGAGACCCGGCACCGGGATCTAGCCCAGGTGGAGGCCGGGGACGGCGCTCAGGCCGCCGTGAGTGCGGCGGCCGACGCCCGGACGGTCTGACCGGCGCGACGGCACGAACCGAGGACCGGCCCCCGTGCGGGGGCCGGTCAGTGCCGTACCGGTGCGGCCAACCGGTGCAGGCGCAGGGCCAGTTGGATCTCCAGGGCGCGGGCGGGGCTCTGCCAGTCCTCGCCCAGGAGGCGGCCCACCCGCTCCAGCCGCTGAGCGACCGTGTTCACGTGCACGTGGAGTGCGTCCTTGGTGCGGACCGGGCTCAGTCCGCAGGCGAAGTACGCGTCCAGGGTGCGCAACAGCTCCGTGCCGCGGCGCTCGTCGTAGGCCACGACCGGGCCGATGGTGCGGTCGACGAAGCCGCCGATGTCCCGTTCGCCCGCGAGGAGCAGGCCGAGGAAGCCGAAGTCCTCGGCCGCCGCGCCGTCTCCGTCACGGCCGAGGAGGTGCAGGGCGTCCAGGCAGCGGCGGCCCTCGGCGTAGGCGGCGGCCACGGTGTCGGGGTGGGTGGCGAGGTCGGTGACGGGGGCTGAGGCGCCGACCGTGACGGGTTGGTGGACGGCCGTGCCGAGGTGGCGGGCGGTGCGGCGGGCCACGTCCGTGGCGGTGTCGCCGGCGGCGAGCGGGAGCAGCAGGACCGTGCCGCCGTCGCGGGCGGCGGCCAGGCCCTGCCGGGTGGCGGCGAGGTGGGAGGCGGCGGACCACAGACGGCGGCGGGCGGCGGCTTCCTCGTCGGCGTCGGCCGCCGGGCCGTCGAGGCGGGTCGCGAGGACGACGTGGGTGGCTTCCAGGTCGGCGTGCAGCCGGGCGGCGCGTTCGCGCAGCAGGCGCGGATCCCGGTCGCGGGCGTCCAGGAGGTCGTCCAGCAGTTCGCCCCGCACGCGCTGTTCGGCCTCGGAGGCGGAGCGGCGGGCCAGCAGGAGCAGCGAGGTGACCATCGCCGCGCGTTCCAGGGTGCGCTGGTCGACCGGGTCCAGGCCGGGGTGGCCGCGCAGCACCAGTGCGCCGAGGAGTTCGCCGCCCGCGGTCACCGCGGCGATCCAGTCGCCGCCGTGCCGTACGGCGTGTCCCTCGGCACGGGACGCCTCCAGGGGCTCGGCCGGTGTCGTGCCGGCCTCGGTGAACTCGACTGTTCCGTCGAGGACTTGGGAGACGGCCGCGGCCACGTCGTGGACTCCGCCGCCGCGCAGCACCAGCTCGGCGAGCCGGTCGTGCACGTCGGAGGCGCGCTCGATGACGGCGCTGCGGTCCCGGATGATCTCGTTGGCGTGCTCCAGTCCCGCCAGGGCCGCGCGGGTCTCGGTGAGCAGGTTGGCGGTGTCGATGGCGGCCGCGGCGAGCGCGGCGAAGGAGCCGAGCAGGGCGATCTGCTCGCGTTCGAAGACGCGGGCCCGCCGGTCCGCGGCGAAGAGGACGCCGATGACGTGCGGTCCGAGCATCAGCGGCACGCCGAGGATGGCGACCAGGCCCTCGTCGCGGACGCCGGCGTCGATGGTGAGGGTGTGCTGGAAGCGGCCGTCCTGGAAGTAGTCGTCCGTGACGTACGGCCGCGCGGTCTGGGCGACGAGTCCGCCGAGCCCCTCGCCCATGCCGAGGCGCAGTTGCTGGAAGCGGGCCGAGACCGAGCCCTCCGTCACGCGCATGTAGGTGTCGCCGCGTGCCGGGTCGTTGAGGCTGAGGTAGGCGATGTCCGTGCCGAGCAGGGAGCGGGCACGCTGCACGATCGCCTGGAGGACGGCGTCCAGGTCCCTGAGGCCTGCCAGGTCGTGGGCGGTCTCGAAGAGCGCCGACAGTTCCGCCTCGCGCCGCCGTCGCCCTTCCAGTTCCGAACGCACCCGCAGGGCGACGAGCTTGGCGCGCTCCAGGGCGGCGATCCGGTCCGCCGGCTGTCCCTCGGCGCGGGCGAGCAGCACCGGCTGCTCATACGCCTCCACCGAGGCGTCGCGGGCCAGCAGCTCGAGGTACGGGGCCTCCGCGCCGCCCTCGGACACCCCGGTGGTGCCCTCGGTGGTGGGGCGCTCGGCCGGCTGGACGTGATCGCGAGACATGGTCACAGGATTCCGCATCGGGCGCCCGGCAGGTCGGGCCTGTGGAAAACTCTCCGGCCGGGCGCCGCCGGCCCGCTCAGTGGGCCGTCCATCCGCCGTCCAGCACCAGCGAGGTACCGGTGACGAAGGACGCCTGCGGGCTGCACAGGTAGGCCACGGCCTCGGCGACCTCGTCCGGTTCGATGAGCCGCCGGACGGCGCTGTCCTTGAGCAGGATGTCGGACAGGACGCGCTGTTCGGGGATGCCGTGCGCCTGGGCCTGGTCGGCGATCTGCTTCTCGACCAGTGGGGTGCGCACATAGGCCGGGTTCACACAGTTCGAGGTCACACCGTGGGGGGCGCCCTCCAGGGCGGCCGTCTTGGAGAGGCCTTCGAGACCGTGTTTGGCGGCCACATAGGCGGCCTTGAAGGCCGAGGCGCGCAGCCCGTGGACGGAGGACACGTTGACGATCCGGCCCCAGCCCTGCGCGTACATGTGCGGGAGGGCGCCGCGGATGAGCCGGAACGGCGCCTCCAGCATCACGGTGAGCACCGTGTGGAAGACGTCGGGCGGGAACTGCTCGATGGGGCGCACCAGCTGCAGCCCGGCGTTGTTGACCAGGACGTCGGTGCCGGCGGCGGCGTGTTCGGCGGCGTCCAGGTCGGTGAGGTCCAGGACGTGCGGTTCGACGGTGCCCGCCAGGTCCCGGGCCCGGTCGGCGAGTGAGTCCAGGCCGGCGGCGTCCCGGTCGACGGCTCTCACCTTGGCCCCGGCAGCCGCCAGCCGCAGCGCGCAGGCGCCGCCGATGCCGCCGGCGGCGCCGGTGACGAGGACGGTACGGCCGCCGAGGTCGAGCGAGGGGGCGTGGGGGCCGGGCAGGGCGCTGGGCTGGGTCATGTGCCGACCCTAAGCAGCACCCCAGCCCGACCACATGTGGTCAGACCCCATACTTCATTCGAAACTCGTAGGGTCGAACCATGTGGGTTCATCCGACAGGGCCTGCTTGATCCGGACCAGCTGGTGTTCGTCCATCGGCGGCAGCGCGTCCACCTCGAACCAGCCGACGTCCAGCGACTCGTCGTCGTTGACCCGTGCCTCGCCGCCGACGGCCCGGCAGCGGAAGGTGATGTCCATGAACTGGCAGATGTCGCCGTTGTTGTAGGTGATCCGCTCGCCGGACTTCACCATGACGATCCGTTCGGCTACGCACCGTACGGCCGACTCCTCGTACACCTCGCGCACGGCGGCGGCGGCCGGCTGCTCACCGGGGTCCGGGATGCCGGAGAGCAGCGCCCACTCGTGGTTGTCCGCGCGCTGCCCCAGCAGGATCCTGCCCTGGCCGTCGAAGACGACGGCGCTGACTCCGGGGAGCCAGAGCAGCTGGTGGCCCGCGGAGGCCCTGATCGTGCGGATGAAGTCAGGAGTAGCCATGGAACCGACCCTAACGGGCCGGTTCCGTCAAGCCAGTCGGTTCCCCGGGCGTGCGGCGGGCGTACGGCTACGCGTCACCCGAGCGCCGGGCACGTATCCCGGACCCGATCGCCCAGCCGAGACCGCCCGCGGCGACCAGTATCAGGGCGATCTCCGGCAGGATGCCCAGCCTGGTCGCGGGTGTCTCGGACGTGCGCAGCGGGACCTTCTGGACGAGGTAGGCGGGCACGAACATGCCGGTCTTCTGGGTGATCTTCCCGTCCGGCATGATGACCGCGCTGACGCCGCTGGTCACCGGCACGGTCACGGTCCGGCTGTGCTCGACGGCGCGGATACGGGACATGGCGAGCTGCTGGTAGGTCATCTCGCTGCGGTCGAAGGTGGCGTTGTTGCTGGGCACGGAGATCATCTCCGCGCCGTGCGTGACGGTGTCCCGCACGGCCCAGTCGAAGGCGGCCTCGTAGCAGGTGGCGAGGCCGACCTTGGCGCCGTCGATGTCGAACACGCCCGGCTCGCTGCCCCGGCTGAAGTCCTGGCGGACCATGCCGGTCCAGTTCTTGTTGATCGCGCCGACGAGCCCGCGCAGCGGAAGGTACTCGCCGAACGGCTGCACCTGGCGCTTGTCGTAGGTCTGGGTCGGCCCCTTGGCCGGGTCCCACAGGATCTGCTCGTTGAGCAGCCTGCCGTCCTTCTCGACGACTCCGCCGACCGAGATGGGCACCCCGACGGCCCGGGCGGCACTGTCGATGACGGCGGCCGCGTCGGAGTTGGTGAAGGGGTCGATGTCGGAGGAGTTCTCCGGCCACAGCACGTAGTCGGGCTTGGCGACCTTGCCCGCCTTGATGTCGGCGGCGAGCTTGAGGGTCTCGCGCGCGTGGTAGTCGAGGACGGCCCGCCGCTGGGCGCTGAACTCCAGCCCGGCCCGGGGCACGTTGCCCTGGATGACCGCGACGGTCGCGGTGCCGTCCTCGGCCTTGTCGCTCACCAGCGGCCGCGCGGCGACCGCTCCCGCCACCGGCACGGCGACGCTCAGCAGCGCGACGGCCGCGGCGCCGCGCCGGAGGGTCCGGGTGCGACGCCGCTCGGCGATCAGGCGCCCCGCCTCGAACAGACCGAAGCCGCACAGGACCACCGCGAAGCCGAGCACCGGGGTGCCGCCCACCGCGGCGAGCGGCAGGAAGACGCCGTCGGCCTGACCGAAGGCGATCTTGCCCCAGGGGAAGCCGCGGAAGGGCACGCGCGCGCGTACCGCCTCGCCCGCGATCCACAGGGCGGCCGCCCACACCGGCCACGCAGGCAGCTTGGCCACCGCGGCGACACCGACGCCGACGAGGGCGACGAAGACCGCCTCGATGGCGACCAGCGCGAGCCAGGGGCCGGGGCCGACCTCCACGCCGGTCCACACCAGCAGCGGCAGGAGGAAGCCCAGTCCGAAGAGGTAGCCGAGGCCGAGCGCCGCCTTCCAGGTGCGGCCGCGCAGTACCCAGGCGAAGCCGGCGAAGGCGGGCAGGGCCAGCCACCACAGCGGGCGCGGCGGGAAGCTGACGTAGAGCAGCACTCCGCAGAGTGCGGAGGCGACGGCCGGGACCAGGCGCTGCAGCCGGCGGCCGCGCGCGCTCGGCGCGGGGGACGGCTGGAGGCCGGGCTGGTCCACGGAGGTTGCGGTGACGGTCACCCGGGGAGTGTACGGCGGTTGACGTTGCCGCCGACAGCACGGGCTGGTGCGAGCGGTGCCCCCACCTGCATCGCGCCGGAATCACCACGTTCCTGCGCCGCTCGTGCCCAAATCGGTCATCAGCCGTTACGGTGTGCCCGAGCCTCAGCGGTGCGGCCGGTCCCGGTGCGTGCGGCCGGGGCCTGCCACAGGTCGGGGGACCGGGGTGCGAGGGGCGACGGGTGGGGTCGACGGGGACGAGGTCCGCGACCGGTGCGGACGCATACAGAGGCAGACGAAACGTTTCTGACGGGGCGGGCATGATCCTGCTGGGGGCGTGCGCCGCCTGGTCGCTGATCACGGCGGCGGCCCACGACGGGCGGCCCGAGGGGGTGCTGCTCGCGGTGCTCGCCGTGATCGCCGGTTATGCCGCGGGCCGGATATCCGGGGCGCTGCTTCCGGTGGCCGCGCCCTGCGCAGGTGCGTCGGCGGGACTCGCGCTGGCCGTGGTCCTGCCCGGCCTCTCCCCCGGCCCCCGCTACGCCGCCCCGCTCGGCCACGCCGGAGCCATCGCCGCCCTGCTGGCGCTGGCCACCGGCGCCGCGTGCTGTGCCGCCTGGGCCGCGCGCGGGTCCGGGTTGCGGCTCGGGCTGCGGCTGCTCGCCGCCGGGATCGCGCTGACCGGGGCCGCCATGGGTTCGGCCATCGGCTGCGCGGCCAGTGCCGCGGTTCTGCTGTGCTCGCTCGCCGCGGGCTCGATGCCCCGCCGAGGCGTCGGAATCGCGGGTCTCGCGCTCGCGGCGGCCCTGGTGGCGGGGACGATCTGGGCGGTCGCCGCCGGTGCCCTGCCGGAGGCGCTGGAGAGCCGGTTCGCCTCGCACCGGGTCCAGCTGTGGCAGGACGCGCTGCGGCTGGCCCGCCGGGACGCGGGCCTGGGCGTCGGCCCGGGCCGCTTCGGCGAGCTGAGCGACACCGCGCCACCGGCCGTCCTGCTCGACGACAGACCGCACTCGGCCCTGCTCCAGCAGGCGGCCGAACAGGGCCTCGTCGGGGTGCTCCTGCTGGGCGCCGGATTCGGCTGGGCCCTCTACGCCCTGTGGCGCACCCCGCGCTCCACACCGATCGCCCTCACCGCGGGCGCGGCCCTGACCGCCCTTGCCGCGATCGCCTCCGTCGGCAACGCACTGAGCTTCACCACGGTGACCGCGGGCGCGGGCCTGCTGGCGGGGTGGGCTACGGCACGGCCATGGGCGGGCGACAGCACGGAGCTGTAGCCGGACGCAAGGCAGGGGCGCGGCGCCCGGCACACGCGCGGGCAGCGCCTGGTGTTTGCGAGGGCAGCCTCCGACTCAAAGCGACCCGCGTCCCGAACCAGCCCGGCGGCCCGCCGCTCCCAACCCACCCGGTCCCTGACAGCCCGCACCACAACCCCCGCGCACACAGTGCACAGAGCCAGGGCGCCGCGCCCGGCACACGCGCGGGCAGCGTCCGGTGTGTGCGAGGCAGCGTCCGACTCGAAACGACTTGGGTTTCCGAACGAACCCGGCGGCCCACCACCTCCGCGCGCTCAGCGCAGATCGGGAGCGTGGCGTCCGGTGCGCGCGGGCACCGTCCGATCGATGTCTGCGAGGCAGTGGCCGACTCGAAGCGGCCCAGGTTCCCGAAAGAACCCGGCCGACCGCCGCCTCAGCTCGCGCCCCCGGGCGTCATCGTCCGCAGCCGGTCCCTGATGGCCCGGACCGCCGCCTCCGCGTTGTCCACGGTGATCGTGAAGGTGTGACCGTCCCACAGGCGCAGCACGATGCCCTCGCCCCGGCGGACGACGACCGCGGTGCCCTTCTCGGGGCGCCAGCGATAGCCCCAGCCGCCCCATTGGCGCGGGGTGACATGGGCGGTGAAGTCGGCGCCGGCGACCTGGGAGAGCGGGATGCGGCGGCGTGGCACGCCGATGTGGCCGCAGCGCACCTCGACGCACTCCTTGTCGAGCTTGAGGTCGACGTGCACGAAGGCGAGCGTGCCGAAGAGGACCAGCAGTCCGGCGGCGATGCAGCCCACGACGGACATCACCAGCGGGGCGATGCCGGAGCTCCAGGCCGAGTCCACGGCCAGCAGGATGCCGAGCGCCAGGCAAGCCGCGCCGCCCAGCGCCAGCAGCCACTGCACCCGGTTGGTGGCACGTCCGATCCAGACGTCGGGGTGCGAGGTGTCCTCGGCGTCGCGGTGCTCCCTCATATCTACGAGGTTACTCAGGTTTCGCTCCGCGGGTACCGGCGTGCGGAGGGTGACTGTTCCGGGCGGCGCGCCCCGTGGAGGCGGCCGCCCCCAGGTCACCGACGGTCGGCGAGCGGTTCGGCGGCGGGCAGCAGCCGACCTTCGGCATAGTGCAGCGCGGCCGCGGGCAGCACGCCCTCGCGGCCGCTCAGCAGCACCGTCAGCGTGCCCTCGGCCGGGGCCTCGGGGGCGGGCTGTTCGCCCAGGCGCCGCAAGGCCTGGGCGGCCACGGCTCCGGCGGAGCCGTGCAGCGCGAGCGGAGCGGCACCGGGACGCTGGACGGCGACGCGGATACGTTCCGCCACCAGCTCGTAGTGGGTGCAGCCCAGGACGACGGTCGTCACGTCCTCGGGGGTCAGCGCGGCTGCGGCGGCGATCGCCACGTCGATGGCCGCCTCGTCCGCGTACTCCACGGCCTCCGCGAGCCCCCAGCAGGGCACCTCGGTGACGTGGACGCCGTCGGCGAAGTCCTCGATGAGACCGCGCTGGTAGGGGCTGCCGGTGGTGGCGGGCGTGGCCCAGATGGCGACGGGGCCGCCGCCGGCGGCGGCCGGCTTGATCGCCGGGACCGTGCCGATCACCGGGACGCCGGGCTCCAGGCGGGCGCGCAGGGCGGGCAGGGCGTGCACGGTGGCGGTGTTGCAGCCGACGATCAGGGCGTCGGGCCGGCGGGCCGCGGCGGCCTCGGCGACGGCCAGGGCCCGCCCGGTGAGGTCCTCGGGTGTGCGCGGCCCCCAGGGCATGCCGTCGGGGTCGAGGGAGAGGACGAGATCCGCGTCGGGGCGCAGGCGCCGTACCGCGGCGGTGGCCGCCAGCAGGCCGATTCCGGAGTCCATGAGCGCGATCTTCACCCGGCCACGATAGACGATGCGACCATGCGGGCCGGTCCGGTGGGGCAGACTGCGCCCGTGAGCGCGATCGTGTGGACCACCGTCGTATCCCTCGCCGCCTGGTGCTGGCTGCTGCTGTGCCAGGGCTTCTTCTGGCGCACGGACGTGCGACTGCCTCCGCGCCGGGAACCTGCCGTGTGGCCATCGGTCTGTGTGGTCGTACCGGCCCGTGACGAGGCCCGCGTGCTGCCCGCGAGCCTGCCGTCGCTGCTCGCGCAGGACTATCCGGGGCGTGCGGAGGTCTTCCTCGTGGACGACGGGAGCACGGACGGCACCGGGGAGCTGGCCCGCGAGCTGTCGCGGCGGCACGGCGGTCTGCCGCTCACGGTGGACTCCCCCGGTGAGCCGCCCGCGGGCTGGACGGGCAAGCTGTGGGCGGTGCGGCACGGCATCGGCCTCGCACGCGCGCGTGACCCCGAATACCTGCTCCTGACGGACGCGGACATCGCGCACGCGCCGGACAGCATGCGGGAACTGGTGGCGGCGGCCCGCACCGGGGGGTTCGACGTGGTGTCGCAGATGGCGCGGCTGCGGGTGGAGAGCCTGTGGGAGCGGCTCGTGGTCCCGGCGTTCGTCTACTTCTTCGCACAGCTGTATCCCTTCCGGTGGATCGGCCTGCAGGGGTCGCGGACGGCGGCGGCCGCGGGCGGCTGTGTCCTGCTGCGCGCGGACGTGGCCGGGAAAGCGCGGATCCCGGACGCCATCCGGCATGCCGTCATCGACGACGTCGCCCTCGCGCGCGCGGTGAAGGGCACCGGCGGTCACATCTGGCTCGGGCTGGCCGACCGGGTGGACAGCGTGCGCCCCTATCCGCGGCTGCACGACCTGTGGCGGATGGTCTCGCGCAGCGCGTACGCCCAGCTGCGGCACAACCCGCTGCTGCTGTTCGGCACGGTCGCCGGGCTCGCCCTGGTGTACCTGGTGCCGCCCGCGGCCGTGGTGGCCGGTGCGGTCACGGGCAGTGCGGCGACGGCGGTCGTGGGTGCGGCCGCGTGGGCGGTGATGACGGGGACGTACGTGCCGATGCTCCGTTACTACCGGCAGCCGCTGTGGCTCGCACCGCTGCTGCCCCTCACCGCGCTCCTCTACCTCCTCATGACGGTCGACTCCGCCGTGCAGCACTACCGGGGTCGCGGGGCGGCCTGGAAGGGCCGCACGTACGCGCGTCCGGACGCCGTGCCCGACGAGAGCTGACCTGCTGACCTGGGGCTACTTGCGCCCTGGCGTCCAGTTCATCCCCCACCCGTAGGCGCGGTCCATGGTCCGCTGCGGGCTCACTCCGCGCTCCGGCACCAGGTAGCGCGCCTCGCGCTGGACGACGAGGTCGCCGCCGTTGTTGGTGATCAGGGCGAGTGCGCACACCGTGGAGGGGACCGTGCACTCGTCCAGTGAGAAGTCGATCGGGGCGCCGTGCTGGGGCTGGAGGGTGACCGTGGCGTGCAGGTCGGCGAAGGAGGCCGCGCCCTCGTAGATCGTGACGAAGACCAGGATGCGCCGGAAGTCCTGTTTGTGGTCGAGGTTGACGGTGAGGTTCTCACCGCTCGCCACGGCGCCCGTACGGTCGTCGCCGTCGAGGTGGATGTACGGCGGCCGGTTCAGGGACCCGAAGGCGTTGCCGAGTGCCTGGACGACGCCCTTGCGGCCGTCGGCGAGTTCGTACAGGGCGCACAGGTCGAGGTCGAGGTCCCCCTGGCCACCGCCCCATCGGCCGCCCCAGCCCGGGAACTGCTTGCGGACCTGCCAGTTGAGGTTGACCCGCATGGCGCCGGAGGTGCCGCCCTGTTTGGCCAGGGAGACGGAGGGGGCGGCCTTGGTGAGGGTGACCTTGGAGAGGCGGACCGGCGCGGCCGCAGGGGTCGCCGGGGGCGGTGGCAGGGGCACGGGAGCGGTGGTCGGCGGCGGCAGGGTCGCCGCAGGCGGGACCGGCGGCGCGGCGGGGGGTGCGGGAGGCGGTGCGGCTGCCGTGCGAGGCGGCGCGGTGTGCTGCGGCTCGTCGACGGTGATACCGAAGTCCGTTGCGAGGCCTTCGAGTCCGCTGCTGTACCCCTGGCCGACGGCGCGGAACTTCCAGCCGCCCTGACGGCGGTAGAACTCGCCGAGCACGAAGGCCGTCTCCACGGTCGCGCCGGGGCTGTCGAAGCGGGCGACCGCGCCGCCGGCGGCGTCGGTCACCTCGATGTAGAGGTCCGGGACCTGCCCGAACGTCCCGCCGTCCGCGGAGGCCGCGAGGACCACCCGCTCGATCCCGCTCTCCACGCGCGCGAGGTCCACGAAGAGGGTGTCGGTGACGAGCCCGCCGGCGGTCCGCTTGCCCTCGTGACGGACCGCGCCGGAGGGGTGCGCCGGCTGGTTGTAGAAGACGAAGTCCCCGTCGGAGCGGACCTTTCCGGCCGCGAGCAGCAGTGCCGAGGCGTCCGCGTCGGGCACGCCGGGTCCGGAGCGCCAGCCCAATTCGACGCGCAGGGCCGTGGTCGGCACCGGCGCATTGGATCCCTTCGGCATTGTCATGTCCGCCCCCATCGCGTGTCAGCGTCCCGGACGCGCCCGGGCTCCCGGGATCATCCCTACCCGCCAACCTATTCCCAGGGACAGGGAACTCCCATGACCGGCGCAGGAAGATCGCCGGTCAACCGCCGGTAACCCGGCAGGAACTCGGCATTTACACGATCCAAACGTTGAACGGCGTCCATTTTTGCCAAGTTCGCTCGGATTGGGGATCCCGCGTCACTGCCGACACGGAAAACAACCCTCTTATCGGTCTCCCCAACCAGCACATCGTGGGCTTAACTTATGTGCCATGACCTCCCCCCGCTCCACCTATGGCGGCGGCTACTACTCCGCCTCCTTCCCGGACACCCCGATCTACGACTCGCTCGTGGCCGAGCGGGGCACCCCGCAGATCGCCCCGATCCGGGTCCCCGCCGCGTACGACATGGGCAGCATGGGCAGCAACCTGCCCGCGCTCCCGTCGGCGCTGCCTGCCCTCCCCGCGGCCCCGTCCCCGCAGGTCCCCGCCTACGGCTATCCGCAGGTCCAGCCCGCCCCGCTGCAGCAGGCGCCCACGGCGTACATCCCGCAGCAGGCGAGCGCGCCCCGCGGCTATCCCGGCCCGCAGGCCCCGCAGCCGCCGCGTCCGATGGCGGGCGGCACGGGCTACGAGGCCATGCGCCCCGCCGCGCCGCGGCCCGCACCGGCTCCTTACCAGGATCCGTACAACAACCAGCAGTACCGCGGCTACTGACCGGCGCGCCCCGGCTGTCGGTGCCACCTGGCACGATGGCGTCATGGGGAACGCCGAACTGCAGTCGATCCACGTCCATCCGGTCAAGGCGTTCCGGGGGATCGCGCCCCGGACAGCCGTGGTGGAGCCCTGGGGGCTGGCCGGAGACCGACGCTGGGCTCTGATCGACGACGGGGGAAAGGTCGTCACACAGCGCGAGGAGCCGCGCCTCGCGCTGGCCTCCGCCGAGCCGGTGCCCGGCGGAGGTGTTCGTCTGTCCGCGCCCGGCCAGGAGCCGCTGACGGTCCGCGTCCCTGAGCCGGGGGCGACGGTGCCGACGCACGTCTTCGGCACGAAGGTGGAGGCGGTCCTCGCCTCCGACACGGCTCACGACTGGTGTTCCGCCCATGTCGGTGCCGATGTCCGTCTGGTCCACATGGACGATCCGGCCACCCGGCGTCCGGTCGACCCGGAGTACGCACTGCCGGGCGAGACGGTGAGCTTCGCCGACGGCTACCCCCTGCTGGTCACCACCGTCGCCTCCCTCGACGCCCTGAACTCCCTCATAGCCCAGGGAGACGACGCCGCCGAGGGCCCGCTGCCCATGAACCGGTTCCGGCCCAACGTGGTCGTCGCGGGCACCGAGGCCTGGGCCGAGGACGACTGGGCGCGGATCGCCATCGGCGAGGTGGTCTTCCGGGTCGCCAAGGCCTCCGGGCGCTGCGTCGTGACCACGACCGACCAGGACACCGCCGTACGCGGCTGTGAGCCCCTGCGCACGCTCGCACGGCACCGCAGGGTCGGCTCGCGGCTGCTCTTCGGCCAGAACCTGGTGGCTCTCACGACCGGCACGCTCCGGGTCGGGGACCCGGTGCGGGTGCTCAGGTAGCGAAACGGCTCGGCGGGCGGGGAACCCAGGGGTGGGGCCCGGTCGTTGAGACGACATGAGAATTGCGTGAGAGGCCCCGGGCCTGGAGTGATCTCGTTCTTCCTCGGTCGGGGCCGGGGGTGAGCGGCTCCGTCGGGGGTCGTCACGGAGCAGAGGGGGGTGGGGGGACGTGCGAGCAATCCGCGGCCTGTGGCGCTGGCGGCGCAATCCGCTGCGCCGCACGACCGACCTGGCCGAGGCCTGGGTGGCCCTCGTGGCGCTGGTGCTGGTCTCCGTGGCCGCACCCGTGATCGGCTCCCTGGTCGGCGTGGCCGCGCAGGACTCCCTGCAGCGCTCCGTGCGGGAGCAGCAGCACTCCCGCCACCTCGTCACGGCCACCGTGGTCCGCGGGCTGGGCAGCGCCCCGATGGAGACCGACCCCGACACCGGCACCGCACACGACGCCCGCAGCCGGGTCCTCGCCGACTGGACGGCACCGGACGGCACCCGTCAGCACGGAGTCGCGCTGGCGAACCTCAAGTCCCCGCAGGCGGGCGACCACTTCAGGCTGTGGACGGATCCGCACGGCCGAATAACGACCCGCCCGCTGGACTCCCCCACGGCGACGACGCACGCGGTGCTGGCCGGATTCGGCGCGGCTCTGCTGGCCGTGGGCCTGGTCGAGAGCAGCCGACGGCTGATCGTCTGGCGCATGGTCCGCCGCCGTTACGCACGTTGGGACCAGGCCTGGGACCGGGCGGGCCCGGACTGGGGCAAGGCGGGCACCGGCAGCTGACGGCCTTTCCGGCTCTGGTCAACCCACCACCCGCGCGCACGCTACGGTGGACCGGCCGACTCACTTTCGGCATCAAACCCGCGTACTACGAGGTGGGGGCACAGCAACGCCATGGCACAGGGCACGGTCCAGGTGACGCACACCGGTACATCGCGGTGGCGGCGCCGCACGGGTGAGTACACCTCGCTCGCCGCCGCTCTGGAGGCCGCCGCCGACGGTGACGTCCTCACCATCGCGCCCGGCACCTACCGGGAGAACCTCGTCGTCCAGCGGTCGGTGACCCTGCGCGGGCCGGAGGGCTCGCCGGGCTCGGTGCGGATCGCGCCCGTGGACGGGGTGCCGCTGACCGTGCGGGCCTCCGCGATGGTGCAGGACCTGCACGTGGAGGGTCAGGACGCGGCGGCACCCGCCGTGTTGGTGGAGGACGGCACGCCCGAGCTGATGGACGTGCGGATCGTCACCCGGTCCGCCACGGGCATCGAGGTGCGGGGCGGGGCACGGCCGACCGTGCGGCGCTGCACCGTCGACAACCCGGCCGGCATCGGCATCGCCGTCCTCGACGGCGGCGGCGGGGTGTTCGAGGAGTGCGAGGTCGTCGCGGCCGGGCAGGCGGGCGTGGCGGTCCGTGGCGGCGCCCATCCCCGCCTGGAGCGGTGCCGGGTGCACCACGCCTCCGGCACCGGGCTGAGCGCGACCGGGGAGAACTCCGCCCTGGAGGCCGTCGGTTGCGAGGTGTACGAGGTCCGGGGCTCCGGGGTGCAGGTCACCCAGCGGGCCACGGCGCACCTGACCGACTGCGACGTGCACCGCACCACGGCCGACGGTGTCACGCTCGACACGGACGCGGTGCTCACGCTCGCGGACTGCCGGATCCACGACATCCCGGAGAACGCGGTCGATCTGCGCTCCCGTTCGGTGCTCACGCTGACCCGGACAACAGTGCGTCAGTTCGGGCGCAACGGCCTGTCGGTGTGGGACCCGGGCACCCGGGTGGACGCCAACCAGTGCGAGATCTTCGACAGCACCGGCGACTATCCGGCGGTGTGGGTGAGCGACGGCGCCACCGTGGTGCTCGAGTCCTGCCGGGTGCACGACGTGCCGGACGCGCTGTTCGTGCTGGACCGCGGCTCGCGCGCGGACGTCGTGGACAGCGACCTCTCCCAGGTGCGCAACACGGCCGTGTCGGTGAGCGACGGCGCGACCGCGCAGCTCGACGACTGCCGGATCCGGGAGGCGGCCACCGGCGCCTGGTTCCGTGACCACGGCAGCGGCGGAACGCTCAACAACTGCACCCTGGACGGCATGCAGACCGGTGTGATCGTCACCAAGGGCGCCGACCCGACCATCGAGCGGTGCACGGTCGACTCGCCCGCCGAGGCGGGTTTCTACGTGTCCGCCGGCGGCCGGGGCAGCTTCCTGAACTGCCGGGTCAGCGGCAGCGGAGGCTACGGCTTCCATGTGATCGACGGCTGCCGTACGACGCTGCGGAAGTGCCGCACGGAGCGGTGTGCGCGCGGCGGTTACGAGTTCGCCGACGCGGGGCCGGACGCGGGGGCCGGGACGGGCCCCGTCGTGGAGGACTGCACCAGCGACGAGAGCGGCAGCCTCAGGCCGCCGGCGCCCCGTGAGACGGCCGTACAGACCTCATCGCCCTCGCCCGGGCTGCTCGGCGCGATCCCCGGGCAGCGCACCACGGAGCAGGAGCCGCTCGTCGCCGCGGCCGAGCCGGAGAAGCCGGCCCGGACGTCGAAGGCTGTGCTCGGTGAACTGGACGCGCTGGTGGGCCTGGAGAGCGTCAAGCGCGAGGTGCGGGCGCTGACCGACATGATCGAGGTGGGCCGGCGCCGCCAGCAGGCGGGTCTGAAGGCGGCCTCGGTCAAGCGGCATCTGGTCTTCACCGGCTCCCCCGGCACCGGCAAGACGACGGTCGCCCGGCTGTACGGCGAGATCCTCGCCTCCCTGGCGGTGCTGGAGAAGGGCCACCTGGTCGAGGTGTCCCGGGTCGACCTGGTCGGCGAGCACATCGGCTCCACCGCGATCCGCACCCAGGAGGCCTTCGAACGGGCGCGCGGCGGTGTGCTGTTCATCGACGAGGCCTACGCCCTGTCCCCGGAGGACGCCGGGCGGGACTTCGGCAAGGAGGCCATCGACACGCTGGTGAAGCTGATGGAGGACCACCGGGACGCGGTGGTGGTGATCGTCGCCGGCTACACCGCCGAGATGGAGCGCTTCCTCTCCGTCAACCCCGGTGTCGCCTCCCGCTTCTCCCGGACCATCACCTTCAGCGACTACGGCCCCGACGAACTGCTCAGGATCGTGGAGCAGCAGGCCGACGAGCACGAGTACCGGCTGGCGCCGGGCGCTTCGGAGGCCCTGCTGAAGTACTTCACGGCGCTCCCGAAGGGCCCCGCGTTCGGCAACGGCCGTACCGCGCGCCAGACCTTCGAGGCGATGGTGGAACGGCACGCGAGCCGCGTCGCGCAGCTGGCGGACCCCAGCACCGACGACCTGACCCTGCTCTACGCGGAGGACCTGCCGGAGCTGGACTGAGGGGTCACTCCGGCGCCCCCGGTACCGGGCGCTGCCCCGGGAGGTCGGGGCGCAGGCGGGCCAGCAGCCCGGCCCTCTCCCGCGCGAAGGCCGGGTCCGCCTGGTAGTCGGAGTGGCCGAGGATCGGGGCCGGCAACGGTTGCCGGGGAGTGCGGCCGTAGTCGAGCGGGTCCTTCAGGGGCTGGTGGTCGACCTCCGGGCCGCAGTCGCCGGGGAGGCGGACCGGGCCGCCGATGGGGTCGGTGCGGCGGTGGAGGTTGCGCCAGCAGGCGACGTCGCCGTGCAGGGCGGCCAAGGCCCGCGGGCCGAAGTGGGCCGGGAACCAGCGGCCGTACAGGCGCTCCAGCGGGGAGCCGTAGGTGAGCAGGGCGACCCGCTTGCGTACGGACGGGGTCAGCTGCCAGGCGGCGGCTGCCGCCAGGACGCTGCCCTGGGAGTGGCCGGAGAGGACCATGCGGCCGCCGGTGTGCCGGGTCCAGGTCGCCATCCGCCAGGTCAGGTCCGGCACCGCACGCTCGGCGTAGCAGGGCGGGGCGAAGGGATGGGCGGCGCGCGGCCAGAAGGTGCCGACGTCCCACAGGATGCCGATGGTCCGGCGGGCGGAGGCGTCCCGGTAGGCGCGCCGGGCCCAGGTGACGAACAGGACGAAGCCCACTCCGACCAGCCAGGAGCCGAGCGTCTGCGAGGTCTCGGCCACGGCCTGGACAGCGGCACAGGTCCGCCGGGCCGCGCCCTCGGGGGGCTCTCCGGTGGCCTGGGCGCCGGCCAGCGCTGCGGCGCCGATCAGCAGGGTGGTGGTGGCGAGTACGGCGACGACCAGCGGTGTCCGGTCGGTGAGGGTGGCCATGGCGCGGGCCTGGGCGATGGCGCGGGTGCGGGACGGGTCCTCGGGCTCGCCGGGGTGCTCGTCGCGTACGCGGTCGCGTTCGGCGCGGGCGAGCCGTGCGGTGCGCAGGGCCAGGTGGGCGACGACGGCGAGCAGCACCGCGAGGATCGGTGGGATCGCGGACGCCTGCCAGGTCAGCAGCACCGGAGGCCCGTCGAGCAGGGCCCGGGTGCCGTCCAGCCAGTCGGCGACCCGCTGCGCGACGCCGCCGGACATCACCCCGCCCAGTGCGCAGGCGAGCAGCGCGACCGCCGGGCCGCCGAGGCCGCGCATCCCGGCGCGCGGGTCCGGGCGCCAGCGGTACAGGTCGTGGGCGACGCCGGCGAGGACGACGACGAGCAGGCCCTGGGCCAGCATGAGGGCGCCGAAGGCCGGGTCCCCGGGCAGCCGCCCGGCGGACCGCCAGCCGGGGCGGGACCAGGCGGCGTACAGCACGGTGAGCAGCAGCAGGCCGAGCGCGCCGAGCGGCAGGCGGCGTACGAGGTGGCGGTCGAGCTGCTGGTCGAGGCGGTTCTCACTGCGGCCCCGGCGACAGACCACGCCCACCACGGCGGCCGCGCAGCCGAGCATGGACGCGGCGAGGAGCCGGCCGAGGGCGTCCAGGGCCGCGGGGCCGCCGTGGTGGTGGTCGAAGCGGGCCGCGGGCGTGAGGACGGCGGCGGCGACGGTGAGCAGGCCCGCCGCGGTGTGCGCCGCGCGCAGCCGGGCGACCAGGCGCCGGCCGTACCAGAAGCCGGGCCGGGCCAGAGCGTCGTCGTCGGTCTCCGGCTCGGGGTCGCGGGACATCGGCAGGTGGGACTCGTAGGCGCTCCAAGTGCGGTGCGAGAGATACCAGAGCAGGGCGGTGAGCGCGGCCGGGACCGACGCGGCCAGGGCGAGCCGGCGGCCGGGCAGGCTCCACCAGCCGTCACCGGAGACGGTGGGTGAGAGGAAGCCGAGCCAGGAGTGGCGCTGGGCGCAGGCGGCGACGCCCGCGCACTGCCAGGCCACCAGGTCGAGGGCGACCTCGCAGGCCGCGGCCACCAGCAGCACGGTGAGGGTGAGGGCGGCCAGGCGTACCAGGAGGCCGTAGAACCGGACGGTGCGTCCGCGGCCGGAGGCGGCGGGGCGCATCCAGTGGGCGAGGTTGACCACCATGAACGGCAGTAACAGGAGCCATAAGGCGCGGCTGCCGTCGCCGGAGGTCAGATTGCACCAGACGTACGCCTCCTGCACCGGCTCTCTGTGCGGCCCCTGCCCGGCCGGGGCGTCCGCGGTGTGATCGGCGCGCCGGAAGACCGCGGCGGTGTCGTCGCCGGTGATCCGGACGGTGCGCGGGTCGCCGAGCATCTTCTCCGGGGTGGTGCCGCCGACTCCGTGCACCAGGAGTTCCAGCTCGGGCTCCGCCTGCGTGACCTGCGCGGTGGGACGGTCCGTCGCCCGCGCGGCACTGCGCTCTCCTGCACGTTCCACTGTTCTCGCACTTCCCCCGTGACGCGCCTGATGGCATGTGTCCGTGCGCGCATGCAGGATCTCCGTTTCGGGGGCGTCGTACACCTCTCGTCACGAAATCTCACCGATCCGTGTGACTACAGGAGGGAGACGTGAGGCCCGGTTGTGCCCGAATGACATGAGCGCGTCGTAACCGGTAGTGGCGCAACCGGTACCCTCCCGTGAAAAGATGGGACCGCCGCGCACCGAAGACGGATGGAACGTCCAGGTCGGAGCAGGTGCGGCGGGCGTGTCGGACGGATTGCGGCGAAAGGACCGGAGCGTACGTGAGTGAGAATCAGAACCTCCTCGCGGAGCAGCGCCGCGCCCTGATCGTGGACGAGGTCCGGCGCCGGGGCGGTGTGCGGGTCAACGAACTGACCCGCAGGCTCGGCGTGTCGGACATGACCGTGCGCCGCGATCTCGACGCGCTGGCCCGCCAGGGCGTGCTGGAGAAGGTGCACGGCGGCGCGGTCCCGGTGGTCGAGGCAAGCACCCATGAGCCGGGCTTCGAGGCCAAGTCGGGTCTGGAGCTGACGGCCAAGGAGGACATCGCGCGGGCCGCCGCCCGGCTGGTCACCCCGGGTACGGCGATCGCGCTGTCGGGCGGTACGACGACCTACGCGCTCGCGCAGCATCTGCTGGAGGTGCCCGATCTGACCGTGGTGACGAACTCGGTGCGGGTCGCGGACGTCTTCCACGCGGCGCAGCGCACCTCGGGACAGCGGCAGGGCGCGGCCACGGTGGTGCTGACCGGCGGAGTGCGCACCCCGTCCGACTCGCTGGTGGGCCCGGTGGCCGACCAGGCGATCGCCGCCCTCCACTTCGACCTGCTCTTCCTCGGGGTGCACGGGATATCGGTCGAGGCGGGCCTGTCGACGCCGAACCTCGCGGAGGCCGAGACCAACCGGCGGCTGGTGCAGTCGGCGCGCCGGGTCGTGGTGGTGGCCGACCACACCAAGTGGGGCACGGTGGGCCTGAGTTCGTTCGCTGCGCTGGAGCAGGTGGACACGCTGGTCACGGACGCGGGCCTGCCGACCGACGCGCGGACGGAGATCTCCGAGCACCTGAGGCGGCTGGTGGTGGCGGGCGAACCGGAAGAGGACGAAGACATCTGACAGGGCGTCAGCTAGGCTGCCCGGTGCAACGCCCCGCATTCCCGAGGGACTTCACGAGGGGGTTCGTCGCCATGGCTCACCGTCTGCGTCCGGTGGAGTTCGACTTCGTCGAGACCGCCCCCGTGCGGCTCGTGTTCACCCGGGACGTCGCGGCCCCTCCCGACGCGGTCTTCCACGCGCTCGCCGAGGACGTGCCCGGCTGGCCGGAGTGGTTCTCGGCGGTGTCCTCGGCCAGGGCGACCGAGGGCGGGCGCGAGATACGGCTCCGGGGCGGCATCCGTTTCGGGGAGTCGGTGCTGGTGGCGAAGGCACCCGAGGTGTACGCCTACCGCGTCGACGTGACCAACACCCCGGGGGCCCGCGCCTGGATCGAGGAGTGGCGGCTCACCCCGGCCGGCACCGGGACCCGGGTCCGGATGACCTTCGCCCTGGACGGTACGGCCGCGTTCCGCCTCGTGTGCCGCCTCGCCCGCCCCGGGGTGAGCCGCTCGTTCCGGGACGCCGTCCGGGCACTGGACCGGCGCCTGGGCGGGTGACCCCCAAACCCCCCTGGCCTCCCCCGCTTCCCGCGATCGGCACGGAGAGTGAGCGGTTCGCCGCGCCCCGGCCCGGCAGTCCACGGATGCGACCAGCGCGCGCCGCACCCATGCTGGTGAGGGCCGTGCAATCCGCACCAACGCGAGGGATTCCGTCATGACTGCCCAGCCCGCCATCGGCGACGTCGTTCTGGAGCCCGCCTCCCAGGAACTGGCCGACGCCACCTCCCAGCCGCCGTTCCTCTACGAGATCGGCGTGGAGAAGGCCCGCAAGGTCCTCGACGACATCCAGGCGCAACCGATCGAGAAGCTCCCCGTCGACGAGGAGTGGGTCACTGTGCCCTTCGACGTCGACGGCGTGCGGGCACGCATCGTACGGCCGCCGGGCGTGGCACACCCGCTGCCGGTGGTGCTGTACATGCACGGGGGAGGCTGGATCCTCGGCAGCGCGGACACCCACGACCGGCTGGTGCGTGAACTCGCGGTCGGAGCCCGGGCCGCCGTCGTCTTCGTCGAGTACACGCGCTCACCCGAGGCGCAGTACCCGGTGGCCCTGGAGCAGGGTTACGCGACCGCCCAGTGGATCGTCCACCACGGCGCCCCGCGCGGGCTCGACGCCTCCCGGCTGGCGGTGGCGGGCGACTCGGTCGGCGGGAACATGGCCGCGGCCCTGGCCCTGCTGGCCAAGCAGCGCCACGACTTCTCCTTCGTCCACCAGTCGCTCTACTACCCCGTCACCGACGCCGGGATGGACACACCCTCCTACCGGCAGTTCGCCCAGGGCTACTTCCTCACCGCCAAGGCGATGGAGTGGTTCTGGGACGCCTACCTGCCGGAGCCCTCCCAGCGCTCGGCGATCACGGTCTCACCGCTGCGGGCGAGCCTGGAGCAGCTGGCCGGGCTGCCGCCCGCGTACGTGGTCGTCGACGAGGCCGACGTACTGCGCGACGAGGGCGAGGCCTACGCGGCCAGGCTCCGGGCCGCGGGCGTGCCGGTCACGACGGTCCGCTACGCCGGGATCACGCACGACTTCATGATGCTGAACCCGCTCAGCGGCACGCACGCCGCGCGCGCCGCCGTGGCCCAGGCCATCGCGGTGCTGCGCATGGCCCTCGGCACGAACGAGCCGTAGAGCACCCGCCTCTCAGTCCGGCTCAGACCGGCTCAGTCCGGCCACACGCCCGTCGCGAGCAGGGACTCGATCGCCTCCGTGTACGGGGCGATGTCGAGGCCCTGCTCCTCGAGCCAGGTGTCCGAGTAGTACTTGTCGAGGTAGCGGTCCCCCGGGTCGCACAGCAGTGTGACCACACTGCCCGTGCGGCCCTCGGCCACCATCTCGGAGACGATCTTCAGCGCGCTCCACAGGCCCGTGCCCGTCGAACCGCCCGCCTTGCGGCCGATGGCCCGCTCCAGGGCGCGCACGGCGGCCACGCTGGCCGCGTCCGGGACCTTCATCATCCGGTCGATGGCGCCGGGCACGAAGCTCGGCTCCATCCGCGGCCGGCCGATGCCCTCGATACGGGAGCCGCAGTCGCAGGTGACGTCCGGATCACCGGTCGTCCAGCCCTCGAAGAAGCAGGAGTTGTCCGGGTCGGCGACGCAGATACGGGTGTCGTACTGCATGTAGTGGACGTAGCGCGCGAGGGTCGCCGAGGTGCCGCCGGTGCCGGCCGTGGCCACGATCCAGGCCGGCTCCGGGAACCGCTCCAACTCCAGCTGACGGAAGATGGATTCGGCGATGTTGTTGTTGCCGCGCCAGTCGGTGGCCCGCTCGGCGTAGGTGAACTGGTCCATGTAGTGGCCGCCGGTCTCCACCGCGAGGCGGGCGGACTCCTCGTACATCTTCCGGGAGTCGTCCACGAAGTGGCACTGTCCGCCGTGGAACTCGATCAGGCGGCACTTCTCGGCACTCGTCGTGCGCGGCATGACCGCGATGAAGGGCACGCCGATCAGCTTGGCGAAGTAGGCCTCGGAGACGGCCGTCGAGCCGCTGGACGCCTCGATCACCGGGCGGCCCGGCCGGATCCAGCCATTGCACAGACCGTAGAGGAACAGGGAGCGGGCCAGCCGGTGCTTGAGGCTGCCGGTGGGGTGCGTCGACTCGTCCTTGAGGTACAGGTCGATGCCCCACTGCTCGGGGAGCGGGAACTTGAGGAGGTGCGTGTCGGCCGAGCGCTGGTGGTCGGCCTGGACCTTACGGACGGCTTCTTTGAGCCAGTCGCGGTAGGCGGCGTCGCTGCGGTCGACGTCGAGGGTGGCGCCGGTCCGGGTCTGTGGGGTGGTGCTCACGGCGGGGCTCCTTAGGCTGGGCACCGACAGCGCTTCGCGCGGCCGACACCTCGATCATAAGCACCTTCCACACCGCTTCTCACCTGCATAAACGCATCTTTGAGCCACCCAAAGACAGGCTGGGGCGCACCCGTGCGCGGCACTCGGGGGCGCATTGGCGCGAGTGCTCCGACGTCCGTCGCGTGCGCCACCTGCGCACTGGTGCTCCAGGCTGCATCGGGGCAGACTGCACCGGACGGGACGATCGTCCCGAACAGGGGCGCACACCGGAGCGGCAGAGCCGGTACGGCCCCGGGCGGTACGACCGGACACGGGCCGGATCCGGACCCACGCGGGCCGGGGTCCGGCGAGCGACGCACAAGGGGGCGGAGAAGGATGGCGGAGCCGGAGTTCACAGCCACGGGCGTGCGGATAGGCAAGCGGATGCGTTCGCTCACCCGGGCCGGAAAGGTCCGGATCAGCGACGGCAGGGTGGAGTTGCTCAACAGCTACGGCAGCGAGATCGACAGCGCACCCGTGCAGGCGGTACGCGCCTCCAAGCCGTGGTTCGCCCCGGAGGACCGGGCGCTGGCGGACCTCAACGGCAACCGGTACCTGCTGACGCTGGGCGAGCAGGACCCCGCACCGGGCGAACCGGGGCCACCCGCGGCACGGCGGTTCATCGAGGCGGTGCGCCGGGCGGCCGGCCGCGGCACCTGAGCCCGGTCCGACCTGCGTCCGACCTGCGCCCGGTCGCTGCGAGTTGCGGGAGCGCACGCGCTGCGTCACGCTGGTCTCACGTCACTCTGGGTTTACCGGCGATAACGCTGCGAACCAGCCCGCCGGCCACGACAGCAGGCGGACGTTTGGACGCAAGCACCCTGCTGGATCCGTTGTTCTCCGTGTTCTCCGTGTTCTCCGTGTTCCTCCGGTTCCTCCGGACCTCACATCGGGGAGTCGCAGCCGTGATCAGTCATCCAAGCAGGCACTGCACGGTGGAGCTCCAAGCCCTGCCGTCGCGGATCGGTCAGGTCCGCAGAATCGTATCTGCACAGTTGCGCTACTGGCATTTGGACCCGTTGATAGACCGGGCCGCGCTCGGTGTGACCGAGTTGCTCAGCAACGTCCACCGGCATGCCCGGCCCGACAAGTCGTGCATCGTCGAGCTGGAACTTCTGGTCGACCGGCTCACGGTCTCGGTGCGCGATCACGATCCGCGCCTCCCGGTGGTGGCCGACGCGACGGACGTCGCTCCCCTGGCCACCTGCGGGCGGGGCCTGGCGATGGTGGCCGCGATGAGCGAGAGCTGGGGGGCACGCCCCGACGGCGACAACGGCAAGGTCGTGTGGTTCACGCTGCCCGCGCCGTCCACGTCCCAGCGGCAGCCGGCCCGCTCGCCCCGCCCCGTGGCCGAGCCGCAGCCGGTACCCCGGCTCACCGAGGTGCAGCCGGCACCGGCCCCCGTCGCCGCTGCTCCGACCCCCGTGGTGGCCCACGCCTCTGCCGCGGCACCCGCTTCCGCCCGGTCGGCCGTCCCCGGCTGACCGGGCGGCGAGTCGGTCACCTGCCGCGGTGGCTTCCGCCGCACTTCCGCAGGGAAGCGCCGCACGGCGTCTCACTCGGTGGCGATCGCGCGCAGTACGTCCAGGCGGGCGGCTCGACGGGCCGGGCGCAGGCCCGCGAGGGCGCCTGCCGCCAGGCCGACCAGGACGACCACGGCGAGCCGGGCGGGTGGGAGGGCGAAGGCGAACGCGGTGTCGCTCGCGCCGTCGGAGGCCTTGACCAGGACCCAGCCCAGGAAGCTGCCCAGGGCGAGTCCGCCTGCCGTGCCGAAGGCGGCGACCAGGACCGACTCCCAGCGGACCATGGCCCGCAGCTGTGCCCGGGTCTGGCCGACGGCCCGCAGCAGGCCAAGTTCCCGGGTGCGTTCGTGGAGCGCGAGGGTCAGTGTGTTGGCGATGCCCAGCAGCGCGATGACCACCGCGAGGGCGAGCAGGGCGTAGACGAGCGTGAGCATCATGTCGATGCCGCCGGCGGAGGACTGCGCGTACTCCTTCCGGGTCTGCACCTCAGGGTTGCCGTACTGGGCGGCCACCTTCCGCACCGCCGCCTTGCCCGCGTCGGCGCTCACGCCGTGCCGGAAGGTGACGGCGATCAGCGTGTCGGCGTCCTGGGTGCGGTGCGGTGCCCAGGCGGCGCGGGTGACGACGTAGTCGCCGGCGAGTTCGGAGCGGCCGTAGACGGCACGGACGGTGAAGTTCTGCGTCCTGCCGTCGGTGAAGGTGAGCCGAGCCGTGTCGCCGGTGTGCAGGCCTCGGCGGTCGGCCTCCGCACGGGTCAGCGCGATGCCGTCGGTGCCGAGGTCGCGCAGTGATCCGGTGACCGTGCCGAGGTCGAAGGTCCGGGCGAGCGCGGCCGGGTCGGTCACGGTCAACGCGCGCCCCTTGCCGTCCACTTCGGCGACGCCGCGGCCGAGTCCCACGGCGGTGTCCACCTCGGGCAGCCGCTGCAGGGACGGGGCGAGCCGGGGGCTGAGCCCGCTGCCGCCCGCGCCGAACGAGGGCGTGCTGACGGCGACGTCACCCGCGAAGGACCGGGACACCGTCTGGTCCATGGTGGCCTTCAGCGAGGCACCGAACACGGTGAACAGGGACACGACGGCCACGCCGATCATCAGGGCGCTCGCGGTGGCGGCGGTCCGCTTCGGAGTGCGCAGGGCGTTGCGCCGGGCGAGGGCTCCGGTGACACCGCGGACCCGGTCCAGGGGTGCGCCGAGGAGTCGTACGGCCGTGGTGGCGGCGACGGGACCCAGCACCACGAAAGAGACCAGGGCCAGCAGCGCGCCGAGTCCGGCCAGCCACACGGACGGTGAGACGAGGACACCGGTGAGGGCCGCCGCGAGGGCCGCGGCGCCGAGGACCGTTCCGGCGACCGCGCGGAAGCGGGACGCGCCGGAGGAGTCGACGGCACTCTCGCGCAGCGCGGCCAGCGGGGCGGTGCGGCCGGCGCGCAGGGCGGGCAGCAGGGCGGAGCCCAGGCAGACCACGATGCCGACGGCGAGCGGCAGGACCATCGACAGCGTCTTGATCACCAGGTCGCCGTCGGGGAAGGGGAATCCGATGGCCGGGAACAGCGCCTGGAGCCCTGCGGCGATGCCGACCCCGCCCGCGAGCCCGGCGACGCAGGCCGTGACGGCGACGACGCAGGCCTCCGCGAGCGCCGCGGCGGACACCTGGCGGCGGGAGGCGCCGAGGGCACGCAACAGGGCGTTCTCACGGGTGCGTTGGGCGACCACGATCGCGAAGGTGTTGTGGATGGAGAAGGTGGCGACGAGCAGGGCGACGCCGGAGAAGACGAGCAGGAACGTCGTGAAGATCGACAGGAACTGGCTGGAGATCATGTCGTTGTTCTCCCGCGCCGAGTCCTGACCGGTGATGGCCTCGACTCCCTTGGGCAGTACGGGAGTCAGCCGCCGCACCAGTTCTCGCTGGCTCACTCCGGGGCCGGCCCGCACCTGGATGCTCGCCGCCCGGCCGGGCCGCGCGGTGAGGTACTTCTCGGCGTCGGCCTGGGTCATGCCGGTGAAGGTCACCTGGGCCATGCCGTCCTGGCCGCCGAAGGTCGCGAGGCCGACGACGGTCACCCTGACCGGGTCCGGGGTGCGCAGGGTGGTGGTGTCGCCGATCTTCAGGCCGCCCTTCTTCGCGGCTCCCCGGTTGACCACGACCTCGCCGGAGCGCGCAGGGAGGCGGCCCTCGGCGAGCTGGTACGGGTTGAGTTCCGGGTCGGTGATCCAGTTGCCGGCGAGGGTCGGCGGGCCCTGGCCGCCGACGGGTTTGCCGTCGGCGCCGACGAGTTGACCGGCGCCCTGGATGTTCGGGGCGGCGGCCGCCACCCCGGGGACCCGCTCGACGGTCCTGACCAGCGAGATGTCGACGGGACTTCGTACGCCCCGGGCCTCGCCCGGTGTGGTGATGGCGTCGGCGCCGCGTACGACGGCGTCCGTGCCGCTCGTGGCCTCGCCGAACATGGAGCCGAAGGCGGCGCGCAGCGTGTCGCCCATGACCAGGGTGCCGGCCAGGAAGGCGACACCGAGGAACACCGCGAGGAACGTGCCGGCGAAGCGCCGCCGGTGCGCGCGCAGCGAGGTGAGACTGAGCCGGAGCGAGGCGTTCATGACCGCACCTCGAAGGCCTTCATCCGGTCCAGGACCTTGTCTGCGGTCGGGGACGCCATCCGGTCGACCAGCCGCCCGTCGGCGAGGAAGAGGACCTCGTCGGCGTGGGCGGCGGCGACCGGGTCGTGGGTGACCATGACGACCGTGCGGTCCATGTGCCGTACGGCGCGGCCCAGCAGGGCGAGGACCTCGCCGCCGGAGCGGGAGTCGAGGTTGCCGGTCGGCTCGTCGGCGAAGACGACGTCCGGGCGGCCCGCGAACGCCCGTGCCACGGCGACGCGTTGCTGCTGTCCGCCGGACAGCTCGGAGGGCCGGTGGTGCAGCCGGTCGCGCAGCCCGACGACGTCCACGAGCGCGTCGATCCACTCCCGGTCGCCCCGCTTCCCGGCGAGGTCCAGGGGCAGGGTGATGTTCTCCGCGACGGTCAGCGTCGGCACCAGGTTGAACGCCTGGAAGACGAAGCCGACCCGGTCGCGGCGCAGCAGGGTCAGCCGGCGGTCGTCCAGCGCGCCCAGCTCGATGTCGCCGATGTAGGCGGCGCCCGAGGTGAGCGTGTCGAGGCCGGCCGCGCAGTGCATCAGTGTGGACTTGCCGGAGCCCGAGGGGCCCATGATCGCGGTGAAGCGGCCGGCGGGGAAGTCGACGTCCACGCCGTCCAGGGCGCGTACGGCGGTGTCGCCACCGCCGTACACCTTCACCGCATCCACCACGCGGGCCGCCGTGCGCAGAACGGTCGTGGTCATGCCGCACCGCCCTTGCCGATGCGGCCGAACTGCTCCTCCAGGACGGAGAGCCGGCGCCAGTACTCGTCCTCGTCGATCTCGCCGGAGGCGAAGCGGCGGCCGAGGACCGCGAGCGGCGAGTCGCCCGCCGGGCGTGAACCGTCCATGGGCCGCCAGGGGCCGCCGCGGCCGCGCCAGACGGTGCGGCGCAGGAAGGTGACGGCGCCGATCACGACGACCGCCCAGATCAGCGGGAAGAACAGGATCCACGGGCCGGGTCCGCCGTCCCAGTTCGCCAGGGTCTGCATGTCGGTTCAACTCCCTTGTCGGCAGGGTCTCCGGGTGATGCCACGAGACTCTCTCCGGCAGGGGGTCCGGGTCGTCGTGCGGCCGGCGGCAGTGCGCGTACCTCCGCGGGAGTACGCCGGTGGGACGCGGCTGCTCCTTGAGGACTCGCGGATTGTAACTACTAGTATGTACAGTGCTCCCATGAGCACCTCGGAACGGCTGATCGAGTCCACCCGCGAGCTGCTGTGGGAGCGCGGCTACGTGGGCACGAGCCCCAAGGCGATCCTGGAGCGCGCCGGCGCCGGCCAGGGCAGCATGTACCACCACTTCAAGGGCAAGCCGGACCTGGCTCTGGCGGCGATCCGACGGACCGCCGAGGAGCTGCGGGCCACCGCCGAGGGCGTGCTCGACGGGCCGGGCACGCCGTACGAGCGCATCGAGGCGTATCTGCTGCGCGAGCGTGACGTGCTGCGCGGCTGTCCGATCGGCCGGCTGACCATGGATCCGGACGTGATCGCGAGCGACGAGCTGCGCGCGCCGGTGGACGAGACGATCGCGTGGATCCGCGGGCGGATCGCCGGGATCGTCGAAGAGGGCAAGCGGCAGGGGCAGTTCGCACCCGGCCTGGACGGCGAGGAGATCGGCGCGGCCGTCCTCGCGACCGTGCAGGGCGGCTACGTACTCGCCCGCGCCTCCGGCTCCCCCGCAGCCTTCGACACCGGCGTCCGCGGCCTGCTCTCCCTGCTCGCACCCCGAACTCCCTGACTGGAGAACCGATTTCCGTGCACATCACCAGACGGCGTCCCGAGAGTCTGCAGGGTCCGGCGGAGAACTTCACCGGCTCGGTGTGGCTGGACGAGATGGCCGCCCCCGCCGCGCCCTCCCGGCTGCGCATGTTCAACGTCCACTTCGCGCCCGGCGCGCACACCGCCTGGCACCGGCATCCGAACGGCCAGGTGCTGCACGTCCTGGAGGGCGAGGGGCTGGTGCAGCGCAGAGGCGGTGACGTGGAGGAGATCCGGGCGGGCGACACGGTGTGGATCGAGCCGGGCGAGTGGCACTGGCACGGTGCCGCGCCACGCACCTTCATGAGCCACCTCGCGGTCGTGGAGGCCGCGGCGGACGGCACGACGACCGAGTGGCACGAGCACGTGAGCGACTACCCCGCCTGAGCCAGGCGACCGACTCCCCGCCCGAGAAGGGAACCCCGACATGCACGCCATGCAGTACGAGTTCACCCTGCCCGCGGACTACGACATGGGCGTCATCCGCTCCCGCGTCGCCCGTGTCGCGCATCGACTGGACGACTGGGACGGCCTCGGCATCAAGACGTACGTGCTGCGTGAGCGCGGGGTGCACGGCTCGCCGGTGAACCAGTACGGGCCGTTCTACTTCTGGAACACGATGGAGGGCATGAACCGCTTCCTCTGGGGAGGCGCCTTCCAGGGACCGGTCGACGACTTCGGGCGGCCGGACATACGGCAGTGGACGGGCCTGGCCTTCGAGGAGGGCTCGGCCGCCGGTTCCCCCGCCGCGTTTGCCCTGCGGCGGCGCCAACCGGTGCCGGACGGTGTGGAGTTGGCCGCGTTCATGGCGGACGCGGCAAGCGAGACCGGGCGGCTGGCCGCGACGGACGGGGCGGTACTGGCGGCGGCCGCCGTGGACACGCGCGCGTGGGAGGTGGTCCACTTCTCGCTCTGGGAGCATGCCGCGCCCAAGGCCGAGGGCGACGTGTTCGAGGTGCTGCACCTGTCGGCGCCCGGGCGGGGTGACCTGCCGCGCGGGCGGCAGTGGTGAGTACGGTCCGTACGGTCCTCGGTGACATCCACCCCGAGGAACTGGGCGTGTGCGACGCGCACGACCATCTCTTCCTGCGCAGCCCACAGTTGCCGGGGCAGGAGCTGGACGACCTCTCCGCCGCGCGAGCAGAGCTGACGGCGTTCCGGGCGGCGGGCGGAGCCGCGGTCGTGCAGTGGACGCCGTACGGCATGGGACGGCGGGCGGCGGATCTGCCGGGGCTGTCCCGGGCCACGGGCGTGCACCTGGTCTGCGCGACGGGACTGCACCAAGCGGCGCACTACGCCCCGGAGTCGCTCGGCGGGCTGGGCGACCGACTGTCCGAGCTGTTCGTTGCCGAGCTGACGGAGGGCATCGGCAGCTCGGGGGTCCGGGCTGGTCTGATCAAGGTGGCGGGCGGCTTCCACGGCCTCGACGCACACGCCCGCCGGACGATGACCGCGGCGGCCGAGGCCCATCACGCCACCGGTGCGCCGATCGCCGTCCACCTGGAGCTGGGCACCGGCGCGCTGGACGTACTCGACCTGCTGTGCGGCGAGTCGGGCGTGCCCGGGCACCGGGTGATCCTCGGACACCTCAACCGCTTCCCCGACCCGGTGGTGCTGCGGCAGGCCGCCGGGTCGGGCTGCTGGCTGGCCTTCGACGGACCCTCCCGCGCCCACCACGCCACCGACTGGCGGATGCCCGAGGCGGTCCGTGCCCTCGCGGAGGCCGGGTACGGGGACCGGCTGCTGCTCGGCGGTGACACGGTGGTCGCCGGGGCACGGTCGGTGGACGGCGGGCCGGGGATGCCGTACCTGCTGCGCCGGGTGCGGCCGCGGTTGGCGGAGGCGGTGGGTGCGGAGCTGGTGGACCGCATCCTCAGTGAGCACCCGGGGCGGGCGTTCGCGGTCGACTGGAAGTGACCGGGCGTGGCCCGATCGTGTCGATCCCTGTCCCTCGGAACGGTTCCGGCTCCGACGGCAGTGCGGAGGATGGGAGTCGGCACAACGTTGCCCCGCTGTCCGAGGAGATGAGACCGCCATGGCCCTGGAGATGCGCGACCGCTGCGAGCGCTGCGAGACCACCGAGCTGCCCGCGGACGGCCCTGCCCGCATCTGCTCCTACGAGTGCACGTTCTGCGTGGCGTGCGGCGAGGCGATGGGGCAGGTCTGTCCCAACTGCGGCGGCGAACTGGTGGCGAGGCCCCGGCGGGTGGCCGTCGCCCGGCGGCTCTGAGCCGCGCGTCTCACACCGGTTCGGGTTGCGCTTCCGGGCGCGGCACCGGTGCGGCCTTCGGCTCCCACAGTCTGGTGGTTCGTGCGTAGCCGTAGACCACGGACAGCATCGCCAGAAGGAGAAGCGGTCCGAACACCCACGGATGACCGGCCATCTCCGTCGGCAGATAGCGATACGACACCAGGAGCGCGACGAAGACCGTCGCGCCGTGAGCGACCAGCTGGATTCCCGACCGTTCCCAGCCACGGTCGTGCGCGCGCAGAGCTGCCTCGATCGTGAGCGTGAACACCACGCCGGCGATGAGGTCCGCGCCGTAGTGGTAGCCGAAGCCCAACGTCGCACTGAGCGTGGCAATCAGCCAGAACGTGCCCGCGCATCGCAGAATGCGCGGGCCCTTGCGGGAATGAAGGAAAATCGCGGTGGCCCACGCCGTGTGCAGGCTGGGCATGCAGTTGCGGGGGGTGAGCTGGTCGAACGACATCGGGTGCGGCGTGTTGACCGGCGGCGTGTCCGGCCACAGGTCGGCCACCGCCCAGTGCAAGCCGCCCGTGCCGAAGGCGCCGGGGCCGTAGGCGAAGACCGGTCCGACCACCGGGAAGATCATGTAGATGGCCGGCCCGACGAGCCCGATCGCCAGAAAGGTGCGCACCAGATGGTGGCGCGGGAAGCGGCGCTCGACCGCCACATGACGCAGCTGGTACAGCGTGACGACGACCGCGGCCACCGCGAGCTGGATGTAGACGAAGTCGAGGACGTGGGCGCCGATCGGGCCGACGGCCCTGACGATCCGGCCCGCCAGCCACGACGGGTCGCCCAGTGCGTGGTCGGCCGTTGCCACGTACTGGTCGAGCACCGTCGGGCGGGTCCTCGACGTGATGAGCAGCCAGGTGTCGCCGGTCTTGCGGCCGGCCACCAGCAGCAGGGCCAGCCCGACGCCCTTCAGCAGCAGGACACGTTCCCGGCCGGTACGGCGTGTGACGGCGATGACCGCACAGCCCAGAATCACCCACAACGCGCCGTTGCCGAAAGGGTGGCCGTCGGTCGCCCTGTCGCCGACCGCCCACCGCACCAGAAAGAAGACGACGTCGATACCGATCGCGGCACCGGCCGCGATGAACCTCTCCCGCCGGGTGAGCACCACCATCATCAACGCCATGCTGGCGTACAACAGTGGCCCCGACTTGGGGCGGAACACCACCTCCTGCACCTGGCTGGTGATCGGCCCCGGCAGGCCGTAGTGACGTGCGGCGATCTCCAGCGTGATGAGGAATCCGAGTACTGCCACACCCGCCGCGGCCCACAGCATCGCCCGTGGTCGACGCCACGCAGCGGACTCAATTCTGGAGTTTTGTCTAGATATCAATTACTTGGCCGTTTTGTGAGGTTTTCATTAATCAGGCGACAAGGGCGATCACCGTGAGGTCGAACATGTTATCGGCGCGGGTGAGTTTCGCCGGTCCCGGGTCACGGCACATCCCGTACGATGCGCTGTCGTGGCAATACAGAATCCCTGGGGAGCACCGTACGGCAGCCCGCAGCCGCCGCCGAACATCCCGGCAAAGGACTTGCGCCCGCGGCGCATCTGGTACCTGGTGGCTGCACTGCTCGGGCTGGTACTGGCCGGTGTCGGCGCCGCCTTCATCGTGGTGACGGTGATGAACACGGTGGACTCGGTCAACACCGCCCGGAGCTTCTCCAGCGGCGACTCCCGGACCTTCGACTTCGTCCAGGGCAAGACCGAGGCGATCTACGTCTCCCAGTCCGGGAAGGGCCAGGTCGACTGCCGGATCCCGGGCATGGAGTCCGGGTCGATGACCCAGCCGGACAGCACCTTCCACATCACCATCGGGTCCCGCACCTGGGAGCGCGTCTTCGAGGTGAATCCCGCGAGCAGCGGCAAGTACACGGTCACGTGCACCTCGGAGCTGCCGGCCGAGTTCGCGGTGGGAGACAAGCCCCGGGTGGGCGCGACCATCGGTGGCATCGCCGCGGGGGTCGTCTGCTTCCTCGCCGCGTTCGCCACATCCGTGACCATCGTCGTCGTCACCGCCGTCCGCCGCAGCCGCCACCGTCGACGACTCATCACGACGTGGGCCCCTCCGCCGCAGTGGGGCGCACCGCCCTACGGCCCCAACCCGGGGCCACCGCCCACTGTTTGAGCGGGATGGGGTCGGGCCGCCGCCTCAGCCCTCCCGGCTACGCGTCCCCGACCAGCGCCCCCAGCGGATCGTCCAGTACCGGCTGCCAGGCCAACTCCGCCGCGCCGACCAGGCTGTTGTGGTCCAGGGTGCAGGGCAGGATGGGGACGCCGCCGCTCTGGCCCCACAGGCTGCGGTCGGCGACGACCGCGCGCAGGCGTTCGGGGTCGGCGTCGAGCAGGGTGCGGTGCAGGCCGCCGAGGATGATGCGGTCGGGGTTGAGGATGTTGACCAGACCGGCGAGGCCCAGGCCGAGGCGGTCGATCAGGGCCTCCGCCGCGGTACGGACCATCGGGTCGGCGTACTGGGTACGGAGCAGGTCGTTGGCCTGCTGGAGCAGGGAGACCTCGGGGCCGGGCTCGCGGCCCGCCTCCAGCAGGAGGGCCAGCGGGTCCGCCTCGACGTCCAGGCAGCCCCGGCCGCCGCAGTGGCAGGGGCGGCCCTCCGGGTTGACGGTGAGGTGACCGACCTCCAGGGCGAGGCCCGAACTGCCCGTGTGGAGGCGGCCGTCGAGGACCAGGGCCCCGCCGACGCCCCGGTGCCCGGTGGCCACGCACAGCAGGTCCCGCGCGCCCCGGCCCGCGCCGTGCCGGTGTTCGGCGAGCGCGGCGAGGTTGACGTCGTTGCCCGCGAAGGCGGAGCCGGTGATGCCGGCGGAACGTACGCACTCGGCGAAGATCCGGCGTACCGGTGCGCCCACCGGCCAGGCCAGGTGGAGGGGGTTGAGGGCCAGGCCGTCGGGTTCGGCGACGGCGGAGGGGACGGCGAGTCCGGCGCCGACGCAGCGGCGGCCGGTCGTACGGAGAAGTTCCGCGCCGGCCTCCACCACGGAGCCCAGCACCTTCGCCGGGTCGGCGTCGACGGTCTCGCAGCCGGGCGCGGTCGCCACGATCCGTCCGCCGATACCGACCAGCGCGGCCCGGAAGCCGTCGGCGTGGACCTGCGCGGCCAGCGCGACCGGGCCGTCCTCGGCGACCTCCAGCCGGTGCGAGGGACGCCCCTGGCCACCGGCCGCCGCGCCCGGCCGGGCGTCGACCCGGATCAGCCCCAGCGCCTCCAGCTCCGCGGCCACCGCTCCGGCCGTCGCCCGGGTGACCCCGAGTTCGGCGGTGAGCACGGCCCGGGTCGGCGCCCGCCCCGTGTGCACGAGCTCCAGCGCGGGTCCGAGCGCTCCGCGCCCCCGGTCCAGCCGCACCCTCGAGGTGGTCCCTTCCCCCGCCTTCCGGGGGTCCGCCTTGCCGCTCATGAGGGTGAGTCTCCCATGATCCGCAGCTGTCGGGGCCGGTGCCGTGATCTACAGCCCGCTCACCCGCAGGGTGATGTTCAGCCGCCCGGCGAGACCCAGTTCCGGCGGCGCCGTACCGGGGTGCACGCGGGGCACGCCGTGGTAGGCGAGCCGGGAGGGCCCGCCGAAGACGAACAGGTCCCCGCTGCGCAGGTCCACGTCGGTGTACGGCTTCGTACGAGTCTTTGTGTTGCCGAAGCGGAAGACGCAGGTGTCGCCGAGGCTCAGCGACACCACCGGCGCGTTGGACCTCTCGTCGGCGTCGCGGTGCATGCCCATGCGGGCGGTGCCGTCGTAGAAGTTGATCAGCGCGATGTCGTACGGCTCGGCCGGGACCGCCTGCGGGCCGAGCGCGTCGCCCACCGCGCGGCGGCCCAGCTCGTCCAGCCAGGCCGGGAAGGGCTTCACGGGGGCGCCGTCGCCGTCGACGACCGTGCGGGCGTAGGCGTACGGGTACCAGTGCAGGCCCAGGCAGACCTGCCGGGCGGTCATCGTGCCGCCGCCGGGCGTGCGGACCGTGCGCAGTCCGGCAGGGGGGCGCGCCCAGTCGCGGCAGGCGGTCAGGAGCGCGCGCTGCCGCTCGGCGTCGAGCCAGTGCGGGACGTGCACGGCGCCCGGTGCGACCTCGGCCCGCTCCCGCGGAAACAGTTCCACGTCCATGCGCTCCATCCTGCCCGAGCCCCGTCCGACCTGCCCTGAGCTGCGGCTCGGCTAGCCTGGGGGGCGATGAACGACCGTATGACGACTCCGTGGGGCGAGTTCGAGCTGTCCCGCTTCCCCGAGGATCCCCGCGACCGGCTGCGTGCCTGGGACGCCTCCGACGCGTACCTGCTGCGGCACCTGGCCGAGGAGGGGGTGCCGCTCACGGGCACGGTCGTGGTGGTCGGCGACCGCTGGGGCGCACTCGTGACGGCGCTCGCGCGGCACCGGCCGACGCAGATCACCGACTCCTTCCTGAGCCAGGAGGCGACCCGGGCGAACCTGGCGCGGGCCGGGGTCGAGCCCGGTGCCGTGGGCCTGCTCACCACGCAGGACCCGCCGCCGGAGCGGGTGGACGTTCTGCTGGTGCGCGTGCCGAAGAGCCTGGCGCTGCTGGAGGACCAGCTGCTGCGGCTCGCTCCCGCGGTGCACGCGGAGACGGTCGTCGTCGGCACCGGGATGGTGAAGGAGATCCACACCTCCACGCTGGAGCTGTTCGAGCGGATCCTCGGGCCGACCCGGACCTCTCTCGCGCAGCAGAAGGCCCGGCTGATCTTCTGCACCCCGGACCCGGCTCTGGAGCGGCCGGTGAACCCGTGGCCGTACAGCTACGCGCTCCCGGACGGTGTCGGCGCGGTCTCGGGGCGGACGGTCGTCAATCACGCGGGCGTCTTCTGCGCCGACCGGCTCGACATCGCCACCCGGTTCTTCCTGGAGCATCTGCCGGCCGGGACGGGCGGCGGGCGCGTGGTGGACCTCGGCTGCGGCAACGGCGTGGTCGGTACGGCGGTGGCGGTGGCCGATCCGCGGGCCGAAGTGCTGTTCGTGGACGAGTCGTTCCAGGCCGTGGCCTCGGCGGAGGCGACGTACAAGGCCAACGGGGTGCCCGGGCACGCCGAGTTCCGGGTCGGGGACGGGCTGGCCGGGGTGGCGCCGGGCAGTGTGGACCTCGTCCTGAACAACCCGCCGTTCCACTCCCACCAGGCGACGACGGACGCGACGGCGTGGCGGATGTTCACCGGGGCGAAGCGTGCGCTGCGCCCCGGCGGCGAGCTGTGGGTGATCGGCAACCGGCACCTGGGGTACCACGTCAAAATGAAGCGGCTGTTCGGGAACAGCCAACTGGTGGCGAGCGACCCGAAGTTCGTGGTGCTGAAGGCCGTCAAGCGGGGTTAGCGCCGGGCTCTCGACCGAGGACGCCGATGAGGCGGGCGACCTCCCGGGCCATCGCCTCCCTGCCCACGCTGAGGTACTTGCGTGAGTCGACGGCCTCCGGGTGGGCGGCGAGGAAAGCCCGGATGGCGCTGGTCATGGCCGCGTTGAGGGCGGTGCCGACGTTGACCTTGGCGATGCCTCCCCCGACGGCGGCGACCAGGCCGTCGTCCGGCACGCCGGAGGACCCGTGCAGGACCAGCGGGACGGACAGCGCTGCGGACAGCCGTCCGAGGAGGCCGTGGTCGAGGGCGGCGGTGCGGGTGGTCATGGCGTGCACGCTGCCGACGGCCACGGCGAGGGCGTCGACCTCGGTGCCGGCGACGAAGTCGCGCGCCTGGTCGGGGTCGGTACGGGCGCCGGGTGCGTGGGCGTCCAGCGGCGGCCGGCCGTCCTTGCCACCCACCTGCCCCAACTCGGCCTCGATCCACAGCCCTTGGGCGTGCGCCCAGTCGGCGGCGGCCCGGGTCGCGGCGAGGTTCTCGGCGTAGGACAGGCGGGCAGCGTCGTACATCACCGAGCTGAACCCGGCGTCGGGTGCCTGGCGCAGCAGGTCGTCGCTCTGCACATGGTCGAGGTGCAACGCGACGGGTATGTCGGCGCGTTCGGCGGCGGCGACGGCGGCGCGGGCGAGCGGCAGGAGCCGTCCGTAGCGGAACTTGACGGCGTTCTCGCTGACTTGGAGGACCACGGGTGCGCCGGCGGACTCGGCGCCCGCGATGACGGCCTCGACGTGTTCCAGGGTGATGATGTTGAAGGCGGCGACGGCGGAGCGGGCTTCGGCGGCACGGCTGACCAGCTCGCCGGTGGTCGCGAGGGGCACGGCTTGACTCCCTTCCGGGGCGCGGGTCAGTCGGCGAGGATCACCGAGCGGGTGAGGTGGCGCGGCCGGTCGGGGTCGAGGCCGCGGTGGGCGGCGACGGCCACCGCGAGGCGCTGGACGCGGACGAGTTCGGCGAGCGGGTCGAGCGTGCCCTCGACCCAGAGGGCTCCCGTGCCGCGCACCTGTTCGGCGAGTCCGGCGGGCGCTTCGGCGAGCATCCAGGTCGCGGTGCCCTCGGTGGTGACGCTGATCGGGCCGTGCCGGTACTCCATCGCCGGGTAGGCCTCGGTCCAGGACAGCGAGGCCTCCCGCATCTTCAGGCCGGCCTCGTTCGCGAGCCCGACCGTCCAGCCGCGGCCCAGGAAGGTGAACTGGGTGCAGTCCACGAGCCCTTCGGGCAAGGGAGAGGTGAGTGCTGCGCGGGCGTCGGCAACGACGGCGTCGGTGTGCAGGCCGAGGTGGGCGCGCAGGAGGGTGAGGGCGGTGGTGGCGAACCGGGTCTGGACGACGGAGCGTTCGTCGGCGAAGTCCAGGACGACCAGGTCGTCGGCGGCCGTCAGCACGGGGGTGGCCGGGTCGGCGGTGAGGGCCGTCGTCCGTGTGTGACCCCTCAACTGCCCGAGAAGGTCCAGCACTTCGGTGGTGGTGCCGGAGCGGGTGAGGGCGACGACCCGGTCGTACGACCGGCCGCGCGGGAACTCGGAGGCGGCGAACGCGTCCGTCTCCCCCTGCCCCGCGCCCTCACGCAGGGCGGCCACCGCCTGCGCCATGAAGTACGACGTCCCGCACCCGACGATCGCGACCCGCTCCCCCGCGTCCGGCAGCGCTCCGGCGTGCCGCCCCGCCTCCTCGGCCGCCCGTATCCAGCACTCGGGCTGGCTGTTCAGCTCGTCCTCGACATGGCTCATGCCACACCCTCCCCTTGCTGATTGTTCCTGCAAGATATAGCGAGCTTTCGAGCACAATCAAGCATTCGTGCGCAGGCGGGGGTGCGCTAGGGTCGCCGGAGAGACGGAGAACGGAGGCTGCGGATGTCCCGGGACGCCCGCTGGAAGGCGCTGCTGGAACTGCTCGTCGAGCGCGGCCGGCTGGAGGTCGAGGAGGCCGCGGTCGAACTGGAGGTGTCGGCGGCGACCATCCGCCGGGACTTCGACCAGCTCGCCGAGCAGCAGATGCTGGTGCGCACCCGGGGCGGGGCGGTGGTGCACGGGGTGTCGTACGAACTGCCCCTCCGCTACAAGACGGCCCGCCGCGCCTCCGAGAAGCAGCGGATCGCCAAGGCGGTGGCGGATCTCGTGGCGCCGGGCGAGGCGGTCGGGCTGACCGGCGGCACGACCACCACGGAGGTGGCCCGCGCGCTGGCCGTGCGCGGCGACCTCGGCACCGGCTCGCCGGCGCTGACCATCGTCACGAACGCCCTCAACATCGCCAACGAGCTGGCGGTACGCCCGCAGTTCAAGATCGTGGTGACCGGCGGGGTCGCGCGTGCGCAGTCGTACGAACTCATCGGTCCGCTCGCGGACGGCGTGCTCGGCCAGATCACGCTCGACGTCGCCGTCCTCGGCGTGGTCGCGTTCGACGTCACCCACGGCGCGGCGGCACACGACGAGGCGGAGGCGGCGATCAACCGGCTGCTGTGCGAGCGCGCCGAGCGGGTGATCGTGGCCGCGGACTCCAGCAAGCTCGGCCAGCGGGCGTTCGCCCGTATCTGTGCGGCGGAGCTGGTGGACACGCTCGTCACCGACACGGCGGTGGGGCAGGACACCGTGCGCCGCTTCGAGGAGGCGGGCCTCCGCGTCCTCGCGGTCTGAGTCAGAAGCCGCTGCGGTCGGCGCTCACGAACCCCGCGCCGCGCTGGTCGTTGCAGCCGACCACCGCCCGGTCGACCGGGTCGGGCCAGGCCTGCTGGGCCTGGAGCGCCATGCTCACGAGGGTCAGCAGCAGGTCGACGTCGCTGGCGGCGTCGAGCCTGAGGGTCACCCACTGCGAGCCCGGCACGATCCGGATGGCGCCCGTGTGTTTCAGGTCCCGGGCGAACCGCCGGATGGCCCGGGCGGTCAGCCGGAGGTCGACATCACGGTCGGAGTGGAAGTGGGCGATCTCGCCCTGGGCCGAACACACGGCCTGCCCCAGGCCGCAGCTCGGGACGGCCTGTCTCAGGTCCGGCCAGGTCGCCAGTTGCGCGAGCGCGCGCGAGGCCAACGTCATGGGCCCATCATGGCCTGCTCACCCGCCCGCAACCAGCTCGTGAGCAAGCATTAACCGACCTGTTTCCATGACCGCTTCGGACACCCCGGGACGTGCCCGCATCGCGAACAGGGCCTGCCCGACGCCTGGTTGACCCCGCCGGACCGAACGGCGAGCTGGAAATCCTCCCTGGTCAGAGGCGTTTCAGGGGCACACTGCGCCTATCGAATTCCGTATGACAAACAGCCTCACGTGTGACAAACCCGTGCGCCTGTTCTCATTCTTCAGAGCCCCGGCGGGTGATGGCCAGCCACTCCGGCGCCTGCTCGGGGGCGCCGTAGTTGTCGTGCCAGTTCCACCATTCGTACGGCGGGGTCTGGGGGTAGCCCTCGGGCGAGTCCTCCCAGGTCTCCTGCCGTCCGAGCGCGGTCATGTCGAGATAGCTCCAGGTGCTCCCCAGCGCCTCGTCACCGCGGGAGTTGATGAAATAGGTGCGGAACACGGTGTCGCCGTCGTGGATGAACGCGTTCGTGCCGTGCCACTCGTCCACACCGAAGTCGGCGTCGAAGTCGTCGGTCAGCGAGTACCAGGGAATCGTCCAGCCCATGCGCGCCTTCACCCGCTCGATGTCCGGCTGCGGCGCGCGCGAGGCGAAGACAAGCGTGGTGTCGCGGGCGTTCAGATGAGCCAGGTTGCCCACATGGTCGGCCACCATGGAGCAGCCGCGGCAGGCGTGGTCCGGCCAGCCGAACACGCCGGGCTCGAAGAAGGCGCGGTAGACGATCAGCTGACGACGGCCGGCGAACAGGTCGAGCAGACTCACCGTGCCGTCGGGTCCGTCGAACTCGTACGTCTTCTCCACGGCCACCCACGGCATCCGCCGGCGCTTGGCGGCCAGTGCGTCACGGGCATGGGTCAGCTGCTTCTCCTCCACCAGCAGCTGCTGGCGCGCAGCCTCCCACTCTTCCGGCGAGACGATCGGAGGTGTCTTCATGGTTCCAGGGTCGAACGCCACCGACGCGTTCGCATCTTCGGCAAGGTGAGGGCTTTTCGTCTCGCGGCCGGGCCTGTCATCCGCGGCGGGCGAGGAAGGCAAGAAGGAACACCCACTCCTTGCCACTCTCAACGTATAGCGCACTGGGGGGCTTGCGGCAAGGCCCCGGTCGTGGCGCAGAATCGCTGGCCGATGCCACAACCTGCGGAAACGGGAGATTCACCGAGTATGCGTGCTTGTGCGGAGGCCGGAGCCGGCGCCGAGGTCGGAGCTGGTGCCGTGAACCCCCTGACCACCAGCGCTTTCGACCTTCCCGACCGGCTCGCCCCCAAGGCCGACCCGACGCTGATCGCCGGCGACGAACAGCACTTCGCGGCCGTCGCGGAGAGTCTTGAGCAGGCGATCGCCGAACTGTCCGACCAGCTCGACGACTTGCGCAAGGCGCCCGGCGGCACGGGCCGGCAGGCGCTGGACCGGGACCTGGAGATCCACCGGCTGACCGCGCGCCTGCGCACCCTGCGCCGCTTCGGTCTGGACCTGTGCCTCGGACACATCGTCAGCGCTGACGACCCCGCGCCCTTGTACATCGGACGACTCGGGCTCACCGACAGCGCGGGCCGCCGGCTGCTGCTCGACTGGCGCTCCCCCGCGGCCGAGCCGTTCTTCGCGGCGACCCACGCCGACCCGATGGGTCTGGCGAGCCGCCGCAGGTATCGCTGGACCGGCGGCCGGGTCAGCGACTACTGGGACGAGGTGTTCGCCGCCGACGGGCTCGAAGGACACGCCGCGCTCGACGACCAGTCCGCCTTCATCGCCAGTCTGGGCAGCACCCGGTCGGCCCGGATGCGGGACGTGCTCGCCACCATCCAGGCCGACCAGGACGCGATCATCCGGGCGGGCTCCCGCGGCGCCCTCGTCGTCGACGGCGGTCCGGGTACGGGGAAGACCGTGGTCGCTCTGCACCGCACCGCACACCTCCTCTACTCCGACCCCCGCCTCGGGCACCGTCGGGGCGGCGTGCTGTTCGTCGGTCCGCACCAGCCGTACCTGAACTACGTCGCCGACGTCCTCCCCAGCCTCGGCGAGGAGGGGGTGCAGACCTGCACCCTGCGGGACCTGGTCACCGAGGGAGCCGGAGCGGCGGTCGAGACCGACCCGGACGTGGCTCGGCTGAAGTCGTCCGCGGACATGGTGAAGGCCGTCGAGACGGCCGTCAGGTTCTACGAGGAGCCGCCCACCGAGGGGATGACGGTCACGACCGACTGGGCCGACGTCCGGCTGAGCGCGGACGACTGGGCCGAGGCGTTCGAAGCAGGAGGAGCGGGTACCGCGCACAACGAGGCCCGTGACCTGATCTTCGACGAGCTGGTCTCGATCCTGCTGGACAGGCTCGGCCGCGAGGATGTCACGCCCGAGCAGCTCCGCACGGTGCTGCGCCGCGACAAGGAACTGGTCACCGCCCTCCACCGGGCCTGGCCGCTGCTCGAAGCGGCCGACCTGGTCGGGGACTTGTGGTCGGTCCCCGCCTACCTGCGCATGTGCGCGCCCTGGCTCGGCCCCGACGACGTACGCAAGCTGCAGCGGGGGGACGCACCCCAGGCCTGGACGGTGTGCGACCTGCCGCTCCTGGACGCCGCACGGCAGCGGCTCGGGGACCCGGAGGCGGCGCGGCGGGGGCGTCGGCAGGAAGCCGCTCTCGCCGCCCAGCGCGAGCGGATGGCCCAGGTCGTCGACAACCTGATCGCGGCCGACGACGACGGCGAAGGCCTCATGACCCAGCTTCGCCGGGAGGACTTCCAGCGCAATCTGGTCGACGAGTCCGAACTGCCCACCCTCGACCCGGACCTGCTCGCGGGACCGTTCGCGCACATCGTCGTGGACGAGGCCCAGGAACTGACCGACGCGGAGTGGCAGATGCTGCTGCTGCGCTGCCCGTCCCGGAGCTTCACCATCGTCGGGGACCGCGCGCAGGCCAGGCACGGGTTCACTCAGTCGTGGCGGGAACGGCTCGAACGCATCGGACTCGACCGGATCGACGTGGCCTCCCTGAGCATCAACTACCGCACGCCGGAAGAGGTCATGACGGAAGCCGAGCCGGTCATCCGGGCCGCGCTCCCGGACGCCAACGTGCCGACCTCCGTGCGCAGCACCGGCGTTCCCGTCGCCCATGGATCCGTCGCGGACCTGGCCCCGGTCCTCGACACCTGGCTCGCCGATCATGCCGACGGGATCGCCTGCGTCATCGGCGATCCCACGTTCCGGGAGACGCCCCGCGTCCGGTCGCTCACCCCGGAGCTGTCGAAGGGGCTCGAATTCGACCTGGTCGTCCTCGTCGACCCGGAGAAGTTCGGCGAGGGCACCGAGGGAGCGGTCGACCGCTACGTGGCGATGACCCGGGCGACCCAGCGACTCGTCGTCCTCACCAGCTCCTGACGTCGGCCGCCGAGGCAGACATGCCGGTCGGCGACCTGAACGGCATGCCCTGGCCGTGGAGCGTCCGGGGCAGCCCGAACAGCGGGAGGAGGCTGTTGTCGCCGAAACGGGTGAGGGCGGAGATCCGGTCGCCCTCCAGGGTGAGCACCAGCAGCCCGTAGGCGTGCGCGATCGGGCTGTGGGGGTCGCGGAGGTAGGAGCCGAACGCGGGCTGGCCGTTCGCGCGCGTGGGTACGAGGCGAAGCGCTCGGCCGCCCCACCACGGGAGCCTCGGGTAGAACCCGGCGATCGCCGTGTGTCCCTGGTGCTCAAGGGGCTCGGGCGGCATCGTCAGCCGGGCGTCCTCGGTCAGCAGTGCGACGAGACGGTCGATGTCGGAGTTCTCCAGCGCGTCCACGAACCGCCCGACGAGCCGGCGTTCCCGCGGTGAGCGGGGCAGCGGCGCCCGGTCGCGTGCGGGCCTCTGGTCGTCCAGGGCCGTGCGCGCTCGCTGCAGGGCGCTGTTGACCGAGGCTCCACTGCTGTCGAGGAGGTCCGCGACCTCGGCCGTACGGAAGCCGAGCACGTCGCGCAGCACGAGTACCGCGCGCTGCCGCGGCGGGAGGCGCTGGAGTCCGGCCACGAAGGACAGCGCCAGCGCCTCCCTCGTCTCGTAGCGGGCCTCCGGTCCCGGGGTGGTGTCCGGCAGGTCCTCCAGCAGGGCGTCCGGGTAGGGATCGAACCAGGCCTGCTCGGAGCGGCGCGTGGGCTCGGGCACGTCGCGCGGGCGGCGGGCCGGCTCCCGCGGCTGCGGCCGGCGGCTCGTGTCGCGCAGCGCGTTCAGGCAGCGGTTGGTCGCGATGCGGTACAGCCAGGCGCGTACGGAGGCCCGCTCCTGGAATCCCCCGAGCCCGCGCCAGGCGGCCAGGAGGGTCTCCTGGACCGTGTCCTCCGCGTCCTGCACGGAGCCGAGGATCTGGTAGCAGTGCAGTTGGAGCTCGCGCCAGTAGGGCTCGGTGAGCCGGCGGAACGCCTCCCCGTCACCTGCCCGGGCCCGGTCCAGGGTCGATTCGATCACCATGGCATCCCTCGCCTCGCCTCTTCGGCTCGTCCTCCAGGTAAGGACACCGTCCGGGCCGGAAAGTCATCGGTGAGTTCTCCGCGGCGGCCGTGTCTCAACAGGCGACTGCATTTCCACCGCGTCTCGATACCGCATCTCGATACCGCGTCTCGATGAGGAACGGAGATCACCGCCATGACGAACATCGCGGCATCACCAAGCACCGTCACGACCGTCCGCAACGCCCTCGTCATCGGCGCCGGCAGCGGCGTCGGCCGTGCCACTGCCGACGCCCTCACCGCCGCCGGAGCCCATGTCCTGGCCACTGGCCACGAGCGGGACGCCACGGACCCCGCTCAGGTGGCCGCGCTCCTCGCCGAGGCCGACCCGGACCTCGTCGTGGTCGCCGCGGGTGTGCGCCCGCGGATGGCGCCGGTCGAGGAACAGAGCTGGGAGTCGTTCTCGGCACCGTGGAACGTCGACGTGAAGATCGCCTTCGAGGTCGGCCGTGCCGCCCTGGCCCGGCCGCTGCGTCCGGACTCGACCGTGGTGATCGTGTCCAGCGGCGCCGCGCTCGGCGGCTCGCCGCTGTCGGGCGGCTACGCGGGCGCCAAGCGGATGCAGATGTTCCTGGCCGACTACCTTCAGTACGCCGCAGACGCCCGCGACCTCGGGATCCGGTTCGTCGCCCTGGTCCCGCGCCAGCTGCTGGTCGGCACCGTGATCGGTGAGGCCGCGGCCGCCGCGTACGGCGCCCTGAACGGCCGGTCGGCCGAGGCCCACCTGAAGGAGCACTACCCCGTACCGCTGGACCCCGCCGGGGTTGCCCGCGCCATCGTGTCGATCGCCACGCACGAGGAACTCCGCCAGAAGACTACGCTGGCCGTGACGGGCAAGGGACTCGAGGCGATCTGACCCCTACTGGCCTGCGTTTATGCCGCGCACAAACAAAACCCGGATGCCCAGCGGGAACACACCGAGAACACACCGGCCGAGCGCGCTTAGGATCCGGACATGGCAGACATCCCGGATGAATTGATCAAGCTGGAACGTTCCGCCGAAGAGGAGCGGGCCAGACTGGCCGGCCTGACCGGCGACGAGTACGACGAGCAGTGGCGCCGCTGGCGCACGGCATCGGAGGCCGTACAGGCGGCGATCACCGCGCATGCCGAAGCGACCGAGGCGAGCCGGTACGAAGTGGAACAGGCGGTGAAGTGTGCGGTGCGGCATGCGCAGGAGGATCCGGCTGTCGAGTAGCCGGCGTGGCGTCAGGGCTTCACCCCTCCCGTGCTCCCCCGGATCACGAGCCGCGGCGCCAGCACCACCTCGCGCGGCTCCTTGCGCCCCTCGTCGAGCCGCTCCACCGCCGCCCGGACCGCGTGTCGGGCCTGGTCCTCCGCGCTCTGGCTGACCGTCGTGAGGTCGACGAGGCTCAGGCGGGAGAGCGCGTCGTCGTCGTAGCCGGCGACCGAGACCCGGCCGGGGACGGGCACACCCGCGCGGGACAGGGCGGCGAGGACGCCGATGGCGCACTGGTCGTTGTAGGCCACGACGGCGGTGGGGAGTTCGCCCTCGTCGAGCAGGTGCCGCGGGCCGCGCGCCCCCCGGACCGCTCGGTGTGGTCGCCGGACAGGATCCGGATGTGCTCGGCGAGGCCGTGCCGACGCATGGCGTCCCGGTAGCCGCGGCGGCGGTCGGTGGCGATGACGCCCTTGCCGCCGTCCACGTGGACGATGCAGCGGTGCCCGAGGGCGACCAGATGGTCGACGACCTGGCCGACTCCGTCGTCGTCCGCGGTGCGTACGACGTCGAGCTGTGCGCCGGGGATACGACGGCCCACGGCGACCACGGGCACCTTGCGGTGCAGGGCGGCGAGGGTGTCGGCGGGGGCGACCGGGCCGAGCAGGATGAGCGCCTCGCTGCGGAAGGCGAGCAGGGTCTCGACGGCGGTCTGCTCGTCGCGGGTGCGGGTCTGGGTGCTCAGCACCAGGTCGTAGCCGAACTCCTCGGCCGCGGCGTGCAGATGCTCGACGAGTTCGGCGTGGAAGGGGCTGTGGACGTCGACCATGACGCCGAACAGCCGGCTGCGTCTGCTGGCCAGCGGGCTGGTTGTGCGGTCGACCTGGTAGCCGAGGTCGGCGGCGACCTTGACCGGTCCGGCCTTCGTCGACAAGTCCAGCGTCGACAGCGTCGCCCGGTTCGCCGCCAACGGAACCCGCTGAGCGGAACACAGGCCTTCGAGCATGCTCCATCCGGCACACTCGCCCCCATGGAGACTGCCGAATTCCTCGAGACCCTGGACCGGGAGGGCCGGCTGCTGGCCGCCGCTGCCGAGCTTGCGGGTACGGACGCCAAGGTGCCGACCTGCCCGGAGTGGCAGGTCAAGGACCTGCTGCGGCACACGGGCGCGGTGCACCGCTGGGCCACGGCGCTCGTCGCCGACGCGCACACCGCGCCGCGCCCCCTCACCGACGGCCCCGACCTGGACGGCGCCGAGCTGGTGGCCTGGTACCGGGACAGCCACCGCCGGCTGGTGGAGACCCTGGCCGCCGCGCCGGCCGACCTGGAGTGCTGGACCTTCCACCCGGCACCCTCCCCCTCGCCGCTGGCGTTCTGGACCCGGCGGCAGGCGCACGAGACGGCCGTCCACCGTTACGACGCCGAGGCCGCGCGGGGCGGTACGGCGTCGCCGATCGCCACGGAGTTCGCGGCCGACGGCATCGACGAACTGCTGCGCGGCTTCCACGCCCGGCCCCGGAGCCGCGTCCGCACGGAGCAGCCGCGCGTACTGCGGGTGCGAGCGGTGGACGCGGGTGCGGACGCGGTGTGGACCGTACGGCTGTCGACGGAGCCGCCCGTGACCTCGCGGGACGGATCCGGCGCGGCGGAGACCGAACTGGCGGGCCCGGCCGACCAGTTGTACCTGGCTCTATGGAACCGAATGCCCGTACCGGGCGTGACGGGTGATCCCGCGCTCGCGGCGCTGTGGCGGGAGACGTCCGGGATCTGAGGCCCCGTCAGTCGGCGTCGGCCAGCATCCGGGCCAGCACCGCGCGCTGCATCGGCCGTACCTCGCCGTGCAGCGCGCGCCCCTTGGCCGTGAGCACCACGCGCACCCCACGCCGGTCCTCCGAACACATGGCCCGCTCGACGAGGCCGTCCTTCTCCAGGCGGCCGATCAGCCGGGACAGCGCGCTCTGGCTCAGATGGACCCGCTCCGAGATCTCCTGGACGCGGTAGGCGCAGCTGCCGTCCGCCGCCGCGGACTCGGCGAGCAGGTCGAGCACCTCGAAGTCGCTGGCGCACAGGCCGTGTCCGTGCAGGGTCCGGTCCAGCTCGCACTGGATGCGGGCATGCAGCGCGAGGATGTCCCGCCACTGCTCCACGAGCGCCCGCTCTGCCCTGTTCGCCGCCATGGGCGCACCGTAGCAGAGAAACGAGATTGTTGCATCAGAATTAAATGCATTTGCATTTCATGCATGCGCATGTAGTCTCGTCGGCATGACCTCTCCGCTCACCACCCCTGCGGCCTCGTCCTCGACGGTTCGCTGGACTCCCCGGCTGTGGGGCACCCTGCTGGTGCTGTGCGCCGCGATGTTCCTGGACGCGCTCGACGTGTCGATGGTCGGCGTCGCGCTGCCGTCCATCGGCTCCGATCTCCATCTGTCCACGGCGACGCTGCAATGGATCGTCAGCGGCTACATCCTGGGATACGGCGGCCTGCTCCTCCTCGGCGGTCGCACCGCCGACCTGCTCGGCCGGCGCCAGGTGTTCCTGGTGGCCCTCGGCGTCTTCGCGCTCGCCTCGCTGCTCGGCGGGCTCGTGGACTCGGGCCCGCTGCTGATCGCCAGCCGCTTCATCAAGGGCCTGAGCGCCGCCTTCACGGCGCCGGCGGGCCTGTCGATCATCACCACGACGTTCCCCGAGGGCCCGCTGCGCAACCGCGCGCTCTCCATCTACACCACCTGCGCCGCCACCGGCTTCTCGATGGGCCTGGTCCTCTCCGGCCTGCTCACCGAGGCCAGCTGGCGCTTCACCATGCTGCTGCCCGCACCCATCGCACTGATCGCGCTCGTCGCCGGCCTCAAGCTGCTGCCGCGCAGCGCACGCGAGAAGACCCACGCCGGCTACGACATCCCGGGCGCGGTCATCGGCACCGCGTCGATGCTGCTGCTGGTCTTCACGGTCGTCCAGGCGCCCGAGGCGGGCTGGGCCTCCGCCCGTACGCTGCTGTCCTTCCTGGCCGTCGCCATCCTGCTGACCGCGTTCGTCCTGGTCGAGCGGCGCTCGCCGAGCCCGCTCGTCCGGCTCGGGGTGCTGCGCTCGGGCAGCCAGGTCCGCGCCCAGCTCGGCGCGGTGGCCTTCTTCGGTTCGTACGTCGGGTTCCAGTTCCTGACGACCCTGTACATGCAGTCCCTGCTCGGCTGGTCCGCGCTGCACACGGCGCTCGCCTTCCTGCCGGCGGGCGCGCTGGTGGCGGTGTCCTCGACGAAGGTCGGCGCGATCGTCGACCGGTTCGGCACCCCGCGGCTGATCGCGACCGGCTTCGCGCTGATGGTCGTCGGGTACGCGCTGTTCCTGCGCGTCGACCTGGACCCGGTGTACGCGGCCGTCATCCTGCCGTCGATGCTGCTGATCGGCGCGGCCTGCGCGCTGGTCTTCCCCTCGCTCAACATCCAGGCCACCAACGGGGTGGAGGACCATGAGCAGGGCATGGTCTCCGGGCTGCTCAACACCTCGGTGCAGGTGGGCGGGGCGATCTTCCTGGCCGTCGTGACGGCCGTGGTGACCGCGGCCGCACCGGCCGACGCCACCCCGCAGGCCGTCCTCGACAGCTACCGGCCGGGCTTCATGGTCGTCACGGGCGTCGCCGTGGCCGGCCTGCTGATCACACTCACCGGGCTGCGCAGCCGTCGCGCCCAGCCGTCGATCGTGGTCGCCGGATCCACCGTGCAGGAGGCGGAAGCGGAGCGCGTGGCGGTCCGTGACTAGGGGGAACGCCTCCAAGGCGTGCGCCCGGCGGGAGTTGGTTGTCCCGCCGGGCGCACGTCTGTGAGACTGGCCGGATGGACACGTACGGGGGACGGCGTAACAAGGCCGAGCAGGACGCGGCCACGGTAGAAATCGGATACGCGCTGGTCAGTGCCGCCTTCGCGGCGGCCGTGGTGTTCGGGGCCGTCGCCGGGCCGGCGCTGCTCTTCGATCTTCCGCGGCTGCTCGGTGCCGCCTTGCTGCGGCTCGGCCTGGCGGTCGCTCCGGTGGTCTTCGTGGCCCGGGTCGTGAGTGTGCTGGTCCGTTTCCGGCGCGAGCGTCAGCCGAGCCAGCCGGGTCGTACGAGTCCCGACTCGTAGGCGAGGACGACGAGTTGGGCGCGGTCCCGGGCGCCCAGCTTGACCATCGTGCGGCTCACATGGGTCTTGGCCGTGAGCGGGCTGACCACCAGGCGGCGGGCGATCTCCTCGTTGGACAGGCCGATGCCGACCAGCGCCATCACCTCCCGCTCCCGCTCGGTGAGTTGGGCGAGCGTGTCCGCCGCCGCGGGCTCCTTGGAGCGGGCCGCGAACTCGGCGATGAGCCGGCGCGTGACACCCGGGGACAGCAGCGCGTCCCCCTCGACCACCGCCCTTACCGCGCGCACGAGTTCGTCCGGCTCGGTGTCCTTCACCAGGAACCCGGAGGCGCCCGAACGGATCGCCTCGAAGACGTACTCGTCGAGTTCGAAGGTGGTGAGCATGACCACCTTCACATCCTTCAGCTCCGCGTCCCCGGTGATGCGGCGGGTCGCGGCCAGGCCGTCCAGCCGGGGCATGCGGATGTCCATCAGGACGACGTCGGGCCGCAGTTCGCGCACCCGGCGCAGGGCCTCCTCGCCGTCGGCCGCCTCCCCGGCGACCTCGATGTCCGGCTGCGCGTCGAGCAGCGCCTTGAAACCGGCCCGCACGAGCGACTGGTCGTCGGCGAGCAGTACCCGGATCACTGGTCCTCCCTGGTGGGCAAGGGCAGTACGGCGAGCACCCGGAAGCCGCCGTCGGGGCGCGGGCCCGCCTCGATGGTGCCACCGAGCGCGGCCGCCCGCTCCCGCATGCCGGCCAGCCCGTTCCCGCTGCCGCCGGCGTCGGCTCCGGTCGCGGGCCCGTCGTCGTCGACGCACAGCCGGAGTTCGCCGCCGCCGTGCTCGCACCGCACGCGCGCGTGCCTCGATCCGGAGTGCCGCACGACGTTGGTCAGGGCCTCCTGCACGATGCGGAAGGCCGCGAGGTCGGCGCCGGGCGGCAGGTGGGGAGCCTCGCCCTGGACGTCGACCGTCAGTCCGGCGGCCGCAGCCTGTTCGACCAGCTCCGGCAGCCGGTCCAGGCCCGGCGCGGGGGTGCGCGGCGCGGCGCCCGGTGCGCGCAGCGTGTCGAGCACCTGGCGCACCTCGCCGAGGGCCTCCTTGCTGGCCGCCTTGATGGTGGTGAGCGCGGCGCGCGCCTGTTCGGGGTCGCTGTCCAGCAGCGCGAGGCCCATGCCCGCCTGGACGTTGATGACGGAGATGCTGTGCGCGAGTACGTCGTGCAGCTCACGGGCGATCCGCAGCCGCTCCTCGTCGGCGCGCCGCTTGGCGGCCTGGGCGCGGTCCGCGCGCTCGCGCGCCCACTGCTCGCGGCGTACCCGGGCGAGTTCGGAGAGCGCGACGATGGCCAGCACCCAGGTGGCGACGACGATCTCCTGCCCCACGCTCGCCGCCGTGTCGCCCTTGGGCGGAAGCCACCGGTACAGCCAGAGCGCGACCAGGGCGTGCCCGGCCCACAGCAGGCCGAGTGCGGCCCAGGCGGCCCGCCGGTGCCCGGCGACGACGGCACTGAAGCAACCGACCGCGACGGTCAGGAACACCGGGCCGTAGGGATAGCCCGCGCTCAGGTAGACCAACGCCGCAGCCGCCGTACCGAAGACGACGGCCACCGGGTGGCGGTGCCGCCACAGCAACAGGAGCGAGGCCACGAGCAGCAGCACGCGCGCGTACCCGTCGAGCGGCTCCCGGTGCGGCTGCGCGTGTGCGGCGAAGTTCGAGCCGGCGAGCACGAACACGGCGATCAGCGCCGTGGAGCGCCAGGGCAGGCGGGCGGTGTGCGACTCCGGTTCGTCGGGCCGGTTCCCCCACGGTGGCCCGTACCGCCACCAGTGCGAGGGGCCGCCTCCGCGCTGCTCTTCCATGCCCGCCACGCTAGACGCCGACGGGCCGCGCGGACGTCAGCCGGGCGAGGTGATCACGGATACTCCCCGGGGAGTACGACCGCCCGTGCGCTCAGCGCCCGCCGGTCAGCCCCTCCACCTCGGCGGTGAACAGCAGCTCCGGGTCGAAGCCCATACCCGTGAAGTGGCCGGCGAGTTCGAGGGAGAGCATCCCGTGCAGACGGGTCCAGAAGGCCAGGGCACGGCGCAGGACGTGCGGCGGGGCGGTGTGGTCGCCGGCCCACTGGCGGTGGTCGGCGAGGTGGGTCTCGAGCGCGTCGGCTGACGCGGCCTGGGGCTCCTCGGCCGCGCACGCGTCGAGCAGGGCCGCCATGATCTCCCGGGCGATCGCGGTGGTGTCCTCCGGCGCCTGATAGCCGGGGACCGGCGTGCCGTAGACGAGGAAGTAGCGCTGGGGGTCCTCCAGCGCCCAGCGGCGCAGCGCTCCGGCCAGGCCGGGCAGCCCCGAGCCCGCGTCGGCCGCGGCGCGGAAGGTGTCGGCCAGGCTGCGGTAGGCGTCCCGGACCAGCTCGGTGATCAGGTCGTCCCGGCCGCCGAAATACCGGTAGAGCGCGGGGCCGCTCATGCCCAGCTCCTTGGCGATGGCGTTGAGGGACAGCCCCGACGCCCCCGCCGTGGCGATCTGTTCCCAGGCCCGTGCCTTGATCTCCGCGCGCACCTGACTGCGGTACCGCTCCCGGGGACTTGCCGCGCCTGCCGCCATCGCCCTCACGCTCCTCGTCTTCGGAGTTTCAACCTATCACTGCCGAGAGAGGGCGTAACGAGGGGCTTGACGAAGTTGTCCGCGAGAGCTTGACACCGAACGAAGGGAGGGTCATTTTAGTTATAGCTTCTAACTCAAGCGAAGCGCTCTAGCGCTCCTTCTCCGACCCGGAGGTCGTCATGGAAAGCGTCAGCACGGAGAGCAAGGAACTCGTCGAGGTCGTCCTGCCGGGCACGGTCGAGCCCGAGGAGCTGCAGCTCCGGCGCCGGGACATCCCGCTGCCGGGCGCCGGGCAGATCGTGGTGCGGGTGGAGGCCACCGGCGTGTCCTTCGCGGAGCAGCAGATGCGCCGGGGCCGCTACTACGACCAGCCGCCGTTCCCGTTCGTGCCCGGCTACGACCTGGTCGGCACGGTTCTCACGGCCGGCACCGGCGTCGCGCCGGGTCTCGTCGGCAAGCGGGTGGCGGCGCTGGTCAAGGTGGGCGGCTGGGCCAGCCACGTGGTGCTCGACGCGGGCGACGCGGTGGAGGTGCCCGCCGGGATCGGCGCCGCGGAGGCCGAGACGCTGGTGGTCAACGGGATCACCGCGTGGCAGATGCTGCACCGCAGGGCCCGGGTGCGCAGCGGCGGGACGATCCTGGTCCACGGCGCCAACGGCGGTGTCGGCACGGTCCTGGTCCAACTCGCGCGGGCGGCGGGCCTGAAGGTGATCGGCACGGCGTCCGCTCGCCACCACGAGGCCCTGCGCGAGCTGGGCGTCGTCCCCGTCGACTACCGCACCGAGAACGTCCCGGCCCGGGTCCGGGAACTCGCCCCCGGCGGGGTCGACGCCGTCTTCGACCACCTCGGCGGGCGCAGCGTCACCGACTCCTGGCGGCTGCTCGCCCCCGGCGGGACCCTCGTCGCCTACGGCAGCGCCACCACCCGGGACGACACGGGCTCCAAGCAGTGGCCCGTCCTGAAGATTCTCGGCCGGGTGTCGTGGTGGAACGCGCTGCCGAACGGCCGCCACGCGTACTTCTTCAACGTCTGGGCGGGCCGGGCCCTGAGCAAGGACCGCTTCCGGACCCGGCTGCGCGCCGACCTCACCCAGGTGTTCCACGCCCTGGAGCGCGGCGAGGTCACCGCGCGGATCGCCGCCCGGCTGCCGCTCACCGAGGTCGCGCAGGCGATGCGGCTGGCGGAGTCCGGCACGGTGGCCGGGAAGGTCGTCCTGATCCCGGGGGCGTAGGTGAGGCCGGGAGCCGGGCCCGGACTCCGGCCGTCAGGGGCGCAGTCCCACGCCGTGGGCGAGCCGGGCGGCCGCGTGCCGGAAGAAGGTCTCCCGGTCCTCGACCACCCGGTGGAACTGCCCGAACAGCTCGAACCCGACCAGCCCGAACAGCTCGGCCCAGGCCGCCACCAGCGCCACGGCCGCCTCGGGAGGCAGGTCGGGGGCCAGGTCCGCCGCCATGCGCTCGGCTTCGGGGCGCAGCTCGGCCGACAGGGGCAGGTCGGCGAGGCCGGGACCCTGGTGGGCGTCACGGACGATGCCGATGAGGAGCAGGCCGACGCGGGAGGCGGCCGGGACGGTGGTCTCGGGGGCGGCGTAGCCGGGGACGGGCGATCCGTAGATCAGGGCGTACTCGTGCGGATGGGCGAGGGCCCAGGCGCGCGCCGCCTCGCACACGGCCGTCCAGCGCCGCACATGGTCCGTGTCGGCGACCGCCCCGTGGGCCGCCTCCGCAGCCTCGCCGAGGGAGTCGTAGGCGTCGATGATCAGCGCGGTCAGCAGCTCGTCGCGGCTCGGGAAGTAGCGGTAGAGCGCCGAGGAGACCATGCCCAGCGCACGGGCCACGGCCCGCAGCGAGAGCTTGGCCGCACCCTCCGCCGCGAGCTGTCTGCGCGCCTCGTCCTTGATGGCGGCGGTGACTTCGATCCTGGCCCGGGCGCGGGCGCCCTGTGTGGTGCTCATGCCTGCAGTGTGCCACGACGGCAGAGCAGTGCACACAAACGAGAGCGTCGAACAAAAATGAGAGCAGTGCTCTTGCAATGGCGTGCCTGCCTCCCCCACACTGGAATCAAGCGAGAGCACCGCTCTTCCAAACTGTGGGGGTCACGATGTCGGCACACGTCCAAAAGCCCGGCTGGTTCACCGTCAACGTCTTCAACCGGGCGGTGTCCTGGCTGACCCGGCGCGGCGTCAGCGTCTGGGGCTCCCGTGTCCTCGCGGTCCGCGGTCGCAAGAGCGGGCAGTGGCGCACCACTCCGGTGAACCTGCTGACGGTGGACGGACAGCACTACCTGGTCGCCCCGCGCGGCCACGTCCAGTGGACCCACAACATGCGCGCCGCCGGCGGCGGCGAATTGCGGCTCGGCAAGAACGCGGACGTCTTCACCGCCACCGAGGTCGCCGACGACGACAAGATCCCGCTGCTGCGGGCCTACCTCAAGCGCTGGAAGGCCGAGGTCGGCGTCTTCTTCAACGGCGTCGGCCCCGACTCCCCGGACGCGGACCTGCGCCGCATCGCCCCCGACCACCCGGTCTTCCGGATCACCGTCACGAAGTGACGGGGTCCTCCGCCGCGGCGACGGGGCCCTCCGCCGCGGTCGCCGGCCCCCGGTCCAGCGCGGTCAGGGCGCGCTGGGCGAGCGGGTGCGCCCGGACCAGCTCACCCAGGGACGTCGAGCCCTGCGTGATCTCCTTGAACGCGCGCCAGGCGGGACGGAAGCCGGTGAGGGCCGCGTGGAAGATGCCGGGACGGCGCTCGAACGCGGCCAGCATGCGCTTGCCGACGCTCATCTCCACGCCCAGCCCCGCCTTGATCGCGAACGCGTAGTTCAGGGCCTGGCGACGGGTGTCGACGGCGTCGTGCCCCTCGGCGATCCGGACCGCCCACTCCCCCGCCAGCCGGCCCGAGCGCAGCGCGAAGGAGATGCCCTCACGGGTCCACGGCTCCAGCAGGCCCGCCGCGTCACCGCAGACCAGCACCCGGCCGCGGGAGAGCGGCGAGTCGTCGGCGCGGCAGCGCGTCAGATGCCCGGAGGAGATGCTCGGCTCGAAGCCGGCCAGCCCGAGCCGGGCGATGAAGTCCTCCAAGTACCGCTTGGTGGCGGCGCCTTCGCCGCGCGCCGAGATCACACCGACCGTCAGGGTGTCGCCCTTCGGGAAGACCCAGCCGTAACTGCCCGGCATGGGGCCCCAGTCGATGAGCACCCGGCCCTTCCAGTCCTCGGCGACCGTCTCCGGGACCGGGATCTCCGCCTCCAGGCCGAGGTCGACCTGGTCCAGCTTCACCCCGACGTGCGCCCCTATGCGGCTGGCGCTGCCGTCGGCGCCGACCACCGCGCGGGCCAGGACGGTCTCCCCGCCCTGGAGCACCACGGCGACCGTGCGCCGGTCCGGCACCGCGGAGCCGTGCTGCTCGACGCGCTGCACCGTGACGCCCGTGCGCAGTTCGGCGCCCGCCTTCTGGGCGTGCTCGACCAGCTGCTGGTCGAACTCGGGCCGGTTGATCAGCCCGAACAGCATCTGCTTGGAGCGGCGGGTGCGGGTGAAGCGCCCGTTGTTCGAGAACGTCACCGCGTGCACACGGTCCTGGAAGGGCAGCTCGAACCCGGGCGGCAGCGCGTCGCGCGAGGGGCCGATGATGCCGCCGCCGCACGTCTTGTAACGCGGCAGCTCGGCTTTCTCCAGCAACAGCACGCGTCGCCCCGCGACCGCAGCCGCGTAGGCGGCCGAGGCCCCCGCGGGTCCCGCGCCCACCACGACGACGTCCCACACCCGCTGCACGTCGTCCGCCGAAGAGTTCTCGCCGCTCACGATGGTCTACTGCTCCGATCAAGCCGCTGCCGCACCTGTCCCCCGCATCCTACGGCGACCGTCGTCGCAGGCCATTGTGGGAGGATCGGTCTATCCAGCCGTACAACGTCGCACCCACGAGGAGCGTGCCCATGTCGTCGAATCCGGTCGCCGAGACCGTCGCCTCGCTGCTGCCACGGGCGAAGGCGGAGCTGACCGAACTGGTCGCCTTCAAGTCGGTGGCGGACTTCGCGCAGTTCCCGAAGAGCGAGAGCGAGGGTGCCGCGAACTGGATCGCCGACGCGCTGCGCGCCGAGGACTTCGTGGACGTGGCCATCCTCGACACCCCCGACGGCACACAGTCGGTGTACGGCTACCTGCCGGGCCCCGAGGGTGCAAAAACGGTTCTGCTCTACGCGCACTACGACGTGCAGCCGCCGCTGGACGAGGCCGGCTGGGACACCCCGCCGTTCGAGCTGACCGAGCGGGACGGCCGCTGGTACGGCCGCGGGACCGCCGACTGCAAGGGCGGTGCGATCATGCACCTGCTCGCGCTGCGCGCCCTGAAGGCGAACGGCGGCATCCCCGTGCACGTGAAGGTGATCGTCGAGGGCTCCGAGGAGCAGGGCACGGGCGGTCTGGAGCGGTACGCCGAGCAGCACCCCGAGCTGCTGAGGGCGGACACGATCGTCATCGGTGACGCGGGCAACTTCCGCGTGGGCCTGCCGACGGTGACCACCACCCTGCGCGGTATGACGCTGGTCCGGGTCCGGATCGACACCCTCGCGGGCAACCTGCACTCGGGCCAGTTCGGCGGCGCCGCCCCGGACGCGCTGGCCTCGCTGATCCGCGTCCTGGACTCCCTGCGCGCGGAGGACGGCTCGACCACGGTCGACGGCCTCGACGCCACGGCGCAGTGGGACGGTCTCGAGTACACCGAGGAGCAGTTCCGCAAGGACGCCAAGGTGCTCAACGGGGTCGGTCTGATCGGTGACGGCTCGGTGGCCGACCGCATCTGGGCCCGCCCGGCCGTCACCGTCCTCGGCATCGACTGCCCGCCAGTGGTGGGCGCCACCCCGTCGGTCCAGTCGAGCGCCCGCGCCCTGATCAGCCTGCGGGTGCCGCCGGGCGTCGACTCGGCCGAGGCCACCAAGCTGCTCCAGGCCCACATCGAGGCCCACACTCCGTGGGGCGCACGGGTGAGCACCGAGCAGATCGGCCAGGGCCAGGCGTTCCGCGCCGACCCCTCCAGCCCGGCTTACCAGGCGATGGCCGACGCGATGGCGGTCGCCTACCCGGGCGAGACCATGCAGTACGCCGGCCAGGGCGGCTCCATCCCGCTGTGCAACACCCTCGCCGTCCTCTACCCGGAGGCGGAGATCCTGCTGATCGGCCTGAGCGAGCCGGAGGCACAGATCCACGCGGTCAACGAGAGCGTGTCCCCCGAGGAACTGGAGCGGCTTTCGGTCGCCGAGGCACTGTTCCTGCGGAACTACGCGGCGGGCTGAAGTCCTCTGCTGACAGCAGAGCGCCCTCGCCCGACGGCGGGGGCGCTGCCTAGCGTCGGCGCATGGACGTCATCGAACTGCTCCCCCGCCTCCACCTCCTGCGCTTCCCGGTCGGCCAGGCCTACCTCTGGCACGATGACACGGAGTCCACGCTGATCGACGCGGGCTCGATCGGCGCGGGCCGCACGATCGCCGACGCGCTCACCGCGCTGGGCCGCGCCCCCAGGGACGTACGACGGATCGTGCTGACCCATTTCCACGAGGACCACGCGGGCGGGGCGGCCGAGTTCGCCGCGCTCAGCGGCGCCGAGGTACTGGCCCACGACCTGGACGCGCCCTTCGTCCGGGGTGAACTCCCCGGCCCGCCCCCGCAGTTCGAGGACTGGGAACTCCCCATCCACGCGGAGGTGTCCAGGCACCTTCCCCAGGGCGAGCCGGTGCGCCCGCGCAGCGTCACTCCCGTGTCCGACGGTGACGTGCTCGACTTCGCCGGCGGCGCGCGGGTCGTCCATGCACCGGGGCACACGGACGGCAGCATCGCCCTGTTCCTTCCCGGCGAGGGCGTGCTGTTCACCGGTGACACGGTGGCGGCCTCGCCGGTCGACGGAGCGGTGATGCCGGGCGTGTTCAACCTCGACCGCCCCCAACTCCTCGGCTCGTTCCACCGGTTGGCGACCCTCGACTCGGACGTGGCCTGCTTCGGGCACGGTGACCCGGTGGTGGGCAGGGCCGCGGCCGCACTCCGGAAAGCGGCGGACAGCCACCCGGCCACCGGCTGATCATGGGGGCATGACCTTCCCCGAACGCCTCGCCGCCCACACCCGCATCGCCCGTTCCCTCGCCCCGCTGGGCGACCGGGAGCTGGCCGAGCTGGTCGCGACGGGCGAGCCGCTCGGCACGGGCATCGGCGGCAGAGCCGTACGCCTCCTGGTCGACGGCCGGCCGGTGTTCGTGAAGCGGGTGCCGCTGACGGACCTGGAGCGACTGCCCGAGAACGCGCGGTCGACGGCGAACCTGTTCGGCCTGCCGTCGTACTGCCACTACGGCATCGGCAGCCCGGGATACACCGCCTGGCGGGAGTTGGCCGCGCACACGCTGACCACGGAGAGTGCGGCGGCCGGAGGGTTCCCTGGCTTTCCGCTGCTGCACCACTGGCGGGTCCTGCCCGACGAGCCCCAGCCTCTCCCCGACGAACTCGCCGACGTGGAGCGGGCCGTGGCCTACTGGGGCGCGGGCGTGCGGGAACGCCTCGAAGCTCTGCGGACGGCCTCCGCGAGCCTGACCCTGTTCCTGGAGCACGTCCCGCACACCCTGCACGACTGGCTGGAAGCCGAACTGCGCACGGACCGCGCGGACGCGGCGTGCACCTGGGTGGCGGAGAGCCTGACGGAACTGACCGATGCGCTGGAGTCGTACCGACTCCTGCACTTCGACGCCCACTTCCGCAACATCCTGACCGACGGCCGCAGGCTGTACCTCACCGACTTCGGCCTCTCACTCGGATCCGCCTTCCAACTGGACGACGAGGAGCGGGAGTTTCTCGACCGGCACCGGAACTACGACCGCGTCTACACCGTCTATCACCTGGTGATCTGGCTCGTCACCGCGCTGTACGGGTACGGCCGGGAGAAACGCGAGGAGTACATCCGGGCGCTGGCCGCCGGTGTCCGGCCCGAGGGCATTCCCCGGGCCGCCGCCGAGCTGCTGACCCGCTACGCGCCCGTCGCCGCCGCCATGGGCGACTTCAGCCGGCCGCTCGTGCGGGAGAGCCGGCTGACCCCGTACCCGGACGCCGAACTGAGCCGCGCCTACGACGACTCGATGCGCTCGGCGTAGTGGCAGGCCACCGGGTTCACGCCGGGCGGATCGTGGAGAGCGGCTCGGTCCAGGACATCTGTGGGCGAGGACATCCGTAGAAGAGCCAGGGCGGGATTCCCCGCCGACATCACGGACGCGGCGGGGATCCGGGGGCGTCAGAGTGTGTCAGGCGGCCTGTCCGGCGACCGGCACGCCGGCCTCCAGATAGAGCGCGGCGCCTCGTTCGCGGGCCCGTAGCGCCCAGCGCAGCCGCTCGTAGCGGACCGGCGGCAGCATGTCGGCGGCCTCCTGTTCGGTCGCGAAGCGCCAGGCGCGCAGCTCAGGCCCCGGCAGCAGCACCCGGGCCGCCGCAGCGGTGTCCAGCCGGCCGCCGTCGAAGAGCAGGCGCAGCCCGCCGAAACCGGGGGGCACGGGACGCTCCCAGTCCACGACGAGCAGCCGGGGCACCTCCTGCAGCCTTATCCCGGTCTCCTCGGCGACCTCGCGCATACCGGCGCGGGCAGGGGCCTCGCCGCGCTCGACGACCCCGCCGGGGAACTCCCAGCCGGGCTTGTAGGTGGGGTCGACGAGCAGCACCCGGTCCTGCTCGTCGAAGAGGAGCACGCCGGCGGCGAGGGTCTCGGCGGTGGGCTCGGGGGTCTGCACGATGTCACAGGGGGCCACGGTGCCGCTGCCGACGGCGTCGGCGATGCGGACGGCGGTCTCGTACGGGGTGAGCGTGCTGGTGTCCACGAGGTGGGCGTCGGCGGTGAGCCAGGCGGCGAGGGCGGCCCGGTAGGGCTCGATGTGGTCGTACGCCCACTGCCGCCGGCGCATCTCGCCGTCGGGCAGGTCCGGCGGGATCTCCCGCTCGGCTATCCGCTCGCGCAGGATCGTTTCCGCCGGGGCGAGAAGCACATGGCGTACGGCGATCCGGCGGGCGGCGAGGCCGCCGAAGATCTCGTCGCGGTACTCCTGGCGCAGCAGGGTCATGGGGACCACCAGGATCCCGCCCAGCTCGGCGAGCATGGCGGCCGCCGTGTCGATCACGAGCCGGCGCCAGATCGGCAGGTCCTGGACGTCGCCGACCTCGGCGAGGCGCTTGGGCGGCAGCAGGTGCGAGAGCGCTCCACCGATGACCTCGGGGTCGAAGAGCGCGCTGTTCGGGATCAGTTCGATCAGTTCCCGTGCGGTGGTGGTCTTCCCCGCGCCGAACGCGCCGTTGATCCAGACGACGGTCACGGACTCCCCCTCTTCTGTTGGCCCCCTGTGGCTTGCCCGCTCCACCCTGCCACGGAAACCACATCCAGTTGAGGGCGCGCACACGCGCGTGCCGGTGCCCCTCGCGTCGGGGACACCGGCACGGGGTCCGGGCACCGGGCCGGGCTACTCCCGCCCCTGCGCCTGGTCGTCCACGGCGAAGCTGTCCTGGCTGACGATGTGGTCGACGTGGTCGAGGGTGCCGGAGACGTTGAGGTCACCGAGCGGTCCCTTGTCCGCGGAGTGCGAGGGGGTGACGGCGGCCACGACGAATCCGGTGGCGAGGGTGGCGATGGCGAGCATGCTGCGCTTCTTCATGCCCTGGATCAACTGCGGAACCGTCCGGGAGTCACGCGGATCACCGCGATTCCCCGGCAAGGTCACGAGGACGGCGAACCCCCTTGGCCAAGCGTCCGGGAGCGGCGGTCGCTACGGAAACCCGGTGGCCGCAGTGATCACGGCGTCGGTATCGTCCTGGTCCCGGCCCGCCGGAAGCAGGCGGACCACGACCAGGAGAACGACAGCCATGACCAGCCCCCGCCCGACGACCACCCTCTGGCGCCCCACCGGCCCCGAGGAGCTGGACCTGGTCCGGGAGCTGGACTGGAGAGCCTGGCCTCCGCGACTGCCGGAGCAGCCGATCTTCTACCCGGTTCTCAACGAGGACTACGCGATCAGGATCGCCCGGGACTGGAACGTCAAGCACAGCGGCGCCGGGTTCGTCACGCGCTTCGAGGTCGACACGGAGTTCCTCGGCCGCTATCCCGTCCGACAGGCCGGCGGCGAGACGATCCTGGAGCTGTGGGTGCCCGCCGAAGAGCTGGACGAGTTCAACGCCCACATCGCGGGCCGGATCGAGGTCGTGCACGAGTTCCGGTGAGGCCGCAGGAGGCCCGGCGATCCAACAGAACCGAACGCCCGGCCTCTCCACCCTCTCCCAAAACGCCCTGCCGTCAAGGGGATTGACGGAATATCGAACAACTTTGACGCGCCTCTTCCAACACACTCCGACACGTCCTACCGTAAGCGCGCACCGGTGACACGTACATGCCGTCATCCCACCTTGCGCGAGTCGGAGGAACGTCAACGATGCGTCACCCTCACACCCGCACCACCCGGACCACCCGCCGAAGAGTGGCCGGAGCGCTCACCGCGGGGCTGCTGTGCACGGCGGGCCTGGCCGCCCCCGCCGTCGCGGCCCCCGCCCGGCACCCCGTCGTCGCCCCCTCGCCGGCCGACGACCTCGCCCTCACCCCGCCCATGGGCTTCAACAACTGGAACTCCACGCACTGCCGTGCCGACTTCAACGAGGCCATGGTCAAGGGGATCGCGGACCTCTTCGTGGCCAAGGGGCTGAAGGACGCCGGCTACCAGTACGTGAACCTCGACGACTGCTGGGCCCTGCCGAACCGGGACGCCGAGGGCAAGCTGGTGCCGGACCCGGCCCGTTTCCCGAACGGGATCAAGGCCGTCGCCGACTACGTCCACAGCAAGGGCCTCAAGCTCGGCATCTACACCAGCGCCGGCTTCAAGACCTGCAACAGCGCGGGCTTCCCGGGTGCGCTCGGCCACGAGTACAGCGACGCACAGCAGTTCGCCGACTGGGGCGTCGACTACCTCAAGTACGACAACTGCAACAACCTGGGCGTCGACGCCAAGCTGCGCTACCGGACCATGCGTGACGCCCTCGAGGCGACCGGCCGGCCCATTGTCTACAGCATCTGCGAATGGGGCGAGAACAAGCCCTGGGAGTGGGCGTCGGACGTCGGTCACCTGTGGCGAACTACCGGTGACATCAGCGACAGCTGGGGTTCGATGCTGTCGATCCTCAAGCAGAACCTGCCGCTCGCGCCGTACGCCGGGCCCGGCCACTGGAACGACCCCGACATGCTGGAGGTCGGCAACGGCGGGATGACGGACACCGAGTACCGCTCGCACTTCTCCCTGTGGTCCGTCATGGCCGCGCCCCTGCTCATCGGCACGGACCTGCGCAAGGCCTCGCAATCGACCTTCGACATCCTGGACAACAAAGAGGTCATCGCCGTCGACCAGGACCCGCTGGGCAAGCAGGGCACGGTCGTCTCCTCCGGGGGCGGACGCTGGGTGATCGCCAAGGAGATGAAGGACGGCAGCCGCGCCGTCGCCCTGTTCAACGAGTCCGGCACCGCTCAGCGGATCGCCACCACCGCGGCAGCCGTCGGCCTGCCCGACGCTCCCGCCTACACCCTGCGCGACCTGTGGCAGCACCGCAGCTACAACACCGCGGGCACCCTCGCGGCCACCGTCCCGGCCCACGGCACGGTCCTGCTGCGGGTCGCGGCCGACCCGGACTGGGCCGTCAACCCGCCCGCCGCGGAACTCGGCCTGGACTCAAGCCCGTTCGTGGAGGCGGGCACCCCGGCCACGCTGACCACCGCCGTCACCGATCTCGGCCGGACATCCGCGCGCCGGGTGTCCGTGTCACTCACCGGCCCGGACGGCTGGACCGTACGTGCCACCTCGGCGACCACGGCCACCGCCCTCACCACGGGCAAGTCGCTGCGCACGGGCTGGCGGGTCACCGCCCCCGCGGGGACGCCGACCGGTTCCTACGGCCTCACCCTCAAGGCGAGTTACCGCTCACCCACCGGAGAGAACGTCACCAGCACCCTCCCGCTGACCGCGACCGTCGTGCTGCCGCCGCCCACCGGGACGTCGTACCTCAGCGATCTGCCCTGGTTGTCGGCGGCCGGCGGCTGGGGGCCGGTCGAGCGCGACACCAGCAACGGGGAGAGTGCCGCGGGCGACGGTCACCCCATCACCCTGGGCGGCGTCGCGTACGCCAAGGGGCTGGGCGTCCACGCGGACAGCGAGGTCTCCTTCTACACCGGCAAGACCTGCGAGAAGGTCACCGCGGACGTCGGCGTGGACGACGAGAAGGGCACGAAGGGCACCGTCGCCTTCGAGATCTGGGCGGACGGCACCAAGGCCGCCTCGACCGGCGTACTGACCAACGCACAACCCGCCCAGCCGCTCAACGCCGACGTCACCGGCGCCCAGGTGGTCCGCCTCGTCGTCACCGACGGCGGAGACGGCATCGACTCGGACCACGCGGACTGGGCGAACGCACGGCTGACCTGCTGACCGCGGCTCGGAACGCGGGCGCCGGGCTCAGCCGCTGACCACGGCTCGGATCGCGGGCGCCGGGCTGCGCTGCTGACCGCCGCTCCGAACGCGTACGCCGTGCCCAGCCGCTGACGGTGGCTCCGAACACGGACGCCGGACTCAGCCGCTGACCGTGGCTCCGCACGCCCACGCCAAGGTCAGCCGCCGAGCCGCCCTCAAACCCCTGCTGCGGTCGCGTCCGGCCTACGGGCCAACGCGGCCGCGGTGGCACCGATGAGACCCGTGCCCGTGCCGGTGCCCGTGCGCACGACCGTGGCCCTCAGCCGCCAAGCCGCCCTCGAACCCCCGCCGCAATCGCATCCGGCCTACCGGCCAACACGGCCAACACGGCCGCCACGGCGCCAACCAGACCCGCACCTGTACCCGTACCCATCCGCGCAGGCGTCACCGTAAACCGCCCGCCCCCAGACCCCCGCCGCAGTCCCGCCCGGCCCAAGAGCCAACATGGCCGCCGCAGCGCCAACCAGACCCGCACCCGCACCCCTCCGCGCAGGCGTCACCGCCGGCCGCCCAACCGCCCTCAAACCCCCGCCGCAGTCGCATCCGGCCTGAGAGCCAACGCGGCCGCGGCAGCGCCGACCAGACCCGCATCGGTACCCATCTGCGCAGGCGTCACCGTGAGCCGCTGGACGAAGGAGAGGGTCGCGTAGTCGGCGAGGGCCTTGCGCAGGGGGGTGAAGAGGATGTCGCCGGCCTTGCCGACACCCCCGCCGATCACCGCGATGTCGATCTCCACCAGGGTCGCGGTGGCCGCGATGCCGGCGGCCAGGGCCTGGGCGGCCCGCTCGAAGGAAGCCACGGCGACCGGGTCGCCCTGCCGGGCGGCGGCGGCGACCGCCGCGGCGGAGGTGTCGCCGTCCGGGCCCGGCCGCCAGCCCTGCTCCAGGGCGCGGCGGGCGATGTTGGGGCCGCTGGCGATGCGCTCGACGCAGCCGCGCGAGCCGCACGGGCACGGGTCGCCGTCGAGGTCGACGCTGATGTGCCCGATGTGCCCGGCGTTGCCGGTCGGGCCGGGATGCAGCTGCCCGCCGAGGACCAGGCCGCCGCCGACGCCGGTGGAGACCACCATGCACAGCGCGTTGTCGTGGCCGCGGGCGGCGCCCTGCCAGTGTTCGGCCGCGGTGATGGCCACCCCATCGCCGATCAGCTCGACCGGCAGCCCCCCGGTGGCTGAGCGCACCCGCTCGACCAGCGGAAAGTCACGCCAGCCCGGCACGTTCACGGGGCTGACGGTGCCCGCGGAGGCGTCCACCGGGCCCGCACTGCCGATGCCTATGGAGCCGGCGCGTCCCCACAGGGGTGACCCGGCGAGGTCACCGAGCACCTCCTCGACGGCCCGCATGACCGTTTCGCCGTCCTGCTGCGCGGGCGTCGCACGCTGTGCGCGTGCCTGGATCCGTCCGTGACCGTCCACCAGAGCGCCGGCGATCTTGGTGCCGCCGATGTCCAGGGCCGCCACGAGGTCGGTGTACATCAGTGTCAGATCTCCCCGTTGAACCTTGAATAACCAGAAAGAGGCAGGCCGGTCCAGCGGTGGGGGCGCAGGCCGGAGACAGCGGTAGACAGTGTCTCGCGGATCTGACAACGTTGTCCAGGCTCTATGCTCGACGCCACATCCTCATACAAACCACGGATCTACGCACCACCCCCGTGGACAACCCGGACGACAGGACAGGACGCCGCATCGTGCCCGAGACCAGCCGCCGCGCAGATCGCCCCGCAGACCGTCACTCCGGGTCGCGTTACGGCAACCGTCCCACGATGAAGGACGTGGCCGCGCGCGCCGGGGTCGGCCTGAAGACGGTGTCCCGTGTGGTCAACGGCGAGCCCGGCGTCACCCCGGACACCGAGCGCCGCGTCCAGGAGGCCATCGACGCGCTCGGCTTCCGCCGCAACGACAGCGCGCGCGTCCTGCGCAAAGGCCGTACGGCCAGCATCGGCCTGGTCCTGGAGGACCTCGCCGACCCGTTCTACGGCCCGCTGAGCCGCGCGGTAGAGGAGGTGGCCCGGGCCCACGGCGCCCTGCTGATCAACGGCTCCAGCGCCGAGGACCCGGACCGGGAGCAGGAGCTGGCGCTGGCGCTGTGCGCCCGGCGGGTGGACGGTCTGGTGGTGATCCCGGCCGGGGACGACCACCGCTACCTGGAGCCGGAGATCAGGGCGGGCGTGGCCACCGTGTTCGTGGACCGCCCCGCCGGGAAGATCGACGCCGACGTCGTGCTGTCGGACAACTTCGGCGGCGCCCGCGACGGCGTCGCCCACCTGATCGCGCACGGCCATCGCCGCATCGGGTTCATCGGCGACATGCCCCGCATCCACACCGCGGCCGAGCGCCTGCGCGGCTACCGGGCCGCCATGGAGGACGCCGGGATACCGGTCGAGGAGCGGTGGATGTCGCTCGGGGCGACGGACCCGGCGCGGGTGCGCCGGGCGGCCGAGGAGATGCTCGCCGGCCCCTCCCCCGTCACCGCGATCTTCGCGGGCAACAACCGGGTGACGGTCACCGTGATCCGGGTCCTCGCCGAGCAGTCCCGCCCGGTCGCCCTCGTCGGCTTCGACGACATCGAGCTGGCCGATCTGCTCCAGCCGGGTGTCACGGTCGTCGCCCAGGACGCGGCCGCCCTCGGCCGGACCGCCGCCGAGCGTCTCTTCCGCCAGCTGGACGGCACCCTCGTCGCGCCCGAGCGCATCGAGCTGCCGACCCGGCTCGTCACCCGCGGCTCGGGCGAGCTGCCGCCCGCGGACTGAGCCGCCCGTGACCGGTGACGTCGGCCGCACCCTGGCGGAACTCGGCCTCGCCGGGGCACCCCGCGACCATCCGCTGACCTATCCGGGCGCCTGGCCCGCCGACTCCGGGCTGCTGCGCGGCGACCGGATGCTGCCGCTGGACCGGTTGGTGCACGAGGACCGGACGCCGGTCCTCGCCGTCGGCTCCAACGCCTGCCCGGGCCAGCTGCGCCACAAGATGGACGAGTCCGGGATCGACGCGGCCATCCCGATGGTGCGGGCGCGGGTGACCGGCATCGACGTGGGCGTCTCCGCCCATGTGAGTGTGCTGGGCTACGTCTCCGCCTCGCCCGTCAGGTCCGCTTGCTGCTTACGGGAGTTGTTCGTCATCTGGCTGGACCCGCGGCAGCTGGCGGTGATCGACGCCAGCGAGCCGCACTTCCGGCGGGCCTGGCTGCCCGCACCGGACGTGCGGATCGAGCTGCCGGACGGCTCTGCGCTGACCGGCGCGTTCGCCTACGTCAACCGGCACGGCGTGCTGCACGACGGCATGGGCACACCCCGCCGGCATCCCGGGCAGCGTCCGCTGCTCACCGAACTCCTCGTGGCATCAGCCCTGTTGCGTGCGTTGTTCGGAGTCACACCGGAGGAGTTCTGCGCGCGGGCCCGCGCCGACGCCGCGCTGTGCGCGCGGGGCACCCGGCTGTTCGCCGAGCACGCGTGGGTGACGGAGTCGGGGCTGGAACCGTACGCGCACGGCCGGCCGTAACCCACACCTGCCCGTCGGCGGCGCCGGCTGCGTTCGGTGCGGCCGACGACTGCTCGGGGTGTTGCCCGCCGGTCAGGGGTGACGGGGCGGGCGTGGGCTCACGGGACCAGGTTGAAGGGCACGACGACGCTGCACCGGGGCGGCTCGTCCTGTCGCGGGAGGCCGCTACTTCGCCGAGGCCGCTACTTCGCCGAGGCCGTCAGGTCGCCGCGCCGGGGTGCCGCGAAGCCCTCCAGGTCGGCTCGGGTCAGGCCGGTGAGGCGGGCGACCTCGGCGATGTCGAGGGCGCCGCAGTCCAGGCCGCGCAGCAGGTAGCCGCCGAGGGCCTTGGCGGTGGCGGGCTCGTCCATGACGTCGCCGCCGGCGCGGTTGGCGTAGCGGGCGAGGCGGGCGGCCGCCTGCTCGAAACCTTCGCGGTAGAAGGCGAAGACGGCGGCGTAGCGGGTCGGGATGTGGCCGGGGTGCATGTCCCAGCCCTGGTAGTAGGCGCGGGCGAGCGCGCGCCGCGTCAGGCCGTAGTGCAGGCGCCAGGCGTCGTGGACCTTCGCGCTCGGGCCGACCGGCAGCACGTTGGTGGAGCCGTCCGAGACGCGTACGCCGGTGCCCGCTGCGGCGACCTGCATGATCGCCTTGGCGTGGTCGGCGGCGGGGTGGTCGCTGGCCTGGTAGGCGGCGGAGACGCCGAGGCAGGCGCTGTAGTCGAAGGTGCCGTAGTGCAGGCCGGTGGCGCGGCCCTCGGCGGCCTGGATCATGCGGGCGACGGTCGCGGTGCCGTCGGTGGCCAGGATGGACTGGCTGGTCTCGATCTGGATCTCGAAGCCGAGCCGCCCGGACTCCAGGCCGTGCACCTTCTCGAAGGCCTCCAGGAGGCGTACGAACGCGCCGACCTGCTCGGCGTACGTCACCTTCGGCAGGGTCAGCACCAGCCCCTCGGGCAGGCCGCCGGCCTCGATCAGCGCGGTGAGGAAGACGTCGAGGGTGCGGATGCCCCGGTCGCGTACCGCGGCCTCCATGCACTTCATGCGGATGCCCATGTACGGGGCCGCCGTGCCGTTCTTGCAGGCCTCGGCGATCAGACGGGCGGCGCGGGCGGCCGTCTCGTCCTCCTCGGCGTCCGGGCGGGGGCCGTAGCCGTCCTCGAAGTCGACGCGCAGATCCTCGATCGGCTCGCGCTCCAGCTTTGCGCGGACTCGGGAGTAGACGGGCTCGGCGAGGTCGTCGGACAGGCCGAGGACGGCCGCGAACGAGGCCGCGTCCGGGGCGTGCTCGTCGAGGGCGGCGAGGGCCCGGTCGCCCCAGGAGCGGATGGTGTCGGCGGCGAAGGCGTCACCGGGGACGTACACGGTGTGGACGGGCTGCCGCGTGCCGGGGTCTCCGGGGTAGCGGCGCTCCAGTTCCGCGTCGACCGGCGCGAGGGAGGCGCTGATCTGCTCGCTGACGGCGCCCGCGAGGCTCGTCGCCACCTTCTCCTGCTGACCCATTCCCACACCCTCCATGTTTCCGCTCTACGGAATCAACAATCCGTAGAATGAAGTTATCCGGGGACCTTCGAGATGGTCAACACCATGTCCACGCGACGCCGCTGCGGCACACTTTCTTGCGCACGACTCGCCCGGCCGTTCCACCGAAGGAGCCTCCGTGTCGAACCGCAGCCGAGTCACGCGCCGTCTGGGTCTCAAGGCCGCACTGCTCGCGGCCGTCACCACTCCCCTGTCCAGTACAGCACTGCCCGCCCCGTCCGCCTCGGCGCGGGAGCACCGGGCCCGCCCCCTGGGGATCATGTCCTTCAACCTGCGCTTCGCGAGCACCGCCGAGCCCAACAGCTGGGCCGTCCGCAGACCGGTGATGAGCACACTGCTGCGCCGCGAGCAGCCCCATGTCATCGGCACCCAGGAAGGCCTCTACCAGCAGCTGCGCGACATCGACGCCGACCTCGGACCGCACTACGACTGGATCGGCACCGGCCGCGAGGGCGGCAGCCGCGACGAGTTCGCGGCGGTCTTCTACGACACCCGGCGCCTGTCCCCGGTCGAGCACTACACCTTCTGGCTCTCCGACACCCCGGAAGTGATCGGCTCCAACACCTGGAGAGCCGCGTTCCCGCGCATCGTCACCTGGGTCCGCTTCCGCGACCTGCACGACGGCGGACGGGAGTTCTACGTCCTGAACGCCCACTTCGACCACGCGAGGCAGTCCGCGCGCGAACGCAGCGCCGCCCTCATGGCCCAGCGGATCGCCGGCCTCGACCGCTCCCTGCCGGTCGTGGTGACCGGCGACTTCAACGTCGCCGCGCACCGGAACCGGGTATACGACACGATGCTCGGCGCCGGTCTCGTCGACACCTGGGAGACCGCCGCCGAGCGCGGCGCGCTGTACGGCACGTTCCACGGCTACAAGCCGCTCGTCCCGAACGGCGACCGCATCGACTGGATCCTGTCCACGCCGGGGGTCACGACCCGGCGGGCGTCGATCAACACCTTCTCCAGGAACGGCCGGTTCCCGAGCGACCACCTGCCCGTGCAGGCCTGGATCACCCTGGGATGAGCAGAGGCCCCCGTGACCGGCGCGCGGTCACGGGGGCCTCGTACGGCCTGGCGGCGATCAGCCCTTGCGGGTCTTGATCTCCTCGGTGAGCTGCGGGACGACGTCGAAGAGGTCGCCGACGACGCCGTAGTCGACCAGGTCGAAGATCGGGGCCTCGGGGTCCTTGTTGACCGCCACGATCGTCTTCGAGGTCTGCATACCGGCACGGTGCTGGATCGCGCCGGAGATGCCGTTGGCGATGTACAGCTGCGGCGAGACCGACTTACCGGTCTGGCCGACCTGGTTGGTGTGCGGGTACCAGCCGGCGTCCACCGCGGCGCGCGAGGCACCGACGGCCGCACCGAGCTGGTCGGCGAGCGCCTCGATGATCGAGAAGTTCTCGGCACCGTTGACGCCACGGCCACCGGAGACCACGATCGCGGCCTCGGTCAGCTCCGGACGACCCGTCGACTCGCGGGCGGTGCGGCCGGTGACCTTGGTGCCGGTGGCCTTGTCCGAGAAGGACACGGCCAGGGCCTCGACGGCGCCGGCGGCCGGGGCGGCCTCGACGGCGGCCGAGTTCGGCTTGACCGTGATGACCGGGGTGCCCTTGATGACGCGGGACTTGGTGGTGAAGGAGGCGGCGAACACCGACTGGGTGGCCACCGGGCCCTCGTCGCCGGCCTCCAGGTCGACGGCGTCGGTGATGATGCCGGAGCCGATGCGCAGCGCCAGACGGGCGGCGATCTCCTTGCCCTCCGCGGAGGACGGCACCAGCACGGCGGCCGGGGAGACGGCCTCGTAGGCGGCCTGCAGGGCCTCCACCTTCGGGACGACCAGGTAGTCGGCGTACTCGGACGCTTCGTGCGTGAGGACGCGGGTCGCGCCGTGCTCGGCGAGCGCGGCGGCGGTGTCGGCGGCGCCGTTGCCCAGCGCGACGGCGACGGGCTCGCCGATGCGGCGGGCCAGGGTCAGCAGCTCCAGGGTGGGCTTGCGGACGGCACCGTCCACGTGGTCGACGTAGACGAGAACTTCAGCCATGGGAACGGATCTCCTTGCGGATTACGAAGTCTGAGGGGCGGTCAGGCTGTCGAGCCTTAGATGAACTTCTGGCTCGCGAGGAACTCAGCGAGCTGCTTGCCGCCCTCGCCCTCGTCCTTGACGATGGTGCCGGCCGTGCGGGCCGGACGCTCGGCCACGGCCTCGACCTTGGTGAACGCACCCTCGAGACCGACCTCCTCGGCCTCGATGTCCAGGTCGGACAGGTCCCAGGACTCCACCGGCTTCTTCTTGGCCGCCATGATGCCCTTGAAGGACGGGTAACGCGCCTCGCCCGACTGGTCCGTGACGGAGACGACGGCCGGCAGGGAGGCCTCCAGCTGCTCGCTCGCGGCGTCGCCGTCGCGGCGGCCCTTGACCGTGCCGTCCTCGACCGAGACCTCGGAGAGCAGGGTGACCTGCGGGACGCCCAGACGCTCGGCCACCAGGGCCGGGACGATACCGGCGGTGCCGTCGGTGGAGGCCATGCCGGAGATCACCAGGTCGTAGCCGGCCTTCTCGATCGCCTTGGCCAGCACCAGCGAGGTGCCGATGGCGTCGGTGCCGTGCAGGTCGTCGTCCTCGACGTGGACGGCCTTGTCGGCACCCATGGACAGCGCCTTGCGCAGCGCGTCCTTGGCGTCCTCCGGGCCGACCGTCAGGACGGTGACCTCGACGTCGTCGTCCGAGTTCTCGGAGATCTGCAGCGCCTGCTCGACCGCGTACTCGTCCAGCTCGGAGAGCAGACCGTCCACGTCGTCGCGGTCGACGGTCAGGTCATCGGCGAAGTGCCGGTCGCCAGTGGCGTCGGGCACGTACTTCACAGTGACAACGATCCTCAAGCTCACGCCGGCTCTCCTACTGCATCGTCATTTCCGGGCTGCCTCTTGCAGGCAGCATAGGCGCCTCAAGCGGCCGATCCCGGTCGGGGCGTCCGCGCGCTCCGACCGAAATATTACTCGTCAGTACACCCAGTTCATGCCCGCTAAGCAAGCGCTTTGAACTGTGACCTTCGCAACGCAGCGTAACCGGAACTCGACGGCTTCGCAGGCCGGGAGAGGCGTGATCAATCCCGCAGGCCGTTGAAGCGGCCCTGGTGGTAGAGAAGGGGACGCCCCGCACCCGTGGAGTCGCCGAGGACCACCTCGGCGAGCACGATGCGGTGCTCACCGGCCGGTACGCGGCCGACGATCCGGCAGACGAGCCAGGCCAGCACGTCATCCAGGACCGGTACGCCGTTCGGGCCCTCCCGCCAGACCGTGGGCGCGCCGAAGCGGTCGGCGCCGCTGCGGGCGAAGGTGGCGGCCAGGTCGCTCTGGTGCTCTCCGAGTATGTGGATGCCGACGTGCTCGGTCTCGGCGACGGCGGGCCAGCTGGAGGCGCCCGTGCCGATACCGAAGGAGACGAGCGGGGGGTCGGCGGACACGGAGGTGAGAGAGGTGGCGGTGAACCCGACCGGGCCCGAGGCACCGCGCGCGGTGATCACGGCGACACCGGCGGCGTGCCGGCGGAAGGTGGAGCGCAGCAGGTCGGGCGAGGCGAGCTGGAAGGTGCCGAGTTCGGGCGAGGCCGTCATGGAATTGTCCTTCTGCGAGGGGTGACGAGCGGGGTCGGTGCTGTTCAACAGCGCGGACAGCGCGCGCTCGACGTGCGGACCAGGGCGCCTTCATGAAGGTGTCCCCGTCCGAGGAGAAGGAGTTCGGTCGGCATAGGGTCAGGCTGACGATAGGTGGCGTGCACAGTCAAGTTCGTTCCGGGATCTGGGAGATGCCTCACCGTGCACCCGAGGGCCTCACACCGCCTGCCCCAGGGCCGCGATCACGTCGGCCTTGCGGGGCTGTCCGGTGGCGCGTCGCACCACCCGGCCGTCCGCGTCGAGGACCAGCACGGTGGGCGTTTTGAGGATCTCCAGCTCGCGTACGAGGTCCAGGTGGGCCTCGGCGTCGATCTCGACGTGGGTGACGCCGGGGACCATTGCGGCGACCTCGCCGAGGACGCGCCGGGTGGCCCGGCAGGGTGCGCAGAAGGCGCTGGAGAACTGCACGAGCGTGGCCCGCTCCCCCAGTTCACCGCCCAGCTCGGCCGCTCCGATCCGCCTGCCGTCGTCCCGCCCGCGCACCCGCACTCTCCCACTCCGCCGCTTGTGCAGCACTCCGTAGGCGCTCGCCACGGCGAGCACCGCCACGCACACCACCAGTCCGGTCATCATCCGCACCAGCATTCATGAGACTGCAAAGATTCCCCCCTCCCGATGGAGTTTCCGTTGCGGAATGCTTGATTCATGGAGATCGATGCGAGGGGGCCCCGCTTCACGGCTGCCGTGACGACCGTCGTGCTGGCGGTGGCGCTCGTCACGCAGAGCGCCTGGGTGCTGGGCTGGCAGACGCTGACGTTCGCGCTCGGCGCGGCGGGCGGAGTGGGCCGGTCGCCGTACGGTCGGCTGTTCCGGACGGTGGTGCGGCCGCGGCTCGGACCGCCGACGGAGTTCGAGGCGCCGGAACCGCCGCGGTTCGCACAGGCGGTCGGGCTGGTGTTCGCCGGGCTCGGGCTCGTCGGATTCACGCTCGGCCCGGCCTGGTTGGGGCTCGCCGCGACCGGCGCCGCGCTCGCCGCCGCCTTCCTCAATGCCACGTTCGAGTACTGCCTGGGGTGCGAGTTGTTCCTGCTCGTGAAGAGACTCACGGTACGCGCAGAGTGATGCGGACTTGAAGAACCGAGGCGGGGCATTAGGCCGACGTGACGAGGATCTCGCCGCCGCGAGGCACCAGGACTGGCTACCGGTCCGTTCTTCGGGCACGATCTGCGAGACGCCGTAAACCTACGGCTGCGTAACTTTCCCGCCGGGAGCCCCCCTTTCCCGAGCAGAGCAGAAAGGGCCCACCCCGCCCATGGCAGAGCTGGTCTACCGTCCCGTCGTCGGTCTCGCCAAGACGCTGTTCAAGGCCTGGGACCTGAAGATCGACTGCCAGGGGTCGGAGAACATCCCGCGCTCGGGCGGTGCCGTCCTGGTGAGCAATCACATCAGCTACCTGGACTTCATCTTCAACGGCCTGGCGGCCCTGCCGCAGAAGCGTCTGGTGCGCTTCATGGCGAAGGAGTCCGTCTTCCGGCACAAGGTGTCCGGGCCGCTGATGCGCGGGATGAAGCACATCCCGGTGGACCGCAAGCAGGGCGAGGCCGCCTTCGCGCACGCGCTGGACTCGCTGCGCTCCGGCGAGGTCATCGGGGTGTTCCCGGAGGCCACGATCTCGCAGTCCTTCACCCTGAAGAGCTTCAAGTCGGGCGCGGCCCGCCTCGCCCAGGAGGCGGGCGTCCCGCTCGTCCCGATGGCGGTGTGGGGCACGCAGCGGCTGTGGACCAAGGGGCACCCGCGCAACTTCAAGCGCAGCCACACCCCGATCACCATCCGGGTCGGCGAGCCGGTCGAGGCCCCGCGCGACCAGTACGCGGGCGCCATCACCCGCCGCCTGCGCGAGGGCGTCCAGGAACTGCTGGAGGCCGCCCAGCGCGCCTACCCCGCACGCCCGAAGGGCGCGGAGGACTCCTGGTGGCTCCCGGCCCACCTCGGTGGTACGGCACCCACGGCCGAGCAGCTGCGGGCGGCCCAGGCGCACTGACGCGGCCGATCCCCCGTCACTCAGAGCCGGGAGATCAGCGAGTACCACGAAGCGTCGGTCAGGCGGGAGCGCCGGCCGACGCCGGAGCGTGTACCTCGATGCGGGCGCCGGGGCTGAACTTCTCCAGCAGCTCGGCGAGTTCGGCGGCCGCCGCCTCCGCCTCCGGGACCGGCATCGGGGCGAGGGTCTCCAGCAGGAACAGGCCGGAAACCGTCTCCTCGGTGAGCCGGGTGCGCGGGCCCTGGCGCCAATTCCAGCGACGGCAGGTCACACCGGCCTCGTCGCGCCACACGACCTCGCCCGCGTCGGGGTGTTCGACGGCCTCCTCGCCGCCCGCGACCGTCACGAAGTCCTCCTCGCCTGTGGCGCGCACGAGCCGCATCTCGCCCTGGATGCGGTCGATGTCCTCGCCGCCGACGGGGACCAGGTGGGCGACGCTGATGGCGTTGTAGAGGTCCACGAGCAGGTTGATCCGGGGCAGGCCGCCGTCGGCGAGAGCCCGCTTGGCCAGTGCCTCGGCCGAGTTGCGGGTGCGCGACGGCTTGGAGCCGAAGGCGGCGTACGTCTCCCGCCAGGCGGCCATGTGCGGGTCCTCGTGCGGCGCTCGTCCGTCCAGGCGGGCGGCCAGCCGGCCGGCCGCCTCGTCCAGCAGCGCCGAACTCGCTTCGGTGCTGGGCCCGTTGACCAGGTCGTACGCCTCGATCACGACATGGGTGAAGCCGGGCGCGAGCGCACGGACCTCGTCGGACACGGTGAGAAGGAGCGTCATCTGCCTCGCCTCAGAGAGTGCTGGGGAGCGTCTTCCACAGGGCCGACCGGTCCGGGGCCGCTTTCAACGCACTGAGGACGGCCGGGTGCGGTTCAGCGTACAAGGCCGGGTAGTCCACCTCATTGGACGCCGGGTCGGGGATCCAGGCCAACTGCTCGCCCTCCAGGGAGAACCGGGCGTCCACGCCCGCCTTGTTGCCTCGCGGGTCCTGCCGGTGCCAGGCCCCGTGGAAGCGTACGGCGACCAGGCCGTGCACGGCATGACCGCTGCCGTCGTCGTGCATGAGCCGCTGGTAGCACAGGGCGGTGGGGATGTCCTCGGCCCGCAGCAGGGCCGCCAGGGCGTGCGCCTTGGCGTAGCAGATGCCCGTGCGCCGCTCCAGCACGTCCGAGGCACGCCAGGTGACGCGCGGGTCGTCGGCGTCGGCGGAGTGCGGGATGGTGTCGCGGACGAACTCGTAGGCGGCGCGCGCATAGGCATACGAGTCCGCGACCCCCTCGGCCAGCAGGGCGGCCGTCTCCCGCACCACGGGATGGTGATGGTCGATGACCTCGTCAGCAGCCAGGTAAGCGGACAGGTCGGCGGCGTTCTGGATCAGCTCCATGGCCGCAGAGCATAGGAATGCGGTCACCCGACAGTCAATGACTTTTCAGGAGACCGCATACCTATGCATATTCGGGGGCTAGCGCGCCATCTCCTCCTTGAGCGCCGCCACGAACGTGTCGACGTCTTCCTCCGTGGTGTCGAAGGAGCACATCCAGCGCACGACGCCCGCGGCCTCGTCCCAGAAGTAGAACCGGAACCGCTTCTGCAGCCGCTCGCTCACGTCGTGCGGGAGCTTGGCGAAGACACCGTTCGCCTGCACCGGGTAGAGGATCTCCACCCCGTGCACCGCGCGGACACCCTCGGCCAGCCGCTGGGCCATCTCGTTGGCGTGCCGGGCGTTGCGCAGCCACAGGTCCTTGGCGAGCAGCGCCTCCAGCTGCACCGACACGAAGCGCATCTTGGAGGCGAGCTGCATGGACATCTTGCGCAGATGCTTCATGCGGCCGACGGCGTCCTGGTTGAGGACCACGACCGCCTCGCCGAACAAGGCGCCGTTCTTCGTCCCGCCGAGCGAGAGGATGTCGACGCCGACCGCGTTGGTGAACGTCCGCATGGGCACGTTCAGGGACGCGGCCGCGTTGGCTATCCGCGAGCCGTCCAGGTGCACCTTCATGCCGTGCGCGTGGGCGTGCTCGCAGATCGCCCGGATCTCCTCGGGCGTGTAGAGCGTGCCCAGCTCCGTGCTCTGGGTGATCGAGACGACCTGCGGCATCGCGCGGTGCTCGTCCTCCCAGCCCCAGGCCTGCCGGTCGATCAGCTCGGGGGTGAGCTTGCCGTCGGGCGTGGGCACGGTGAGCAGCTTCAGGCCGCCCATGCGCTCGGGGGCGCCGCCCTCGTCGACGTTGATGTGCGCGCTCTCGGCGCAGATCACCGCGCCCCAGCGGTCGGTGACCGCCTGGAGCGCGACGACGTTCGCGCCGGTGCCGTTGAAGACCGGGAAGGCTTCCGCGGTGGCTCCGAAGTGGCTGCGGATGATCCGCTGGAGGTTCTCGGTGTAGTCGTCCTCGCCGTACGCCACCTGGTGGCCGCCGTTGGCCAGGGCCAGGGCGGCCATCACCTCCGGATGCGCCCCGGCGTAGTTGTCGCTGGCGAAACCGCGGACCTGCGGGTCGTGGTGGCGACGCGCGTCGGTCCTGGGAGGGTTCACGGCTTCTCGGTCAGCCACAGACGGTTTCCGTTCACTTCGGCGGCGGACTTGCTCCAGACGCCTTCGATGGCCTCGGCCAGGTCCTTGACATCCGTGAAGCCCGCGAACTTCGCGTTGGGGCGTTCGGCGCGCATCGCGTCGTGCACCAGCGCCTTCACCACCAGGATGGCAGCCGCCGAGCGCGGACCCTCCTCGCCCCCGGCCTTGCGGAAGCCGTCGGCCATGGCGAGCGTCCAGGCCTCCGCGGCGGCCTTGGCCGCGGAGTACGCGGCGTTGCCCGCGGTGGGCTTCGACGCGCCGGCGGCGCTGATCAGCACGTACCGGCCGCGGTCGCTGCGCTGCAGGCCGTCGAAGAAGGCCAGGGAGGTGTGCTGGACGGTGCGGACGAGCAGCTTCTCCAGCAGGTCCCAGTCGCCCAGGTCGGACTCGGCGAAGTTCGCGCTGCCGCGCCAGCCGCCGACCAGGTGGACCAGACCGTCGATACGGCCGTGGTCCTTCTCGATGCGCGCCGCCCACTCACGGGTCGACTGCAGGTTGAGCAGATCGACCGTCTCGCCGGTGACCGTGGCACCGCCGCCCGCGTAGCGGGCCGCGTCCACGGCCTCCGCCAGCCGCTCGGGGTTGTTGTCGGCACCGACGACCACCGCACCGGCCCCGGCGAGCCGGACCAGCGCCGCATGCCCGGCGGGTCCGCCCGCACCGGCCACCGCGATCACCGCACCACTGAGAGACCCGTTGTTCCCCACGTTCTTCCCCTCTTGAACAGTCTTCTGGACGCGGCCGCTCACGCGGCGAGCCGCTCGGCGCTGTCCGCCGTGATGCCCTTGGTTGAGGCGATCACATTCTTCAGCTTCTTGGACAGGGCCTCAAAGAACATGCTCAGCGGAAACTCGTCCGGAAGCACGTCGTCGACGAGCTTGCGCGGCGGCTGGGTCAGGTCCAGGGCGTCAGGACCCTTGGCCCACTTGGAGCCGGGGTGCGGGGCGAGGTAGGTGGAGACCAGCTCGTAGCCCGCGAACCAGTGCACGAGCTTGGGGCGGTCGATGCCGTCCCGGTACAGCTTCTCGATCTCGGCGCAGAGCTGGTTGGTGATCTGCGGGGCGCGCTCCCAGTCGATGGTGAGCTTGTTGTCGGTCCAGCGGATGACGTCGTGCTGGTGCAGGTAGGCGAAGAGCAGCTGACCGCCGACGCCGTCGTAGTTGCGCACGCGGTCGCCGGTGAGCGGGAAGCGGAACATGCGGTCGAAGAGCACCGCGTACTGCACGTCACGGGCCTGCTGGACGCCGTCCGCCTGGAGCTTCACGGCCTCCTTGAAGGCGGTGAGGTCGCAGCGCAGCTCCTCCAGGCCGTACATCCAGAACGGCTGGCGCTGCTTGATCATGAACGGGTCGAACGGCAGGTCGCCGTGGCTGTGGGTGCGGTCGTGGACCATGTCCCACAGCACGAAGGCCTCTTCGCAGCGCTTCTGGTCGTGGACCATCGCGGAGATGTCCTCGGGCAGCTCGACACCGAGGGTGTCGACGGCGGCCTCGGTGACCCGGCGGAAGCGGGCGGCCTCGCGGTCGCAGAAGATGGCGCCCCAGGTGAATCGTTCCGGCGCCTCGCGCACGGCGACGGTCTCCGGGAAGAGGACGGCGGAGTTGGTGTCGTACCCGGCCGTGAAGTCCTCGAACGTGATGCCGCAGAAGAGCGGGTTGTCGTACCGGGTGCGCTCCAGCTCGGCCAGCCAGTCCGGCCACACCATGCGCAGCACGACCGCCTCGAAGTTGCGGTCCGGGTTGCCGTTCTGCGTGTACATCGGGAAGACGACCAGGTGCTGCAGACCGTCCGCGCGGCCCGCCGCGGGCTGGAACTCCAGCAGGGAGTCGAGGAAGTCCGGCACCTGGAAGCCGCCCTCGGCCCAGCGGCGCAGGTCCTTGACGAGGGCCTCGTGGTAGGCGACGTCGTGCGGAACCAGCGCGGAGAGCTGCTGGACCCCGGCGACGACACGCTCCACTGCCGCCTCGGCCTCGGCTCGCTGCGGGGCGCCCTCGGCCTCGAAGTCGATCGATCCGTCCTTCGACTGCCATGGCCGGATCTGCTCCACGGCATCCTTGAGCTCGGGCCAGGCCGGGTGCTCAACGACCCTGGTCAGCGAAGGAACCTGTCCCTCGGTACCCGCCTGCACAAGAATTTCCGTCATGTCCCATCCTCCACGGGAGAACCTCGCGTCAGGACACCGTATGCATACCCAGTTTCTCCCAGCAAGAGGCAGCTCGGGAAATTATTCTGCCGAGCCGCATGGTCACCGACATTTTTCCTGTCTGAAACCGTGACGGCGGTCACTTTCGCCGCGATCTCGGAGTATGGGCGACTGCGGAGGGATCGATCAGATCCAGCCGGTCAATGCCATCGAGGACTCGCCCACCTCAGGGTGACCACACAGGCGCATCCGAGCCAGGTGCCACAGGCACCGCGCCCCGATCCGGCCGCGCACGTGCGGGTTCATCGCGGGGGCAGGCCATTAGGCTGCGACCTTGCCGCGCGGACACCGACGTCCCGTCGGGTTCGCGGGCGCCGAGCCGCCGTCGACGGAAGCGAGTTGAACCTTGAACTTCCTTACCATCGGTCACCGCGGGGTCATGGGTGTCGAGCCCGAGAACACCCTCCGTTCCTTCGTCGCCGCGCAGCAGGCCGGCCTCGACCTGATCGAACTCGATCTCCATCTGAGCAAGGACGGCGCCCTGGTCGTCATGCACGACGCGGAGGTGGACCGCACGACCGACGGCACCGGCCCGATCGCCGAGAAGACCCTCGCGGAGCTGCGCGCCCTGGACGCGGGCCGCGGGGAGCGGGTGCCGGTCTTCGAGGAGGTGCTGGACGCGGTGAAGACGCCCTTGCAGGCGGAGATCAAGGATGTGGCGGCGGCCAGGGCGCTCGCCGAGGTCATGCACCGGCAGGACCTGGTCTCCCGGGTGGAGGTGTCCTCGTTCCACGACGAGGCGGTCGCCGAGATCACCCGGCTGGTGCCGGGCGTGCGCACCGCGCTGATCGCGAGCCGCTACGGCACCGACGTCGTGGAGCGCGCCACCGAGGTGGGTGCCGCGACCGTCTGTCTCAACATCCGCCGGCTGACCCTGGAGGTCGTCGAACACGCGCGCGCGGCCGACCTGAGGATCATCGGCTGGGTGGTCAACACGCAGGACCACCTGCGGCTCGTCCGCGCACTCCAGCTGGACGGGGCGACGACCGACTACCCGGAGATCAAGCGCACGGGCCGCTTCACGGCCTGACCCGGCGCGCGGTCTCCCGCGACAGGCGTCACGCCAGCGGCTTCACCAGCAGCTCGAACTGCAGGTCGTCGCGCTGCGGGATGCCGAAGCGCTCGTCGCCGTACGGGAAGGGCGTCATCTCTCCCGTACGGCGGTAGCCGCGGCGCTCGTACCAGGCGATCAGGTCGTCACGGACCGAGATCACGGTCATGTGCATCTCGGTCACGCCCCAGGTCCGCTGCGCCAGCTGTTCCGCCTCGGCGATGACGACCTTGCCGAGGCCCGCGCCCTGCAGTGCGGGGCTGACCGCGAACATGCCGAAGTAGGCGTGCCGGCCGCGGTGTTCGAGCTGGCAGCAGGCGACGATCCGGCCGTCCTGCTCGACGGTCATGAGCCGGCTGTCCGGCGACTTGATGACGTCGAGCACGCCCTCCGGGTCGGTCCGCTGCCCCTCCAGGATGTCCGCCTCGGTGGTCCACCCGGCCCGGCTGGAGTCGCCCCGGTACGCCGACTCGATCAGCGCGACCAGCGCGTCGACGTCGGCGTCGGTGGCGTCTCGGAACGTCGGTCCGGTGGCGGTGGTGTCCATGGGGGCGGTCTCCGATCTCGGGCGCGGCTGAGCCAGGAATGAGGGTAACTCTGCCACTAGAGTCCGGGTGCATGGTGCACGTACTGAGCAGCCGGACCCTGCTGCGCCCCAGCGACCCCGAGCGCTCCCGCGCCTTCTACGGCGAGCAGTTGGGCCTCGCCGTCTACCGGGAGTTCGGCACGGGTCCGGAGCGCGGGACCGTCTACTTCCTCGGCGGCGGCTTCCTGGAGGTCTCCGGCCGCTCGCCGGCCCCGCCGTCGCCGGCGGTCCGGCTGTGGCTGCAGGTCGAGGACGTGACCGGCGCGCACGAGGAGTTGTTGGGCAAGGGCGTCGAGATCGTACGGCCGCCGGTGAAGGAGCCGTGGGGCCTGGTCGAGATGTGGATCGCCGACCCGGACGGCACCCCGGTCGTGCTGGTGGAGGTGCCGTCGGATCATCCGCTGCGGTACCGGCCGGGGATCTAGGGGTGTTTTCCGGAGCATGCCGGCGACCTGATCCGGACGCTCCCTAGGCCCTGCTGCCCGCCGTGAGCAGGTGGCCGCTGATGCCGAGCAGCGACGGCTCGGACTCGGTCTGCCGCAGTGCGCGCAGGACCAGGTCGCGGCGGGCGGGGTCGTCGAGCCAGTCGGAGACGTCGCCCATCAGCCAGGCGGCGCCCTCCGGGCCGTACTGACCCTGCGGTGTCAGGCCGGCGTCCGCGAACTCGGCCGGGACGTCGGCGGGATCGTGGAAGTAGGCCGTCGTGAACAGGGACTTCGGCCCGCCGGTCGGTCGCATCCGGCCGTCGCCGACCGCTGCCTCGATCTGCGGGCGGTACTCGGCGTCGAAGTACAGCCCCGTGCTCAGGTTGTCGTGCAGGGCGGCGTACCGGTTGATCGTGGCGGCCACCACGAGGCCTCCGGGCCGCACCACCCGGCGGGCCTCGGCGAGTGCCCGGACCCGGTCCTCCCGCTCGGGCAGGTGGTAGAGGGGGCCGAGGAGCAGCGCCACGTCCACGGACGCGTCCGGCACCGCCAGGGCACGGGCGTCGCCGACGCGCGCGCTCACGCCGGGCAGGCGGGCCGCGTGTTCCACGTGCAGGGGCACCGGGTCCACGAGTTCCACCGCGTAGCCCTCGGCGGCGAGCCACTGCGCGTGGACACCGCTGCCGCCTCCCACGTCCAGGATGCCGGCCGGAGCGGGTGGCAGGAGGCGGCGCAGGACGTCCTGGGTGCGCCACAGCTCCAGGCGTCCGGCGCCCGTACGCAGTCGGCCGTCTTCCTGGTCCCGCTCGTAGTACTCCGCGATCTCCTCGGCCAGCGCGGGAGCCGCGGCTCCCGCTGCGTGATCCGTCTCCATCCCCGCAGCCTCCCGTCTCGTGCCGGGACGGGACAACCGATTTCCGCGTCGGCACCTCGGCGGCCGGCGCCGGGGAAGGGGAAGCGGTCTCCGGATGGCCGGTGCCCGTGCCCGCGGCTAGCGTGCGAAAGGGAGCCCTCCTCGGTCTCTTCTCACACGGCGGGCCGGGGCGACCGGAAGGAGCTGTCATGAAGTTCGACAAGCCGGTGATCGGCGGCCCCTGCTGGACCGAGTTGGGGACCAGTGACCTGGAGAGGGCCAAGGGGTTCTACACGGAGCTGTTCGGCTGGCGGCCGGAGACGGATCCGCGGCAGGAGGCGGGCGGGTACACCGTGGCGCACGTGGGAGACGCCGCGGTCGCCGCACTCACTCCGCTGTATCAGGAGTCCCAACCGGTCGCCTGGAACGTGTCGTTCGCGGTCACGGACGCCGACGACGCGGCACGGCGCGTGGAGGAGGCCGGCGGGACAGTGATCCTCGGCCCGATGGACGTCTTCGACGTGGGCCGGTTCGCGGTGGCCCTCGACCCGACGGGCGCGGCGTTCCAACTCTGGCAGGCGCGGGCCTTCCCGGGCGCCGGTCTGTTCAACTCGCCCGGCACGCTCGGCTGGGTGGAACTGGCGACCCGGGACACCGACCGGGCCCGGGACTTCTACACCACGGTGTTCGGCTGGAGCGTCAACGCCTCGGAGTGGTACACGCAGTGGGGCATCGACGGGGAGGACTTCGGCGGGATGGCCGACATGGGCGACCGGTTCCCGCCCGACGTGCCGCCGCACTGGCTGCCGTACTTCGCGGTGGACGACGTGGACGCGACGGCCCAGATCGCCCAGCAGGCGGACGGCACCGTCGTCATGCCACCCACATCGGTCCCCGACGGCCCCCGCATCGCGGTGCTGCGGGACCCGCAGGGAGCGGCGTTCGGCGTGTACAAGGCAGGCGAGGAGGGCTGAGCGGCGGCTCGGCGTCGAAGCGCACGTGCCGGCCGGGGGCTGTACGCGTCGAAGGCCGGCACTGCGTGGCACTTTCGCTCACGCCCGCACCGGACCCAGCCGCCCCTCCAGACCGCTGAGCAGGTCGGCGAGGAGTGCGGCCAGGTCGCCCTGGCCCTCGGGGGCGAGGACGGACAGTACGGCGGTCTCGTAGGAGAGTTGTTCGGGGAGGATGCCGTCGACCAGGTCGCGGCCGGTGTCGGTGAGGCGGAGGTGGGCGACCCGGCGGTCGCGGGTGTCGCCGCGCCGCTCGACCAGACCGCGTTCGGTCAGGTGCTTGAGCCGCTTGGTGACGGCGGCCCCGGAGGAAAAGGTCTCCCGGGCAAGGTCTCCCGGGGTCAGCTCGTGACCGGTGCGGCGCAGCGCGCCGAGCAGGTCGAACTCCGGGCGGCTGAGCCCGGCGCGGCGCAACGGGGCGTCCTCGGCCTGCTGGAGGAGGGCGGCACAGCGGTTGATGCGGCCGATGACCTCCATGGGCCCGGTGTCCAGCCCGGGGTGCACGGCCTGCCACTGCCGGACGACCGCAGCGACGGTGTCCCGCTGCGCCGGGCCGGGTCCGGCGCCGCTCTCGTTCCCCTGCTGCCCGTCGGCCCGGGAGTCCGCGGTCGTCGGCCTCCCCTCGACCGTGCCGCCCCCGGCCCCCGCCTGTCCTCTGCCCGCTGCGTCCCCGGCCGGCGGTCGTCCGTTCGTCGGCGTCATGGCCGTACGTCCTCCGTTGTCCTGCCCGTGTCGTGGTCCAGGGGTGCGAGCCCCCGGTGTCGTGCCGTCGCGGCGAGCGTACGGTGTCCGGACTGTTCGGCGAGCACGACCCGCTCCGTGGGCAGGGCGCGCTGCCACCACTCACCGGAGGCGGCGTCGGCCGTGGCGCGCAGGTCGACCAGCGCGGCGGCGAGGGTGCGGCCCGCGGTCTTCAGGGCGCGGGATTCCGGGTGCGGCTCGGCGAGCAGGCGGGTGGCGCGTTCGCGGGCGCCTTCGACCGTGGTCAGGGCGTGCTCGATGCGGTCGCCGGCGCGCCGGTTGGTGACGGCCACGGCCGCGACGAAGCCGACCAGGGCGCCGACGAGGGTGTCCGCGATCCGCTCGGTCATGAGCCGTCCGGGGTCCTGGCTGCGGGCGAACTCGGTGATGAGCAGGGCCATCGGAGTGACGCACACGCTGCCGAGCCAGTAGTTGCGGCTGATCAGCGCCTCGGCGCCGAAGTTGAAGGCGAGGCAGAGCAGCACCAGGGCCGCCGGGTGCAGCTGGGCGAGCGGAGTGACCACGGCGAAGACGAGCACGCCGACGAGGTTGCCGACGACGCGCTGGATGCCCCGGCTCCAGGTGAGCGTGACGTTGGCCTGATAGAGGGAGGCCGCGGTGACCAGCGCCCAGTAGGGGCGACCGACACCGAGAGCGAGGGAGGCGTATCCGGCGAGGGCGCAGCCGATCGCGGTGCGGACGGCGATGGGCGCGAGCGGGGCGAGCCGGTGCCGCAACGGGCTGCGCGGGAAGGCGAGTTCGGTGTCCACACCGAACAGGTCGCCGGTCGGGTCGTGGGGGAACTCGATCCCGCAGACCGGGCCGGTTCCGCGCAGGTCCCGGGCCCAGGCACGCAGCCGTTCGGGGTCGGTGTCGGCGGGGGCGGCCAGGGCGACCTCGGCGCGGATCAGGAGCCGCTCGAGGGTGCGCCGGGTGCGGTCGGGGCGGGTGCCCGCGGCGAGCAGGGACTGCCAGGCCGCGTGGATGGCGGCGGCGCTCGCGGCGCGGGCCCGGGCGTGACCCTCGGCCGTACCGCGCGTGGCGGCGTACGCGGCGGCCGCGTCCAGGGCCTGGGCGGTGGCGCGCCGCTCGGGGCCGTGCGGGCGCAGCAGCCCGGGTGCCATGCCGACCAGCCAGGCCCAGGCGCCGGCGGCGAGCGCCAGCCCGGCATGGCCGGGGACCTGGCCGAGGCTCTGCGGCGCGAACAGGGAGGCGGAGGTGATGAAGGTGAGAACCACGTTGCCGGGCGGACCGATACGGGTGCCGTCGCACACCGCCTTCTGCACGGCCGCCATGAGGGCGCCGACGGTGACCAGCACGACGGCGTCGGTGGTGAGCGACGCCGCGAGCAGGGCGACGGCGAGGCCGCCGACCATGCCGAGCACCACCCAGGCCAGGGCCCGGGCCCGGACGGCGTAGGGCCGGTTGTGGCCGTAGAGCGCGCACAGGGAGCCCGCCATCGTGTACATGGCGAGGTCGAGGCGGCCGAGCGCCAGCAGGGTCAGGTTGGGCGGGGCGAGTGCGGCGACCGCGCTCAGCGCGGGCTTGAACCAGATGTCGGAGGGCCGCCCCAGGCGGAGCACGCCGGCGAGGGGAAGACGGTGGCGGGTCGCACTGCTCATACCATCAATTTAGCATGTGTTTTACAAGTAAAAGATATACCCCGGCGGCATCGATGACCTCCTACCTCACCTGCTGTGCTCCGGCGAATGCTCCCCGTGTACACCCTTGCGCTCGTATACGCCCCGCGTGCCGTGGGCATCGCATTCCTCGACGGACCGTCGAGCGTGGAGGTGGGCGCGTGCACGGACCGGTGTCGGCCGCCTGGCTGCTGGTCGCGCTGTGCGCGGCGACCGGGGCGTACTGCCTGCTGCGGATGCGCAGTGGTGTCGAGGAGCAGCGGCGCTCCGCGGGCGGCGAGGCGCTCATGGGGTTCGGCATGGCCGCGATGGCCGTGCCCGCCGCGGTGTTCACCCCGCCGGGCTGGGCGTGGCCGCTGTACGCGGCCGTGTTCGGAGCGGCGGCGCTGCGCGCCCTGTGGGCCGCGCGCAGCGGCCCACACCATCTGCACCATGTGGTGGGGACGGCGGCGATGGTCTACATGTCCCTCGTCATGGCGGCCTCCCCCGCCTCATCCGCTGCCCACCACCATCCGCACATCGGCGCCGGGGTGCCCCTGGTGACGGGTGCGCTCCTGCTCTACTTCACCGGCTATGTGCTGCGCTCCGGCGCCCGCCTGGTGCCCGCCACCGCCACGGCGGGCGGGACGAGGGCCGTGCGCTGGGGCGACCGCCCGGAGCTGGCGCGGGCGTGCCGGCTGTCGATGGGGATCGGGATGGTCGCGATGCTGCTGACGATGTGAACCGCCGTTCCTCTGTGGAGGAAACGCAAACGTTGCCTGCGTCACTTCGGCGCAAGGGACCGTACCCGTGAGCGGCTCCGCGCTCATAGGGTGCTGCCCATGATGGTCCCCGTGGCACTGCTGCTGCTCGGCGCCGTGACCGCCGTCGTCGCCCCGCGCCTGCTCGCCCGGGCCGACTGGCGGGACCGTGAGCCGGTGGTCGCCCTGTGGGTGTGGCAGTGCGTGGTGGCGGCCGTACTGCTGTGCTGTGCGCTGTCGATGACGCTCAGCGCGGCGGCGGCCTGGGAGGCGGTGCGGGGGCATGTCTTCGGTACGGCCCCGCGCGCGGTGGTGGACGCGTACGCACTCGGTACCGCCGGACCGTGGGCGGCGGCCGTCGCGGTGACGCTCGCCTGCGGTGGACTGTGGAGCCTGGCCATGCTGGTGCGCGAGGTCGTACGGGCCCGGGCGCGACGGCACCTGCGGCGGGCCGAACTCCTCGTGCGTGCCCCGCTGTTGCCGGGCGAGGAGGCGACGAACGAGCGGCTGGTGGTGCTGGAGGGCGAGCGTCCCGACGCATGGTGGCTGCCGGGTACGGCGCCCCGACTCGTGGTCACGACGGCCGCCCTGCGCCGACTGAAAGGGCGTCAACTCGACGCCCTGCTCGCCCATGAGCAGGGCCATGACCGGGCCCGGCACGACTGGCTGCTGCACTGCTCGGCCGCGCTGGCGGGCGGCTTCCCGCAGGTACCGGTGTTCGCCGCCTTCCGCGACGAGATGCACCGGCTGGTCGAACTGGCCGCCGACGACACGGCCTCCCGGCGCTTCGGCCGGCTGACGACCGCGCTGGCGCTGGTCGAACTCAACGAGGACCGGGGCGTGTTCGGACCCTCCCCCACCCCGCACGCCCACGTCCCGCAGCGCGTGCACCGCCTCCTCACTCCCCCGGACCGCCTCCCGGCCCTGCACCGCCTGCGCCTGACGGCGGTGGCCGCGCTGGTACCGGCGATCCCGGTCGTGGTGGCGCTGGTGCCGGGGCTTCGGGCCTTGGGGTAGCCGGGCGGACACGGCGTATGGGGCCGGCCTGCTGCTGTGGATCCCGGTGAACAAGGCGATGTTCACCGGCTCGCTCCAGCACACCGAGGCCGACCTCGACCACTACGCCGCCGCCGGCGTCCGTGCTTTCCTTGCCGCCTACCGCTGATCATCAGGAGGAAGCACCTGCCTCGACCTGAAGGGGACCGCAGGCAGGGTCCGGGCGATCATCGCGCGGGTAGAGTCCGGCGCATGACTGCCGTGCTCTTCGATTTCTCTGGAACCCTGTTCCGCTGCGAGTCCACCGAGTCCTGGCTGCGGGCCGTGCTGGAGGAGACCGGCCTGACGCTGTCCGAGCCCGAACTCACCGACACCGCCAAGGCGTTGGAGGCGGCCGGTGCGCTGCCGGGCGGGGCGGAACCCGTCGAGGTGCCGGCGGACCTCGCCGGTCTGTGGGCGGTACGGGACGAGAGCGCCGAGCTGCACCGGGCCGCCTTCACCGGACTGTCGCGGCGCGTGCCGCTGCCCGCCCCGGGCCTGCACGACGCGCTGTACGAGCGGCACATGTCCCCCGCCGCCTGGTCGCCGTACCCGGACACCGCCGAGGTGCTGCGCACGCTGCGCGAGCGCGGGATCGGTGTCGGCGTGGTCAGCAACATCGGCTGGGATCTGCGCCCGGTCTTCCGCGAGCATGGTCTCGACGCGTACGTGGACGCCTACGCGCTGTCGTACGAACACGGCGTGCAGAAGCCGGACCCGCGGCTCTTCTCGGCCGCCTGCGCGGCACTGGACGTCGATCCGCGGCGGGTGCTGATGGTCGGCGACAGCAGGGTGTTGGACGGCGGCGCCGCCGCACTGGGCTGCCGTGTGCACTTCGTGGACCATCTGCCGGTGACGCAGCGGCCCGACGCACTGCTTCCGGTGCTGGATCTGGTGGGCTGACCCGGACCCGCTCGGCCTCTCGGGCGGACACCCGCCGTCCGTCTGAGACGATCCCCCGCGTCGCCCCAGACGGACGGCAGCCCTGAGCAGGCTCCGCACACAGCGGTGCCACTGCGTTGAGTATAGTTGGCTGGCAGCCAGTCAACGCAGGAGTTACAGGATGTCCCCGCGCAGCGCCTCGGTCAATGAAGAGTTGCGCCGCCGTTCCAGGGAGCGGCTGCTGCAGGCCGCTGTCGAGCTGGTCGACGAGCACGGGTTCGAGGCCACCACGCTGGCCGACATCGCGGACCGGGCGGGCTCGGCGCGCGGACTGGTGTCGTACTACTTCCCCGGCAAGCGCCAGTTGGTGCAGTCCGCCGTGCACCGACTGATGCACCGCACGCTGGAGGAGGCGCTGGAGCGGGAGCCGTGCACCGACGACGGCCGGGAGCGGCTGGCCCGGGCCATCGACGCGATCCTGGGCCTCGCCCGCGACCGGCCGGTGCTCATGCGGCAGCACATGGCGGGGCTGCTCCAGGCCGAGGGCTTCGTGCAGTGCCCGGAGCAGCGGCGCCTGTCGGAGCTGCTGAGCGACACGGTCGCCCGGTACGGCTCCCAGGACGTGACGGCCGACTATCCCCTGCTGCGGGCCCTGCTGATGGGGGCGGTGTACGCGGCACTGGTCCCAGGGGTGCCGATGCCCGTGCCGGCGCTGCGGGCCGAGCTGTTCCAGCGGTACGGGCTCGACTGGGAGCTGGGCGTGCCGCCGGGGAGCGACCAGGACGCCGGGGCGGGGCCTGCGCAGGATCTGTCGCGGTTCTTCGCGACCGAGGAGCGGGCCGAGTAGCGGATCCCCCGCCCTCGGCCCTGCTGACATTCAACTGCCCTTTTCAGTGCCTTGCGTGACGAGGCGCCGGGAATCCGGCGTCCCGCGCCTGGGCAATCAACCGGCACCCCTCGATGCACACGGAACGTGACCGCATCATCACACTTCATGAGAAAGGGTCCCGCGTCGGGTCACCCTGCCGGCCCCTGCCGTTGCGCGCCCGGCGGTGCCATGCTGGAGCCGTCCGCACACCCTTCTCCTTCGGGCAAGGAGTACTGCCGTGCTGCGTGTCGCCGTCGTCGGATCCGGGCCGAGCGGGTGCTACACCGCCCAGACCCTGGTCCAGCTGGATCCCGAGGTGCGCGTGGACGTACTGGACCGGCTGCCGTGCCCCTACGGGCTGGTGCGTTACGGCGTCGCCCCGGACCACGAGAAGATCAAGTCTCTGCAGGGCAACCTGCGCACGGTGCTGGAGCACGACCGGGTGCGCTTCCTCGGCGGGGTCCTGGTGGGCGGACCCGGCGGGCTGTCCGTGGCGCGGCTGCGGACGCTGTACCACGCGGTCGTGTACTGCGTGGGCGCCGCCACCGACCGCCACCTCGGCATCCCCGGCGAGGAATTGCCGGGCAGCTGGTCGGCGACCGAGTTCGTGTCCTGGTACAGCGCGCACCCGGACGCGACCGACGCGGGGTTCGTGCGCGGGGTCCGGTCCGCGGTGGTCATCGGCGTGGGCAACGTGGCCGTGGACGTCACGCGGATGCTGGTGCGGGGCGCCGGTGAGTTGCGGCCGACGGACATGCCGCAGGCGGCGCTGGACACGCTGACGGCGAGCGGGGTCGCCGAGGTCCACATGGTCGGCCGGCGCGGCCCCTCACAGGCCCGCTTCACCACCAAGGAGCTGCGCGAGCTGGGCGCGCTGCCGGACACCGAAGTGATCCTGGATCCGGCCGAGTTGGAGATGGACGCCGGATACGTCGACTCCGCCGCGCTGCCCGCCGTGCAGCGTCGCAACGTGGAGGCGCTGCGCGGCTGGGCGGCGGCGCCTGCCCGGCATGCGGCCCGCCGGATAAGGATGCGGTTCTTCCTGCGGCCCGTGGAACTGCTCGCGGACGGCGGCCGGGTGGGTGCCGTGCGCTTCGAGCGGACGGCGCCGGACGGGCACGGCGGCATCACGGGCACGGGGCGGTACGAGGACGTGACGGCCCAGTTGGTGTTGCGCTCGGTCGGCTATCGCGGAGTGCCGCTGGAGGGGCTGCCGTTCGATGCGGCGAGCGGCACCGTGCCGCAGGCGGAGGGCCGTGTCCTGCGCGACGGCGTCGTTTCCCCCGGCGAGTACGTCGCCGGCTGGATCAAGCGCGGGCCCACCGGTGTCATCGGCACCAACCGGCCGTGCGCCAAGGAGACCGCTACCTCCCTGCTCGCGGACGCGCCCGCGCTGGTCCGCCGGGAGGTGCCAAGGGACCCGCTCGAAGCGCTGCGGGCGGCGGGTGTCGAGCCGGTGCAGTGGGCGGGGTGGCAGGCGATCGAGCGCGCCGAGGCCGCACTGGGCGCGCGGCTCGGCCGGGGTGTGGTCAAGCTGGCCGACTGGGACGCGCTGCTGGGGGCCGCGCGGTCGGAGTAGGGCGCCTGTCGGAGTCGGCGGCTCCCGGGTGGGCATGACACACACCGGCAACGCGATCGCAATCAACAAACTGTTCAAGGACCTTACGGTCTCGTGCTGTTCGGATGTCACTCCCCGCCCGCCGCTCTGGAGTCCCCATGGCCACGACCGCAGATGTGCACCCCGTCGACGAGATACCACCGGTACGCCGGCTCGCGGCCTTCGGACTGCAGCATGTGCTCGCGATGTACGCGGGCGCCGTCGCGGTGCCGCTGATCGTGGGCGGCGCGATGCAACTGTCACCCGCCGACCTGGCGTATCTGATCACCGCCGATCTGCTGGTGTGCGGCGTCGCCACACTGATCCAGTGCGTCGGGTTCTGGCGGTTCGGGGTCCGGCTGCCGATCATGCAGGGCTGCACGTTCGCGGCCGTGTCGCCGATGGTGCTCATCGGGACGACGGGCGGCGGACTGCCCGCGATCTACGGCTCGGTGATCGTCGCGGGGCTCGCGATCGTGCTGCTCGCGCCGGTCTTCGGCCGGCTGCTGCGCTTCTTCCCGCCGCTGGTCACCGGCACGGTGATCCTGATCATCGGGGTCTCGCTGCTGCCGGTCGCGGGCAACTGGGCCGCCGGCGGTGTCGGTGCGAAGGACTTCGGGGAGCCGAAGAACCTGGCACTGGCGGCCTTCGTGCTGGCGGTCGTGCTCGGCGTGCAGCGGTTCGCCCCGGTCTCCCTCAGCCGGATCGCCGTGCTGATCGGCATCGCGGTGGGCCTGGCGGTCGCCGTGCCGTTCGGGTTCACCGACTTCGGCGGGGTCGGGGACGCGGACTGGGTCGGGATCAGCACGCCGTTCCACTTCGGGGCGCCGGCGTTCAGGGCGTCCGCGATCGTGTCCATGCTGGTGGTGGCCCTGGTGACGATGACGGAGACGACCGGTGACCTGATCGCGGTCGGCGAGATGACCGGCCGCCGGGTCGAGCCGCGCTCGCTGGCGGACGGCCTGCGCGCGGACGGCCTGTCGACCGTCCTCGGCGGGGTGTTCAACACCTTCCCGTACACGGCGTACGCCCAGAACGTGGGCCTGGTCGGGATGACCCGGGTGCGCAGCCGCTGGGTGGTCGCGGCGGCCGGCGGCATCCTCGTCCTGCTCGGTCTGCTGCCCAAGCTGGGCGCGGTGGTCGCGGCGATCCCCGCGCCGGTGCTCGGCGGGGCCGGTCTGGTGATGTTCGGGACGGTCGCGGCGAGCGGGCTCAGGACACTGGCCCGCGTCGACTTCAAGGCCAACAACAACCTGACGGTGGTCGCCGTTTCGGTGGCGGTCGGTATGCTGCCGGTGGGCGTGCCCACGGTGTACGCGAAGTTTCCGGACTGGTTCCAGACGGTGATGAACAGCGGTATCAGCGCGGGCTGCCTGACGGCGATCGTCCTGAACCTGCTGTTCAACCACCTTCCTGTGAAGGCGGGTTCGGCCAGAGCGGAGAAGGTCGGTGCCGTGGTCGGCGACGAGAACGCCGCCTGACAATCGCCGACTTGACGTCTCCTCAGTAGGCCGAGGGCTACACTCGCCCTGCACGGTCGGCTTCGCCGGCCGCGACGCACCGGCGGCCAGAACGAGGACCAGGACCCGCTCCTCGCACTCGCCCCGGCGCGGTCCTGAAGAACATCACCGTCGTCGGCGACTCCAGCAAGAAGATCGTCCCGTGCCAGAAGTACATCGGGAACAACACCGGCAAGGAGCCGACCACCAACGGCTCGGGTCCTGACGGGACTTACTGCAAGTACGCGTCGTCGGACATCACCTACAAGTAGGCCCTCACGCCTTCCGTGCGCGATCGTCAGCGTGCCCCGGCCGGCCCTCTCCGTGCCCTCCAGGTGTCCCGCGCAGCCCCACCGACGCGGCCAGTTCCTCCTCGTAACCCGCGTAGGCCGTGCGCAGGGCCTCCCCCGGCCAGTCCGGCGGCAGGAGTGCGGGCGGGAGGACGGGGTCGGTGAGCAGGTGGCGTACGGCCGCGGCGAAGGCGGTGAGGCGGTCGGCCGGGTGGTGGGCGCCGGTCGCGTGGGCGAGCAGGGTGCGCGCCGTGGTGGCCCAGGCGTCCAGCGGCCACAGGCGGGCGACCAGGTCGTGCGGGGAGCCGTCGGGGTGTGCGGTGTAGGACGCGGCCACGCGCGCGAGGTCGTCGGGCAGGGGCCGGGCGAGATTGGCCGGGCGCAGCCACACGCCCTCGCGGAGTTCGGCCAGGCGCAGGGCGGCCAGCCGGGCGCGCAGGTCGGCGCGCTCGGCGGGGCCGCGGCCGGTGGCCGTGATCACCACCATCTCCCAGTCGCCGTCCCACGCGCGCGTGCGGGGATGCAGCGCCTCGTCCTGGCGACGCTGGCGGGCCAGCAGCCGGTCGCTGAGCCCGTACACGCCGTCCGTGCGGCGCAGGTCCCCGGCGGCCACCATCCGGCTCAGCGCGGCCCGCAGCGTCGAGCCGCCGACGCCGAAGGGCTCCACCAGCCGGACCAGATCCTTCACCGGCAGCTCGGGGGGATGCGCGCCCAGCAGCAGGCTCAGCACCACCGACCGCGCGGACAGCGGCCGCAGACCGGCGGCCTCACCCGCCTCCGCCGACACGTTCATGCGCATGGGCACGTACTGTACGTGCGCCTCCTTGTTGCATCATTGCTACAGCCGCAGGAAGAGTGCAACATGGCCCTATGGACTCGACACCCGTGCAGTCGCCGCCGCAGCAGTACGCCACCCACGACGTCACCAACCAGGCCCCGCCCCTGGCCCCCTACGACGCCTCCGACGACCGGGCCCTGCTGGAGGGGCTGCGCCGGGAGGGTGCCGAGTGGGCCGAGGACGGCATCCGGCGCCTGGGGCTGCAGGCCGGCGGCGAGGAGGCCCAGGAGTGGGGTGAGCTGGCGAACCGGCACGAGCCGGAGCTGCGCACCCACGACCGCTACGGCCACCGGATCGACGAGGTCGAGTTCCACCCCAGCTGGCACCACCTGATGCGGACCGCGGTCGCCGAGGGCCTGGCCGGTGCGCCGTGGGCGGACGACCGGCCCGGCGCCCATGTGGCCCGCACGGCGGGCGGACTGGTGTGGGGGCACACGGAGGCCGGGCACGGCTGTCCGACGTCGATGACGTACGCCGCCGTCCCCGCGCTGCGCGCCCAGCCGGAGCTGGCCAAGGTCTACGAACCGCTGCTCACCAGCCGCGCGTACGACCCGGAGCTGCGCGTCCCCACCGAGAAGCCCGGACTGCTCGCCGGGATGGGCATGACCGAGAAGCAGGGCGGCTCGGACGTCCGCACGAACACCACCACGGCCACGCCCACCGGTGAGCCGGGCGTGTACACCCTGCGGGGCCACAAGTGGTTCACGTCGGCGCCGATGTGCGACGTGTTCCTGGTGCTGGCGCAGGCTCCGGGCGGCCTGTCCTGCTTCCTGGTGCCCCGGATCCTGCCGGACGGCAGCCGCAACACCTTCCGCATCCAGCGGCTGAAGGACAAGCTCGGCAACCGGTCCAACGCCTCCTCCGAGCCGGAGTTCGAGCGGACGGTGGCCTGGCTGGTCGGGCCCGAGGGGCGGGGTGTGAAGACCATCATCGAGATGGTCAACTGCACCCGCCTGGACTGCGTGATGTCCTCGGCGACCCTGATGCGCAAGTCGCTCGTCGAGGCGGGTCACCACGCGCGCCACCGCAGCGCGTTCGGCGCCCGGCTGTCTGACCAGCCGCTGATGCGCAACGTCCTGGCCGACCTGGCGCTGGAGTCGGAGGCGGCGACGACGCTCACCCTGCGGCTCGCCGGTGCGGCGGACCGGGCGGTGCGCGGGGACGCCGGCGAGCGCGCCTTCCGCCGGATCGCCACCGCCGTCGGCAAGTACTGGGTCACCAAGCGGGGCCCGGCGTTCACCGCGGAGGCCCTGGAGTGCCTGGGCGGCAACGGGTACGTCGAGGAGTCCGGCATGCCCCGCCACTACCGGGAGGCTCCCCTGCTGTCGATCTGGGAGGGCTCGGGGAACGTCAACGCGCTCGACGTGCTGCGCGCCCTGGGTCGGGAACAGGACACGGCCGAGGCCCTGTTCGCCGAACTCACCCTCGCGCGCGGGGCGGACGCCCGGCTGGATGCGGCCGTGGCCGGGCTCAAGGAGCAGTTGGCCGAAACCGACCAGGTGGGCGCGCGCCGGCTGGTCGAGCGGATGGCCCTGGCCCTTCAGGCATCCCTGCTGGTCCGGCACGCCCCGCACGCGGTCGCGGACGCCTTCTGCGCGAGCCGGCTGGGCGGCGACTGGGGGCACGCGTTCGGCACGCTGCCCGCCGGCACCGACTTGGACGCGATCCTGGAGCGGGCCCTTCCCGGCCGCGACTGATCCGGGCCCGGGGGACCGGGGCGGATCCCGCCCCGTGGCCGGTGACAGCCGACGGATCGCACACAGTCAGCGCGTGACTTCGCTTCGTTGTCAGTGCCGTGGTGCAGACTCGCGATCAGGTGGTACCGGCCTGGGGAGGACAACGTGTTCACGGGGATCGACGAGGTCGACTGGGCCTCGCTGCACCATGCGTACGGCAGCGCGGAGGACGTGCCCGGATGGTTACGGGCACTGGCCTCCGCGGACGCCGCCGAGCGACAGACCGCGCTCGACGGCATGTACGGCACGGTGCACCACCAGGGGAACGTGTACGACTCGACGCTGGCCTGCGTTCCCTTCCTGTGCTCGCTCGCGGCCCGCGAGGCGGTGCCGGACCGGGGCTGCATCGTCGAACTGCTGGTCAGCATCGGGGCGGAGAGCGGGGACGCACACGCGCGTGAGGCCGTGCGTGCGGGCTCCGAGGTGTTCGTGCCTCTCCTCGGGGATCCGGACCCGGGAGTGCGCCGAGCGGCGGCCGGAGCCGTCGTACGGTTCCTGGACGGCCCGGAGCGCGTCCTGGACCTGTTGCGGCAGCGGATCCCGGTCGAGCGGGACGGCAGGGTCCTGCTAGCGCTCACCGAGGCCCTCGGCCTGTTCGTACGGCGGCATCCGGCGCACTCCACTTCCGCGGTGGACCTGTTGGCCACGCAGAGCGCCCCGCCCTACGAGCCCGGGCTGCGGCTCGCCGCGCTCGGCCAGCTCGCCCTGGGGGCCCCGGAGCTGCTCCCGGCCGACCTGGTGCCGACGGCCGTCGAGCTGCTGCGGGACAGGTCCGCGCGCCGCGCCCGGGTTCCGGAGCCGTCCGGGAACGACACCCTCGTGGGCCGGATACGGCGGCTGCGACCCTCGGACGAGGAGGGCGCCCAGCTGCTGCGCACCCTGCACACCGCGCTCGGCGACCGCACCGCTGACCGGATCGCCCTGCTCACCGGGCAGTTGACCAGCCCGGACCCGATGGACCGGTGCAATGCCGTGTGCATGTCGGCGGCGCTGTTCCGCGGCTGGCGGGCCGACTGTGCCGGGCCCGTGGCCCTGATCGGTGCCCAGCTGGACACGGAGCAGGACCGGTTGCAGGACGCGGCGGTCTCGGTCCTGGTGGAGCTGTACGGCCTGGCCGCGCCCGCCGCGGACGACCTGTACGCCCTGGTGGCAGCCCGGCCCGACCTGTGGACGCACCGCTGGGAGCGCGGCTCGCCCGCCCTCGGCGGCCCGCTCAAGGCCCTGGCCCGGACCGGCGATCCACGGGCGGTCCCGGTTCTGGCCCAGGTGCTGGCCGGCCCGGTCGTGCCCGGCGGCCTGGGGCACGAGATCGCGCATCTGGGCCCGGCCGCGGCTCTCCTCGCCCCCGCGCTGCGGCACCATCTGGCCCGTGTCCCCCTGGAGTCTCCGGCCGCCGACACACTGGCCGCTCCTCTCCTGGCCGCGATCAGAGCCGTGGGCGACCGGCATGCGGTGCCTGAGGTGCTGCGACTCCTGACCGGGGCATCGGACGGCCTCGGGGCACGGGAGAGACTCCTCGGACCGGCCATCGAGACGCTGGACGCCCTCGGGGCCGCCGCACAGGCGGCACCCGTCCTCCGGGGCCTGCTGCACACCCGGCACGCGGCCGCCGCTGCGGGCGCCCTGTGGTCGGCAGGGGATCCGGTCCCCGCCGTACTGCCCGTCCTTCTGCGGGAGTTGACGCAGGGCGAGCCGGGGAGCCGCCGGCTGGCCGCCCGGCAGCTGGCCAGGCTGGGTCCGGCCGCCCGCGCGGCCCTGCCGGAACTGCGCCGGACGGCCCGCTCGGGGCAGGTGTGGCAGCGGACGGCAGCCGCGTGCGCGCTGTGGCACATCGGCCGGGACCCGGAACCCGTGCTGCCGGTGTTCCGGGCCGCATGGTCGCAGAACCCCTATACGCGCGGCCCGATCGCCCAGTGCCTCGCGGCCATGGGCCCGGCGGCCGCACCGCTGCGGGACCTGGTGACCGCCGAACTGACCGGCCCCCGGCGCCACACGGCCGGCGAGGGCGGGTACGGCAGCCAGGACATCGCCAAGGACGAGGCGTTGCTCAGGACCTGCGGGGAGGTGCTGGCGGGGCTGTAGCCGCGCGCCGGAGCGCACGGCCCGTCGTGGACGCAGAGCCTGTCACGGACGCAGAGCCGTCACGGACGTAGTGCCCGCCACGGACGCAGAGCCGTCACGGACGTAGTGCCCGCCACGGACGCGGAGGGCCATCACCATTTCATCCGACCCCACTGCGGACCCAGTCGGGCCCACTCCGCGTCCCAGCGGTCCATGCGGCGGCGCTCCAGGCGACCGCGCAGGACGCGGCCGCCGACGAAGGGGACGGCCGCGGTGCTCACGCCGACCAGGCCGCCTATCAAGGTGGCCCGGAAGGCAGCCTCGGAGGCGGTGGTGGGGCGGGTGACCAGGTGTCCCTGCGGGTCGGTCCACACGGTGACCGGGGATCCGGTCTTGCTGCCCGGCGCGACCCGGGCCTGGCCGGTGTGGGCCGAGCCGTCGGCGGCGGTCCAGCGGACCTCGGCCCAGACCCGCTCTCCGCCGGTGCCCGCGGCGGTGGCGCTGCCGGGTGCCTGGGCGACGACGTGGGCGACGGTGGGATGCCAGGCGGCGCGCTCCCGGGCCAGTCCGTGCTCCACCGAACGGGCCGCCGCGAGCCCGGCCGGCACCCCGGCCAGGACGGTCAGCAGCCAGGCGGCGAGCACCACCCAGGCCTCCACCACGTCGGCCCGGCGCCGGAGCGGATTGCGCCGCCAGCGCCACAGCCACACCTTGGGACCACGCAACGCCTTCAAAGGCATCTCCTCACGAGCGCACCGACAGGCCGGGCCGACCTCCCATACGGGCAGGGCCGCCCCGTTGCTCACGACGAGCCGTCACCTCGACGGTCGCACGAGACACCCCCCTCGCGCAGGCGCATGCGACAACGCACCTTGCCGATCTCCGCGACAGGCCGACAGCACCGCCGTGACCTGCGCGGACGCCACGCCCGGGGCCGACTGTCAGTGGTGGGGTGCAGACTGGCCGGTATCTGACGACTACCAGGACAAGGATGTCCCGGAGGTGATCGGCATGACCGAGGTCCTGCTCGCTGTGGGCACCCGCAAAGGCCTCTTCATCGGGCGGCGGCGCGGCGGCGCCTGGGAGTTCGACGACAGCCCCTACTTCAACGCCCAGGCCGTCTACTCGGTGGCCATCGACACCCGCGGCGACACCCCGCGGCTGCTCGCGGGCGGCGACAGCGCGCACTGGGGCCCGTCGGTGTTCCACTCCGACGACCTGGGCCGCACCTGGACCGAGCCGGCCCAGCCGGCCGTCAAGTTCCCCAAGGACACCGGGGCTTCGCTGGAGCGGGTCTGGCAGCTGCACCCGGCCACCGCCGAGCCGGACGTGGTGTACGCGGGCACGGAACCGGCCGCGCTGTACCGCTCCGAGGACCGCGGGGAGAGCTTCGAGCTGGTGCGTCCCCTGTGGGAGCACCCGACCCGCTCCCAGTGGGTGCCCGGCGGCGGTGGTGAGGGCCTGCACACGGTGCTCACCGACGTGCGCGACCCGCGGGCCGTGACCGTGGCCGTCTCCACGGCCGGGGTGTTCCGCACCACGGACGGCGGGGCGAGCTGGGCGCCCTCCAACTCCGGTGTCTCCGCGGTGTTCCTGCCGGATCCGAACCCGGAGTTCGGCCAGTGCGTCCACAAGATCGCCAAGGATGCGCGCGACCCGGACCGGCTGTACCTGCAGAACCACTGGGGCGTGTACCGCAGCGACGACGCGGGCGCGCAGTGGACCGACATCGGCGCGGGCCTGCCGTCGACGTTCGGGTTCGCGGTGGCCGCCCACCCGCACCGCGGCGACACCGCGTACGTCTTCCCGATCAACGCCGACGCCGACCGGGTGCCCGCCGACCACCGCTGCCGGGTCTTCCGCACGGCCGACGCGGGCAAGAGCTGGGAGCCGCTGTCGCACGGGCTGCCGGCGGAGGACCACTACGGCACCGTGCTGCGCGACGCGCTGCGGACGGACGACGCGGACCCGGCCGGGGTCTACTTCGGCAACCGCAACGGCGAGGTGTACGCCTCGGCCGACGACGGCGACAGCTGGCAGCAGCTCGCCTCCCATCTGCCGGACGTGCTGTGCGTGCGGGCCGCGGTGATCGACTGACGCGACCGGCCCGCCCCCGAGGCGCAAGGGAGCCGCCGAGGCACACGGGAAAGGAGGTGAGGGCAGAAACGGTCATTCGAGCCGACGGTCCGATCATCCTCGGTCGGCCTCCGGTCGCAGCTTGATCGCCGACCGGTGTACGGCAGTAGGGTGACGCCCGTGGCACCACGACCTTTGCATGAAATCGTCGAACCGGGCTGGGCGAAGGCCCTCGAACCCGTGGCCGGACGGATCGCCGCGATGGGCGACTTCCTGCGCGCGGAGATCGCCGCGGGACGCACTTACCTCCCGGCCGGACCGAACGTCCTGCGCGCCTTCCAGCAGCCCTTCGACGACGTACGTGTCCTGATCGTCGGTCAGGACCCGTACCCGACCCCGGGGCACGCGGTCGGCCTCTCGTTCTCGGTCGCGCCCGAAGTGCGTCCGCTGCCGCCGAGCCTGATCAACATCTTCCGCGAGCTGAACGCCGACCTGGGGCTGCCCCAGCCGTCCAACGGCGACCTCACCCCCTGGACGCAGCAGGGCGTGCTGCTGCTCAACAGGGCGCTCACCACGGCACCGCGCAGCCCGGCCGCCCACCGCGGCAAGGGCTGGGAGGAGGTCACCGAGCAGGCGATCCGGGCCCTGGCCGGGCGCGGCAAGCCGCTGGTGTCCGTCCTGTGGGGACGTGACGCCCGGAACCTGCGTCCGCTGCTGGGCAGTCTGCCGGCCGTGGAGTCCGCGCATCCCTCGCCCATGTCGGCCGACCGCGGCTTCTTCGGGTCGCGTCCGTTCAGCCGGGCCAACGACCTGCTGATCCAGCAGGGCGGACAGCCGGTGGACTGGCGTCTGCCGTGACCGTCCCCGGTTACCTGGCGGTGGACTCCGGGGGCTCCGGTCTCCGGGTCGCCGTCGGCATTCCGGGGCAGGCGCCGTCGGCCCGGCGAGCGTCGGGAGAGCCGGTCCGTACCGGTGCGCGGGGGATCGACCCCGCCCACCTGATGGCGCAACTCGTCCCCCTCGCCCGCGCGTTGGCGGCGGAGGCCGGGGTGGGCGAACTGGACACGGCGGTCGTCGGCGCCGCCGGGTTCTCCTCCCTGGGTGACGCCCTGCGCGCCGAACTGCCGGGCGCGCTCGCCCGGGAGCTGGGCGTACGGAACGTGGCGCTGGCCGCCGACGCCGTGACGGCCTACGTGGGCGCCCTCGGGCCGCGGCCGGGTGCCGTGGTCGCCGCAGGCACCGGTCTGATCGCGGTCGGCACCGATCTGACCGGTTGGCGGCGGGCGGACGGCTGGGGCCATCTGCTGGGCGACTGCGGCGGCGGGGCGTGGATCGGGCGGGCCGGGCTGGAGGCGGCGCTGCGCGCCCACGACGGCCGGGACGGCGGCTCCGCGCCGCTGCTGGCGTGCGCCGAGGAACAGTTCGGTCCGGTGCGGGGACTGCCCGGCCTGCTCTACCCCCGTACCGACCGGCCCGCGCTGCTGGCCGCCTTCGCACTCCAAGTGGCCGCCTGCGCCCCGCACGACCCGGTGGCCGCCGGCATCCTGCGTGCGGCGGCCCGGAACATCGCCGAGTCCGCGGCCGCGGTGTGCCCGGCCTCCGGTGCGCCCGAAGTGGCGTTCACCGGCGGCCTGCTCAAGATGGGCGACCCGCTCCTCGTACCCCTGCGGGAGGAGTTGGCCGGGAGGCTGCCGCACGCCCGGCAGGTGCCGGCCGAGGGCGACCCGCTGCACGGCTGCGTACGGATCGCGAACGAGCTGGCGGCCGGGCGGCTCACACTGCCAGGTGAACCGTCCATGCTCTACGTGGTCCCCACAAAAGGGTATTGACCCCCCTCGCGGTACATCTGTCCGGCAAGTGCCCGGAACACGTGCCAAGGGTACGTAACTCATCAGACAAAACCGGACGTAAACCGCTCACCTGCACCCTCCCCGAACAAGGGAGCCCAAGAAGCCAGTAACATGCGGCGCCATGAGCTCCCCCACTGGGCCCGCGTCCGGCCTGCCAGTACGAATGCCGCGACCCCGCCAGCCCGGACGGCACCGCCGACCGGAACCGCTGGTGGCTCCCGAGGACGCGCCCGCGCTCGTCCTCGCGGTGCCCGGCGCGCCCAGCGCCGCCGCGCGCAGCCTCGCCGAGGAGGTCGTGAGCATCGCCCGCTCCGAGCTGCCCGGCCTGAATGCCCGGATCGGGTACCTGGACGGGGACGACACCGAGTTCCCGAGTCTGCGGGCCGTGCTGGCGCACGCCGCCGAGGAGCGCGCCGCCCGCTACGAGCAGGCCGTCGCCGCCGGCCTCGACGTCAAGGAGCCGGACAGCCCCGTCGCGGTCGTCGTGCCGCTGCTGGCCGGTCCGGACAGCGCGCTGCTGCGCCAGGTCCGCCAGGCCGTGATGGACAGCCGGGTCGCCGCCGACCTGACCGATGTCCTCGGCCCGCACCCGCTGCTCGCCGAGGCGCTGCACGTGCGCCTGTCCGAGGCCGGTCTGGCCCGCGCCGACCGTGCCCGGCTGTTCACCGTGGCCACCGCCGCCGACGGCATCATCCTGGCCTCCGTGGGCGGCGACGAGGCCGTGCAGGCGGCCGGGATCACCGGCATGCTGCTCGCCGCGCGCCTGGCCGTGCCAGTGATGGCCGCGGCCCTGGACCAGGAGGGTTCGATCACCTCCGTCGCCGAGCAGCTGCGTTCCTCGGGTTCGCAGCAGCTGGCCCTGGCGCCGTACCTGATCGGCCCGGAGATCGACCCGGCGCTGCTGGCCGCGGCCGCCGAGGAGGCGGGCTGTGCCACGGCCGAGGCGCTCGGCGCCTACCCGGCGATCGGCAAGCTCGCGCTCGCCAAGTACACGACCGCGCTGGGCATCGCGCCGCAGCAGCCGCAGGGCACGCCGGTCCGCTGACGCAGGACACGGCACCCGTACGACACAGGGCCCGCTCCGGTGATCCGGAGCGGGCCCTGCGCGTTGCCGCTCGGCCACTCAGCCGAAGACGATGCAGGAGGCCGCGGCGACCTCGACGGAGCCGTCGTAGCGGGGCAGCCCGGTCCGCTCGTCGACGGCGAACCAGGTCACGTCTCCTGATCGTTCGTTGGCCGCGTAGAGGAAGCCGTCGTGCTCGGCCAGCGCGCGCGGCCAGTGTCCGCCGCAGGGCACCGTGCCGATCAGGCGGAGTCCGTCCCCCTGGACGGCGAGCACGGACAGGACGTCCTCGCCGCGGGTCGCGGTCCACACGAAGCGGCCGTCGGGCGAGACCACGATGCCCGAGGCGTAGGCGTCGCCGGCCGGGGCGCCCGGCAGGACCGGGACCTCGGTGAGCGGCTTCAGGGAGCCTGCGTCGGCGTCCCAGAGGCAGACCGTGACGGTGGGCGTGAGTTCGTTGACCACGTAGGCGTGCTCGCCGTCCGGATGGAAGGCCAGGTGTCGGGGGCCCGATCCGGGGCGCAGCGCGATCTCGCGGTGCAGGGCCGGGATGCCGTCGTCCAGGGTGCACACCCGGACCGAGTCCGTGCCGAGGTCGACACTGACCGCCCACCGACCGCTGGGGTCCGGCTGCACCTGGTGGGCGTGCGGGCCGCGCTGCCGCCGGTCGTGCGGGCCGGAGCCGGTGTGCTGGAGCACTCCCGAGGGCGCGGGGACCAGGCTGCCGTCCGAGCGCACCGGTACGGCTGTGACGCTGCCGGAGCCGTAGTTGGCGGTCAGGACGTGCCCGGCGTACAGGCTGAGGTGCGTGGGTCCGCTGCCGTCGACCGGCACGGGCGGCCCCGCGGGCTCCGGCTTGTCACGGCCGACGCGGAACGCGGCGACAGCGCCGTCGGCGGTCTCGCTGACCGCGTAGAGCATGGTCCCGTCCGGCGACAGGGCCAGGTAAGAGGGGTCGGGCACGGCACCGAGACGGCCGGTGACGGTCAGCGCCCCGCTGCCCGGGCGCACGTCCGCGGTGACCAGCCCGGGCCCGCCCGCAGCCGTGAACGACCCGATGAACGCCCTGTACCGCCTGCCGCCCTCTGCCACCGCTGTCCCCTCTCGGTCCGAGCCAGTGCCGACGGTAGCAGTCGATCAGCTCAGGTCTAGACCAAATGGGTGACGAGGGAGTGTTCCGACGCCACCTGGGCCCTGACCAGCGGCGATCCCGACGGAGCCTGCATAGGCCGATCCAGGCTGTGCAGGTGGGCCAGGGCTGGCTCGACAGGAGCCCCGGCCGACCGGTGCGTGCCAGAGCAGGCTCGACCGGCGCCTCGGAGGCCCGGTGGACGCCCTCGGAGCCACCGACCGTGAATCCCCCGACCGCGACCCCAGACCAGCCATAAGGCCGCCCCAGAGCCGCTCCGCCGACCCCGCCCCTCAGAACCCCACCAACAGCGATCCCGACGGAACCCGCAAAGGATCGGCCAGGTCCGCCAAGGCGCATTCCAAGCCGTGCAGGTCGGCCAGGGCCGACTCGGCCGGAGCGATGGACGCGACCGGAGCCGCTGGCGGCGAATCCCCCGACCACGACCCCGGACCAGCCGCGAGCCCGCCCCAGAGCCGCTCCGCCGACCCCGCCCCTCAGGCCCCCACCAGCGGCGATCCCGACGGAGCCCGCAGGGGCTCGGCCAGGTCGGCCAGGGCGCGTTCCAGGCTGTGCAGGTGGGCCAGGGCCGGCTCGGCCGGGGCGTCGGCGGGGTGGTGGACGCGGTCGGTGCCGCCGGTGGTGAGTGCCCCGACCGCGGCCTCCACGCGCCAGCAGGCGGTGGCCAGGCGGGCGTCGTGGGAGGCCTCGGGGTCGGCGGCGACGGCGACCAGGCCGCGGATCTCCCGGGCGCAGTCGTCGAGGAGGGCGAGGACCCGGCGGGCGCGCCGCTTGCGGCCGAGCATCGGGTTCAGCGGGTGCACCAGCGGCGCGACCGAGAGCCGGACCCGGCCGAGCAGCTGCTCCAGCTCGGCCACGCGCGGCGCCGGGTCGGCCGTGGCCGAGCCCGCGAGACGCGCGGCGGCCTCCGCGGTGCAGGCGTGGACGCAGCGCAGGGCGCGCTGGATCCAGGCGTCGGTGGTGGCGTGGGTGGTGACCGGCAGCACGAACAGCACGGCCAGCACCGCGCCGAGGGCGCCGACGCCGGTCTCGGCGAGACGCAGCGCGAGCAGACCGGGGCCGAGGACGCCGAGCAGGCCGTAGAGCAGCTCGGCGAGCAGGGTCACCCAGAGCATCATCCAGGTGTACGAGACGGCGGCCGTGTAGAAGATGCCGAAGACGGCGACCGCGACGAGGACGGCCGTCGGGACCGGCGCGCCGTCCACGGGTACGGCGACGAGGAAGCCCAGGCCGATGCCGATGACCGTGCCGAGGACCCGCCGGAAGCCGCGTACGAGCGTCTCGCCGCGCGAGGCGGTGTTGACGAAGACCCACCAGGTGGCGCCCACGGCCCAGTACCAGCGCTGCCCTGACACCAGCTGCCCCACGACCAGAGCGAACCCGGCTCCGGCGACCGCCTGGACCGCCTGCCGGGTGGTCACGCGGGCCAGCCCGGACCCGGCGGGCGGCGCGGGCACGACGGCCGGGGGCAGCCGGCGCTCGTAGCACCACAGGCCGAAGCGCACCGCGGCCGCGCTGAGCACGGACAGCAGGACGGCCGCGTACAGCTCGGGCAGTTGTCCGGGCGTGGCGTGCAGGAACTGGGCCACGAAGAAGGTCATGAAGGCGAACACGCCGAGACTGTGCCCGCGGGGGCCCCAGCGGCGGGCGTACACGCCGGCTCCGACGATGGTGAGGAAGGTCAGGTCCCGCGCCACCGGGTGATCGTGCAGTTCGGCCGCGGCGGCGAGCACGGGCACGCCGACGACGGGCAGCAGCGCGGTGGTGACGGCCTGCCCGCGCACGGTGGCGTCGGTGACGGTGAACAGGGCGAGCAGCGCGGCGAGACCACCGGTGACCGCGCCGACGAGCGAGTGCCCGGCCAGCCCGCACACCACGACGGCCAGCCCGATGCCGAGGACGGCCCGCACGGCGAAACGCAACCGCGTCCGCCCCGGGTCCGGAGCCACGAACACCCTCTTCAGCACTGACGCCCTCCCTCGGGAAACACCTGGCATACAAAAGGCGCCGCGGGGATCCGCAGCGCCATCGACGTGTCCATGAGAGCATCACAGAGGTCGATGGCTCAAGTGTCGGCTGAGTCACTGAGCCATTGGTCCAGCGCCGTGCGCGCACGATCGTCCGGCTGAATACCAACGGACCAGGTCGGGCGGCACACCGGGGCTGCAGCCCGCTGAGCCATTGGTACAGTCGTAGATCATGACCGTGGACGCACTCGACACCCGCATCCTGCGGCTGCTGCTGGAGCAGCCGCGCACCAGCGTGCGCGAGTACGCCCGCATCCTCGGCGTCGCCCGCGGCACGCTCCAGGCCCGCCTGGACCGCATGGAACGGGACGGCGTGATCACCGGCACGGGCCCCTCGCTCTCTCCGGCCGCCCTCGGCCACCCGGTGCTGGCGTTCGTGCACATCGAGGTCACGCAGGGGCATCTGGACGACGTCGGGGACGCGCTGGCCGCCGTGCCGGAGATCGTCGAGGCGTTCTCGATCACGGGCGGCGGGGATCTGCTGGCCCGGGTGGTGGGGCGGGACAACGCCCACCTGGAGGACGTGATCCAGAAGCTGATCAGCCTGCCGGGCGTGGTGCGCACCCGCACCGAGGTGGCCCTGCGCGAGCGCGTGCCGTACCGGCTGCTGCCGCTGGTGGAGTCGGTCGGGCGAGCGGCCCGCGCCTGACGCTTGGCATGCTGGACCGCATGGGCAAGCTCGGCGCGCTTTCGGTCATCTTCGATCTCGACGGAACGCTGGTGGACAGCGAGCCGAACTACTACGAGGCGAGCCGACAGACCCTGGCCGAGCACGGCGTCCCCGGCTTCACCTGGGCGGAGCACGAGAGCTACGTCGGGATCAGCACCCTGGAGACGGTCGCGATCCTGCGGGAGCGCTACGGCCTGCGCGCCACGGTGGACGAGCTGTTCCACGCGACGAACCGGCGCTATCTGCAGCTGGCCCGGGCCGGCACGCACGCCTACCCCGAGATGCGGAAGTTCGTGGAGCTGCTGGCGGCCGAGGCCGTTCCGATGGCGGTGGCCTCCGGCTCCTCCCCCAAGGCCATCGAGGCCGTCCTCGCGGGGACCGGTCTCGACGCCTTCCTGCGCATCGTGGTCTCGGCCGACGAGGTGGCCCACGGCAAGCCCGCCCCCGACGTCTTCCTGGAGGCGGCCCGGCGGCTCGGGACGGACCCGGCCGACTGCGTGGTCCTGGAGGACGCGGCACCGGGTGCGGCCGCAGCGCACGCGGCCGGGATGCGCTGCATCGCCGTCCCGTACGTGGCCGCCCAGGCCGAGGCTCCCGAGTTCGCCACGGCCGCGCTGCTGCTGCGGGGCGGCCAGACGGAGTTCACGGCACAGTCGGCATACACCTGGCTGACGGATCCGGTCACCTCCGACTGAGCAACTCCCTTACTCGTCAGTACCGTTGACGCCCCTCCGCCCCTTCCCTATCTTCTGGGCGACTTGTCGAACGCCGTTCGAAATCACGGACGACATGGGGAAACGAGGAGCACATGACCCCGCCCCTCTCGCGACGCACTCTCCTCCAGGCGACCGCACTCACGGCCGCGGCGACCGGTCTGACCGTGGCACCCGCCGGTACGGCGGCCGGTCTGACCGCCGCCCCCGCCGGTGCGGCGACCGCCGCCGCCCAACCCGCCTGGAAAGTACGGCCGTTCGGGCTGGGTGAGGTGACGCTCGGCCGCGGTCTGTTCGCCGACAAACGCGCCCTGATGCTCGACCACGCCCGCGGGTACGACGTGAACCGGCTGCTCCAGGTCTTCCGCGCGAACGCGGGCCTGTCCACGGGTGGTGCGATCGCGCCCGGCGGCTGGGAGGGGCTGGACGGCGAAGCCAACGGCAATCTGCGCGGGCACTACACCGGGCACTTCCTCACCATGCTGGCGCAGGCGTACGCGAGCACGGGCGAGGAGGTGTTCGCACAGAAGATCCGCACCATGATCGGCGCACTCACCGAGGTACGGGACGCACTGCGCCACGATCCCGCCGTACTGACCGGTCAGGGCCGCTTCGGCTCGGCCGTCGAGCAGGTGCGCGGCTCCTACCGGTACGTCGACCTGCCCTCCGGGGTGCTCGGGAACGCCACCGCGGTCACCCTGTCCGCCTGGGTGAAACCCACCCACGACGCGAACTGGGCCCGCGTCCTCGACTTCGGCGACGACACCACCCGGTACCTGTATCTCGCCGTCCGCAACGCCTCCGGCGTGCCCCGGTTCGCCGTCACCACCTCGGGCCCCGGCGGCGAGCAGGGCCTGAACGGGACCGCTCCGCTGCCGCTGAACGAGTGGAGTCATCTGGCCGTGACCCTCGGCGCCGGCACCGGCACGCTCTACGTCAACGGCACGGCCGTCGCCAGGAACACCGCCATGACGCTCACCCCGGCGGCTCTGGGCGACCTCACCGACCACTGGCTGGGCCGCTCGCACTACATTGCCGACCCCGTGTTCGCGGGCGCGGTCGAGGAGTTCGCGATATGGTCGCGTGCGCTCAGCGCCGCCGAGATCGGCGAACTCCAGGGCGCACGCGCGGCCGAGACCTCCGCCGGGCCGGGCGACCTGGTGTCCTACCGCTTCGACGAGACCTCCGGCGCGCACTTCGCGGACTCCTCCGGACGCGGCCTGGCCGCCACCCTGCGCCGCACCTGGGGCGGCCCCAGCCATCCCGGCTTCCTCGCGGCCTACCCGGAGACGCAGTTCATCCTGCTCGAGTCGATGACCGGCAGCGACTACACGAAGGTGTGGGCGCCGTACTACACCGCGCACAAGATCCTCCGGGGCCTGCTGGACGCCCACCTGGCCACCGACGACGAACAGGCACTGGACCTCGCCTCGGGCCTGGGCGACTGGATGTACTCCCGGCTGTCCCGGCTGCCCGCGGCCACCCTGCAGCGCATGTGGGGGATCTTCTCCAGCGGCGAGTACGGCGGGATCGTCGAGGCGATCTGCGACCTGCACGAGCGCACCGGCAGGGCCGAACACCTCGCGCTGGCCCGCCTGTTCGACCTGGACCGGCTGATCGACGCGTGCGCGGCGGACACCGACGTCCTCGACGGGCTCCACGCCAACCAGCACATACCGATCTTCACGGGTCTGGTCCGGCTGTACGACGCGACGGGCGAGCAGCGTTACCTCACCGCCGCGAAGAACTTCTGGCGGATGGTCGTGCCCCATCGCATGTACGGCATCGGCGGCACCAGCACCGGCGAGTTCTGGAAGGCGCGGGACGTCGTCGCGGGGACGATCGGCGCGACGACGGCGGAGACGTGCTGCGCGTACAACCTGCTGAAGCTGAGCCGGTCGCTGTTCTTCCACGAGCAGGATCCGGCCTACATGGACTACTACGAGCGGGCGTTGTACAACCAGGTGCTCGGCAGCAAGCAGGACAAGACCGACGCGGAGAAGCCGCTCGTCACGTACTTCATCGGGCTGACGCCGGGTCATGTCCGGGACTACACGCCGAAGCAGGGCACGACCTGCTGCGAGGGCACCGGCATGGAGAGCGCCACCAAGTACCAGGACTCGGTGTACTTCGCGGCGGCCGACGGCAGCGTCCTGTACGTCAACCTGTACAGCCCGTCCACCCTGACCTGGGCCGAGAAGGGCGTCACGGTCACCCAGACCACCGGCTACCCGCACGAGCAGGGCAGCACCCTCACCGTCGGCGGCAGCGGCCGTGCCTCGTTCGCGCTGCGGCTGCGGGTGCCCGGGTGGGCGACCGCCGGGTTCCGGGTGACGGTCAACGGGCGTGCGGTGGAGGGCACTCCGACGCCCGGCAGCTACTTCACCGTCTCGCGGACCTGGCGGCCCGGCGACACGGTACGGGTGGACATGCCGTTCCGGCTGCGGGTGGAGAAGGCCCTGGACGACCCGTCCTTGCAGGCCCTGTTCTACGGCCCGGTCAACCTGGTGGCCCGCAGCTCCGCGACGGAGTACCTGAAGCTGGGCCTGTACCGGAACGCGGCGCTCTCCGGCGACCTGCTGCCCTCCCTGACTCCCGTCTCCGGTTCTCCGCTGCACTACACCCAGGACGGCATCGAGTTCGCCCCGTTCCTCGAAGGGACCGAGGACCCGACCCACGCGTACTTCCGGCGGTCCGAACCCCGTGTGGTCCTCGGCGGCCTCGACGCCGGCATGGCGAACCCCGCCCGGTCCGACGGGACCACCCTGCTGGACGAGATCTGGGCGGGGGCGCCCTTCCGGAACAAGGGCGCGCTGGTCACGCGCGTACAGGACGTCGTGGCGGAGTGGGTGGCGGCGGGGCTGCTCGGGCAGGAGGAGGGGGAGGCGGTCGTCCGTACGGCGCGGAAGGCGTCGTACACGCCCTGACGGCTCCGACCCGCGCGACAGCGTGACGGCGTGACGCCCCCGACGCGCGCGGAAGTGCTCCTTCCGTGCGTTGGGCGGGGTGGCTGCTTAGCGTGACCCCATGACCACAGACCAGGCCCGCCCCGCCCCCGACGACCGGCGGTGGAAGGCGCTCGGGGTCTGTCTGACGGCGGGCTTCATCTCGCTGCTCGACACCTCGATCGTGAACGTGGCGCTGCCCTCGATGGAGCACGGGCTCGGCGCCTCGGAGGCCGCCCAGTCCTGGGTGGTGTCCGGGTACGCCCTCACCTTCGGGCTCGCGCTCGTGCCTGCGGGCCGGCTGGGCGACATGCGCGGGCGGCGCCAGGCCTTCCTGTTCGGGCTCGCCGTGTTCACGCTGGCCTCGGCTGCCTGCGGGCTCGCGCCCAGTGCCTCCTGGCTGGTGCTGTTCCGGCTGATCCAGGGCACGGCGGCGGGCATGGTCGCACCGCAGACCTCGGGGCTGATCCAGCAGATGTTCCAGGGCGCCGAGCGGGGCAAGGCCTTCGGTCGGCTCGGCAGTGTCATCGGGGTCTCGACGGCCGTGGGCCCGCTGGCGGGCGGTCTGCTGATCAACGCGGTCGGCACCGACGACGGCTGGCGCTGGGTGTTCTTCGTCAACCTGCCGATCGGGGTCGCCGCGTTCGCCGCGGGACTGCGGCTGCTGCCCCGGTACCCCGCCCTGTCGGACAAGCGGGAGGAGTTCGATCTGTTCGGGGTGCTGCTCCTCGGCTCGGGCGTGCTCGCGCTCATGCTGCCCCTGGTGCAGGAGCAGCAGTGGACCGGGCGGCTGAAGTGGGCGCTGATGCCGGTGGCCGCGCTGCTGCTGGCAGCGTTCTGGGCGTGGGAGCGGCGCGAGGGACGGCGCGGGCGGGCGCCCCTGCTCGACCTGAACCTGTTCTCCCTGCGGTCCTTCACACTCGGCGCGCTGATCAGCCTGATCTACTTCGCGGGCTTCACCACGGTCTTCTTCGTCTACACGCTGTACCTGCAGGACACGGTCGGATACAGCGCGCTGACGGCGGGGCTCACGGTCCTGCCCTTCGCGGTCGCCTCAGCGGTCGGCGCCGCCATCGGCGGGCGGCTGGTGGTGCGCCACGGCCGCAAGCTCGTCGTCATCGGTCTGAGCGGGGTGGCGGCGGGGCTGCTCGGGGTGGTCGTGGCGGTGCAGCTGGTGCCCGGGCAGGCCGTGGGATGGGCCTCGGCGCTGCCGCTGTTCATCGGCGGGATCAGCTCCGGCCTGGCGGTCTCCCCGAACACCACCCTCACCCTGACCCGCGTCCCCGTGCACCGTGCCGGTGCGGCCGGCGGGGTGCTGCAGACGGGCCAGCGCGTCGGCTCGGCCGCCGGGATCGCCGTGGTCGGCGCGGTGTACTTCGCGCACCTGGCCAACCACGGGCGCTCCGTCACGGCGCTTCAGCTCGGGCTGCTCACCGCCGTGGGGATGATCATGATCGCGCTGGTGCTGGCGATGGCGGACCTGCGGGAGCGGCATGTGCATCCCGAGCCGGAGACCGCCGGCGGGACGGAGGAGCCGGTCCGGAGCGGATCCTGAAGGGTCAAGACCTGCGGCGCGGCTTGCCGCGCTTGGCCGGCTTGGCTCCCCCGGAGCCCGTGCGGCCCCGTACGCTGCGGCTCGCAGACTTGCCGCCGGTCGACTTCGCGGCAGCCGGCTTCTGCCGGGTGCCACCCTGCTCCGGGCGCTTCCGCTTCTGATCCGCCTCGGCCTTCGCCGTCGTACGGCCGCGCGTGCTGTTGACGGTCCGGCCGCGGACGATGCCGATGAAGTCCTCCACCAGGTCGGTGGTGGCCTCCTCCGGCCAGGACAGGGCGACGCTCGACTGGGGTGCGTCGACGACCGGGCGGTAGGTGACGTCCCTGCGGTGGTGGAGGCGGGCCAGGGACTGCGGGACGATCAGGAGGCCCACTCCCGCCGCCACCAGCTCGATGGCGTCCTCCGTCGTCGCGGGGCGCTCGAAGGCGGGTTCGCCGGGCGGGCTGTCCCAGTCGAAGACGTCGTCCAGGGGGTGGAAGAGCACCTCGTCGGCGAGGTCGGCCAGGGTCACCTCGTCCGCCGCCGTGATCAGGTGGTCCTTGGGGACGACGACCACCGTGGTCTCGGTGTAGAGGGGGATCGCGCTGAAGAACGTACGGTCGACCGGCAGCCGTACGAGGCCCGCGTCCGCGTCGCCCGCCCGCAGCACGTCCGCCGCCTCGGTGCTGGGCACCTGGACGAGGGTGAGCGGGATGTCGGGCCGGCGCTCGTTCCAGATCCGCACCCACTTGGCGGGCGTCGCTCCGGGAACGTACGCGAGCCGGAACGACGGTGTTTCCTCCGAGCCTGTCACCAGGCCAGGTTACCGGCCGTGGTCGGCGGTCCGGCACGCGGCCGATACCCTTGACCTCATGAGTTCGCAGCAGAGCACCCAGACGATGAAGCCCGCGACCGCGGCGAAGAAGCTGGGTGTGTACCTCCCCGCCACCCCCGCCGAGTTCCAGGAGGGTGTGGTCTCGCGCGCCGAGCTGAACGAGCTGCAGGCCAATCCGCCGGAGTGGCTGCGCGTGCTGCGAGAGAACGGCCCGCACCCGCGCCCGGTGGTCGCCGCGAAGCTCGGCGTGTCCATCGCGGGGCTCGCCCGCGGCGGGATCACCGAGGCGCTGACCACCGAGCAGATCGAGGCGCTCAAGGACGAGCGGCCCGAGTGGCTGGAGAAGGAGCGCGCCACCCAGGCCGAGGTCCGCAAGGAAACGGTGCGGATCAAGAAGCTGCACAAGGAGAAGCAGGAGAAGGGCGCCGAGCGGCCCTGACGCCCTTTGGCCGGCTCAGCCGTCCGACGGCACCTTGAGCCGGTCCCAGCTGGCCTTGCCGGGGATACCGTCCGCGTCCTTGCCCTTGAAGCCGAGCTTGTGCTGCCAGGCGGCGTAGGACCGGCGGTCGGCCTCGGTCCACTCGGGGCTCGGCCCCTCCTCGTAGTGCCCACAGCCCTCGGCGACCAGCCGGCGGCCCATGGCCGTGATGACGGGCGACTTCTGCCCGGTGTGGAAGAAGCCGCCGCCCGGGAACGGCGCGTACTTCGGCTTGGGCGCGGGCTTGGGGTCCGGGTCCGTGCCGCCGCCCTTTCCGGCCAGCCGGTCGGCTATCCGCTTGCGCATCCCGTCCATCGTGAAGCCGCGCGGGTCCTGCTTGCCCGGCTGCCACTCCTTGTGCCCGATGACGGAGCGCTCGGACCAGCCGTGGTGCCGGCAGATGGCGGCGGAGACCTTCTCGATGGCCTCCTTCTGCGCCTCGGGCCAAGGGTCCCTGCCGTCACCGAGGTTGATGCACTCGAAGCCGTAGAAGTGCCGGTTGCCGTCGACGTCGGCCTGGTTGTCGTGCGGCAGCCTGGTCTCGTTGATCACCGCGCGCAGCACGTCGCTGTCGCCGAGGCCCGCGTGGTTGGCTCGGCCGTTGCCGACGAGGTGGACATGGCCCTGCTTGTCGATCACGCCGTGGCACAGCGGGCCGGGCAGGCCGGAGTAGCCGTTGTAGCAGATGTTCACGGAGTTCTCGGTGCCCGAGGTGACGGTGTGGTGGATCATCACGCCGTTCACCGGGCCCCAGGGGCCCTTGGTGTTGCGGTTGTGGTGGCGCCAGTCGCGCACCTCGTGAACGGTCAGGCCCTCGGCGCGCAGCACCTGCAGCAGCTTCGACCCGGTCATCGGCTCAGCCATCAGTCGTCTCCTTCCACGGCGGCCTCGGCCGCCGCTGTGGTCTGCGAGCGGCCGCCGGAGGGGTCGGCCTCGGCGGCCTGCTCCTCGCGCGCGGCCAGGGCCTCGGCGTCCAGGGCCGCCCGGTCGGCCGCGGGGATGTCCGTGCCGAGCGGGCCGAAGGCGAACCGCAGGTCGACGGTGCTGCCTTCGCCCTGCACCAGGGCCAGCGGCGCGAAGTGCCGGGCGATCCCGGCCGGGGTCCGGAGCAGGGGGCGGCGCGCCGCGTCGGCCGGCCACTCGACGCTGCCGGTGGCGGTGCGGGCGGGGATCAGCCAGTGGTCGCCGGTGCGGTAGCCGCCGCCCTTGGCGAAGTACACCTCGACACCGTCCTCCAGGGGCAGCCACTGCCTCTCGACGACGGGGACGGCACCGCCCTTCAGCGCCGTCGTACGGCCCTTCTGCTTCGGACCCTCCTGGTGGTCCCAGCGGCGCAGGAACGGGTGCAGGTGCGGGAGGCGTCCGACATGCGGGTCCGGCTCGGCGGAGAGGCGGACGCGGCGGCCGGGGAGGTCCAGTTCCTCGACCCGCAGCAGGGGCCGGGGTTCGAGGCGGGAGGCGTAGGCCGTGTCGGTGAACTCGACGTGGTCGCCGACGTCCAGGTCGAGCTTGTCGTCGGGGCCGAGGGTCGCCAACTGCACCCAGGTGCCGTCCAGTTCGTCCACCGGGAAGACCACGGAGCCGTTCTCCCGTGACCACTTGAAGGTGGCGTCCTTCGCCTCGCCGCCCGCGTGGATCTCCACCCGGTACAGCTGGTTCTCCGGGCCGCGGTAGCGGGCGTCGGGCCGGACCAGGCAGGGGTCCTCGTCGGCGTGCTCGGGCCGCTCGCTGCGGGCGGCGAGCCGGGCGGAGGGCTCCGCCTGGGCCTTCGCCCACTTCTCGAACGCGTCACGCACGGCCTGCGCGGACGGTTCGCTCCCCTCGATGTCCAGTGCGGACAGGGACAGCGGCAGCACCTGCCAGACCACCTTGGCGCGGACGGCGGTGTCGGGCAGCGCGGCGCCGAGGGCGACCTCGCGCAGCGCCGGGTCCTCGGCCGCGCAGACCGCCCGCTCCCACACCTTCAGGTAGACGACGAAGGGCGACTGGGCGGGCGAGGGCAGCTTGTCGGCGGGGTTCTCCGGGTCGCGGAAGCCGTCGGGCTGGTTCCAGTAGTCCCAGAAGGCGTCGGTCTCGGGAGCCGGCTGCTCCTTGTCGTCCTCGTCCGGTACGGGGATGCCGGGCGCCGGGCGGTCTGCGTCGCACAGGATGCCGTCGACGTAGTAGCGGCCGCCGTGGATGCGCAGGGTGTCGATGTCGAGCTTGCCGCCCACGTACTCGATGCGGAAGCCGGTGACCCGGCCGGGTCCGCCGGGTCCCCCGTGCCGGCCGATCAGGTCGGCGGCGAGCGTGCGGGCCTGGTGGAGCTGGATGGCGGCCTGCTCGTTGAGGTCGGCGTCCAGCTGGACGCGGCCCTGCTGGGCGACGACCGCGGAGTAGTGCCGCTCCGGGCGGAAGGTGGAGCGGGAGAGATCAGCGTGCATGAAGGGGGTCCCCCTGGTTCGGAAATCTGCGGGTGGGTCGTACGGCGGCACGGCTCACGTCACGAAGAAGATCCCGGCGTCCGCGCCCGCGGGCGTGTACTCCGCGAGCCGCGCCCTGAGACCGTCCTCCCGCTGGGGCCGGTACAGGTCGTGGAAGGCGCCGAGTTCGGCGCCGTCGTCCGCGCCGCGCCGGATCTCCTCGGCGCACCGGTCCGCCAACTGGCCGTACCAGGGCGTCCCGTAGCGCTCGGAGGCGAACAACGGCCGTACGCGGCCTGCCTGTTCGGGACCGACGAGGTCGGGCTGGCAGCGGTGGCGGCGCGGGGTGCGCGAGCCGGGCGGGACAGAGGAGTACCGCAGGCAGCCGATGCCGCGCCGGGCCACGTGGAGCCTGCCGGTGAAGACCGAGTTCTCGGCGATCTCCACCGCGTGCGTGTGCACCTCGCCGATGACGGTCGTGCGGTGCAGGTGCAGGACGGCGTGGGCGTGGCGGCAGTCCGGGGCGGAGAGGGCCTCGCGGCCTGGGCCGGTGGCGTCCAGGACGCTGTCGCGCAGATGGATGTCGAGGGGGTCCTCCGAGACCTCGTCGCCGATGACCTCGATGGTGCCGAGGATGCTGTGCTCGATCTGGAGGCAGGCCGTGGTGCGTTCCAGGACGATGCTGGGTTCGTCGGGCGAGTGCGGCTCGCACTCGGGCTCCAGCGACCAGCCGGGTACGAGGGTGGAGTGCCGGACGACGACGGCGCCCATCGGGCCGGTGACGTTGATGCCGCGGCCGGCGACGAGGAGTCCGTCGAGGACGACCCGCGGCCGCTCGTGCGGGGCGCAGTCGTCCTGCACCGCACGGATGTTGAGGGCGTCGGGGCGGTTGCTGTACCAGTCCAGCAGCCGGATCACCGGCCTGGTGCCCTCGGCGGCCCGCAGTTCGAGGCGGTCGCCGGGGTCGAGGTCGAAGTCCAGCTGCTCCTGGTAGGCGCCGCTGTGGGTGATCTCGATGACGCCGGTGCGCTCCGGGCTGCCCTCGTCCTGCCAGGCCCGGTAGGCGTCCATGATGCGCTGGTACGGCTGGCCGGGGCCGACCCGGTAGAAGTCGGCGTCAGGTCGCTGCTCGCGGTCGGGGCGCTTGTACTCGCCTCCGCCCATGTCGGCGCCGGACGCGTAGTGGTAGTCGACCCACACGCCCTGTCGGGGCGCGGAGCGGGAGCCGAAGGCGATGCGGCCCAGCTCAGGGTCGACGGCGACCTGTCCGCGCCCCGGGCGGTAGCGCCAGTCGGACAGGTCGGCGACGACGATGTCGGCGGGCGGTACGGGCCGGTCCTCGCCGTCGCGCCGGATGACGAGGCTCTTGCCGGGGCCGTAGTAGTCGGCGAGCCGGTCGTGCAGCAGGCGGCGGGTGATGAACGCCGGGACGTTGTCGACGGCGGCGATGTGCGCGGGCGAGGGCTCCGGGACCGGCTTGGTGACCAGGGGGGTGTCGTTGCCCAGGATGGAGAAGGTGTACAGGTTGCGGGCGCGGTCGATGCAGTAGGCCGGGGACGCGGTCAGGGAGTACGGCTTCAGCCGCCAGACGAAGAGCCCGACTCCGGCGGGAGTCCGACCGCCCTGCCTCTTGGCAGAGTTGGCGCGTCGTACGTCGACCGTCCGGGCCGTCTGCTCGAAGGGACCGCCGGCCAGGGCGAGCGCGCTGCCGTCCCGCAGGTCGAGCAGGCGTCCGCGGTCCCCGCGCCGGCCGGTGCCGTACAGCTTGACCGGCTGGGTGTGGGCCACCAGCCGGGACAGTTCGACGGCGCGGGCGGGCCAGTCGGCGACCTGCTCGGACAGCTCCTCCAGGAGGTGGAGGGTGCCCTTGCGGCGCCGGTTGGCGACCGTGGCCGCCACGTCGCGGCGCGGGGCGACGGCCTCGGCGAGCGCGTCCCGGCCGCCGGTGTGCAGGCCGGTGGTGAGGACCCGCTCGTAGCCCGGCAGGGTGCGGTAGCCGACCAGGTCGCCGAGGTACGGCAGCACCCAGGGCGCCGCGGTCTCCACGAACAGGTCCGCGTAGCCCTGCTGGACGCCGTCACGGACCCGGTCGAGCTGCTCGGCGATCACTGCGAGCAGGGCCCGCAGCGGCTCGCCCTCCTCGGCGTCGCGCAGCCGGTGCCAGCGGGGCAGCAGCTCGGCGAGCCCGTCGGGTTCCCGGGGCAGCACCGGGGCCGGGGCCTCCGACTCGACATCCGTCGGCTTCGCGGACATCACTTGACCTCCGTCAGAATCAGGGTGTCCGCGGCCCGTGCCGACAGCATGGTGAGCTGGGCCGGCCGGATGCCGCGGAACACGAACACCGTCCGGCCCTCGTCCAGGCGCCGGGTGTCGGTGATGTCGGGGTTGAGGCGCAGGAGTTCGGCGAGCGGGATGCCGTGGCGGGCGCAGACGGACGACAGGGTCTCGCCGTGCGTGTCGCGGACCGTGTGGGTCCGTTCCTCGTACGACGCCGGGTGCGCGTGGACGGACGCCCTCGGTGTGCCGGGGCTCGCGAGCAGTGCGGTGAGCTGTTCCGGGGTGGCGGAGGCGGGCACGCCGGTGAAGACGTCCACGTCCACGTAGTCGACTCCGGGCACGGAGTGCGCGGCGGCGAGGACTTCGGAGAGGCGGGCCGGACGGCCCAGCTCCCTTCCCTCGTAGCCGAGTCGGAGCAGCAGTGCCTGGCGCAGCCTGGGCTCGACGTACTCCCAGGCGTGGTCCGGGGCGAGCTTCACCTTGGCCGCGATCAGCAGCAGGACGAGTTCGCGTACGTCCACCCGGACCGGCAGGTTCGGGTCGCCGTAGTCGGTCAGCGCCCCGCGCAGGGGCCGAAGGTTGTCCTCGCCGAGCGGGACGTCGTCGGTTCCGGCGACCGTCACGTGCAGCACGCGCCGCCGCCCGTCGAAGAGTTCGCGGGCGGCCGCCCGGCCGATGCCGGCGCGGGAGCGGGCGAAGTCCTCGTAGTCGGCCTCGGAGACCAGCCGGTCCAGGGCGGAGACCGCGAGCGGGATCGTACGGCGGGTGAGTCCGGGCCCGTCCGCGTCGGCGCCGCCGGTCGCCGGGCGCGGGTTGGTGACCGCGGTGACGCCGAGGGGGCGGGTGAGCGGCTGGGTGATCCGGTCGGCCGGCACGTTGGCGGCCTTGCCGGTGCCGAAGCGGTAGCGGGCGCGGACGTTCTCGTGGCCGCTGGGCAGGCGGGCGCCGTGGACTCCGTCGCCGAAGGTCACGGTCGTGCGGCCGTCGGAGGCGGTGCCGGTGATGTACACCCGCTCGGTCGGGCCGCGCCCGGCGAGGCTGTCGACCTCGTGCCAGAGCACGCCGTCCACGCGGATGTCCAGGACGGGTGTGGCGCCGAGGGGGTTGTCGGCGGCGAGCCAGGTCAGCGGGGACTGCCAGAGGGCGAAGGTCTGGTTGACGCGGTCGGAGTCCCCGCTGCCGATGGCCTCCTCGCGGCTCTCGCCGTGGGTGGCCTCGACGACGTTGCCGAGGACGCGGACGCTCGCCCGGTGGTAGCGGTGGACCAGGTCGGTGGTGAGCGTGAGCCGGGTGTGGACGTGGTCGCCGGGGAGCCGCGGGTCGACGGCCGGGTCGGCGGCGGCGATCGTGACCACCTCGGTGGCGGTGACGCCGGTCGTGCCCGGGACGTCGGTGCGCTCGCCGCTCACGATGAGCGTGCGGCCGGGGCGCAACCCGTCGTACAGCTCGTCGAGTTCGATCTCGTTGCCGTGCACGTCCTCGCCGAGCGGCTCGTCGGCCGGGCGCAGCGGCTCGCCCGCCGCGTGCACGGTGGTGTCGCGGATGTGGGAGAGCAGGACGTCGGACTCGTCCAGCCAGGGTTCCGCGAGGGTGAGTTCGGTGCCGCGGCCGGTGATGCCGTAGTTGGAGTACGCCGCCGTACGTGCCGCCACGACCTGGGTGGTGACGAAGGCGAACCTGGCGTCGCCGGGTACGGTCGTGCCCTTCGTGGGCCGCTGGATCGCCACCCAGCTGCCGACGGTGATGCCGTCGTGCACGCTGTCCAGTTGCAGGACGCGGCGGTTGAAGGGCTCCGGCTTGCCCGCGATGACGATCTCGACGTTGGGCTCGGTGCTGCCCACCGTGTACCTGAGGCTCACCTCGTACTCGCCGTGGGTGATCTGCTTGGTCTCGCCCGGCCGCAGGGAGATCTCCTGGGCCGTGCCGTTGTGGATGCCGACGTGCACCTGGCCGTCGTCGTCCGGGCGGGACACGAACAACCTGCGTTCGGGCAGGCCGGAGTGGAGGCGGGCGGTGACGCCGGGTTCCTCGGCGGTGGCCGGACGGCGGCTGAGCCAGCTCAGCTCGCGGTCCTGGGGGGAGCGGGTCGACAGTTCGACCTGGCCCGGGCCCAGGATGAACGTGACCGGCTGGGCGACGGGCAGGTTCTCCGCGCGCTGGTCGCTGCTGCTGCCCTCGACGTACTGGAACTCCGCCCGGACCGGGGCCTTGCCCGCGGGGTCGTACACCACGCGCATGCTCGCCAGCACCGCGCCGGTCAGCGGCCAGTCGGAGGTGCGGATGACCCGGCCGCGCTCGTCCTGGACGGGCTTGAGCGGGGCGGTGGCACCGAAGGGGGCCGCCGTGACACGCATCGCGAGCAGGTCGCGCAGGAGCTGCACGGCGCCGGGTGCGGCGGCCGTGCGCCAGGCCGGGTAGAGGCTTCCGAGGCCCGGGTTGAGCGCGGAGAGAAGACGGGCGGTGTCGGAGCCGGGGCGGCGGCTGCGGGCCCCCTGCCCGGGGGCGGGGACGGCGGTGCGCAGGGCCGGGAGGACGGTACTCAGGGCCTGAAGGGCGGCCTGGCGGGGGTCCGGGAGCGTGGCCTTCTCGGCGGCGGCCTCCGTCGGCTGCGCGGTCTCCGTCGGCTGCGCGAGCTGTGCTGGCTGTCCTGGTTGTGCGGGCTGCGCGGGCGCCAACTCCAGTGCGCGCTCGGCCAGTTCCGCCAGCACCGCCTCCAGCTGCTCGAACCACGCCGCCACGTCCTCGTACGGCTCGGCCAGCACCTCGGCCTCGCGCAGACGGGCGACGGGCTCACCGAGGCGGGCGGCGAGGCGCTCCGGGGTCTTGACGCCGTCCAGGTCCGTGCGCAGCGGGGCGAGGACCTGGTCGTCGAAGTCCTCGATCAGGCGGCTGACCGGGCGCGGGTTGGGGACCTCGGGCGTCGGCGGCTCGTCGCCCGGTTCGCCGGGGGCGGCCGGCGCGGCGGTCCAGCGCCGGACCTCGTCCACCAGCTCCTTGAGCGTGGGCGGGGCCGATCTGGGCAGCGAGATCGCGGTGATCTCGTCGTCACGGTCGATCCGGACGCCGGCGACGGGCAGCAGCTTCCGTTCACCGCCCGCCTGTTCACCGAAGACGAAGAGCAGCTGGTCGCCGGTCTGGAGGGAGTTCGCGGTGCCCTCCACGAACAGTTCGGAGCGGCGGTCGAGGTCCTCGGGTGTGACGAGGGAAGGGCGGCGGCGCCGTACCTTCAGCTCGTTCCAGTCCCAGCGGGCGGTCAGGTCCCGCGCGGTCTCGAAGGTCAGCGACTGCTCGTCGGCGGAGGCGGGCACGCTGTGGCTGCGCGCCCCGCGCGGGACGAGCACGGGCAGGGCCTCGGCGCGCGGGTCGCGTTCGAGGGTGTACGCCAGATGCGTGGAGGCCGCGACTCCGGGGCGCGGCCGGTGCCCGACGAGCCGTCCGAGCAGCACCAGGGACCGGTGCTCGTTGGCCGTGCGGATGTAGGCCTCGTCGGCGATCCGCTCGGAGTGGAAGGTGAGCAGGTCACCGAGGACGGCGGTGGCGTCGAGCAGGCCGACGGCCGGATCGTCCGGGGTGCGGACGGTCAGCTCGGCCAGGGCCGGGTAGGCGGGCGAGGCCAGCCGGTCGAGAAGGGCGGCGAGGAAGGAGCCGTACTCGCCGACCCGGTAGTCGAGCGCGGTGCGGCCGGGCGGGTTATGGGGCGCGGCGGGGGCGAGGCGCTCGTCGTGGCCGCCGCACGCGCCGCCGCAGGAGCAGGCCTGGCTCATCGGGAGCCTCCCAGAGATATCGCCAGCAGGCCCTGTTCGGGCCGGTCCGGGTCGTTGTCGCAGGTGGCGATCTCCAGCGGGCCGAGCCGCAGCACGCCGTCCTCCCTCTCTCCTCGGTCAGGTTCGAACAGCCGCCGCAGCCGGGTGACCTCGACGCTCTCCACCCCGGGGACGGCCGCCGCGGCGGCGACCAGACGGCTGAGCCGGACCGGCTCGCCGAAGGTCAGCGCGTCGGGGTGGAAGAAGCCGAGCCGTCCGCCGGGCAGCCGGCCGCTGCCCAGCACCCGGTACAGCTCGGCCAGGATCTGCCCGTGCTGGTGGCCGGGCAGGGCGCACACGGTGAGCGCGATGTCCAGCGGCACCGGCCGGGCGGGGCCGACCACCAGGTCGTGCCCGATGCGCCGGTACGCCTCCAGGGCCTGCACCGTCGAGGCGAGCAGCTCGTCGGACGGGGTGCCGCTGCCGTACGCGTCGATCGCGACGTGCGCCTCCTGGACGCTGCCGGTCCAGCGGATCTCGGCGGCGGCCCGCTGCACTCCCGGCAGGGCGGAGGCGAGGGCCGCGTAGTCCTCGGCGGTGACCGCGCGCAGCCGGGTGCGGCGCAGGTCGAGCGGTGCCAACTGGCGGACCTGCTCCAGCGGTTCGGGCTCGGTGCCGCCGGTGGCGGGCAGCGGATTGCGGACCGTGGCGGCCGGTGCCGCGCCGCCCGCCTCGACGACGAGGTGGTTGATGGCCTCCGCGCCGACGTTGCCCGCGAAGCCGCCGCCCAGCCGGTAGCGCACGGCCAGGCGTGCTCCGGGCGTCGGCTCGGCGCCGTGCCGTCCGTCGCCGAAGCGCAGGGCGAGGCGCCCGTCGTCCTCCGGCTCGCCGACGAAGTGCCGGTCGCGGGCACCGCTGTCGAGCAGGTCGCGGCGCGGTTCCCAGACCGTGTCGGTGCCGTCGTGGAGTCGTACGGCGGGCAGCGCGCGGCGCGGGTCCTGGGCGAGCGCGACGGTGGCCGAGCCGCGCAGGACCGGCTCCTCGGGGTGGAGTCCGGCCGCGTACGACGGGCCCCAACTGTGCGCGATCTCCCAGGCGATGTGTCCGTCGAGGACGGTGCCGGCGCGGGCCCGGGCGGCGAGGATCTCGACGCGGCGCAGCTTGGCGTCGAGCAACTCGTCGGTGCGGTGCAGGAGTTCGCGCAGGGCGCGGACCGGGTGGCGGCGCAGTTCCAGCCGCTCCAGCAGCTTCAGGCCGTAGATCAGGGCGAGTTCGGTGATCTCCTCCTCGTCGAGCCCGTCGCGGTCGCGCGCGCTGCGCCACAGTTCGACGAGCCGTTGCCGGACCCGGCCAGGAATAACGGCGATCCGCTCGGCCTGCCCGGCGGCGACCGTGCCCGGGTCCGGGAACGGCACGGCCTGGGTGACCGGCGCCCGGCCGAGGACGGGGCGGAAGCGGGGGCGGATGCCCGGGTAGACGGACTGCGCGAGCAGCGTCCGCAGCGCGGCGGCCTGCGCGTACGCCGTGCCGGGCACCACGCGCTCGTGCCGCTGCCCGGCACGTTCCAGGCCGAGCCCGGCGCGTACGGTGGCCCGCTCCCCCACGACCTCGAACAGCTCGCGGATGTCGTCCGGGGTGAGTTCCCGGCCGCTTTCCGCCTTGTCCGTGAGGGAGCCGAGGAGCCGGGCGGGCGCGTTGCCCTCCGTACGGTCGTAGCAGCCGAATGCGGGCGAAGCGAGATGGGGGTACCCGCGGCCGGAGGCTGGGGGAGGGTCGCAGGGCGCCACGACGGCCGGTACCGGCGGCACGGTGACCGTCTCGGTCGAGCCGGAGCGGCCGTGGTCGACGAGGACGGCGTTGCCGCGGGCGAGGGTGACGTCCTCGACGGGCAGGCAGTCGCGCCCGCCGCGGGTGACGAGGCACAGCGGGAAGCGCAGGGCGTCCTCGGCGGCCCAGGTGACCTCCAGGACGGGCTGGTCCTCGATGCGGTCCAGGCCCGGGGTGACGGAGGTCAGGCGTACGGCCTGGCGGTGGGCGGGGTCGGCGTCGCCGGGGGTGCCGGTGCGCGGGCCCTTGACCTCCTCCAGGACCAGGACGTCGCCCGGTTTCAGGTCCAGTCGGCGTTCCCGGCAGGTCTCGGGGTCCGCCCACTCGTCGCGCAGGGTGGCCGCGGTGGCCCCCTTGGGCAGGGCGCACACCTCGCCGCCCCAGGTCCACAGCCGGATCGCGTTGTGCGCGACGCGCAGCCGCAGCGGGTCGGCGGCGACGACCGGTTCGAAGACCTCCACCGAGCCGCGCTCGTCCAGGTCGCCGAGGTCGTTCTCGTCGATGACGGTGCCGGGCTCGGGGCGGTCGTGCGGGTCGAGGGTGCGCACGTCGACGGAGGCGAATCGGAACGTGCCCGGGGCCAGGGTGTGGTCGGCGGCGGTCTCGACGGTCACGTACGCACGGGCGTTGCAGCCGTCGTGCATCGCGTAGTCGATGAGCCGGACGTGCCGGCGCACCGAGACCCGGCGGCGCGCGGTGTCCAGGTAGGCCTCGGTGGCGACCGCGTCCTGCTGGTAGCTGATCTGGTCGCCGGTGTACGCGAGCAGTTCCACCAGGGTCGTGCCCAGGTCGGCGGGGTTGCGCTCCACCCAGTCGGGGGTGGTCAGCGCGAGCCGGTCGAGCAGCAGCTTGCGGATGGTGTCGTAGTCGCGGGCCGTGTAGTCGATGACCGGGGCGGTCGGGAAGGCCGGGGGCTCCTCGGCCTCGTCCGTGCAGTCGAAGGGGGTGGGGCAGTCGGGCCGGAAGGCGAAGCTCGCGCTGTGGTAGCGCTGGTCGAAGCCGCGGTACGGCTCGGTGCCGGGCCGGCCGTAGGGGTCGGCCTCCACCAGCGACAGCCGGTAGCGGGAGGTGTCGCCGGCCCGGTCGAGGGTGACGTAGAGCCGGTCGTCCAGCTCCGGGTCCTCCTCGCGCTCGACACTGACGTCGACGGCGGTGATGCCGGTGATGCGCCGGCCGCCGTCGATGCGGACGTTCTCGGGGCCGAGGCCGTGCGGGGCCTTGCCGAGGAAGGTGACGGTGAGCAACAGCCCGTCGTCGCTGACCTCGACGGCGTCGACCCCGCCCAGCTGGGCGGCCCGTACCTTGGCCCGCCGGGCGGTTCCCGCGCTCATGCCGCCCTCCCCTCGAAGACGTCCTCGCGGACCGCCCCGGTGGCGCGTACGAGGTACGACAGATGCACGCGTACGACGTCGTCGCCGCTCTCGATGTCGAGGGCCACGACCTCGACCAGGTCGCCGAGCCAGCGCTGCAGCGCGGCCTGGACGGAGAGTTCGAGGGTGCTGACCAGTTCGGGGCTGCTCGGGGCGAAGACCAGGTCGAGCAGTCCGCAGCCGAAGTCGGGCCGCATCACCCGCTCGCCGGGGCTGGTGAACAGCAGCTGCTCGATCAGGTCGTGGACGTGCTCGGCGGGGCGGGCGTGCGCGGTGCGTCCCCGGCGGTCCGCGTGGAAGGGGAACGCGATGTCGGTGCGGGTGCGTGGGCTCGTCGGCCTCATCGGACGGTGACCTTTCGCTGCGCGGCCTGGACGACGGGCGGTCCCTGCGGGACGAGGGCCGCGCTGAAGCACTGGGCGGCGGAGGTGTCGAGCAGTACGGGCGCGCCGTCGACGGTGACGCCGGAGGCGTTCGCGGTCCAGCGGACCGAGACGCACGGCGAGGGCACCCCGTCGAGCGTGTGCGGGCAGCCGGTGACGACGTACGTGTGGGCGGCCGTGGCGACGGCGGCGCCCGCGATCCGTGCGCCGCCTGAGGGTGTGGTGGCGGGCGCGGCACGGCCGCCGTGCGGGCAGCCGATCACGGCGCTCGCGTCCAGCAGACTTCCGGACAACTTCTTTCCCCCGTTGTCTATCGCTTGGAGAGGACGGTCAACTGGCCCTCGTTGATGGTCACTTCACGACCACGCAGGACGACCTCGGCGCCCGCGCCGGTGGCGATGACCACGGCTTCCTTGGTGATGCGGATGTAGGCACCGCCCTGGGCCTGGAGGAGGATCCCCTGTTCGGCGCCGGCGGTGTCGTTGAGCACGATCTTGTGGTTGCCCGGGGTCTGCACGACGACGGGCTTGTTCGTCGTGTTGGCCTGGAGTTCGCGGCGCGCGTCGGGCGGCAGTTCGCCGGCGTCGCCGTACCAGCAGCCGGTCCATACCGGGAAGCTGGGGTCCCCCTGCTCGAACTCCACCCACACACCCGCGCCCGGTGGCGGCACCACGAACTGCCCCGACTCCGGCCCGGTGAACGGCAGGCAGGGCAGCGCCCAGGTGGACGGCTCGTCGCCGAGCACGTCCGGGACCTCGGCCGTGATCCGGCCGATGTGCAGCGGATCGTTGTTGTCCACGACCCGGCCGCGGAACTTGCCGAGGTAGCGATTGCTGGGTGCCGCCATGATGAACTGCTCCTGGATCTTCGGTGGTTCGGGTCAGGGCCGGACACGGTCGCTGCGCGCTTCGAGCCCCTCCCGGGAGAGGGTGAAGTTCTGCTGGAACGAGCCCGGGCGCAGGTTGTGGGTGACCGACTTGACGAAGTAGTCGCCGTCGTAGGCCCGTCCGGCACCGCGGACGCCGACGAGCCGGCGGGGCTGGAGGAGGTAGCCGTGCCGGTTGACGTCGAGCGATCCGGAGCCCGAGACGACGTCGGCGGAGACCGCGGCCCGGGCGAGGAGTTCGGCCTCGGCCTGCTCGCGCTGCTGCTTGGCGGTACCGGCGAGGGTCCGGCGCTTGAGGGCCGGGGTGGGCCGCCTGCCGAGCGGCGGGCGCAGGGGGCTGATCGGCGGCTGGGGCAGGAGGGTGGCCTGCCGTGTCCCGGGGTCCTGCCAGCGCGCCTGCGGTTCCTCGCGTGCCGTGCCGTCGTACGCGAACGTCAGCTGGTCCACGGTGGTGCCCGCGTCCATGTTGACGTTGAGGGCGTGCTGGCGCAGGCCGAGCCGGACCTCCGGGCCCCAGCGGGCGGACGACTGGCCGGGGTTGGGGCCGGGCTCCAGGTAGAAGGTGTAGCCGTTGGCACGGGCCAGTTCGGTGACGTACTGCAGATCGGTGCCGGTCTGGTAGTGGACGCGCAGGTCCTGGTGCGGGGGCTGGGACACCTTCTCCGTGTAGACGTCCGGCCGGATGCCGTAGTCCGAGTAGCGGCGCAGGATGGCGAGTACGCGCTCGGACGGGGGCAGGTTGGGGTAGCGGGCGGTGCGCTCCTCCAGGTCCATGAGCAGCGTCAGGTCCTCACCGGTGACGGTGAGGGTGGAGTGGCCGGGGATGTTGCTGGCGCCGACCTCCTGACGCACGATCAGCCCGTCGAACAGCACCTCGGGGGTGCCGCGGACGCTGACCGCGACGATGACGCGCGTCTTGGGATCGAAGAACCCCTCAGGCAGCAGGCGTTGGTTGATCAGCCCGTGCTTGGTGAGGTCGAAGGCGAACTGGAAACCACTGCGCTCTCCCGCAGTCGCGGTGATCTGGGCGGACAGCAGTGCCTCGGCGACCTCGGCCGGGACCGGGCGGGCCAGGGCGGGCCCCATGAGGAGCTGGATGTGGACGGGGCCCTGCCGCACGGGCTGTTCAGACATGCCGCTCCCCGCGCGGGAAACCGCCGGCCGGCGGAATGCCGATGACGCGCCCCGCCTCGTTCGTCAACTCCCGTGGATCAAGCACAGGATTGGCGTCGGCTATCCGCCACCACTGTCCGGGGTCGCCGAGGAAGCGCTGTCCGAGCAGATCGGGACGCTCGCCGGCCCCGACCGTGTGCGGCTCGGTCTCCTCGTGGAGCGGAGGCAGCAACCGCCGCTTGGTGTACCGCACTTCGGTCCCGTCAGCGCGCCGGTGCACGCCGATCTCGGCGTCGTGGTAGCGGCTGGTCCGTGGGTAGGGGTGTGCTCCGGGTATGGAGTCGAGTGCGCTCTCGTAAGGCTCGGTGCCGGCCATGGCTCTCTCCTCATCCCCTTCCGGTCATGAGTCCGACGCCACCGAGGCCGAGGGCGCCCAGGCTGCCGCCACGCGCCGCGGCCGCGAGCCGCTCCTTCTGCGCCAGGTGCGCCATGTACAGGTCGGCACCGCGATGCCCGGCGGGCAGGTCGCTCACGGTCAGGATCTTCATCCCGATGCTCAGCGAGGCCCGGATCGGATTGAGGTCGACGTCGAAGGCGGACTCGTTGACGGACAGTTCGGTGAGCCGGACGGGCATGACCCGCTTGCTCCCCCAGGTGAACAGCGTCAGCGGCATCTCGATCGGGCTGATCTCGATGCTCCCCTTCTGCGTCAGCTTGCTCGCGGCCCGCAATTGCGCGGTCGTCGGCTGCACCAGCATCTCCAGGGTGGCGAGCTGCGGGTGGATCCCGTCGGGCGCGGCGACCTCCAGCTGGTCGGTCGCGTCGATCTCGGCGGTGAACTTCCAGGTCTCCTGGGCGGGGCCCTTGAGCCGCAGGGCTTCGTTCCGGTCCCCGCTACCGGTCCCGCCGCCCCCGGCGTCCCCGCCGTCGCCGGCACTCTGCGGCGCGATGCTGCGCTCCAGGGTGTCGGGGTTGAACTGGAGGACGATGAGGCGTTGGGGGGTGCCGGTGTCCGGGTTCACCACGACTATGCCGGAGCGGATGGGTTTGGGGATGTCGGCGTAGCGGGTCACAGGCGGGCCTCCAGGCGGGCCGTCAAAGGCGCGTAGTCGTACTCAGGGAACTCGTCCGGGAAGATCCGCAGCATGTTCCTGAGGTTTTCCAGGACGTACGCGTACTCCCGCTCACCCAGCCGCACGTCGGCGAAGAGGTACTGCCAGCCGGTCACTCCCTTGGTGATGAACAGGTGGTCGAGGTAGTCGCGGTAGTCGAGGTCGAGCCGCACATAGTCGTGGTACCTGTCGAGGAACCAGATCTCCGGGTTCGTGACGCCCGGCTGGAATCGCATGGCGGCCAGGCGGCCTTCGCCGCCACGGGAGATGTCGTCCAGGATGCGGAGTTCTGAAAGGAGCGCCCGGTCGCTTTCCTTCCGGGCGAGGTCGTCGACCGCCAGCCTGGTCTCCGGGGTGATGTCGATGCTCACGACATCGAATTCACCGACGAGTGTCGTGCCGGAATCGGCGGCACGCCAGTACAGTGCCATGTTCCGATAAGGGAAGAAGCACTCCTGCAGCCTCGGCTCGAGTGGGTAGCCGTCCTCGGCGAGCATCTCGAACAGCCCGCCCGGGTCCGCCCCCGGACCTCCCGGCCCCCGGTGCTGGTCGAGGACGTCCAGGAGCGGTGACTCGCGTACCTCGCGGAAGACCTGCTCCAGGCGGCGCTCATACGGAAACATCCGATTCATTCCTCAAAGTTCCTCGTGCAACGGGTCCCAGTCGACCTTGCCCTTGATGATCAGTGCCTCGAGATTGGCTATCGCGGTTTCGAGATTGGGCATGGCTCCGTTCCCCATTGCGGCCTTCCGGTCTCGCAGGGCCTTTTTGAAACGCCCGAATCCCGCGTAGGCCCCTCCGGGTTCCAGGGCGCGCTGCTTCACGATGTGGTCCCCGATGCTTCCCTTGATCTTGAGCCACTTGCCGATCGTGGTGGCACCGTAGCTGTTGATGTACAGCTTCTTCCTTTCGTCGGACTGGGGTGGCTTGAGATTCAGCCCGACTGTTTTCTCGGCGCCCGTCCGCTGCCAGTCGCTGCGCTTCGCTCCGGTCCCTCTGATCTTCCGGTACTCACCGAACGTCGACCGGATGTAGCTCGGGAAGTCGTCCACCGGGGTGTTGAATCCGAACTTGACGCGGGACTCGTACCAGATGGGCTTCGGCTTCTCGAAGACGTTCCACGCGGGCATCTCCACACCGAGCTCGAGATTCTTGTTCACGCCGCGCCGTGCCGGAACGAGGTTGTTGCCGGTGGCCAAGCCCCCGAGCCTGGACGGAAGAAGGTGTGCCCTGACCCAGGCTCCGCCGGTCTGGAGCCGCCGTGTGGGGTCCGTGACGTAGTTCCAGCCGTCCGGCTTGCCCCGGGGGGCAGCACCCGCCTCGGTGCCCCACGGAACCTTCGGTTGGCTGAGGAACTCCGCACTGATGACATCGGCCCGGCCGTTGTGGAAGGTGGGCAGCTTCGGCTTCGGCAGGTCGTCCTGCGCGGTCGGCGCCCCTGGCGGAACGCTGTACGCGTCGGGCTCGGACCTCGGCTCCGAGTAGTCGCCGTCCAGCACCGGCATCGACGGGTTCAGGGTGGCCACGACGGTGAACGGGTCCCCCCCGACCGGGGCCAGGCCGGTGAGCCGATAGCGCAGCCTCATCGCCCTGAGAAGGGGGAGGAACAGCGAACGGCGAACACCGTGACGCATCACGCCGTACAGCCTGGGACGCAGACGTGCCACGATCTTGGCCAGCCGCTCCTCCTTCGACTCCTTCGAGTTCTCCTTCTGTTTGCGCCTGTCCTTCTCCCTCCTCGGCTTGGGCCTGCCCGGTCCGCTCTTCTCGTGGCGGGGTCTGGACCTGCCGGGGCCCTTCTCGCCCGGCTTGGAACGAGGCCGCTCCGGGCCGTCCTTGTCCGGCTTCGGCTTGTCCGGACCGTCCTTGCCAGGCTTCGCCTTGGGTTTGCCGGGAGTGTTCTCGTCCTCTTTCGGCCTGGGCTTCCCGGGGGCGTCCTTGCCGTCCTTCCCCTTCGGCGGGGTCTCCTTTCCGTCGCCCCTGGGCTTGCCGGGGGCCTCCTCCTTGGGCCTACCCGGCGCTTCCTCCCTGGGCCTGCCCGGGGTGCTGCCCTCGGGGTCCTTGGGCTTGGTCGTGCTCGGTGTCTCCTTGGGGTCCTTCGGCTTCTCCGGTGTGGCGTCCTTCGGCTTGTCCGGTGCCTTGTCGTCGGCGTGCTTCGGCTTCGTGTCCGGCTCGGGCTTCGGCTTGGGCCGCGGGGACGGCGTGGGCCGGGTGTCCGGCTTGCCGGCCGGCCGTGTGGTGCCGGGCTCGTTCGTCTTCGGCCGGGCCGGAGCACCCGCCTTCTCGGACCCGGGCCCCGCGTCCTTCGGCCTGCCCGGGCCCGCGCTCGCCTCCTTGGGACGCGCGGACGGCGCGGGCGTCTTCGTCGGGCGTCCGGCCGGAGCGTTCTCCGTGGGCCGGTCCCTGCGCGGCGCGCCCGACTCGTCGGCTCCGCCGGCCGGAGCCCTGCCCTCGCCCCGGCCTTCCTTGCCGCCGCGGCCGAGCTTCGCCGCCACACCCTTCAGACGCTTGCCCACCTTCGCGACGTACTTGCCGATGCCGTCCAGCAGTGCCTGGTAGGCCAGCTCCAGGAGGGCGACGATGCCCGCCGCGACCGCCTTGGCGAACAGGAGGCCCGCTCCTCCCTGGCGGACCGCACGCAGCCAGGCGAGGACCGCGCCCATGGCGCGCAGGATCTCGCCCAGGGCGCCGATCGCCGTGCGGATCGCGTCGATGACGGCCATCACCCAGCCCGCGCCCGGGATCAGCTTCGCGATGACCTTGGTGATCACGATCTCGCCGATGATGAACGGGAGCTGGGGCACCACGGCGTCCCAGGTCTCCTTCACGATCCGCTCGAGCGAGAAACCGCCCTTGATCAGCTTGTCGATGATGGCCTTGGGTACGCCGATGATCTCCTCGATCTTCGACTGGAACCACTGCTTCACGGCGGACTGGACCTCGCGGAACAGGTGGTGCTTCGCGCCGTCCACCGCGGAGTTCTTCGCGCCGCTCAGCCAGCCGCCCGGGTCGTCCAGGAAATCGATCGCGATCATCATGAACTCGCCGAGCGCGCCCAGCAGTTTGGAGGCGTAGTCGAGGATCGTCCTGACCGCGTCGATCACGGACTTGATGACGTCCATGAGCATCTTCTTGAGGATGTTCAGGATGTCGCTGAGCATCTTGGCGAGGGCGTTGAGCAGGTCCGTGACGATCTGCTTCAGCGCTGCCGCGAGCCTGGTGACGAACGCGATCGCCGCCGCGATCAGGTTCGTGATGAACTTCCGGATGCGGGCGGCCAGTTCGATGACGGCCCGGACCATCGCCTTGGCGAACTCGATCAGGTCGTCGATCAGGTTCTTGACGGTGTCGACGATGAACTTCCGGGCTTCGTTGATCCAGCGTTCGACGGTCTCCTTGAAGTTCTTGATGAAGCCGACGACCGCGTCACGCGCGTCCCGGATGATCCGGACGATCGCGTTCTTGATCTCGATGACCTTCTCTTTGATCCAGTCGAAGGCCTTCGTGAGCCAGTTGCCCGAGTCCTTGGCCGCGCCGTCCGCCTTGTTCTTGGCGTCCGTCTCGGCCTGGTCGCCCTTGTCCTTGATCTGCTTGTCGCTGTCGGTCTTCTGCTTCGAGACGTCGTCGTCGGTCTTCTTCTCGCGGTCCTCCACGTCCTTGCGGAGCTTCTCCGACCGCTCGGTCTTCTTGCTGCCGAGCTTCTGGAGCTCCTGGTCCTGTTCCTTGCGCCAGTCGGTGCGCTGTGCCGTGACCTCGTCCAGGGCCTTCGTGCGCTGACCCGTCTGTTCCTGCGTGTTCTTGCTGATCTCGCCGTCGACCTGCTGCTTGTGCTTCTGCTGCGAGTCCCGGAAGTCCTTGTCCTTGGTCTGGCGGCTGTCGGACATGCCCTTCTGGCCCTGGCTGAACGCCGCCTGGAACTCGGGCCCGCGGTCGTGCTCCGCCACCGCGGACGCAGCGTCCGGGGGTACGGCGCCCGTGGACGCCTTGCCGGGCGCGGCGGCCTTGGCGCCGTCCGCACCGGGCACCTTGCCCTTCAGTTGCTCCTGAGGGGCGTCGGGGTAGACCTGGTCCTCGCCCATCCCGCGGCCGGAGTCGTCCCGTGCCGTGTCGACGGTCTCCTGGCCCTTGGCGTCGACGGCGGAACCCTGCTCACCGGCCGTCTGCTCCGCGGCACCCTGCATCTGCACGCCGGGCGCGTTGCCCGCCTGGGCCTGCTTGAGTGCCTCGTCCTTCGTGGGCAGTCCGGCGAACTTGGCCGCCAGTTCCTGCTTGTCGACCTTGAAGCCGAGCTTCTCTGCGAGCCAACCGATGCCGAAGCCGAGCGCCATCTTGAAGGTCTGCCAGCCGCTCGGCTCCTCGGCCTTCTCCGCCTCGATCTGGCCTTCGGGCTGCTTCGCCCGCGTGACCTCGGCGTTCTTCTGCTCGGGTGCCTCCGACTTCTGCGCCTGGTCCTGCGAGTACTGGGCGGGTGAGTCGGTCTTCGGCTTGCCCTCCAGGGTCTGCGGCGCGCCGGCGGGACGCTGCATCGAGGGCGGCGCGGCGGCGAGCTGCTTGTGCTCGTCGCCGACGCTGCGGTCGACCGAGCCGCTGACCCCGCCCATGGCCTCCAGTGCCTGGTGGGGCTTCAACCGGGCGGCTGTGCTCAGGCCGGCCTCGGGAGAGACCTGGGAGAGGTTCGGGGCAGGCCCCGAGTCCTTCTTCCCCCTCCCCTTGCCGGCCGGCCTGCCGGCAACGCCGCCGCCCGAGGAGCCGGAGGCAGTGGGTGCCGCCTTCGGGACCACGGTCCTGGGTGCCCGTTCCGCCGTCGGCGCGGGCTCGGCGTCGGCTGCCTTGGGCGCGTGCGCCCCGGGCGCCGGGGCGGGGGCGGTCGCCCGTGGCGGAGCGGGCTGCGGGCGCGCGCTCTGCTCGCTCGGCGAGCGGTCGGCCTCAGTCGATGCCCCGCTCTGCGAGCCGCTGGTGGAGCTGCCGGGGTGGTCCGCGTTGGATCCGCCGGTGATGTGGGAGTCGCGGGCTGCCGAGGGCGACTTGGCGTCGTCGGTGCGCTCGGTTCCGGCGGCCGCGGCCGAGGAGGGCTGCTGCTCGCTCTTGGGCGCGGGCGCAGTGGCCGTACCGCCCACCGCCTGCGGGGAACTCTTCTCCTGACCCGCTGCCGCCGTGTCCCCCGCGGCCGCGGTGCCCTTCTCCTGCTTGGCCGCGGTCTCCTTCGCGGCCCCGCTCTCCTCGGACCTGCCGCCGGCCTGCGCGCCGGGCGCCTGCTGCACCGTGGTCTGTGCCGTGACCGGCCCGGCCTTCGGATCGTCGCCGCGCTTCGGGTCCTTGGAGACGGCGCCGGTGTCCGCCGGAGTGGTGGCCGTCCGGTCCGCAGCGAGATCGGCGAGCAGGGTGTCACCCGGTCCGCCCTCTGTCTCGCGGGACGTCGAGGGCTCGGCAGCCGCATCCTCGACCGTGTCGTCCTCGGACTCCGCCTCCGCTTCGGCCGCCGCGTCCTCGGCGTCCTCGGCGTCGCGCTCGGCCTGCACCCGGTCCGCCCTGGTCGACGGGGGTGCGGGGAAGTCGGGGAGCGACTCGCTGCCGGGCGTGGCGTCCTGCCTCGCGTCCGCCGTGGGAACCCCGGACAGGTCGGGGTCCTGCTCCGGCAGGAAGTCCTCCGGCTGGAGCTCGGTGTCCCAGGCGCTCGCCTCGCCGCCTCCGACCTCCACTTCCGAGGTGCTGTCGGACTCGGCCGCATCCTCGTCCGCCGCCGACTCCTCGGGGCCGTCGAGATCCTGGTTGCGTACCCCGTCCAGCCTGCTCGACGGAGCGGGCAGCTCGACGTCCCGGCCCACCGTGGGCGAAGCGGTCGGCTGCTCCGGGCCGCGTTTGTCCTGCTTGCTCACCTGCTTGCCGGTGACGAACTGCTCGGCGGCGCCGGGGCGGTTCCGGGCGGCGGACTCCTCCGCGCCGGCTGTGGGGGCGCCCTGCCGGTCACCGGTCTCCTTGGCGCCCTCCTCCTTCTTCTGCTCCTGGCCGGCTGCCTGGGCCTGCGTCCTGTCGTCGGCCTGCGCGCTCTGACCACCCTGCGCGGTGGACCCTCCTGCCGGTGCGGCGGCGGCCGCCTCCTGCTGCCCGGCTCCGGCGGACGACCGGGTTCCGCCGCCGCCCGCCTCGGCGCCCGACTGCTGCCGCTGCTCCTCGCGGGTGCCGCCGTTCTGCGGAGTGCTTCCGGGCGCGCCCTCGTGGTCGGTCCGGTCCTTCTCCGGACCGGGTGCGGTCTCCGGCCTGTCTTTCCGCGCCCGCTCCTCCGCGTCGCCGCGCCGGGTGCTTTCCCGCTCGGCCTGGATCTCCTCGGCCGTGTCGGGCTCGATCCCGGGAGCGTCGTGCGCGTCGCGCTCCACCCGGTCGTCGGCGAAGTCGTCGTAAGCGTCGATCTCGTCGACGAGGTCCAGCACCCGGTCCTGTTCGGAGCCGAGCAGCCGGTTCTCCAGCCGGTCGAGGACCTGGTCGAGCAACTCCTCGGGCAGTCCGGCCAGTTGCTTGCGCGTGCGCTGGGACAGGTCCTCCGGGTCGCCGCGCAGGGAACGTACGACCGAGTTGGCAAGCCGGTCGACGAGGGTCGCCGGATCGATCGCCTCCGTGCGCCTGCGGTCCGCATCCAGAGTGGCGTACCGCAGCCAACCGGGGGTCGCCTGCCCCTCCCGCACTTCCGGGGCGGACTGTGCCCGGTCCGGTCGTACGAGGCTCTGGGCGGCCGCCTCCGCCTCCCGTTCGATCGCCTGCTGCGGCAGACTCACGGCTCCCGGCTCGCGCCCGGCCCGCAACGCCCCCAGTCCATGCGGGTTCTGCACGGTGTGCAGCAGCTCATGGGCCAGCAGTCGCCGGCCCTCGTCGGTGCCCGGCTTGAAGGCGCCCTCGTGGAAGAGGATGTCCTGGCCGACGGCCACGGCGTCCGCGCCGAGCAGTTGGGTGAGCTGTGCGGCGTCCCGGCCGGTGTGCAGGCGTACCCGGCTCAGGTCGTGGCCGAGCTGCTCCTCCAGCTCGCGTCGTACGCCGGGGTCGAGGGGCTGGCCAGCGCCGCTGACGATGTTCTTCGGTTCGGGGGCGCGTGACTTGGCGGCGCGCTCCTTGCGCTTGCGCCGGCGCTGTTCGGCGCTCTGCTCCGCGTTCTCCTGCTGTGCCTGGGAGCTCACGGTGTCACCTCCCCGTGGCCGCTGAGTCCCTCGTGCACCGCGCGGGCCAGTTCCTGGCCGAGCCGGCGTGCGGACAGCCCGGCGGGCAGGGGCGCGAGTCCGCTCAGCGCGTCGACGGTCAGGGCGCCGTGCGCGGCCAGGGGTACGCCGTGCAGCCGTACCAGCCGGGTCAGTTCGCGTTCGAACGCGGCCGAGACGTGGGCCGGGTCCGCGCGGAAGCCGTCGAGTACGAGTTCGCCGATCTCCACGCGGATCGCCGAAGGCCGTCTGCTCACACCCATCCGCGGACCTCCGTCGGGGTCAGCGAGCGCTCCAGCTTGAGGTATTCGGTGCGGGCGGCCGCGAGCATGTGCCGCATCTGCAGCCGGTCGCCCTCCTCGGCGGCGAGGAACGCCCCGGACAGGGCGATGTTGCGGATGGAGCCGCCGGCGACCGTGAGCCGGGCGAGGAGTGCCGGGTCGATGTCCTTGACGGGGGCCTGCGGTGGCAGCACCCGGCGCCAGATCTCGGCGCGTTCGTGCTCGGCCGGGAAGGGGAAGTCGACCACGAAGCGGATGCGCCGAAGGAAGGCCGTGTCGAGGGCCTGCTTCATGTTGGTGGTGAGGATGGCGAGGCCCCGGTAGGCCTCCATCCGCATGAGCAGGTAGCTGACCTCGAGGTTGGCGTACCGGTCGTGGCTGTCCTTGACCTCGCTGCGCTTGCCGAAGAGGGCGTCGGCCTCGTCGAACAGCAGGAGTGCGCCGCCGCGTTCGGCGGCGTCGAAGACCCGGCGGAGGTTCTTCTCGGTCTCGCCGATGTACTTGCTGACCACCTGGGAGAGGTCGACGACGAACAGGTCGAGGCCCAGCTCGCGCGCCATGACCTCGGCGGCGAGGGTCTTGCCGGTGCCGGAGCCGCCCGCGAACATCGCGGTGACGCCGAGGCCGCGGCGCAGGGTCGCGGCGAAGCCCCACTCCTGGTGGACGGTCGCCCGCTGCCGTACGTGCGCGACGATCTCCCGCAGCACGGCCGTCTGCCGTTCGTGCAGGACGAGGTCGTCCCATCCGGCCTGCGGCTCGATCCGGCGGCCGAGTTCGTCCATGCCGATGCGGGCCTCGTCCAGACCGGCCCGCCAGGCGAGTTCGGCGGGGTCCAGCTCGTCCTCGTGGGGCAGTCGCCGGCGCACGGTGGCGGCCGCGGACCGTACGACGTGCGGGGGCAGCTGGAACTGTGCGACCAGGGACCGGAGTTCGGACTTCTCAAGGTCGGCAACGTCCTCGAACGCGTCCGCCCAGAGCGCGAGTTGCTCGTCGTCGTCGAGGCGGGGCACGGGTACCCGCAGGCCGTGCGGGCGCTCGGTGCGCATCGGGTCCTCGCTGGCGACGACGACGGGTACGGCAGCCCCGGCCAGGAAAGCCTCGGTCGCCGCCCGCTGGTCGCGGTCCAGGTCGCCGGCCTCCACCAGCAGCGCGGCCGGCAGCAGGATCGCCTCCCGCTGCCACAGCCGGGCCAGCCGGTCGCGTTCGACAGGGTCGGCCGGCACGTCCTCGGCGCTCATGGCGTACAGCCCGAGCCCGCAGCGGGCGGCCGCGGCGGCGGCGATGTCGGCCCGGCTGCGCAGGTCGCCGCCGGTCACCTCGACCAGCAGCGGTGCGTCGAGGCTGCGGCCGTCCTCGGTCCAGCCCTCGGCGAGCCGGCTCGCGGCCAGGTCGTACGACGGCGGGAGCGCCTCCGGTGCCGCGGTGCGGCGCAGCCTGCCGTGCAGCCGGGCGTCCAGGTAGGGCGAGTCCAGCAGGAAGTGCAGGATGCGCTCGTCCAGCCGGAGCCGGGAGACGGTCAGCCGGGTCTCGTCCTCCAGTTCGACGATCCGCCAGCGCCTGAGGGGTGCCACGGGGGTGAGCGCGCTCCAGTGCGGCTCGTCCAGGGCGGCCAGTGCGAGCGAGAAGGTGGGGTACGCCCGCTGCGGATCTCCGGCGGCCGCCGCACACCGGGCGGCGGTCGTGGGGTCGAGTTCGTCCGCGGCGGTGAGCAGGACGAGGTCGCGTTCGAAGGGGGTGAGACCGAAGCAGGCGACGAGCGCGTCGAGGGGTGCGGTGGTCTCGGGTACGGGTACGACGGCGGTGTCGGCGCCGGGGTCGCCGGCCTGCTGCCCGGTGGCGCGTGCCGCGTGGGCGTCGACGCGGGCGAGGACGCGCCGGATCCCGGCGGTCAGCGCCGTGCCGCCGTCGCTCGCGTCCGTCGCGCTCGGATCGTGCGTACCCATGTGTTCACCTGCCCCCGTCGTGTCGCCCATGCCGTCTCAGTTCTCCGTGTTCCCGCCGCTGCCCCGGCCGTCCGTCTTCCGGACGGCGGGCTGCGTGGACTTGGTCGTGCGGGGCGAGCTCTTGCGAGTGCGCGCCGGAGCCTTGGCCGCGGTCTTGGCGACAGCCTTGGTGGCCTTCTTCGGGGCGGGCTCTTCGGCAGGTGCGTCAACTTCCCTGTCACGACCCGAAACTGACGGCTCATCCGACTTCGGCCCAGCCCCCGGAGGGACCGGTGCCCCCGGTGCCCCGAACGGCAGCACCCGTACCTCGGGCCGTTCGACGGGCTTCGCCGGTGCCGGGCTCTCGCGGCCGTCGATGAAGACGAGGGAGGCCTGGTAAACCACCGACAGCGCGTACGGGGTCTGGTAGAGCATCCCCCACAGCTTCGACGTCTCGTCGATGTCCATGACCGACTGGGTGAACCGCACCCGCTGGGCCGCCTCGGCGAGGTTGCTGCCCGCCAGGTAAGGCTTCTCACCGGCGAGTTCGATGACGTCCTTGGGCAGGACGGGTATCTCGTGCAGGGTGCGCACCACCGAGCCGATGAGCCGCTGCCCGACCAGCTCGGTCTCGTCGCCGTACGCGGTGATCAGGTACTGCAGGTCGAGTGCGGCGGCGGCCCGGCGCACCAGCCTGCCGTCGGGCGCGCGGGTGGGCAGGTCGTTGTTGCGCTGCGAGGTGTCAGGAGTGACCTGGTAGAGGAAGACGGAGATGGTGGGGTCCGTCGGCGGCTCGGTCGGCGGCTTGCGCGGCTCCACCTTGACGGCCATGTCGATGTCCGGCTGCAGATGGGACTCGATCAGCAGGGCCAGGGCCTGGCTGACGTGGGCGAGGGCGAGTACGTTGCTCATGACGTCAGTTCCCCGGTTCCTCTCGTGTTGCCTCTCCCGCCACGCTCACTGCCGTGCGGCTCACTCGCGCCCCCGTGCCAGGTAGTCCGCGAGGCTGAGGGCCGCCCCGGGCCGCTCGGCCGACCGCGCCGACTGCCGTGGCCCGTTCCTCGACGGCGACTGCCCGGCGGTCACCTCCAGGCGGCCGATCTGTACCTGCACCACCTGTTCGGGCGCCTTCCCCGGCCGGCGTGCCGCGGCCTGCCGTACGGCCTCGCGAGCCGCCGTCGTGTCCGCGGCGCTCGGCCTCGGTGCCGCGGACGGGACGGTGGCCGGAGCGGCGCCCGCACCCGGGGGGATGGGTGCGGGCGCCGCGACCCGGTCCGCGCCCTGCTCCGGGCCTCCCCGCCCGGAGGTGCGCGGACCGGTCCTGGGCACCGGCAGCGGCCCGGGCGCCAGGGGCGCGGCGGGGCGCAGCAGCGGTGCTTCGGGCAGGGCGGCCGGTGCGGGGCGTGATGTCTGCTCCGCGGGGGCCCGTTCGGCGCGTACGACGGTCCGCTCCCGTTCCGTGTGGAGCCGGAGCTGCGCGGCGGGTCGTGGCACGTCCCGGTCCGGTGCGGGTGCGAGCGTGGCGGAGAGCCACGGCACGGAGACCGGGGCGTCCGGGTCCGGGGTGCGTGCCCGTACCGCCTCGACGCGTTCGAAAGGGCCGGGCAGCCGCGGCCGTACCCGGACGGTGTCAGGACCGGGGGCTGCGTGCCGGGCGATCAGCCGGTCGAGGAAGTCGGGCTCCGCCTCGGGCGCCCGGGAGGAGGTGTCAGACATCCGCACACAGCTCCAGGTAGTAGCGGCGCCGCAGCGGGCTGAGCGCCAGGATCTCCGGCTCGCTCCAGCCGTAGGCGGTGGCGAGCAGATGGACGTCGAGGAGCAGGTCCCTGGCCCAGGCGTCCAGTTCGGTCCACAGGTACGAGGCGATGTCGAGGTCGGCCCGGCCGGCCGCGCCGCACTCGGGGCAGCCGATGCTGAGCGTGACGTCGGCGCCCGGGTCGGCGGCCTCGACGGCCTCGGCGATCCGCCGCTGCACCGGCGCCGGAAGGGCGTCGGCGGTCCTGGGCGTCCCGTCGTGCTCCGCCGAGACCAGGCAGCGGGCGAGCAGCGCGGCGCGCGGGTCGACGGCCCGGGCCGCGGTCGTCAGGTCGGCGGCGGAGGGCAGCCGGAACATGATGTCCCAGCCGCCCTCCGTCAGCCGTACGACCGTGTCCTCGGGTGCGCCGAGGGCACGGGCGAACTCCCCGGCGTCCAGCTCGAACTCCATGTCCGCGCCGCACGCCCGGCACTCCAGCCGCACCTGCATCCGCTCCCCGAACAGGGCGCGGCGCAGGGCGAACAGGTCGGACTCCCGTTCGCCGACCGGCACCGCGGGCAGCGTCGCGGCGTCGAGGTCCGGGCGCGCCGTGCCGTGCAGCAGCAGGGCGCGTCCGGTGGCCGTCTCGGCGAGCCCCGCCTCCCAGGTGGCCAGCAGCCCGGCCGCCCCGGTGATCGCCATGTGTTCCCCCCGGCTTCCTCATCTCGCTTCTGGTCAGGCCGGGTTGAGGAAGGAGGGCTCCTCGGGCTCGGGCACCTCGTAGTCCCGCTCCCAGCCCTCGCACTCGAGCTTGAGCGACTGGATGGCCACCGCGTTGGCGTTGGCGTCCAGTTCGCCGAGGACCTGGTACTCGCTGGGCCAGGTCCGGTAGAGCTTGTGCGAGACGGCGACCTGGCCGGCTTCGTTCAGGACCTGTATGACGATGTCCTTGCGGAAGTCGGCGAGGGACACCTCGGAGCCGAGGCCCGCGCCGACCTGCCAGACCTTGTTGGCCCAGCGGTCGAACTCGGGGTCGTGGGTGACGCCGCGCTCCAGCGTGATGCCCTCGAACTCGGAGCGGCCCGGCGACTTGCGCGGGGAGGACGGGTCGCCGCCGTGGCGGTGCTTGACGACCTCGGTGGTGCGCTTCAGCGGACTGATCTTGCTGATGCCGGCGACCGTACGACCGTCCCACAGGACCAGGAACTTGAAGTTCTTGTAGGGGTCGAAACGATGGGCGTTGACGGTGAACTCTGCCATCGGATTCCTTCAGCTCTCCAAGATTCCCGTGGGCCTACAGCTCGAACTGCCCGGACGTCTGCTGGATTTTGACGATCACGAACTCCGCCGGGCGGACCGGTGCGATGCCGACCAGGACGTTCACGATCCCGTTCGCGACGTCCTCGTCGGTGGTGGTGTCGCTGTCGCACTTGACGAAGTAGGCCTCGCGCGGGGTGCCGCCCTTGAAGGCGCCCTGCCTAAAGAGCGTGTGCAGGTACGAGGAGGCGGCGAGGCGGATCTGCTGCCACAGGTTCTCGTCGTTGGGTTCGAACACCACCCATTGCAGGCCGCGCTGGAGGCTCTCCTCGACATGCAGGGCGAGCCGCCGTACGGGCACGTACTTCCACTCGCTGTCGAGCGCGTCGGCGCCCTCCAGGGTGCGGGCTCCCCAGACCGTCGGGCCGGTCAGCGGGAAGCTGCGCAGGCAGTTGACGCCGAGCGGGTTGAGCAGTCCGGTCTCGCGGTCGGTCAGGTTGACGGTGAGCGAGTGGACGCCCGCGAGCCGCGCCTCGGTGCCTGCCGGTGCCTTCCAGACGCCGCGCTCGGAGTCGGTGCGCGCGATGACTCCCGCGATCGCGCCGGAGGGCGGGAAGGAGCGCAGCCGCCCGGTGAGCGGGTCGGTGAGCTGCAGGTGCGGGAAGTACAGGGCCGCGTGGTTGCCGCGTACGGCGTCGAAGGCGGCGACGCCGGCCCGGGCGGAGTCCACGCCGACCCAGGTGCCGGGCGCGTCGACGAGCAGGAAGATCCGCCGCTCCTGGCACAGGCGCTGGGCGGCCGACACGACCGTGATGGCGTCCTCGGTCTTCTCGTACGCGGCCAGCTCGGGCAGGACGAGCAGGTTGACGTCGGCGACGCCGCGCAGCGCCTGGATGCCGGTCTTGTCGGCCTCGGAGCCGATGAGGTCGCGCGGGCCCGGGGCTTCCCCGTCCTCGCCGCCGGCCAGCGGGAAGACGGGCGGGTTGACGGAGGCCTCCAGGCCGAGGTCGTTGGCGCACTCGCCGAGGAACCGGACGACGTCCTCGGGGTCGGTGGAGCCCGCGACCACCTGGACGCGGCGGCCGAAGGCGGTCACCTCGGCGCCCGCGAAGGCGTGCTTGCCAGGGGCGTCGGGCAGCGCGCGCAGCTTGCGTTCGAGCAGCAGGGCCAGTTCGGCCACGTTGCACGGGGCCTCGCCGTCGCAGTCGGGGTCGTAGAGCGTGAACTCGCGCTCCACGTCGCCGATCTTGACGGTGAGGTCGACGGCCAGGTCGGGCAGCTCGTGCCCGAAGGGCTTGGAGACGGTGCCGGACGGGTCGGGGCGGCCCTCGCCGAGCACCTCGACGCGGATCAGCCGGGAGCCGGCGTTGATCACGGTCTGTACGTAGCGGCCGCCGTCCGGGTCCATGGACAGGCCGGTGAAGCTCTCGCGGGCCTCGCCCCTGGCGTCGTAGACACGCAGGTTGAAGGTTTCGTCGGGGCAGGGCGTGTCCTGGTCGACGGCCACGCGCAGGCCGTTGCCCCACACGCCGGGCTCCTTGGCGTGCACCTCCAGGACCGGGCTGTCGCTGTGGCCCTCGGTGGACTTGAGGGTGACGCAGGCGGCCTTGCCGCTGCCGGCCTTGGTGACGCGGACGACGACGGCGACGGTGCCGCCGTTGCCGAAGAACTGGTGGACCGCGTAGCCGACGGCGCTGCGCGCGCTCAGGCCGCCGAAGCGGCGTTCGAACTCCGCGAAGCTGGTGACGCGTACCGGCTCGTTGAGCGGACCCCGCCGGGTGTGACCCACGAAAGCGGTCACCGACGTGGTCAGGGTCGAGATGGTGCGGGTGCTGCTGGGAAGCTCTTCGACGTAGACGCCGGGATACGTCGGCCTGGCGGCGTTCACCGCGCTCATCGGCTTTCCCCCTCCTGTCCCTGTCTCTCGGGCACCGGACGAAGGCACCAAGAGAGTGACAGCGGAGGGACATGTTCCGGATCGGTGCGGCAAGCGGCCCCGCGCGACTGGACGACGGTGGCCGAGCGCACACCGCATCAGTTCCCCCGTCGACGCCCGGACGGTCGGTGTCCGGGTCAAGCAGTGTGCTTGCGACTCCTGATGCTCAAGTGCTCAACCCACCTTGTTGTGTTGCGAGTTGAGCCAGCAAGGTGTCTTCCGGCCAGGCAGGGAGAAGGTTTCGTGAAGGTCGACTCCCCCGCCTTCGCACATCCTGTGCGCGCGCCCCCGACAGATGGTGCACAGCTTCCCCACAGGGCGTGCCGGGCCGTCGGACGGGCCGGGCCCGGGCGACCGCGGCCACCTGGGAGGCAGCGCTCCGCCCGGCCCGCGCGCGGATCCGGGGTCCCCGAGTCCTCCTCGACTCGCACACAATCCACGGTGGCTGGTTCCGCCGGGGTGCGTGTCCTACGGGCGGCGGACGGCGTTGTCAGTGGCCTCCCCTAGAGTTCCCGTCACTTGATCACTGCGCATGCGGGGAGGCATGTATGGGGTGGGTTGCGGCCGGTGACTACGAGGTCGCCCTCGACGGCGGGAAGGTGGTGTGCCGCAATGCGGCCGGGCGCCGGCTGAAGTCCGTGCCCGCCAAGCTCGGTGACGATCCGGCGGTCGTGGGGCTGAGGCAGCTCGCCGAGTGGCTGGAGCGGCACGAGCGGCAGTGCCTGGCCGACGTGGAGCGGTGGATGGTCCGCTCGCTTCCGGTGCCGTTCGCCGTCGTCGCCCGGGTGTGGCCGGACCCCGCCTGGCAGGCCGCGCTGCGCGACGTCGTCGTGACCGGCGACGACGGACAGGTCGCCGGCTTCCTGCGGGACGCCGGCCCCGAGCGCGGCCTGGGTCTCGTCGACCTGGACGGCGACACCGTCCGTATCTCCCCCGACCTCGTCCGCATCCCGCACCCGGTCCTCCTGGACGACCTGGAGGAACTGCGCGAGTTCGCCGTCGAGCTGGGCGTCGAGCAGCGGGCCCAGCAGCTCTTCCGCGAGGTCTGGCACCGCCCGGCCGGCCTCGACACCGAGGGCACCCAGGTGGCGGAGTACGCGGGCGGCTCGTACAAGGAACTGCGCTTCCTGCACGGCAGGGCCACCCAGCTCGGGTACCGGGTGCGCGGCGGACACGCGGTGTGCTCCGTCCTGGAGGACGGCCGCGGCATCGAGGCCCGCGTCTGGGTCGGCGACTACGACGGCTACGAGGAGACCGAGACCGGGCCGCTGGTGTGGTCCGACCCCGCCGGACGCGTACTGAAGCTCGGTCAGGTCGGGCCGGTCGCCTGGTCGGAAGGCATGCGCATGGCGGCGGCGCTGTACGCCGGTCGGGACATCCAGGACGAGGAGCAGGCGGCATGACGGTCATCACCGGGTACGACGAGACCACCGCGGCCACGCTGCTGGACGCCGGCGCCGTACTGCCCCCGGGCAGCACCGCGCGCGAGGACGCCGACAGCCTCACCGTCCGCACCTACACGCACCCCGCCCTGGACGGCCGTCAGGTGGTCCGTCTGGTGCCGGGCACCCTCGGTGAGGCCGAGGACCTGGCGCTGGAGTTCCTGGGCCTCGCCCGCGAGCCGGAGGTGCCCGAGGTCGGGCAGGTACGCAAGGAGACGCTGGGCTTCCCGGCCTGGGCGCTGGTGAACGACCCGGCCAACGGGCACCATGCGCTGGCCCTGGTCAAGGACGTCGAGCGCCTCGCCCGGCAGGCCAAGTCCCGCCCCGGCACCGCCAAGGAGGGCTTCGAGGCGCTCGGCGAACGCCTCGGCCGGGCCGTGCCGCACTTCCTGCCGACCTTCTACGAGCAGGCCGCACGGGTCTTCCTGCAGCACGAGAACACCACGTACGCGGCCGCCTTCTTCGGCAAGGCCCGCGAGGCCGAGCGGGTGCACGCGCTCGCCGTGGACGAGGAGCGGCAGCGGGCGGTCTTCCTGGAGTTCGCCTTCGCCGGAGCGCTGACCGTCAAGGCCCTCAAGGAACACGTGAAGGACCTCGCCCGGCGGCTCGACCCGGCCGCCGCGTGGGCGCAGTTCCGGCAGCTGACGGTCGAGCGCTGCGCGGCCGGCATGCCGCCGTACGCCTCGCTGCCGCAGGACGCGCGCGGGCTGATCAAGGCGGCCGGTCTGAGCCGGGTCACCGAGGAGTGCGCCCTCCTCGCCGACCTGCTCGCCTCGCCCGCCGCGGTCCGCGCTCCCGCCTCCTTCTGGACCGCCTACCGCGCGACCCTCGCGGTCCTCGCCGAAGAACGGCCGGAGGTGCGGGCGCGTCTGCTGGAGATCATGCCGGCCGGACTCGGCCGGGAGGTCGAGGACGACGAGTTCTGGCTTTCGCTGCTCGCCGAGTGCGGAGCCGAGCGGCTGCTGACCGAGCAGGCGGCGGCCGAGGAGTACGAGGTCGATCCCGCGGACTGGCTGAGCCGCTGGGCCCTCTTCCGCAAGCACGGCGGGTCCTGGTCGCGCCGCTCACCGGGCACGCTGGCGCTCGTCGAACGGATGGCTCCGGGACTGCGCGCCGCCGGGCGGGCGGTCGACCTGTTCACCGGCCGCTGGCACGCGGGCGCCGACCTCGACCTCCTGGACCTGTGCGTGGCCGAGGACGTCCCCCTCGCCGTTCCCGGCGCCGACGTGAACGTGTACGTGCCGCTCGCCGACTGGCTGAAGGACACCCGGGCAGGCCGACGGGACCTGGTGGCCGTCGCGGCCGACCCGCGCTTGCGGCGCCTGCTGCACCAGGCCGTCGAGCCGGTGGGCAAGGACTCCCACAGTTCCGCCCTGCTGAAGACGGTCGCCGCCCATCCCGTGCTGTCCGTGGTGCTGCGCGAGTGGCTGGACGAAGCCGCCGGGGAGTTCACGCGCGCGGTGGGCCTGCCCCGCGCCCGTGCCGCGCTCGACCGGCTGCGCCCCTTCCGCACGGTCGCCTCCGAGGCCGCTCCCGACGCCGTCGCCCGCGTCGCCGGACACGAGGTGGCGCCGCTGCTCGGCCGCACCCTGCGCGCCGGGATCCTGGACGAACTGGGCTGGGCCGCCCTGGACGAGGCACTGGAGCTGCTCGACGCCGAGACCAGGAAGGGCGAGGACAACACGCTGACGCTGCACGAGGCGTGGCCCGCGCTGATCCTGGTGCGCCGGCACAAGGCGGTCGTGGTCGGCCCGGACGGGATCCTCCTCGAACACGACCTGCGCCTGCCCCAGGAGCTGGACCGCTGGCAGCGCCCCCGATTCCGCTTCGTGGACGGGGAGCTGCTGGTGATGTGGCGGCAGGGCAGCAAGCAGCACGGCTACTGGTCGGCCCGCCCCACCGAGGTGGTGGAGCTGGGCGGTGAGCAGCTCTCGTCCTGGTGGTCCGGCAACGAGACGGACACCGCCTCCGTCCCGCTGCCGGACGGCGGCCGCGCGACCGGCGGCCGCACCCTGCACGCGGGCGACACGGTCCTGCCCCCGAGCCGCGCCGTCATCGGCGACGGCACCACGTACTGGCGGCAGGGCAGGCAGGGCCTGGAGACGGTCTGGCTCGAGTACGACCCGGCCACCGGCACGCACGGCCGTGCCTCCCTGCCCGCACTGCTGCGGGCGGGGATCCGGGAGGAGACGTCCCTGCTGTCCGGTTTCTGTGAGGTGCTGCCGCTCCAACCGGGTCTGGAGGGCAGCCCGTTCGGCACCGACGGGACGGTGCTCGGCCGGTGGGTGCGCGTGGAGGGCGAGGGCGCCGAGGCCCGCAGGGCCGCCGGTACGCCCGACGGGCGCACGGTCTCCATGCCCACGTCCTACGGCGGCCGGGCCGGCTCGGCGCCGCTCGGTGCCCTGCGGCTGCCCGGCGGGGCCGAGCCCGTGGCCGCGCAGATGATCCGCCAGGTCGGCCTCTTCGCCGCCGACGACACCTCCGCGGACGGCGAACTGGGCCGGGTGACGCCGAACGAGCGCGGCAGCGAGTTCGCCGCCGGAACCCGGCTGGTGCCGCCGCTGCCCTTCTGGCATGCGCTGCGCCCCCGCGACGAGCAGGGCTCGGCCGTGCTGCGCGCCCTGACCGACGAGCAGGCGGCCGAGCTGCTGCGGGTCACGGCGCTGGCGCTGGACGGGCGGCGGCAGGCGCTGGAGCGGGCCGGCACGGACGAGGCCGCCAAGGCCGCCGTACCGTCCGCGGACCACGTCGCCCTCGGAGCCGTCGCCCTCGCCCTGCCCGGCTGCACCGACAGCCGGCTGCTCACAGGTGTCACCTCCCTGGTCCGGGTGACGCTGCGCCTCACCGACTCGGCCGCCACGTTCGCGAATCCGCCCCAGGAGCGGCCGCGGAAGGCCGCCGAGGACGAGGAGATGTTCGCCGACTACCGGCCCCGGCACGGCGACGACCGCACCCTGAACGACGCGCTGTCCGGGCTGGCCGGCCTGCACGGCTGGTGGTACGGGGAGCGGTGGAGCGCGCTGCGCCAGATCCGGGCGGTGAACCACGTGCTGTCCGGCAAGCCGGCCGAGGGCAAACGACTCCCCGACCGGGAGCAACTCGCCGCGCTGGGTGACGGCTGGCTCAGCGACGAGCGCACGATCCCCGAGATCGGCATGGTGTGGCCGCCCGCGCTGGGCGTCCTGCGGGCGCTCGCCCACCGGGCCGCCTCGCCCGCCCTGTCCGAAGCCCGACGGGAGCCGCTGCTCCTGCTGTTGGAGGCGGTCGCCGAAGGGCCTCTGGCGGCAGCCGGCGGCGACCTGCGCGAGATCGTTCTGTACGAGCCGCACGACAAGCAGCAGCGGGCCGGCCAGGTGGTGCGCCGTGACGGCCGTACCGTCGTGATCCTCGGCTGCCAAAGCATCGACAGCGAGCGGGACCGCGTGCGCTGGCTGGCCCTGGACCACGACCCGTCCGGGTCGTTCGGCGCGATCGCCCACTTCGTGCTGGAGAGCGAGGTCCGGCACGATGCGGCGATCTCCGCCGAAGACCTCGCCACCGTCACCCGGCTGATCCGGGACAAGGGTGCCGCTCCCTGGCGGTCCGAGGCGCCCGAGGCGCTGGTGGCGGCGACGCACGGCGGGCTCGGTCCGCTGCAGGCGGCCGTGCTGCTGGCCGGCCTGCCGCAGTCGCCCGGCGCGGAGGGACTGGCCGTGCTCGGGCTCAAGCCCCGGCAGTGCGAGTTCGCCGTCTCCCGGGTCAACGCCCTCGAGCCGGAGGAGCGCAACGCCCTCCTCGGCGCCCTGCTGCCCGCGGACCCGGCCGACCTGTGGACCACCGGACCGGACGCGGCGGCCGCCGGCCGGGTCTGGGCCGAGCGTCTCGGCTCGCTCGTCCGCGTACCGGAGGAACTCGCCGCCGACCTGGCCGGGACGGGCGCCGGATACGCCGAGGAGGTGCTCAACCCGTCCCGCACCGCCTGGCTCGCCCGCACCACGGTCCTGCGGCCGGACAAGGACGGCAACCTCGCCTGGGCGGACCCCGGCGCGATCCCCGGCCGGCACGAGCTGGCGGCCGCCGTGAACGCCCTGGCCGCGCTGGCCTACGTCCTGCCGTACGGCCACCCGCTGCGCGCGTCCCTGCCCGAGGGGCTCGCCGCCCTGCGCCGCCGGATGACCGACCCGGAGCTGCTGCTCGACCTGGACGTCGAGTGGACGGAGAAGGGCGGCTCGACCGCCGTCGAAGTGCGCAAGGCCCACGGCCTCCCGGCGACCGGGGGCGCCGACGCGCACGGCCTCACCCGGGTCGGCGAGGCGATCGTCCTGCGCCCCTGGTACCGCGACACGGAGACGGTCCTGGTGCGCCCGGCGGCGCTCGCCGGCCCCGACGACACCGTGTTCGGGCTGTTGGAAGGCCTGGTCGGCGGCGCACGCGGGCACGGGCTGCGCATGCTGCGCACGCTCCTGGGCGACGACCTGACCCGGGCGGTCGAGGCCGGCGTGGGCACCGAGGCTCCCTCGGGGTACGCGCAGGACCCGACCGTCACCGCGCCGACGCTCGTCGCCGAGGCCGCCGCGGCACACGGCCTGGGCGAGGACGCGGCCGCGCTCTACCTCATGCTGCTGGCCCTGCCCGACCCGACGGACCGCAACTGCGCACGCTGGACCGGCTGGAAGCCCGCCCGCATGAAGAAGGCCCGTGCGGAGCTGGCCGCGACGGACCTGGTCGTGGAGGCCAAGCGGCCGCGCGCCGGGCGGAGCCTGTTCCTGCCCTGCGGCTGGCGCGAGCTGAAGTCGCCCGCGCTGCCGGTGGAGATCTGGAAGGAGGGCCTGTATCCGGTCCTCGACCACCGGCGCGCCCTGCCCCTCCTGCCGGTGCCCGAACTGTTCGCCCGCGCCTGGGACCGCGTCCGCGCCGGGGACGCCCCGGCCTACGAGGAACTGACCACGCGGGCGACGCGCAGGGGGCGGCGCCGATGATCCTCTCCTCACCGACCACCACTCGTACCACCCTGAAGGGCACCTGCCGATGACCACCGTCCTCGTTCCCGACGCGACCCGTCAGATCGTCCCGCCCGAGGACCGGTACGCCACCGAACTGGCCTTCCTCGCCGCCCACGACGCCGGTCCGCGGCCGCCCGCGTGGCGGCTCACGCCCCGGGCCGTCGTCACCTTCGTGATGGGCAGCGGCGGGCAGGCGCTGCGCCTGCCCGAGGACGCCGAGGTGCCGGACGGGGTGCCGCGGCGTCTGGTGGTGGAGGGCAAGTTCGTCGGCGACCGGGCGCTGGTGGAGCGGTGTGTCGTCACGCTCGCCGGTGAGCGGGGCCTGCTGCTCGTCGGCGAGCCCGGCACCGCCAAGTCCATGCTGTCCGAGCTGCTCTCGGCGGCCGTCTGCGGAACCAGCGGCCTGGTGGTGCAGGGTACGGCGGGGACGACCGAGGACCAGCTCAAGTACGGCTGGAACTACGCCCTGTTGCTCGCGCAGGGCCCCAGCCGGCAGGCACTGGTGCCGTCGCCGGTGCTGACCGCGATGTCCCGGGGTGCGATCGCCCGGGTCGAGGAGGTCACCCGCTGTCTGCCCGAGGTGCAGGACTCCCTGGTGTCGCTGCTGTCGGAGCGGCGGATCGCCGTACCCGAACTGGCGGGCGGCGAGGACGCTCTGGCACACGCGGCGCCGGGGTTCAACCTCATCGCCACCGCCAACCTGCGGGACAAGGGCGTCTCGGAGATGTCCGCCGCGCTCAAGCGCCGCTTCAACTTCGAGACCGTGGGCCCCATTCCCGACCTCGACGCCGAGACGGCGCTGGTGCGCAGCCAGGCCAGGGCGTCGGTGGAGCGGGCCGGGGCGCCCTTCCAGGTCGACGACGCCGTGCTGGAGGCTCTGGTCACCGCCTTCCGGGACCTGCGGGAGGGTCGGTCGACGGAGGGCTGGGAGGTGGAGCGGCCCTCCACCGTGATGAGCACCGCGGAGGCCGTGTCCGTCGCCGGGGCGCTGGGGCTGGCCGCGGCGTACTTCCCCGGTGACCGCGACGTCCTCGACCTGCTCCCGGGCCATCTCCTCGGTGTCGTACGCAAGGACGACCCGGCCGACGCGGCGCGGCTGCGCGGCTACTGGGACGGTCCCGTCCGGCGCCGCGCCGAGCAGGGTTCCGCCACCTGGCGGACCCTGTGGGACCTGCGCACGGTCCTGGAGGGCTGACGACCGTGCGCCACCCTTCTCCCGAGGCCGCCGTCCTGGCCCTCACCGACCCGGCGGCGCCGTACCTCATCGGCGTACGGCACCACGCGCCGTCCCTGGCCGCGGCCGTACCGGCGCTGCTGGACGCGGCGAAGCCGGACGTCCTGCTCGTCGAACTCCCCGCCGAACTGCAGGACTGGCTGCCGTGGCTCGCCCACGAGGACACCCTGGCGCCGGTGGCCCTCGCCGCCGCACCCCGCGACGGAGGAGGGGGCCCGGCGTTCTATCCCTTCGCCGACTTCTCACCGGAACTGGTGGCGGTGCGGTGGGCGGCACGGCACGGCGTACCGGTCGTCGCCTGCGACCTGCCGCTCGCGGACCGGGCGTGGGGCGGAGAGGGCCGCGAGGAGCCCGCCGGCCCCGGGAACCCGACGGCGCAGGGTTCCCTCGCCGGGCTCGGTACCGCCCTGCGCTCCCGCCTCACCGGACGACCCGGTGACGACCTCTGGGACCGTCTGGTCGAGGCCACCGCCCCGGGTTCGTCGCCGGAGGCCCTGCGGCGGGCCGCGCTGCTCACGGGGTGGGCGCTGCGCGAGGATGCGGCGGGCGCGGGCGGGGTGCCGGAGCTGGATCTGCGGCGCGAGCGGTGGATGCGGTCGTGTCTCGCGCAGGCCACCGCGAACGGGGAGCGGGCCGCCGTGGTGGTGGGCGCCTTCCACGCGCCGGCGCTGCTGGCACCGGCCGACAGCGACACGTCCGAGCGGCCCGCCGCCACGGCCTCGCCCTGGACGACCTCCCTCATCCCGTACGCCTACGCCCTCCTCGACGAGCGCTCCGGCTATCCCGCCGGTATCCGCGACCCCGAGTGGCAGCACCGGGTGCTCGGCGCCGCCGGTGATCCGGCCGCGCTGGAGGAGGTGCTGACCGGTGCGGCCGTGCGGGTGTGCGCCGAGCTGCGGGCGCTCGGGCATCCTTCCGGGCCGGCCGACGCGCGGGAGATCGTGCGGCTCGCCGGTGATCTGGCCCGGCTGCGGGGGCTGCCCGCAGCGGGCCGGGGCGAGTTGGTGGAGGCCGTGCAGACGGTGCTCGCGCAGGGCGAGCCGTACGGGCGGGGGCGGGCCGTCGCCCGGGCGATGGAGAAGGTGCTCGTCGGCACGCGCGCGGGCCGGCCGGCGCCGGACGCGCCGCGCAGCGGGCTCGCTCCGGCGGTCGAGGCGGAGCTGGCCGCGCTGGGCCTGCCCGGTCCGGCGGACTCCGGCCCCGGCACCGCCCGCGATCTGCGCCTCGACCCGCTCCGTTCCGAGCTGGACCGCGGCCGCGAACTCCTGCTGCGCCGACTGACGGTGTGTGCCGTGCCGTACGCGGAGCCGAAGGAGGTCGCCGGCGCGGGCGGCGCCGAGGCGCTGACGTCCCGCTGGGAGGTGCGCTGGACGCCCGCGACGGCGGCCATGCTGACCGCGGCGGGCGTCCGTGGCGTCACCCCGGCCCAGGCCGCCGAGGGTCTGCTGCGGGAACGGCGGCGCACGGAGCAGGACGAGGGCGGGCTCACCGCGGCGCAGGCCCTGCGCGGTCTGGAGCAGGCGGCGGAGTGCGGACTGCCGGGCCTGGCGGACGAACGGCTCGACGACACGGCCGAGGTGCTGCCGAACTCCGGCACACTGCCCGAACTCCTCGCCGGACTGGCCCTGTTGGACCGGTTGCGGTCCGGTCACATCGCGGGGCTGCCGGCCGACGAGGACCGTACGGCACGGGCGGCGGCCGTGGCCGAGCTGCTCACCGCCGCCGCCGTGCGCCAGGTGGACGGCCTCACCGGTTCCGAGGACCCCGCCGACGCGCAGGCCCTGCTGGAACTCGCCCACCGGGCAGACCTGTTGGGCGGGATCCGGCTCACGGACGCGCTGGCCCGGCTGGCCGCCGACGGTTCCCCGCTGATGCGCGGCGCCGCGAGTGCCGTACGCGTGCTGCTCGGGCACGAGGATCCGCGGGGCTTCGGCGACCGGGTGGCGTCCTGGGTGGACGGCGCCTGCGATCCCGGGTCCCGGTCCGCGCTGACCGCGCGGCTCGCGGGACTGCTGACCGCGGCGGGCCAGTTGCTGGAGTCGGCGGCGCCCGCGCTGGAGCCGTTGCTGGGGCGGGTGTCGGAGCTGTCCGACCGGGACTTCCTGGACCGGCTGCCCGCACTGCGGGGCGGTTTCGACACGCTCAGCCCCGCCGCCCGTGACCGGCTCCTGTCCGCCGTCGAGGAGCGCCTGGACGAGCGCCATCTGGCCGACACCGGCGCCGTCGACCCCGGCGCGCTGGCCGCCTGGACCCGTGCCGACCTCGCGGCCCGCGAGGCCCTCGGCGCCTGGGGGCTCCTGCCGCCGCCCCGGAAGCCGGAGGCCGCCCCTGCCGACGGACCGGCCGACACGGCCTCCGGCGCGGACCATCGGCTTGCGCCGGCCGACCGCTGGCGCCTCGTGCTGGGCCGCCGTACCGACCAACTGGCCGACTCTTCCCGCCCGTTGGCGACCGCGCTCGACGAGCTGTACGGCAGCGGACGCGGGGAGGGCAGCCGGGGCGACCTCGCCGGTGCGGGACGCGGCGGCGGCCGGGAGGCGTCGTACCCCGGGGTGCGGGAGTGGTCCGAGGAGCTGGCGGCGCTGTTCGGCCCGGGCATCCGGGAGGAGGTGCTGGCGGCCGCCGCCGCGACGGGCCGGCCGGACGTGTTCACGGAACTCGACCCCGACGCCGTACGGCCCTCGGTCGACCTGCTCCGCTCGGTGCTCCGGCACGCGGGCGGGCTGCCGGAGGCCCGGCTGGCGACGCTGCGTCCACTCGTCCGCCGCCTGGTCGACGCGCTGACCCGGCAACTGGCCACGCGGCTGCGCCCGGCGCTGCACGGGACCGCGCTGCCGCGCCCCAGCCGCCGTCCGGGCGGCGGACTCGACCTGCCCCGCACCCTGCGGGCCAACCTGGCGACCGCGCGCCGCACTCCGGACGGCACGGTCCAGGTCATCCCCGAGCGTCCCGTCTTCCGCGCCCGGGCCCGAAAGGCCGCCGACTGGCGGCTGGTCCTCGTCACCGACGTGTCGGGGTCCATGGAGGCGTCCACGATCTGGGCGGCGCTCACCGCCTCCGTGCTGGCCGGGGTGCCCACCCTGTCCACGCACTTCCTGGCCTTCTCCACCAAGGTCATCGACCTGACCGACCATGTCGAGGACCCGCTGTCGCTGCTGCTGGAGGTCAGCGTGGGCGGCGGCACCCACATCGCGGCCGGGCTGCGGCACGCCCGCGACCTGGTCACCGTGCCCTCACGGACACTCGTCGTGGTCGTCAGCGACTTCGAGGAGGGCTACCCCGTCGGCGGGCTGCTCGCCGAGGTCCGCGCCCTGGTCGGCGCCGGCTGCCACGTCCTCGGGTGCGCGAGCCTGGACGACGCCGGCCGGCCTCGGTACTCCACCGGGGTCGCGAGCCAGTTGGTCGCCACGGGGATGCCGGTGGCCGCCCTCAGTCCGCTCGAACTCGCCCGCTGGGTAGGGGAGAAGATCGCATGAGCCAGGATCTCGGGAGCGAGCAGCGGGAGAGCACGGCTCTGCCTCCGGTCGCCCCGGCCGTGACCGCCCAGCTCGTCGCGGCGCTCTCGCCCCGGCTGCGCAAGCGGCTCGACGCGGGCATCGCCAAGCTGGCGGCGCGCCCGGCCGCCCGGGAGGGCGACACCGTGCGGATCGCCGTCGACGACAGCACCGACGTCGAACTCCACGCCCCCGGCGGCGCGGTGACCAGCGCGGAGGCCATCCGCTGCGGCTGTCTGCTGGCCCCTGACTGTCTGCACCGCGCCGCGGCGGCGTCGGCGGCACCGATCGCGGATCCGGAAGCCGAACCGGTCGCAGCCCCACCGGCCGCACCGGAACCGGCGACAACTCCGAACGGGGAACCGGCAGCAGAACCGAGCGCGGCCGCCGACTCCGGTGCGGCGCAGGCTGGTTCGGCACAGACCGGTTCGGCTCAGACCGGTTCGGAGGAACCGGCGAACAGAACGGAACCCGAACCCGAACCCGACCGGGCCACGCCCGAGCAGTGCGCCGCCGCCCGTGCCGTCCACGCCGCCGCGACCGCCGTACTCGAAGCCGGTACGGACGGTTCCGGGGCGGTGCTCCAGGCGGAGCTGCTGCGCGCCGCGCACACGGCACGTCTCGCGGGTCTCCCGAGGGCCGCCGCCACGGCGGTCTCCGTGGTCACCGCGCTGCGCGCCGCCCGCTCCGCCGACCCGGCCTACCGCCTCGCCGACCTCGTCACCGTGCTCCGTGACGCCCTGTCGGCGGCCCACCGCATCCCGCACGCCGCCGGCCCGGAACTGACCGAGCTGCGCGGCACGGTGCGGCAGCCGTACCGCCCGGACGGCTCGCTGCGGCTGTACGGCCTGTTCTCCGAGCCGGTGCTCACGGCGAGCGGGTACGCGGGCGCCGTCACCTGGACCGCCGACGCCGAGGGCCGCCTGTACCAGGTGTCGGACGTGGCACCGGGCGGCGCCGCTCGGGCGGTGGGCGCGGCCGACCGGGCCGTACGCGTCGGTGACACGGCTCTGACCCACCGGGAACTGTCCCGGGCCGGGCTCGCGGTGTCGGGGGCGACGGTCTCCCCGACGGGCCGACTCGGCGCGGGCGCGGGGGTACGGGCGGTCCGCGCGTCCGGTGCCGACTGGCGCGCGCAGCCCCTGGACCGGCTCTGGGCGGTGCCGGTCGCCGACCAGGCGTCCCGTGCCCTGAGCGGTGGCCACGACCTGCTCTTCCTGGACGTCACCCTCACGGGCACGGTCCGGGAGGCGGCGGGCGACAGTCTGCTCGCCGACTGCGGGGGCGTCCCGCTGCGGCTGACCGCCGCGCACGACCACCCGGCGCTCCCCCACCGCGACAACCTCCGCCTGCTGGCCGCCGCCCGCGGCAGCCGGCTCCGGGTCGTGGCCCGGCTCGTCCCGGCCCCGCATCCCAGGGCCCAGCTGCTGGCGACCGAGCACCCCACCATCCCCGGCACCCGCGTCGACGCCGGCCTGGACCGGCTGCTCCGAGCCGACCTGCCCGCCTCCCCGGCACCTGCGGCCGCGGCGCCCACGCGCGACGCGGCTCCGGTGCATCTGCTGCGCCGGCGCGTGCACCAGGCGGCCTCGGGCGGCCGGCTCGTGCTGTCCTTCCCCGGGAACACGACGGCCGACGTCCGGCGGCTGAGCGGGCACGGTCTGGCGACGGCGGGAGACCTCTTGGACGAACTCCATGCGGCAGCGGCGGAGCGGTCCCGCGATGTCTTCGGCCGGCTGCTCCCGGCGGACACCGACCGGTTCGCCCGGGCCTGGCTGGCCGCGGCCCGCTACACCGACGAGGTCGACCGCGCGCTGTGCGCGGCGGCCTGGGGTGCCTGAGGCGGGCGGACAGTGCGGGGAGGCGGCCACGCCGGACGGGCCGCCGCTCCCCCGCGTCGTCCGCCCGTCCGGCGTGCGTCCGAGCAGGTCGTCGCCGCCGGGTTGAAGTCTGCGCCGACTGGGGACGGCTGGGGTATGCGTACAAGTACGTACGCGGCGCCGGGCGGTAGGACGGCGAGCGGGAGACTCACGCGGAGAGAAGCACGTGGTACAGGGGCTGAACAAGGCCTACGAACGCCTGATGGCGGTCGCCGTGACGGCGCTGCACGAACGGGAGCCCGGACGTCTGTGGCCACTGCTCGGCACCGCGCTCACGGACCTGTGCGGCGGCGAGGCGGTCGTCCACAAGCTGGACCACTGGAGCGAGAACGAGGGCACCGTCGGGATGGCCCCCGACGCCGCCGCCACCGAACTGGGCCGACTCCGGGACTCGGACCTGGCTCTGCTGCGCACGGGCTACCCTCTCGCCGCCCACTACACGGCCCGGCCCGACCGGACCCCGGTCACCGCGTACCGGGCGGCCGGGTCCGACTGGCCGGGCAGTCCGACGGCCCGCCTGCTCGGTGACGTCCTCGACGTCGACCACGTGCTCGGCGTACCTCTCCCCGGGAGCAGCGCCCCGATCACCGGCTGCCTCGTCTACCGCTCCGGGACGGACTTCACCGACGACCACCTCGCCATGGCCGAGCGCGCGCAGCCGTTGCTGGCCGGCGTGGAGCGGCAGCGGCAGCTGCTGGAGGAGTGGCGGCGGTCGCTGGCCCCGGCCGGAGCGCCGGACGAGCGGGCGGCGGACTGTGCGCTGACGCCCCGCGAGACGACCGTGCTGCTCCTGCTCGCCGACGCGCTGACGGCAGACGCCATCGGCCGCCGCCTCGGCATCTCGGCCCGCACGGTCCACAAGCACGTGGAGAACATCTATCGCAAGCTGGGCACCCGCGACCGGGTCGGCACGGTTCTGCACGCTCAGCGGCTCGGTCTGCTCCCATCCCCCGGCGCCCAGGGGCCCTGTGCCGGTCCTTCCTGATTGGTTACCGTGGAGCGGTCCGCCGGGAGCGAGCAGATCTGAAGGGTTGTCAGCCAACTTGTCATCTGATAGGCCGACTGTGCCGCGAGCCGCGAGCCGCGAGCCGCGAGCCGCTGGTCCGGTGCGATGCAATGCGGTGCGGTGCGGCAGTCGGGGGTGCGGACGTGGTGTCCGGTAGCTCCTTCCTGCGGGTTCCGGTAGGCCCCGACGCCCATCGCTGGCGCACCTTCCCCACCGAGCGGACCCTGGTCGTCGCCGCCCGCACCGTCACCTCCACGGTGCGCGCCCTCGAGTCGCTTCCCGCCCTGCTGCGCGACGACCCTCGGGTGAGCGTCGTCTTCGCCCACGACCCCACCTCAGCGTTCGACTCAGGGGTGCTCGAACTGCTGCACTCGTCCGGCTGCCGGATCATGCCCTGGGAGCAGCTGGCCCACATCAGGGCCGACCTCGTGCTCACGGCGAGCGAGAACGTGGACGTACCGGAGGGCGACTGCCCGGTCCTGGTGCTGCCCCACGGCGTGGGCTTCCAGAAACGGGTCCCGGACGCACGCGGGCCGCACGACCGGCTGTCCGGCCTCGTACCGGACGCGCTCCTGGAGTCCGGCCGGGCCTGGCTCGCCGTCTCCCACCCCGACCAGGAGCGGCAACTCCTCGCCGCCCACCCGAAGACCGCCGGCCGCACGCTCCTGCTGGGCGATCCCTGCTACGACGAACTGCTGGCCGGCCGGCGGCACAGGCACGCGTACCGGGAGGCCCTCGGTGTCGCGGAGGACCAGCGGCTCGTCGTCGTCAGCTCCACCTGGGGGACCACTTCTCTCCTGGGCCGCTTCCCCGACCTGCCCGTGCGCGTCCTCGGCGCGCTCCCGCAGGACGAGTACCGGGTCGCCGCCGTCGTCCATCCCAACGTCTGGTCGGCCCACGGCGCCTGGCAGATCAGGTCCCTGCAGTCCGCGGCACTGGACGCGGGGCTGATCCTGCTGCCTCCCGTCCACGCCTGGCGCTCCGCCCTGGTCGCGGCGGACGTCGTGATCGGCGACCACGGCTCGGTGACGCTGTACGGTGCCGCGCTCGGAATTCCGGTGCTGCTCGGGGCGTTCGGCGCCGACGCGGTGCCGGGGACCGCCGTCCATGACCTGGCCGCGGCCGCCCCGCACCTCGACCCGGGCGCGGAGCTGAGGGAGCAGGTCGAGAGCGTCGTACGGAATCACACCCCTGAGCGCTACGCCGCAGTGGCACGCCGGGCCTTCGCCGATCCGGGAAACGCCCTCGCGCGGCTCCGCGCCGCCGTCTATGAACTGTTGAACCTGCCGGAGCCGGCCTCCTCACCCCCGCCGGACCTGCTGCTGCCCGCCCCGGAACCGGCCGCTCGGCCTGTCACCTCGTCGCTGGTCGTCACCGAGGTGAGCGAGGAGAGGTTCGGTCCGGTCGTCACGGTACGGCGGTTCCCTGCGGCGGCTCGTGCGCACGTCCAAGGCGACCTGGAGGGCACACAGCCTCTCTCCTTCACCCACCTCGCCTGCTCGGACGGCGAACGGGACCGACGGCTGCTGGAGAGCGCCTCCGTCGTCGAGCGGACGGACCGTGCCGACAGCGCGGCCGAAGCCCTGCGGTGGATCCGTGCCACGACGGCTGAGCTGCCCGGCAGTCTGCTGGCCGCCTGTGCGGTGCGGGGCGGCGGTCATCTGGTGGGGCTGCGCGACGGCCGCGTGGTGGAGGTGGCTGTCACCGGTCCGCCGATCGTGCCCGGGCTCGCAGCGGCTGTCGTCTACGCGTGCCTGCGCCAGGGCCGTTCCCTGGCCGACGCGTTGCTGTCGCTGCGGATCGGTCGGGTGCGGGACGAGGACGTGGTGCTGCGGCTGCGGCCCGTGCCACCCGTCGTCAGCTGAGGTCCCGCAGCCGTCGGCGTACCTCCTCCGCGCCCGGGTTGCCGCTCGCCTCGTAGATCTCGAGCACCCGGGTCAGCCAGGCCCGCACGTCTTCCTGGTGGCGGCCGGTCCGCTCGGCGATGCCGAGGAGTGCGAGCAGGGCTTCGGCTTCGTAGTGGGTCGCGTCCTGGTCCCGCAGGGTGCCGGCCGCCGAGCGCAACACGTGGACGGCCTCCTCGGTGTGGCCGAGGTGGTCCTGGGCGAGGCCGATGGCCAGGTGGACGCGGGCCGCCATGCGGGGGTCGGGCTCGGGGAGGTCCAGCAGGTCCTGCCGGGCCTCGGTGAGCGTGACCAGGGCCGTCGCGTGGTCCCCGCGGGCGTCCAGCGCGCAGCCGAGGAAGAAGGCGGCCAGGGCTTCGCCACGCCGGTCCCCGGCACGCCGGTTGAGGTCGACTGAGTACCGGTACGTCTCCACCGCGCGGGGCGGGTCGAAGCGGTCCAGGTAGCGGCCGAGGAACTCCTGGACGGAGGCGCGCAGCAGCAGCCGGTCGGTCGACTCGGCGAGAGTGACCGAGCGCTCCAGCTCCGTGCGGGCGCGCTCGTACTCGCCCAGGTCCGTCAACGGGCGGGACAGCAGGCTGCGCAGGCGGGCCTCGCCCGCCACGGCCTCGGCGGCGGTATCGCCCGGGGTGTCCTGGGCCGCGGCGAGTGCACCGGCGGCTTCAGCACCCAGTTCCAGGGACTCCTTCCAGGCGCCCAGGTAGCGGTGGTGGAGGAAGAGGGCCGTGAACGCCTCGGCCAGCGGCCAGGCGACGGCGTGCAGACCGTGGCGTACGGCGGCCCGAAGGACGGCCAGGATCGCGGCGCACTCGGCGTCGAGCCAGGTCAGCGGGGAGGGGCCGGCCTCAGCGGAGAAGGGGTCGCGGGCGCCCGCCAGGAGCGCGGACAGGTCGGCGATCCGCAGCCGGTCCCTGCGCAGGGCGCGGTCGGCGAGCGCGACGAGGACGAGGTAGTGGGTGGCCACCCGTTCGAGCAGCGCGGTCTCCTCGGTGGCCGGCTCCTCCGCGACCGCGCGGTCGCGGGCGTACAGGCGGACGAGGTCGTGCATGCGGTAGCGGCCGTCGCGTTCGGTCTCCAGCAGGCTCGCGGCGGCGAGTTCGCGCAGCAGCCGCCTGGCGGTACGGGTGTCGACACCGGCCGCCGCCGCGGCGACCCCGGCGTCGAAGAGCCCGGCCGGCACCCAGCCGAGCAGGCGGAACATGCGGGCAGGTCCGGGCGGCAGCAGCCGGTAGGAGGGCCCGAGGACCGCGGACACCGAGTAGGTGCTGCCGGGCAGGGACATCCCGTCCAGCCGGTCGGCCTCGTCCTCGAGATCGTCGGCGAGGTCCGCCGGGGTCAGGGCGTCGTCGGTGAGCAGCCGGGTCGCCACGATGCGCAGGGCGACGGGCAGGCCGCCACACAGGTCGACGAGGCGTGCGGCCGTCGCCGGGTCGGCCTCGACGGTCTCCCGTCCCGAGTGGTCGGCGAGCAGGGCCAGGCCGCTCTCCGTGTCGAGGGGTTTCAGCGCGATGAGGTCGGCTCCGTCGACCGCCACCAGTTCGGTGAGCCTGCTGTGGCTGGTGACGACGACCGTGCTGCCGGGCCCGCTGGGGATCAGGGGCCGTACCTGGGCGGGCAGGGTGACGTTGTCGATGAGGACGAGGATGCGCCGGTCGCGCGAGCAGGAGGCGTACTGCCGGGTCAGCTCGGCGAGCGTGGCCGGGACGTGCTCGTCGCTGCGCATGAGCGCCTTGAGGATCGCGGCGAGGGCCTGGGAGACGTCGGCGCCCATGGCGGCGCCGACGGCGGACTCGTCGCGCAGGGCGGCGTAGTCGACGTAGAACAGGCCGTCCGGGAACCGGTCCCGCTCCTTGTCGGCCCAGCGGCAGGCGAAGGCGGTCTTGCCGACCCCGGGCAGCCCGGCCAGCACCGCGAGGCCGACCCGGCCGGGCTCGCCGCACAGGGCGTCCATACGGGCCAGTTCGGCGACCCGGTTGCTGAACGTGCCGGTCAGGGCCGGGATGTGGTCGGGAGGCGCGTCGCCGACGGCTGGTCGCGCGTCGAAGGTGATGTCGTACGACGTTCCCGGCATGAGTTCGGACAGGACGTGCCGCAGTTCCTCGGCCGCCTCGGGGTCGCTCCGCAGGATGTCGAGCAGGCGCCGTTCCCATGCGGCGGCGACCCGGTTCGCCGCCCGTTCCTCCTCGCCCCGCTCCCGGGCCGCGTCCAACTCCTCGCGGGAGGCCTCCAGTTCCTCGTCCGCTCCGCGCCCCGAGAGCCGGCCGGTCAGCCGCCGGGCCAAGTGCTTGGTCTTTCCCCAGGAGTCCGCGACCATGAGCCCGATCAGGGCCGTGGCCCCCTGCGCGGCGAGCGTCCCCAACTCGGCGTCCACCAAGCCCCCTTCACTTCGTCCACCAGCACCGGGACAGGCGCAGCCCACGGTAGAAGGATCTCCGCCGGATTCCCAGTCGGCCGCGCCGTGACCCCGGGAAGGTCGGCCACGCCCTGGGGTCGCCCGTGCACGAATCAGGCCCTCGTTTCCTTCCTTGCCGGAAGGGAACGAGGGCCTGATTCGTGTGCTGCCGTGGTGCGGGGGGGGATCGGTCAGTCCCGCGTGCCGCGGCGCCGCTTCACGCGGGCCAGGACGAAGCCGACGGCCACGAGGACCGCGGCGATCCCGGCGACGAGTCCGACCTGGGCGCCGGTGTCGGCAAGGCCGCCCCCGTGGTCGTCGTCGTTCTTTCCGGGCGGAGTGGTCGGCGTCGGCGTGGGGCTGCCGGAGTGGCTGCTGGACGGTTCGGGAGCCGGGCTGCTGGGCTTGTGCGTGGGCCTGCCGGTCGGGCTCGGGTCCGGTTCCGGGGTGCCGCCGTTGTCGGTGTTCCCGGAGCTGCCGCCGAGGTAGGCGGTGTAGGTGTCGCGGTAACCGGTCTCCGTGCGGACGGAGTTCTTGGTGGTGACGTCCAGGCGGGGGTGTTCGGCCTGGAACCGGGCCCGGCTGATCTTCTTCTCGGGCTGCTTGGAGAAGTCGACACCGCCCATCACGCAGGTCTTGTTCTCCCCGTTGTACTCACACGGGTAGCTGTAGTCGCCCTTGGTGAAGGACGTGACGTACTCGTCGTACGTCTTCTTGGGCGTCCAGCCGGTGTTGGGGGCGCGCAGGGGCCACCGCTTGACGTCGCCGCTGCCGATGATGGCGTGGAAGTCGGTGGGGTGGTCCTTGTCCTGCCGGCGGATGTACTCGGCCGCGACGCGCGACTTGTAGACGCGGCGCAGGTCGGCGTACTTCGGGTCTTCGTTGATCTTCTTCTCGATGCCCGGGAGGATGTACTGGTCGACCAGCCGCTGCGACGTCTGGACCTGCTCCTTGGTCAGGGAGCAGTCGCCGTTCGGGCTGGGGGTGGTGAAGTCGATCGGCGCGGACTTCACCTCGAGCGGCGCGTCCAGGATGTAGATGCCGTTCTCGTCAACGCGGACCTTGGCGGCCTTGGGCACGATCCAGTTGCGCAGAGAGTGCGAGCACGGGAGACCGGCGTCGCTCATGGCGTCCCAGTACGTCTTTCCGGGCTCGACACGCGGGTCCATGGCGCGGGCGTAGTCGTGCTTCATGTCCAGGTCGGCGACCAGGAGGACGCGTCCGGCGTCGGTCTTCCCGAACGTCGGGTCCATGATCTTGTCCGGCTGGTCCGGGTTCAGGTTCACCCAGAACGAGCGCGGGTCGAGGGCGAGCCAGGTGAACATGGCGTCGGAGGCGAGCTGGAGCTTGGCCTGCCCGCCGTAGCCGGGGTTGGTGTCCTCGTCGTCGACGTAGTCGGCCTTGAAGGAGTAGTCGAGGCCCTTGCCCTTGACGGGGTTGCCGACGTACTGGATCTCCAGGGTGGTGAAGTCGACACCGCCCGGGCCGCGGCCGAGCGCGCTGCGGGTGTTGGCCTGGTTGAACTCGCGCTGGATCCGCTTGGCGTCGTTCAGGTTCCTGCCCGAGCCGAACGCGATGTCGTTCATCGGGCCGGCGGTGCCCCTGGCCGGGTTGGGGTTCATCACAGGGTAGTACTTGGAGTACTTCGTGGTCGGGTAGACGCCCATGCCGGTCGCGCGGCGCTCGTAGATGCGCACCGGGTTGCCGGTGGTGCCGCGTTCACCGCGGAGCGCCTGGTTGAGCTTGCCGTACTGGTTGACGGTGCCCTTGGCGGCCTTCTCGCCACCGTAGATGACCAGGTTCTTCTTGGTGAAGTCGTAGGTGGCGTCCTTGTGCCGCAGGACGATCCGGTCGGCGGCGTACTGCTTGGGGCGGTACTTGGACGTGGACTTGAACTCGGCGAACTGGTCCTTCTTCGCGTTGTACGCGTCGTACTTGCGGCGCGCGAGCAGCTTCCCGTTCTGGTCGCGGACCTCGACGGTGACCTCGCACAGCCAGTCCGGACCGATCAGGTTGAAGTCGCGGACGGTCTTGCGCTCGAAGACCGCGCCCTTGTGGTTGTTCTGCTGGTTCTGGGTCAGGTACCGCTTCTGCCAGCGCTTGAAGGGCAGGCGTGCGCCGGTTCCGCCCTTGAGGTAGCGGTTGTAGCGGGTGTAGATGCCCTGCTTCATGTCGTCAGGGTCTTTGGACTGGGCGTACTTCTTGTCCCAGGCGTCGATGTCCTCGTCCGTACTGCCGAGCTGGGCCAGTTCCTGCGCGGTGGGGGTCGGAACGTCCTCGAACCCCTTGAACAGGTGGTCGTAGAAGTACTTCTCTTCCAGGCCGGGCCAGGACTCCTCGAACTGGGCGCCGCCAGGGGCACCGGAGTTCGCCGGCGTCCGCGGGTACTTCTTCCCGAGGTGCATCTCGTCGCACCGCTTGCCGGTGGTGATCTGCGCGGTGTCGCCGGGCGCGGCCTGGGCCGGGGCGGCGGGCAGGCCCACCAGCATCATCCCGGCCGCCGAGATGACCGCGAGGCAGGAGGCCAGGCGGGCACGCAGGCGGGTTCGTATCGGTGTATTCAACTGCTTTTGTCCCTGGTAGGGGCACATGGGACTGGAGGCGGACGGTGCGGGCCCCCGTGACATGTCACCGTCCACCGGGGCACCCTAGGGGCTGACGCCACGTAAGTCGCAACGAATTGTTGCGTGCGGCGTGTCGCAACTCAGGCCCTGAGCAGGCCGGTTCGAGGACCTCGACCACGCCGCCTCGGCCGGTCGCCTGCCGGGTTCTCCCGGGTTCTCTACAGTGCCCGCATGAGCGAGCACACTGACGACGCGCACGATCCGCAGCGGCACCCGGAGTTGCTGGTGTGGCTGGCCGAACGACAAGCCGCCTTCGAACACTGGGCCCGGACCAACGGCGGTGCGGAACGGTGGGACTTCGGCCCCGCCTCGCTGGAGCCGCTGGAAGAGCTGGTCCGGGAGCGGTTCGGCACCCTGGAGGACGTGTTCGGCGCCCGGCGCGGCGAGTTCGTCCAGGGCGCCGTCTGGTACCTCGGCGAGACCGTCCGCCGTGCTCGCGGGCTGGTGTGGAAGTACGAGCCCATGATCCTGGACGAGACAGCGCCGGCGCCCCGCCTGTTCGCGCCGGTGCACCAGAACGGCACCGTCGACACGCCGTGCGTCAGCCCTGCCGGCGCCGATGAGTCGGCAGGGCAGTACCCGCTGAACATGCTGTGCCGTCTGCTGATGAAACACGACGAGATCGGCGCTCCGCTCGAGTACCACCTGGTGGAGGCGCTGGAAGAGCCTGACGATGACTTCGAGGACTTCGAAGGCGATGAGGACCACGAGGACGATGAGGACTCCGCCTAGGTGGCATGCAGTCGTGGCCGCGCCGGGGCTACGGGGTCACGCCAGGAAGGACCTGCCGTCCCGGCCCGCGGCTCGGCGGTACTGAACGGCCTGGTCGCCGCCACCATGCTTACGACGGGCCGGCGCGCCCGACCGCCCCGCGTTCCGCACCGTTTTGCGCTCGTCGAGCTCCATCGCCCCCAGGGCGCGCATCATCGAAGGAGGGGAGACCATCGACGAGGAGTGGCGATGAGGTTGTCGTTCCTTGAACCTCTCTACGCGGAGCCGGGCCCGTTCGCCTCCGTGTACCTGGACACCTCCCGAAACGTCGAGCATCCCGACCGGGCGATCGCGCTGCGCTGGCAACGGCTGCGCGAGAGCCTGTCCCGTCAGGGCTCGGACCGGGCGCTGCTGAACGTACTGGAGGAGGTGGTCGGCGCCGACACAGAGGTGCCGGGGGCGCACGGTCAGGCCATCTTCGCCGCCCACGGCACGCTCGTCCTGGACGGGGAGCTGCCCAGGCCGCCCGAGCACGACTCCGCGCGCTACAGCACCCTGCCGGACGCGATGCCCCTGGTCACCCAGCACCTTCCGGAGATCCCCTACATGGCCGTAGTCGTCCGCTACGGCGGCCTTCCGACCGCCGAGACCCACGGCTGGGTAACTCTGGAGGCGGAGACCGGCACCTGGCCCGCGTCCACCGTCACCCCGGGTGAGCGGCTGCACCACAGGGTCGCCGTGGCGACCTGGCACCGCACCTCCCTCCGGCTCGGTCACCGGCTGGACGAACGGGCGCGGCGCGCCCATGCCGACGCCGTCGTCGTGGGCGGGGACGAGTGGGCGTGCAACGTACTGATCCGCCGCCTGCCGCACACCCTGCGGGACAAAGTCGTACGCGTGGGCGGCCGGACCCCCACCGACACAGGTCGCGCCCTGTTGGAGCCGCAGCTCGACGGCGTCTTCCGCGGCCGCATGGCCGCGCACGACCGGGAACTCGTGGACATTTTCATCGGCCGGCGTGCCCTGGACGGACCCGTGGCGGAGGGGCTTGCCGCCACCGTCGCCGCCCTCCAGCGCGGCCAGGTCGCGGCACTGCTGCTGAACCGACCGCCTGGGTCTTCGCTGCGGCTCTGGGTGGGCTCCCAGCCCACCCACCTCGCCCTGACCGAGGCGGAGCTGATGTCCTTCGGCGTGCGGGCCCCGCGCGAGGAACGCGCCGACGAGGCCCTCGTCCGGGCCCTCGTCAGCACCGGCGCCGAGCTGGTCGTCGTACCGGAGAGCGAGCTGAGGCTGTACGAGGGCGTGGGCGCCCTGCTGCGCTACACCGACCCGGGGACCCCGTCCGGAGCAACAGCGGCGCGGAGGAGACAGACGTTTCGATCACCCCGCCCAAGACCTGGGCGGTAGGCGTGCCGGCGGTGGCCAACCCACTGAGTCACTCCCTGGAACAGACGACGGTCCGCCGTCCGGCGCCGGCGCTGCGACGTCGAGCGGCGAGCGGCGAGCGGCGAGCACGATGACGCCGTGCGGCCTGTGGAACGCACCACGAGCGGGGCCTCCGGCGCCACCGCCACGGCCCCGCGCTCCGATGGCCCATGAAGGCACCCCGAGGACCTGGTCCGCGCGGCCCACGCCGTGGGCGTGACCGACGCCCGTCTCCTGGAGGCCGTACGGAGCATCCCCCGGGCGGAATACGTCCGCGCGGACGAGGTGGCATCCGCAAGACGAATAGGTCCTGGAGGTCGGGACCGGATCCGGCCGGCAGGCCGCTCTGCCGGCCCGCTCGGCCGCGTACGTCGTCAGCGTCGAGCGCCGGCCCGACCTGGTCGACGAGGCTCGTCTGCGGCCGGCCGGGCAGGCGTCGGCAATGCCGAGGTCGTACTCGGCGACGGGACTCGGGATGCCGACCCGTGCCCCGTACGACACCGTCATCGTCTGCGCGGCCTTCCCGCGAGTGCCTGAGCCGCTCGTGGATCAGCTCCGCACCGGTGGCCGGCTCGTCCAGCCGATCGGGCAGGGCGGGCAGGAGCGCGTCGAGCTGTACGGGCGGCGGGCCCACAACCTGGTGCAACCGCAGGACGGTCACCGCGGCCCGGTTCGTCCGGCTGTACGGCGCCCATGGCTACGCTCAGCGCTGATAGGTCCCGACCAGGGTGCCGGAGGCCAGCTCCCTGCCCTTCAGGGCACGGTGCACGTCCTCGACGCCCGGGTGGCCGTGCAGCGGCAGCGGCTCGGACAGGGCGTACAGGCGGAAGAAGTAGCGGTGCGGCCCGTGCCCCGGTGGAGGCATCGGCCCTCCCCAGCCCGCGCGGCCGAAGCCGTTGGGCCACGGCAGGCCACCCTGGGGCTTCTGGCCCTCCGCCGCCCCGGTGGTCCCCGGATCGATGCCGGTCACCAGCCAGTGCAGGAAGGTCGCCCCCGGCGCGTCCGGGTCCTCGCACACGAGCACCAGCTCCGTGGCCTCGTGGGGCACCCCCGACCAGGTCAGGGGCGGTGAGATGTTCTCACCCTCCCCGCTGTACCGACGGGGGATCATCGTTTTGTCGTCGAACGCGGTGCTGCTGAGTTCAATTCCGCTCATGCGCGCCGCCATACCCGCAACGGCGGCATCGGCACCGGTCCGCACCCCAAAACCCCCACTCGGCCGAGCCCACCCGGGCCGCCTCAGGAAGCGGGGGTGAAGATGGCAGTGTGCCGGTAAGGATCCTGCTCGAGGGCCGCCCTGGCGCGGGCAAAACGACCGCCCTGCGTCGGCTCGCCGCGCTGCTGCCCGCCCACGCGGCCACCGGCTTCACCACGGAGGAGATCCGGCAATCCGGCGCCCGCGTCGGATTCGCCCTGGAGACCCTGGCAGGCCGACGGGAAGTGCTCGCCCATGTCGACCTGCCCGGTCCGCCACGGGTAGGGAAATACGGCGTCGACCCGGGCGTCATGGAACGACTGGCGCTGCCGTCGCTTCGCCCGGCAGCAACCGAGGAGGCAACAGGGCGGCTGGTGCTCATCGACGAGCTGGGGCGGATGGAACTGGCGTCCGCGGCGTTCCGGCACGCGGTCGACGCGCTGTTCGTCGCCGAGGTCGACATCGTCGCCACGGTCCACACGCACCCCGATCCGTTCACCGACGCCCTCAAGCGGCGCGCCGACATCGAGGTCGTCCGGCTCACCTCGGCAAATCGGGATGTCCTGCCGGGGGAGCTCGCGGCCCGGCTGCAGCAGCCCCGGACGCAGGGAAGGCCTCCCTCTCACGGATGAGAGACCGGCTTCATCGGCTCGGCGACCTCCTGGACGCGGTGGTCGAGGGGACCGCCCGACGCTCTGGCCAGGGGAAGCTCCGACACTGCTGGCAAGATCGCCGCCCGCCCTCATTCGGCGCGGCCTGAATTCGACGCTACAGTCCCGCCACAGACGTCAGCCGAGGAAGCTCAGCCGCACCTTGCGGTCGGGATTGTCCTTGTTCGTGTCCGCCAACCTCCGTTAAGGCAACCCCGACCCTACCGGCGTGCCCAGGGCGATGTCGGCCGCAGGGGCGAGTCACCCACGGTGTGGGGCCAGCTCAACTCACCGCCGGAGACGCATACGCTCTGAGTGGGCTCCGGGGAGGCCGGAACTCCAGGAACGGGAACAGGGGAGCTTCCATGGTGACAGCGCGCCGGTTTCCGCTCGGCTCCGCGACCACGCTCGCGGAGCTGGAGGACGACCCCCGCTTCTCTACCGCCCAGGTGGTCGGTCCGAGCATGCTCTCCGTGGAGGGCGCCGAGCACAAGCGGCACCGCGCTCCCTTCACCGACCCGTTCCGTCACGCACGATGTACACGACCGGTTCACCGGGTTCGTGGAACAGGAAGCCGCCCGGCTCGTGGAAGGCATCCGGCCGCGTGGCAGCGCCGAACTGCGCCGGAAGGTGGCCGGGCCTCTGGCCGTCGCCGTCGTTGCCGAGTCGCTGGGCTTGGTCGGCACTGACGCCGGGGCGGTGCTGTCCTGGTACGACGCCATCGTGAGCGCGGTCTCCGACATCACCGCCGGGCTGCCGGCGAACCCTGCCGGGGCGGCGGCATTCGAGCAGCTGCGAGGAAGCGTCGAGGCGACGCGTCGCTGCTGGTCAAGGCAGCCGACAGCAAGCGCCTGAAACTGCCGGGGGTGGTCGCCAACGCCGCCGTGCTGATGTTCGGCGGTATCGAGACCACCGAGGGCGTGATCGCCAACGCCGTACTGCACTTGCTGGCACCCCTGGTCAACTCGCCCTCGTGCGTGCCGATCCAGACCTGGTCGACGCGGCGATCGAGGAACCGCTCCGCCTGGAACCCGCCGCGGCGGTCGTGGACCGCTACGCAACAGCCGACGCGATGATCTGGTGGTCGTCTCGCTCGCCGGCGCGAACCGCGACCCCGAGATCTTCCAAGACCCCGACGGTTTCGACCTGCGACGGGGCAACTCCCGCCTCCAGCTGGCCTTCGCGCACGACCCCCACTTCTGTCTGGGCGCCCACCTTGCCCGCCTGGAAGCCGGCGCCTGCCTCCGCGCGCTTCTCGACCGTCTCCCCGGCTTGCGGCTCGACCCGGCCTCGCCCACCGCGCCCAGGGGCCTGGCCTTACGGAAGCCCCCGGCTCTGCGCGTCCGCTGGGACGTGTCGGCGCAGCGCTGACGCGACGCCGGCTTACCTCCGCTTTGCGCTGTACCGGCACCGCCGAAGAAGGTCAGGCGGCGAACGGTTCGGGCGAGTGAGCGCGGATGCACTCGATGTCGCTGAAGACGGCCCTCAGGTGGCTGGGCAAGGAGGAGCGGGCGAGGGGTGCCCGACTGGCGAGCGCCGTGGACCTACTGGCCCTGAACCGTACGCCGCCGGGCTCACGCCTGAGGTGCGCACTGTGTCATAGCCCTCCTCGCCCCCTCCCTCGATGACATGACCCCCACCCCGCCGTGTGGGGCAACGTCGAATGGTGATTGGCTGTCCCCGGTTCCGTCAGCCAGTCCATCCACGGGAAGGCCCCAGCCATGAGCAACCCCTACGCACTCGAATACAAGGTCGTCACCTTCCGCGAGTCACTCATCGGAGACGCACTGGACAGCGGCAAGCTGGAGAAGGTTCTGAACAAGCACGCCGAGGACGGCTGGGCCCTCAAGGCGATCACGTCCGCCGACGTCAAGGGCCGTATAGGGCCCGGTGCGGTCGAGGGCCTGCTGCTCACTCTGGAGCGTCCGCGCCGCTGACGGCTGCCGTTACTGCGCGGCACGGTGAACGACGGGCTCCGCCGTACTCGCCCTGGGTGGCATGGCCACGACTGCCGTCCCCGGCGGGTTCACCCTGGTTCATCTCGTCTAAACACCATCACGAGCCTGCTCACGAAGGGACGAGCAGGTCGAGTGCTTCCGAAATGCCGCACGTCATCTGACGCCCGGCGGCCGATTCGTCATCGAGCTGGGCCTACTGCCACTACGGTTCCTGCCGTCCGGGCAGGTCGCGGTGCCGTTCGGCGTCTCCGAGCGGCATCTCGGCTTCGACACCTTCGACCCGGTCGAGCGGATTCTCGTCTCGCACCACTTCACCCGCGACAGCGACGACGGCCGCTACCGCCGCGGCAACTCCCGGCACCGGTACGCATGGCCGACGGAGCTGGACCTGATGGCACGGATCGCCGGGCTCGAGCTGGAACGACGCGTCGCGGACCGGGACGAGGCGCCGTTCACCCAGGACTCCGCGAAGCACATCTCCGTGCGGCGCAAGTCGGCCTGAGTCACGGACACAGCGTAATACGGCACTGTTGCCGGCCTACGCGCCACGACGGACCCGGGCGGCCTTGCGGGCCTCGGCAATCTGGCGGGCCTCAGCAGACCGGCGAGACTCGCCCCCGCCACCGGCCCGCCCCTGGCGGGTACCCAGACCACGGAAAGGGGCACCCCCGCGCTTCGGGCGCTCCGCGACCGGCCCGGTGTCGCCGACAGGAACACCGGAGGGAGCCTGGGCGCCGGTGATGCGGCTCAGCTCGGCCTCGCCGGAGCGGACCTGTGTGATCTGCGGTCTGATGCCTGCGTCGGACATGAGACGGGCCATGTCCCGGCGCTGGCCGGGGAGGACCAGCGTGACGACACTGCCGGACTCGCCGGCGCGGGCAGTTCGGCCACCGCGGTGCAGGTAGTCCTTGTGGTCGCCCGGCGGGTCGACGTTGACCACGAGATCGAGGTCGTCGACGTGAATGCCCCGAGCCGCGACGTTGGTGGCCACCAACGCCGTGACGTCGCCGGTCTTGAACTGTGCCAGGGTGCGGGTGCGCTGGGGCTGCGACTTGCCACCGTGCAGCGCCGCGGCCTTCACGCCGCTGCTCAGCAGGTGCCTGGTGAACTGGTCGACAGCGTGCTTGGTGTCCAGGAACATGATCACGCGCCCGTCGCGGGCAGCGATTTCGGTGGCAGTGGCGTACTTGTCGGCGCCGTGCACCTGCAGCACGTGATGCTCCATCGTGGTGACCGCGCCCGCCGACGGGTCGACCGAATGGACGACCGGGTCATGGAGGTAACGACGGACCAGGAGATCGATGTTGCGGTCCAGCGTGGCCGAGAACAGCATGCGCTGGCCGTCGGGACGTACCTGGTCCAGCAGTTCGGTGACCTGCGGCATGAAACCCATGTCCGCCATCTGATCGGCCTCGTCCAGGACGGTGACGTTCACCCGGTCCAGGCGGCAGTCCTTGCGCTCGACGAGATCTGCGAGGCGGCCAGGAGTCGCGACGACCACCTCGGCCCCGGCACGCAGTGCGCCGGCCTGCCTGCCGATCGACATGCCGCCGACCACAGTGGCCAGCCGCAGCTTCAGCAACCGGGCGTACGGGGCGAGCACATCGGTGACCTGCTGGGCCAGCTCGCGCGTGGGGACGAGGATCAGGGCCAGCGGCTTCCGCGCCTCGGCACGCTGCCCGCTCGTGCGCGCAAGGACCGCCAGGCCGAAGGCGAGCGTCTTGCCCGATCCGGTGCGCCCGCGGCCCAGGACGTCACGCCCTGCAAGGGAGTTCGGCAACGTGGCCGCCTGGATCGGGAACGGCTCGTTCAGGCCGAGGCCGGTGAGCATCTTCAGCAACTCGACGGGCATGTCCAGTTCACCGAAGGTCGCGGCCGCGGGCAGGGCCGGAGTGACGGTGACCGGCAGCGCGAACTCCCCCTGCGGTGCGGAGGAACGGCGCCCGGTGTCGCCTGAACCGGCGCTGCGGCGCCCCTGATCCTGTGGGCGGATACGGTCGTGCGTACGAGCTGAACGGCTCATGGAGAACCTTCCTCGGCAGGGCGCGCATCGAGGAATTCCCGACAGGAACGAGCCGGATGAATTGCAAGAACGAGCCGGAGGGGGGACAAAAAGAATTCCATCGGAATATAAAAACAAATATCTGGGACCCCACCGCAAGACGGGGCCCCAGATATCTCATACGCTTCGACGTCAGGCGGGAGTGATGTTCTCCGCCTGCGGACCCTTCTGGCCCTGCGTGATGTCGAAGTTCACCTTCTGGCCTTCCTGGAGCTCACGGTAGCCCTGGGTGGCAATGTTCGAGTAGTGGGCGAAGACGTCCGGGCCGCCGCCGTCCTGCTCGATGAACCCGAAGCCCTTTTCCGCGTTGAACCACTTGACGGTGCCAGTAGCCATGTCACATCTCCTTGGGGGCAGTGCCCGCGGGCCCACACCGTGTGAACCCCTGCGTTGCCACAATGAACCCCGTCCGGATAAGCACCGGAGATACAGAAATGCCCGACGACATAAAGCCGCCGAGACACTTGAAGTTTCGGGAACCACAACTGCAACTGCCAATAATTTTAGCACGGTACGCGCACCTGCACTAGTTTCACCCGTGACGCTGGGCCTCAGCCTCACGGGAGCAGCGGATCAGTACGTCGGCCGGCGTCAACTCGAATACTTTCGAAATATCCCGACTTGTTACCGCGAAAGACGGGGCCGGAATCCCTCGGTGTCGAGCTATTCGAATCCCTCCCGCCGTCAGGCCGCGCCCGCCGGCTCGGAGAAGCGCCGCACGGAGTGCAGGCCGGCGAAGACAGCCCTGGCCCGGTCCTTGGTGCCGGACCCGAGACCCTTCAGCTTCTCGGTTCGGTCGAACCGAGGGGACGGGCACCCCCGCCCGCCAGCAGGGCTTCGAGGTCCCGGCCGGATCGCCTCGAGAACAGAGTCTTGTGCCACCCGCCACCGATCAGCACGTGCAGCCAGGCCGATCCGCAAGGTCTCTGTGATGCCGGCCAGGTCCCGGGCCGAACTGGAGCGCTGGCTGTGGCTGACATCCACGGACGACATCAACGGCACCGGACGCAGGCACCCATGCGCGGCCCGGCACGCTCAACCCGACCGCGTGGTGACGCGCCCGGACGCGCTCGTATCGAATCCAAACCGGGTGTCGCAGGTTCGCATCCTGCCGGGTGCATCGTGCCTGACCAGGCAATATGTATCGGACAGCCTCGGGGCACCAACTGGGACAGCGTGCCCGGCGGCGTTCTCGGCCACACCCGAGGGGACGGAAGGCAAGACAAGGCAGAAATGGCGGCCGCCTTCGCCATCCTGAGCAGGCTCGGAGGGCTTGGGCGTCTGCATCTCCGTCGGTGGGCCCTCGGGGAAGCACCGGCGTTCGGCCGGTGCTCATCGCTGGCCCCTCTGCCTTCCTGGCCCCCCACGACCTGGCGCGGCGTTCAGTACTGCTCGGTCTCCATGAAACCCGTGTTCCCGTTGTCGTCCGCGTCGAAGGCAGCGGCGGTCGGGTCGAATCCGGGCGGGCTGTCCTTGAGGGCCAGGCCCATGCCGGCCAGCTTCGCCTTGACCTCGTCGATGGACTTCGCACCGAAGTTGCGAATGTCGAGGAGGTCGGCCTCGGAGCGCGCCAGGAGCTCACCCACCGAGTGGACGCCCTCACGCTTGAGGCAGTTGTAGGAGCGGACCGTGAGCTCCAGCTCCTCGATCGGCAGCGCCATGTCGGCGGCCAGGGCGGCGTCCGTCGGGGACGGACCCATGTCGATGCCCTCGGCGTCGATGTTCAGCTCGCGGGCGAGACCGAACAGCTCGACCAGGGTCTTACCGGC